>LJZQ01000040.1 GCA_001314845.1 Marinobacter excellens HL-55
AGGCCGGTCAATCCAATGACCGCAGACATTCCCACCGCAGCCGACGTTCCAAGTACACTGGCCAAGGCCTTCAAAGAGGACGCCTCATACAAACTGGCTATCATGGAGCGGGCCGCTAGCCGGTCTAATCTGATGCTGGCGGGAGCTCAGGCTTCCTTTGAATGATGCCTTAGCCTGGCGATACTCACCCGACCCTATAGCCAAGGACGACGACCGTGTATGAAGGCCTGACCTGGTTACCTGAGAATATCAGTCTGCCGGATAATGCTGTGCCGTTATTTATCAGCACATTCCTTCTTATTGCCGCACTGTTTATCCTGCGCATGCTGACTGCCGGCGTTATCCGCCGAAATGTGGCATCGTCCGATTTGCGCGGACGGCTTCTGGTTAACTCACGAAATGCCTTTGTGCTGTTGGCAATATTCGGACTGGTGTTCATCTGGGGTGAGCAGCTTCGATCACTGGCGCTGTCCATCGTCGCCATCGCAGTCGCGCTTGTTGTCGCCACCAAAGAGCTGATTCTTTGCGTATCGGGTTCCATTCTGAAAGGCGGTGCGGGCTCGTTCAGTATTGGCGACCGCATTCAGGTAAAGGATTTCAGAGGTGATGTGATCGACCAAACGCTGCTGACCACCATCATTCTTGAGGTTGGACCGGGGAAAACCAGCCATCAGCGCACCGGGCGCATGATTGTCCTGCCCAATGCACTGTTCGTTTCTGAGCCCATCGTCAATGAGAGCTTTACCGACCATTGGGACTTCCACGTGTTCACCGTGCCCTTCAAACGCGAGGACAACTGGCCAGCCGCCCAAAAAGCCCTGCTGGAGGCGGCAAGCCAGCAATGCCAGCCCTATCTGGACAGTGCCAGGAAACACATGAAGAAAATCGGCTCTGCTCGCGGCTTGGAGGTACCCTCTGTGGACCCCAGAGTGACCATTCAGGCACCGGTTGCCGGCGAAATTCACCTGACGGTCCGGCTCCCGACCAAGCCCGGCCAGCGCAGCTATATTGAGCAGGCGATCCTATCAGAAGTCTTTCTGAACAACGACTTTTCAGCCAAGAAAGCGGAGCCCGAGACCATCGAACCGTCCCAGCCGTGATTCAACGCGATTCGTGGTACGGCTTTGCTCAGCGGCTATTCCCAACGAGCCTGCCCATAGCTGAATACCGGCAGCGACAGCTTCCAGCGGATGGCCGCCATTCGTAGCAGCAGCCCGAGGCTGAACGCAGCCAGCAGGGTAATGTTCTGGTCCACCCCCTGGTGCAGCAAGGCCAGATAAAGCAAAGCCACCACCAAAGAGACGCTGGCATAGAGTTCGTGGCGCAGGACCTGAGGCGTCCGGTTACACATGATGTCGCGCAGAATGCCACCGAAAATCCCGGTGGTAATACCAGACATCACCACCACAACCGTGTCGTAGCCCAATGTCAGCGCAACGTTACAACCAATCACCGTAAAGGCGACCAGGCCAATCGCATCAAGTACCAGAAAGAGTTGGTGCAAGTGGCGCATGAAACGTGCGATCACGATAGTGATCAAACCACCCGCAATGGTCATGTAGATATAGCGGGGATGCTGGGTCCAGGTCACCGGAAAGTTGCCCAGCAGGATATCCCGAACCGTTCCACCGCCCAGTGCGGTCAGAAAGGCAATCACCGCCACTCCGAAGATATCCATGTTCCTGCGCCCGGCAGTCAGTGCTCCAGACATGGCTTCGGCGGTTATAGCAACCATATAGATAAGGGTCAGCACACAGTTCTCCTGCGTTTCTGTGGCCTCTCCCCCTGTCCCTGATACCTGAGAGTTTACAGAGCCGTGCTCTGCTTGCCCCTTCGGTGGACTGCCTGAGCAGCCTCTCTCCAGTCGGCTTTAAATGAAGCCCGCAGTACATGTGCCTGAGCGTTTATGGGAGTTTGCGCCTTCGGCGGGGCAGGTGCCCTCTCTCCTGCGGAGGGGCGGGATTATACATCGGTAGCTAGCGAACAACCAGGCAGAAAAGCTGGCTTACTGACGCAACAACGCGTTCACGGTAAAGGTGTACGGCGCCTCTACCCCCAGCCTCTCACACCGCCGCAGCACTGCCCCGGCAATGCTGTCCAGCTCCAGCGGCCGGCCCTTTTCCTTGTCCACCAGCATAGAGGTTTTAATGGCGTTGAAGTTGCTGATCAGCTCGAACATATCGTCCAGGTCGTTCTTGGTCAGGTTCACACCATCCGCTTTTGATGCCGTCACGGTTTCCGCCATCATGCCATAGACCACCTTGCCGAACTCCGGGTGGTGGGTTAGGCTGCGGGTATCCAAACCGGTCAGGGCGGAAAGGGGATTGACGCCATTGTTGATCACCAACTTGCGCCAGAGTTGGTAGCGGATGTTATCGGAAACGGTAGTTGGAATACCCGCCTCGTTAAAGGCAATCTCCAACATCTTCAGCAGATCCGCTCGCGGGTCGTCCGTTTGTTGGGTGGGCCAGGCACCCAATACGATCTGGGCCACGCCTTCTGCGAACACTTCGCCAGGGCCGACGATATGCCCACCTATGCGCACAGCCAAGCCGCCCAGCACGCGCATCTCACCCACAACATTGGCGATTGCCGGTTCGTTATCGACACCATTTTGCAGGGACAACACAGGCACAGTGCCGACTTGCAGCCAGTCAGACAACTCGGCCATGACCGGCTCCGTCGCGGTCGATTTCAAGGCGATGGCAATCAGGTCGAAATCGTCGCACTTGCACGCACGAATCAACTCGGCGTGCCCATAGGTCGTCAGCCGATACTTGAGAATCTGACCTTGATAATCCACGGTCAGACCGTTCGCTTTCAAGGCCGCGAGGTGCTCACCCCTTGCCGTCAGGACAACGTCATGACGAGCCTCAGCCAGCCTGGCCGCGTAGTAGCCTCCGATACCCCCGGCACCGATCATTAGTATTTTGAGCATGTCAGCAGGCCCCTCTTTGTCGACTGATTAAGCGGAAAAGAGGCCTAGTATCGCAAACAGCCGCGTCATGTACAGATCAACCGGGCGGCAGCCTGAGCGCACTCGATATCCTCATCTTCACTGCCACCGGAAACCCCAATGCCACCAACCAACATCTCGTTCCAGTAAAGGGGTACACCGCCACCAATCACGGTGAAGTCCCGGGCCTTGACCAGGCCATCGAGAACCCTCGGTTTTGCGGAACCCAACATGCTCTCGAGCTCGGCACTGTCAACGCCCATGCCCGCTGCGGTGCAGGCTTTCTTTTCGGCCAGCTCCGAGGACACCAGGAAGGACCCGGCCATTCGTACAAACGCCAGCAGTCGACCGGATGGGTCTACCACCGCGACGGTGGCCTTGATACCCAGCTCACTGGCCTTTTCGACAGCGCTTTGCAACAGTTGCAGAGCGGCGGTTTCAGTCAATGTAAATCCTGGTTGCACAAAATCCTTTGTATCACAGTGTGTCATGGTTACCTCATCCAACCAAATCCAGAGAGCATCTGCGCGGTATTGTTCATTCCGCTACTGAACATTCGGTGCGGAAACTGTGAACCACCGAGGGTAAACGCTGCGTTCAGCAGACAGACCGTTGGATCATCAACTCGGTCGCTTTGTGTGGAACGGGGCGTGTCGCCCTTGAACGACATAACGGCGCCCCACTGCTGGTCCTGTACCCAGCTATTAAGCAATTCACGTAGATGATGGTCGTACAGCGACACACGGCTGTCCTGGCCATGGCCGGCCTTATCGTCCAGACAAATGATGAGAACATTATGCTCTCGCAGTGCCTCCAGAGAGAGACCAACGCGCCGGTACTCCAGCTCACTCATCCCGGTATTCAGGATGAGCTCGACCACCTCTTCGGGGACTTCGGCCAGCAGGGTTCCAAGCAGAGCCTCGCAGTTTTCAAAGTCGCCGGAACAGACATCGGGTGCAAAGCCCTGGGTTACTAGCAGCGAATGTATCTTCTCAGCACAGCCGTCCTCACCTCTCACCTGATGGATCTCAGGAGAGTCCCGCTCTGAGGCCGTTCTGATCACAACCACGCTCTCGTACCGCTTTCCCCAGATCATCCTCGCAGGGCCTGAGCTGGCCGGACCCTGTGCCATAAGGTTTTTAGCGTGGCAGGACACAAACAACACGGGAAGCTTGCTCACGATTCTTCTCCTTGAAAGCCTGTACAGAGAAAGCCGGGGTCAACGCCCCAGCTTTTTCACTGACTGCCCACCAATACCGAAGTGCTGCTTGGGCATCTCATTGAGGATCACTCGAACGCTCTCAATAGGAGCATCCAGAGTGCGCACGATGGCCTCTGTCACTTCGTGAATCAGGCGTTCCTTTTGCTCATCCGTCCGACCTTCCACAATGTTGATCTGGGCAATAGGCATAAAACCTCCTTATTCGAAACGGGCGGAGACGGTGCCCAGGCCCTGGTAACGAACGGTGATGTTGTCACCGGCTTCCACCGTGATGGCCGCGGTAATACCACCGGTCATAATGAAAGTACCAGCCGGGATGTGTTCACCTCGTTCTGCCAACAGGTTCGCCAGCATAGCGACACTGGACGCCGGGTGGCCAAGCACAGCTGCACCGGCACCTACATCCACCACTTCCCCATTCTTTTCAACAACCACGCCGAGCGTTTTCAGATCCACAGAGGACGCATCCGCCATCTGGCCACCAGTGATAAAGCGAGTGGAGGAGGCGTTATCGGCCACCACACTGATCAGATCGAACTTGAAGTTCTCGTAGCGCGAGTCGATCACTTCCACGGCCGGAATCACGAAGTCCGTGGCCGCCAATACGTCACCGATGTGACAGCCCGGGCCGTGCAACGGCGCCTTGGTCACGAAGGCGATCTCGGCTTCGATTTTCGGGTGAATCAACTCTTTGGTGTTGACCACGCCGCCGTCCGGCACGCTGAAGTAATCCGCCAGGAAGCCGTAGATCGGGGTTTCGACACCCATCTGGGCCATCTTGGCCCAGGAGGTCAGCCCCATTTTCATGCCGATCACTTTGTTGCCACGGGCTTCTTTGCGGCGGCGGATTTCCCACTGCACGTCGTAGGCATCTTCAAAAGTCATATCCGGATACTGATTGGTGACTTTCGTGATGTCGTGGGCCTGCAGTTCTGCGTTTTCCACATGCTCGGCCAGCGCCAGCATCTGTTCGTTGGTCAGTGTCTTGCTCATGCGTTCTGCTCCTTTTGTGCCGCCAGCAGGTCCAGCGCCACATCTACAATCATGTCTTCCTGACCACCTACCATCCGGCGTTTGCCCAGTTCAACGAGAATATCCACCGTCTTCAGGCCATACTTCTGCGCCGCTACTTCCGAATGACGCAGGAAGCTGGAGTAAACGCCAGCGTAGCCGAGCGCCAAGGTTTCGCGGTCAACGCGTACCGGGCGATCCTGCAGCGGGCGTACGATGTCGTCGGCGGCATCCATCAGGGCGTACACATCGGTGCCGTGGTTCCAGCCCAGCTTGTCGAAGGCGGCCATGCACACTTCCAGCGGCGCGTTGCCGGCACCGGCACCCATGCCGGCCAGGCTGGCGTCGATGCGGTCACAGCCTTCTTCCACCGCCACGATGGAGTTAGCGACACCCAGGGCCAGGTTATGGTGGGCGTGAATGCCGGTTTGGGTTTCCGGCTTGAGCACGTCTTTCAGGGCGCGGAAGCGGTCCCGGATGTCGTTCATGTTCATGGCACCGCCGGAGTCCACCACGTACAGGCAGGTGGCGCCGTAGCTTTCCATCAGCTTTGCCTGTTCCGCCAACCCTTGCAGGGTCTGCATGTGGCTCATCATCAGGAAGCCAACGGTGTCCATACCCAGCTTGCGGGCGTGTTCGATGTGCTGTCTGGAGACATCGGCTTCGGTGCAGTGGGTGGCCACGCGGACGATGCGAGCACCGGCCTGGTAGGCGTTGTCCAGGTCGTGCACGGTACCGATGCCGGGCAGCAGCAGGGTGGCGATTTGTGAGTGGGTGACCACTTCGGCCACGGCCTCGATCCACTCCAGGTCGGTGTGGGCACCAAAGCCGTAGTTGAAGCTGGAGCCTTGCAGGCCGTCGCCGTGGGCGACTTCGATGGAATCGACTTTGGCCTTGTCCAGGGCACGGGCGATGTCTTGCACGTTCTTGATGCTGTACTGGTGGCGTACGGCGTGGCTGCCATCGCGCAGGGTCACGTCGGAGATGTAGAGTTTTTTACCGGGATTCGTCATGGTTCAATCTCCTCAGTTGATCAGTGACTCGGCGATGCGCTCGGCGGTGCCGAGGGCCGCGGAGGTCATGATGTCGAGGTTGCCGGCGTAGGCCGGGAGGTAATGGGCGGCGCCTTCGACTTCCAGGAAGATGGAGGTCTTCAGGCCACTGAAGTGCCCCAGGCCAGGAACGTTCATGGGCTGGTCAGCGGGAATGTCGTCGAACTGCACTTTTTGCTTCAGGCGATAGCCGGGCACGTAGCTGTTGACCGCTTTCACCATTTCTTCCACTGAGGCTTCCACCTCGGCTTTGTCGGCGGCCTCTGACAGCACGTACACGGTGTCGCGCATCAGCAGGGGTGGCTCGGCCGGGTTCAGGATGATGATGGCCTTGCCCTTGCGGGCACCGCCGACCACTTCGATGGCTTTGGAGGTGGTTTCGGTGAACTCGTCGATGTTGGCGCGGGTACCGGGGCCAGCGGACTTCGAAGAGATAGACGCGACGATTTCGGCGTAGTGCACTTTCGCCACGCGGGAGACGGCAGCCACCATCGGAATGGTGGCCTGGCCACCACAGGTGACCATGTTGACGTTGCCCTCACTCAGGTTCTGCTCCAGGTTCACCACCGGGACGCAGTAGGGGCCGATGGCCGCCGGCGTCAGGTCAATGATCTTGAGGCTTTCCTTGTGGCCGCGCAGGAACACTTCGTTGTGCATGTGAGCACCGGCGGAGGTGGCGTCAAACACGATGTCGATGTCGGCAAATTCCGGCATCTTGACCAGGCCATCCACGCCTTCGTGGGTGGTGGCAACGCCCATGCGGCTGGCGCGGGCCAGGCCGTCGGACTCCGGGTCGATGCCGACCATGGCGCCCATTTCGATGTGCTTGCCGTTACGCAGGATCTTGATCATCAGGTCGGTGCCGATGTTGCCCGAGCCGATGATGGCGGCTTTCAGTTTCTTGCTCATAATCTTGTCCTCATTCGGTCCGGATCAGACAAAGCGCACAGACGCGCTGCCAATCCCGCCAATGTCCACACGCATGGTGTCACCGGCTTTCACCGGCTCCAGCGGTACCAGGGAGCCTGACAGGATGACTTCACCTGCCTTCAGGGAAATGCCGAACTCACCCAGGGTGTTGGCCAGCCAGGCCACGCAGTTCACCGGAGAGCTCAATGCAGCCGCGCCGGCACCGGTGCTGATGATGGAACCGTTCTTTTCCACCACCATGCCGCAGGTCACCAGGTCAACGTCCCGGGGGGAGACCGCGTTGTCACCGAGCACAAACAGGCCACAGGAGGCGTTGTCGGCGATGGTGTCCTGAATGGCGATCTTCCAGTCCTGAATTCGGGAATCGACGATTTCGAAACAGGGCATGACGCATTCGGTGGCCGCCAGCACATCGGCGTTGGTCACGCCCGGGCCGGTCAGGTCTTTCTTCAGGATGAAGGCGATCTCGCCCTCAGCCCGTGGCGCAATCAGCCGGTCGCTGATGGGCACGGCTTCACCGCTGTTGAACACCATGTCGTCGGTCAGGTAACCGAAATCGGGCTGGTGTACGTTCAGCATGTTCATCACCGCCTTGCTGGTGACACCAATTTTCTTACCGATCACCCGCGCTCCGGCCGCCTGCCGGCGTTCCAGCATGCGCAGGGAGATGTGGTAGGCATCGTTAATGCTGATGTCTTCGCCACGGCTGGTGAGCGGAGACACCGCCTCCCGCTTGATCATGGCTTCGTAGAGTTCGTCACCGAACGCCTGGATCTTTGCCTGTTCCATTACTTACCTCCGGCAGCGGCTTGATCCGCTTCGTTCAGGAAATCATCAACCAGGCGGGCAAACCGACTGGCATGTTCAATCTGGGTCCAATGGCCACAACGGCCAAACACGTGTAACTGGGCACGATCAATCAGTTCGGCCAACTTGAGTGACGCTTCCAGAGGAATCACTTCGTCTTCGCGGCCGTGAATGATCAGCGTCTCGTGGGGCAGCGCGCGAATCGCCTCTTCGGGGCTGGCCAGGTTGTCTACCCAACGCTGACGCGGGGCCGGGAACATGGCAGCAAACGACTCCTGGAAGCCAGGACGAACGCTGGCCTGATAACGCATCTCTGCCAGTTCATCGGTTAGCAGGCCCTTGTTGAAGGCAAACACATCCATCAACCGGCGCATGGTTTCCAGAGATGGCTGGTAACCCCAGACTTCATCCAGGCCTTTGGTGATCGGAAAGCTGACCCCGACAGAACCCATCAGCACCAGACGGCGAACGCGCTCCGGGTGCTCGATGGCTAACGACAACGCCAGGCCACCACCGAAGGAATTACCGACCAGATCGACCTGCTCAAGCCCCAGCTCGTCCATCACACCGATGGCGTGCTTCACCCAACGCTCGCGTTTGTAGATCTGGTCTTCCGGGCGTTCGCTGTAGCCAAAACCGAGCATGTCTGGCGCAACCACCCGGCGGTGTTTGGCCAGCTCGGGAATCACCAGGCGCCAGTTAGCCCATGCGGTCACCCCGGGGCCGGAGCCGTGGATCATCATCAACGGAAATCCACCTTCGCCGTGATCGTGCACATTGGTCCGGTAGCCGGCCGCGGTGATCTCACGCCCGATTTCAGGGCTGTCTACAGGTGCGTTCATGGCTACCTCACAATTTAATGCAGATGTTTTTGGTTTCAGTGTAAAACTCCAGACCGTGTACTCCGCCTTCGCGACCAAGCCCGGATTGTTTGGCGCCGCCGAAGGATGTGCGCAGATCACGCAGGAACCAGGAGTTCACCCACGCCAGACCAACCTCCATCTGTTCCGCTACGCGAAGAGCGCGGGCAGAATTTTCTGTCCAGATGGCACAAGCAAGACCGTAGCTGGTGTCATTCGCCAACTCGATGGCTTCTTCTTCGGTGTCGAACGGACGGATGTGACAGCACGGACCAAAAATTTCCTCGCGGATAACCCGGGCGTCTTCAGGCAGGCCGGTCCAGATAGTCGGTTCAATCCAGGCTCCATCGTTCAGCTCTGCGCCCATATCGGGAATGCCTCCCCCAATCTCGACGGTTGCACCCTCTTCGCGAGCCAGATCGTAATAGCTTTTAACTTTGTCACGATGCTCCAGGCTGACCAGCGGTCCGAAATTCGCATCGGGATCTTCTGGTCGGCCCAGTTTCAGCTTGGCCACTTCTTCTTTCATACGGGCGAGGAACTGGTCAAATATTGAGCGTTCCACATAGACCCGTTCTGTGCCCAGGCAAACCTGACCACAGTTGACGAAGGCAGAACGCATCGTGCCCTCCACGGCTTTTTCGAGATCGCAGTCGGCGAACACAAGGCCAGGGTTTTTCCCGCCGCACTCCATGGACACATTACGCAGACCAACGGCGGCGGCTTTCATGATGATTTCACCGGTGCGGGTTTCACCGGTGAAGGTGATCGCATCAACCAGTGGGTGAGTGGTCAAAAATGCTCCGGCGGAATTTGGGCCAAAACCGTGCACCACGTTAAAGACACCCGCCGGTACGCCACATTCATTCATGACTTCGCCCAACAGAGTCGCTGTGGCCGGTGTTTCTTCTGACGGCTTCACAACGACGGTGTTACCACACGCCAATGCCGGACCGACTTTAAAGGTCATCAGCAGCAGTGGCAGGTTCCATGGAGAGATCACGGCAACAACACCCTTGGGTGTGCGGTGGCCTAGGTTTACTGCGCCCTTGGCATCGGGCGTTTCCATGCGAAATCCCTCAGTGGGATGACTCATGGAATCCGCAAATTCCTTGAAGTTAGCTGCACCGCGGGGAATATCGATGTGGCTGGCCATTGAACGTGGCTTGCCGGTATCGAGACACTCTGCGGCCAGGAATTCGTCGAAACGCTCATTGATGCGATCCGCGATCTTGTTCAACATGGCGGCACGCTGCTTTTGGGTCAGCTTGCTCCAAGGGCCCTTAAGCGCGGCTTTAGCGGCACGAACGGCAGCATCGACTTCCGCCTCCCCGGCCTCGTGAACCTGGCCAATCAGGCTGTTGTCCACCGGTGATCGATTTTCGAATGTTTTACCGCTGGCCGAGGCCACATATTCGCCGTTGATAAAGTGCTTGAATTCTTTCATGGCTGCCTAGTCCTGTTAAATTGAATCCCGTTCGGCCTGTTCCTAATCAGGTCAACACGGTCAGGAAGCGTTCGTTCAGTACGCGATCGTGGTAGAAAATCGCCTTACCGAGGTCTTCGGCTTTCCAGGTGATGGGTTTGTGGTCGGGGTAGTGATAGTCACCGCCGCAGAACACTTCGTTGCGGTTGCCGGACGGGTCAAAGAAATAGATGGTCTGGCCGTGGGTCAGACCGTGGCGGGTCGGGCCGATATCGATCGAGGTATCGGTCATCGAGATCAGATCCGCCGCCCGTAGCACGGCTTCCCAGGTATCCAGGAAGAAAGAGGCGTGATGGAACTTGCCTTTCTCTTCGTGGTGGATGAAGGCCACGTCGTGCTCTTTCATGGAGACGGTCAGGAACTGCGCCACACGGGTGCCTTCGGGATCCAATACCTGCTCGGCCAGATAAAAGCCCAATACGTTGACGAAGATGTCGTACACCGCGGCCAGTTCCGGGCCGTAGAACAGGGCGTGGTCAAAACGCACAGCCTTCATGCCTTGCAGGCCACGGGGCCAGGCTTCTGGGTTGACGCTGGAGACGCCCCATTTGCCGGTGTATTTCTTGTCGGCGAAGAGTTCAAACGCGTGGCCCGAAGGCACGGTAAAGCGAACGCGGCGGCCGCAGTCCTTCAGCTCGTCCGCCGGGATCCGCTCGACCTCAACGCCATAATCAATCAGGTCTTTTTCCAACTGCACCAGGGTGGCTTCGTCCACCACCTTGAAGCTCATGAAATCGCAACCAGGCTCGTCGGCCTCGCGCAGCACCACCGAGAATTTGTCCACTTCGGTCCAGGCCTTCAGATACACACGGCCCTGGTCGTCGCGGTCGGTTTCGATCAGACCCATCAGGTCTGTGTAGTGTTTGACGGCTTCGTCCAGATCAAGAACGCGAATCTGAATGTGGCCGGGGCGCATCACACCTTTTTTCATGACAATTACCTCTAAGCTTTTGTTGTTGTCTGCTTTTCAAATGCCGCCTCAGGCTGAGGCACGCACTCTATGGTCAAATCAGTCAACGGGTAGATTCTGCAGGCCAGAACCTCACCCTTATCAATGGCCTCGGGCGGCACATGGGCTTTGCTCATTTTTCCGCACTCGAAATCACCGTCTACAATCCGAATCTTGCAGAAACCGCAGCCACCGCCACGGCACCCGACCGGGACACACTTCTTACCTGCAAGCTCCATCGCCTTGAGGACGCTCTGGCCCTCCTGGCAGCTGAAGTGATCGCCGGTTGTCCGGCTGATTACCTGGAATCCGGCCATGGCCAATCTCCCGGTCAGATCTTCTTGAACAAGGCTGAACGCTGGGTTTCTTCCGCACCGTCGGCCGCTGTCAGGAATTTCTCCATGAAGATGTCCCGCTCGAACAGCCGGCCTTGCATCAACGCGGTAATGGCGGCATCAATCATCGGTGGCGGGCCACACAGGTAGGCTTTGTTGCCTGCGAATCGGCCATCAAAGTGTGCCTTGGCGGCTTCGTGCACATAGCCCTGGTATCCGCTCCAGTCGGCATCATCCTCCGCCTGGCTCAGCGCCGGCACATAGGTGAAGTTGTCATGGTCACGATCGAGGGCTTCGAACAACTCCCGGTTGTAAAGCTCAGCCTGGTTGCGAGCGCCCTGGAACAACACGATCTTACGTTCGTCGTTCTGCTCCAGCAGATCCATAATCATCGATTGCGGGCTGGACAGGCCTGAGCCACCGGCGATGAAAATCAGGTCGCCGGGCTGGGAACTGCGCACGAAGAACTGGCCGTAGGGGCCGGACAATTTGAGTTCATCGCCGGCTTTCAGCTGCTCGTGAATGTAAGTGGTGGCCGCGCCGCCCTCGACCAGGCGAACGTGCAGTTCCACCTCGTCGGCCTTGCTGGGCTGATTGGCCAAAGAGAAGGCCCGGGCGCCGTCGACGCCCGGCAGCTCAATGTTGATGTACTGGCCGGCCTGAAACGTCATGGGCCGGTCCAGCTTCAGGTGCAGACCCTTGATGGTCGGCGACAAGTCCACAATATCGGTCACGGTGGCGGCGTAATCCTCAACAGGATGGCCTTCAAAATCCGGATCAACATCAATGTCGGCTTCGATGGTGACGTCGCTCTCGACCGTCGCGCAGCACGCCAGCACTTTGCCTTCGTCCCGCTCGACATCCATCAAAGCAAACGGTGAGGCGTCGCCGATCTCGACGTCGCCCTCAAGCACCTGCACCTTGCAGGTAGCGCAGGTGCCGTGGCCGCAGGCAAACGGCAACCAGACGCCTTGACGGAGCGCTGCCGCGAGGATGGTCTGGCCTTCCTCCACTTCAATCTGCTCGCCAATGGGTTCGATAGTTACGGTGTGGCTCATAGCGCTACCCTCAGTATCCGACGCCAGCCATGCCTTTGAGGTCAGGTGTTGTGACCGTCAGCATGCTTTTGTGATCAATGCCGTTGTCGGCCAGGCTGGCCTCGGCATTCGGTGTAAAAGGCTCGTCGTTCAGCAGCCATTGCGCCTTCAGAAAATCCGCCTTGGCAGAATCCGGATGCGACGCGGTGGCTGGCTTGAGGATCTCGTCCACCAAGGCGCCGAATGTCATGTCCGGCTGCACCAGCAACGCGAAGGGTGCGCAAAACATCAGGTGGTCGGGCCAGTAGACATACAGCAGCTGCATGCCGTGGAAGTTCTCAACCTTGTCTTTAGCTTCAAACTTGTAGTCGTATAAAGCGTTAACACTCATAGTGGTCACCTTGTTGTTTTTGTGGGCTAATCGCCCGGCGCCAACGGCAGCAGGACGATTCCCGGATCAATATCAGGCTGCGTTTTTGTCCTCGTCAGCCGGCTTCACGCCCTTGATAGACAACCAGCGCTTGTGGTCCGGGGAGCCCAGGTACTCGAAATTGTCCTCGCCGATATTGATGTGGTAGTACTTCTGCACCACGGTCTCGACGTCTGCACCTTCACAGTTGCCCTGATAGATCTGGTGCACCGGCAGCCAGGCCTGGATGTACTTCTCCGGCTCATGCTCGAAAATTTCACAGCAGGCTTCAGAGCAGAAGTGATAGCGCTCGCCTTCGTACTTCAATTGACGGTGACTGAGTTTGGTGGGCGCACCCATTTCGGTGAACAAGGTCGGCACCTGACACACCTGGCACAATTGCGGCAGGGTGTTGTTGT
This sequence comes from Marinobacter excellens HL-55, assembly GCA_001314845.1. GTDB lineage: Bacteria > Pseudomonadota > Gammaproteobacteria > Pseudomonadales > Oleiphilaceae > Marinobacter > Marinobacter excellens_B. Next base: position 13,474 of record LJZQ01000040.1, read on the forward strand.
AGAAGCGGCGGCCAGCAGCGGCCTCTTTCGCCAAATGCTCGTAACGCGGGCGGTAATACTTGTCGAAAGTGTCGGGGTACTTCTCCGACATCCAGTCCATCTCTTCCTTCTCTGGAATCCAGGTGTGGAAGTTGGTGGCCTGGCTGTACTGGTAGAAAGTGGTCCACAGCTGGTGGCTCAGGTGGTGCTTGGCGTCGTTGGCGACGTCCTGGTACTTGGGCGGACGAATGCCGTAACGCTCGAGATCCTTGAACAGGGCACCCCCGTTCTGCTCGTAGTACACCTCCCAGGCCTCTGACCAGGACATGACTTTGTTCGGCAGCATGTAATCCATCATCATGCTGACCAGGCTGAGCAGGCGGAAACCGCGCCAGAACCACTTGTCGATCCAACGCTGGACGATGGGCACGTTGTCTTCGTGCTGCTCAAGGATGAACTTGATCACCTCAAGGCCAAGGGTCATGTGGCGCGCTTCATCGGACTGGGCGGAAAACCCGAAGGTCACCGTGGCCATATCGCCGTTGTAGGCGGCACCGGACATGAAGGGTACAAACAGCAGGTTGGTCAGCACGTATTCGAACGAGAACGAAATAGCGGTCAGGAACTCGAACGGACCAGCGGTGCGGGCATCGTCAAAGAACGACTTGGGCACCGACAGGAACCACACCCGGTCGTGCATGTGTGCGGCATCGTGCAGGCCGTTAAAGTGTTTGTTGTAGTGGCTCATGGCGTGTTGCTGGGTCTGGGAATGACGCAACTCGTCAATCGCCTGCATCTGGCAGGCCACACGCGCACCGGCACCACTGAACTGACGACCTGTTTTGGCATAACCCTGGAAGGCCGCGTGCTCCAGCGGCGACACACCGGTAAGGAACAGTTTCAGGGCGTTGACGTAGCGAGCATCTGAAATATTCTGGTGGCCGTTGTTCTGGGCAAACGCATCAAAAATGGCGTACAGCTTCTTCTCTTTTTCCGCCTGGTACTTCCAGTAAGAATCCATGGTCAGACGGAACGGATCTTCCCACTGGGACCAGTCGGTGATCTTAATACCTTCAAAGTCCTCGTCCGGAAAAATGTCTTTCTTTTTCTGATAGGTTGGCTCCCAACCCATGTCGCGGGTCAGGTACTGGTATTTGTCTTTGAGATTCAATTTCTTGTTTTGAACAGCCATGATGGTTCTCCCAATTATTTCCACTCAAGAATGAAGTGATCATCGTCTTCATCGACATTGCCGCCGATACTGATGACATTTATGAGCATTTCCTGAACATCCCAATCGCGCCCCAGCTTTTCCTCCATGGTTTCCCGGTTCATCACCAGGCGCTTCTCGGCCTGAATCCGGATCATTGCAGGCTGGTGCTGCATTTCCGCATGAGGGTTATCGTCCATTACCGCTTCGGCGAGATACCGAGAGTCGTCGTTGTCCTGGAACACAATAAATACAAGTTGACTCATGCTGAGACTCCCTGGCTCTGCAGTCCGAATTTCTTCAGACGGGCAGAAAGCTCCGCCCGGGCTTCATCGAGGGCGTCAATACCGACGGAGGCTTCCGCCAGTGGCTTGAGGGCGTCGTAGGCCTGCGGTTCCCAGTTGTCGATCCATTTCTGGAGCAATTCGCGGTTGGCCTCACTCTCTCCGGCTACCGCTTTGATCATGGCGTTGGTCCAACGCAGGGATTCTTTGTACCAGTCACGCATAAACTCGGTGAGCATGGACACGTCTTCCGCGCCCTGGCTCTCGAACCAGGCATCCATCTTGTCGTAAACCAGGGTGTACATGAGCCCGTCCATCAGAATGTTCTGTACCAGGGTCAGCTCAAACCAGTCATCAACCACCAGGGTGTCTTCCACCAGTTTGCGCATGGGCTGCCACAGCTCATCATCCATCCAGTAGCCTTTGGACTCATCCAGTGCTTTACCGGTACTGCCGTCGATCATCAGCGCAACGCGAGACAGGTACTGGCCAATGCCCAGACGATCCATGGCGGTGTAGATGTGCATCTGTGAAACGGTGGTGGCTACCGCCTCACCGGCAATCTTACTGTTGTTCATGTTGGCACCCAGCTCAACATGGCGCAGGGGCACCAACAGGCGCAGCAGTTGCTTCTGAGTTTGTTCCGGCAGGCGGGTCAGCAGGTTGCGCTTGTCGCAAAAACCGAAGCTGGTCTCGGCTGCTTCCTGCATTTTGGCCCGGTTACCCACGTAGGCGCCGTAGTAAAACTGGCGGGGATCAGACACCGCATACCAGTCGGCCATGCGAATGGCGGTACGGCGATCGTCATTGAGCTCGTATCTTGAGTCCCACTGGGGGCGATAATGAAAGTTGGTTTTCGCCTCCAGGTCGTAACTTGCTTCCTGATAGCGCGTTGCCGGCTTGTCACCGAAACGGCGAGCAATGTGGCTGTATGTATGACGAATGGGTTCCACCGACGTGGTTTTGATTTCAATGCTCATATCAACCTTTCCGTTTTGTTTTTGTGGATCAGAGTGATGTGGGTATGGCCTAGTAACGCTCTCCCCTCTCCCCAAACCGCCACTTGATCATGTCTTCGTCAATCTGGCGGATCATGTCGGAGTCCATATGGACAACGTTGTTGTGCTTGCAGAAAATCTTGAAGGCTTCGCGAGGCAGAACCAGCTCGACAAAAAGCTCTGGATGGCCAATAGCGAAGTCGAATTCGACGAACTTGTCATCTGGCTGGCTGCGCACCCGGATGTAACGGGTCATTTCGTCAAACGTTTTGGTGTCAGTCTGAGTGGTCATTGTTAGCCCCGGTTATGTTTGTGGTCGGCTACGGACTACTGAGCAACGGCTGTGCCACTTCGGGGAATTTGCTTGCCGCAAGACTTCAACCAACTGTTCCAAATGACGTTTTTTTCTTTCTTCAGTAATTTTTCAGAGCACAAACCTGGTGATTAGTTGATCAATCGGATCGTCTTTTTTTATCAAATAGTCAAAATTGGCCAGCACCTCAGCAAATGCTAAGACCAACCTCCTATTCCGTAGCTCACGTCATTTTTTTACTATTTGATTGATTTTTGATATTGATCATGGGCTAGATGATCAATTAACAGGCTCTCAGAGAGCCCTTCCCCGCCCATAACAATTACAGGGGGTCTTCCAACCATGGCTGTAACCTACAAGCCTCAGTTGAACTACACCGATTTCAAGGATCTGACGGAGCAGATTCATTTCCACAGTACGGAAGGCAAAATATGGTTTGGTGAGCAGCGAATGCTGCTGATGAACCTCACCTCGCTAGGCGCATTTCGACGGGAAATCGTGAACAGCATGGGCATCGAACGAGCCAAAGGCTTTTTCCTGCGCCTTGGCTACCTGTCTGGGCTAAAAGATGCCGAACTTGCTCGCAAGCTTCGCCCCCACTGCAATGAGCTCGACATTTTTCTGGCAGGCCCGCAACTGCACGCTCTGAAAGGCATGGTTAAGGTGGTGCCACTGGAGATTGATCTAGACCAGGAGACAGGCGAGTTCTATGGCCGCTTTGAGTGGATCGACTCTTGGGAAGTGGAGATCTGTAAAACCGAGCTAGGGCAGATGGACGAACCGGCCTGCTGGGTATTGCTGGGCTATGCCTGCGCCTATACCTCTTCTTTTATGGGCAGAGAAATTATCTTCCGGGAAGTCAGTTGCCGCGGTTGCGGAGACGAGCAATGCGTCATCGAGGGCAAACCAGCTGAAGAATGGCCCGACGCCAAGGAATTCTCTCGATATTTCAAAGCCGACCCAATCATCGAAGAACTCTACGACCTTCAAGAACAGCTGAACTCGCTACGCAGTACGCTGCAACGTCAACAGGGCCAGTACTATGGCATCGGGCAGTCGTCGTCTTACAACAAAGTCTGCAAAATGATCGACAAAGCTGCCCAAGGCAAGGTGTCGGTACTGCTACTCGGCGAGACCGGTGTCGGCAAAGAAGTCATCGCCAAGAGCGTGCATCTGCGCAGCGAGCGCGCTGACGGGCCGTTTATCGCCGTAAATTGCGCCGCCATCCCGCCAGACCTGATCGAAGCTGAGCTTTTCGGGGTCGAGAAAGGCGCCTATACCGGAGCCAATCAATCCCGCGAGGGTCGATTTGAACGTGCCAACGGCGGGAGCATTTTTCTGGACGAAGTCGTCGAACTAACTCCAAGGGCCCAGGCCACTCTGCTTCGCGTACTGCAAGAGGGAGAACTCGAGCGTGTGGGCGATAACCGTACCCGAAAAGTTAACGTTCGAGTGATCGCTGCCACCAACGAAAGCCTTGAGCATGCCGTGGAAGCCGGTCGGTTCAGAGCCGATCTATTTTATCGGCTGAACGTGTTCCCAGTACAAATACCGCCGCTGAGAGAGCGCCTGGAAGACCTCCCGCTGCTGGCCAAGCACTTTCTGGAGAAGTTCCACGCCCAGTATGAAAAGCGAACTTTAGGGCTGTCTGACAAGGCGCTCGAGCTATGCCTTGGCTACCGTTGGCCCGGCAATATCCGTGAGCTGGAAAACGTTATTGAGCGAGGGGTGATTTTGACCGACAACAACGAGTCGATCAGCCAGGACGCGTTGTTCGTCACGCCGCCCACCAGCCCGGCCCAGTCGGTCGAACATATTGATGAAGAGGGCAACATGCGTCCTGGTCATGCAGGCAGCGTCGCCTCTGGCTGGTCAGAGCACATTTTGACGAACGGCATCAGCCTGGACGAGGTGGAAGAAACGCTGATGAAGCTGGCCATGGACCAGACCAACCAGAACGTTTCGAAGGCTGCCCGAATCCTGGGGTTGACCCGCCCTGCGCTGGCCTACCGGCTGAAGAAATCAGGGCTTCTGACTGAAAGCTGAGCTCTTGGAACACCCTCTCGGCGACAGGGATGTCACCAACTTCAACCAACCGCTCCTGATCACCCTCACGAAATAAACAATCGACTTTTCAGCTTGATCATTTGATTAAAATCATCCGTTCCCGGGCTCGCTCCTACCCGATAGCCAAACCGCCAAAATTAGAATTTATCCTTTAATTTTCATATCACTAGAGTCTACAAACTTACAATGGCACAGCCATTGCTGAGTCATCGTCAGTCGCTTTATTCACAAAAACAAAGACGGTGACAGAAAAATGCAAAATGCCTCCCTGCGCCCAAAGCGCACACTCGGTGTTGCTGCGGTAACCGCCAGCGCGTCGATGCTCCTGCTTACAGGGTGTGAAGCACCACTGAACCTGGAAGCCGTACACAAGGTTGCGGAACAGTCGTCCAAGCGCACCGATTTTTATCAGGCCATGGCCACCAATCAAAACGTGATTGTGGTCTCCGGCAACGAAGGTGTGTTGCTGTCCAGTGACGATCAGGGCGCCAACTGGACCCGCCAGTCCGGGCCCACCGAAGCCAGCTTTCTGGCCTTGGCCGCCTGCCCCGATAACACCTTTATTGGCCTGACCTTCGACAACACAGTCTGGCACAGTGATAGCAACGGCACCCACTGGACTGCCCACGCCCTGCCAAGCCAGGAGCAGATGATGACGCTAGCCTGCGCGCCGGACGGCAGCTGGTGGACCGCAGGCAGCTTTACCACCATTCAGTACAGTTCTGACCAGGGCCAGTCCTGGGATGAAACTTCCCTGTACGAAGACGCCATCCTCAACAATCTTCAGTTCATCAATCGTGAGCAAGCCATCGCTACCGGCGAATACGGCATGGTGCTGCGCACCGACGACGGCGGACTCAACTGGGATCTGGCCGGCCAGGCGCCAGACGAGTTTTACATCCATGCCAGCCATTTTGAGACGGCAGACGAAGGCTGGATTGGTGGTCTGAACGGATTCATCTACCACACCACCGACGGTGGCCAGAGCTGGCAGCAAATGCCCGCCGCCACCAGCGCTCCGGTGTTTGGATTCATTCCGGGTGACAACATCCTCTTTGCGCTGGCAGACAACGCAACGGTGCTGCAACGCCAGGGTTCCAGCTGGAAAAAAATCTCCGAATCGGATCAACCCCTTTACCTGAGAACCGGGCTCATTTTGCCGGATCAGCGCCTTCTGGTGGCCGGAGGCCGGGGCCTGCTTTTTGATCTTGAAACGCCAGCGGCCCTAGCAGCCAGCACAGACTGAGGAAATTCACCATGTCTCACCTGCATCGTTTTACGCATTTCATGCACTTGCTGGAAGTGTGGATTTTCAACAACCCCCGCAAGGTGCTTTCGCTGATCGCCATACTCACGCTGGTGTTCGCTCTGCGCATTCCCGGCTTGAAGATCTTTACTGATTTTGCCGATCTGCTTCCCCAGCAACACCCTTACATAGAACTACACAACAGCATCAAAGACAGCTTTGGCGGCGCCAACGTCCTGGTGGTTGGAGTGGAATTTGAACAAGGCGACATGTTCACCAACGAGAACCTCGCCAAGATCGACCGCATTACCCAGGCGGTGGACAGCCTGCCCGGCGTTAACCACAACCTGGTCTCCAGCGTTACCCATCGAAATTCCCGGAAAGTGTGGTTGACCGAAGTCGGCAGCATTAACTCAGAACCCTATTACGACTCCACCCGAGGACAGTATTCCGAGCAGGCACTGGGCGCCATGCGCGCCGATGTCGCGGCCAACCCGCGGGTGTATGGGCCGTTGGTGTCTCCGGACTTCAAGACCGCGCTGGTCAAAGCACAGCTGATTGAAGGCAAGCTGGACTACGAGCAAACCTTTGCCCAGCTGCAGGAGCTGAGAGCCAACGAAGAAACCGCAGGTGTCACCCTGTACGCCACCGGCCAGCCCGTGTTGGTGGGATGGGCCTACACGTATATGGACCAGATTCTGCAGATCTTCATCTTTACCGTGCTGACGATGCTGGCTCTGCTGGTCTTCCACTTCCGCAAGGCCTACGGAGTGCTGATCCCCCTTGGTGGTGTGCTGATTTCCACCATCTGGGGGCTTGGCATTATCAGCTTCCTTGGCTACAACCTGGACCCACTCGGACTGGTGATCCCGTTCTTGATTGCCGCCCGCGCCATGAGCCACGGGGTTCAGCTGGTCGAGCGCTACTATGCCGAAACACAGGTACTGGGCGATGGACCAAAGGCGGCCAAAGCCACCTTCGACAGCCTGTTCCGACCGGGCTCACTGGGTGTGGTGTCTGATGCCATCGGACTGTCCCTGATCGCCATCGGGTCTATCCCCCTGAACACCAATCTGGGCATCTACGCCTCACTGTGGGCCATCACCGTGGTGTTTACCGTGCTGATCGGTGTGCCCCTGCTGCTGTCGATCCTGCCAACACCCAAGAACACAACCATCCGCGAAACCGCACTCCGCCACATTGGTGCTACCTGCTCCCGGACAGTGACCAAACCGGGCTCATCCCGAATGATCCTGGCTGCTGCTGGCCTCGCCATGATGGTCGGGTTGCTGGCCGCCTCCAATGTGCAGATCGGCGATTCCGAGCCCGGCTCTCCGATTCTGTATCCGGAGCATGACTACAACGTGTCTTCCCGGGTGGTAAACGAGAGCTTCCCCGGCTCGGAGGAGCTTTACATTGTCGCAGAGGCCAGCGAGAACGGCGGGCTAAAGCGGCCGGAAGTGCTCACCGCATTGGCCGACCTGCAAAATCACATGTTGACGGATCCAGAAGTGGGCGGCAGCAAGGGTCTGCCGGACCTGATCAAACAGGTTAACCGGTTGATGCACAACGACGACCCACGCTGGTATCAGATCCCTCACGACGCCGGCTACGTGGGCGGGCTGATGTTTACTTACATGGCGTCGAGCCCAATCCCCGGGGCGCTTGATGAGTTCAACGACACTGACGACCGCATTGCCAACCTGGTGTTCTATTACAAAGATCGCCAAGGCGAAACCATTCGCCGCGCCATCCACATGGCCAAAGAATGGATTGATGCCAATGGCGACAGTGTCGAAGGGCTGACCATCCGCCTGGCCGGGGGCACCCTGGGCGTTGCCGCCGCCATGAACGAATCCGCCTTCGAAACCAATGTGATCGTCCTGCCGCTGGTGTTCCTGCTGATTTTCATCTTCGTGATGCTGTTTTACACCTCATGGCACGCCGGGCTGATGATGCTGCTGTCCATGCTGTTCGCCACCACCCTGACCTACGCCTACATGGGTCTGAAAGGGCTGAGCATTGATATCAACACAGTGCCGGTGATCGCCGTCGGTATCGGCGTCGGTATCGATTACTCCATCTACATGATGGACCGCATCCGCGAAGAAATGGCCAAGTGCCAGGACCTGCGCGAAGCCGTGCGCCGCGCCATTTCCACCACCGGCATGGCGATCAGCTTCACCGCACTCACGCTGATGGCGGGGATCATCATGTGGGTCATCTTCTCTGACCTGCGATTCCAGTCCGACGCCGCGCTGCTGCTGTGCATCATGATCGTGATCAACGGCCTGGCCGCCATGTTGCTGGTGCCGTCCTGGGTGCTCAGTTTCAAACCGCGATTTATCACCGACGTGTATGCCGATGAAGACGGCATCCTGCATTCCGACCACAGATCACCGAAATCAACTCCGTCTGCTGCTTCAGCCATGAAACAGGACGATGGATTTGTGCCAGGAGAACCGTACCGGGCCTGAACCCGGTACCAACTCCCAAAAACCTGTAACGAGGACATGCCATGCAAACAAAAATAAAAGGCCTGAGGTTCTGGTGCTGCGCCCTTGCGGGCAGTGCCAGCCTGGCGCTGATACCAATGACGACGACCGTTGCCGCGGAAGACACCCGGGTGAACGGATATGTTGAAAACGCAACCTACGGGCGGGAAGGCGTGGGGCTTTCCAAGTTCCGCAATACCCTGCAAATGGAACTTGAAAAGCAGGCTGGCAACGTTGGCATTTTCAACAACCTGAAATTCAACGCAACGCTCCGGGGCAGTTACGACGGGGTTTATGATCTGAATGACGATGAGTACGGGCGCAATGCTGGCGGAGCCGTGCAACTGGAAGGCACCCAGGGGTTCGTCCCACATGGTGGCGGTATAGCGCCCACTCCGTTTTTGGGATTTGATATCAACGAGAACCCCAACGACGGCATGGTTGTTCTGGGCGAGCATCTGCACTCACAAGACAATGGCGTCGCTTTTGGTGTTCCCGTTCGCCCCTGTGACAAAGATGATCGAGGCTGCATCCAAGGCTATCTGGATAAAGACTCCAACGAACTGCGGTTTTCAGAATTCAACGACCGTGCTGACTTTATCCGCGAGCTCTACGCCGATTTCGACATCAACTTCGATAACGGCAATATTCTCAGTACCCGCCTGGGTAAACAACAGGTGATCTGGGGACGAACCGATCTGTTCCGGGTATTGGATGTCATCAACCCGGTCGATTACTCCCGCAACAACATATACGACGAACTGGAAGATATCCGGATTCCCATGTGGATTCTGCGGACGGACTACCGTATGGGTCCGACCGAGGTCTTCGATGGCTTTGCTTTTGATGATCTCAACTTCCAGATGGTCTGGAACTTTGACAAGTTCCGACCCCACGACATTGGTCAATGCGGGCAGCCCAACGTAATTCTTGATGCCGGCTGTTTTTTTCGTGGCATGAATAACCTGTGGGAAAACGGTGGTACCGTCGCCAACTTTGCCGGTGCAACGCCGGATGGTGGTTTGGCCACCGATTTTGGCCCCGGCCAGATTGGTATCCGTAAAGCGCACATGCCGAGCTGGAGCCTGGCCAACACTCAACTGGGCCTGAAAATGGAGGGGGTTTACGGTGATCTGGGTTTCTCGCTTAACGCATTGACCTACCGCTCACAGTTACCCTCCCTCCGAGGCGGCATTCCCGCCCAGAATGGCTTTACCGGCGAAACCGCGGTGTTTCCCAGCCTGATCGCCTTTGACATTCACTTTCCCCGAGTGAACCTGGTCGGTGGTTCTCTGGATTATTACTCCCAGGGCATTGATACCGTATTCCGGGTAGAAACGTCTTACACCTCTGGTGAGGAGTTCGCCAACACGCTTCGCAAAGAGCTCTATTCCGAATCGGATGTACTTCGGTACGTGGTTGGTGCTGACAAGAGCATCTTTATCCCTGCACTGAATGAAAACCAGGCCTTCCTGTTCTCCGGTCAGATTTTTGGCCAGCACATTCTGGATCATGAACGTGAGCAGAGAACCTATGGCGAAGCAGGTATCCCGGATTACGAGCACAACTGGACCGCGACGCTGCTTATTCAGGGCTTCTACATGAACGGTCGAGTGACTCCCAAAGTCATCACCGCTCACGATTTCCGTGCTCAGGCGACAGCCATTGCGCCTTCCGTAGATTGGCTGGTCAATGACCAGTTCAAACTGTCGCTCGGCGGTAATTTCAAAGTGGGGACCGGCGCTCGCAAGTTTGACGACTGCCGGTCCTGCAATCCCTGGGATCCGTTCACTCAAACACCGGGCGTAGCCGGACAACAGCCGGGCGAATCTGCAGGCCTGAGCAGTTACGAGCCTCTTGGCCGTTTCAAATCCGGCCCGATCGGCATGGCCCAGAAAGAAGATGAAATTCAGCTGACTGCTCGTTACAGCTTCTAACAACAAGAGGACGCAAACATGAACATAAAATTCAAACCAACGGCACTCTCGCAATGCCTGGCGGCTGGCCTGGTCGCGGGCATGTTCGCTGCGCAGGTGCAGGCCAACGAAGACGTCATCCAGAACTCCTTCTTTCCCTATAAGAACGAAGTACCCAGCCATGACGGCCTGAGCGTAGGCATGACCATTGATCAGTCCAACGTTGCCCAGTTCAAGGAGGTTATTGATCCGGCCTTCTACACCTTCATCGAGAATGGCTGGACCTCGATCACCGTTGGGGAAACCACGTCATTCGGCTTGAACGAAGGCTACGTTGACGCCACTCGCTCCTCCGTGGGCAAAGTCTCCCTGGGTGAGCAGGTCGGCGAAATCAATGGCTGGCAAGCCGGTAGGCCGTTCCCCCAGGAACCGGACGCCAACGACCCAAGGGCCGGCGAAAAGCTGGCCTGGAACTACAAGTACGGTTACAACTGGGGCGACAGCGCGGCCATCTCGCCGTTCTACTGGAAGTACCGGGACATGAACTCCGGCAAAGTGGAGCGAACCATCAAGTTCAACTTCCACTTCCTGAACTTCAAAGGCCGGGTCAATCAGGAGCCGGTGCCGGAGATCACCCCCAACCCGTCCGATCTGTTCCGGGCCATCTACTTACAGGTTCTGGACCCGGCCGATGTGCGCAACACCCAGTTGCTGATACATCGCGCCTCGGACGACCTGAAGCGGGACAACTCCTGGCTGTATCTTGGCTTCCAGCGCCGGGTTCGTCGCCTGGCCACCGGCCAGGTCACCGATGCCTTCCTGGGCTCTGATCTGATGATCGAGGACTTTGAAGGTTACAACGGCCGCATCTCAGACATGAACTGGACCTACAAAGGTACCCGAGACATGCTGATGCCGTTCTACAACCACAATGATCTGGAACTGGACACCGAGACCCACCAGGACAGCGACGGCTACCAGGTAGTTGCGTTCAGCGGTCAGGGCGGTTGCTTCCCGAACATCACCTGGCAATTGCGTAAGGTCTATGAAGTGGAATCGGTACCGGTGGATGAAAGCCATCCCCTGTCAAAGCGGGTTCACTTTGTCGATGCGCAAACCTTCACGATTCCCCGTACCGTGTCTTATGACCGCCGGGGCAGCATGTGGAAGACCTTCACCATCGGCCAGGCCCACCCTGACTATCACCTGCCCAAGAACAAAGGCACCGGTGTGTCTATCGATGACAGCTTCAGCATGATCGACGTGCAGGCCAGCCACTGCACCACCGGCCAATTCAAAGGCCAGGTAGATCCAGAAATGTCGCCGCCACAGATGTTCAACGTGCAACATCTGCGCGCAACCGGCAGCTAATCAGTTAAGCGTTGTTGCTCTCCTTGGGCCCGCTATGCGGGCCCCTTTTTCGTTTCGGAGGATGGAAAAATGTCCCTGTTTGAGCCACTGACATCCAACTCGCAAGCCCAGAATCGGCACCGCAAGGAGAAGGCACTATGACTGCACAGTCCCACCAGGAATCCAGCACACCCTTAACCGTGGTCGTTTCACGCCGCGTTAAAAAAGGTCAGGAAAGCGAGTTCGAGAAACTCAGCAGCCAGATGACCGAGAGGGCCGCCAGCTTTCCGGGCTATCTTGGCGCCACCATGTTCCGCCCCTCCTCGCCGGCCGACCCGGAATACCGCATCGTGTTCAAGTTTCGGGACCGGGACACACTGAACGCCTGGGAAGCTTCTCCGGAGCGGGTCGAATTACTGGAACAGATCGAGAATCAGTTGGTGCAGCCCAGTGAGCGGGAAGTCACCTCCGGTATTGTCACCTGGTTCAGCCTGCCCGGGCAGAACCCGGTCACACCGCCGCCCAAGTGGAAGATGACCCTGGTCAGCTGGCTGGCCTTGTACCCGGCGGTCACCCTGGTGTTTGTGCTGTTCGGCGACGTGCTGGCACAGATTCCGCTGCTGCTGCGAACCATGGCGGTCACCATCGTGGTCATGCTGCTGATGAGCTATGTCCTGATGCCCCGCATGACTCGCTGGTTCGCCTTCTGGTTATTTCCAAACAAGGACCAGAATGTTCGCTAGCAAACTGGCGCTCACCTGCATTTTGAGCTGCACATCAATGGCAGGCCGGTCAATCCAATGACCGCAGACATTCCCACCGCAGCCGACGTTCCAAGTACACTGGCCAAGGCC
>LJZQ01000041.1 GCA_001314845.1 Marinobacter excellens HL-55
CCAGTGCTTTCCGTGCCCGTCATTTCGTGGTCAATGATTACGGAGAACTGATCGCCGGCCCGGAGATCTCTGCGGAAATTGAGTTGGCTTCCCAGAAGCTGGTCGATCAGAAGGATCTGCGCCCGCGTTACGCCTGCTTGTATAGCTGAGGCGTAGAAACTGCCATTGATCGTCCCCCTGAGCACCTCGGAGACCCAAAAAGTCTCTTCCTCCCAGGCCCGATGCACGAAGGCGCCATCGGGTTGGCGCGAGTAGATGACGTGCCGTGCCGGGTCGAGAAACAGAATCAGTTCTGAAAACTGGCCCTGCTCATCGAAGTGCAGGCCGAGTCTGGTGCCAGGTCTCAGGGTTTCCAAATGCAGATACTCGGCGTCTGCTGCTAAAATTTCCTGAAGGTTCTCCACGGGCGCTTTGTTTGTCCGGAAAATCCGGCTTAATGTGTCTCCCGCCTCCACAACCCAATGGACGGTTTTACCCTTTGGGCGCTCCGCCGTCTGACGGTCTTTCGTACCGGCGGGTTCAATGGCCTCTTCCGGAACTGAGGTCATGTGGTTCCTGCGCTCCGGCACTTCCGATGGCAGAGCGGCCATGACCGGTGACGATTTGAGTGGCATCAGGTTTGATGTCAGCAAAACGGCGGCAGCCATCGCAAGCGCAATTTTCTGGGGTGTTGAAAACAATGAGAATATCTTCATTCTCTATATCTCTATGCCACGTTCTGACCGTTCGACAGTTGACGGTTCGTTCGACGGATCAGGGCGTTTACCACGTTCAAGGCCACGAACAGGAAGGCGACAACGCACACAATGGTTGGCCCCGTTGGCAAATCGAAGTGATAGGAGAACGCCAGACCTGCAATATTGGCGCAAACACCAACTACGGCAGCCATGACCGCCATGGCTTCCGGCGTTCGGCTGAATCGGCGCGCTGTGGCCGCCGGGATGATCAGCATGGCGGCAATCAGCAGAACACCGACCACCTTGATCGCCACCGCAACCACAATGGCAAGCGCGATGGTGAGCACCAGTTGCTCCCGGCGCGGCGATATTCCGCTGGCAAGCGCCAGGTCAGGGTTCAGGGTCGATAACAGCAGGGCCGACCATCGATATCCGATCATAACAAGAACCAGGGCAGCACCGCCCCAGATAACGGCCAGATCCGTTTTTCCCACGGCAAGGATGTCTCCGAAAAGGTAGGCCATCAGGTCGATTCTTACCCCCGATAGAAACGAGACGGCGACCAGCCCCACCGCCAGCGCAGAGTGGGCCATAACGCCGAGCAGGGTGTCCATGGCATATCCCCGGCCGCTCAGTGTCGAGACGGTCACCGCCATCAGGAGCGATATCAAAAGCACGCCGGCGAAAATTGGGGTGGAGAGCGTCAGTGACAAGGCGACACCCAGCATCGCTGCGTGTGCGGTGGCATCACCAAAATACGCCATGCGCCGCCACACGATAAAGCAGCCCAGAGGGGCCGCCGCCAGGGATACGCCAACGCCTGCAAGTGTGGCCCGAATCAGGAAGTCATCTAACATTATACCGCCTCACGCATAGAGCCCGCCTTGTGGTCATGACCTCTGTGGCTATAAAGCGCCAGTGTGTCATCGTCGTCTTCAAACCCGAACAGCGCGCGGTATTCGGAGGAATTGCTGACCACCTCCGGTTTACCTTCACAGCAGATACGTCCGTTCAGACAGATCACCCGTTCAGACTGGCGCATAACCACTTGCAAATCGTGGCTCACCATAATGACACCACAATTCAGCGAATGCCTGATGCGGTCAATCTGCTTATAGAAATCTGCCGTGCCCCGACGATCCAATCCTTGGGTCGGTTCATCAAGGAGCAGTAAATCAGGCTGTTCCAGAAGTGCTCTTGCCAACAACACACGCTGCAGCTGCCCCCCTGATAATGACAACAGTTGCTGGCCAAGAAGGTCGGGTACACCTGCATTAGCCATGGTTGACTGAATAGCGGCAGCTGAGGCCCTGCGAGGCAGTCGCAGAAAACGCTTAACCGTCATGGGTAGGGTTTCATCGATGTGAAGTCGTTGGGGGACATAACCAATCGAGAGCCTGGGTGAGAGGACGATTCGCCCGTTAGAGGGTTTAAGGGCCCCGATTATGGTTTTAAGTAGCGTCGACTTTCCGGATCCGTTGGGACCAATTACGGTCACAATATCGCCGCGCTGAACCTGCAGATCAATATCCCTCAATATGGGAGTTTGGCCAATCTGAACGGACAGGTTACGAGTTTGAATCAACATTGAAAAATCCTCGATGGACGGTTTCCTCTTCCGGGCCGGTAATCTCTCTTAGCGCTCCTGGCGAGGTGAGGGTTCTAAAATTTAAAGTTATGTTATAACATAACAATAAACGCGTCACGCTTAGTCGTCACTTTTAATCAGTCCCGAACGCATCAGGAGTTCTCGATGATCCGATCACCATTTGTAGCAGGTTTAGCCTTGAGTCTTTTGCCCATAAACGGTTGGGCGGCCGGTCCCAAAGTCGTTGTTGATATTGCGCCACTGCATTCGATTGTTGCCGAGGTCATGAATGGCGTTGGAGAGCCAGCGCTGTTGATCGAGCCCGAAGCGTCACCGCACAGCTATTCCCTACGCCCCTCTGAAGCTGAAGCACTTGCCGGGGCTGACGCGGTTTTTTGGATAGGTGAAGGCCTCACTCCATGGTTGGAAAAGTCCCTCGATACGCTGGCAGGAGACGCACAGCGGACAAAGATGATGGCAGTAGAGGCCACAACCACTCACTCATACCGCGAAGGAGCCACCTTTGAGGCTCACGATCACCACGACCAGGAAAATGGGAGGCATGGCGGTGCTTCCCAAGACGATGGTCATGCTTACGAGTGGGCTGGCGCGTTTGAGCTTTCCGCTGGTGAGTATGTGTGGTCATTCGCGAAAGTTGATGGTGATTACGCAGATCCGAGGATGAAAATGGCCATTATTGAAAGCGATGCAAAAGGAGAGGCTGCCATTGAAAGCGAGGAGAAAGCGGCGGAAGACTTAATCAAGTCGCCTCGCTCTTCAGAGCGAGTGCATGGTGAATTGCTCACACCGAACGATAGTAGTGCATACCAGCTGATGTTCGATCCGGATAGAAATGTGACCGAATTCCGGATTGTTGTTGAATCCGCGGGCGTTTACACATTCTTTACTGAACATATGCCTTTTGAATTTGAAGCGGGAGAGCATTTCTTTAAAACGACGGACAGGCAGGACGTTGAACCGACATCTCAAGAACCTGACAGCGTGGATCATCATCACCACCACCACCATCATCATCACGGTGAAGACGCCCACGCCTGGCTGGATCCCATGAATGCGAAGATATGGGCCGGCGAGATCGCAAGCGTCCTCGCTGCTATTGATTCATCCAATACCGAGGTCTATCAACAGAACGCCGAGGCATTTGCTGAATCCATGGATGAACTGATGGCTTCTCTTGATGAGAAAGCGACGCGCCTGGATGGCACACGCTTTGTCGTTTTTCACGATGCTTACCAATACTTCGAGCGTCGTTTTGATTTGCCAGCGGCCGGCGCAATCTCGATCTCTGATGCTTCTGATCCAAGCCCGGCACGAATTCGGGAAATCCAGGGGCTGGTCTCTGAGCTCGGGGTAACCTGCGCCTTTGCCGAACCGCAATTCAACCCAGGTCTGCTCGATACGGTGTTTGAAGGTTTAGAGGTCAGGACCATTGGCGTAATGGACCCATTGGGCGTAGACATCGACGTCGGTCTTGGTCAATACCCGACGTTAATCAGGCAATTAATGAGTAGTCTCGAGAAATGCCAATAACAGGTTTTAAAAAGCCAGTCTCTTACTGGAGTGCTATGGGCAGTCAATGTTGTGGCTAGCCTGACACCAAACCAGCAAAGGGTTTTGCATGTGCTTCAGCAGGAGCAGGCGCCTCTGGGCGCCTATGCCATCCTTAAGAAAACCGGCTTTCGCGGAGCAACCCGGGTCTATCGGGCATTGGACCGACTTGGCGATCTCGGATTTGTCAGGAAACTGGAAAGCCTGAATGCCTCCATTGCGTGTTCGGATCGAGGTAAGGCCTCCCCCGCCGCCTTCCTGATTTGCGATCAGTGCGGATGGATCCGGGAAATCGTCGATGCCCGGAAGATGAAAGAATTGCAGGCATCTCTCGGCCAATCGGACTTTCAGGTTGTTCGGGCGGTTGTGGAATTACACGGTATCTGTTCCTCGTGTGCCGGCCGGACAACTCACGCTGAAAAAGTATCAACCTCTAACAGATTGAGACAGGTTTAGCATGAATCAGGATTTACCCGATGTTGCCAGTAATGAAACTTCAGCTATCCGTGCGCCGCTGGAGTGGGTAGGAATGAGCCGGATAGACATACCCGTCCAGCTCGACGAGCCCGGGTGTCCGGGCACCGTTCATGCTGTTGCGGATCTTCAGGTCAATCTGCCGGCCTTGACGGTGAAAGGCATCCATATGTCTCGTTTGTATCGGATGCTGGACGAGTTAAACCGATTGGAAGCAGTGGCGCCCGGAGACCTCAGACAGCTTCTCCAACAGATGGTAGCAAGTCACAAAGACTGTTACACAGATGGTGCGCGGGTGGTGCTGGATTTCAGTCTTCTCGCCAGACGACCGGCGCTTCGTACGCCGGGGTTGGCCGGCTGGAAGTCTTATCCGATCCGGCTTGAGGCCACACTGGCCGACACCTGGTTCGCGCTCAAAGCGTCGGTTCAGGTGGAGTACTCATCGACGTGTCCGTGCTCGGCAGCACTGGCTCGGCAGCTGGTGGCTGATGGTTTCAGAGAACATTTTCCCGACAGGTCCGGGCTGACAAGCGAGGAAGTGGCTGCCTGGCTGCAACAGAATGCCACGCTCGCTACGCCTCACAGCCAGCGCAGCGAAGCAACGGTGAGTGTAAATATCTCCGACTCGTCAGAGAGCTTTCGCCTGATGGCGCTTATTGATCAGATAGAGGCGGTTCTGGCAACGCCCGTCCAGACCGCCGTCAAGCGGGCCGATGAGCAGGCATTTGCGTGGTTGAACGGTCAAAACCTGATGTATGTCGAGGATGCCGCACGGCGAATCCAGAGCGCTTTATCCGGGCTTTACGATAACCTGCGAACCCATGTTCGGCACCTGGAGAGCCTGCATTCACACGATGCCGTTGCCTCTGCCAGCGGGGATTTCCAGGGGGTTATCTGATGGGCGCCGATGGAATCCAGCTTTTCAATACGCTGGCGGGCCAGAAAGAGCCACTGAGCACGGAGCTCCCCGGGCGAGTGACCATGTACGTCTGTGGGCCCACGGTCTACAACTATGCGCATATCGGTAATGCGCGGCCGGCGGTGATCTTCGATATGCTGGCCCGGCTGCTGCGCCATGACTATTCCTGTGTACTCTATGCCCGCAACTTCACGGATGTTGATGACAAGATCAATGCCGCGGCGGATGCCGAAGGGGTGAGCATCAAGACGCTTACGGATCGGTATATTGATGCCTACCACGAGGATCTCGAAGCTCTGGGAGTTGAAGCCCCGGATTTGGAGCCCCGAGTCACAGAGCATATTCCGGACATTATAGAGTTGATTCAGGCTTTGATGATTCGGGGGCACGCCTATGAAGCATCCGGGCACGTGCTCTTCCATGTGCCCTCCTATCCCGACTATGGGGCCTTGTCCAGACGCAAACCCGAGGACATGCTTGCCGGTGCCCGGGTAGAGGTCGCCCCCTATAAACGAAGCCCTCTGGATTTCGTGCTCTGGAAACCATCAACCAGCGATCAGCCCGGATGGGCAAGCCCCTGGGGGCGCGGCAGGCCCGGATGGCACGTCGAATGCTCGGCGATGATCGGCAAGCACCTTGGCACAACGATCGACATTCATGGTGGTGGACAGGATCTGGTATTCCCGCACCATGAAAACGAAATCGCCCAGGGTACTTGTGCCAATGGCACCCGCTACTGTCGAAGCTGGGTTCACAACTCCTTTGTCACCGTGGATGGGCAGAAGATGTCCAAGTCACAGGGCAATGTGCTGTTGATCCGGGATATGCTTGCCAAGGCTCCCGGTGAAGCTATTCGCCTGGCTCTGCTGTCGACCCATTATCGCAACCCCCTCGACTGGAATGAGCGCCGCCTGACTCAGTCGATCGGAATCCTGGCTCGTTGGTACGGCTGTCTGGCCGACGCGGAGGATGACACGCTGCAGGTTGGTGCCGAGAGCGAGCCAGACGCGGAAATTCTGGCAGCTCTTCGCGATGATCTTAACGTGTCCCGGGCGTTGAAACGGCTGCATGAGCTGTGTCACCAGGTGCAGCAGGCCGATACACGCGAGCGGGCGAGGGAGGCGGCGCGGACCTTCCGTGCCTCGGCCGGCATGCTAGGCCTTCTTCGCTCGCCTAGCCAGCTGGTGCTTGCTGATTTACGGGTCGCTGAATCTAGTAGTCGTCGCGAGAAGCTGCCACCCGAAAACATTGAAGCAATGGTCCTTGAGCGACGGAAGGCTCGTGATCAAAAGGATTTTGCGCGTGCCGACGCGATCAGGGAGCAACTGAGCCAAGAGGGGGTGGTGATTGAGGATACGGCTCAGGGTTCACATTGGCGCTGGGAATACGAGCCTCATCGATAAATCGGCAACGGCGCAGATACTCTTGGGCTGATCGGCCGAGCTTCTCCGCAAACATTCTAGAAGGAAGAAATCAGATGATCCCCCAAACCTACGAAGAATGGCAACACTGCATCACTGTGATCTGCAATCAACCTATGACCAGAGGGTACATCGAACAACGAATCAAGGCATTGAACACGCCGAGTGATCACATGACGGCCAAGTTTGTCCAACTCTATGGAGAGCAACAGCGGGCACGAACGCTTGAATGGTTTGAGCGAGCCAGGAACGAGCTTTGATGCAGAAACATCTGAGCGACAGGAAGAAGGAATGATCTGCGCAACAAGAAGGCCGGCTACAAGATCCACGGAGGCAGTTAAGGCGAACACATGAGCAAGATACTTATTCGGAATGCATTCACGGTAAAACGCCTGTTGGGGCTGGGTTCTGATGATCGGGTGACCATCCATGTCGCCACTGAAAATAATAGAATTGCGTCGGTTTCCGAGCAGCCTATTGAGGGGCATTTTGATAGCGTAATAGATGCGACCGGATTGTTTTTGTCGCCAGGCCTGGTGGATCCTCAGGTCCATTTCAGGGAGCCGGGTTCAGAGTACAAGGAAGATATTGAGTCAGGCAGCAAAGCGGCTGTTAAAGGCGGATTTACTTCGGTTATTTCTATGCCAAACACCCGTCCAACAGCGGATAACCCGGAAGTGGTCGCCTTTATGGCCAATCGTTCCAAAAAATTGGGTATCTGTAAAGTTTACCCAACAGGGGCCCTGTCTATGGGGCTTGCTGGTCAAACCATGACTGATTTTGCCGCCTTAAAAGAAGCCGGAGCCGTTGCTATTACGGATGACGGAAAAGGCGTGCAAGATGACAAACTGTTTCTTCAAGCGTTAAGAAGCGCCAGGCAGCTTAACTTGCCCGTATTGGATCACTCTGAAGATGAGTCGCTGTCCAATGGCGGCGCCATTCACGAGGGCGACATATCGCGAAAATTTGGGTTAAAGGGCATCAAGGCCAATTCGGAATCCATGCACGTTGAGCGTGGCTGCCGTATGAGTGAGGAGACGGGCGCCCACTATCATGTGTTGCACATTTCTACCCGAGAATCCATTGATGCCGTGCGATTTGCAAAGGCAAAAGGCATTCCGGTGACCGCTGAGGTATCACCGCATCACTTACTACTTTGTGATGAAGACATTCGCTTGAGAAAAGACAACAGCTTGGATGCAAACTGGAAAATGAACCCACCATTGAGGTCTCGTGCCGACAAAGAGGCTTGTCAGCAGGCTTTGCTAGACGGAACGATTGATGCCATCGCGACCGACCATGCGCCGCACTCTCCCACTGAAAAAGCGCAGCCTATCGAATCGGCGCCATTCGGTATCATTGGCCTAGAGACTGCATTCCCGCTGATTTACAGCCATTTTGTACGAACTGGGCAACTTTCACTGGGCAGCTGTATTGACCTCATGAGCAAGCAAGCGGGAGCGTTATTTAACCTTGAATGCGGGCGCATCCAGGTGGGGGCTGCTGCTGACCTTTGCTTGCTTGACCTGGAAACAGCGTTTGTCGTTTGTGACAAATTTTTCGCCTCAAAATCGACAAACTCGCCATTTATCGGTGAAACACTTTACGGCCGAACCCGAATGACCATGACCGAGGGGCGAGTTGTTTACACCTGAGCATTCACCAGGAATGCATTCAGATAGTCGATTTCGGCATCTTCCCGCCGGATGCCCAGGTAAATCTGTTTAGTGATGCCCTTTTTACCGAGACGGGTGGGGGTGATGGGGTACCGCTTGAATTGCCACAGCCATTGAGAGTGAACATATCATGAAAAAAACGTCTGATCAGTCTCAGCCCGCCGGGCCGGATGCCGTTAGCTTCGCCCCCAGAAACTCCATTGAGCAGGTGGAGGAGCAAGCTGAACTGGCCCCCAAGTTCGACGCTGATGGCTTGATTACCTGCGTAACCACAGATGCAGAAAGTGGGGAAGTGCTTATGCTGGGGTATATGAACACCGATGCATTGGCGAGAACCATTACCACCGGTGAAGCTCACTACTGGAGCCGCAGCCGTGAAGTTCTATGGCACAAAGGCGCTACCAGTGGGCTGGTTCAGGAGGTGGTTGAAATGCGCATCGATGACGACCAGGACGCGGTGTGGCTTAGGGTCAAAGTGGCCGGCTCCGGGGCCAGCTGTCATGTTGGTTACTTTTCATGCTTTTACCGGCAGGTTCCTGTCGGGGCTGACAGGATAAATGGCGAGGCCCTGGTGTTTGTTGAGCGGCACAAAACCTTTGATCCCGCTGATGTCTATGGCGATGCGCCCAATCCGACAAGGCTTTGAGTAGCGGATGAAGCGAGTTTCGCCATGGATCAGGCCTGCCCGTATCGCGCCTCCAGATTCACCCAGAAAATTTTGCCGGCTGCATCTCCAACCAGAAATCGCATCGCGGACTCGGTCACCGCAATGGCTGTAACCTCATCACCGGTTGAGCCCCTGAAAACATAGTCTCCGGCTTCGTCGTCGGTGCGGCTCATGAGTACGGCTCCGTCCTGGAAGCCAGCAAGCACCTCGGGTTGGCCCGGTAAGCCTCGAACCGCAGTGACAATCTGCTCGCCACCAGAAGCGCCACGCCCAGGCTCACGATCCATTGGCCCGGACTTGCTATCGAACGGCCACCAGATGGCTTGGTCAGCGCCGCTGGTGGCCAAAACCGGCAAGTTTCCCACCCAGTCGATTGCACGGGGCTTTGCCGGATAGCCGGACATTTGCATGTCGGCCCGGTCCCGGAGTCGCCAGCCATGCAGTGCATTCTCTTGCATGATGGTTACGACAAACTTGCCATCCGGGCTCCAGGTAACACCGATGTGTGACCCCGCCCAGGCCAGCTTGCTCTGCTGCCAGCTCCGTTTGCCCCGTTCCCAGATAGTGGCACCGCCGTAATGGGCCACGGCCAGACGTTTCCCCTTGGGATCG
The DNA here is from genome assembly GCA_001314845.1 of Marinobacter excellens HL-55. Lineage (GTDB taxonomy): Bacteria > Pseudomonadota > Gammaproteobacteria > Pseudomonadales > Oleiphilaceae > Marinobacter > Marinobacter excellens_B. The sequence goes on from LJZQ01000041.1 coordinate 9,604, forward strand.
AAGGCAATGCCGCCTACCGTACTGGGGTGCTCGAAACGCTCGGGGTGTGACACCCCCGTGCGCCAGATATGGACACTTCGGCCCACGGAGCAGGCAACCCGGCCAGCCTGCTCATGGGCTGCGACACTATCGACCCAGGCACCGCCGAAATCGGCCAGGAGCTCGACGGTGCCATCACCCCGAACGCGCAGGAAACGTCCATCATCACCACCGGTAACCACCGAAGCATCGGTTTCACGGGCCATGGCCAGAATGACACCGTCGTGGGCGTTGATGACCTGGACGCTGCCATCCGCGGCGAACAGGCGCAGTCGCCCGTCTCCGTGGGCCGTGATTACCCGCTCGCCAAGGGGAACGGCACCAGTGACGGGCGCTCCTGTCTCCGTCCATTGGCCCAGGGTTTCCAGTTTGCTCGGCGGGAACCTCAGTTCTGTACCGTTCATCGTTTCTACGCTGCCTGGCATGATGCAAAACCCTGCTCAAGATCCATCTCGTCCAGCCCCCTGCCGATAAATACCAGGCGCGACTGGCGCGGCTGACTGTCAGGCCAGCTCCCGAGAAAATCGCCCTCCATAAGCATATGAACACCCTGAATCACATACCGTTCCGACTCGCCCTGGATGTCGAGGATGCCTTTGGAGCGGAGAATTTCTTGCCCATTTTCCCGCAGTAGTTCCCCGAACCAGGCATTGAATTTCGCCGGGTCTAGCGGGCGGTCGGCCTGAAGTGACACACTTTTGACGTCATCGTCGTGTTCATGGGCATGGTCGTATTCCAGGAAATGGGGCTCGATCTCCAGCACCCGTTGCAGATCAAACGCATTCTGGCCCAGAACATCTTCAATCGGAACGTGACAACGTTCGCTCTTCACAATGCGTGCGTACGGGTTCATGCCACGAATCCGCGCCTCAACCCGGGCCAGGTCATTTGCATCCACCAGGTCTATCTTATTGAGCAGCACGATATCCGCAAAGGCGATCTGCTCAGCGGCCTCGTGGCTGTCTTTTAGCTGGGATTCGAGGTGCCGGGCATCCACGAGAGTGACAACGGCATCGAGACAAGTTTTATCAGCCACATCGGCGTCCATGAAAAAAGTTTGTGCCACCGGTGCCGGATCGGCCAGCCCTGTTGTTTCCAGTAGGATGGCATCGAAACGGTCGGCGCGCTTCATCAAGCCGCCCAGTATGCGAATCAAGTCGCCGCGAACGGTGCAGCAGATACAGCCGTTATTCATCTCGAATACTTCTTCGTCGGCATTGACCACAAGGTCGTTGTCGATTCCGGTTTCGCCGTACTCATTGACGATCACCGCGTATTTTTTGCCATGCTCCTCGGTCAGAATCCTGTTCAGTAAGGTAGTTTTGCCGGCTCCCAGAAAGCCAGTCAGTACCGTAACGGGGGTTTTAGCATTCATGATCTGCTCCTTGAATTATCTAGTACGTTATAACATTCTATTTATGTTGGACAATATGGCTAGGAGGAGTAAAGATTTAGAAATGCGGTACAACGCTGCCCGTCAAGAGGATTTCTTTCGGAGCTTTTTGAGACGGGCAGACGCCGCTTTCACTGCGGCCTGTTTCTCCGGCCGCTTCATCTTTTTCCAGCCTCTGATTTCGGCCCGGGTACGCCCACAGCCAGCGCAAATGCCGCCACTGAGTTGGCATACGGACGTACAGGGATTCTCTATGGGCGTTGCCATATCGACGCATCATCCGCTTTTGTGTCGTCAGGTGCCAAGGCAATCCGCAGCTGCTGATCCAGCGCGGTCGGCTCCAGAGAACGGCTTATGATTTCCAGCCGGGACTCATCGGCCGGTTCCGTATCCATTAGGGTCAAGGCGCCATCAACGGCGTTGAGCACCCACCAGCCACTGGTGGTGTGAGCCACCCCTTTGAAACGTTCAAAATCGGCATCGTTGGCCATGCTCTGCAGTTTTAAAGTGTCGAATAGCAAGTCTTTGTGCGCCCGCCAACCTACGCTCGTATAACCGTCGCCCTGATTGAAATAATACTGCCAGGGCTCCTCGGCCAGTGACGGTTTGTCCGGCAGGACTTCCTCTTCGTGATGGTGATGGTGATGGCGGTGGCTGTCGGGAAATTGTGCCGGCAAACTCTCGGATTCACCCGCTAACCACTCGACAGGCAATTGGCCGTTACTGATCTGACCAATACGACGTTTCGCTGGCTCCCAGTCCCGGGCCCAGGAATCAAAGCGCCTCAGTTGTTCGGCGGTGCAGAGGTCAGATTTGCTGGCAACCAGCACCTCCGCAACCGCAATCTGATCGTGGAACTGACGGCTGGCCAGCACCCGCTCCTCTTTCAGTCTCCGGGGATCAACCAGGCAGACCGCCGCGGACAGGTGCAGAAGGTCCCGATAAAACTCACCGGTCAGCGTCTCGATCACCTGAGAGGGATGACCCAGTCCAGTTGGTTCGATGAACAACCGGTCGGGTCGGCTGAAACCAATCAAGCTGTTAAGGCCGATCTGCATCGGGAGCCCCGAAACGCAGCACATGCAGCCGCCAGGCACCTCTTTTATTGCCACGCCCTTATTGGCTAAAAGGGCTCCATCGATACCAACCTCCCCAAACTCGTTGACAAGCACCGCCCATTGTTCGTCCTCCGGTTTCTGCTTTAAAAGGTTAAGAATGGCCGTGGTCTTGCCGGCGCCGAGAAATCCCAGCACTAGGTGAGTGGGAATGGGTGTCGAGCTGCCTGCGGCGGTCAATGTCGTGTCCTCCGTATTTGTTCGAGTCTTTTAAGCCAGTCACCATTCTGGCTTTTCTCACAAGCTTCCTCGCTGTCGAACTGAAGGCACGATGCGATGAGCTCGGGGGCGATGCCTGTCCACTCGAGTGCAACGCGGGTCAGCGTCCTCATGCGCTCGTCATCACCATTAGCCAGAGCGCGTTCAAGATTCGCCTGGGTGTCGAAAACCCATGTGACTCGCAGCCCTTCCGGAAATTCCTGTTTACCATTGTCGTGAGTAAGCCAGAGAAAGCCGGGTATTTCGGCTTTGGCGGTTTCGCAAGCGTCCGACAAAGTTGCAATAAGTTCACGCTCCATATGTTTCTGTCTGGGTTTGCTAGTCACTATTGTTTACCTCCTGTTGCGACCGGTATTGAAGCAGATTCGGTTATATCAGCTACAATGACCAAAAAGTGCCGGCCCCTCGAGCATTTGTAATGCAAACTAATGAACACACCGATTTAGAGGAAACTTTCATGGGCAGCTGCGATATTCACAAAGATCACGATCATGCGCACGGTCCTGACTGCGGCCATACGGCGATCGAACATGATGGCCACGTTGACTACCTGCACGATGGTCACTTGCATCATCCGCATGGGGATCATGTCGATGAACATCGGCTTGAGGTCTCGAACACTAATCCGGACAGCTGCACCCCGAACCATACCTGTGCAGGCCACGAGCCAGGTCATGTGCATGGGCCAGGATGTGGTCATGAACCGGTTCCCCACGGTGACCACATAGACTATCTCGTTGATGGCCACCTGCATCATCCCCACGGGGATCATTGCGACGACCACGGGCCCGTGAACGTAGTCGGTTGAACGCCTGCACGCTCGAATGCCAGGCATTGCGGTAAGCATGGCCTAGTGCCGGTAGTTCAGCTCCTTTCGCTCGTTCAGGGTTTTGACCTCTGCGCACAGTTCTGCAGTGGGGCGTGCCAGCAACCGGGGAATCCCGATGGGTTCCCCGGATTCCCGGCAATAGCCGTAATCACCGTTTGATATTCGCTTGATCGCAGCCTCGATTTTCGGGAGCAGGCGTCGTTCCCGGTCGACAATGCGGAGCGCCAGCCTCGATTCCTCCTCGTAGGCCGCGCGATCCGCTTCGTCGTTCATCTCCGGCGGGTTCGCCAGCTGCTGTTTGGCAGCCTCGATACTTTCCATGGTTTCGATACGCAAGTCTTCCAGCAATTTCCGAAAGAACGCCAGTTGCGCCTCGTTCATGTAGTCGTCGGCTGGTGCCTGCAGAATCTCGTCTCGCGTCATCGTCATGATGGCCTATCTCCAGGCAGGAAAGGGATCATTGAGGGTCTGCCAGAACTCCTTGCCCGCGAGCAACTGCTCGTCATCCAGCAGGCAGTCGTCCAGCTGGCGGGTTATGAAGTCCCGATCCAGATTCTGCCCAATAAAAACCAGCTCCTGGCGCATATCGCCGAAGGGTTCCTCCCAGCTTTCCATGATGGCCGTTCGATATTCCGGGTCTTTTGGCCAGTTGGTTTCCGGCACGGCTTTCCAGAACATGCCGGCAAAGCCATAACGCGCAATACCGCCGGCCTGACTCCAACTGCCTGCGAATTCGGGGCGGGTTGCGAGCCAGAAATAACCCTTGGAGCGGATCAGTTTGCCTTTCGAGGTTCCCTCGTGAAGGAAATCGAAGAACTTGGCGGGATGGAAAGGTCGGCGTGCGCGATACACGAAGCTTGAAATACCATACTCTTCGGTTTCAGGAATGTGCTCGCCGCGCATTTCCTTGAGCCATCCGGGCGCCTGCTGAGCACGTTCGAAACTGAAACGACCGGTCTCCAGCACCTTTTCGAGCGGCACTGCGCCCTTGGCGATCGGAATGATTTCCGCTTCCGTGTTGAGGCTGCGGAGCACCCCTTTGAGCCGTTCCAGATCTTCCGTGCTAGCCAGGTCGGTCTTGCTGATCAGCAGGATGTCACTGAACTCGATCTGGTCCACCAGCAAATCCGCAACGCTGCGCTCGTCTTCCTCGCCAAGGCTCTCGCCGGTATCCTGGAGTGACTGGGCCTCGTCATAGTCTTTCAGAAAGTTCACCGCATCCACCACTGTCACCATGGTGTCCAGGCGGGCGATATCAGACAGGCTAACGCCGTCTTCGTCGGCAAAGGTAAACGTCTCTGCCACCGGCAGAGGCTCTGAAATACCGGTGGACTCGATCACCAGGCAATCAAAGCGCCCTTCGGATGCCAGTTTTCGGACCTCCACCAGCAGGTCCTCCCGGAGCGTGCAGCAGATGCACCCATTACTCATCTCAACCAGCTTCTCTTCCGAGCGATTGAGGGTTACCTCCTGTTGGACCTGAGCCGCATCGATATTGACCTCACTCATGTCGTTCACAATCACCGCAACGCGTTTGCCAGCGCGGTTGTTGAGAATGTGGTTGAGAACTGTGGTTTTACCGGCGCCCAGGAAACCGGACAGTACCGTAACCGGCAGCCGCGAGTCGGATTGGTTCATGCTTTACTCCTGCCTTTTTCGCTATTTGCCGCATGCACGGCACTTTACTTTAGATATGTTATAACATAACATTTGCGGCCCCGAAACGTTACCTGTGTTTAATTTCATTCCTGCATGCGGCAGGCGCGGGAGGTTGTCCATGACAGTAGAGTCCAATTCGGTTGCCGGCCCTGTGGCTGTTCACGGTGGCAAACCTGAATGCCTGACAGAGATATTCCGGGATGAGGTCAATCTGGCGGTCTGGCGGCGGGAGCCGGGAGCCGCGTACTGAATCTCTTATGTTTGCACGCCATTTCGCATCAGAGATTTCCAGCTTCGAACGCTTTGTGGCGCAGGAGAAAGACGAGCCCGTTGATGAGGTTCTCCCCCGTTGGGCGCTGGAATTGCCCGGTGCCCGGGCGTGGCTGGCGGATGTGAGGGAGCTGATCGCCATGTATCGATGCCTGTTCGAGCCAGCGGCCGTGGGCATTCGGGTCCATGTGTTGGCTGACACCATGTGTCCCCGATTTCACACGGACCGGGTTCCGGCTCGATTGCTCGTGACCTATTCAGGACGGGGAACCGAGTGGCTTGCAGAACCGGATGTTTTGCGTCCGGAAGGCCCGAGGCCATTGCCGGAACAGCCAGTAGCTGAAAACGGTATCCAAATCATGCCTACCGGCTCGGTTGCGATCCTGAAGGGAGAAGCCCGGATTGGCAATGAAGGCCGAGGCCTCGTTTACCGCTCGCCTGCGCCGGGTGAAACACCAAGGCTGGTTCTGGGACTGGACTGGCTTTCCTGAAACAACAAAAGCAATGTTATAACATTAGATAAGGAGTTCTTGATGTCTGATCAATCCCAACCCTTCCCTTTTCGGATTCGTCCGTTGGCCGCATCGCTGATGATAGCCTCGGCAACTCTGCTTGCCGCCTGCGGCGGAAACAGCAGCTCTGATGAGCCACACGAGTATACCGATATCGACACGGCAGGTCGTCTGGCCCTATTTGATACCGATGCTTCGCAGCTGAAGATTCTGGACCTCGACAACAGTGAAATTCTGGCCGCCATGGCCGTGGATGGAGAGGCGCCGCGCCTCTACGCATCACCCGGTAACCGGTATGCGGTCGCCATTCAGCGTGGCGAAGACCTGGTCTCTTTTGTGGACGGTGGGCTCTACACCGAAGATCACGGCGATCATATGCATGATTATGCCGAGACGCCGAGTATGTTGTCCCTGACCCTGAACGATCACAAGCCGACGCATTATTCCGCCGGTGAGTCGCAGGGCGCAGTCTTCTTCGACGGCGGCGAAGCCGCGACCTCAAAAGTCACCGTGTTTTCTGATGCGACCCTGGGAAGCGGCTCTACTTTGGCCAGCCTGCCGCTGGAAAACAATATGCACGGCGTCGCCAAAATGATCGACGGCCACCTGTTCGTGACCTACAGGGACAGCTCGGTCACCGACACCACGCTGCCGGCAGCGGTCGAGCGCTATCACCTTGACGGTTCCGAGTTCGAGTTTGAGGAACGATACACCGAAGCCTGCCCCAGGCTTCATGACGCCGCCGCCGCCAATGCCCATAGCCTCGGCTTAGGCTGCAGTGATGGCGTGCTGGTGATTGATCTGCACGAAACCGGTTACCCGGCCACCAAACTGGATAACCCGGAAGGTCTTGCCGAAGGCGCACGCATCGGAACGCTGGTTGCGAATCACGATGTTGAGGAATTGGTTGGAATTGCCGGTGATCGCCTGTTCGTGATCCATCCGGAATCGGCCACCGAGGTCTACCACGAACTGGAACTTGGCGAGGGCGTGGGTCGCCTGGCCCAGGGCTTCACTACCCACGGAGAAGTGTTCTATGTGCTCGGCGATGACGGCGGCCTGCGGCTGTTTAACCCGGCCCATGACTGGGAACTGATCACCACCGCTGAGCTGATGGATGCTCCTGGCGACGAGGACACCCTCTCCGCGACCGTGTCTGCCGCCCAGGAGCGTCTGTTCGTGCTGCACAACCAGTCTGTTATCGATGTTGATACCAGCGATGGCGAAATTGTGCGGACCATCGATCTTGGTTTCAGCGCTTCGGCCATTGCCTGGCTGGGTCTGGCGGAAGCCGGCCACGACCACGGTGACGAGCACGATCACGAAGAAGAGCATTCCCACTAAATTATTTTGAACCAGCAGGACTCGTCGGCCACTGCCGTCATGTCCTGCTGCACGAGCGCTGGAGTTTTTATGGTTTACCGTGTATTACCTTTCGTGTTGATTCCTCTGATCGGGATCAACACCGGCGTTGCTGCCAACGAGCTCAACCCTGATGTCAGCGTGACACTGGACGGCTACTACAAGCAGAACGACACAGCCCTGTCCCACCGGGAAAAGGGGTTCGGCCTCGGCCACACCGAGCTTTCCCTTTCGTCCCCGATTGATGATCTGTTTTCCGGTCGCCTGACGGCCGTCTTCGAAGAGCATGACGGCGAGAGCGAAGTATTGATTGAAGAAGCCTATCTGCAGACCAACGGCTTGCCGGCAGGGCTGGGTGTCCGGGCAGGGCGATTCCTTTCCCAGGTGGGGTATCTCAACGGCCGACATATGCACGAGGACGATTTTGTTGAGCGTCCGGCCGTGTATCGCGCGCTGTTGGGCAGTCACTACTACGACACCGGTGTGCGACTGAACGCCGTTCTGCCCACGCCGTTTTTCTGGCAGGTGGGGGCCGAAGCCTTCAATGGGAATCAGCTATCTGAAGGGGATGAGGACATCGGCGTTTATACCCTCAATACTCGGGTTGGTGGCGACCTATCTGTTTCCCAGAGCTGGCAGGCTGGGCTGTCTTGGTTACGCAACCGCCAGGTCAGTGCCGAGGACGACGAAGGAGAGCATGATCACGACCATGAGGGCGGGCACGATCATAGCCATGGTGCGTCCTACACCGGCGAAAACCTTTATGTGGCCGATGCGGTCTGGAAATGGTCGCCCAACGGTAATACCCGCGAGCAGCAGATCACGCTCAGCGGTGAATATCTCTACGCCGACGAGCTGAACGAGTTCGCAACCTCGGATGACGTGCATGAAGGCTGGTATGTGTCCGGTGTTTATCAGTTTGCCCCACAATGGTCGGCGGGTGTTCGCTATGGTGAGGTGGATCTTCGGGAGCCCCATGGTGACCATTTCCACAGCCAGAGCCTGGAGGAGACGGACGTCATGCTGTCGTGGTCCCGGTCTCACTTCTCGACGCTTCGCCTGCAGTATACCCATCAGTCTGCAACAGGTTTCAGCAAGGCGGATAATACCGTCATGGTGCAGTACGTGATGTCGCTCGGTGCCCACGGCGCCCATGGGTATTGATATGCGGTTTGGCCAATGGTTTTTGATTGCGTTTCTGTTCGGGCTGGCTTCAATGCCGGCCCGGGCGGACTTTGAGGTATTTGCCTGTGAGCCCGAGTGGACATCCCTGGTCCGGGAATTTATGCCGGACGCGCGCTTTACCACAGCCACAAGCTACCTGCAGGATCCCCACTACATTGAGGCCAGGCCCAGCTTGATTGCGGCCATGCGCCGGGCCGACATTGCCGTATGTACCGGGGCGTCACTGGAAGCAGGCTGGTTGCCGACTCTGTTGCAGCGCGCCGGCAATCCGAAGATTCAGTCGGGGCGGCCAGGTTTGTTCTTCGCTGCAGACCATGCCCGCTTGCATGCTCCCCATGAACATGTGGATCGCAGCATGGGAGACGTCCACCCCGAGGGCAATCCCCATGTGCACCTGTCTCCGGATCAATTGCCGCGGATTGCCGAGGCGCTTGCTGACCGGCTTGGCGAATTGAGGCCGGACGCTGCTACCGACATCCAGGCACGCTACATAAAGTGGCGTGTTCGGTGGAACAATCACCGTGCAGAATGGCAGGAGAAGGCGAAAGGGCTACAGGGGCAGGCTGTTGTTATCCAGCACACCAGCTTCGGCTATCTCTTGAGATGGCTGGGCGTCGAGGCAACGATTGATTTGGAACCAAAGCCGGGGCTGCCGCCAAGTGCCAGTCATTTGAGTGAGCTGCTGTCCGAGCCGGGCCTCGATGCCGCCGGGGCCATCCTGATTGCAAGTCACCAGGACCGCCAACCTGCAGAGTGGCTTGCGAAACGAACTGGAAAACCCGTTCTTGTGTTTCCCGGTACCGTGACCGACGAAGCACCCACAGAGACCCTTGCAGGGCTGATTACGACCATCGTGAATGGCCTTGAGGAAACCATGGCGGGAGCCTCTTATGGCAGCCTATGAGTGGATGCTCCTGCCGGTAATGGCGAGTGCGCTGCTCTGCCTGCTGCTGGTCCCCCTGGGGTATCAGGTGATTGCCCGGGGGGTAATCTTTGCGGATCTTGCCATTGCCCAGTGGGCCGCTCTGGGCTCGTTGGCGGGACTTTATCTGTTGCCAAACCATACTCTTGCCGGAGCACCGGTGAGCAGCCTGATGTTTGCGCTGCTCGCCGCCATGGCGGTGCATCTGATTTTCCGCAGGCTGGGCGAGGCGAAAGAGGCGTGGATCGGTATTCTTTACGTGGTGGGTGCCAGCCTGGCGGTGCTGTTGGTGAGTGGCGACCCTCACGGTGCCCAAGTGCTGCAAAGGGCCGCTTCGGGTGATCTACTGTGGTCAAGCTGGGACCTTGTGATCGCCGCGGCAATACTGACCGTGCTCGTCTGGCTGCTTGGCATCTGGCGGCCGGAGTGGCTTTCGGGAGCTGCGTTCATGCCGGTCTTTGCAGTCGCGGTGACCTATTCCGTATCGCTGGCCGGCATCTACGTGGTGTTTGCCACGCTGATTATCACGCCGCTGATTCTCGGCTTCCTTCAGGGACAAGCGTCTCTTGTGGCGGCGTTGTGCGCAATCGCAGGGCATCTGAGTGCCATCGCGTATTCGGTTGTTTCGGATGTGCCGGTGGGGCCGACCATTGTTGTCGCCACGTTGGTCATGGCGTTGCTCTGGCTGGCGTGCCTACGCTGGTTTGCTGGCAAGTATTTTCGTGCGTTGCGGCCGGAAGCCAGCGGTCGCTAACAAACCGGCGGCCCTTCTGAAGGCCGTGATCGCCCAGCATGAATGTTCGCTTTGCGACCTAACCGAACAATGAATTGTTAGCCAGACCTATTTCTCTGGGCTTCTGATGAAAACTACGTTTTTTTCTCTGGTATCGATGTCAAACAACTCACTCGCCCGGATCAGGTCGCTCAGCTTCTTGTACCCATAGTTCACCGGGGAGAAGGAGCTATTGTTGGAAATGTACTGGCCAACTTTGCCCAGATGCGCCCAGCCGTCATCATCTGCAGTCTGTTCCACCGCCGTTCGCAGTGTTCGTACCAGCACCGTGTCACCTCTCAACTCGTTGCGCGTGCGCTTTGCCGTGGCGGTTGGTTTCGCGACGTCGCCGCTATCATCGTCGTCTTGCTCTTCCGACTCTTCGCGCAGGTTTTCCGTGTAAATGAACTGAGAGCAGGCGTTCACGAAGGGCATAGGCGTTTTGCGCTCGCCGAAGCCAAAGACCGGTAGCCCAGCCTCAAGAATACGCATGACGAGGGGAGTGAAGTCGGAATCGCTGGTCATCAGCGCGAAGGCGTTGACGTTGCCGCTGTAGAGCAGGTCCATGGCATCGATGATCATGGATGCGTCAGTCGCGTTTTTGCCGGTGGTGTAGGCAAATTGCTGAATTGGCCGAATGGCGTTAGCGTGCAGTTTTTCAATCCAGCCGCCCAGTTGAGGGCCATTCCAGTTGCCATGGGCATGGCGCACGTTCACCGCGCCGTACTTGGCAAGTTCCTGCATCACGCCCTCAATGGATTGGTGGCTGACGTTGTCGCAGTCGATCAGGAGCGCAATTTTGTAGTTGTTGGTCATCGTGTTTGGGCTTTCCCTGTCTCGGATGAAAGTAGCCTAGAGGGCAGAGCGGTAAACTTCCATTCGGAAATTAATGGTCACCTGGTTGCGGCATGCCATTCCATCGTTAGCATATTACTGTGCCCCGATTCCTTTCAGGATTTCGTGTTCGATTTCTTCCCAACTGAAGTTGTCCAGTACCAGTTGAGTAAACAGGTCCGGCTTATCCGGTGAGGTGAGCATGATGATGGTTTTCTTCGGATTGAAAGCGATATAGGCGGTGATCTTGCCAATGGTTACCACGCTGGTTTCCTTTTCTGCGGCCGGTTCCAGGGTCATTCTGATGACGCCTTCGAGCTCCTTCCGGAACTGGGGGTTCTGAACTGCACTGAGGTCGCGATTGAAGATATAGCTGGGCGCCTCATTCATTTGAATGGCGGGATTGCCCCAGTCATCGGATGTAACTACCGTGGCAAAAAGACCTTTGTGTTTGTTGTACAGAATGAGCTCGCCATCACTGCCGATGAAGGTTGCGCCGGCCAGTGATTCAAGGGGGAGCTTAATAGGGTGCGCTGTACGGCTGATGGTGACGCCGGGTGTCTCTGTACGTGGTTCGACAGGGTCAAGCACACTGAGTTTGGGAGAGGCGCAGGCCGAAGCTGACAGGCATAGCAGCAGGGCCAAAACGGTTGTTCCGAATCGCTTCATGTTCCGGTTCCTTTGGAGAAGTCTCAGTCCTTTGGGTGAAAGTCTACTGTTTGAACATGCTGATGGAAAGGGTGGGCGGTCCTGGTGTAACTCTCACAACGCTTATTAAAGCAGGGCGGCCTTTGGGATGACCTGGACTTTGCAGGCCGGGTTCTGTTCGCGAGGCTTGACGAGAAACCGGGACAAATCTATTTTCTGGCTCTCAGTTCCAGGGCGTGAAACCAACCCTTCTTCCAGGAAACACCTCTAGGGCTGGAAATTAAGGGAAGCCGCAGTCGCTTATTCGGCAACACCACGATCTCCCACACACAATGCCCGAAAAACTCGAAAGTGATCCCGCCGGAATCCTCACATTTTAGGTTACGAAAATGCCCGGTGGTGTAGGGTGCGCCGAGTGTTGCTGTGTCGATTCTGTTGAGGTTTTCATCCAACAAGTGGATATGAAGCGAATCTTCGGAAGGGATGTTGTCGGTCAGGAACAGAAGGTATTGATTGCCATGCTGCACGCAGGCTTCGAGAACGGTACCTTCCAGTGGTTCTTGGGATGTCCGTCCAGCAATGGTTGCGAAGCTCGTGGCTAGCGCATGGTCAGTGCCTTCTTTTGCCAGTGTCAGGCTGGCGTCTTCCCGGATTAGCTGGTTCACGTAGCTCACCATGGCGAGGGAATTATGCCCCGTTTGATGTGTTCAATGGTTCGAGCTCTGTATTCATCAGCATCACCGCTGACTACCTTCGCGCTGACTTTATCGATCAAAGGTTTACTAAAAGCTTGGTTACGATCACGGCCACAGGGCAGGCAACTTGCCTTCCACCATGCAATGGCTTCGCCTTTGCCCGAGAACCCGACCACGAGGTAATGCATATACTGGTAGTCCTGCCGGGGGTATTGGCTGTACCAGTCGTCGAGTTTTTCATCCAGGTCATCGGGAAGCTGGAACGTTGTTTCATAAAAAGTCTGGGTTCTGTAGGAGAACCACCGCGCGTAAACCTTGGTCGGCGCCGGTTTGGGGTCGACAACAATTATGCCCCCTTGAGGTGGCCGCTGATTGAAGCCACTTTCTTTGGAGCCTCCTCGCGCACTCCAGTTGTCATCAAAAATGACTTCCTCTATCCACACCGGCCAGCGTTCCGGGCCGCCTGCAACCTGAACTGCGAAATCATAGGTTTTAGGCTCCGATCCGCAGGCAGTGGACGTTAGCACTGCCAGTGCGAGTAAAACGCTTGTCAGTAACTTAATTGACGGCATGATCTGCGATTTCCATCAGCTTTGCAGCATTGGCAGGATTATTGGAGTAAATCTCCCGCTGGCCCGATGGGTGTGGCGGATTTGAAATACTGTAATGTGGGTCGTGTGATGTGTGAATGTAATCACCCAGGTATTGCTTGGCAGACTTCAATGCCATTCCGCTGGATTTCCACTGTTTCAGCACGAGCTTGAGGGCTTCAGGCAGTGCATAGTCCTGGCTGCTTGGGTCTAGCCCATCTAGGGGCACTCCGGACTTGACCGCATATTGGTGCATTTGGTGCAGCGCATAAATAGCTAGCTCCTTTCTTGTCCGCCTTCTTTCCTGAACATGAATATCTCCATTGGGTTGTGGAACGGCAACAACAGTTCTGCCTGGTTTTGCATACTGCTGCTCCAGTTGTGACATTGCCGTTCTCTGGGTATGCCCCGCCATCGGCGAGTCCGGAGTGAATACCGAGGATGATCTTCTCAATATTTTCAAAGCCTTTATCCGGGTTTTCATAGCCTCCGCCTACATCAGCATGGACACCTGGCAATGGCTGTTCAGTAAAATGCGACGGGCCATCGCCATTGGCATCTATGATGCTGGATAACGGGAAGTGTTTCCGGATTTCGTGGTAAGCAGTGAAGTGCACTACTCGTTTTGCACTTGGTGCAGCCAGGTTAAGGTTGAAGTCCAGGTTTTGATTATTTCCCGGAAGGTAGAAGCTACCGACGGTATCGAATATTCCAAGAAAATTTACTTCTGCGATCACGCCTTCTGGAAAACCGGGAATGTTCTCGAAGCTGATCATTCCGTCGCCGGAGAACGCAGATCGGAATACAGGTAACCTTATTGTTTTCGGCCACTGGTTTATCAAGTTGACGAAATGCCTGGCTAAAGCGGCTCCGCGACTAAAGCCGAAAACGTCAAAGACTACCCTATCGTAATCACCCTGATTCAGAATCTGCTTTGTGTTCAACACCGCTTGCGCTATACGTGAATGCCCGCCTTCGTTTCCTATTCCAAGCGCCATATTAAAATTGTGTTCCTGAACTTCGAAGCCGTCCTGCGTTTGTTGGCCGTCAGAAGTTCCGGGTCCGGGAACGTAAATCGACTGTACGGTACTTTGCGCACTTTGGTCACGGTAAAGGTCGTGAAGTTTACCTATGTTGGTTATGTCACGGCTTGGTAGGTTTCGGTCGTTGTATTTGTGATTCCCGGTCCCGTCAAAGAAGATCCCAATACGCAATGTATTACTGTCTTCCTGTATCGATGTTTCTCGCCCATTTGTTTGGGCAGTCTTTAAACCCTGAGTCAGGTCAGACCGACTTCGACTTCTGGTCGCAATGTCGGGATTAGACGGCGGTGTTTGTGTGTTGCCTGTTCTGGAATCAAAAGGGGCCGTTCTTTCGCTTGATTGTGATTGTCTGTGCGTCGCCAATGACTCGCTATTTTCGTGAGTCGGGGAAGAAGGCGTCCTTGAAAATGGTGCCGGCGCGTAGCTGTCCCCGATAACGACGCTACCACTCCCAATCGTCACCCCGCCACAACTGACAGTGCTGCCGGTAACAGCGGCTGGTATACCATTGATCAGTACAGTGGATGAGCCTGCGGCAATTGCACGAGCGTGCGGCGGGTGCTTGGGTTTGGAGTGAGGGGCAAGTGGATCTCCAACGCGGGCAACTGGCTTGCCATCAATCAGCACATCTGGCGAGCCGGCAATCACCGTGGTTGGTGGAAATCCGTTATGGTCTGTACCGATGTCTCCGAGCAAGACGACTTTCTTTGCGCTCATGGTTGTTCCTTTTATCATCCTTGACGAACGCAGCGCTGGTGATTAGTCGAGCACTGCGGGCCTTCCGTTGGGTCACGCTAATCCGTCGCGACCACAGGGAGTCTACCAAGGCGCGAGGGGCTGTCAATTTCCCAAGTGAATAGTAAAACCGGGATAGATTTATTTATTCTGCTTGCAACCAGTCATCAGATAGTTTGACGGTCAGAGATGCGCCTCAGGATCCATCCTTTGGTGCAAGACCCGAAGAATGATTATGGACTGATTGTGCGTATCCTTTTCCATTCTGAGATAAAACTGATGCGGTGAAGCTTTGCCTTCCCTTGCAAGCGGATAGGTAGCGATTCCGGGCCGGATGTCAGGCCTGTGTTTCAGTAGTGGTGCGAGGTTTCCGGCTTCTTCCAGCTCCCTAATCGTCCTTTCGATTTGCTCGGTATATCGTTTCAGTCGCAGTGTGCCGAATTCCTCAAGGGTGGTTTCGAGAATAGCGTCGAGATCGGCTAGAGCAGCGTCTGTGAGAATAACCTTCCATGGTTTCATCGTAATCA
>LJZQ01000042.1 GCA_001314845.1 Marinobacter excellens HL-55
GCCAGAGCCAGAGCCAGAGCCAGAGCCAGAGCCAGAGCCAGAGCCAGAGCCAGAGCCAGAGCCAGAGCCAGAGCCAGGCTTCGTACCGGATCAACCCGCGAATTTTGTCGCCCTGGATGAAATTCGATCACGTGAGGGCTGGACCCTGCAGTTGGTTGCGGGCAACAGAGAGCGTACGGTACTCAACGTACTGGAGCGGGCGCCGGAGGATGCGAGGCTCAGCTACACGCTCGGAGAGCGTCAGGGTGAGCCCTGGTTCATGTTGATATTTGGTGAATACCCAAGCCGTGAAGCTGCCCGTGAGGGGGTGGAAGAGCTTCCCTCGGTGCTTGGGGTTGCAGAGCCTTGGGTTCGATCATTCGATAGCTATTAGGTGCACCATTTCAGTGCAGGTCATCGCTGTTTTGGCTCTGAAACAGCGAAAAAAATTGAATACGTAGTTTCACGTGTGTAAAATCGCTCCCCCCTTTTTTTGGTGTCAAACCATTTTGCGCACTTAATTGGTGCAAAATTGTCTGGCGAGAAAGCATTTACACGCGAGAGAACGCTTATGACAACAGGCTTGTATCATCCCGATGAGTTCAGGGACAACTGTGGTTTTGGCCTGATTGCCCACATGAAGGGCGAGTCCAGCCATAAGTTGTTACAAACGGCTATTGAGTCTCTGACGTGCATGACCCACCGGGGCGGCATCGCCGCTGACGGCAAGACCGGTGATGGCTGTGGCCTGTTATTGCAGAGCCCCAGAGCCTTCCTTTACAAGGCTGCGGAAGCAGCGTTTGGCAAAAAACCTGGCGAACTGTTTGCAGTCGGCCAGGTTTTTTTAGCTCAAGACGAAGCGAAAGCTGCTGCCGGACGAGCCACCATTGAGAAGCGCCTGGTCGAACAGGGTCTGGAAATTATGGGCTGGCGCGAAGTGCCAGTGGATAACAGTTGCCTGGGGCCGATGGCTCTGGACTGCCTGCCGCGCATCGAGCAGGTTTTTGTGGAGCCGGCTGGCAAGTCGGAAAAAGAGTTCGCCATCGGTCTATTTGTGGGGCGTCGTCACGCCGAGCGCGACATGGCCGAGGCCGGAGACTCCGAGTTTTACATCTGCAGTCTTTCGCACCGCACACTGGCCTACAAAGGCCTGATGATGCCGGCCGATCTGGCCAACTTCTACAAGGATCTGGGTGATCCGGATCTTCGAACGGCCATCTGTGTATTCCATCAGCGCTTTTCCACCAACACCATGCCCAAGTGGCCGTTGGCACAACCGTTCCGGTTCCTGGCTCACAACGGCGAAATCAACACCGTTGATGGTAACCGCAACTGGGCGATTGCCCGGGCCGCCAAATTCAGTTCGCCCGATTTGCCAGACCTGCAAACCTTGCAGCCCCTGGTTAACCTGACCGGCTCTGACTCATCCAGTATGGATAACATGCTGGAAGTGTTGCTGGCCGGGGGTGTAGATCTGTTCCGGGCGGTGCGCATGATGATTCCGCCTGCCTGGCAGAACGTGGATACCATGGATTCTGAGCTGCGCGCGTTTTACGAGTACAACTCCATGCACATGGAGCCCTGGGATGGTCCAGCGGGTCTGGTCATGTCGGATGGCCGTTACGCCCTGTGCATGCTCGATCGCAACGGTCTGCGCCCGGCTCGCTGGGTTGTTACCAAGGACGACTTCATCACCCTGGCATCGGAAGTGGGTACCCACGGTTATAAGCCCGAAGATGTGGTTGCCAAGGGCCGGGTCGGACCTGGGCAGATGCTCGCGGTCGATACCGAAACCGGTGAAGTTTTGCATACCCGGGATATTGATCAGCGCCTGAAAACAGCCCAGCCCTACAAGCGTTGGCTGAAAGAGAACTCTCTGCGGGTGGAAACCACGCTCAACCAGGCTACGCCAGAATTCAAGTTGATGGAGCCTGACGAACTGCTGGTTCACCAGAAGATGTTCAGCATATCGTTTGAAGAGCGGGACCAGGTGTTGCGCCCGCTGGCAGAAAGCGCTCAAGAAGCTGTGGGTTCCATGGGGGATGACACCCCGATGGCCGTGCTCTCCAGTAAAGTTCGACATGTGTCGGATTATTTCCGCCAGAAGTTTGCGCAAGTGACCAACCCGGCGATCGATCCGTTGCGTGAAACCATCGTGATGTCTTTGGAGACCTGTCTTGGTGTTGAGCAAAACGTTTTCGAGGAAACGCCGGGCCACGCAAACCGAATCATTCTGACCACGCCAGTGTTGTCACCGGCGAAGTTTCTGAAACTCAGTAATAACGATCGGCCCGGCTTTGAAGTGGCCAAAATCGCCATGAGTTACCGCCCGGAAGAAGGCCTTGAGCAGGCCGTTCGCCGGATGTGTGACGAAGCTGAAAAAGCCGTCCGCAGTGGCAAGGTGCTGTTGATCCTGAGCGATAAGGATCTGGTTGAGGGCGAGCTGCCGGTCAACGCAATGATGGTGACGGGCGCTCTGCACCATCACCTGGTCGATAAAGGCCTGCGTTGCGATTCCAACATCATCGTAGAAACCGGTTGGGCCCGAGACCCACACCAGTTTGCTGTGTTGTTTGGTTTCGGCGCGACCGCGGTTTATCCGTATCTTGCCTATCAGGTTATGAATGATCTGATCCGCACGGGTGAACTGTTGATGGATCCCATTGAGGCGAAGAACAATTACCGCAAAGGTATTAATAAGGGTCTATTAAAGATTCTGTCGAAGATGGGCATCTCTACCATCACGTCTTACCGCGGTGCACAGCTTTTTGAAGCGATCGGCCTGGCCGATAATGTGGTTGATCTGTGCTTTAAAGGTGTACCCAGCCGAATTCAGGGTGCTGATTTCTATGACTTTCAACAGGATCAGGAGCAGCTGGCCTCGATTGCCTGGAAGCCACGCAAGCCATTATCGCCCGGTGGCTTGCTTAAGTATGTCCATGGGCAGGAATATCACGCCTTCAATCCGGACGTGGTGGGCAAGCTGCAGGATGCCGTGATCAGCGGTAACTACGGCGTTTACATGGAATATGCTGGGCTGGTTAACGAACGGCCTGTGGCGACCTTGCGGGACCTGCTGGTGTTCAAGAAGAATATCAAGCCGATTAATCTAGACGAAGTAGAGCCGGTAGAAGCGATCTTCCCTCGCTTTGACTCCGCAGGTATGTCTCTTGGTGCCTTGTCGCCAGAGGCCCACGAAGCATTGGCTGTTGCCATGAATACGTTGGGTGCGCGCTCGAACTCTGGTGAAGGTGGTGAGGACCCGGCTCGGCACGGGACCAACCGCCGCTCCAAGATCAAGCAGATTGCCTCGGGCCGCTTTGGCGTAACGGCGGAATATCTGCGCAGTGCGGATGTCATGCAGATCAAGGTGGCTCAGGGCGCCAAACCCGGTGAAGGTGGCCAGCTGCCGGGAGGTAAGGTCAACGACCTGATTGCCCGATTGCGCTACTCGGTGCCGGGTGTCACTCTGATTTCACCGCCACCGCATCACGACATTTATTCCATTGAGGACCTGGCTCAGCTGATCTTCGACCTGAAGCAGGTAAACCCGGAAGCTCTGGTGTCGGTGAAACTGGTATCCGAACCTGGCGTCGGCACCATCGCGGCCGGCGTTGCCAAGGCGTACGCTGACCTGATCACCGTATCCGGTTACGACGGCGGTACTGCCGCCAGTCCGTTAACCTCGATCCGTTACGCCGGTTCTCCGTGGGAGCTTGGCTTGACGGAAACTCAACAGGCGCTGCGCGCCAACGATCTGCGTGGCAAGATCCGTCTGCAGACAGACGGCGGTATTAAAACCGGTCTGGATGTGGTCAAAGGTGCCATTCTGGGCGCTGAAAGCTTCGGCTTTGGCACCACACCGATGGTGGCGCTGGGTTGTAAATATCTGCGAATCTGTCACCTGAACAACTGTGCGACCGGTGTTGCGACCCAGAACGATTATCTGCGGGAGGAGCACTTCAAGGGTACGGTTGAAATGGCCATGAACTTCTTCCGCTTTGTGGCAGAAGAAACCCGCGAGTGGATGGCTAAGCTGGGCGTGCGCACTCTGGAAGAACTGGTGGGGCGTGTTGACCTGCTCGAGCGCTTGCCGGGTAACACGGAGCGCCAGAAGAAGCTTGATCTTTCGCGCCTGCTGCAGAACGATCACATTCCGGCAGATAAGCCCCAGACCTGCCAAGTTGAAAGAAACCAGCCGTTTGATGAAGGTAAGCTGGCAGAGCAGATGGTGAAAGACACTCTGGCCGCCATCACCGAGAAGTCCGGCGGTGCCTGGAGTTATAAAGTAACCAACTGCGATCGCTCAATCGGTGCGCGTCTCTCGGGTGAAATCGCCGCGTTGCACGGCAATCAGGGTATGGCGGACGCGTCGATTACTCTGGATCTGACCGGCACCGCCGGGCAGAGCTTTGGTGTTTGGAACGTCGGCGGTCTGAACCTGATTCTGGAAGGTGATGCCAACGACTACGTGGGCAAAGGCATGACCGGCGGCAAGCTGGTCATCAAGCCGCCCCGCTGCAGCGAATTCAAGACCCAGGAAACCTCCATCGTCGGTAACACCTGTCTGTATGGAGCAACCGGTGGCAAACTGTTCGCGGCTGGCACAGCTGGCGAGCGTTTTGCCGTCCGTAACTCTGGGGCTCATGCGGTTGTTGAAGGCGCCGGCGATCACTGCTGCGAATATATGACCGGTGGCCTGGTAACGGTTCTGGGTGCAACTGGATCGAACTTTGGTGCGGGTATGACCGGTGGTTTTGCCTACGTGCTTGATCTGGATAACACCTTTGTGGACAAGTACAACCATGAGTTGGTTGAGATTCAGCGCATTTCACGGGAAGACATGGAAGCCTACCGAAATCACCTGCGTGGTGTGATTCGGGAGCACATTTCAGAAACCGGAAGTGCCTGGGCAGAGCACCTTCTTGAAGATTTCGACGACTACATTGGCCGGTTCTGGCTGGTCAAGCCAAAGGCTGCCAATCTGCGTAGCCTGCTGGCAAGCACCCGCGCCCGTCCGGAATAACGTCCGGGTTGAACGTGATTGATGGGCTGCATCCGATGGGTGCGGCCCCGTCGAAATCGAGCTGATGAGAGTAGCAACATGAAAGAACGTCTCAATAATGACTTTCAGTTTGTGGAAGTCGGGCGGGTTGATCCCAAGAAAGTCCCTGCCAAGAAGCGTAAAAAAGAGTTTGGGGAAATCTACCACCCGTTCACAGAGACCCACGCGGCATCCCAGTCCCACCGGTGCCTGGAGTGTGGCAATCCATACTGTGAGTGGAAGTGCCCGGTGCACAACTATATTCCGAACTGGCTGAAGCTGGTGTCGGAAGGCAACATCATGAAGGCCGTTGAGCTGTGTCATCAGACCAACTCCCTGCCTGAAGTTTGTGGCCGAGTTTGCCCTCAGGATCGTCTGTGTGAGGGTGCCTGCACCCTGAATGACGGTTATGGTGCGGTTACGATCGGGTCGGTTGAGAAGTACATCACCGACACCGCCTTTGCATTGGGCTGGAAGCCCGATATGTCGAACGTTAAATGGACCGACAAGAAAGTGGCCGTGATTGGTGCCGGTCCGGCAGGCCTCGGCTGTGCCGACGTTCTGGTTCGCAATGGCGTTAAGCCGGTAGTTTTCGATACCTATCCCGAGATCGGTGGCTTGCTGACCTTTGGTATTCCCGAGTTCAAGCTGGAAAAGTCCGTGATGTCCCGTCGCCGCAAGGTGTTCGAGGAGATGGGCGTTGAGTTCCGTCTGAGCACCGAGGTGGGCAAAGATGTCCAGCTGAAGAACATTCTTGAAGAGTTCGATGCCGTGTTCATGGGCATGGGCACCTATACCTACATGAAAGGTGGGTTCCCGGGTGAAGAGCTGCCAGGTGTTCACGATGCCTTGCCGTTCCTGATTTCCAATGTAAATCGCCGCCTTGGATTCGAGAAGAAGGCTTCTGATTTCATCGATATGAAAGGCAAGCGGGTAGTGGTTCTGGGCGGTGGTGATACCGCCATGGACTGTAACCGCACGTCCATTCGCCAGCAGGCGGAAAGCGTGACTTGCGCCTATCGTCGGGATGAGGAGAACATGCCGGGATCTCGGCGCGAAGTATCCAACGCCAAAGAAGAGGGCGTTAAGTTTCTGTTCAATCGCCAGCCGATCGCCATCATCGGCGAAGACCGGGTAGAGGGCGTCAAAGTGGTATCTACCCAACTTGGCGAGCCGGATGAAAACGGTCGCCGTCGCCCGGAAGTGGTCGCCGGCAGTGAGGAAGTGATCCCTGCCGATGCGGTCCTGGTGGCATTTGGCTTCCGCCCGAGCCCGGCCGACTGGTTTGATGAGTTCGAGGTGAATACCGATGACTCTGGCCGGGTGGCTGCTCCGGAGCAGACCGAGTTCCCGTTCCAAACGAGTAATCCGAAGATCTTTGCCGGCGGTGATATGGTGCGCGGTTCTGACCTGGTGGTGACGGCCATCTGGGAAGGTCGACAGGCCGCCGAGGGCATTCTGGATTACCTGGACGTATAGCTCTGAGTTGATCAGGGTCAGAAGGGCGGCTTGCTAAGGGTAAGCCGCCCTTTTTTATTCGTACAAACGGGGTATCATTGCTCCCCATTATCTCTGACCATTTACCGACGAGAACGGGATTGCTTATGACTGAGTTGAAGAATGATCGCTTCCTGCGCGCTTTGATGCGACAGCCTGTGGATCGCACCCCGGTGTGGATGATGCGCCAGGCCGGCCGTTATCTCCCGGAATATCGTGCAACTCGGGCTCAGGCCGGCGATTTTCTCAGTCTGTGCAAGAACACCCCGCTCGCCTGTGAGGTCACCCTGCAACCATTGGAGCGTTATCCGCTGGACGCGGCCATTCTGTTTTCTGACATCCTGACCATTCCGGATGCATTGGGCCTGGGCCTGTATTTCGAAACTGGCGAAGGCCCCAAGTTCCGCAAAGTGATTCGTACTGAGGCAGATGTAGATGCTCTGCCAAAGATGAACGCTGAGTCGGACCTGGACTACGTAATGAATGCGGTGTCCACCATTCGCCGTGAGCTGAACGGTCGCGTGCCGCTGATCGGTTTCTCCGGCAGCCCGTGGACGCTGGCGACGTACATGATCGAGGGTGGCTCTTCAAAGACCTTCTCGGAAGCCAAAAAGCTGATGTACGGTCAGCCAGAAGTGATGCACCGGTTGCTGGATCATCTGGCGGATGCAGTGATCGACTATTTGAACGGCCAGATCAAGGCTGGTGCTCAGGCGGTTCAGATCTTTGATACCTGGGGCGGTGTGTTGACTGGTTGGGCTTATGAGGAGTTTTCCCTGCGCTACATGAAGAAGATCGTGGCGGGACTTATTCGTGAAGCCGAAGGCCGGCGAGTGCCGGTGGTTCTGTTCACCAAGAACGGTGGTCAGTGGCTCGAGTCCATTGCCGATTCCGGCTGCGATGCGGTCGGCCTGGACTGGACCACGGATATCGGCAATGCCCGCGCCCGGGTCGGTGATAGGGTAGCGTTGCAGGGCAATATGGACCCGGCAATGCTGTATGCGCCGAAGGCGCGGATTCGTGAGGAAGTGGCGGACATTCTGAAGCGCTACGGTTCTGGCCCTGGGCACATTTTCAACCTCGGCCATGGCATTACACCGGATGTGGATCCGGAGCATGCGGGGGCGTTCATTGAGGCGGTCGTTGAGCTTAGCGGGCAGTATCACCAGTAGGTTCGAGTTTGTGCTTTGCTTACTCCTAGCCTGCGGGTTGCGGAGTAGGCAGGGTGGCGATAGGGCCTCCAAAAAAACGCTACGAGCACATCCATGTGCGCTTCGCTCCGGCCATCCATGGCCTCCGAGATTTTTTGGAGGCCCTATCGCCACCCTGCAGTCCAACGTCTCGTGGATGTCTTAAGCCCTCAGGAGCGAAGCTATCGCTAACCACTCCACGCTGTACTCCCTTTTATGCCCGGTCTATAGTCATAGAGAGTAATGACCGTTGAGCCGGAGCTGTCCCTTGTCTACCAAAACATCTGAAAAACGCCGTTTCCACCGGATCAATTTTGACGCACCTTGTGAGCTGCATTGTCAGGATCAAGTGTGGTCGACGGAGGTGTTGGATATTTCTCTGAAAGGCGTTCTGGTTCAGCGACCGGACGGCTGGGCTGTTCCGTTAAACAAGCCTTGCGAGCTGGTGGTGCACCTGAACGAGCGTGAAGCTGCGATTGTTATGGCAGTGGAGCTAAAACACGTCGAGGATCAGCGTCTGGGATTTCGGTGTCAGTACATTGATCTTGAGAGTGCCACGCATCTGAAGCGTTTGGTGGAGTTGAACTTAGGCGATCAGGCTTTGTTGGAGCGAGAATTTGCTCATTTGATTGATTGAGTTTGTGGCGGACCACTCCAAAGGTTGGGTGGCTATTGCTGGGACTTCCTTCCAAAAATCTCGGAGGCCATGGATGGCCAGAGCGAAGCGCACATGGATGTGCTCGTAGCGTTTTTTGGAAGGAAGTCCCAGTAATAGCCATACGCACCGCAATAAGCAGGCTTGGGCGAGTGACTAAAACTCCTCCAAAGCCGACAGCGCATCTGAGAGCTTGGTCACTGGAATAACTTTCATACCTTCCACGGGCTTGCGGGGCGCGTTAGCTTTGGGCACCAAAGCGCGTGTGAATCCGTGTTTGGAGGCTTCGTAAATCCGTTCCTGTCCGCTGGGCACGGGGCGGATTTCGCCGGATAGGCCGACTTCTCCGAAGATTACCAGATCCTGCGGCAAGGCCCGGTTACGGAAAGAGGAGACGACCGCCGCCAGCAGGGCCAGGTCGGCGCTGGTTTCGTTGACTTTAACACCACCCACCACGTTCACGAACACGTCCTGATCGGCCACGTGCATGCCGCCATGGCGGTGCAGAACCGCTAAAAGCATGGCCAAGCGGTTCTGGTCCAGGCCCACGGCGACCCGCCTCGGGTAGCTGCCTTGCGCCATATCCACCAAGGCCTGGATCTCCACCAGCATTGGTCTTGTGCCTTCCCATACCACCATCACCACACTGCCGGGCGCGGCTTCTTCGCCTCGGTTCAGGAAAATGGCGCTGGGGTTCTTCACTTCCTTCAGTCCCTGTTCCAGCATCGCGAACACGCCCAGCTCATTGACGGCGCCAAAGCGGTTCTTGATGCCGCGCAGGGTGCGGTAGCGGCTGTCGCTGGAGCCTTCGAGCAGGATCGAGCAGTCGATCATGTGCTCAAGAACCTTCGGGCCGGCCAGGCTGCCGTCTTTGGTGACGTGGCCGACCAGGAACAGAATGGTGCCGGTTTGCTTGGCGAAACGGGTCAGGTAAGCAGCGCTTTCTCGCACTTGCGAGACCGAGCCCGGTGCCGATTCGATCTCGGCCACGTGCATCACCTGAATACTGTCCACCACCAGAATCCGGGGTTTCTCGGCTTCGGCCACCTGCATGACACGTTCCACGCTGGTTTCCGAGAGCATTTTCAGGTCTTTGGTGGGCAAGCCCAGGCGTTTGGCGCGCATCGCCACCTGCTGCAGGGATTCCTCACCGGTCACGTACAGGGCAGGGTGTTGGGCCGCCAACTGGCACACAGCTTGAAGCAGCAGTGTGCTCTTGCCGGCACCGGGATGACCGCCCATCAACACCGCCGAGCCTTCGATCAGGCCGCCACCCAGCACCCGGTCGAACTCCTGCATACCGGTGCTGATGCGGGACTGCTCAGCCAGGCTGACTTCGTCCAGGCTTTTCACTTCCGACAGGCTGCCGGCGTAACCCTCAAAGCGGATGCCGCGCACGCCTTTGGTGCTGTTGCCGCCGGAGACGCCGCGCACTTCGCTGACGGTGTTCCAGGCCTGGCAGGATGTGCACTGGCCCTGCCATTTGGAATAGTCAGCGCCGCATTCGGTGCAGACGAAGGCGGTTTTGGCTTTTGCCATTACGCCAGCTTCTTGTATTTCATGCGCTTGGGCTGCATCGCTGATTCCCCTTTGCGCTTCTTGAAGTCGGCGTCGTAGTCGGTGAAGTTGCCTTCGAAATAAACTACCTCGCCATCATCCTCGAACGCCAGAATGTGGCTGGCGACGCGGTCCAGGAACCAGCGGTCGTGCGAGATCACCAGAGCGGAGCCAGGGAAGTTCAGAATGGCTTCTTCCAGTGCGCGCAGGGTTTCCACATCCAGGTCGTTGGTCGGTTCGTCCAGCAGCAACACGTTGCCGCCTTGCTTTAGCAGCTTGGCCAGGTGCAGGCGGTTACGCTCACCACCGGACAGATCGCCCACCCGCTTTTGCTGGTCGGTGCCCTTGAAATTGAAGCGGCCAACGTAAGCGCGGGACGGGGTTTCGTAGTTGCCCACCTTGATGATGTCGTTGCCGTCGGACAGTTCTTCCCACACGGTCTTACTGCCGTCCAGGTCGCGCATCTGATCGACGTAGGCCAGTTCTACGGTCTCGCCCACGGTGATGGTGCCGGAGTTCGGCTGGTCCATGCCCGCGATCATCTTGAACAAGGTGGATTTACCGGCACCGTTACCACCGATGATGCCGACAATTGCACCGGGCGGTACGCTGAATGACACATTTTCATACAGCAGGCGGTCGCCGAAGGCTTTGCTGATGCCTTCTACTTCGATCACCTTGCCGCCCAGGCGTGGTCCGGGCGGGATATACAGTTCGTTGGTTTCGTTGCGCTTCTGGAATTCCTGGGAGCTCATCTCCTCAAAGCGGGCCAGGCGGGCCTTGCTCTTGGACTGGCGGCCCTTGGCGTTGGAGCGCACCCATTCAAGCTCCTGCTTGATGGCTTTCTGGTGCGAGGCTTCCTGCTTGGATTCCATTTCCAGGCGCTTTTCTTTGTTCTCCAGCCACTGGCTGTAGTTGCCTTCGAACGGGATGCCGTGGCCACGGTCCAGTTCCAGAATCCAGCCGGCGACGTTGTCGAGGAAGTAGCGGTCGTGGGTGATGGCGACCACGGTGCCGTCGTAATCGTGCAGGAAGCGCTCCAGCCAGGCTACCGATTCGGCATCCAGATGGTTGGTGGGCTCGTCCAACAAAAGCATGTCCGGGCCGGACAGCAGCAGGCGGCACAGGGCCACACGGCGGCGTTCACCACCGGAGAGTACGCTGACTTTCTGATCCCAGGCGGGCAGGCGCAGGGCGTCGGCGGCCACTTCCATCTTGCGCTCAATATCGTGGCCGTCGGTGGCCTGAATGATCGCTTCGAGCTCACCTTGCTTCTTGGCCAGGGCGTCGAAATCGGCATCTGGCTCAGCGTAGGCGGCGTAAACCTGGTCAAGCTCAGCCAGCGCGTTGTGTACGTGGGCAACGGATTCGTCGACGATTTCTTTGACGGTCTTTGATTCGTCCAGCTCCGGCTCCTGGGGCAGGTAGCCCACATGGATGCCCGGCTGAGGCCTGGCTTCACCGATGTAATCCTGATCTACGCCCGCCATAATACGAAGCAGGGTGGATTTACCGGACCCGTTCAGGCCCAGAACGCCGATCTTGGCGCCGGGGAAGAAGCTCAGGGAAATGTCTTTCAGGATCTCCCGCTTGGGTGGTACTACCTTGCCCACGCGGTTCATGGTGTAGACGTATTGGGCCATGTTGTCAGAATCCTTTTTCAGAAATGTGCGTAACACGAAGAAATCAATGCAGGTGTCTGGCTGAGGCCTTCGGGGTGGGCGATCCGGGATCCTCAAAAACATGGATGTTTTTGCGGAGCGTACAGGGATGTATTCACAGCGTATCCCGGATCGCCCACCCCGAAGGCCGGCACTGCCAAAGCCAGTACCTTGGAACGTTAACCGGCTAAGGTATCTAAACCGGTCAGGGATAGCAATTGAGCGAAATTTCGTACTGCCGGGGTGTCGGTATGTGCGGACGGCATAAAGGATGATTTTTGACCCGCTTTCGCGATAGAATAGCGACCCAAATTTTCAGGGGTTCCGGCACGCACAGCGCGTGGCCGGGCCAGCCATTCAGACAGGGGCAGCACATCCATGTTTAACCGTGATATGAAGATCGCCGGATTCGATGACGAACTGTGGAGCGCCATGCAGGCGGAAGAAAAGCGTCAGGAAGCGCACATAGAGCTGATCGCGTCTGAAAACTACACCAGCCCGCGGGTGATGGAAGCTCAGGGCAGTGTACTGACCAACAAGTACGCGGAAGGCTATCCCGGCAAGCGTTACTACGGTGGCTGTGAGTTTGTCGATATTGCTGAAGACCTGGCCATCGCCCGTGCCAAGGAACTGTTCGGTGCTGCTTACGCCAACGTGCAGCCGCACTCCGGCTCTCAGGCCAACTCTGCGGTCTTCATGGCACTGCTCAAGCCTGGTGATACGGTTCTGGGCATGAGCCTGGCCCACGGTGGTCACTTGACGCACGGTGCCAGTGTCAACTTCTCTGGCAAGATCTACAGTGCCGTCCAGTATGGTCTGAACCCGGAAACCGGTCTGATCGATTACGACGAAATCGAAGCCCTGGCGCTTGAGCACAAGCCCAAGATGATCATTGCCGGCTTCTCTGCGTATTCTCAGGAGCTGGACTTCGCCCGCTTCCGTGCCATTGCCGATAAGGTGGACGCGTACCTGTTTGTTGATATGGCCCACGTGGCAGGTCTGGTGGCTGCCGGTGTCTACCCGGATCCGGTTCCTCATGCGCATGTAGTGGCAACCACCACACACAAAACCCTGCGCGGCCCGCGTGGCGGCCTGATTCTGGCCTGCGACGACGAAGCCCTGCACAAAAAGCTGAACTCCGCGGTATTCCCGGGTGGTCAGGGTGGCCCGTTGATGCACGTGATTGCCGCCAAGGCGATCTGCTTCAAAGAAGCCATGAGCGACGAGTTCAAGACTTACCAGAAGCAAGTGGTCAAGAACGCAGCCGCCATGGCCGAGATCTTCATCGAGCGCGGCTTTGACGTAGTTTCCGGTGGCACCAAGAACCACCTGTTCCTGGTTAGCCTGATCAAGCAGGACATCACCGGTAAAGACGCCGATGCCGCTCTGGGCAAGGCCCACATCACCGTGAACAAGAACGCGGTTCCGAACGATCCACGTTCACCGTTCGTCACCTCTGGCCTGCGCATCGGCACCCCGGCGGTGACCACGCGCGGGTTTGGTGAGGCTGAGTGTCGCGATCTGGCAGGTTGGATGTGCGACATTCTCGACAACCTTGAAGACGAAACCG
The DNA here is from genome assembly GCA_001314845.1 of Marinobacter excellens HL-55. Taxonomy (GTDB): domain Bacteria; phylum Pseudomonadota; class Gammaproteobacteria; order Pseudomonadales; family Oleiphilaceae; genus Marinobacter; species Marinobacter excellens_B. The sequence continues at coordinate 13,154 of LJZQ01000042.1, forward strand.
TCATCAGTCGCGTACGCGAGCAGGTCGAGGCGGTTTGCAACCGCTTTCCGGTCTACGGCTGAGCTGGGTACGTCTGAGCCTGCCCGGGCGCTCTGAAAGGAGCGTCCGGGTTCTTTCTTTCCGGAGCATCTGAACTATGCATTGTCCTTTCTGTGGTGAAGCGGATACCAAAGTGATTGATTCACGCCTGGTGGCCGAGGGTGACCAGGTTCGTCGCCGCAGGGAGTGCCTGTCTTGCCGTGAGCGCTTTACCACGTTTGAGACGGCCGAACTGGTGATGCCGCGGGTGGTCAAGCAAGACGGTACCCGTCAGCCGTTTGACGAGGAGAAGCTCCGGGCCGGACTCATGAAGGCCCTGGAAAAGCGGCCAGTGAGCATTGAAGAGATCGATGCGGCGCTTAACCGGATCCGATATCGTTTGCGCGCGACAGGCGAGCGAGAGGTCAAATCAATGCAATTGGGCGAAGAGGTCATGACCGAGCTACGCCAGTTAGACAAAGTGGCGTACGTGCGGTTTGCCTCTGTTTACCGCAGCTTTCAGGATATTAACGAGTTCAAGGAAGAAATTGAAAAGTTGTCTCAGGGTAACGGCGACACGGCTGTTGATGTGGCTCGAGCCCTGGCCGACAGCCAGTCAGGTAAAGGCAAGGCATGATTTCAGACCGTGACCGGGCAATGATGGCGCGGGCCGTGCAGTTGGCTTGGCGCGGTCGTTACTCCACTCATCCTAACCCGCGTGTCGGCTGCGTGATCGCAAAAGGTAATCGCATCGTGGGCGAAGGCTGGCATGAACGCGCGGGTGAGGCTCACGCAGAAGTGCGGGCATTGAGTGAGGCAGGCCAGGAGGCTCGGGGCGCCACGGCTTATGTCACTCTGGAGCCTTGTAGTCACTACGGTCGGACACCGCCGTGTGCGCGAGCGCTGATTGATGCGGGTGTGGCCCAGGTATTTGCCGCGACCAAAGACCCCAATCCGTCGGTCTCTGGCCGGGGTCTGGATATGCTTCGGGAGGCGGGCATCAAGGTGACCGAAGGTCTGATGGCTGAGGAATCAGCCCGCCTGAATCCCGGGTTTATGAAGCGCATGAACACCGGGCGCCCGTGGGTAAGGCTGAAAATGGCCGCGAGCCTGGACGGACGAACGGCCATGGCTTCCGGAGAGAGTCAGTGGATTACGGGCCCGGAAGCGCGGCGTGATGTGCAACGGTTGCGCGCCATCAGTGATGCTATTCTGACGGGAGTAGGTACCGTGCTGGCGGACGATCCGTCGTTGACGGTGCGTCGGGATGACATGGGCGATATTGGTGACGCCACTGATCCGTCGCGCCAGCCGTTGCGGGTGATTGCCGATCGGGATGCTCGTACGCCCCCGACCGCGCGTATTCTTCAGGGCGGCAGTGTACAGGTATTTTGTGCCAGCTCGGCCCTGGCGTCAGCTCCGGCGCAGGATCTCGCAGCACTGGGTGTAAGCCTGACGGGCGTTGCCTGGAAAGACAACGGTGTGGATGTTTCCGAGTTGCTGGACGCCCTCGGCGAGCTGGGGATCAACGAATTATTGGTAGAAGCCGGGCCAACTCTGGCTGGAACCTTCATTCGCGAAAATCTGGCGGATGAGCTCTGGTTATATCAGGCTCCCGTATTTCTTGGCAGTACTGGCCGCCCGACCGCCCATCTGCCGCTTGAAAGTATGGCTGATAAAGTGCAATGGAGCGTGCTCGATCGGCGTCAGGTGGGTGAGGACCAGCGGTTGATCCTTGGCCGCCGCTAATTAATCAATTCATTCCCCTCAGCCGCTATAGAGCCGGCGGGGGTGACAGGACGCAGAATCCTATGGCACTGAACAGCATTGAAGAGATGATCGAAGATATTCGTCAGGGCAAGATGGTGATCCTGATGGATGATGAAGACCGCGAGAATGAGGGCGACCTGGTAATGGCGGCGGAGCACTGTACGCCAGAGGCCATTAACTTCATGGCTCGCTTTGGTCGTGGCCTGATTTGTATGCCGATGACTCGTGACCGCTGCGAGCAGCTTGGGTTGCCGCTGATGGTTCATCAGAATGCCTCCGGCTTCGGCACCAAGTTCACGCTTTCTATCGAAGCCCGTGAAGGCGTTACCACCGGCATTTCGGCGGCTGACCGCTCGCGTACGGTGCAGGCGGCTGTTGCTCGCAATGCCAAGGCGTCTGACCTGGTTCAGCCTGGCCACATCTTCCCGCTGATGTCTGATCCCGGCGGTGTGTTAAGCCGTGCCGGCCATACTGAGGCGTCCTGTGATCTGGCGGCCCTGGCGGGTTGTGAGCCTGCCGGCGTGATCTGTGAGGTCATGAACGATGACGGCTCCATGGCCCGCCGTGAGGATCTGGAAAAATTCGCCCAGGAGCATGACCTGAAAATCGGCACCATTGCTGACCTGATTCACTACCGCACCATGAATGAGCGCACCGTTGAGTGCGAGGAACAGCATGAACTGGACACCGAATATGGCGTGTTCAAGCTGCATACCTACCGGGATAACATTCAGGGCGCGACCCACCTGGCCATGGTGATGGGTGATATTACACCTGATGAGCCAGTGGTGGTGCGTGTGCATATAACCGATACCTTGCGCGATCTGCTAGGTGCCCGTCGCAAAGATTCGCGCAGCTGGCCTCTGCATCACGCCCTCGAAAAAGTGGCCAGTGAAGGCCGTGGTGTAGTGGTGCTGCTGAACAGTGCCGAAGACAGCTACAACCTGGAAGAACGCATCCAGGAGTTTTATGACCAGGGGGCTGCAGCAGCAGGCAAAGGCAGTTCCGGTGTCTACTTTACCGTTGGCACCGGCTCTCAGATTTTGCGCGACCTTGGTGTTGGCAAGATGCGTTTGCTGAGCCCTCCGGTGAAGTTCTCCGCCATCTCTGGATTTGATCTGGAAGTGGTTGAATACGTCCCCTACACCCCCGAATGAACAACTTGGTTGTGGCCCGAGCTGCCGCAGCCCGAACAGGAGCCCGAGATGGCAGATATCAAAGTAATTGAAGGTGATTTCACCCAGTGCAGCGGACGTTACGCCCTGGTGGTTGGCCGCTTTAACGGATTTGTGGTGGAGAGCCTGGTAGATGGCGCGGTGGATACCTTGCTGCGCCATGGTATTGCAAAAGACGACATCACCATTATTCGGGTGCCCGGCGCCTACGAAATGCCTTTGGCGGTCAAACGCGTAGCAGAAACCACAGAGTACGATGCCATCATAGCACTGGGTGCGGTGATTCGTGGCGGCACGCCCCACTTTGAGTACGTGGCGGGTGAAGCAGCCAGTGGGCTCGGTGCGGTCAGCCTGGACTCTGATGTGCCGGTATCATTCGGTGTGCTGACGGTAGACTCTATTGAGCAGGCCATTGAGCGCTCTGGCACCAAGGCTGGCAACAAAGGCGCGGAAGCCGCAGTGACCGCCCTGGAAATGGTCAGTCTGTTCAAAAAGTTGGGTGAGTAATGAGCGAAGCGGGTGATACTTCTCCCCAGCCGGGGAATCCCAGCAAGCCCAAGGCCGGCGACCGTCGCCGCGCCCGGGGACTTGCTATGCAGGGCCTGTACCAGCGGCATTTCAGCAAATCGCCGATCTCGGATATTGAAGCCGAGTTCATGATCGATAACGACATGAGCAAGGTTGACCTGATGTACTTCCGCGATATTCTGCGTGGTGTTCATCGCGAGCAATCCGAGCTCGACAAATTGATCGAGCCTTACCTTGACCGGCCACTCAAAGAAGTGGACCCAGTGGAATTGGCGATCGTCCGGTTGGGAGCCTACGAGCTTAAGCATCGTATTGATGTTCCCTACAAGGTGGTGATCAACGAAGGTATCGAAATGGCCAAGCGCTTCGGCGGTACGGAAGGCCACAAGTTTGTGAATAGTGTTTTGGACAAGCTCAGCCAGCGCTTGCGTCTTGCTGAGACACGCTCGCGCTGATTTATGGGCGAATTCGAACTGATCAGGCAGTATTTTCAGCCCCTGGCCGACAGTGCCATGACCGATCAGCTCGTACTTGGCCCGGGCGATGACTGTGCTATCCAGCGCATTCCGGTGGGCCGGGATCTTGTTTTTTCAGTGGATACCCTGGTGGAGGGTGTCCACTTTCCCCTGAACTATTCCTCCTGTTACCTGGGTTGGCGAGCGCTGGCGGTTGCGGTCAGCGATCTTGCTGCCATGGGGGCAGAGCCTGTCTGCTTTACCCTGGCGCTTACCTTGCCTGAGGCGAGTTCGGACTGGTTGTCGGGTTTTGCCGAAGGTCTGTCGAAAGCCAGCAGGGCGTTTGGTATCGCTCTGGCGGGCGGAGACACCACCCGAGGACCACTGACGATCAGCATTCAGGTACACGGTACCGTGGCTGAGGGCGCAGCGATTCAACGTTCCGGCGCCAGGCCCGGAGATCTGATCTGTGTGACGGGCCCGCTGGGCGCTGCCGGAGCTGCGCTGGCGTTTCTGGATGATCCGGAGCCGAGCCCGCTGGCTCAGGCCATGCTGGTGCGTTATCACTCTCCGGAGCCGCGCCTGGAGCTTGGGCAGCAACTGGTTGGCAAGGCTTCGGCCGCGATTGATATCTCGGACGGCTTGCTGGCGGACCTTCAGCATATTTTGGAAGCCTCTTCGGTGGGGGCAGAGCTCCAGGCTGGAACAATACCGATGATGCCGGAATTGGTGCAGTTGCATGGCGATCAGTCTTTGAACCTGGCCCTGACGGCGGGCGATGACTATGAGCTGTGTGTCACCATAGCCCCCGAGGTGTTGAAGCGGCTGGCACCTGACATACAGGCGCAGCTGGTCGTGGTTGGTCAGGTCGTTAAGACACCGGGCCTGAGCCTGATCGGGGCCGACCTAACTGGCATGCCGCCTGGATTCGACCATTTTGGGAGATTGGTTTGAGTAGTGACAATTTAGCACCCGACCCAGACGCGCCCAAGGCTTTGCTGCCGCCGGGTTTTCTGCGTAATCCCGTGCATTTTCTGGCGTTTGGCTTCGGCAGCGGCGCTATGCCGAAAGCGCCAGGTACCTGGGGAAGCCTGGCGGCGATTCCGGTTTGGTATGCCTTTGCGTGGTTACCGCCAGTTGCATACTGGCTGGTTGTTCTGGCGGCGTTTCTGGTCGGTATCTGGTTGTGTGGGAAAACGGCAGACGATCTGAAAGTCCACGATCACGGTGGTATTGTCTGGGACGAGTTCGTCGGAATGTGGATAGCTCTGGGCCTGTTTCCGGATCAGATCTATGGCGTGCTGATGGCCTTCATGCTTTTCAGGTTGTTTGACGTTGTCAAACCTTGGCCGATCAGTTGGTTAGATGCACGCATGCCCGGGGGTCTGGGTATTATGGTGGACGATGTGGTGGCTGGCATCATGGCCTTGGCCTGCCTTTGGGCCATCGATATGTGGGTAATGCCCTTTATCGTGTAATCGGCAATGCCCCGATGACGGGGGCATCGCCGTGGCTTGTCTTGCCTGTGATATCAGTGAATCTGTTGCTCTTCCGGCAACAATTGAACCACGTGCAAAAAGCGTTTGAGGCCGATTTCTGCCCGCTCTCGAGAGGCGAAGGGCCCGCTGTCAAAGCCTTCTCGAGTCGTGAAATACCATTTGCTGCCGACACAAAAAAAACGGCTGCTGCGAAACGGGGCCGGGCCTTGTTCGCCGGTTCTGCGATGAATCTCCATGCTAACGCTCCTGGGCCCGCTTGTTTTTTCTTCTCGGGCGACACGTAATGTTTGCCGACCTGATTAAAATTAATCCAATTGCCGCCAAATTCAACATTTTTTTACATTCTTTATGCGAAACTTGCCCCGGCAGGCTCGTGTGGTCAGAATGCGGAAGGCTTAAACAGTGTTCCAGGCCGGATCTGGCCACTTCGAGGAAGAGGAATTGAAATGAGCAAGTGTCATGTTTCCAGGGTTTCCAAATTGCTTGCCCTGGTGCTTAGTTTTACTTTGGCCGGGTGCGCATCATCGCTCACTCGTATTGATACCTGGCAGGGAACTCCGGCGGAAGGCCAGAATCCTGCGGTTCTCAAGGCGCCCGGTGAAATCAAGGTGGTCTCGGTAAACGGCAGAAGTATGACCAACTTCCTGATGGACGACCTGGCTCTGGATTACGGATTGCTGCCTGGGGAGAACGACGTCGTGTTCACCTATAAAACAATCTGGGCCAAGGCTGGTGTGGTGCGGAATGGCGAGTCCAAAGTGCATACCGTCGTGAGTGAACTTCAGCGGGTAAGTTTTGAGGCGCAACCGGGTGTCGTTTATCAGTTCGAACTCGACAAGCCGTCTTCCAGGCAAGAGGCCGAAGCCATGATGGCCGATTTTTCTGCGAACATTGTCAGCGACACCGGAGAGATAGCGGGGCGTTCAGAGCTTTGGGATGGCAATGCCATGGCGGAAGCCGCACGTACACCGTTGAGCTCGTCGTCGGGCATTGGTAGTTCAGAGGTCGAGGGCAGCGCGCTGGACCGCCTGAAGTCTCTGTGGTCTGAAGCGTCAGAGGAAGAGAAGCGGACATTCTTACGCTGGGCGTTTGAATAGCGAGATTTCTGGCCGGGCGAGTAACTGCCCGGCCATGCGATCAGCGCCGGAATCTTCCGATACTGCCCTTGAGCAGATTTTCCAGAAACGTCAGCGCCTCATCCGTCAGGTTGTGCTGGGCCTGATCACATGCCGCCAGGCCGTGATCAGGCTCCAGAATCGCTGTGCACACTTCGATCTTCTCCAGACTCTCTGTTACCAACCCTTGCAAAGACTCCCCGTCTGGCACCACGTCCGGGCATAAAGTGAAGTTTAGCGTCAACTGGCCCTGATAACTGACGGCCACGATGACCAGTCCAAGACTGTCAAACAGTGGTGCAGAATTGTATTGCCTGACCAGCCGAGCGCCCTGCAGGAAAAGCGGCACCTGAGGGCCAGGCACATTGGTGATCGGCAGATTGAACAGAGGGTGATAGCGCTGGGCGACCTGTAACTCCGAGTACAGGCGGGCGGAGAGTGCCAGCAGAGTGGATGGCAGAAGCTCGGTTAGCCGATCCGCGGAGATGGCTTCCCGGTAAGGCTCTGACTCGACGGCGTTTCGGTGAATATGGCGAATCCGGGCGGCCGGATTGGGCTCGCAGGTGGCAAGGTCCAGCAGCATGGCTGACATCTGGTTACCGGTGGCTCGGCGCAGACTGCTGGAGCGCACCGAAATCGGCGTCATGGCCACCAGGGATTTGTCGGTATCGCTGCCTTGCTGCTCAAGATAGCGCCGCAGAGTTTCAGCGCACAGCCCAAGTACTACGTCATTCAACGTCACATCGCCCAAGCTTGCCTTGATCGCTTTTAGTCTTGAGAGCTGAATGCTGGCAGAGACGATTCGTCGGTTGGCGGTGATCTGCCGGTTAAAAGGACTGTGCGGGGCGGTAAACAGCGGCAAGGGTAAAGGCAGTTTCTGAAGTTGTTTCTTGATCAGACCCCTGGCTGTTGCTTCTGCCGTGTTGTAAGCGAGGGAAGCGAACTGCATGGGGGTTTTCAGAATGTTGGCGCCGGCTTGCAGAAAGACCCGTTCTTCTGAAGGCTCCGGACGGGCAAGCCAGGCCCGGGGCGTTGCAATGGGGTGAGGCTCGGGTGTGTATTCCAACAGCTTTCCCATGATTTCTTCGCCGCTGAAAGCGTCGATGGCGGCATGGTGGAGTTTTACGATCAGAGCAAACCCTTCCTTTTCGCCTTCCGGGCTATCGATCTTGAATCCGTCCACAAAGGTGATGTGCCAAAGCGGGCGGTCCCGCTTGAGAGGCTCTTCCAGAATTTTCGGCGCCAAGGACATCAGGCTTGCTTGCTTGCCGTGCTCGCCAAGATTTACATAGGCCAGATGGCGCTCAATGCTGAAGTTGGGGTCATCTATCCAGTAAGGTCTGCCAAGGCGTAAGGGGATTTCCTTGAGTTTCTGCCGGAACAGCGGCACCACATGCAGGCGGCTGCGTAGGTAGGCGACAAACGTGCTGAAAGCCAAAGGCTTGTTCAGGCTGCTGGCGTCGAACAGGTACACGCCGCCAATGTGCATAGGCGTGGTTTCCGACTCGAGGTACAGAAACGAGGCGTCCAGTTCCGACAGTTGCCGCATTGAGTGCGCTCCCTTATGTGTCACGTTAGATTCGACAGGTCTTTCAGTATATCCCAATGCGCTTGGGTGTCGGTTGGCCTGAGTGCCTCAGGCAGGTTCCGGCTGAAGCCAGTTCCGGATGCTCTGATCTTCACTCAGGCGGCTCCAGAACCACATCAAGGCTTTACCCTGGTCTTCGCTGTGGCGGGCCAGGTGGATACTGATGGGGGATCTTGGCTCATGCACTTCTTTGGCGATCAGCGTGCCATGTTTCAACTGTTCCTGGATTCTGGGGCGCGGCAGCCAGCCAACCCCGAGACCGGCCTCCTGAGCTGCTATCTTTTGATCAATATTGCTGACCGTCAGGGTTCGTTGCTGCCGAAAAATACCAGCGTGTCCGGGGGGCAGAGAGCGGGAAGTGTCGGCCGCAACCGTGGCAGGGAATTGCACGATATCGGCTTCGGTCAGGGGGTCGGACGCGTTAGCCAGAGCATGATCGGCGGCGACTGCAAACACAAAAGACACGTCGCCGAGCGCCAGAGTGGCGAAAGAGCCGGCCGGCTTGCTCAGCTGGTCTGCGCCGACAATCATATCCACCCGTCGGCTCTGCAATGCGTCCCAGGCACCGGCGAAGACTTCTTCGACAATTTGCACGTCGACGGGTACGCCTAATTGCTGAAACTCTTCAATGGCGCTGAACAGGCAGTCCGCCGGCAACAGTGAGTTGAAGCCAATGCGTAGTCGGGTTTCCCAGCCTTGGGCCACTTGTCGGGTGGTGTGGGCCAGATTCTCTGCCGCCTCAAGAAGGGATCGCCCTTCCTCCAGCAAATAACGGCCGGCCGGCGTTAACACCGCTTTATGGCCGGTACGGTCAAAGATACTGACGTTCAGGTCCTCTTCGAGCTTTTGAACCGTGTAGCTGATTGCCGAGGGAACCCGGAACAGCTCGCCGGCCGCGCCGGCAAAACTGCCCTTGCGGTCAATGGCGTCCAGTACTTTGAGTGCGTCTATCGTAATCGCTGTATGCATGTTCGAATAATCTGAAAGTGTCTACCAGAAATGCTTGCTATCAGCCTAGCAGCCAACCCGCTAGCCTGTCTCTAAATTAAACGGGGTCAGACCCAAGTGCATTTCGCCCCGCCAAATGCACTTGGGTCTGACCCCGGTGTAGTTGACGAGTTTAAATGCATTTGGGTCTGACCCCAAGGGAGGGTGTTATGGGATTGTTGGTTGATGGTAAGTGGCATGATCAGTGGTACGACACCGATAAGACTGGTGGTAAGTTTGAGCGCGAAGCGGCCCGGTTCCGGAACTGGGTGACGGCGGATGGGTCGCCGGGGTCGGAGGGTAAGGGTGGTTTTGCGGCTGAGAGTACGCGTTATCACCTTTATGTGTCCATGGCTTGCCCCTGGGCGCATCGGACCTTGATCTTCCGGGCGCTAAAAGGACTGGAGTCGCATATTTCGGTGTCTGTGGTGCATCCGGACATGGTCGAGAACGGCTGGGAGTTCCTGTCGGGCGATGCGCAGCATCAGGATCACCTCTACGACTCAGCGTTTATGCACCAGATTTACACCCGCGCGGCGGCTAATTATTCTGGCCGAGTGACAGTGCCCGTGCTCTGGGACAAGCAGAAAGAGACTATTGTTAGCAATGAGTCGGCCGACATCATTCGGATGTTTAATTCAGCGTTCAACGATCTGGACGGTGTGGATTCCGGTCTGGATTTGTATCCGGAAAGCCTGCGCAGTGAGATCGATGCGGTGAACGAGCGGGTTTACGATACCGTCAACAATGGTGTCTACAAGTCCGGTTTTGCCACCGCGCAGACAGTCTATGAAGAGGCTTACACGGCGTTGTTCGATTCGCTGGACTGGCTGGAAGATAAGTTGTCTCGGCAGCGCTATCTCGCCGGGCCCGAGCTGACCGAAGCTGATTGGCGTCTGTTCACCACACTGATTCGGTTTGATGCGGTGTACTACAGCCACTTCAAGTGCAATCGCCGGCAAATCAGGGACTATCCGAACCTGTCGGGTTATTTGCGGGAGCTTTACCAGGTGCCGGGTGTGGCAGAAACCGTCGATATCCGGCAGATCAAGCAGCACTATTATGTGAGTCAGCGCACCATCAATCCGACGCAGATCGTGCCGGTTGGTCCGCTCCTGGATTTCGATGCGCCTCATGGGCGGGAGCGTATTGCTCTGTAAAGAAGGTGGGGCAGAATGCGTTAGACATTCACCCCCTCTTTGATCAGCTGACGCGAGCGACGGCGACCTCGGTAAGCAACCCAAGGGCATCGCGGTGCTCGGATGCGGGCAAGCATGCCAGTAGCTCGCGTGCCGCAGTTGCCTGTTTCCGCGCTTTCGCCATGGTGTATTCAATTGCGCCGGATGCCTTCACAATCTCCAATACTTTGGGCAGGTCGTCTAGCCCGCCTTTACGAATGGCCTGGCGTATCAATTGGCGTTCTTCTTCACTGCCATTGGCCATGGCGTAGATCAGGGGTAGAGTGGTTTTGCCCTCGGCCAGATCATCGCCGACATTCTTGCCCATGGTTTCAGCGTCGCCCTGGTAATCGAGCACATCGTCCACCAGCTGGAAGGCCAGTCCCAGGTGTTTACCGTAGTTTTTGAGCGCGCTTTCCTGCTCCGGGTTGGCGCCGGCCAGCAATGCGCCGCTATGGGATGAAGCCTCAAACAGCATGGCGGTCTTGTTATGGATCACCACCATGTACTGATCTTCAGTCAAGTCCGGGTTCTTCACGTTCATCAATTGCATCACCTCACCCTCAGCGATCACGGCGGTGGCGTGAGACAGCACGTTCATGATGGGCAGGTTTTCCAGCTCCACCATCATTTCGAATGCGCGCGCGTAGAGGAAGTCTCCGACCAGCACGCTTGGGGCGTTGCCCCACTTGGCGTTGGCGGTGCTGCGGCCACGACGCATATCGGAGGTGTCTACCACGTCGTCGTGCAGTAAGGTGGCGGTGTGCAGGAATTCAATCACGGCGGCCAGCTTAAGGTGATCGTTTTTGGCATAACCGGCCGCCTGGCTCGCCAATAAAACGAGCAAAGGCCGCAGGCGTTTGCCACCGCTTTCTATAATATATTGGGCGATTTTCTCGACCATCGGGACATCCGAGGCAAGCCGCTGAATAATCAGATCATTAACGCGGCTGAAGTCTTCCGCCACGGTGTCGTGTATACGCTGGGCTGTCATCGGGCTGAAAAGTCCCTTGCTGGTGTTTTCGTTGAGTTTTCGGGCAGGTCGCGGCAATGCTAGGTATTGCTGCCTACAGTGTCAACTTGAGTCGTAATCTCCCTTGTATTGGCTCGCGGCTTTTCGTACAATCACGCGCCCAACTCATCCCAACCTGCGCTCCCTGCTATAGGGTTGCCGAAGCGCTTCCCTTAGAACCAGGTGGATAAGAGCAGGGAT
>LJZQ01000043.1 GCA_001314845.1 Marinobacter excellens HL-55
ACGGTGTGTTTCTCCTGGTACTCTGACATGTTGATGGTGGTGAGGAACTGGCGGCCGCCGTAGAGCAGTTCAGCCAGTTGCACCACGGTTTCGGTTTTGCCAACGCCGCTGGGGCCTACCAGCAGGAAGGCGCCCATGGGGCGGCCGGGCCGGCGCAGGTCGGCGCGGGCGGTAAGCAGATGCTGGTGCAGGCAGTCGATGGCGGTGTCCTGGCCTTTGATGTGGGCCTGCAGGTACGCCGGCAAATGGGTGATCTTTTCCAGCTCGTCGGTGGTCATGCGGTTGACCGGGATGCCGGTCCAGTCGGCGATGACTTCGGCCACCTGGCGGGCGTCGACGCGGGCGTGTACCAGCGGCTCATCTGCCTGCAGCTCGGCCAGTTCCTGTTCGATGGCGGCGGCTTCGCTTTTCAGATCCGGGCGTTCTTCGTGATCGCTCTCGGCCAACTCAACAGCAGCGTCACCGGCAGTTTCGGCTTCGACATCACCCAACAGCATCTGTTCGCGGATTTCCACCAGGCGGGCCACAAGCTCGCGCTGGTCGTTCCAGCTTTGTTCCAGGGCTTCGGATTCGGCGGTCAGGTCAGCAATCTGCTGTTCCAGCGCCTGTTCACGTTCTGCATCCACGCTCTGGCCGAGGGTATGCTCCCGGCTCAGCAGTTCCTGTTCCATAGCCAGCTGGTGCAACTCGCTGCGCACGTGGCTGAGACGGCGTGGCGGTGTACTCAGGTTGAGGCTGACCCGGGCGCAGGCGGTGTCCAGTACGTCGATGGCTTTGTCTGGCAGTTGGCGACCCGCCAGGTAGCGGGCTGACATTTCCGAGGCGGCTTTCAGGGCGCTGTCGGCGATCAGCACCTGGTGGGCTTTTTCATAGACGGCGCGCAGGCCACGGAGGATGTGAACCGCTTCGCCCGGGGTCGGTTCGTTCAGGGCCACGGGCTGGAAACGACGGCTCAGGGCCGGGTCTTTTTCGAAGTATTTCTTGTACTCGCGCCAGGTGGTGGCGGCGATGGTGCGCAGCTCGCCCCGGGCCAGGGCCGGTTTCAGCAGGTTGGCGGCGTCAGAGCCGCCTTCGCTGTTGCCGGCACCGATCAGGGTGTGGGCCTCGTCGATGAACAGGATGATTGGCGTAGTAGAGCCTTTAACGGCTTCGATCACGCCCTTCAGGCGCTTCTCGAATTCGCCTTTGACCGAGGCCCCGGCCTGCAGGGCGCCCATGTCCAGGGTCCAGAGTTCGACGGTTTTCAGACGATCCGGCACGTCGCCGTTGACGATGCGCAGAGCCAGGCCTTCCACCAGGGCGCTTTTGCCCACGCCGGCATCACCCACCACGATGGGGTTGTTCTTGCGGCGGCGGCAGAGGATGTCGATCATCTGGTCGATTTCCGCGTCGCGGCACACCACCGGGTCGAGCTTTGCTTCCCGGGCCAGTTTGGTGAAGTCGGTGGCGTAACGTTTGAGCGGGTCCATGTCGGTTTCAACAGCGGGTTTACCACTGCCGTTGTCAGCCAGTTGCGGACGCTCTACCGACCCTTCGGTCAGCCGGTCAAACTGTTTGCGCAGCTGTTCCCGGTTGATGTCCACCAGGGCCTGGGCCACTCGCGGCATCAGATAGCGGTCGGCGTTCATCAACAGCGCCAGGAAGAGCGCGCCGGAGCGCAGATCTGTGTGCCCGAGCTCGGTGGAGGCCAGCAGCCAGGCGTCCTGCATCAACTCCACCAACAAAGGTGAAAACGACGGATAGGGCTCGGCGGATTGCGCTTCGCCGTTCAGGCTGTCGCCCACCTGTGGTTGCAGCTGCTGATGATTCATGCCGGTGTGTTCCAGAATCTGGCGCACATCGGAGAAAGGTGTTTCCAGCAGTTTGAACAGCAGGTGCGCGGGCGTAATCTCCGCGCCCTGGCGACTGATGCACAGGGCGGCGGAGGCTTCCAGAGCCTGGCGTGAAATGTCGTTGAGGCGCCCGATGAGCGCCGGCAGTTCTACCCGAATCACAGTGATATCCTTATTTCGGTAGTTGGTCCAGTACGCTGAGCACATCCCTGATGCGTTCGTTCAGCGCAATGTTGTAAAGGTGGTAAATACCCGTCATGGCGACGATAAACAGTCCGCCAATGCCCCACAGGGGCAGGCCGCTGCGCAAACGGTTGCGAGCCGGGGCGACATTGGCGGAGGCATCCGCCAGCGGCTGCGGGTCCCGATCCGTCCGAAGCTCACGCAACTGCTCGTAGAGGCCGCGGACAATCTGGTTGTACTCATCCCGGCCGTTTTCCATCACTTTGTAGCGACCTTCAAAACCCAGGCACAGGCACAGGTAGATGAAGCCCAGCATGTCACGGTAACGAGCCGGCTCCTTTTCCATGCGAGCGAGGATCGCGAAGACTTTTTCCCCGCCCCAGGTTTCGTTGTGGAAGCGCGACAACAGGGAGTGTTGCGACCAAACGCTGTGGGCGCCCCAGTCCGTGCCCAGCACCGCCTCATCAATGAACGCGCACAGCACGTAGCGATAGGCGACTACGGTCGGGCGCTCGTAGCCCTGTTCGATCAGTTCCCGGTCTATGGCCGCCACTTCATCTACTACTTGCTGATACAGGCTCTCGACGTCTCGAAAGTCCACCAGCCGGCGCACTCGGATCACCAGACCCAACAACGGCGTAGCGGCGTCGATCAGGCGGTTGACTTCCAGCCCTCTGAGCTGAAAACCGGCGTTATCGAATTCGTTCCGGGAACCCTCGTTGCCAGAATTTGCGAACAGAAGGTCGCTGAATGCACGATCACCCGAATCCCTGGTGTTGTCTGGTCTGTCCATTACCGGTGCATTTGCCATGATTTAGTTCCTGATTGCCCAGAATTGCATTTCCAGCCCAGGGAAGCTGCCTGCCACGTGGAAGGCAAAGCCGCTGGCGTTATCGAGCATTTGCCAGGCCTGGCTCTGGTCGTCCAGCCGGAAGTACACAAAACCGGCGTGATACGGCAGCTGGCGCGGGGCCACCGGCAGTGCCGACAACGGAATACCCGGCAACTGCAGGCTGATGAGGTCGCGAATTTTCTCCACCGACGCCACTTTGCACTGCTGGGTAAACTGCTTGCGCAGGTCATCCAGCGGCATGTCGGCTTTCACCGCCAGGATGAACTCGGCATCCTTGATGATCTGGCCATCCTGAACCGGCGCTACGGTCAGACCGTATTGGCGCTGCTGCAGGGAGATCGACAACGCACGCGGCTCCAGCACCGTGCTCAGGGCCTGACGCAGCACTTGCATCAACGGGCTGAAGCAGCCTTCTGGCAAGTCGTGGTCGTAGGGCATAAATTCTTTCGGCATCCGGCTTTCGTCAGTAAAGGTCACCAGCTCACCGCAAAGCTCCAGCAACGCCTCGTACAGGCGCTCGGGATGCAGCTGGCGCAAGCGGGCCAGGTGCATGAATTTTGGATGCGCCCGGTTCAGCATCTGCAGCAGCATGAAGTCCGAAACGTCAGCAACGCTGCCCTGCCCCGGCGCACCGACACGCTCGGCAATGTTGCGGGCCCGTTCCTGCATCAGTCCGGCCATCTCCCCGACAAACCTCTGCAAACGCGGCGCAGAGCGCACGCTCAACATGGTCGGCAGAAAGTTCGGGTCCATCACCAGGCTGCCGTCCGGGCGTTTTTCCAGAATCCGGCCAACGGCCAGGGCGGCATAGGCGCTGCGATCGTCCCGCTCCAGCATCAGGCGCGGCGCGACACGACCCACGTCGATGTTGTGTGCGTCGCCGTCAATGGAATGCAGATCGCGGATTTCCATGGTCTGGGCGCGAAACCGTCCCGCCACCGGAGCATCCGGCCATTCCACCTCGGCCAGACTGTCACTGCCCAGAGGCAAGGCCAGATACACCACCTGATTGGCCACCGAGGCATCGGTAATCTCCAGAGGCTCCGGCATCACATCATCCTGCGGCAGGTTGAAACGGGTGCCATCCGGAAACAATCCAGACGCACGCACCAAGCCAACCCGGCCAAAACTCAGATACTCAGCGTTCAGTTCCAGATCGCAAAATCCGAACAGGTAGTCCGAGACCGCCAGCGCCCGCTCGTTGATCTGGTGCTCCAGGTACCGCTGTTGCTGCTGGAAGTGCTGGGGCTTGATAAACAGCCCGTCACTCCAGACGACTCGATTATTGGCTGCCATCAGGTATCTTCCGAACGTCTGAGTTGTACTTCCCGCTCCCGCAGGTTGATCAGCAGGTGGTAGGTATCACCGATCGGGTCCACTTTGACCACCTTCTTCCACTGGGACAGGTTGGGATAGGCGTAAAAAGCGATCACACCAATAAAGCGGGTGTCTTTGCTGATCTCGAAGGGGGCGACGTATTTGAACTGGCCGGGCACCAGGGTGTAATCGCTGTGATCCACGTAGTTGCGGCCCAGTGAGTCTTCCAGATTATTCAACAGCTGATCAAAGTCACCCGCCATCAGCAGGGAACTGTCACGCAGCTCAATCACCTGGTAGGCAATCGGCGTGGGTGCCAGCGACTCGTTCGGATTGACGTCCGGCTCGGCCAACATGGTCAGGGCAACGCGACTTGGCAGATCTTCCGGATAACCCACGGGAATCGACGGGTCCCACAGTACTTTGGCGGTTTTGGTGACCGCGTTATACGGGGTGCTACACCCCACCATCAGCATGACAATTGCCAGCAAGCTCCATTTGCAGTACTTCATGAAAGACTCTCCCTCTGTAATTGGCGCAAGTGTTGGTCGTAAGCCTGATCAAACACCTCCTGAAAGAGGCGCTCGAAGCCTTGCTGACGACTGGACCTGAGTTCTTGGTAGTAGTGTTGGTACATATTCCAGGCCCACAGGCCCTCCTCTTCGTTGTCTTGCAGGCCACGGCGGTAACCGTGGAACCGGCGCAACAGTGCCTCTGGTGAGAAGGCGTAAAGAATGGCCTCGAGCGCTTCCCGAATCGCTTCGCGGGTAGCCTGCTGGTGATGGCTCAGGCTCTCCAGGCTTTCCCTGACCGCCGCCGGGGCAGAGAGATGCACCGGGCTGCGTTCAGCGGCAAACAATGTCTCGATGGTGCCGCCGTAGTCGTCACCCAGCCGCAGGGGGTTGTCTTCGATCGGCTGCAGGCGGGTGCGCAGAGCCCGATGGCGTGAGTCTTCGCCCTGATGCAGGGCCAGCAAACCTTCCACGGTGGCCTTCAGAGTTTGACCGGCTTCTTCCAGAAACAGCCGCATGTCGTCGCTGTCGGCAAAATCAATGTCGGCACCCAGGCCACGCATTAACGGTGCGCCGCTGATGTGTTGCCGGCTGGCATCACGAGCCGGGGTTTTGGTGTCTGACATTCCGTGTCGCTCCTGTGTCTGACTGTTGTTATTCCGGGCATTTCGATTGACCGGTAAGCCCATGGCCACATCCCGGTTTTCCCGGTACTCATCACTGACGTCCGCCGAACGGGCAAACCAGGCTTTGTCGCTGGCCAGCAGGTCCGGGGCATCGTTGCGGGGGTCACTGTCGATCTGCTGCCAGGGTGCCAGCGGGTCGTCACTGACCGGTTCTCCGGCAGGCGCTTTCAGGCCTTCCAGTGGCTCCCGTCCTTCGGGCACCGACCGGCGTGAACTGGAGCGCAGCAAATCGCCTTCTTCCATATCCACCAGATGGCGGTCCTGGCCCGAATCTTCATCCAGCTCCGGGCGCTCCGCGGTCTCATCGTTCAGCTCCGCCCGCATTTGATAGCGACCAATGGTCAGTGTGTCGCCGTGGTTCAGGCGAGCGCGCCGACCCCGACCCACGGGCTGACTGCTGCTGTTGATGTAGGTTCTGCCACTGCGATCGATCAGGCAAAACCCGCCTTCCAGATACCGCACCTCGGCGTGCCCCGCGACGGCGCCTGTGCGATGCGGTGACAGCCGCCAGGTGTCATTGGCGGCGGTACCGATAGAGCCACCAGACGTGCTGAAACGATGTTCAATGCTCGCGCCGCCCCCGGTTTCGGTCGGGTTGATGATCACCAGCTTGAGCGCTGTTGTTTGATGTCTCACGTGCCTGGCTCCTTGCCTTAGCGTCTTATCTGAATTCGCACCGTCGGGCGCTCGCGGGCCCGATCGGGTGTGACAAATGAATTCCAGCCCAGTCGAACATCCTCGCCCAGTTGCATGGGGCGGATATCCTTGGGCCGCATCTGCAGCTCCAGGTCATAGGCCAACTGCTCCCGCGTGGTGAACTCGACCAGCTTCACCAGACGCTCGTGATCACGACCGTTGGGCAGAAAATCCGCAAAGCGTTGCCGGCTCAGGTTTCGCAGACGCAAGATAAACTTGCCACTGCGATCCCGAATGCTGGCACCCACCAGAGTATCCTGACCCAGGCTGGCGTTAGCCCGGCCCAGACGGGTTTGCTGATCTTCCGCAATGGCGACCTTGCGCAGCACCCATTGCTCAATACTCACGTCTTCCAGATCAAAACAATGCGCCACAATGCCGCTGACGACTTCCGGCGACCGGCTACGGCCTGCCATCTGGCCAGCGTAGGCCAGCATCTTGGACCAGTTAACCGGCGTTGCTTCCCGCAGCCGACTGTCGCCCAGGCCGACCAGAGAAAACACCAACTCCGAGAAACCGTCACTGGCCCCGGGCTGAAACCGAACGTAATAGCGATACTTGCGCCAGGCCCGATGAAAAAGCGTGACCAGCCGGTGGTTAAAAAAGTCCAGAAAGTGCCGGCGAATCCCCAAGTTCTGACCCGCTTCCCAGGCCAGGTCTTCCAGGTAATAGCCGGGCAACGGCGACTGAGAACCGTGCAAACCCAGAAAACTCACTTCCATCTGGTAGGGCGCGTGTTCGTGCTCCGGCGAATAGGCCGACACCACGTCACTGCCGGGGAACCCCAGACCGGCCGAGGCGGAAAAGCGAATACGCTCATGCCGGGGCTCACTGCTGCCAGGGCGCTCCAGATCATCACCGTGGTGCCGGTGAATCAGATCCACCAACTGAAAAAAGCTGTATCGTTTTGCGTCGCCGAGAACGGGTTCCAGCCCGGCTACATCAGCGGCTGCTGACCTTGCTGTAACGTCCATGTGTAGCGTTCCTGATTCTCTGTGTTCACCACTTCCAGCTGGTGAAAGGCGTTAATACTGGCGTAAAGCGCAAAAAACCGACTCAACACGGTGCCAAACAGGTAAAGATCGCCTTCGCTCCCGAAGTTCTGTTGATCCAGCTTCAGCACCGAGCGAATGCCCCGCACCGGCAACCCCCGGATCATCCGGTCCACCGGCTGAGTGGTGATTTCGCTGATACCCGCCAACCGCTTTTGCGACACTCGCTCGGCCTGGCGATCCACCAGTGCCCGGAAGTCATACACCCGCAGTACCGTGCGCAGGGCATCCACATCCAGCATCGACAGGTAGTTCAGGGACAAATTGGAGATCAGTGTCCACAGCAGGCTGCCGTCCAAAGTTGGCCGCAGTGTCGCGGTCGGCCGGGTAATATTGCTGAAAGAGGCAAACGCCGGCGTGGTTTCCGTCGCCATGCAGATTTCACCGACCGCCAGTTGCTGGGGCAGTTGCCGGTTGGTGCAGGTAAGGGTCAGCGAGACCGCTTCCTGCCGGCTCATGCATTCGGATTCGTCGCCGCGTACAAACGATATGTAGTGATCAAAACCGTCACCCCTCACGCTCTCGCGGGTGCGAACCCGGTAGTACAGGGCGGCACGGCCACGATCGCGCTCTACTTCGTGCTGAAAACTCTCGAATGCGGTGTACAGGCGCGGCTCACCACGTCCGGAACGGCCTTCGAGCCAGCCTTCGACCTGTTCAATGCTGAACACTTCGAAGTGCTCCGGGCAGCGGCTGGATGGCGAAATACGGTATTCCGTCTGGCGGCCATTCAGGTCTACTGGTTCGCCTTCGTGGTTAAACAGGTTCACCGCCGGCGAGCAGTAAAGCTGCAGGGAGTCCCGCGTTACCCGGGCATCCGGTGGCAATATCCGGCTGAAGTGGAAGCGCAGGCTGACTTCATCGGCCTGCACCGCTGGCAGTCGGGATTTCAGACCACCGATATCAATAAACCGGAAGGCTTCCGGAAAACTCAGGTATTCCTGAATAATCCGGTAACCGGCGTAGGCGTTCTTCGGGTACGGAAGAATAGCCTCGTCGGTGGCAAACCCCACTGGCTGCATCAACGATGACGGCAGGCTGTATACGTTGCCGCCAATCACTAGCTCCATGCGGCTGAGGTAATGGTTCAGCCACAGGTACAGGGTTTCTGCGGTGTGGTTATCGCCCCCAAGATAAAAGCGCAGGCTGTCGAGGCCAAGGCTGTTCAGTGGCTGGTCGGTATGCAGGGCCAGGTCTACGGTTACTGAGGAGACTTCCCGGGAATGCTCGGCATGGGCATCAGCCACGCTGACCGGAAAGATGTCCACGGCCCGGCAGGTTCGGAACCGGCACTGGGTCTGCCGGCTGGGCTCGCCCAGCGGTCGGCTTTTGATTTCGGTGTGTCGCTCCACGGTCTGGCGCTCGCTGATCGCATGCAATTGCGGGTCAAAGCGCATGATGGTGCAGCTGGGCACGGGCCGCAGGTAGTTGGGCCACAGCATGTTCAGCAGGGAGTGCGTGAGCTCCGGGAATTCGTCTTCGACTTTTTCACGGAGTTTGCCGGTCAGGAAGGCGAAGCCTTCGAGCAGGCGCTCTACGTCCGGGTCGGTGCTTTGTTCGGATAGAAAGCGGGTCAGTTGCGGGTGCGCTTCGGCAAATTCCCTGCCTTGCAGCCGCAAAAAGCTCAACTCATCCCTGTAGAACCGATTCAACTTCATAAATACTGCACCAGTCTGGCTCCGAGCAAGGGTGTGGTTGGCCTTTCCAAAAGACGCTTCAAGCCCGTCCGTGGGGCGCTTGGGCTGCGCCATCCATGGCTCCGCGCACTTTTGGAAAGGCCAACCACACCCTCGCTCTCATCCTTGCCTTCAAACTACTTCGGTCAGCTTTAAATCACCCGATAGTAGCGCTTGTCATCCAATACCAGGTCAATCGTGGTCCGATCGTCGCTTCCCGCGACACTCAGATACACCGTCACCTGGAACTTCAACTGCAGCGGGTCTGGCCCCGGCGGTAGTGCCAGCACCTCGACTCGCTTAACTCTGGGCTCAAACTTCTCGATACACTGACGGATGGAGCCCCGGATCTGGATACTCAGGTCGTGAGTACCCAGGGTGGCGTCGTTGAAATCCAGCAATCCCAGGTCTGGTACGCTGGCGCTGTTGCCCGGGTGAGCATTCAGCAGCCTTACCAGATGGCGTTTGATAGATTCCACCACATGGGTCACTTCGCCCATGCTTTGCCCCGCCGGGGCGGCGGCCTGCTCCAGTCTTTCAAACAGGCTGCCGGTATTGCGAACGCCGTCAGTGCCGGTGTCGCCAAACACGGATTAATCCTTGTCCAGGCGGCCAACCAGCGAGAGTTCGAAGTTGGCTCCCATGTATTTGAAGTGCGGGCGTACGGCCAGGGATACCTGGTACCAGCCCGGATCGCCTTCAACATCGGAGACTTCCACGTGGGCGGCGCGCAACGGACGACGGCTACGAACTTCTGCCGGCGGGTTTTCCTGATCGGCCACGTACTGGCGAATCCAGGTGTTGAGTTCCCGCTCCAGATCCTGGCGTTCTTTCCAGGAACCGATCTGCTCACGCTGCAACACTTTGATGTAGTGGGCCAGGCGGTTCACGATCATCATGTACGGCAACTGGGTGCCCAACTTGTAGTTGGTTTCCGCTTCTTTGCCTTCCTTGGTGTTCGGGAACTGCTTGGGCTTCTGCACCGAGTTGGCGGAGAAGAACGCAGCGTTGTCGCTGCCCTTGCGCATGGTCAGGGCAATGAAGCCCTCTTCCGCCAGTTCGTATTCACGACGATCGGTGATCAGCACTTCGGTCGGAATCTTGGCTTCCAGCTGGCCGAAGGATTCAAAGGTATGCACTGGCAGGTCTTCTACCGCACCACCGCTCTGGGGGCCGATGATGTTCGGGCACCAGCGGTACTTGGCAAAGCTGTCGGTCAGACGGGTAGCCAGCAGGTAGGCGGTGTTGCCCCACAGGTAATGCTCGTGGTCGCCAGACACCTCTTCTTTGTAGTTGAAGCTGCGCACCGGATTTTCGGTCGGGTCATAAGGTACTCGCAGCAGGAAGCGCGGTGCCGCCAGGCCCAGGTAACGGGCATCTTCGGATTCCCGCAGGGAGCGCCACTTGGCGTATTTCGGGCCTTCGAAGACGGCACTCAGCTCCTTGATCGCCGGCAGTTCCTGATAGCTGTCGACACCAAAGAAGGACGGTGCAACGGAGGACAGGAAGGGCGCGTGGGACATGGCGCCGACAGATGACACGTACTGCAGCACCTTCATGTCTGGCGTTGATGGGCTGAAGGCGTAGTTGCCAACGATGGCACCCACCGGCTCGCCACCGAACTGGCCGTATTCTGCGGCATAAATGTGCTTGTAGAAGCCGGTCTGGGTGACATCCGGCGCAAACTCGAAGTCTTCCAGCAGCTCCTGCTTGGTGGCGTGCAGGATGTCGACTTTGATGTTCTCGCGGAATTCAGTGCGGTCTACCATGAGTTTCAGGCCGCGCCAGGACGATTCCAGCTCCTGCAGTTGTGGAGCGTGCAGGATTTCATCCATTTGGGCGCTGATCTTGCGATCCAGCTCGACCACCATCTGGTCGACCAGAGCCTTGTTGACTGGCTGGCCTTTTTCGTCGCTCTTCAGCAGGTTGGCAATAAAGGTTGCAACGCCTTTGCGGGCAACGTCGTAACCTTCGTCGGCCGGTGCCATACGGCTGTTCGCCATGACCTGGTCGAGCAAGGAGCCTTCTGCTACAGATTCGGAGGCAGCAGATTGCTGCACAGCAGTATCAGACATACCACATCCCTTCAGTACGTGATTGATAATCGGTGTTGGTTACCGTGTTCCGGTCGTGCGATTACTCGCCGCCGTCGGTGGCCAGTTCGAGTTCGGCCAACAGCTTTTCGCGGGCACCGTCGTTGTCGAGCAGTTCCTGCAGCTTGCTGCGGAAAGACGGCACGTTGCCCAGCGGGCCTTTCAGGGCGACCAGAGCTTCGCGCAACTCGATCAGTTGCTTCAGTTCAGGTACCTGGCGGGCAATGCTGTCCGGAGAAAAGTCGTCCAGACCCTGGAACTCCAGATTGACCGGCAGGTCATCAGCGGTTTCTTCCAGCTTGTTGGACACGGTGGTAGACATCGTCAGGCCAGCTTCCTTCATGACCGAACGGAAGTTGTTCTTGTCAATAGAAATGGCTTTGCGGTCTTCGATGGGGGTTTCTTCAGCATGGCCTTTAAAATCGCCAACCACGAACATCTTCAGCGGCAGCTCAGTTTCAGCCTGCTGATCTCCGGTAGCGGGGACATACTTGATATTGATGCGCTCTTTCGGCGCGACAGAACCGTCTTTGGCAGACATGGCGTGCTCCCTGTGCAATTCATTTGCAGTGTAATTCGATCCTTGGTGGCTACCGTCCTGGCAGACAACGATCGAAACTCTACACAGGTGACCTGGCATTCTCAAGCAAAAATTGGCCAGCAATCATCCAAAATGTGCAGTCGGGCAAACTTTTGCCAGATTGCCCGACTGCCCGCGAAGATGCGCTTTCAGTCAATGACGACTGACCCAGCCACGGCTATACTCGCCAGATTCTCAGAGGAAATAACCCGTCTTACCAAGGAGAGCAACCATGAGTGACCTGAAAGCCAAATTCGATGACGCCGTGAACTATATCCAGACCGCCGAAGGCGATTTCAAACCGTCCAACGAGCTAAAGCTGGAGTTCTACGGTCTATACAAGCAGGCAACCGACGGCGATGTGTCCGGAAAACGACCAGGCATGATGGATTTTGTCGGCCGCGCCAAATACGACGCGTGGGAAAAGTTCAAAGGCACCTCCAGTGAGGAAGCCATGCAGAAATACATCGATAAACTGGACTCCCTGAAGTAACGCCTGTCACGCCCTCGCCGGCCCTGCCGGCGAGCTATCCCGCCCCGAAAACAGACTCCTGCCGGTTTATTTTTGCGCCGTTCAAACGTTTGTCATATGATGCGCGCACCATAAGAACAACAAGCTTTAAAAAGAGTACAAATCATGAATATTACCGAGGCACTCGAACAGTCACGGCCTGGTATTGTCAATGAAGTCAAAGCCGCCATCCGCAAACGACAACTAAACCAGCGGGCAGAACAAACCTATCTGCACTGGATCAGTCGTTTTGTGCTTTTCCACGATCTGAAAGACCCTGACAGCCTGGCGCAAGAAGACCGTAAGGTGTTTCTTGATTACTTGAAAGAGACGGTGCAGGCGTCCAGAGCCAGGCTCAATCAAGCTGCCCAGGCCCTGACATTCTTTTACGAAGATGTGTTGGGTATACCGGCGGCGCAGACTACGGCCGCTGCCTAGCATCTGACTTTTGATCAGCGCCCGATCATATTGACGTTCAGCGTGTCGTAGGTGCGGTTTTCCGGAGGCCGGATAGAATAGTTATTACTGTGAGACTGCCCTGGAATCATCTTGGGATTGCTGAACCGGATGTCCACCGGAATCTCGTAACGCCCCAGATCCGTGCGACTATCCCGGGGTTGCAGCGCGAGCGGGTCAAGATAAAAATCGTCATCCCGGGTAGCCTGCACCGGTATGCCAGCCGCAGGCGCCTCCAGACCACCCTCTATAACGGTATTAGCGAGAGCTTCTTCTTCGATAGAGCTGAACGGGATGGTGTCGATGGTTGAACGCTGCTCAAACTCAAAGGCCGAAGCGTTATTGTCCGTACCCTGGCCATGAGCGGTGGTCGCCATGAATACCAGCGGCATCAATACCAATGTCAGCCACCGATGCGGCATGGCGTTTGGTGGGGTGGGTGAATCTAGCGAATTCATGGCAACAACTCCGACTGATCGTCCATTACCCTTGCGGGTGACAATATTTGATCAGTCTATCGCCATCAATGACGCTTTGCTCAACAAAAGGACGGATTTGTGACAACTCTCACTTGTCGGCATTCAGCTCTTCGTAACGGATCCCTGTAATACCATAGACTTTCCAGCCTTCGGGTGTGTTCACCGACACTTCGTCATCCAGATATTTACCGATCAGTGCCCGCGCCAGCGGCGAATTGATGCTCAGGTAGCCTTTGCT
Organism: Marinobacter excellens HL-55; assembly: GCA_001314845.1. Lineage (GTDB taxonomy): Bacteria > Pseudomonadota > Gammaproteobacteria > Pseudomonadales > Oleiphilaceae > Marinobacter > Marinobacter excellens_B. Next base: position 13,165 of record LJZQ01000043.1, read on the forward strand.
GAGATCAAACTCATCCGCCCCGACCAGTCGATAACATTGCTCCTCACCCGCCTCGTCCTCCACCGTCACCCAGGCGCCGAAATATACCCGGCTCTGATCGTTCGGCAGGCGATCGACCACCGTTAACTCATCCAGACGCTTACTCAAAAACCGAACGCGTCGGTCAATTTCCCGCAACTGTTTTTTGCCATAGATGTATTATAACCCCACTCCAAACCATACTATTATTTAACCTCTGTATCTCTTTACCTCCCATCCCTAGAAGTATAGGATCAGGAAGTAACCTCATACTATAATCATATTTTATGCTTCACACCCTAAAACTTGCTGTCAGCTACACGGATACTGCAAGCGGCAACCAACATCAGTTGCCAGCTGTCTATACTCGTAGCGGCATTCTGATTTCTCATCTCAGGTACCTAGCATGGTATTCAGAAAAGAGCGATTCATGGAAGGAGAAGTCAGTTCAGGCAGTACGGTTGCTGATTGATTACATAGAGTCTGCACGGGAATTCAAGAAGACAACGGCACTACTGAAGAGCTTTACCGAAGCCTTGGTAACCGGAACCATAGACCGCCAAGCCAGCAATTGCCCTATTGGTCTTTTCTGGGAGCCGAGAGATCTCACCGTCGCCAACAACATACTCTTCCATGTAACCCACTACACGGACTTTCTGGCAAGGCAGGATGGGTATGAACATAGCCGTATAAACCCATTCAGAAAAGCGACTGGGTGGGAAGAAAGGATGAATTGGTGCGCGTATTACCATAAACAAGCAAACGTTTTCCTGAACCATTTGTCCTCTTACTCTGACGCGCAGAAGGCGGCTGCCCAGAAGCGGCTCATCTACACCCCGATCCAGCTAATGATCAGTAATGACAAAGCAGAACGTTTTCCAGAGGATAAGATTGAATCGTTAATTAACGATGGCTTCATGATAAAGGGTGCGCCGGATTATCGCTCCCAGGCGATTACTATGCTTCTAAATTATGGTGGTCTGCGTAAAAGCGAGGTTTTCCATATCTTTACTTCCGATATTACTATTCACCCGAACCATAAGGACGAAGCTTTGGTTCGGGTCTACCATCCGGTTTACGGAAAATCGCCAGACCCAAAATATAAAAATCGCTATGAATACCTTCTATCCGAAAGCTGCTACAAACCCAGGAACAAATACCGGATAACAGAACGGCTCTACTCTGGATGGAAGAACCCACTTATGACCAGTAAGGACGGTTATTTTGAAGTGATCTTCAGCCCAACCTATAAGGCCAAGGAGTTTCTGTCTACTTGGGTCAAATACCTTAAATACCAGCGCGTGGAGCCCGGCGATAATCATCCGTTTGCCTTCACTAATGACCGCGGCGAACCAGAAACACTGAAGAACTTCCAACGTCGCCATAAACGTGCGGTAGAACGCATTGGGCTCGAATGTAAAAAAGAACATGGAACCACAGAGCATGGACACAGACATGCCTACGGTTATCGAGCCAGACAGCGTGGATTGAGCCAGGTTGAGTTGCAAAAGGCTATGCATCACAAAAGCCCGAACTCCTGCCTTGTTTATATCAAACCAACCAGCGATGACATCCGAACGGAAATGAGGAAATCAGAGAAATGAATTCCGGGAAGAAGCCTGACATCACAGCCAAAGCGCCCAGTGCAGCCAATTTGGCGGAACTCAAAGCTATTTGTAAGGAGCACGGTATTACGAATACCGTGGAGTACAAAAAGCGATACAAAGATGTGCCAGGGTTGCCAGCACACCCGGAACGGATGTTTAGTAATGAATGGGATAGCTACACGGAATTTTTCGATCTCCCTGAAGTGATCCCCTACCAACAGCTAAAGCGGGAAGTTCAGGCGCAAGGCATTAAGAACCAGCGGGAGTACAAGTCGTGGACAAACTCTCTTGATGATGCCCGCTACCCACTCACCCCTCATGAGGTATACAAGGACGAATGGGAGAACTGGTTCGACTTCTGTGGTAAAGAAAAGCCATTCAAACCCGCGTACATCTCCGCACCGTACCGCCTGTGGGCTGACAAAATCCGGGAATTCATGACACAAGCGCAGGGGGGTGGCTCAAAAGAAACCCACCTGTGCCGCTTCGTTCGCATGTATATAGAAAAGCATGACAAGAGCCTGTCTCCACAAGAGCTACTCACCAAGGAGCGGGTTAACATCAGACCATTTCGAGAAGAGTTGAAACGTCTTCCCACAGACAACTACCGCCGAAATATCATCATCGCCGTTAACGAATTCCTAGATTACGTTATCAGCAACGACCTCACGGACGAAGATGAAGAAACCGGTGAAATCATTCGGGTGATGGATGCCCGAAACCCATTTGCGTTGCTCGTCGAGGATAAAAGCGTAACCGCACCTACCCGGAGCGAATCCACCAAGCCTTGTCTGCAATACTCCTTCGTCCGCAAAGCCCAGGAATGGATCATCCCGGAAAACGCAAAAACGTTTCAGGATCTCAAACACCTTCAAAAATTCGACACCGACTGGGTAAAAATACCCGCGCATTTGGTTGATCACTCAGATCCGGATTGCGTGGTCCGAAAGCAAGGCCAGCAATACTACCTCTGGTGTCCCACTGACTGGATTCACACCTTTGCCCTCACCAAGGTGCCTTTGAGAGGCCGTCAGATCGCCTACAATGACTCTGGCGAGGGCGACAGAGAGATTGCCGACGTTGATGTCAAAGGCGCTGTAACCTGGGCCAGAAATCCCAGCCCGCTTTCCGGCAGCACCAAGAGTCAGTCATTTATCAAAAAACTTCCTGACGGCAATCTGGGAATGTATGTCACTACAAACAAAACCAGCAACAATGGCGCTGGTTATTCCATTCCATGGATTCCGGAAGACCTCGCCTATTGGTTGGTTCGTCTACGCAAATGGCAACAAAAGTACAACCCGATAGAAAAAGCCACCCCTTGGACTCAATGCGTCCGCACCAATCTGAACGAATTGCAACGCAAGGCCAAAGGCGTCAACTGTTTCCTGTTCCGGGCCTTTAACGATATAGAGCCCAAAAACCCTGGAACGGCACTTACCATGCGCCTGGCCGCTGCCCTTTACCATATTCAACCATCCAGCCTGAAGCTAGCTGAACTCCGGGGAAGCGCCTACCGGCTTTCAAACTACAAATCCAAATACACTCCGCACTCCATGCGCGTGAGCCTTATTACGGCTTACATCATGGACATGGGCATGCCGGTCGAAGTCGTGATGAAAGTGGTGGGACATTCCTCCATCGTTATGTCGATCTACTACTGCAAAGTCACCCAGAGAGACATTCGGCAGCGATTCGAAGAAGGCGAGAAGCAAGCACTCAAATCCCAGGCGGAAGCAACTCAGGCGGCCATTGAGCAAAACAATATCGAAGCCGTTAAAAATCAGCTTGTTGGCACCAATCAAGATTTACTGCAATCGCTCAACAACGATGTACCAGCAGGCAACTATGTTTTCCGCGACTACGGTATCTGTCCCTTTGCCGCCACACGCTGTAACGACGGCGGTGAAGAAATTGGGGCCACCAAGGTCCATAGCCCCGCGCCATCAGGTTATCTTGGTTTCCAAAACTGCTTGAGATGCCGCCACTTCATTACAGGGCCAGTCTTCCTGGGTGGACTGCTATCCATTACCAACGAGATTCTCTTGGAGGCCAACGACCAGTCCGAGATTTGTCAGCAGTTACAGGACAAAATTTCTGCTATTGAAGAGCAGGTCACTGAGTTAGATCGGCAGGAATACATCGCCAATCTTAAGCAGCAGACGTTTGATGCCAGCCAGAGAACACCACTTGAATTCAAGCTTCGGAAACTGGAATCCGAATATGAAAGCGCCGCCAAAAAAATGGATATGCTGCTCTGCGATCTCCAGTCTTCTTATAAGCTCATTCAGCTATCCCAGTCTGTCGCGAACGGCAGGATCGAGCCTGAGGATTCCAGCGTGGCACTGATCAAGATGCCAGACTCCGAGATACAGATCGAAATTGATGACACCTCCCACTTTCAGCAACTGCACGAGGTCTGTGAGAACGCAACCATCTACGAGAGCTCTAACCCATCAAGGGCCATCATCCCTCGCTCCCAGCTCTTGGACCGAATGGCCAGCTTTAATGAACTCGCACCACGGCTATTTATGCTGTCTCAAGATGAACAGTTAACCGTGGGCAACCAACTGGTCGCGCTATTCAAAGCACGCCTGAAGTCTTGGGAAACGGTTAACAAATTAATCGACGGTCAACTGAAGCTTTGTGATCTCGTGGGGCCGGAAAAGATTGAGCCCTCTGAAATCGAGCTGATTACCAAAGAGCCACTACCGACATTACAGTAGAGACAGCCATGAAACCGGAAGAACTGCTGGAACACCTGAAAGAAAAGGCCACACCGAGGGCTGCCAAAACTCTCGAAGCCATCTATGAAATCTGCAAAGAGCAGGAACAACGGGGCCTGGACGATTTCTCCATCGCCACAATCGCCAGGCTCGGCCATAAACGAGGAGTCCCTAAAGCGCAAAGCATACGCAATAAAACTGGAGAGCCCTATCGAGCGCTACTCCAATCTTTTGCAGAGCATAATAAAAGCGACAAACCTCGCATGAATCCGAAGGGAGAGGACGATTGGATAGAGGAAATCGAAAACCCGAAACACAAGCTTCTGGCTCGCATTCAGGCGGCCAAATTGGCGGCTGCCAACAAAAAGCTCCGAGAGTTCGTGCCGCCCGGCACACGCATCGAGGTGAAGGATTTTCAGAATGAAGCCGATGACGAAAACAGAGCCCTCAACAACCTGGAGCGCCGAGCCTTGGAATACATTATATCCGACGAGTTTCTTGGCAAATGGGGATTCTCCATCTCGGCATACGGTGAGATAGTGGATGATTCAGGCACCGTAGTATTGCGTTCAGCGACTGTCGATGCCGTAAAAAAAGCACTTACCTTCTTGTAGGGCAACATGAACACGAACGTAATTACACCAGAGGGTTATAGAGCACTACAGCAAGAACTGGACACACTTTGGCGGGAGGAACGCCCAGAGGTTACGAAAAAGGTTCAATGGGCAGCAGGTCTTGGCGATCGCTCAGAAAACGCGGATTATCAATACAATAAAAAGAGGCTAAGAGAAATCGATCGGCGAGTGCGTTTCTTACGAAATCGCCTATCGCAGCTACGTGTTGTCGAGTATAGCCCAATCCAGAATGGCAAAGCCTTCTTTGGAGCATGGATAACGCTGGTCGATGAAAACGATAACCGACTTACGTTCAGAATTGTCGGCCCCGATGAGATATACGGCAAATCAGACTACGTCTCTGTTCATGCTCCCATTGTAAAAGCATGCCTTGGAAAGAGTGAAGGAGAAGAATTCATAGTAAGCACGCCGGGGGGGTCAAAAGTATGGGAGATAGCCCAAATAACGTATCAACGTGCCTGACCATCCATAAGAACTGCGAGAAACTGGCACCCAACCGGGCTTCCAAATGAACCATAAACAGGATATCTGCGTGCTGTCGAGTCCATGATCACAAAAATTTGTCAATAATAGCGAAGTTTGGCCGATTTGGACTTTTAACTGTTCGACGCCAACTATCTTGTCCGCTCGCTGGGTGAAAGGGCCGCCGTTGCCAGTTGTCGAACACCAGACGCCCACGAAATAATCAATAGGTTCAGGGTGTCCAAAGATCGCTGGATCATATCGGTGGGCATGATCAGTGAAGGTACCGACAGCCCTCGACTCCAAGTGTGTTGCCACCTCAGTAGAATTCGGACAGAACTCCATTTTCGGCAGGTTCTCGGCAGAATCCTCCGAAGCCAAGCGGGCGAACCTCCTGAAGTTGGAGGCTGGCTCTACGTACTTGCAGAATCGAGCCTGACAGAGTTCGCACGAAGAATTAGTGACGACCTTCCAGAGCAAAGCGTGGTTTCGTTTTCACCAATATCGTCAAAGCAAAACTTGGATGCCACTTCGGAGTATGCGGTTTTCGCTGAAGACGATGAGGCTACCGAGTGGGGCTTCAGTATCGATGCGACTGGCTCACGGATCTCTGGACCTGAACAAGCGGCGCAAAAGGAAACAACCGAGCTTTCTATGAGTAACCATTATTGGAGCGAAATTCTGTCCCTGTTCGAGGATAGGATCGTGTGATCCTTTACTCAGAAATTATTGCCGTCGATGCCTATCATGCTCGGGAGTTCGCTGGTCAGAACGACCTGAACTCACCGCCGGCATGGATGCCAGGCGAGCGCGACACCTGCATAGTGGTGTGACACGCCAGGGAGAGGCCTGGCTTCGATTTGCCCTGAAAATACCACCTGCACTTTTCCTCTGTAGCCCAATTTCATCCAGAAATCGTAAAGCACAGTCGGCGATTTTCCCCGACTATCTCCATTCACATGTGAAACATGTAATCAACCATTTTTGCCTTTGCTTTCAAGCGCAATAATTCGCTTCATCAACTCTTCATGTGTTGAGTTTTCTCTGAGTTGATTTACCTCAGCTTCCAGAGTGATTGCTTGTCGCTCGTACCTAAAACGAGCTTCTTCCGATTGCTTCAGTTCTTCTGAGGTTTCTTGAAGCCGCTGAGTAGAGTGGGCAAGCCGCTGCTCTAAGTCTTCAATGATGGCGTTCGCGTCCAGAATCTCAGCGTCTATCTCTAATTTCAGTTGTTTAAGTTCGCGAGATGTCTCTGAAACCTGCCTTTGCGCTGCTTTTAAAGCGCCATCATAGATCTGAACGGTTAACGGCCGAATCTGTTCCACTAGATTGTTTTCAAGTTCAGCAACCAGATCCTCGAGCTCTGCGGGAAGGCGCAAGTCAGTATTTCTATCGGTTTTGTCTTTGGCGCTGAATTCATCCCAAACAGATTTCAGGCGTTTCGGATCTCCTGCCCCAAGAATGCGTCGGAGCCCATAGCCGGTGATGTTCTTTCCTGTGGATTGCAGTCTCTTTCCCGCGTCAATTATTTCTTGATTCGCAATTTCGGCTGGTCGCATCTGTAAGCTCCATCGATAAAACATGATTTATAATTATAGAAAGAAAGAAAGAAAGAAAGAAAGTAAAAAGCTTTCTGCCGTCAGCCCTGGCTTTTCGGGAATGATATTTACAGCAGCGAATTCATGGAGGATGAAGCCAGAGATAGCTCCTTTCTTTCCGGGCGGTGAAGAGTCGGAATAAGTGCACCCGGAGTGCCAACTTCCCGTTACCTGTTGGTCGCCTGAGAGCCAAGACGCGTTTAAGGGTACGTAGTCTTGTGGAACTGTCCTGCAAAACTACCTATGAAAGTTCCTTGGCCTGTAACGGTTCCAAGTAAATGGTCCTGTGCAGACGTTGATGATTGACCGACCGCATGACAATAATGACCAGCAAGAGATGTTCAAAGCTTGGCTTATGCCCAGAGCTGAGCTTGCCAGAACGAGAACCAGAGATGCCTACATCTACCTTATTAATCATCGACCTGGAAGCCACCTGCTGGGAGAACCGGCAAGCTCCCAATGGAGAGGCCCAGAGCAACGACAACATGGAGATCATCGAAATCGGTTGTGCTTTGGCGACCCGGCAAGGGGAGTTGCTGGATACCCACTCGTTTCTGGTGCGCCCCATCCGGCATCCGGTTCTGAGTGAGTTCTGCACCGGGCTTACCAGCATTACTCAGGAGATGGTGGACGAAGCGCCGGCGTTCCCGGAGGCTATTCAGGCTATGAACGCCTGGCTGGGCGATCTGCCAGATGATTTCATCTGGTGCAGCTGGGGTAACTACGACCGCCTGCACCTGGAGGCACAAAGCCAAGAGCATGATGCACGACCTGCAGTTCTGACGCTTCCCCATCTGAACTTAAAGCGCATTTGGCGCCGCACCACCGGCCAAAAGAGAAAAAATGGATTTGCCCACGCGCTGGCCTTTCACGATCTGGACTTTGAGGGGCACCACCATCGTGGCGTGGACGATGCTCGAAACATGGCTCGAGTGCTCCCCTATATGGATTGGGCACTGGAGTCTGAGCTGTTGACGTCACCGGAGATGATGGTATGAAACTGGTCTGTATTTCAGATACCCACAGCCTGCACCGGCGCATCCCAGAGGTTCCGGATGGCGATGTGCTGATTCATGCCGGCGACAGCTTGGGCCAGGGAACACTGGAGAACATCGAAGACCTCAACGATTGGCTTGGAATGCTGCCGCACCGGCATAAGGTTGTGATTGCCGGAAATCATGACTGGGCGTTTCAGGAAACTCCAGAATTGGCCCGAGAGGCGCTGACCAATGCGGTTTACCTAGAAGACAGCAGCGTGGAGATCGAGGGAATTCGATTTTGGGGTTCCCCCTGGACGCCCACGTTTATGGATTGGGCGTTCATGTTGGAGCGTGGTGAACCGCTGTACCAGAAATGGCAGCTCATTCCTGATAACACCGATGTGCTCATCACCCATGGGCCACCCAAAGGTGTTGGTGATGAGGCGAACCTGGGGTTCAAGTGCAAAAATGTGGGCTGCGTTGATTTGCTGGCTCGAATCCATCAGCTTTCACTGAAGGCGCACATTTTTGGCCATATCCATGAAGGCTATGGGGAGTACCTGCGGGGAAAAACGCGCCTGATCAATGCCAGTACCTGCACCGCACGGTATGAGCCGCGCAACGCGCCAATTGTGGTGGACGTTTGATACGGTCAAATTTGACCGAGGAAGGTCCACCACTTCAGGAAAAGTGCCAGGTTGATCCGAATGATTAAGAACCCTCGGAGATGGCGAGTCTAATGACGTGGATTAACTGTAAAGAACAAATGCCAGCGGATATGGAGGTTGTTATCGCTCTGTACCTCGGATATTGGCCTGGTCGAGGAAACAGCGGCATTACTGATACCTATGCTGTGGATGGGCAGTGGATCAATATCCCTGAAGGCATCACTATTGCTGGATGGATGCCTTTACCGGACAAGGGCGAGTTGCCTGAATGGCTTGCAACATCAATTGATGATCACGTACTCGTTGACCTGTGCAAAGAGCGGATGAATGAAAAGAATGTGCACGTTAATCTGGATGACGACGAATCTTCCATACTCTGAGGGTGTCTAACGTGACCGCAGAAGAACTGATTGCGCGCCTGGAAGCCCTGCCACCGGATACGCCAGTGCTCGTTGAGGGTTACGAAACAGGGTTCGATGATATTGTCGAATTCACCCCAGAACAGGTTGTCCGGTACCGACACGCTCAGGAGTGGGATGGTGAATACCAAACACTCGACAGGTTCTCCAGCCAGGAAACCGGAGCGCTGCAAGCCGCAGTGATCCGGGGACGCAGAGGGCATCGAAGGTAAGGCCATGAAGGATAAGAAATCTTACAGCTTGAGTGACCTGGTGGCCCAGTGTGACCCCAACGCGACGATGCCAGAGGCGCTGCAGGACTGGGAGCAGGCTGCGCCGGTTGGCCTGGAACAGGTCGTTATGGGTGATCAGGTGGATATTCGGGAGGCGGTACTCGTCTTTCGCGAAAAACTGTCAGGCCGGTTCGATGCGGTTCAACTGATCCTGTTTGGTAGCCGGGCCCGTGGCGATTATCACGACGAAAGCGATGCCGACGTGGCGGTTATCTTGCGCGGGCAGCCTGGGGACTTCGTGGAGACCAAGCTGGTAATGGCTGGCGTGGCGTTTGATGTACTCACGGAAACTGGCGTGTTGATTCAGGCCCTGCCGGTGTGGGAGAGCGAATGGGAAGATCTGGCCGGCTATTCCACTCCAAACCTACTTCAGAACATTGCCCGGGAGGGCATCATTATCTGGCAAGCCTGAGCATCCATTCTGGCGTTTTTCTGCCAAATACCGGCTAAGTAAACTCACCATCTCATCACCATTGATTGCCCCCGCTCGTTTCAGCGCGACAATCAGATCTTCAATCTCATCGGTCACCACCTCATCGCCGGCCAGCCGTGTGGCAATGTCTGCCAGCGCGTCCTCGGGTGTAGCTTGATAACGGATGCCGAGTTGGTCGGCGAGGTCTATGACATAGGACCTGATGCTGGACTGTGTATTCATCGCTAAATTTCTCCCCAAGGGTCTTCTATTTCCAGCCAGCACCGCATAGCCACTCCCTGTGGAACGAGCGAACTATCCCGAAAAACTAACTATGGGACTCGTTGCTCAGTGACGGTTCCAGGTAGGTAGTTTTGTGGAACCGTTTGCTGATTGTTGATGTATTCATTGCTGAATTTCTCCCCAAGGAACTTTAGATTCAGCTAGCTCCACATGGACTCCCCCGGCGGAAGGGGCGAACTCTCCCAAAAAACTACCTATTCAGATGCAATAGGCTCCGGATCTTTGATTGGAATTACCTACCCTCATAACGTCCAGCCACGTGAAGCATCACGATGGAATGCCGTGCTGTATCCGCCCGATTAGGGTCTCAACTTCATGAGCCCCACTGGCAAGCCCCCGATATCCTAGACACCTGACAGCTTTGTGAAATACTGCTTCTCGAAGTCCACGGGGGACAGCCCACCGTTATTTCCGTGCCGGCGA
>LJZQ01000003.1:0-76372 GCA_001314845.1 Marinobacter excellens HL-55
GGACAGTTCTGAAATACGCTTCGGGGTGCCGTGGCGGGCCAGATAAGCCGGTGCTGCGCAAATGACCATTGGGCAGTCACCCATTCGCCGAGCTCTCAATTCACTGTTTTCCAGATGCCCAATGCGTATGATCAGATCCCAGCCATCTTTCAGCAAATCTTGGCGAGTATCGTTCAGGTCTAGCTCTACTTCGACCATTGGATACTGATGGGTAAAAGCAGGAATGAGTGGTGCAATAAAGCGCAGCCCGAACGATAGTGGAGCATTCATCCGCAATAGGCCGGTGGCTTCGTGTCGTTGGGCTGAGACATCGGACTCTACCTCATCCAGTTCCCGCAAAATGCGCTGGCATGCGTCCAGGTATTCGCGGCCGGTGTCCGTTAGCGTCAGCTGGCGGGTGGTTCGATGCAGTAGCTTTACCCCCAGCCTCGCCTCCAGGGCATCTACGTGTTTGGTGGCCATAGCTGGTGACATATGTAGCTTCCGACCAGCGGCAGACAGGCTGCCTTCAGCTGCGGCCTGAACAAATACGCGCATGCTTGTAAAACGATCCAGCATCTGTTTAACACTCTCGGTTAAAGCTCCTGGTAATAAAAGGCATGTTCTCACACTTTAATGTGTTGGTTATAGTGCGTTCATTATTTGTGAGAGTTTAAGGACGGGTCCATGAGCACATCTTCGACAGCCGCAGCCAAGCAGCCTGTTTACTTTATTCCTCACGGCGCCGGCCCCTGTTTCTTTATGGACTGGAACCCGCTGGACACCTGGGATGACATGGCAGCCTTCCTGAAGGCCATCGAAAGTGAACTGTCGGAGCGGCCCAAAGCAATTCTGCTGGTTTCCGCGCACTGGTTGGCCCCGGAGTTTTCGGTCACCTCCGGCCAGGCCCCGGAGTTGATCCACGACTATTATGGCTTTCCCGAGCATACCTACGAGCTCAAGTACCCAGCGCCAGGCCATCCGGAACTGGCGAAGCAGGTGATTGCTCTACTGGAAAATGAAGGGCTAGCGGCGCGGGAGGAAAAGGAGAGAGGGTTTGACCACGGTATGTTTATCCCTTTGAAGCTGATGTTTCCGGAGGCAGATATTCCGGTCGTGCAGCTATCACTGGGCATGGACTTGGACCCCAAGGTCCACCTGGCTGCTGGCAAAGCGCTGGCATCGTTGCGTGACCAGGGGGTTCTGATCGTGGGCAGCGGTATGAGCTTTCATAACATGCGCGGCTACGGCGACAACCGTTACACGGCTCCGTCGGAAGCATTTGATCGCTGGCTGACCGATACAGTCGAAGCAGGCGGTGAGGAGCGAACTCGACGCTTGGTCAACTGGATGGACGCGCCGCACGCGCTGGACTGCCACCCGCCCGGGCACGAAGAACATCTGATCCCGCTGATGGTGGCTGCCGGCGCCGCTGGTGACGACACTGGTCAACGGGTCTACACACAACAGGTGATGAAAACACAACTGTCTGGCTTCCGCTTCGGCTGAGCCCAATATTAGCAAGGAGAAAATGATGATCAATGATTCTAAACAACGCTATGGCTCGGTCAGTAAATTCCTGCATTGGGGCATGGCTTTGCTGGTGATCTGGCAATTGCTCAAATTCGGGGACCGCATTACCGAAGGCGAGCACTGGGTGGGCCAGACACTGGTACCATTTCATATTTCCATTGGCTCTCTGATTCTGGTGCTGATCGTTGTGCGCCTGTTTTGGGCCGCCAGCCAGCGGGGCCAGCGCCCGGAACAGGACCCAGCCATGGCTACGCTGGTGAAAGCCGGCCACGGCCTGTTGTATCTGGGGCTGTTCCTAATGCCTGTTACCGGCATGCTGTTTATGGTGGGCAACGGCTATGGTGTTTCGGCCTTCGGTGTCGACATTTTCGCCAAGGGTGACGAAATCGCCTGGGCCGCCACGCTAGGCCAATTACACTCACCGCTGGCCTGGGCCCTGACAGCACTGATCGTTGGTCATATCGGCATGGCGCTGATCCACCACTTTGTGAAGCGGGACGACACCCTTAAACGCATGCTTTGAGGGTTTGGCTCACAAACCGATCCGGTTAATTGAGTCAAACGATTCAGGAGAATGCCAAGAAAGTTCTAGCCATCAGCGGCAGTTATCGCACCATCTGAATGTTCGCTTTGCGACAACGCCGAACATTGGCTTTCTTCGCACCAATCAGGCTGCACATGGCCGATTTGCTCTGGGTTTTCTAGCTTTTACGCTCAGTATTCACCCACCGCGGAATCCAGTCCAAAGCACCTTCCGAATGGTTGGAATTACACACCCCACGAAACTCACCAAGCACCCACGGCTTGTTCTCCGCTAATCCTGCGGCCGGAGGAGTTTGATCTGTAGCTGGATCCGGAGTTTAACGCGACGGATGCGTTTCAAGGGCTGATGAGAATGCATATCTCCGCACCTCCGGTGTGTGAGCCGGCGCGGAGTACCAAATTGTTAGAGCCCCTGAGCCCCCCGCCGCAGCCAGCCGTGCACGAAGGCAAGCTTGTGGCGGGCATAGCTGGACAACACGAATGGATACAGGTCCGATAGCCCCATAGACCGGTTGACATGATTCACGCCGACAGCAATTGAAGCGGCAATGTGAATCAGGCGCTGGGGGTCGGTTTCTGAGTAGGGATCCCAACCGGGGCTTGGTAACTCAGGTGACGTCAGCCCTGAGGCCACGAAGCTGTCGGTCAGGTCTGTCAGGTGGAGCAGATGCGCCGCCGTTTCTGCCCAATCCTCGTGCGGATGCGCCGAGGCGTAGCTGGTCAGATAGTAATTTCTCCAGTCTTGTGGTGGGCCGTTTTGGTAATGGTGCTGTAACGCATCGGGATAACTGATGCGCTCGTCACCGAATATCTCACGAAACGCGTCCAGAAAATCTTCACGCAAGCTCAGGCGCCACCAAAGCATGTGTGCGATTTCATGGCGCATGTGGCCAATCATGGTTCTGTAGGGCTCTTCCAGTGCCTCCCGGCGCGTCGTGCGCAGCACCGGATCGGCCTCTGCCACACTGATCGTGACCACCCCCTGAGCATGGCCCATTGGTACGGGCGTAGGGCCTTCGGCAAGCATGTGGAAAACCGGGCGTGCACCGGGATCTTCCGGACGGAACCAGTGCCAGCGGCCAAGGTTATCGATTGCCCAGCGTTTGGCGGCTTCTGTTTTTGCCCAATTGAGCATGGCGTTGTCGATGGACGGATCAGGTGCCAGCGCTGTTATGGCGCAGGCTCGGCAAAAGGCACCTTGCTCGGGTGCAATCCAGTTACAGCCAATCACGCTGCGATTGGCGCAGAAGGGCGGCATGGGGAGAAAGGCCCGCGCCTGAGGGTCGTAAGCGACGGGAGTTCCGTCAGCTGTCGAGAGGTTATCAAACCAGAGTGTGCCGGAACCGACCGGGTTTGCGAAAACACGCATATGTTCGTCATCCAGCAAAGTGAGTTTTGAGTATGGAAGCTACTGGCATCCTCTGTCCAACATGGAGAGAGGTGGGCAACCCTATTGGGGGATTCTCGAAGGCCAATAGCGCGCTATGGCTGGCTTTACGCTGCCCCATATATAACAGGTCTGAAGGAGATAGTCGGTTCGTCACCGCACACAGTGCTCAAGGTTTCAGTCAACCTCCTTCGTGCCCTAGCGAACAGACCGGGCTATTCCACTGACGTAGTCTGGCACCCAATCCAGCGCGGTACAGCGCGCTAAAAGGCACAAGAGAGATCGCTCGCCGCGCAATCCATCTTTGCGGTGGGTCCTGATGCTGCCGAGAGTTCCAATTACCAGCCAGCAGCTTGAAGAGCTTTCCAGGTTCCATGAAGCCATAGAACAGGCTGTTGCAGAATCGCTTGAGCCGTTTGCGACGGACCAAGAGATGGAAACCCGGCTGTTTGGTGCGATATTAGTGCTCAGTCGATGAACTCGAGAGGCCTGTTGCCTGAGTCCAGAAAACTGAACATATGGGTCTTCACTGAATAGATGCTGTCAGACATCGTTAAGGTGTTCATATTGCTTGAGCAGGTTATAGAGAGTTTTCATGCTGACCCCGAGAATATTGGCGGCTCTCTCTTTTTTCCCCGGCACTCTTGCAAGGTCGCGAAGATCAGAGTCTTTTCTGCCTCTGCCACTGACGAGCCAATCATCACAGTTACAGAGGGTCCGTCGTTGATGGCGTTTTCCAGCGGATGAACGACATCCTCAGGTATCTCATCCGCAGTAATTAGCCGATCGGCCATGATGTAGGCTCGCTGAACTGCATTTTTTAATTCGCGCAGGTTTCCTGGCCATGAGTGGTTTTCCAGTATTCGTAACGCCTTTTCTGAGAAATCGATCTTGCGCCCGTCCTGATCGTTGAGCTCTCGCAGAAATTGTTTGGCAAGTATTCGGATATCCTCCTTCCTTTCTCTCAAGGGAGGCATGGCTATGGTGAAAACCTATAGACGGTAGAGCAGGTCGGCTCTCAGATTGCCTTCTTTCACTTTGGATTCCGGGCAGCAATTTGTGGCGGCCACGATACGCACATCGGCCGCAGTGTCTCCGTCGCTGCCGACACGGTTGAATCTTCTGGTTTCCAGGACACGCAGTAGCTTGACCTGTAGATCAACAGGCATCTCAGTGATTTCATCAAGGAATAGGGTGCCGCCAAAGGCTCGCTCGAAAACCCCTTTGTGTTCTCTGACCGCGCCGGTGAAGCTGCCTTTCTCGTGCCCGAATAGCTAACTTTCAATCAGGTGAGGCGAGAAGGCACCGCAATTCACAGCTATAAAAGGGCGGTCACATCGATGACTAAGTTTGTGGGTTGCCTGGGCGATGATTTCTTTGCCCGTGCCGCTTTCGCCCCGTATAAAGACATTGGTGGTGGTTGGGGCAACCCTTCTAACCTGTGCTGCGACTTGCTGCATCCTGACGGAAGCACTCGAAGCCAGGCTAAACTCAGCGCCGACGGGTCGGGCTTTTAATTCCACGAGCTTCATGAATCGTTCCTTTTCACTTAGATTCGGCCCAATTTCGAATGGGCCCATTCCGTCTATTTAAGCTAACACGGTAATAAAGTCCGCCTCTGTGCGATTGCCAACGCAGCTGAAAACATACCTTTGCAGGGCCCAATGAAGCCGTTTAAGTAAAATTTTCCGATTGCTTGCACATCTTGCCGTCTTTATCTCTATCAACCCTGCCTGGCGGCTTTCTCTTTCACGCGTCGGGTCTTGTGCCACGCGACATCAAAACCTTTGGCACGTGCTATGCACGGTTTACTTGTGTTCAAACACTAATAGTTTGCCGATGTCATTCAGCGTCTCAGGAGAAACGTGATGGAACCAAGCAATCCGAATACTCAGCAAGGCAGAGGTACGCAGCCACCGCCTAAATCGCCGCCACAGCCAGGCGCCTCGGTGCCGCAGACGGGTGCCGCCGAAGGCCGTTCCAGCGAGTTCGCCGTCGAAATGAAGGAAGCCGCAAAAGCCAAAGTTAAAGAAGGCACGGATAACGCAAAAAGGGCGGTTACCAGTACCGTTAGTCACGGCTCTGAGGCCTTGGGGCGGGCGGCGGACACTCTTCGGGACCAGGGGGAAGAAACGTTGGCTAAGACAACCACCTCCATCGCGACCGGCCTGTCTGAATACGCCGAACGACTTGAAAAACGTTCCGCTGAAGACCTGATTCAGGATCTCGCTCGCCTGGCTCGGTAGAACCCAACGATTTTCGTGCTTGGCAGTGTCGGGATTGGCATCGCCTTGAGTCGGTTTTTCAAAGCATCGGCAAGATCGACTCGTGGACATGGCTGACTGACCAAGACCACCCCAACAAGGAACTCCAGGAGGCTAACATGGCAGATGCCGCTCACAATGGAAATCTCGATTTGCCCAGGTCAAATGGAGGAGTTCAACCTGCCAACCCGCACGAGGACAAGGTTCGGTTCTATGAGCTGGTCCGGCATCTGATCGACGATCTCGCACTCCTCTTTCGCAAGGAACTGGCTCTGGCGGGTTCGGAGGTTTCCCAAACACTCAGCGACTCCAAAAAAGGTCTCTCACGCCTGCTCAGCGCCGTGGTGGTATTTGAACAGCCCTTGCTGATCGGCGCCCTGGCAATGGCAGCCGGCGCTGCTCTTGGAACTCTACTGCCCAAGACATCGACGGAGGACCGTGTGATGGGAGATTGGAGCGATAAGGGATCGGACGCTATCAAGGAAAAGGCAGAGGAAAAGCTTCAAGATTTGCAGGGCAAGTCTTCCTCTGACAGTTCAGGCCGCGATGATGCCCCCCCAAGTGGCGATGACTCGTCAGATGGAAAGGGCCCCGGGCCATCTGCCGCGCCCCCGCCACCGACATCGCCGGGAACTGCCCGGGACTCTGGTAACAGCCATCGTGGAGCTAGCTATTAGGGAAATACGGACGTGGAGGGCGGTCGAGTCGACGCGCCTCTGCACGAACTAGATCGATATCGTCAGACAGTGTCAACGCCACTTCAGAGTGGGACAGGGCTCTTCGTGAATGCTTTTTAGCAGCCTCAGCCATTTGAGTGTCGCCAGTTTCGGCAAGGGCACGGAAGGCTTTCTGCAATCGGATCGACACCTCCACCATGCCTGCGCCGTCACGGGCAATGGCGGTGAAGGCATCGTCGAACAGATCATCGGTCATTAATTCCGGAACCCATACTCGGTCATACGTGGTGGCCTGTAAGTTCTGGGGTTCTGGCGGGGTCTGCCAAAGGGTGAACAGCCGTACAAATGTGCCGATGACGTTTATAGCAGTTCCCGGATCATTAATGCCCAGCGATAGTGCCTTGTCGGCGATCTCGGACAGCGCGAGCAGCCCGAAGCGGGGGTCATCTTCAAAGGTGCGGTTTGAACTGATGGTGAAGGCACTGACAAGACTCCCAGACAAAGCATCGGGTTCCGGCCGGTCACGGGCGTCAATACACCCTGCAGTCTCCCTTGTGATACGAATCAGTGGACGGTTGGCGTGAACGAACGTACCAGGCAGCGCGGTCACCATCAGATGGCAGTTGAATGATTCGGCGGTGGATTGCAACGTTTCCATATCGATGTGCTGAACATAACCAACCGTCGATGAGAATACCGGTATCGACTTGGCTTCGGCTTCGTTCGGGGGCACAGTCAAAGCACCCAGCGTCGGCGCATGACGTCGGCGATCGAGCGTCTCTGGTAGCCTTTTCAACTTGTTCGATGGTATTCACCACACGGCCAAGCCGGGCGATTCGGTCCACCCAGCGAACGAATGTGATGATGACGATGGTAAATACCAGGAGGGTAAGCACGAAAATCGCAAACCGGCCCGCAGATCCAAACATCTCATTTTGGACGGCTATCAGAGAAACAATACTGAAGATAAAGGCACCGATAAACGCAGATAATGCGTTCTGGGTGACGTCGTCGGCAATGACCAATGGTATGGAGCGGGGAGTCGAACCGGTGCTGGCGGAAGCATAGGCAGCCACCATGGAGCCCACCGCAAAGGTCGCAATCACCAACATGCTGAACGCCATAATAGACAGCAGGGTTTCGACCGATTCCAGAGTGATTTTGGGCAGCGTTCCGGAAAGGCCAGCATCGTCAGCCAGCATAGCCATGAAGGTCCCGCCAACGGATAATACACAAATCACCAATGGCTTGATCCACAGTCGCTCTCTAATCCGGCTGAAAAAGAACCGCAGCCTGTCTGAAGTCAAGACGGTGACGTCATCATTTCGTCCCCCTGGCCATGTGTTGCCATGTGCCCGATAAGGTTCCAGTTCTGTTTGTCGCCATGGATCGTCTCGACGTTAATTGACGGCTGGGGTGCGCTTCGTTTCTGCGAACCCTGGCACTTAACTATGGCGCTCTTGGCAAGGGCGCTCTGTGCGCCAACGAACGCAGCAGCAGGAATTTTTGCGTTTACCAAACTACAACCGACAACCGGCGGCGCTGCCGGTAACCTTTGGCCATGCATCGATCATCGGCACTGCGGGAACGTGTTTTTCGGTCAGGGAATATCATCAGAGCACTGATAATAGTGAGCTTTTCGCTACTGTCGCTGCCACTACTTGGCTCAGCAAAGCAGGACGGCTATCGGCTGCTTGAGCTGGAAGGTTATCTGGTTAAATGGGGCGAGCAGCGGCTGGGCACCGGGGCAAGGATAACTTACGCCTTCGCGGATGAAACGCTGAACTTTGATGATGCCCGTAATTGCGGTGTTCTGGCGCCGATGGACGCGCTCTCCGGTGAGGATTTGGCCTTCGAGACGCTGGTACAGGAAACTGCTGCAGCGTTCCGGGTTTGGGAGCGTGCTGCTGACCTTTCATTTCAACGGGTTTCGAATGCCCGCGATGCAGACATCATTCTCGGGGCCCAGGGCAATCCACAGCGGCGGGCCTTTGCCAATGTCACCTTTTCAACTGATGGAACAGGGGATGTACGCGCCATTGACCAGGCTTTGATATGTCTGAATCCCGAACATAAGTGGAAGGTCGGTTTTGGTGGAGACCCCGAAATCTACGACATACGCTACACGCTTATTCATGAGATCGGCCACGCCATCGGTCTGGATCATCCTGGCCCGTCAGGGCAAGTAATGGGCTTTCGCTACACCGAAAACTTCCCCGGATTGCAGCCTGGCGATTTGCTTGGCATACAACAGCTTTATGGGCACAGTGCCAGTGACCGTCAACTGGCCACCGGCAACACTTTTACTGAATCAGCACTTAATCCGGTTCAGAAGTTATAGCCCAAACCCACTGTGTAGGCCCAGATTCCGTCGTCCTGAAACGCATCATTGGCATCACTGGTGTCGCTGAACAGGAACTGATACTCGGCGCGAGCAAGGAAATACGTCTTGGTCTGCACGTAGTACTTTAATCCGGCTTCCAGGCCGGCAAAGGCACTGTCCTTGACGCCATCGCCATAGATGCCGCCAAGGCTGGCACCGACAAAAGGCCGTGCGCGATCATTCAGGAATTGATAGTCGAGATAGCCACGGGTTGAGCCGTTCCAGAAGTCATCCGTGACACCTTCACCCTCGATATCAGCATAATTTACGCTCTGGCGAATGCCGGCTACGACATCATTCCGCAGATACCAGCCTAGATCACCGGTTACACCGAAGCTGCCACTATTAAAATCCCGGTCGTTACTGCCAGTTCCGGATAGGGAGAATTCACGGTCACCCTCGATTGGGCCAAACTCAGCCGATTGAGCGGATACTGCCAGGGGTAGGGCGCTCAGAAGACAGAAAGTGATCGCTGCAGTCTTGATTCTGATCATGACAAGCTCCTTGCTCACATTATTCAGATTGCATCTTGATAATGCGCCAATGAAAGTATGGCGCGGGGTGTGGCGTAGCAAATGGTGCTAAGGTTGTTTATTGCATGCGCACTGGAACAGGATGAGTGACGGACCAGTCTGCCGTCTGTTCGCAAGCACACACATGCTTTGTTCGGTAGCGTAAAGAGCCCACAAGACCTCTTTTCAGTCATCGCTATTTTCGCCCCATGCTGTTTTCAACTGATTTGACACCCTTCACTTCGCGGGCCAGCTTTACGGCGGTATCGATGTCGGCCTGTGAATTGACGAAGCCTGACAGTTGAACAACACCCTTGTAGGTCTCAACGTTAATTTCGGCGCTCTTCAATGTTGTCTCGTTGAAAATTGCAGCCTTAACCTTGGTGGTAATCACTGTATCGTCGATGTACTCACCGGTGCCCGAACTGGACTCTGTAGAGGCGCATCCGACGAGCAAAGCCAACAGCATGATTGCCGCCAGCATCGGGACTGATCGCATTATCCGTTCCATAGCTTAGTCTCCTGTCGCAGCCAACCCCATTCGTTCTGTTGCTCCATTGGAGCCGCGCCTCGGCGGTTGACTGACCGGGGGCAAAGCGAGAATAACGCGGTCCCTGAAAGCGAGTCTGTTCGTTGGCCAACAGTCCGGCTCGCTACCGTATACAGTTTCGATCACCTGGCACCAACGCATCCTGCTATGCTTCAATGACTAGCCAACAGTCAGACCAGCCAACAAGGCGGTCTCGCGTATTCCTGGGTCTGGTCAAAAATAATGAAAATACACGATAAGATGGTCAAACCCCGGCGATCTTCACCTCGGGGGCGCCAACTGGAGCCTGTCATACTCGACGAGCTTCGCGGCCTGATTGGTGACGAACGCATCGATTCGTCACTGCGCCGACGGGATCATCTGATCGAACACCTGCACGCTGTTCAGGACACCTACGGTTACGTCTCAATACCCCGGCTCAGGGCCTTGGCGGCTTTCATGAATCTTCCCATGGCCGCTGTTTACGAAACCGCCACTTTTTACGCTCATTTTGACGTTATTCACGACGAACAGGCACCGCCGCCTTTGTTGACCCTGCGGGTGTGTGACTCACTATCCTGCCATCTGGCCGGGGCAGAAGCACTGCATCAGGCGTTGACTGACGGTGTTGATCCGGCCCGGGCAAGGGTAAAGCGGGCACCCTGCATGGGGCGGTGCGACACAGCACCGGTGGTGGAAGTTGGCCGCCATCATGTGGGCCATGCCAATGTCCAGAATGTGGGTGCGGCGGTGGAAGACGGCCAGATTCACCCGGAAGAGATTCACTGGCAACGCCTGACGAATTACTGTTCTACCGGCGGTTATGGACTGCTGGCCGATTGCCGTGAAGGCCGGGTGAGCGTCGAATCGCTGGAGCAGGAACTAGAGCATGCCGGCCTGCGGGGTCTTGGCGGCGCCGGTTTCCCAACCTACCTCAAATGGCGGGCGGTGCGGGCCGAGCCGGGGCCACGCTATGCCGTAATCAACGCCGACGAGGGCGAACCGGGCACTTTCAAGGATCGCTATTACCTGGAGCGTGAACCCCATGTTTTTCTGGAAGGGGCCCTGGTTGGCGCCTGGGCAGTGGACGCAAAGGCCCTTTATATCTATCTGCGGGATGAATACCCGGGCTTGCATAAGGTGCTGACCGAGGCCTTGGCCGAGCTGGAAGCCGCCGATCTCGTCGAGCCGGGCTTCATTATTTTGCGCCGTGGCGCTGGAGCCTACATTTGCGGCGAAGAATCCGCCCTGATCGAATCTCTGGAGGGTAAAACCGGCAAACCGCGTCATCGCCCACCGTTTGTCGCCCAGAAAGGCCTGTTTGATCAGCCAACCCTGGTAAACAACGTGGAGACGGCTTACTGGATCCCCCGCATCCATGCCCAGGGCGCCGAATGGTTCGCGAGCCAGGGGCGCCACGGTCGAAAGGGGCTTCGCAGCTTTTCAGTCTCCGGCCGGGTGGCCCGGCCGGGCGTCCATCTTGCACCTGCAGGGATCACCCTCAATGAACTAATAGAGGAACACTGCGGCGGCATGGCCGAAGGGCACCGCCTTCTGGCCTATCTGCCCGGCGGGGCTTCCGGCGGAATCCTGCCCGCCAGCAAAGCTGACATCCCGCTGGACTTCGACACTCTCCAGGAGCACGGCTGCTTTATCGGCTCTGCCGCGGTGATCGTGCTATCGAATCAGGACAACCTGCAAGCCGCGGCAACCAACCTTCTGGGTTTTTTCGCGGATGAGTCCTGCGGGCAGTGCACCCCCTGCCGTGTGGGCACCGAGAAAATGCTCACCTTGCTGGAACGCACAACCTGGGATGAGGACACGCTCCAAAACCTGGCCCGGGTAATGGCGGATGCCTCCATCTGCGGCCTGGGCCAGGCCGCACCCAACCCGGTGCTGAGCCTGTTGCGGGATTTTCGCACCGAACTCGCCAGCCAGAACCTGATCGCTAAAGGGTAGGGCCACCATGAGCAACACCAACAGAAGCTTCATCCTGACACTGGACGACGTGGAAGTTCAGGCCTATCCCGGCGAAACCCTCTGGCAGGTGGCCAAACGCGCCGGCGAGACCATTCCGCCCCTGTGCTTCAAAGACGCCCCCGGTTATCGAGCGGACGGCAACTGTCGAGCCTGCATGGTAGAAGTGGAAGGCGAACGGGTACTCGCCGCCAGCTGTATTCGCGAGGCAACCCCCGGCATGGTCGTTCGCAGCGCAGGCTCCGGCCGTGTTCAGGCCGCCCGCAAAGCGGTGCTGGAATTGCTGCTGGCGGACCAGCCAGAACGCGCAGACAGCCCGGACCGCTCCAGCCACCTCTGGGATACGGCGGATCAATTGGCCATTGATGTGGGGTCTGTGCGCCAGCGCATCCCGTCCCGCTCGGATCGGGCAGAGCCCACGGTTCACCATGTCGAGCCAAGATCCGATGCGCTGCCCCATGCCCGGGGCCAGGACACCACCCATTCGGCCATGAACGTCAACCTGGACGCCTGCATCACCTGCGGTTTGTGCGAGCGCGCCTGCCGGGAAGTGCAGGGCAATGACGTGATCGGTCTGGCACACCGGGGCGCCGCATCCAAAGTGATCTTCGACTTCGACGATCCCATGGGCGACAGCACCTGCGTGGCCTGCGGCGAATGTGTCCAGGCCTGCCCGACCGGGGCGTTGATGCCTGCCACGCTGATTGATGAAGAAGGTCGCGGCGATTCCGCCATAGCCGATCGAACAGTGGACTCCGTCTGCCCCTATTGCGGCGTGGGCTGCCAGCTCACCTATCACGTCAAAGACGAACCAGCGCAAAGCGGAAGCGGCAAGCAGACCAGCCGCATCCTTTTTGTGGAAGGCAAAGACGGCCCCTCCAACCAGAATCGGTTGTGTGTGAAAGGCCGCTTCGGCTTTGATTACCCCGCGCACCCGGCACGGCTGACTAAACCGCTGATTCGTAGGGACGGCGCGGCCAAAGGCGTGGACCCTGGGTTTGACCCGGCCAATCCTTCGACCCATTTTCGGGAGGCAAGCTGGGAAGAAGCACTGGAATTTGCGGCCAGCGGGCTGAGGGATCTTAAAAACCAACACGGCCCCAGCGCACTCGCCGGTTTTGGCAGCGCCAAGTGCTCCAACGAAGAAGCCTGGCTGTTCCAGAAACTGGTGCGCACCGGTTTCGGCTCCAACCACGTTGACCACTGCACGCGGCTTTGTCACGCCAGCTCCGTGGCGGCGCTGATGGAATGCCTGGGCTCTGGTGCTGTAACCGCCTCTTTCATGCAGGCGCTTCAGTCCGATGTGGTGATCCTTACCGGCTGCAACCCCGCCGTCAACCACCCGGTGGCCGCCACCTACTTCAAGCAGGCGGCCCGCAATGGCACCAAACTGATCATCATCGACCCCCGGGGCCAGGCATTGGACGCCTACGCCTGGCGCAGCCTGCGGTTTACGCCGGGGGGCGACGTGTCGCTGTTCAACGCCATGCTCAACGTGATCATCAGCGAAGGGCTCTATAACCAAGCCTACATCGATGAACACACCGAAGGCTTCGAGGCGCTGGCCGCCAGTGTTGCGGACATGACCCCGGAAGCCATGAGCCCGGCCTGCGGCGTTGAACCCGACACCATCCGCGAAGTGGCCCGGGCCTACGCCGGTGCCGAAAGCGCCATGATTTTCTGGGGCATGGGCATATCCCAGCACGTACACGGCACCGACAACGCCCGCTGCCTGATCTCCCTGGCCCTGACCTGTGGCCATACCGGCCGCCCCGGCACCGGCCTGCACCCGTTGCGTGGCCAGAACAACGTTCAGGGCGCCTCCGACGCCGGTCTGATTCCCATGGTGCTGCCAGACTACCAACCGGTCGGGGATACCCAGCTGCGCGCCGCCTTCGAAGAACTCTGGAACACCGAACTGGACCCGGAACCCGGGCTCACCGTGGTGGAAATCATGGACGCCATCACTGCAGGCACCATCAAGGGCATGTACATCCTCGGCGAAAACCCCGCCATGTCCGACCCGGACCTGACCCACGCCCGGGCCGCGCTGGGCGCGCTGGAACACCTGGTAGTGCAGGACCTGTTCGTCACCGAAACCGCCCAGTTTGCCGACGTCATCCTGCCCGCCGCCGCCTGGTCGGAAAAATCCGGCACTGTCACCAACACCAACCGCCAGGTGCAGATGGGTCGCGCCGCGCTGACGCCGCCGGGGCAGGCAAAGCCCGACTGGTGGATCATCCAGGAAATCGCCCGGCGTTTCGGCCTGGAATGGGACTACGCCGGCCCGGAACAAGTCTTCGCTGAAATGAAGCAGGGCATGCACTCCCTGGATCATATCTCCTGGTTCCGTCTTGAGAGCGAAGGCTCCGTAACCTACCCATGCCCGGCGGACGATCAACCGGGGCAGGACGTGGTCTTCTCCGATGCCTTCCCCCGCGCTGGAGGACGGGCCAAACTCTCGCCCACCCGCCCGCTGCCGCCAGACGAACCGGTGGATGAAGCCTACCCCATGGTGCTAACCACCGGCCGATTGCTGGAACACTGGCACACCGGCGCCATGACCCGGCGCAGCAAAGTACTGGACGAACGCGAACCGGAAGCCGCGGCTTACCTGGCACCGGCGGAGCTGCACCGCCTGGGCGTGACACCGGGCAACGCCATTCAGGTCGCCACCCGCCGTGGCAGCATCACCCTGACCGCGCGGGCCGATCAGACCATGCCAGAGGGTATGGTGTTCATACCCTTCGCCTTTGCCGAGGCGGCCGCAAATTTGCTCACCAATCCGGCGCTGGATCCGTTTGGGAAGATTCCGGAGTTTAAGTATGCAGCCTGTCGGTTGAGCCTCCTTTAAAAAATGTCTGTAGAACGGTTTAGAACCCCACTTTCAAAACCATCAGGATAGAGTTATGCCCCAATCACCACTCGCCCAATCCCTCAAACTCCCCTGCGGAGCAGTCCTGCCAAACCGGCTTGCCAAAGCTGCCATGACCGAAGGGCTGGCAGACGATCAACTCCATGCTACACACCGCCATGAAACCCTCTATCGGCGCTGGTCCGATGGCGGGGCAGGGCTGTTGATTACCGGCAACGTGATGATTGACAACAGCGTGCTGGAGCGGCCTGGCAATGTGGCGATTGATCCGGCGCCGGAAGGCGAAGAGCCGGAAGGAATGGCGCAGTTACGCGCCTGGGCGAAAGCGGGCACCCGCAACGGCAACCATTTATGGATGCAGATTTCCCACGCCGGGCGGCAGTCGCCCCGTTACGTGACTACGCGCCCGGTGGGGCCATCAGCGGTGCAGCTGTCGTTAATGGGCAACTATGCCCGCCCGCGGGCACTCACGGAGCCGGAGATCCTGGACTTTATCCAGCGTTTTGCCAATGTGGCCCGGATTGCCAAAGCCGCCGGTTTTACCGGCGTTCAGGTGCATGGGGCTCATGGGTATCTGTTGTCGTCTTTTCTGTCTCCGGTCACCAATCAGCGCACAGATCGCTGGGGAGGATCGCTGGAGAATCGCGCCCGCTTCCTTCTTGAGGTGGCGCGGGCGACTCGCGCCGCTGTGGGGCCGGAGTTTCCGGTGGCGGTAAAGCTGAATTCCGACGATTTCCGCAAGGGCGGGTTTACGCTTGATGAGTCTGTGCGCGTGGTGCGCTGGCTCAATGAGGAGGGTATTGATCTGCTGGAGGTGTCCGGCGGCACCTACGAACAGCCTCGGCTGCTCGGGTACAGTGGCGATGCTGACACGGCGAGCGACGGGCCAGATATGCGGGAAAGCACGCGCAAGCGGGAGGCCTATTTTCTTGATTATGCCCAGACGATTCGTGAGGTGTGTGACTGCCCGTTGATGGTCACCGGTGGCTTCCGTACGCGCACATTTATGGAGGAGGTGGTTGTGAGTGGGGAAACCGACGTAATTGGCCTTGGCCGGCCGCTCTGCACGGATCCGGACACCCCTGAGGATCTGCTTGAAGGGCGCATCGATAAGACGGTTTGCCACGAAGATCACATCAAGCTCGCCCAGCGCGGCTTTTTCTCGCCAGCGAGTCCGCTGATGCCGCTTAAAGTCATTAACGTGCTGGGCGGCCAGGCCTGGTACTACCAGCAGATTTTCCGGCTGGCAGATGATGGTAAGTCTGACCCGGACCTCAGTATTTTCAAGGCCATTGGGGCTTACTTGAAGGATGAGCTGAGCCGGTCCCGGCGCGTGAAAAAGGCCCGGCTTAGCTGAAGATGATTCTCTGGCTCAACCTCCAATCCTGCATTCTCAGCCGAAATTCACCAACTTGCCGTCCGGAAACGAAAAGGCTCACTGAAGCCAGGTGCTCAAGATCCAGTGGTCCCGCATCGGTCACTGTCTTGCCGCGCCAGGTCGGTATGAATTCACTGAATGGCAGGCGGATGCGGCTCCAGTCTTCCGTACCCGGGGTGAACGCATGCTGGTACACAATGCTGCTCCGGTCGGTGCTGTTCCGAAGACCGATCTTGTAGGTTTTGCCGTCGCCCAGAGCAAGGAGCTCGACACCCGTATAATTGGATGCATCGAACACTTCCGGCAGGTCCGCTTTGACGGAAGCAAAGCCGCCTCCGTTATCCAGTCGCACGGTGCCGTGAAAGAGGCCGACTCCTTTCTTAGAGTTAATGAGCGTTCCGTCCGATCGTCCGCCCATCACCTGGTCACCGAGTGAGCTCCACTCCAATCCCCCGTCTCGAGAATCGAACGAAACCAGGGTGGGGTTGGCGCGGGCAGAGGCGTTTCGATCGACCTGAAGATTCATGGAAGAGGAGATAACTCTGGATGAATTTTATGGGGGAATGTCGCTCTCTGCCCGGACGCGTTCATAAGCCCTAACCGATAGCTCTCTGAACGGCCACATAATGCGTGACTTCGTCGCCATCCATCACCGGTGCGATCTTCCATTCAATGACAAAAGAGGAGCCGTCCTTACGGTAATTAATGGTGTCGCCGTGAAAGGTCCGTTTATTTTTCAGATCGTCAGCCAACCTCTCTTTGACTCCGCTCTCTGTTCTCGGTCCCTGAAGCAATCCCGGTGTTTTTCCGATTACTTCATCTGCAGAATAGCCGGTTAGATTGCTGAAGGCCTGGTTTACATAGATGATCACAGAGTTTGTATGATCAGACGTCGCTTTGGTCACCATGATCGATTCAAAAGCCAAGTCGGCGACGGTTTGAAACAGCGGAGATTGAAGAATATCTTCAGAATTGTTCATACATATCCCTCTGCGTTAAAAATGGTTTTGATTGGTAACGCCCTTCTAGTGTACGAACTGCTTCTGTCACTGTATCAGTTGGGTGTGACGTCGAACTCAGCACGGCCCGGCGGGTTAAATTGTCTGACGGCGTCCCACAGGGGATGCAACCAACGTTACACTAATCATTAAATATACGTTTAAAAACACTGTTCAGAGTGATTATGGTGCGCCGTTGAACGATTACCTCCAGAAAATCCTGCGTGGGCAGCCCATTAACTACGAAGCCTTCCTGAAGAAACTTCCGGAGCTGTTTCGCCGTCGCCATCGCGAACTGTTTGCCACGGAAAAAGTGCAAACCAACCGCTGGCTGGTCACGATCCTCGATGAAGTCGCGTTTGCGGAACTGCAGAATACAGCGGAGGCTCCGGTCAGCAGGGTAGGTGCCGCGAGAAAGGGTAACTCCCACCGCCATGGTACCAATGTCAGTTTTTTGCTGGTTTACCATCAGGGGCTGGCGTCCAATCGCCCGGACGTTGTGGTTATCGGGAACGAGTATGTTGATACGGGGTTTCACCGCGCCAGGTCTGTGCTGGTGGTAGAGAATGAGCGGAATTTCTACCAGTATCGACAGATGCTCGACTTTGCCAGTGAGGCTCGGGGCATTGATTTTCGGCTAGCGAATTGCGATGTGGTGTTGGGCGGTGGCAACCGGGTGACCAGCAGCGCAGTTATCGACTGGTTGAAGGACTACGACGACGTATTCTGCGCATTCGATTACGATGTCGGTGGTCTGCAAATGTTCTCGACGATAGCCGCGTCGCTCGGTGATAAAGCCAGGTTTGTGCAGCCGCGTGACTGGCAATCGTGGTTGGATCGGTTCTGTAAAATACCAGACACCACCGAGCGGTTTACAAGAGCTTTATCGCTCGCGGAGAAGCTTGGTTTTATGGCTCTGGCAGAGGCGTTTCGAGCCACCGGAAAATTCATGGAACAGGAGCTGATTCTGGATGAATGATTGCGGCTGCCCGAGCGCCTGTGCTGAGGGTGACAATGACCGACTGGCTCCTGTTAAGCTCAAGTTTGCGGCACGCCGGTTGAGCCCGGCGTAGCCTTAGCCCGCGTCGTCCATGCCGAGCCGGGTACCTCTTGCCTTGAGCCGGTAAAACTCCTCGACAATGCCTGCCATGGTATCGGGACAATACTCACGAAGACTGCCCAGCAACAGCTTTTTGGACACCTCTCCAACCACCTTGCCAGCAGACATCAGGTGGTAATCAAGAGTGACGTTACCGCGCTTACCGGCGATGTCCAGGCTGGCCTTGTTGAGCTCGAGGTCTGCCTCTGAGTTATCGAGATGGCTGAGCGCCAGGCTCATGCTTTCGTACATCACCATGGGACGATCGGGATTGAACATCACGCCATGGGATTCCATCAGCGGCTGAAGGGTGTGAGGGAAGTTCTTGCCTGACGCTGCCACGTAGCAACGTATAAACGCTTCGATTACCTGCTCGTCTCGTGTGACTGCCCCTGCGCGACTGACCTCAAGGTATATCTTGCCGGCATCGTCACAGACTTGCACTGTGCCATCATCGCTCTCTTTAAACCCCAGCGGCACCTCAGCTGAAAGCAGATTTTTGAAGCGAAACGTCATCTGCTCATGCAGGCCAAATCGTGTCAACACAATGGCAAATAGCAGGTCACCGGGCACACAGAACCGACGGGCACCCGGATCGTGGATCGGGTTGAAGTCGCCGGCCACTTCCTTTGCAAAATGGCTGGCCTGTATTTCCGTAACCACGATGCGTTCGTTCTGAACGGAGTAAAAAGAGTCTAAAAACATGTTCTTCCTTTCCGAATCGCAACAGTGAGATGGCGATTTCGTATTGAGCGGGCTTAGACCTGTATTCTAGGCGGTTGCCAGCGATAACAGGAGAGCTACCTTAGTGGAATACATGATAACGTTGGTGGGTAACAGGAACAAACGGCGCGGCTTAAGGCCTGATCGGGTTTGCTTCAGGCTGCACGAAGCACTAGCCTGAAGTGGTCATGAATGAGCGGTGCCGGATGTGATTCCGCGTGCATTGTCGCCAAATCATAGGATAAGGAATTTCTGAAATGAGCATGAAAGACACTTACATCAAGAAGCTTCGGGCCAAACTGGATGAATGGAACGCAGAGATCGACAAGCTGAAAGCCAAGGCTGACTACAAGGAAGCGGGCGCGCAGCAGGAGTACTACAAGCAGATCGAAGAGCTTAAATCCATGCGCGAAGACGTCAGAAAAAAGCTAGATGAACTGAGCGACGCAGGTGACGACGCCTGGGAAGATCTAAAAGCTGGCGTAGACAGCGCCTGGGACTCTGTAAACCGCTCGATAAAGCAGGCGACCTCTCGTTTCAAGTGATGTGCAACGAAGGCGCTAACCGGGTTCAGGTTTGTGATCGGTCAGTCAGGAATTGCGGTAATGCGCTGGCTGGCATGGGCTTGGCGTACAGAAAACCTTGTGCCAGATCGCAGCCTAGCTCCTTGACCAAATTGTTTTGTTCTTCGGTTTCAACGCCTTCGATAACCACACCAAGGCCGAGGCGGTGCCCGACGGTGATGATGGCCTGCATGATGGCCATATCGCCGTCGTCTTCCATGGCATGATGCAAGAAACTCCGGTCGATCTTCAGGCTGCACACGGGTAGCTTTCTCAAGTACACCAACGATGAATAACCGGTGCCAAAATCATCAATGGAGATATGAACTCCCGCTTCTTTGAGCCGCTCCAGTTGGCCTATTTGCTCTGGATCTCCGCCAATCACTTCATTCTCTGTGAGCTCAACGCCCAGTTGCGACGGCAGTAGGTGATATTTCCGCAGGGTGTTGAGGATATGATCAGCCAGGTTCAGGTTATTCAGTTGCTTGCCGGATAGATTGATGTCCACCCGCATGTTCGCAAGCTGAGTGCCTTTCCAGGCACTCAGCTGATTGCACGCAGCCTCAATCACCCAATCACCAACACGATTGATGAGCCCCGACTTCTCTGCCACCGGAATAAAAACATCCGGAGAGACGGGCCTGGCGTTGTTATCAAAACATCTAAGCAACGCTTCAACGGATCGGATCTGCCCATCCTGAAGGTGGATCTGCGGCTGAAAGTACAGTTGCAGGCGATCGGTGGAGAGGGCAGTACGGAGAAGGGCCGTCATCTGCTGGTAGTGAATGAGACGGTCATTGATGTCTGAAGTATAGAAGCAGACGTTGTTCTTACCCTTCTCTTTGGCTTGATACATGGCGGCATCAGCATTTCCCATTAGCTCTGAGACGGTTTTACCGTCCTGGGGAAACTGGCTTACGCCGAAACTGGCAGTCACCTGATAGCAAGCGTCATCCAGCAGGAATCCCTGGTCAAGAACGGTAATCAGACGCCGAAGCAGTTCATGAATACCTTCCGGTCCATCGGCGTCAAACAGCAACAACACAAACTCATCGCCGCCAAACCGGCTTAGAAGGTCGCAACTTCTAATTTCGGCTTTCAGGCCATCAGCAACCGCCAGCAAGAGCTCGTCGCCGTGATGATGGCCCAGTGTGTCATTGATCAACTTAAAGTTGTCCAGATCAATAAACACGACCGTTACCTGACCGTTTAGTCTTCGTTCAGCCTCGGCCAGTCGAGCAGAAAGTTCGACTTCCATAAACCGCCTGTTGGGAAGCTGCGTTAGATCATCGAAGCTGGCCATCAAGTGCAGTCTTTCATTAGCTTTTTTCTGTTCTTGCAGGCTGATGTCTATGCAAAACATTTCGCAGTCACCGGTATCCTGTTTGATCAGCACGTGGCTTGAGTAAACGGGTACCAGATGGCCGTCTTTGTGTTTGAGTTCGATTTCTTCCGCGGGGATGCTGATGTTGTGGTCCAGCCAGTCCTGATGGGCAGTTATGACGCTTTCTCGCATAGCGTCCGGGATAATCAAGTTTTCCAGCAACTGGCCCTCGGCTTCTTGTCGCGTGTATCCGTAAAGCCGTCTGCTTGCGTCGTTCCAATAGATTACCCGACGATGCCGATCATAGCCTTGCACCGCGACCATCGGCAGGCTCTCAATCAGCTCGTAAAAATTTTGTTCACTTTGTTTCTTGGCAAACGGGGGATGCGGAACAGGGTCAGCGGAGGGTTGAGGTGTTTTCTGGCCGCGTTTGCCGGGCATTATTAGTACCTCCAGATATCTTTCCGAACACGTAACATAAACAACGACAAGTTGGGGCCGCGTTTTGGCAGTATAGAGCAGGATCAGAAGTTTGGCCGGTCAAAACGGTGCGGATTGCGTGGTAGTGTGAGCTTGGCGTGAGCGGGGGAGGGACAGAAACGAAAAAAGGCAGCCGAAGCTGCCTTTTCAAATCGTATTCGGGCTGTTATTTACAGACCGATTACGTTTTCCGCCTGAGGACCTTTCTGGCCCTGAGATACGGTGAATTCTACCTGCTGGCCTTCAGCCAGAGTCTTGAAGCCGCCGCCCTGAATGGAGCTGTAGTGAACAAAAACGTCCGGGCCGCCTTCACGAGTGATAAAACCAAAACCTTTGGATTCGTTGAAAAACTTAACAGTACCGGTAACAGTAGACATATTTTACTATCCTGAATTCAATCTTTTAATATGCCGTCCAACATCGTTGTGATGCCAGATCAGCGGTATGCGGAAACAAAAAACTTGCGTGATCAAAAACAGGACGAAAGCTACATATTACTACTGAGATGCGTCTTATTGATGAATGCTTTGCTAAATCTTTCCAACGGGACCAACTGTACTCCTGCTCACTCCGAATAGATAGCTTTTTTTCATAGGGGATAACCCGAGGTATAAAACAATCTACCCCTTTCGTTAAAACGCTCCGTTATGACCAGATCACCAAGGCAGTAAGATTGTGCCTGTCATTGTTTTGTGACCTATAATCTGTGCAAACCCATACAGATACTAGGATTTCTGTTAATGCGCAATAACTTGCCGATTACAGACCGAGAGAAGACCTACCCGGCTGAACAGAAACTCATTTCCTCCACAGATCTGACTGGCAAGATTGTTCACTGCAACCAGGCTTTAGTAGAGGTGAGTGGCTTTACTCGGGAGGAACTGATCGGGCAGCCCCACAACATCGTGCGGCACCCGGACATGCCTCCTGAGGCCTACGCTAAAATGTGGGGCCAGCTTAAAGCTGGCCAACCCTGGATGGGACTGGTAAAAAACCGT
Source organism: Marinobacter excellens HL-55 (assembly GCA_001314845.1). GTDB lineage: Bacteria > Pseudomonadota > Gammaproteobacteria > Pseudomonadales > Oleiphilaceae > Marinobacter > Marinobacter excellens_B. Next base: position 22,223 of record LJZQ01000003.1, read on the forward strand.
TGTAAAAATGGAGATTACTATTGGGTTAGTGCCTACGTCACACCGGTGACCGAAAAAGGAAAGGTCATTGGATTTGAATCGGTGCGGTCTCGCCCGACATCGCAAGACGTTGCGCGTGCTGAGAAGCTCTACGCCCGTATTCGTGCAGGAAAAAAAGGCGTGTTTTCCCTCAGGAGCTTGCCGGCTCGGGAGCTACTCAGCGTTGTTGTCATTGTGCTGGCGATTGCTTTATTTGCCTCCGGCTTTGAACGCAGCGGGTTATCGACTGTCTCGGTTGGCCTGCTTGGATTTGTGCTCTGGTCCCGGGCTAATTAAAAACACCTGACTACGTCCTTGTTGAAGTTGATGGGAAAAGCTTCACGGATGACCTTGCCGCCATGAGCTATACCGATGACGACAAAGCCGTTGGTCGGTTAAAAGTAGCTGTAAAGTCACAGCAGGCCCACCTGGATGCTGTATTAACCCGGATTGAGGACTCCTCCGGCAGTGTTCGAACCCAGGCCTCCCGAGGATTGTCCGTTGCTGATGAGATCCAGTGCACGCTACACCGGCAGGAATCAGAGATTGAGCAGATTGCGGCTGCGATTCATGAGATGTCTCAGAGTATCTCTGAGGTGGCCGGCAGCGTGCAGTCAACCGCCGAGAGAGCGGAGGGTGCCAGCGAGTTTGCGGAAAAATCCCGGGGTGTTGTCGTTTCTACCCGACAATCCATAGAGAATTTGAAAGCCCGGGTTCATGGCATCAGGTCTTCGGTGAATGAGCTTGCAACGCAAACAACTCAAATTCGGAATGCAGCTGCAACCATTGACGACATTGCCGAGCAAACTAACCTGCTCGCCTTGAACGCCGCCATTGAGGCAGCAAGGGCTGGCGAACACGGGCGGGGTTTCTCTGTGGTTGCAGATGAGGTACGTAATCTTGCCAAGCGCACCAGAGAGTCAACACGCGAGATTCATGAGATTGTTGAGCACCTGGTTGCAAAAGCGGATCATTCTGTTCAAGGCGCAAGCCATGGCGTCAGAAAATCTGGATAAAGGTGAAGAGTCCACCCAGAGTGTCAGGGCGGTGGAGAAAATTGCAACGGATCTGCACGAGTTGGTCGTGCGGTTCAAGTAACGCAGTGGTGGTATTTCTCTAGTGGAGCGCAACCTGTATGTCCATGGGCCCTATCGAAAAACGGCGTCTCGCCGCGCTGGAGAAGTTGGGGATTCTGGATACCCCCCCGGAGGAACGTTTTGACCGGTTGGTTCGGATAGCACGCCAGTTCTACGGAGTTAAGACCGCCTTATTTTCCATCCTTGACGATGAGCGTCAGTGGTTTAAATCCAGGGTTGGGCTGGATGTTACTGAAACTCCGCGTTCACTGGCTTTTTGTGACCACGCCATTCGCCAGGACAAAGCATTTGTCATTGAAGATGCCAGCACCGATCCAAGGTTCAAAAACAACCCGCTGGTCACCGGCTTTCCGAACATCCGGTTTTACGCGGGCATTCCCGTGCGCGAGCCAAGCGGCTTCAAGTTGGGCTCTCTATGCATTATTGATGATAGACCGCGCCAGATCCGGGAAGTGGACCTGGACGTGCTGCGCACTCTCGCCAGCGTTATTGAAGATGAGCTGGAGGCTGCGTACCTGTCAGGAAACGGCGACAGTGATATTCAGGTATCGCACTTGAGCCGAGCAATTCAGCGCGCCCAGAACGTCTTTCTGACCAACGAGAGTGAAAGGGCAGCCTTTGAATTGATGTTGGCGGATTTATTGGCCCTGACCGGGAGTCAGTTTGGTTTCATTGGTGAGGTCATGCGCAGAGACGACGGCACACCCTATTTAAAAGTGGGTGCGATCACCAACATAGCCTGGAGCCCGCAAACCCAGGCACTGTATCAGCAGGTTGAGCGCAGGGGCATGCTGTTCGAGCGGCTGGATAATCTGCTGGGTGCAGCGCTGATCAGCGGCGAGGTGGTTCTTGCCAATCAGTACACCAGCGATTCACGGCGTGGTGGTTTGCCTCCGGGGCATCCGACGATTGACTGCTACATCGGTTTACCAGTCTATTCCGGTCAAGAAATGATCGGTCTGGTCGGTTTGGCAAACAGGGCTGGTGGCTACCAGCTGAAGATTGGAGAGGACCTGGCGCCCCTGTTGCAGACGGTTGGCACCCTCCTTGAGCGCAAACGCTTGTATCAGGAAAAACGCGAACATCAGCAAAGTCTTGAGCAGGCCGCAAACTACGATGCGCTTACCGGATTGCCAAACCGCAGGCGATTAACCGAACTGTTTGAACAGGAAATCTACGAAGCCGTCCAGCGCAATGGCAAAGTGGCCGTCTGCTTTATCGATCTGGATGGTTTCAAGGACATTAACGATGAACACGGCCATTCGGTGGGCGATGCTGTGCTCAAATGTGTTGCTGAGCGGCTGAAAACCACGGTGCGAGCCCACGATGTGATTGCACGCCTGGGGGGCGACGAGTTCGTCGCGATACTGCGCGATGTAGACGACGAACGAGTCTATTCCCGCCTTCTTGAGGCCATTCGGCAACCCATCAGCTATCGGCACTTTGTACTGCATATCTGTGGCAGTATGGGCGTCACGGTGTACCCGGATGATGATGTGGATGCTGACATGCTGCTGCGCCATGCAGATCAGGCAATGTATGCCGCCAAAGAAGCCGGCAAAAACGCCTATACCATTTTTGATCTTCAGTCCCATTTTAACCGCAAGGAGCGGGTACGGGTGCTTGAACAAATCGGACGGGCGGTCAGCAACAAAGAGTTGGAGCTCTACTACCAACCCAAGATTGATCTTAAGCGGCAAGTGGTCGCGGGTTTCGAGGCGCTGATTCGATGGAACCACCCCGAGGATGGTCTGCTTGGCCCGGGCAGCTTCCTTGATCATATTGAATACACCGAGTACGCCCGCTCGGTTGGTAATCTGGTCATTAACGAAGCGGTCGACCGGCTGCTGGCCTTCGACAGTGAAGACCTGGAGTATTCCGTCAGCGTTAACCTGAGCCCCTCGCATTTTCTGGGCCAATCGTTCATCGACGACCTGACCGGAGCGGTCGAACGATTACCCGTTCCGATCAGGCATCGACTGATCCTGGAATTGCTGGAAACCACCGCCATGGACGACACCCAGGTTGTCATGAAAACCCTAACCGACTGCCGCAATCTTGAGGTAGTGATTTCGCTCGACGACTTTGGTACGGGGTATTCCTCGCTCGATTATTTCCGCAAGCTGCCAGTGCAGGAAATCAAGATCGATCGGTCCTTTGTTAACGACATGATGGAGGATCCAGACGCAGAAAGTGTGGTGAATGCCATTCTTGGGTTATCGAACAGTTTCCGCCGGCGGGTGGTGGCTGAGGGCATAGAAACCGAAGGCATGCACCAGCGCCTTGTGGCCCTGGGTTGCGATTTGGGGCAGGGCTTCTATTACGCGCGCCCACTGCCATTTGATGATGCAATGAGCTGGGCAAGGGCTTTTTCCTGGCCAGCATCGTCGTAAAAGGTGACTGCTCTGTAAAGGTTTGGCAAAACCCTGAGACCTCTCTTTTTTTACTCCCTGAGCTTCTCTATGGTTGGCTCTGATTTGAGCACACGGAGAGTTTCTGAATGGCAGCATTGACCAGTTCCACCCGAAGATGGCCTAAGTGGCCAGGCGTTGTCGTTCTCTTGATAGTTGCTGGTTCTAGCTGGTGGTACCTTCAGAGCGGCGCCAATCAAGGTGCGCCTTTGAACACGATCGAAATAACCCGGGGCGACATTCAGCAGCTGGTCAGCGCCACCGGCATAATGGAACCCAGTAACTACGTGGATGTAGGTGCCCAGGTTTCCGGCCAGGTGGAGACGATCCACGTGAGAGTCGGGCAAACGGTGGAGCAGGGTGATTTGCTGGCGGAAATCGACCCTACCGTATACGTGGCCAAAGTGGATGCAACGCGCGCCCAGCTGAAAAACCAGCAAGCCCAGATTCAGGACCGTAATGCCCAGCTCAAGCTTGCGGAGATCCAGTTCCAGCGTCAAGAAAATCTGTTCCGGGAAGAAGCCACTACCCGGGAATCACTGCAAATGGCCGAAGCCTCATTGGCCTCTGCCAGTGCTCAACTGGCGATGCTGCAGGCTCAGATCGAGCAAACCTCCTCAACCCTTCGCGCGGAGGAAGCAAACCTTGGATACGCCCGTATCTATGCGCCCATGGACGGCACCGTGGTGTCGATTGAAGCCCGCCAGGGCCAAACCCTGAACGCGACCCAGACTGCACCTGTGCTGATGCGCATAGCGGATTTGGCCACCATGCGGGTTCGCGCCCAGGTATCGGAGGCGGACGTCAGTAAAATCCAGTCCGGGATGAAGGTGTACTTCACCACCCTGGGAGACCCGGACAGCAAACTCTACGGCACCCTGGACTACGTTGAGCCTACCCCAGAAGTCACCAACAACGTCGTGCTCTACAACGCATTGTTCGATGCTGACAACACGCACGGGCGATTGTTGCCAAACATGACCGCTCAGGTGTTCTTCGTTCAACAAGAAGCTCTGAATGTGTTGCGGGTACCGGTGAGTGCCGTGCAGGGAATACAGGTTCAGGTTGTCGGTACCGACGGTAAGACTCAGGGCCGCGATATCGAAACCGGCCTGAGTAACCGGGTTCATTATGAGGTGCTATCCGGCCTTAATGAGGGCGACCGGGTTGCCCTCATTACTCGCGACCCCAGAGCGGCTGCGGCCAACCGCACGGCCAACTTCCGGGGTGTCCTGAGATGACCGCCCAACGGCCGGTGATCGAGCTGCGGGGGATTGGTCGGTCGTTTGGTGAGGGTGATCTGGCTGTGCCCGTGCTAAAAGACGTTGGGCTGACAATCTACTCCGGTGAGTTCGTGGCGATTATGGGGCCCTCCGGGTCGGGCAAATCCACCTTGATGAACATTCTCGGGTGTCTGGACCAGGCCAGCGCCGGGCAATACTGGTTCGACGGCCAGGACGTTTCCTCGCTTGACCGCGATGAGTTGGCGTTGCTACGCCGAGAGGCCTTCGGCTTTGTGTTCCAGAGCTACAACCTTTTACCCGGCATGACCGCCCGGGAAAATGTCGAAATCCCGGCCATTTATGCGGGTAAAGCGTTAGCTCAACGTCGTCAGCGTGCTGAACAACTGCTGACGGAGCTCGGACTGGGCGAGCGCTTGTTGCACCGGCCCTCGCAGTTGTCTGGTGGTCAGCAGCAGCGGGTCTCCATTGCCCGAGCATTGATGAATGGCGGCCAGGCTATCTTTGCAGATGAACCCACTGGGGCTTTGGATAGCACCAGCAGCCGGGAAGTGATTCGCCTGCTGACACAGTTGTCTGATCAAGGTCACACCGTTATTTTGATCACCCACGATCAGGATGTCGCAAATGTGGCTCGCCGTCAGATTCACATCTCCGATGGCGAGATTGTCAAAGACACCGGTGAAGACCTCGCTCGAAACGCCAATCACACGTCAGAGTCCAAGAGTCCACATGGGGCGAAGTTTAGTGATTGGCAGGAAGCCTTCAAAAGCGCCCTGAGGTCGTTACGGAGCAACCTTTTTCGTACCGCGTTAACGTTATTGGGCATCGTTATTGGTGTTGCCTCAGTTATCACCATGCTAGCGATCGGTGAAGGCGCCAAAAAAGACGTGGTCGACCGTATCAGTACCATGGGCAGTGACCTGCTACTGGTTCGCCCAGGCGGCCCCGATCAGCGCGGCGGGCGCTGGAGTGTTACGACGCTGGTGCCGGATGATTTCAAGGCAATCAATGAAGTACCGGGTGTTCTTGCAGCGATACCTGAACTTACTGGTGGTCAAACCCTGCGTTATTCGAATCTGGATCACCAGGCGGAAATCAACGCCACGTCGTTCGAGTTCCCGTTGGCCCGGCAATGGCCAGTGGTTGAAGGCACTTTCTTTAGTGAACAGGATGAAGCCAACTATGCTGCGGTGGCAGTGTTGGGGCGAACCACTGCGGATGCGCTGTTTCCCGATGTCAGTCCCTTGGGCCAGCATTTGATGGTGAACAACGTGTTGTTCCAGGTCATTGGCGTGATGGCGGAGAAGGGCGCATCGCCCATGGGCCAGGATCAGGACGATGTGGTTTTTGTGCCTTACACCACCGGCAGCCTGCGAATTTTTGGCCAGACCCACCTGCGCAACATCACCGTGGCAGTGGCGGATATCGAAAGAATATCAGATGTGGAAGCGGTGATTCACGAAACATTGCTGGCTCGCCATGGCACCGAAGATTTCACCATCCGCAACATGGCTTCGCTCATCGATACCATCTCGGCAACCCAGAACACTCTGACCTGGCTGTTGGGTTCGATCGCAGCGATCTCCTTGCTGGTTGGCGGCATCGGAGTGATGAACATCATGCTGGTCAGTGTGACCGAGCGCACTCGCGAAATCGGCATTCGCATGGCCACGGGCGCCCGTGCCTGGAATATTCTTCAGCAGTTTTTAACAGAGGCCTGGCTGGTTTCCGCAATTGGCGGCTTGATTGGTGTTGTTCTGGGTATCGCTGCCACCCAGTTAATCGGCTCTCTGGGCACTCCAGTGTATATGACCGTGCTACCTATGGTGCTGGCGTTCAGCTGCGCCTTTGCGACCGGCATTATTTTTGGCTTTCTCCCGGCCCGAAAAGCCGCCCATCTCGACCCGGTTCACGCCCTGGCTTCGGAGTAGACCTATGAACAAGCGATTGTATGCACTGGTACCCGTGCTGTTGATGGCAGGTTGCGCAACCTTTGAACCCGAGCCGGTCAGCTTGCCGCTGACACCACCAGATCAATGGGCCCATAAGGACACATCCGGAGCCACGGTGGATGCAGATTGGTGGCAGGCTTTTGATGATGGCCACCTGAATCAGTTGATTAACAGGGCGATCGCAGCGAACCCCGGTTTGGCGGCGACGGCGGAATCGGTCATTCAGGCGGATCTGCAGCTGCGAAACGCGGGCACGGCCCTGCTACCGTCGGTGTCCGCCTCAGCAAGCAGCGGACGTCAGGCCTCAAAAGCGCCGGGGCAGGGCACGGTTACCGGAGGCTCCACCAGTGCCGGAGTTGCTGTGGATTATGAACTGGATTTATGGGGCAGGTTGTCGGCTGTTGAGGGCGCCGCCCTGGCGAATTTCCAGGCGACTCGATTTGATTACGATACGGCGCGCATTACCCTGGTCGCTGCGGTCGCCACCAGCTGGTTTGAATGGCTGGAGTTGCGCCAGCGGGTTGAGGTTGCCAATCGCAACCTCGAGCTGGGTGAGAGAACACTCAGTCTTGTAGAGGTGCGCTACCGCAACGGTGTTGCCAGCCGAGCCGAACTTGCCCGTCAGCAAACCGCCGTACTTGGCCTGCGCAATGCAGTGCCTCCGTTGGAGTATCAGGCGCGGCAACGTCTGGCGGCCTTGCGGGTATTGACCGGTGAAGTGCCATTTGCAGGAACACCGCCAGTGGCTGACATTGCCGCGGTGAGCATACCGAAAATAAACCCGGAAACACCGTCCGACCTGGTCACGCGCCGACCGGACCTAGCCGCAACCGAGGCTCGGTTGACCGCCGCCAGCGCGGATATCATGCAAGCGCGTGCGGCGCTGCTACCGGCTGTTTCGCTAAGCGCCGCGGCCCGGCTGTCTGCAGATGGCTTTCTGAGCCTGACCGACCCTGTCCGAAGTGTGAATGGTCTGGTCGGCCTGAGCCAGGCGTTGTTCGATGGCGGCCAGCGCCGTAATAACGTGGCGATATCCCAGTCCCGGCAGATCGCACTGTTGGAAAGCTATCGGGGCAGTCTGCTGGCGGCATTTCAGGAAGTCGGCGATGCGCTGGATCGCGAGGCGCTGTTTCAGGAACAGGAAGAGCGCTTGCAGGATATCCTGGCCCGGGCGGAGGAATCACTCAGGCTGACAGAGGTGCGTTACCGGGAGGGCGCTGATGAACTGCTGACCCTGCTGGACAGCCAGCGCAGTGTTTTTGACGTTCGCCAACAACTCAGCCAGGCCCGGCTGAGCCGATTGCTTGCTGCAGTGGATCTCTACAAAGCCTTGGGTGGCGGTTGGGAGCGCGAAGAATCTCGTCTGGTTACAGCGCAGGCTCAGGAATAACGCCGTTTACCAGATACTCAGATTTGTTGAAGTTATGAACCTGTTTGCCGCCATGGTCCAGCGCCAGACTCATGGAAACCTGGTGGTCAGATGTCGCCACAATCAGCTTTTGATAAGACTTTGGGGTGCGGTCCCGGAATGGGCCGGGTGAGAACAGGGCGACGTTAAGCCCTGACATACCCTGTTCAAGGTTCCAGGGCAGCTGGTAGAGACCGGCCTGTAATGCTCTCGCCGACAGAAACTGAAAGACATCAACCCCGCTGTGACGCATGTCCGTGCCCAGGGACTGGGTTTCCCTGTAGCATGTGGGATCGGTCAGAGTTTCGTGAAGGTCTTGCCAGTCCGGGCATTGCAATCGCACCGCATGCGCCGAACGGAACCGGGCTGAAAAAAGCGTATGCAGGGTGGTCAACGGACGCGGGAAGGGCACGGAAAGGTGACTGGTGAACACAAACCGGTAGAAGGCTGTTTCTGCCAATACCGTCGGCACACTCATGGCGCCGTAGAACAGACTCGGCTCAAAGCTGCGGCCAAAACGGGAGCCATGCTTCAGGGGCGGGTAACGAAACGGCGTTGTCAGTAAGTAATGGAGGTTATCAGCGCCGGCGGGCGCAGCTGGTTTGCTGGCATCCAGCAGTTGTTCCAGGCGTGCTTGCTCCTGCATGTTGTCCACGATGCGTGAGGTGGCAATTTCTTCCTGACTTTCAACGACCCGGTAGAGAATGCCCTGAACACTGCCGATTGCCGCAGAGATACGTTCCTTGTAATTCAAATGCGCCCTCGCATGGCATCAAGATAGTGCACCACCCTCACCAGTCCTTCGGTGGACTGGATCAGATCCCTCGGGACAGCATGAAAGTAATCGTTGGACGTGTTCAGCCAGTGCGCCATCGCATCAGCGTCTCCGCCTGTCAGCGCGTAAATGCTGCGATAAACCCGGACGAACAAAAGCGCCAATTCACCGGATTTGCTGGCGGGATCGATGCCATCGCGCGTCAGCCCGCTGCGATTGCGGCCAATAATGGCCGCAGCTTCGGCCTGGGGAAGGCCAAACGCCTTGGCCGCATTCAGCAGCGCCTTCGCCAGCAGGGCCTTGTCGTTGATTTGTGGTGCTAATACGGCGGATTCTGTCATCACTTGCCCTCCGTGATCATTTCAACATTATAGACTATTTTGTTGAAAATGCGACAATAGAACTGTCTGCCATCAAGGGCGAAGCGCATCGGTCAGGCGATCGTTGAGATCTCGCCACCGATCAAGTTTTTGGGCGTCACCAATCCGTGAACGATCACCGGATGAACGATTAAGCCACAAACCCTCGCCGTTAAAGCTGTAAACCGGCTCTAGATCCGTTCGTTGGGAGGCAGGCCTTATGTCGTTGATCAGGTTGTCCAGAATCAGTGGGTCGGCATCGGGTGTTTCGTACCAGGCCAGCACCATGTGGGCCTGGTTCAATTCCAGAGCTTTTACATAGATGATTCTAAGCTCATCGTCTGGCACGCCCATTGCCCTGAGGGAGAGGTACTTGGCAATCGAAAAGTCTTCGCAATCACCTCCATTGGTGGTAAGCAATTCGACCGGGGTCGCCCAATAGTCCTCTTCGCCCCAGTGCTTAATGTCGCTGACAAAGCGAACCCGATTAAAAAACGAGTTGACCAGTCTTAACTGGCGATCTATCGGGGCGTTGCTGGCCAGCAGGTGCAGCCGCTGCCAGTCTTGCAGTCGCTGGTGGGCCTCCGGGCCAAAATCCCGGAGCACGTAATCCATCAGTCGATCACTGAGCTCTATGGCACCCGCAAGAGACACAACAAGTAACAGAGGGATAAGCAGGGAACGGCGACACTGGAAGTAAGTTGCCGTTGTCATTACGGGCCTCAGTTACTGTTCTGTAGCCGTTGACGTAATTGCTCCAGTCGCTGACGAATCTCCTCTCGTCGTTGTTGATCACCCGCTGAGGACGGTGTGCTGCTGGATGAGGTTTGTTGTGTGGGCTGGGCCGTTTGTCGTTCTTGTATCTGTTGGTCGAGTGATTCGGCGGCTGTGCTGCTTGCCAGCGCGACCCCAGAGCGGTCGTCCAGCTCCGGGAAATAGAGATTTTCGAGCTTGCCGGCTCGCTCAATAATAATGCGGTTGGGGAATACGGTTCGAAGCTTGGCGCTTCCCGGCAGCTCGTTACCCACCAGGTAGGCCTCGGTTTTGCCTTTGTCATCTTCAATCAGGGCGCTTCCAGGGAACTCGCCGTCGGCAGCCAGAACGCCACGCAAAAACAGGCGGAGATTGGTCTCAGGCAGGTTCTCGGTATCCAGCTCAGGAGTGCCATTGCTTGCGGCTGCTGTGCCAAACACCGTCAGGCTTGCCAACTGGACATTGGGTACCGTCTGGCGGGCATCACTTGCCTCTGTTCCGGCTACCTGTACACGCGGAAGCGTACGCTCGGTTTCGGTCTGCCAAAACTGATAACCCTGCCATCCTGTCAAGCCAAGCATGGCGATCACAGCGACCAAGGCAAGTAGTGGCGGAATCCGTTTATCAAGAGCGTACATTGATGATCCTGAGTGATTGATCGTAAGCGTAAAAAGCCCACAGGTTATCAGACTGCAATGAATTAGTGGCAGTATAGTGTATAGAGTTGTTCAGTGGTTCCCATTCCTGTGGTAGCCTTTTTTGAAGCGACTGCGTAACGCACGATTTAAAGGGTTTTCGGGTAACATCGAGGCCCAAGAAGAATAATGAGCTATCTGACGGAAACAACGAGGAAGTCCTTGACCATCGAGACCGAAATTCAGCCGCAGGATGCGCCGCTGGGCCGTCTGCCTTTCACCTTTGCCAAACGCAACGGTGTCATCCTGACCCGTAACGAAGACGGCGAGCCGGTTGTTATGGTGCGCCCGGGTGCGTCACATTCGGCACTTGCCGAGGCCAACCGTATCAGCGGCGGTCGTGCCCGTTTCACCACGATCGAGGCGAGCCGGTTTGATCAGGCCCTCAATGCGGCGTACCAGAACGATTCCGCCGAAGCCATGCAGATGGTGGAGGGCATCGGTGACGATATGGATCTGGCTTCGCTGGCGGATTCGGTTCCGGAGACCGAAGATTTGCTGGAGCAGGAAGACGACGCGCCGATCATCCGTTTGATCAACGCCATTCTGACTGAGGCTGTCAAAACCAACGCCTCTGACGTTCACATCGAAACCTATGAGAAACAGTTGGTGGTGCGCTTCCGCATTGACGGGGTGCTGCGCGAAGTTGTCCAACCCAAGCGAGCCCTGGCACCTTTGCTGGTTTCTCGTATCAAGGTTATGGCCAAGCTGGATATTGCCGAAAAGCGTGTGCCACAAGATGGGCGTATTGCCTTGCGGGTAGCCGGGCGCGAGGTGGATATCCGGGTGTCGACCATGCCATCGTCCAGTGGCGAGCGAGTGGTTTTGCGACTGCTCGACAAGCAAGCGGGCACCATTCGTCTTGAATCCCTTGGCATGGCCGGTAATGACCTTAAAACCCTGCGCAAGCTGATCTTTCGGCCCTATGGCATTTTGCTGGTGACCGGCCCCACCGGTTCGGGTAAGTCGACCACGCTGTATGCATCGCTCCAGGAAATCAACGACCGCACCCGGAACATTTTGACGGTTGAAGACCCCATTGAGTACAACCTGCCTGGCATCGGGCAGACCCAGGTCAATACCAAAGTCGATATGACCTTTGCCCGTGGGCTTCGCGCGATCCTGCGACAAGATCCGGACGTTGTGATGATTGGTGAAATCCGGGATCTGGAAACGGCAGAGATCGCTGTTCAGGCCAGTTTGACTGGTCACCTGGTGTTATCAACCCTGCACACTAACACCGCGGTGGGTGCCATCACCCGGTTGATGGACATGGGTATTGAGCCATTCCTGATATCTTCCAGTCTGGTGGGTATAGTTGCCCAGCGCCTGGTCAGGGTGTTGTGTACACATTGTCGGGAGCCTTACACACCGACAGAAGAGCACTGCGAATTTCTGCAGCAAAGTGCCGCCAATCCCCCGACCATCTATCGTGCCAAAGGCTGCGAACATTGCAACCATCTAGGCTATCGGGGCCGGATTGGTATCTACGAGACAGTTGAGATCACAGAGGAAATCAGCACCTTGATTCACAAACGGGCCGGCGAGCTGGATCTTGAAAGAGCGGCTCGGTTGCACAGCCCCAGTATTCATGCGGATGGCGTTAAAAAGATCCTCGAAGGCATCACCACCGTGGAAGAAGTTCTGCGCGTTACCCACCGGAGCCAGTAATTCATGCCAGCCTACGTTTATAAAGCGCTGGACCAGAGGGGAAAGCAAAAGCAGGGCGTTGTTGAAGCAGACGCGCCGCGCGCCGTTCGTCAGCAATTGCGGGATAAAGGCTTGACGCCACTGACCGTTGAGGCTGCGGTAGAAAAGCAGGCTCAAACCAGTCCGTTCAGTAATCGGGGGTCGTTGAGCGCGGCGGATCTCGCTTTGGTTACCCGGCAGCTTGCGACCCTGATTCAGTCTGGCATTCCAATCGAGCAATCGCTCAGCGCTGCGGCACAACAGTCCAGCAAACCTCGCATTCGCAGCATGCTGATCGCCATCCGTGCCAAGGTCATGGAAGGCTACACGCTGGCGGACAGTTTTGGCGAATTCCCCAGAGCTTTCCCCCGGCTGTATCGTTCCACTGTGGCCGCCGGTGAGCATGCGGGTCACCTGGACCTGGTGTTGAATCGATTGGCGGATTACACCGAGAACCGCCAGGAGGCCCGCCAGAAAATACAGCTGGCAGCGATCTACCCCCTGATTCTCAGCTTTGTGGCCATTGCCATTGTGGTGTTTTTGCTCACGTACGTTGTGCCTGACATCATCGAGGTGTTCGTGCGCCAGGGGCAGGATCTGCCTGGCCTCACGGTTGCCATGTTGTCTGTGTCGGAATTTCTCGGCGCTTACGGTGTCTATCTTCTTATTGCGTTGGCATTGGCCATTGTGGGTTTCCGGATAGCACTGACCAAGCCGGCATTCCGGATGCGGTTTCATAAACAGTTATTACATTTGCCGCTGTTTTCGGGAATGGTGCGGGGCGTCAATACCGCTCGGTATGCCAGCACGCTGAGTATTCTGACCACCAGTGGCGTACCGTTGGTCGAAGCGATGAAAATTGCCGGTGAGGTGCTGTCAAACGACTATCTGCGCAAGGAATTGAAAGATGCCGCCCGCAAAGTCAGCGAAGGGGGATCGTTACATCGGGCACTGGACCAGTCCGGCTATTTTCCTCCAATGATGCTGCACATGATTGCCAGTGGCGAGGCCAGTGGTGAACTCGACAGCATGCTGGAGCGGACCGCCCGCATGCAGGAAAACAGCCTGCAATCCAAAATCGCAGCGATTGTCGGTTTGTTTGAACCGCTGATGCTGCTGGTAATGGGTGTGGTAGTGCTGATTATCGTGCTCGCAATCATGCTGCCGATCCTGAACATGAGCAACCTGGTGGGCTGATGCGCTGCCATAAACCGTTTAACCCAAGACCTGAATCAATGACGAGTGACACTATGAACATGAAGAACAACCTTAACCCCGCCAAGAGCAAAGGCTTCACCCTGATTGAGATCATGGTAGTAATGGTTATTCTTGGTTTGCTGGTGGCTATCGTAGGGCCAAACATCATGGGCCGCGGCGATCAGGCCAGAGTGACCGTGGCTGAAACCCAGCTCAACAATCTTGCCAACGCACTGGACCTCTATCGACTGGATAACAGTCATTATCCCTCCACCCAGCAGGGCCTGGATGCATTGGTCCAACGGCCCAGTGGCAGTCCTGAGCCCCGCAACTGGAATGCGGATGGCTACCTCAAGAGCGTGCCACAAGACCCCTGGGGCAACGAGTATCAATACGTTAGCCCTGGTACGGAAGGTCCTTACGATCTCTATTCTTACGGATCAGACGGTCAGGAAGGTGGTGAAGGTGATGCCGCCGACCTCAGCGTATGGAAAGTCGGGAACTAAGCGATCGTGAAACCCAGGGCAAACCAAAGCGGCTTTACGCTGATTGAAATCCTGGTTGTCCTGATTATCGTCGGGCTGCTGGCCGCGTTGGCCGTGTTCAATATGGCGGGCAGCTCTCAGCAGCGCGAACTCGAGAACACCGTACAGGATCTGTATCTATTGATGCAGACGGCCTCGGAACAGGCGGTGCTGAACAATTCCGAGTTGGGATTGCTGTTGGATGAGGACAGTTATCGCTTTGTGGCGTTTCAGGACGACACTGGTGAATGGGAAATGTCCGGTGAACGACTGTTCCGGTCCCGTCCATTGCCAGAATGGTTGGTTCTCACCGATTACATTGAAAATGATGCGCCCCGGCTGACCTCCTCAGAAGATCAGCTGCGCCCGGATGTGGTGTTTTTTTCCAGCGGTGAAACCACGCCCTTTATTCTTGAGTTTACCCTTGGTCGCGATACCGACAACATGCACACTCTCGAATCGGACGGTTTAGAGCCGATGCAGTGGCGCAAACCCGGCGGTGAGGGCGAGACATGATCAAAAACGCTCGTGGATTTACGCTGCTGGAGGTGTTGATCGCTTTGCTGGTGTTCGGCTTGATTGCTACCGCCGCCGCGGAAGTGGGTAGTCAGTACATATCCAGCTACGAGCGGGTGCGTGACAAAACACTTGCCGGTTGGTTGGCCGATAATCGAATAAATGAGCTGAGGCTTCAGGAAGATCTGCCGGGCATATCTGAAAATTCTGATGACCGGGACTACGGTACCTACCGCTGGCAGGTAACCACCGTTGTGCAGGGCACCGAAGAGCCCTCCATGCGCCGTGTTGAAGTGACGGTTGCTCGTTATACCAGCGGTCGGACAGAAGCAACACCGGTGCATACGCTGTCTGCGTTTCTGGGTGAAAAGTGATGGTTCGCTCCAATTACGCTCTAACTGGCAGGTACAACGCCGGTTTTACCCTGATGGAAGTGCTGATCGCCGTCACCATTACCGCCGTCATCGGCCTGGGGGTCTGGCAGGTCATCAATAGTGTGGTGACTTCTCGCGACAGGGTGAATGAAGTAGCCGATGAATTCGAAGGCCTCCAGAAAGCCATGTTGTTTTTGGAGCGGGATCTGACGCAGCTGGTCAATCGTCCGGTGCGTGATGTTTACGGGGACTTTCAGCCCGCCCTGAGCAGTCGCGAAGACGCCTTTGTGCTGCAATTGACGCGGCAAGGCTGGCGGAATCCGCTTGGTCTACGGCGTAGCGGTTTGCAGCGGGTAGCCTGGGAATACACCGGGTCTGAACTGCGCCGGCGTTACTGGCCATCGGTTGATCAGGCCCAGGATGACAGCAGCCGCGATATGCTGATGCTGGAAGGGGTACAGGCTTTTGATATCCGGTTTTTAACAAGCGAATTGACCTGGCAGGAGGAGTGGCCTGCCGACCGGGAGTTGGCGAATTTGTCTCCCGGTGCCAGACCAACGCTGCCTATGCCTCGGGGTATAGAAGTCACCCTGGAACATGAACGGTTTGGCGAGCTGGTGAGAACGTTTGCGCTGCCAGACTTTGATGTGACTCAGGCTCAGGTTGTTGTGAATCAGCAAATGGAGGCCGCCAGCGAATCGGATACCGATAACGAAGAAAGCCAGGAACAGCAGGGTACCGAGCCATGAAAACGTCGGTAGCGCTAAACAGGATTTCCAGGCGGCAAAATGGCGTTGCACTGATTATGGTGCTGTTAGCCATGGCATTGGTGGTTATGCTGGCCACGGGCATGACCCAGAAGCAAAGCATTCGGGTATTCAAGGCCGGGCATTATCTTGCGCAGCAACAAGGCCATAGCATAGCGCTCGGTGCCGAAGAATTTGCGCGTCGGATCTTGATTCAGGATTTTGAACAGGATCGGGAAGACGGCCTGATGGTTGATAGCCCGGATGAGTTCTGGGCGATGTACGCCGCGATATTGCCCCTGAACACTAATGGCGTGGCCGAGGTCCAGATTGACGACCTGAGTGGGCGAATCAACCTTAATGATCTCGTCAGCGCCAATGGCCAGTTGGATACCATGACCAGAGACCGCCTGATCCGCTTGTTCAGGGCGCTAGGTATCACCACGGTGTCTGTGGATGCATTGATCGACTGGATCGATGCGGATGACCAGACTATCAGTGCCTTTGGTGCAGAAGATGGCCAATACCTGATGGCGGAGCAACCCTATCGAGCGGCCAACCAGCCATTTCTATCGATCACGGAATTAAGACTGATCGAGGGCATGACGGAAGAGATTTACGTTGCGCTCAGACCTCACGTCATTGCCTTGCCGGTCAGTGGTATTGGTATTAATGTGAACACCGCGACGGGTCCGGTGCTCATGTCTTTGCACGACGAAGTAACCGAGGCTCAGGCTGCGTCCATTCTCGCCCAGAGAGAAGGGCAGCGTTTTGAAAACCTGCAGGACTTTCTCGCATTGCAGGAATTTGCGGGCATGGGCCTCAAAGCTGCGGGGCTCTCTCTGCAATCACGGTTTTTTGAAGTTGTCTCAAGGATTACCTACGATGATCGTGTTGTCACTATGGTCAGCACTGTTTTTCGTAATCCGGAGGGAGAAGTCCGGACGGTTCACAGGGATTCCGGGCAGAAGAATCGCATTACCAAAGAACCCTATTCAATCTCGGAAGGATAGCCATGTCTTATCGCCTTTTTGTCCGGCCGGTTCCGCCCTTTGCGGACACGGAGCAAAACCCGGAGTCACAATTGTTCAGCTGGTTGCTGCAGGATGCCAGTGGCGACGCGCAGGCCAGAGGGGCTGCAGATTCCAGAGAGGTTATTGAGCAGACATTGGCTCAGAATGCACTGGATAAAGTGCTGATGATTGGCCTGATTCCTGGTGATGAGGCGCTGTTTTGTGTAGCGGATATTCCCGCAAAGCAAAGCCGCTTTGTGCTTCAGGCATTGCCATTCGCGGTCGAAGAGCAAGTCGCCCAGGACATTGAATCGGTGCACCTGGCACTGGGTCGTCACACACCCGATGGCTACCAGGTAGCTGCTATCGATCAGCAGCAGATGGGACGTTGGCTGGCGTTGTTCTCAGGCTGGGAACACGTCCGTCTGGATGCAATTTTCCCTGACGCCGCTCTGCTTCCGGCCACTGAGGGAGGCTGGACTGCCTGCCTGGATGGCGACGGTGTCATGTTGCTCAGTCAAAGAGGTGAATGGTTGCGTATGCAGACCAGTAACCTCGGAATGTTGGGCATCACGCTGGCGGCACCTCCTTCGGAGGAGGTGATCGCAGAGATTCCAGTCACTGTTTATGGCACAGACTCAGATCTGGAAAACTATCAATCGGTAATTGTGGAATTGGGCAGCGGTGACGGCCGCCTGCGATTGAGCCAGAAGCCCCTTGAGTTCTCTACCTTGGAGTTTCTGGCTTGGGCTTACCACCACCATATGTGTAATCCGGTCAATCTTTGCCAGGGCCCTTTCGCAGTGAATAGAGATGGCAGCAGCCCGCTGAAACCATGGAAGCCGTTAATAGCCGTGGCCTCAGTCTGGTTTGCTGTACAACTAGCCCTGAACACAGGAATGGGCATTTATCACAATCAAGAAGCCGAGAAGCTCCAGGAGCAGGCTCTGGCCATATATCAGTCAGCCTTCCCGGGCGATCGTCGCACCCACGCTGGCAATGTGCGTCGGGTTATTGAAGGTCAGTTGCGAGTGGCGGGTTCCGGGCAGCAGGAAGTTGATTTTGTCACTTTGCTCAAATACACCGGCGACCAATACAGCCGCCTGCCGTCGAGCGGAGCGGTCACTTTCAATTCGATCAACTACAGCCGAAGCCGCGGCGAGTTAGTGGTGGATGTGCGGGCGGACAGCTACGAGCGGATGAGCAGTTTGAGAAATGGGCTAGCTAACCAGGGGCTGCAGGCTCAGATTGGCTCTGTGGTCAATGAAAGTTCCGGCTCTCGTGGCCGTTTGACGGTCTCTGGAGGCTGATATCATGTGGACCCGAATTAAAGACCAGCCAGCGGTGGGCAAACTGATCGCCCGATACGACCAACTTCCCGTCAGGGACCGGCAGGCGCTGGGTATTCTCACCGTCGCCTTGGTGCTGGCAATAATGTACTTTGCCATCTGGAGCCCGGTGTCGGATTTTCGTGCCCAGGCGGAGTCCGGCCGGGAAAATGCAGAACAGCTGTTGGCCTGGATGCAGGCGAACGAGTCCAGCATTCGCCAACTGGCTGGAACAGACTCGGCAAGCTCCGGAAGTGCCGCCGTCGATAAGCCTGCAGACGGGCGTGCATTGATGGCGCTGGTCACTCGCTCGGCTGGCGAGGCGGGTCTGTCTCTGCAAAGGTTTGAGCCCAGTGGTGAGAACGGCGTACGTGTCTGGCTTGAGGGTGCTCCGTTCGCAGACGTCGCAGCCTGGATTGAACAACTTGATTCACGCAATGGCGTGATTATTGACCAGGCTGCATTGGACAGAGCCAATGAGCCGGGCCGGGTTTCGGTCCGGCTTACCTTGACGATCTGAACGGGCGTGAACCCAACGTTGACCGGAGTTCCGGAGGAGCACGAGAAAATGCGTGATACGCAAGAAAACAATAATAATACCGATGCCGTCGTAGTTCGGCTTGATGAGACGGCGCGTAACGAGGCCCAGTCCATTCTTTGTAGTGCCTACCGGGAAGATCCGACGTTCCAGTACCTTTTTGATCACCGTCGGACAGGCTATGACCAGCGAGTGAGGGCGACGGTCAGAGAACTGATTGATCTGTACCTCGATCTGAATCAGGACGCCGTCGGCGTTATGAAAGGGGAGACCCTTATCGCCGTGGCGTTCATTGGCGACCCGGAATTGCGAATGAACCTGGCCGGTCAGTTCAGCTGGAGAATTCGCATGGTGCTGACGGCCGGCTTCGCCTCAACCCGTCGTTACCTGGATTATCATCAGAAAATCCGCGACTTATTGCCACACCCGCAGGCTCATCAGTTGCCTTTGATGGGGGTTAACCCAAAATACCAACATCAGGGCTACGGTCGGGTGTTGTTAAAGGCGGTAGAAAAACTCTGTGAGGAGAACCCTCGCGGCAGCGGGCTGGTTCTGGATACCGGTAACAGCCGATACCTGCCTTTTTATGAGTCTGAGGGGTTCCAGAGCCTGGGCAAGATTCGCCTCGGTGATTTCGAAGATCACGTACTTTATCGCGAGATCAAAGCGGATTCAGATGAACGCCGAAGCGAGGCAGCCCAGCATTAATGTCTTTTTGTAAACAGGAGAGAGTGTGTCTGACAGCCAGGATTTCGATCTGATTGTAATTGGTGCTGGGTCCGGCGGTGTCCGGCTGGCGAGAATGTCTGCACAGCGAGGCGCCCGCGTGGCCGTCGTGGAGTCGCGCTATCTCGGCGGAACATGCGTCAATGTAGGGTGCGTTCCGAAAAAGCTGTTTGTGTACGGGGCCCATGTCCATGACGACCTTGAGGATGCTGCTGGTTATGGCTGGCGCGTGCCAATGGACGACGTGAGCTTCGATTGGCCAACCCTGGTTGCCAACAAGAATGCTGAGATTGAGCGGTTAAACGGCATCTACGGTCGCCTGCTTGAGAACGCAGGAGTGGAGATTATTCGGGGTACTGCCAGCATTCAGGACGCTAATACCGTTGTAGTCGGTGACCAAAGCTATTCCACCAAACACATCACCGTAGCGACAGGAAGCTGGCCGGTGGTTCCGGATGTACCCGGCAAAGAATGCATACTGACCTCCAATGAGATGTTCTATTTGCCCCAATTGCCCCGTCACGCCGTAGTGTGGGGTGGCGGTTACATCGCGGTGGAGTTTGCCGGCATTCTGGCGGGGCTGGGAGTGAAAACCACGCTGTTATACCGGGGTGACTTGTTCCTGCGGGGTTTTGACGATGACATTCGCCGCTTTACCGAGCAGGAAATGCGCAAGAAAGGCATTGATCTGCAGTTCAACGTTACGATCGAGTCCATTGAAACCGAAGGCGCGCACTATCAGGTAAATCTGTCCAACGGTGAGCAGCTGGAGACTGGACTGGTGATGGCCGCAACCGGTCGCAGGGCACTGGTTGACGGCCTTGGGCTGACTGACCTTGGCATCGAGCTTAACGCCTCCGGGCATGTTGTGGTGGATGATCAGTTCCAGACTTCGGTGCCGTCGATATCCGCGCTGGGCGATGTGATTGGTACCCCACAATTGACGCCTGTCGCACTTGCTCAGGCGATGGTGCTGTCACGCAGGCTGTTTGGCGATGGTCAGGGTGAGATGGATTACAGTGCTATTCCTACCGCGGTCTTCTGTCAGCCTAACATCGGAACGGTGGGCCTGACGGAAGAGCAGGCGAGAGAGGCTGGCCACAAGCTCAGGATCTACCGTTCTGAATTCAGGCCGATGAAATATACCCTCAGTGGTCGGGATGAGCGTTGCCTGATGAAACTGGTGGTTGATGATCAGACCGACAAGGTGCTGGGCGCCCACATGGTGGGGCCGGATGCTGGTGAAATCACTCAGGGATTGGCGGTGGCGATTAAAGCGGGCGCGACCAAGGCCCAGTTTGACGCCACTATTGGTATCCACCCGACGTCTGCAGAAGAGTTTGTAACCATGCGCGAGCCGGTGGCCTGAGCTGACAGCGCGCCCGCCTGACTCACTGCAGTGATGCAGTGAGTCAGGGCAGTGGTCGGCTTATAGACGAACCCAGCGGCTGAGCACTTCCCGAAGGGTTTCACGACGGACTGGTTTCGGGATGTAATCGTTCATACCTGAGGCCAGGCAAAGTTCTTTGATTTGGTGTGACACATCGGCGGTCAAGGCAATGATGGGCACGCCAGACTGACCGTTACTTTGTTCCCATTCACGAATGATGCGGGTTGCCTCATAGCCGTCCATGATCGGCATCTGACAATCCATCAGGATCAGCTCATAGCCCTCATGTTTGCTTCTTACCTTCTCTATGGCTTCCTGGCCATTGTGGGCTGACTCCACCTGAAAGCCCAACTTGCTGAGCAGTGTGACGGTGACCTTCTGGTTCACTGCGTTGTCCTCTACCACCAGAGCGCGGGCTGTGCTCCCGATGGTTTCCCGAGGGCTATGGGGCGGGGTAGGTTGCGCCCCGTGCTGCTGCTCTGCGAGCTCGAACGGTACTTCAAAGCGAAATGATGAACCTTCCCCGATATCCGACTCTACCTGTATATGGCCGCCCATCAGCTCCACCAGGCGCTGAACTAGAGACAGACCCAGCCCCGTGCCACCGTGTGTACGAGTGTTGCTATTGTCAATCTGTTCAAAGGTATGGAAAATGTTGGTCAAGCGGTCGCCAGGTATTCCGTTCCCGGTGTCGCTGACTGAGCACTTGAGCATCAGACAGTTGGATTCGAGGGGAAGCCAGCTTGCGCGAACACTCACAAAACCGTTATTGGTAAACTTGAGCGAGTTGTCGAGCAGGCAGGCGAGAATTTGCCTGACCCTTGGCGCATCACCGATAACCAACGGTTTTTCAGGCCACTCGCCCAGAAAGTTCACATCCAGTGCCAATCCCTGTTGCTCCGCCGCATAGCGGTACGATGCTGCACAATTGGTGATCAGAATGCGCAAGTCAAACTCCTGATTTTCGAGCTCAAGGCTACCGCTGTCCATTCGAGCGTAATCCAGAATGTCTGATATCACCGTGAGCAGATCTTCTGTCGCCTGCCGTGCCGTGCCCAGATAGTCTCTTTGGCGTTTGGTAAGCGGTTCTTCCTGAATCAGGTCTACCATGCCAAGTACACCGTTCAATGGCGTTCTAAGCTCATGGCTCATGGTTGCAAGAAACTCAGATTTGGCCTGACTGGCCAGTTCTGCTCTCTCCCGTGCGGATTCCGACATGGCCAAGGTCTTGTCTCTGGCCGACCGCAACTTCTCGAGGTGTTGTGCCAGCTCATTTAATTGGTGCTGGATGGCCACGATTTCTTTGGAATTGCCCCCGGTAACAACCTTCTGGTCGGAATAATCGCCGCCGATGAGCATACTGACCCGACTGGCCAGCTTCCGGATTGGCTGAAGAATGCTGTTGAGAAAGTGATTGACCATGAGGATGGTGAACAGCAGCATGGCGACGCCTACGGCCATAGAGGACCACAGGATATCCTGTTGCCGATCCGCCAGTACTTCAGGATCAACGCCTACCTCAACCGTGCCAACACGCAAAGAACCGGCGCTGAATCCGTAACCGGGGTTGAACCAGTCTGTGCCGCTGCCAAGCTCCAACGGCTCCTGTAATATCTCGGCCTGATAAAGGTTGAACCCATTACTTCGCATTGACGAGTCTTGCAGGTTATTGCTCACAAACCCCAGTTCCTCGCCAACCACGTCGGTTACCCGAATCCACTCCGCTTTGCTTCGACGCAGGGACTGGCTCAACACCTGATCCAGTGCCAGAGTGTTCCCTGAAACAACCGCGTATTCGAGTGCCGGCGCCAGGCTGTCTGCCAGCATCTGAGCGTTCCGCGCCAGATCAATACGGGCATCGTCCAGTCGTGCTGACGTAAAGAATGCCATCAGCGCCACGAACATGACCACTGCAGGCAGAGCGCCAAGCAATAGGAGTTTTCTGGACAGTGATACACCGAGACGGGTGGCAGATCGACTCATTCTGAATCCTCCCGGCCGGATATGATCATTGTGTTCACCTGCTCGGCAATCCATTCCCGTTCAGGTAAGGGAATGTTGAGTGAGCGACCAACCTGCTGATTTATTTCGACCCGATACTCATCCGGGTAGTCCGGCTCTGGAAAGCGACGCTCGGCAAGAAACGCCCGAACATAGGTGCCTGCCTTTGCGACGATGGTAGGAAATGGCGCATAACTGGAGGCCAGAACGCCAGCTTTGACGTAAGCCTGACTAGGACCAATGACAATCTTGTTACGTCGGTAGGCGGTCAGCAGGATGTGTTTGATATTGCGAGGGTTATAAATGGCGTCGTCGGAGGCGGCCAGAACAAAATCACCATAGGTGAGCGCCCTGACAAGGGTAGGGATGAGCTGTTCATCACTGTCTGTGATGAATACCCGAGCGCTCAGGTTGTAAGCTGCAAGTTGGTCAACGAGGTCTTCATAGAGCTCGACGGTTTCTGTCGACGCCAGCAGCGCGATCTGTGTTGCCTGCGGAAGGATGGTTGTCCCCGTCAGCGCCTGCCTTAGCAATGGCACATCATAATAGATCGCAGATACCTGGCCTGGCGTGCGAGTGGCGTAACCCTGGAAGAAGGTTTTTTCAACCATCAAAGCGAGAATGGGTGCGTCTCGATTCATCTGGCGAATTTTTGAAAAGGCCACCGGTCCGATGGTAATGATCGGGCTGTCAGTGCCAATCATGCTTTGATCATCTCGCACCGGTACCAGCGACGCCTCGTCACCAAACTCGTCGGTAAGCAAACGGGTAATGTGAAGATCAAGAGCCTTGTTGCCAGAACCGGCAATGTAGATAACGGTAGAGCCAGGCTCGCTCATCTGAGAATAGCTGGTGGACGGTAGTATGGATAATAGAAGCCAGAACAGCGCCAACCTGACCGACGGCCGCCTTTGAAAATGGTACGACTGAATGAATTCAGCAAATTTGGTTGAGATCATACCGTCCCGATTGGTGAGCGATCTTGTTGTTACGTCCATTTATCATAGCGTCAGAAGCGGACTCCCGCCTCTACGAAGAACTGGTTATGATTTTTGATATTATTGTCTGAGCTCAGTTCCGGATCCCGATTCATATAGTGCTGCATGGTGAAGGCAAGTTCAGCGGTGTAGCGGGGCTGGTAGATTCGCTTGGCTATTCTTGCATCTATACGTTCGAACTGGCTCCGGCCAAACTCATCGGCCCAGTAAAAAGCGGACGAGGCCTTCAGCCCCCAGGGTAAATCGTGGATAACAGCAACGCTGCCAGAGTGGCGGACGGACATCCGGGTTAGCAGGGCCACCGCCTGATTCTGCTTCCGGGTGTCTACATCGCCGTCGTCATTGATAATAGGCTCGCCGGTGTACCGTGTGTGCTGATCCAGATATCCGTAACTGGTCCGGAGCAGGGTACCCGGGAATTCGAGCGAGGCTTCGACCTCAAAACCTTTTTGATCGATCGCAACGTTATTATCAACGCTCCAGTCCTTGAGCTGGATGACGCCACTGATCATGTCTCGGAGGTCGTCTTTGAACCCCCGGACTTCGACAGACAGCATGGCTTGCTCGAGGGGAAACTGCCCGAAGTAACTGATTTCACGTGAGGTGATGCGTTCTTCATCAAGATCTTTGTCCAGGGTGAGCCAGCCCAGTACCTCATAGGCGTCAAACGCTGTAATTCGGCGGCCTTCAAGGTTTGAGTACTGGCTTGGCCTGACATTCTTGAGGGTGTAGCCCCAGTCAGGGTTTTGCTCAAAACCATCCGGAGTGCGAACCGCTTCGGAATAAACCAACCGAAGTGCATGTCGATTGTTGAGGGTGAAGTTTGCCGCTAGCCGGGGTGAGAAGTAACTATTATCGGTGGTGCTGGTTCGCTCCCAATTGCCGCCAGCATTCAATGTCAGCCAGGACAGGGGTGTATATTCGAGGTTGCCAAAGAATCGGGACTGGTAATTATTGCCACGGCCATTGAAGTAGGTTTCCGAACGATACGTGTCTTTGCGGAAGCCGGCACCAGAAACCATCTTGATATCGTTAGTGATAATCAGGGAATCCTGCAGCTCCAACTCGAGGCGGGTATCTTCTGAGTCTGCGTCTACCTCTGCGAAACCGCCCATCGAAGCATCATCCGGAAAACAGACAAAATCACGATTGCTGTCCCGCCTGAAAAGAGGTGTTTCACTAGCCAAACAGGCGACGGCTTCATCCGGGAAGGCAACGGTGTAGGGTTGGCGCCGGTTGAAGTTTTCGACAGCCGCCATCACATGAAAAAAATGACGATCCGAGGTGCTGATGTTCAGCTTGGACTGCACATAGTAATCACGAACATCAATGTCGGGGTCAGTAAAGGGGTTCAGTTCGCCGGTTTTGTCCTTATCGTTGTACTTGGTGCCGTCAACCATGCCAACTCGTAGCTCGAGATCCATTTGCTCATCGAATTTCAGACGAGAATCGTAGGTAAAGGAATTGATGTCATGGCCATTGCGAAACGGCAATTCTTCGCCGTCGTCTACCTGGTAGTCAAAGCCGTCAAATTTCCGCTTCTCGTAGGTTAGCCGCCAGTCAAGATCCGGGCCGGCGTTGCCGACGGAGCCAAAGGTGCGCAAGTAACCTCTGGATCCGCTGACCACCCGGGTTTCGACACCGGCAGTGTCGGCTGGGTCGCGGGTAATGATGTTGATGGTGCCAAGAAAGGCATTGATACCGTAGGCGGCAGAGTTGGGGCCGCGGGCAACCTCAATGCGCTCTATCATCTCCAGCGGGACTGGCATGGTTTCCCAGTCCATGTCTGATAGAGTGGCCTTGTGAGACGTTCGACCATCCACGAGCACCTGCATTCGCCGCTGCTCGTAATGGACGGTGCCATGATAGGTGGTGACCGGCTGGTGACTGCCAACAAAATTGACCACCATACCCGGCACCAGGCGGAAAACCTCGTACAGGTTCATGATGCCTAGATCGCGTATCATATCTCCGGTGATTACCGTGGTCGTGCCGGGCACCCGGGTTTTTGGCTGGCGCAGCCGGGTGGTGGTCAGTACTTCCGGGATGTCATCGCCGAAGGCGACCAAGGCCGGGTCGAAGTCTTGCGGGGTCATTTCTGCGCCGGCGTCTATGGCGACCATGCTGATCAGGGCCGAGGCCAGCAACGAGAGGGGAAATCTGATGCGTGAGCTGCGCACGCTCGACCGGTTTGCTGACAGGTAATTCGTAATGAGCATAGGTGTCGTTCTATAATTTGCCGGGCTGACAGCCTTGTTTTGGTTCTTCCTGAATCCTAGGGTAGAAAAAACAGTTTGTCTCCACAAAGATGACAGATTTTACATTTCCGGAGTTACGCGTATATGACTTGCTGGGACATTCTGGGTATTGAGCCAACTGGGGATCTGGAGCGCATTCGTGAGGCTTATGAGCGCCAAATGAAGTTCGCTTCAGATGCGGAGGCTCGAACTCTGGAGCAAGCGTTCAGGGAAGCCATCGGTGATGAACCGTTGAAACCGCAGTCCATGCAGAGCATTGACGAGGACCCGGAGTCAGAGCGCTATCAATCGGCGGAGAAAGGTCAGCCCACTGCTGCGGTGCGCGAACTGGATGCCAGTGAGGTTCAGATTGCCCGTGAGGTAGTGATACAGATCAAAGCGCTGATGAACGACGATCAGCGCCAGCAGGACGTGGCCATCTGGAAAGCAATACTGTGCGAGCCACCGGCCGACCAGTTGGCACTTCGGCGCGAGGTGGGGCGGCAGCTCGAATCCAGAATTCGGCCAATGGCTGAAAACGGAGCTTTTCCTGGCCCGGTGGCCCACTTTTTGGGGGACTGGTTCGAATGGTCCAGTGTGCGCGAAGCCAGCCAGGCGGCTGAGCCACGCAACGCCGACCCCCGCAACTATCCGGAGTCTGACATGGCGCCGGATCAGGACTTCCCGGAACAGCCACCAATGACCAACTTCTGGCCGGCAGTCATCGGGTGGATTGTAGGTATCATCATATTAGCGACGCTGTTCGGCGGCATGGGCGGCTGACGCCTGTTCTATTTTTGCACGGTATTTCTGGGCGAGAATGGCGCCGACAATCACCTGGATCTGGTTGTAACACATGATCGGTAACACGATCATGCCAAAGCCAGGGTGACCCGAAAACAGCACCTTTGCCATAGGCAGTCCCGATGCAAGACTCTTTTTGGAGCCGCAGAATACTACGGCGGCTTCGTCTTCAAGGCTGAACCCCAGCTTCCTCACCATTAACTGCGCAATCAGCATAAACAGCCCAAGCAAACCGAAACAAAGCATGATCGTCAGTACGATGGCTTGAATCGGTAAATTCTGCCACAGCCCGCTGACCACGGAATGAGAGAACGCCGAGTACACGATCAACCAGATCACGCATTGGTCATACCGGGTCATCAGGCTTCCGTTGCTTGACAAGAATCCGCCCAGCCAGGGCCTCATGGCATGGCCCACCGCAAACGGAAGTAACAACTGCAGCACGATATCTTTTAACGCTTCGGTAACGGAAAAGTCTGCTGCGCCCGAGGTAGACACTAGGAAGAGCAGAAGGAACGGAGTCAGCATCATCCCGAATACGTTTGATGCAGCGGCGCTGCAGATCGCCGCAGGCACATTGCCTTTGGCCATCGCCGTATAGGCAATCGAAGAAGACACGGCCGACGGCAAAACCCCCAGATAGAGAAAGCCGAGGCCAAGATCTTTCGGCATCCACTCCGGAATCAGATTGCTCAGACCATTAATGGGCAACACGGCCAGAGGGAAAAACACGAAGGTGAGGGCAGTGATCAGTATGTGAAGCCGCCAATGGGTTGCACCATCGACGATCTGCTGTCGCGACAGAGCCGCGCCATGGAAAAAAAACAGCAGAGCGACCGCAAGGGTACCTACTGTCGCCAGAGTATCGGCTGCCTGGCCGGTGACCGGCAAGAACGATGCCAGAGCAATCGCGCCCAGTAACAACAACGTGAAGGTATCGATACGGAACTTCATGGTCTATTTCTGTCCTGTCAGCGCGCTTAGGCTTGGTTTGAGCAGGGCTCTTGAAAGCGCCTCGGCCTTGCCTGCATCTTTACGGCGAATAGCTGCTAACAACAGTTCGTGACCTTCCTGTGAGGGCTCAGGCAGATCTTCATCTCGCTCAGTACGTTCGATGGTTTGGCTCACCGCATGGGAGAAATATTCATAAAGCTCGGTCAGTGCCGAGTTATGGGAGGCGCGGACGAGGGCATGGTGGAACCATTCATCGTGACAAATCCGGTCGTTAAGATCGTTGCCAGCTGCGGCCCTGGCATCCAGCGCATCGCTCATGGCCTTGAGGTCTTGTTCCGTTCGCCGGCTAGCGGCAAGTCGCGCCGCCTCGGTTTCCAGCATAATGCGCACCTCAAGCTGCTCTGCCAGTTTGCTTCTGGATATGCGGCGGAGTGTTTCGCCGGCATCCCGGTTGGCGCGGACATAGGTTCCATCGCCTTGCCGGGTTTCAAGCATCCCAACATGAACCAGTACTCTGACGGCTTCGCGAATGGTATTGCGGCTGATGCCGAGGGCTTCTGACAGCTCTGCCTCAACGGGAAGACGAGTGCCGACGGGCCATTGTTCGCTTTCTATCGCTGCTCGCAGGCTTTCGATGGCTGTTTCGACCAGAGAGCCTTTTTTGATCGGTTTTAGCATTTCCTATCATCCTGTAGCACTATGACCCAATCATCCTATGTTTAAGTATAAAGCTCAAGACCACGGTTGGCTTTCAGCGTGAAATCTAGTTCAGTGGCCTGTTTCCGACGATGAAAACTGGTAATCCGTCGTGTCTACCGAGCGGGTGGCGAAGCGATAACTGAAGGTGAATCCTGGCCAGTTCACGGTGTTGCGACCGTGTTCATCCAGGTACCAGGATGTGCAGCCAGAATCCCAGACACTCCCCGAAAGCCCGTCCTGAACCGCCTGGCAGTATCTGGTTTGGGCTTCTTCCCGAACTTCCATGGCTTCACCCGGGTATCGTGAAAGTGCGTCCAGGGAACTGATAACGTAACAGAACTGAGACTCCAGCATATAAAGGATTGAATTGTGAGCCAGATTGGTATTTGGCCCATACAGAATAAACAAGTTGGGGAAACCATTCACGGTCATGCCCTTGAATGCTTTACTGCCCTTTGCCCAGGCGTCATTCAACGACTGGCCATGGCGGCCGGTCACCTGAATCGGTGACAAGAATTCACTGGCCTTGAACCCGGTGCCAAAGATAATGGCATCTACCTTCCGGTGTTCTCCGTTCGCACTGACCACGCCGGTCTCATCGATGTGTGAGACACCTTCCGTTATCAAATCGAGATGGGGCTGATTGATCGCGGGGTACCAATCGTTCGAGATCAGAATCCGTTTACACCCGATCCGGTAGTCGGGGATGATGTTTTTCAGTTTATCCGGATCTGTCACCCACCTGTTCGCCTCTTTTTTCGCCTGGCGGGAAAACAGATCGAGTATCCAGGAAAATCGGGTGAAAGCGAGGGCACGGGATTCATTTTTCCAGTAGATCAACGCACGGTAGGCGCGGTCCCAGAAGGGGAGTTTTTGGAAAAGCCTCTGCTCAAACGGGGTAAACCGCCGGTCAGGTTTCGGCAATACCCAGGCAGCCGACCGCTGATAAAGGTCCAGTTGGGCGACTTTCGGCGTGATTTGCGGCACAAACTGAATGGCGCTGGCCCCGGTGCCGATAACCGCAACCCGCTTGCCCGTTAGGTCAACCTCATGATTCCAGCGCGCGGAGTGAAACCAGCTGCCCTTAAACCGATCCAGGCCCGGTATTGCAGGCATGGCCGGTCGGTTCAGCTGCCCGGTGGCAGTTACCAACACGTCGGCCGTGTACTGATGACCGGATTCAGTGGTTACCTGCCATTGATTAGATTGGCCATCAAAGCTGGCTGACACAACCGCGCGATTAAACTCAATGTGGTTATCAAGCCCGTGTTTGCTGACGCAGTATTCCATGTAGTCAAGAATTTCGGCCTGGCCACCAAACTTCCGACTCCAGTCATGTTTTGGTTCAAAGGAATAGGAGTAGAGGTGCGACTGCACATCACAGGCGGCACCGGGATAGGTATTGTCGCGCCAGGTACCGCCAACCGAGTCGGCTTTTTCCAGTAACGTGATTCGGTTGTACCCTGCTTTTTTCAGCTGGATCGCCATCCCGATCCCGCCAAATCCGGTGCCAATGATAAGAACCGAGGGTTTTTTGGGGGTGGGTCTGGGTTTGGTCATGGACAGATCCTGATCTTGTTGTTTTAGTTCACGACTATAACCGGCTGCCCAGGCAACCAAAAGACCGTTTCCACCAGATTAATTGTCCGGAAAGGTCAATAACTGTTCGGCCGGCTGGGACATCAACTGCTTAAGCGCTGATGATTCAAACTGTCGCCGAATGCGGATCGCATAGAATTCTTCAAATACACCCGGTAAGACTCCGTAATCAAACAAGTTTCCGTTCTTAAGCTCGTCTCTCACTACAACCGGAGGAAGCACGGCAAGGTGGCCGCTGTCTCTGGTCAGCAGGCGCATCATCGCCATATCATCAACTTCCGCCAGAATAATGGGATGAATCTGATGGTAATCACACAGCTGGTCGAAAGCCTGGCGAATGTTGTTGTCCGGGCCCGGCAATATCAGCGGGCTGCCTTGCAACATTTCTGCAAATCCGCCGGATTTCTCGATTCCCGGTGGCCCGATAATACTCACCGGCTGACGGGCTATTCGCCGGCAGAGCCAGGGGTTTTCGTCGTCGCCCTGCACAGGCTGATTTGAAAGAATCAAGTCCAGCCGGTGTGCCGACAGCCTGCGCAACAGGTCGTCCAGGCTGCCACTTTGGAGCTTCAGCTCTAGATCTTTTCTGCCCAGCAGCGGGCGCAGAAATCCCTCCTGGAAGTTTCGTGACAGGGTTGCCAGAGCCCCGACCTTCAATACCTCACGGTTGGTTTGTTGGCCTGTGCTGAACAGGGCCTGCAGTTCTGCGCCCTGACGAAAAATGTCTTCGGCATAGGTGAAGGCAACGCGGCCCGCCTCAGACAGCTTTAAGCGCCGGCCCTCTCTCACAAAAAGATCGTGCCCGAGGTTTTCTTCGAGTTTTCGAATCTGCCCGGATAGCGCCGACTGTGAAATATGAAGCGATTCAGCGGCGCGCGTCAGGTGCCCCGTGCGGGCGACGGTCCAGAAATAGAACAGGTGATGATAGTTCAAGCGCATGTCAGGATACCTGATAGCCTATATGTTCTTTTTTAGTGAACGGTTTGATCTTTATA
Source organism: Marinobacter excellens HL-55 (assembly GCA_001314845.1). Classification (GTDB taxonomy): domain Bacteria; phylum Pseudomonadota; class Gammaproteobacteria; order Pseudomonadales; family Oleiphilaceae; genus Marinobacter; species Marinobacter excellens_B. The sequence goes on from LJZQ01000003.1 coordinate 53,263, forward strand.
AACCATTTTATCTATGTGTGCATCATCGGCAGAGTAGCTCCGTAAACCAAGGAGCGCTTATGACCCTCATCACGTCTTTTTCGATGTTCGTGCTGGCCAGCTGGCTGGCTCTTCCGATTTCGCTTCTGGCGATTGCCGGGTTTGCCAACTGGACATCCACGCCGAGCAAACTCAATCACTGCTGGCGTATTGCTGAAACCATTTTAAAGGCGCTGCTAGTCGCCTCGGGTGTCGTGGGGCTGGGATTGGTAGCCAACGGGTTTGGGGTGAACACCGGTTTGCCTGAGATTGGCTCAACACTTGGGCTCTATCCGGATGGGCTGGCCGTATGGATGGCCGCGATGGTGAGCTTTATTGCCTGGATTATTTTGCGGTACGCCCGAGACTACCTGAGGGGTGACGTGGCTTCCCGAGGCTTCTTCCCCTGGTTTCTGGTCACCGTTGCTTCCGTTCTAGTCCTGATATTTACCAACCACTTGCTGGTTCTCGCTGGCGCTTGGGTGAGTATTAGTCTTGCCTTGCACCACTTATTGACGCTTTATCCGGACCGCACCGAGGCTAGGTTGGCAGCGGTTCAGAAATTTATCACCAGTCGCCTTGGCGACCTTGCGGTCATTGCCGCCGTGATGCTTATCTGGCGGCATTACGGAAGCTTCCGGATACCGGATATCTATGCCTTGTCGTCTCAGGGAGCCATGTCTTCGATGGAATTAAATCTGGCCTCTGTCTTTCTGGCGGTGGCCGCGGCGCTGAAGTGCGCACAGATTCCCTTTCACGGCTGGTTGATTCGGGTGATGGAAGCGCCAACGCCGGTGTCTGCGTTACTGCACGCAGGCGTTATTAATCTGGGCGGGTTTCTCTGGCTGCGATTGTTTCCGGTCTTTGATGGCTTCACGGCGGGGCATCTGATTTTACTGGTGGTGGGTGGCACAACGGCCTTGGTGGCAGTGTTCACCATGATGACTCAAAGCTCAGTCAAACATGCTCTGGCCTGGTCCACCAACGCTCAGATGGGCTTCATGCTATTTGAAATTGCCCTGGGTGCTTACACCCTTGCGCTTCTTCATTTGCTGGCGCATTCGCTTTACAAAGCTCATTCGTTCCTGGCTTCCGGCCGGACAGTGCGCGTTTCCGCAATGCATTTTACCGGTCGGCCCAACTGGTCCAACGGGGCGCTGGCCTGCCTGGCGGCGGCTGTTTCCGGATCGATCTTGTGGTTTGCTCCGGGCCTTGTTGAGAGCAAAAGCATTCTGGCTGGGCTATTGGTAATGGCGGTCGCAGCCACTGTAATGGGAGTGCCTGGCGAAAGTTCTTGGCGAGCCAAGTTAACGGTGTTTTTCATGGCGCTAACTCTGGTTCCACTGTATGGCTTGCTGAACCTGGCTCTAGGCCCGGCGGTCCAGACCAATGGCGGCGACGGTGCACCGATAATGGCCGAGGTATTCGGCTGGGGCCTGATCCTCTGTCTTGCGATGGTCTCGATAGTCACCCAGTTTTGGCCGAGTGCTGCCTGGATGCAGCGTTTACATCGTCCCGCATGTCAGGGTTTCTATCTGGACCGTCCGTTTGAACAGTTTACCCGCCGCTGGGCCAAGCGCTGGCTGGCACCCAACACCAGGGGTCGAGTAAGCGATTCCTGTAGCGTAATGATCGGAGAGCGCTCATGACTGCTTCTGTATCTTCCCGACTTGCCGAACCAAGGGCGGTGGGTAAAAATCATGAAATCCTGACAACCCTTATTGCTGCCTGCGAACGCATTGCGCCAACCTGGCCGCTGGACCGGTGGATTGCAGTCAATCCCTGGTGGGGGCACCGCCATCAGGCAATAGAAAAAGCCGATACCGAACTGTGCACGCGCGCCAATATCGGCTTGCTGATGCCTGAAGACTTCTATCTGGATGCCTGGCAGGGCAGCCGGATTCGGGAGTGCGATTTGCTTGCTGCGGCAGGAGAACGGCAATCACATGCAAGCGCTGCTCAACTTGTCAATCAGCTGCGCACTGCCCGACGCCCACAGGCGGGCAGTAGGTCATCGTTGGCTTGTGGCGGCAATTTGGATTCCATTAATCGGCTATTGGGTGACCTTTGCGCTCGCTATTTTGACAAGCGCCAGGGTAGGTGGCGGGCTGACATCGGTGATCAGAATCTCTACCAGTATTGGTTAGGACAGCAATCATTGGGTGGCGGTTCAACTGCCGGCGATTCTGAAGACCGGTTAGCTGATTTGCCGGCGGATTGGGAGCAGGCTGCCATTTTTGTCGCCACTGAGTTGGCTTGCGCCGGTACCCCGCTTGGGGCACTGGTTCACAAGTTGTTGCTCCGGCTACCTGGCTGGGCGTCCTGGTGCCGTGGTGAAGATTGGCGGGCCGGCCTTGAGGGGCAAGTGCTCTACCTGTGCCCACAGCTTGCAACGATTCTTTTGGTTTATGAATGGCTTGCGGTCATTGAGCTTTCCGAGAGAGATCTCAATGCCTGGCAGCTGTGGTCTGTCGGTGCGACTAACGATGCTGCTGGTGATTCAAAGCACATCCTCTGGATCTGGCACCGTGCCTATGAAATGGCTTGGCAAAGGCAGTTTCTTGAACGGTGGCAAAGCAAACCCAAGCCTGAAAAACCGGAGACGGCCGCACCTGAAGTTCAAGCCGCATTCTGTATTGATGTCCGCTCTGAGGTGTTCCGCCGTCATCTTGAAAGTGCTTATCCAAAAGCCGAAACATTGGGGGTTGCCGGCTTTTTTGGGATGCCGGTGGTACACCAGACCCTCGGCCCATCTAGCGATGAGGCGCATCTGCCGGGACTGTTGGCACCGGTCTACCGTTTTGGTGAAACCCAGGGCTCGCATGCGGCTGACCTCGCTCTGAACAGGCAACTGGACAGGCGCGAGCAGGTGCGTGAGTCGGTCCGATCCGCTAAATATTCCAGCCTTTCGACCTTCACTCTGGTAGAAACGACCGGCTTGGCCTGGGCCTGGAAGCTTGTCCGCGACAGCCTCCATCGAAATCAGCCAAAACAGCCCCGGTCGCCTGAGGGCCGATTGTTCCATTGCCATGGCGGCGATCCGTTGTCGGATCGGGAGCGCGTTGATCTGGCTGAATCGCTACTCAGGGCCATGTCTCTCACTCGCCGGTTTGCCAGTGTGTTGTTACTGGTGGGCCACGGTGCCCACACCGACAACAACCCTAATCAGGCGGGTTTGGCCTGCGGTGCCTGTGGCGGCAAAAATGGCGGCGTTAATGCCAGTATTGCGGCCGACCTGTTGAATGATCGGAGCGTCAGAGCGGGTTTGGCACAAAGGGGCATTGTTCTGCCTGAGAGCACATTGGTGCTTGCCGCAGAGCATTGCACGGTGACCGACGACGTGCGGATTTTTGAGGGCAAGGGCATTCCGCAAAGCCATCAGCGCATCTATGACACTCTGGTCAACCAACTCCGATCAGCCGGCAGCGCTTGTCGCCGCGAGCGCGCCACGGCGCTGAAGCTGAATGGTCATTCCGATCAGCAATTGCACGCCGAAATGCAGCGTCGAACCCATAATTGGGCAGAAGTGCGCCCCGAATGGGGGCTTGCGAACAATGCGGCGATGATCATCGGCCCCAGGCACGCAACCCGGGAACTCAACCTTGGCGGGCGTTGCTTTCTTCATGAATACAACCCGGAGCTAGACACAAACGGATCAGTGCTATCGGCCTTGATGTCGGCGCCAATGGTGGTCGCCAACTGGATTAACCTGCAGTATTTCGCATCTGTCAGCGAACCGGGGGTCTACGGCGCCGGCAATAAACTGCTGCACTCGGTGGTTGGGGGCAATCTCGGTGTGATTGAGGGCAACGGTGCCGATTTAAGCATCGGCTTGCCCATGCAATCCGTCCACGACGGTGAGCGTTGGCGCCATGAGCCCATGCGTTTAACGGTGCTGATTGATGCCCCAGCAGCGCGTATTGAGCAGGTGCTATCGGCGCACCCGGATGTCAGAGCCCTGGTTGATAACCAATGGCTCTGGCTTTGGCGGGTGGCCGATACCGGCATTGAGCAATACTGTGCAAGGGATTGGCAGGCGATCTGACTCTCACATATTGCAGGCGTTTGCCGCCTCCACATACAGCCAGTCCACGGTCTTGGGCTGGCTGTTGTCGCCTGAAAACAGGTGACCGACATCAGGAACGGCAAACCAGAGTTCACCACGGCTGGGGTTTTGCTGGGCGAATTCGTTATGACTCATGCCGATTTCCCAGATTTCTTCGCTGTGCCAGCCTTCCGGCACTAACTCAATGCGGACTTCAGAGCCGATCAGGCTAACTGCATCTATCCGCAGTGGCAGGCGGGCATGGACACTGGGCGCTCGTGCCAGATGGACTTCATGGGGGCGCAGGTAGAGCTGAGCTTCCTGCTCGGAACGATTACCGGGCAAGGACACCCAGGCATCGCCTTGCACCAGTTTCTGGTTTTTCACAGCGCCCGAGAGCACATTAACGTGGCCCAGAAAATCGAAAACAAACCGGCTCTCAGGTTTAGCGTAAAGCTCTGTCGGCGTATTGACCTGCTCCACCTGGCCCTGGCTCATGACAACCACCTGATCTGACAGCTCCAGTGCCTCCTCCTGATCATGGGTGACGAAGATGCTGGTGAAGTGGAACTCATCATGCAGGGCTCTCAGCCAGCGCCGGAGATCCTTGCGCACCTTCGCATCAAGCGCGCCAAACGGCTCGTCCAGCAGCAGAATACGGGGCTGCGTAGCTAGTGCCCGGGCTAATGCAACCCGTTGCTTCTGGCCACCGGAAAGCTGGGCGGGGTAACGATCTGCCAGTTGTGGTAGCTGGATCATCTCCAATAATTTTTCAACACGCTGACGAATCTCCGCTTTCGAAGGCCGTTGCTTGCGGGGCAGGGATTCCAGGCCAAAAGCGATGTTCTCAGCCACGGTCAAATGCCGGAACAGGGCATAGTGCTGGAACACAAAACCGATATTACGGTCACGCACATGCAGGTTGCTGACGTCTTCGCCGCCAAACAGAATGCGGCCAGAGTCTGACGATTCCAACCCGGCAATGATCCGCAGAAGCGTGGTTTTACCTGAGCCTGACGGGCCAAGGAGGGCAGTCAGCTTGCCTTCCGGAATGTCGAGCGCTACATCCCGCAGCGCATGAAAACGACCAAAGGTTTTGGAGATCTGGTCAATAGTGATGCTCATCTAAGACACCTCCTTTTCGGGCGTCGATACGATTGGTCGGGATTGCCGCCACTCCACAAAGGCTTTGACCACCAGGGTGAGCATGGCAATGGCCGCCAGTAATGAAGCGCTGGCGAAGGCACCGACGACATTATAATCTTGATAAAGAAGTTCAACATGCAGCGGTAAGGTATTGGTTTCACCGCGAACGTTGCCTGAAACAACAGATACTGCTCCGAATTCACCGACGGCACGGGCATTGGTCAGCACCACGCCATAGATCAGTGCCCACTTGATATTGGGCAGGGTAATCTTGCGAAAGATCCGCCAGCCGGACGCGCCAAGAACCACGCCGGCTTCTTCTTCCTCACTGCCTTGTTGTTGCATTAACGGGATCAGTTCCCGCGCAACAAACGGACAAGTCACAAACACCGTCACCATCACAATGCCGGGCCAGGAAAACATCAGTTGCACATCGTGACTGGCCAGCCAGCCACCGAGCCAACCGTTACGGCCGTACAACAGCAGGTACAGCAGGCCAGCAATAACAGGCGACACCGCAAAGGGGATGTCGATCAGGGTAATCAGCAGTTTGCGGCCCGGAAACCGGAACCGGGTAACCGACCAGGCAAGCGCGGTGCCAAACACCAGATTCAAGGGTACGGTCAGGGCGGCAACAAACAAAGTCAGGCCGATGGCATGCACTGTGTACTCATCGGTCACATTGCCTGCAAAGGTCGACCAGCCAGCACTGAAGGCCTCGGCAAAAATCACCACCACCGGTATGACCAGCATGAACATGGCCACCAGCAGGGCGATCCCGATCAATGTACGGCGAACCCAAGGCTGATCCCCTACGCGTCTATGACCGGTGTCCATCTAGCGACCCTCCAGGCGGCGCAGGTAGCGGCCTTGCCACAGGTTGATAGCGAACAACAGAACCAGTGACGCCAACAGTACAACGGAGGCAATGGCACTGGCCGCTGCGTAGTCGTATTCCTGCAGTCGGATAAAGACCATCAGACTGGTTACTTCACTGACGTAAGGGGTATTGCCTGCGATGAAGATGATGGCCCCGAACTCGCCCAGGCTGCGGGTGAATGACAACGCAACGCCCGTCACCAGTGCCGGCCAGAGGGAGGGAAAGATCACCTTGCGGAATACCCGGCCATCACTGGCGCCCAGGCTGACCGCAGCCTCTTCATCTGCCGGTGACAGCTCTTCAAGTACCGGCTGAACAGTACGCACCACAAAAGGAATACTGGTAAAGGCCATCGCGACCACGATGCCAAGCGGCGTAAACGCAACCTCTACACCAAGCTTGGCCAGCCACTGGCCGTACCAGCCATTCTGGGCAAAGAGGGTTGCCAGGGTGATACCGGCAACGGCCGTCGGGAGCGCGAACGGCAGATCAACAAAGGCGTCCACAATGCGCTTGCCGGGGAACTCATAGCGCACCAGAATCCAGGCCAACAACAGCCCAAAAAAGCCGTTAAAGACGGAGGCCGCCAGTGCTGTCCAGAGAGTGACCTTGTAGGACTCCACAACCCGTGAGTCGGTGATCGTGAACCAGAACTGGTCCCAACCCATTCCAGAGGTTTCCACCACCAGGCCGGACAATGGCAGCAGCAATACCAGGCTGACAAAGAACAGCGAAATGCCGAGGCTTAAACCAAACCCCGGCAATACGCGTTTGCTTCGACCAGAAAAGCGCCGCACGGGGCCGACGCCAGAATTAGCAGATGCCGACATGTCAGACCCTAGCGACGCCGCTGCAGCTGATCCAGCTTACCGCCGCTGGCGAAGTGCTCCGCCATAGCCTTTTCCCAGCCGCCAGCAATCTCATCGACAGACTTGAGCTTGAGCTCCCGAAAACGGTCGCTGGTTTCCTGTTTGACGGTTTCGTTGTGAATACGATAGTTAAATCCGGCCAGCAGGCGCTGGGAGTCTTCAGCGTACAGATGAGTGAGGTACTCTTTTGCCAATTCTTCGGTACCGTTCTGTTCGATATAGTCATCGATCCAGGTCACCGGAAACTCAGCAAGAAAGCTGACTTCGGGGGTGATAACCAGATACTCACCGTCTTCATAACGGTCCGCGATGTTCAGGACTTCCGATTCAAACGTCAACAGGGCGTCGCCGATGCCGCGCTCGATGAACGTGGTGGTTGCGCCGCGGCCACCGCTGTCGAAAACCCGGACCTGTCCCAGAAAATCTGCAAGGAACTGGTCAATCTTTTCCTGATCGTCGCCAAATTCGTCCTGCGCGTAGCCCAGAGCAGCCAGATAGGTGTATCGACCATTGCCCGAGGTTTTCGGGTTGGGCATCACCAGCGCAACGTCTTCACGCACCAGGTCATCCCAGTTTTGAATGTTCTTCGGGTTATCCTTGCGAACCAGGAATGCCATGGTCGAGTAATAGGGTGAGCTGTTGTTTGGCAGGCGCTCAGCCCAGTTTTCCGGAATTAAATCACCGCGGCTGTGCAGAATATCGATGTCGGTAACCTGGTTAAACGTCGCTACGTCTGCTTTCAGGCCCTGAATAATGGCTTGCGCCTGACGGGAAGAGCCAGCGTGGGACTGTTTGACCTCAAGGGTCTCGCCGGTTTTTTCCTGCCAATGCTCGGCGAACTCTTCGTTATAAGCGGCGAAGAGCTCCCGGGCGATATCGTAGGAAGTGTTGAGAAGCTCCCGGTCGGCGGCAAAGGTCGGTTGGGCGGAAAGCAGGGCGGTGCCCAGTGCCAATCCTTTAAGCAATGGTTTCATGATGAGCTCCTCAGAACCTGGAAGGTGAATCTGCGGAGCAAGTTAACAAAGGTTGCTAAGAACTAAAAATATTAAAAGAAAATATTTAAATCGTTTTATGGAATATGAGAGGCAACCTGTTTCAATACCGAAGCAACGCGGAACCCCAGGTAAAGCCGCCGCCAAAGGCTTCAAGCAGAACAACCTGGCCGCGTTTGATGCGGCCATCTCTCACGGCTTCGTCCAGTGCCAGGGGAATGGAGGCCGCCGAGGTGTTGCCATGGCGATTAACGGTCATCACCACCTGGTCCATCGACATGTTCAGTTTGCGGGCGGTGGCAATAATGATCCTTAAGTTAGCTTGATGAGGCACCAGCCAGTCAATATCGGACTTCTGCATCTGATTCGCCTCGAGAGTTTCATCAACGATTTGTCCAAGCGTGTTGACCGCTACTTTAAAGACTTCATTGCCCTTCATCTCGACAAAGGCTTGACCGGCCTTCACCGCATCAAAATCGTTAGCGACGCCACAAGGCACGTGCAGGAGCTTTTCATAGCGGCCATCGGCATGCAGGTGAGTGGACAGAATGCCGGTTTCCTCGTTGGCTTCGAGTACCACAGCGCCAGCGCCGTCTCCGAACAGGACACAGGTGGTGCGGTCGCTCCAGTTAAGAATTCGCGAGAACACTTCGGCACCAATCACCAGCGCCTTTTTACTGGTACCGGTACGAATGAACTTTTCGGCGGTAGCCAGGGCGTACACAAAACCACTGCATACGGCCTGAATATCAAAAGCAGGGCAACCCTGAATGCCCAGGCGGGCTTGCAGGATACAGGCACAGCTGGGGAACACTTTATCCGGCGTGGTGGTGGCGAATATGATCAGGTCGATATCGGTCGCATCGATCCCTGCCGCTTCAATGGCGCGAAGTGCAGCCTGTTCGGCCAGGTCTACCGTGCTTTGGCCGGGGAGGGCGATGTGCCGTTGCTCAATACCGGTGCGGTCACGGATCCACTGGTCAGAGGTATCCACCCGCTCTTCCAGGTCGCGATTGGTAACGATGTTGTCCGGCAGGTAAGAACCGGTTCCGGCAATGCGTGCAAAAGTCATGCGCTGTGTCCAGGGTCTGATACGGTAAACATAGACCCATGCTAAACCTTTGCAACCGGATTGGTTATTAGCGGATTGTCAAAGACACCCGGGAGGCCAGATTTGCGTCCCGGGGATGTGCGGCAGGAAACTCAGCTTTCCTTGAGCGTCTTCATGTCGATCACGAAGCGATACTTCACGTCACCTTTCTTCATGCGCTCATAGGCTTCGTTGATGTTGTGAATATCGAGCATTTCCACATCACAGGTAATGTTGTGCTCGGCACAGAAGTCCAGCATTTCCTGGGTCTCTGGCATGCCACCGATCAGGGAACCTGCAACCGTACGACGCTTGGTCACCAGCAGTCCGGCCTGCAACGCCGGCTCAACCGGGGTCAGCAGCCCCACCAGAATATGGGTGCCGTCATACTTCAGGCACTTCAGGTATGGGTTGAAGTCGTGGGCAACTGGAATGGTGTCGAGCAGAAAATCGAACGAGTCCGCCGCCGCTTTCATCTGAGCTTTGTCCGTCGAAATAATGACGTGATCCGCGCCTTGCTTCTTCGCCTCAGCAACTTTGCTTTCTGATCGGGTGAAAATGGTGACCTCTGCACCCAAAGCTTTGGCAAGCTTCACACCCATATGGCCGAGACCGCCCATGCCCAACACGCCGACCTTGTGACCTTTACCCACATTGAAATGCTTGAGCGGTGAGTAGGTGGTAATGCCAGCGCACAACAAAGGTGCAGCACTGGCCGCATCGAGCTTCTCGGGCATCCTTACCACAAAGCGGTCACTGACGACGATTTTGTCGGAATAGCCGCCGTGGGTGACGGTACCGTCGTGGCGGTCAAGGCTGCCGTAGGTCATGGTCGAGCCTTCAATGCAGTATTGCTCGAGGCCGGTTTCACAGGCGGAGCAGCTGCGGCAGCTATCAACCATACAGCCGACACCCACGAGATCACCCACTTTATAGTTGGTGACACTTGCGCCCACCGCGGTAACACGACCCACAATCTCATGGCCGGGAACGACCGGGTACTGAGAGCCACCCCAGTCATTCTCAACGGTATGCAGGTCGCTGTGGCAGACGCCGCAATAGTCGATCTCAATAGCGACGTCATCTGGACGCAATTCACGCCGGTCAAAGGAGTAGGGCGCCAGACCCGAAGTTGGGCTTGTGGCTGCGTATGCGCGTGTATTGGCCATGAAAGACTCCTTGATGAGTTAACTTCGAACGTTCGGTGTAAGTTACGTAAACATTGTCATATAGACCATGCCAGACACAAATGCCTGTTGGAAGGTGCCCGAATTAAAAGCCGCGAACGGTGGACCAACCGTTATTCAGCATCGGCGCTTTCGGGTTCACTCAGGATTTCGGGCTTTTTCAAAGCCTTCTGAAACAGATCCTTGTTTTCAGCAATCAACAGGGCGCACTGCTCTGCGTATTCTTCAGGCATCGCCGGGATTTTCTTCTCCAGCCACAGCTGAATGTTTTCAGAGAGCTCGAGCATTTTATCCCGGGCATCGGCTTCGGCTTTGGTCGTGAAGAGCATCGAATCGGGAGTTTTGAGTGCCATTTCGAGTCCGTCGCGGTCTGAGTAGAACAAAGATTGAACAGCCATTAAGAAGCTTCCTCGCTGTTTGTAGACGACTGTATGAATATACAGTCTCATCATAACGTAGTCTGTTGCAGTTATCGAGACATGCCCCAATTATGGTAGGTTCAAGACACAGGCTTTTTGAGAACACGATCAAAATGGATACTGGCGGGACCACCTTATGAACCTAATCATCATCGGCGCGGGCATCATGGGCACCACGTTTGCCATTCTGGCAAAAGAGTTGGCACCCGACCTGGACGTGACCATTCTGGAGCGACTGGACAAGGCCGGAGAAGGTAACTCATGGGCCTTCAACAATGCAGGCACGGGCCATGAGGCGAACTGCGAACTGAACTATACGCCGGTGGATGAAGAGGTCATTTCGGTTGAGAAGGCCCTGAAAATCCACGCGCAGTTCAATGTCGCCAAGCAGTTCTGGGCGTATCTGGTGGAAAAGGGCGCGATTAAAGAGCCAACCAGTTTTATCAACCAGACCAAGCACTGCACCATCGTGTCCGAACCTTCAATCGAGGAATTGAAGCTGCGTTTCAAGGAAATGTCTGCCCATCACTTTTTTGAACAGATGCGGTACTCCGAGGATTTTGATCAGATCAAGGACTGGATTCCCTACACCATGGAGGGGCGTCTGCGTCATGAGAAAATGGCGGCCACCGTCATTGAAACCGGTACAGACGTCAATTTTGGGAGCTTGACAGAGCACATGGCGGATTACGCCATGAATGAGCTTGGCGTAAAGATCGAGTATGGTGTGCACGTGAAGCGCGTGCATCGCAGCCCGGCAGGAAGCTGGTTGGTAGAAACCAAAACCCGGGGCGCATCGGTTCAACATCGAGCCGACGTTCTGTTTGTGGGCGCCGGCGGAGGCGCATTCCCGATTCTCAAGAAAAGCCACATGCCATTCGCCCGCCGGTTTACGGGATTCCCCGTGGGTGGGCGTTTTCTGCAGGCCAGGATCACACCGGAACAAGCCGATCAGTACCGGGCTAAAACCTATGGTAAAGCCGAAGTCGGGGCACCGCCGATGTCGGTTCCGCATCTGGATTTACGGGTGGCTGATGGTCAGCATTACCTGCTGTTCGGCCCGTTTGCCTCGTTTAAACCGGTCCTTGAGAAAGGCAGGGGCTTTATCGATTACCTCCTGGCTATGCGGCTGCACGATATTCCTGGTTTGCTGAATGTTGCTATCGAGCATTTCCCGCTGGTGAAGTACCTGGTGTCCGAGACCTTCAAGGGCGACAAAAGCATGCTGGAGGCCCTCGACAAGTTTGCTCCCGGCCTGAGCAAGAAATTTGACTGGAAGCCGATAGAGGCGGGCCAACGGGTGCAGATCATCAAGGACGGTGACTTGCAGATGGGCACAGAGATTATCGTGTCTTCCGATAAAACCTACGGCACCATTCTGGGAGCATCACCGGGGGCTTCGGTGTCACCTGAAGTGATGCTCCGGGCCCTGGAGCGGATGTTTTCCGAAATACTGTCGAAAGACGACGCCAAAGCCAAACTCAAAGAGATGTTCCCAGAGGATGACCTGGACGTCCTGATCAACAACCCGGATCGTTATCGGGCGGTTCGGGATGCGGCGAACAAAGCCCTCGGTATTACCTCAAAATCAACTCGGTAATGAGAAGCCTCAATGACAAAACCTCTGGCCCAGGCGACACCCAAGGTTGTCGAGAATCTCAATGATCTAGCGTCATTGGCCGACTATTCCCTGATGGACACCTTGAACTGTGATCCCGAGGGAAAAACGAACGGTGCTGACCATGCACCAAGACAGGTCTTCTCGGGGCACTATGTTCCGGTCAGTCCCACGCCCATCGAAAACCCTGAATACGTGGCGCACGGTAAAAGTCTGTTCCGCGAACTGGGCTTTGCCGACAGTTTGGCGCAGTCGGATGATTTCGTGAGCATGTTCTCCGGCGACTTATCGCATGTACCAGAGCCTCTGCGCAAAACCGGATGGGCATGTGGCTATGCACTATCTATCTACGGCAACGAGTACTACCAGCAATGCCCGTTCCAGACCGGCAACGGTTACGGTGATGGTCGCGCTATTTCCGTGCTTGAGGCCGTCATCAATGGTCAACGCTGGGAAATGCAGCTCAAAGGGGCAGGGCGCACACCCTACTGCCGTGGCGCAGACGGCCGGGCCGTTCTACGCTCCAGTGTCCGTGAATTCCTGGCCCAGGAACACATGCACGCGCTGGGTGTGCCCACGTCACGGTCTCTGAGCCTGTACGTATCGAAAACCGAGAAAGTCAGGCGACCGTGGTATTCAGAGGGCTCACGCTCGATCGACCCGGACGTGCTGGTATCCGAGCCCGTCGCCATCTCCACCCGGGTTGCGCCGTCGTTTATCCGGGTAGGGCAGCTTGAGCTCTTCGGGCGCCGGGCCCGTAAGCAGGAACACCCGAAGGCGATGGAGGAGCTCGAGAAAATCGTCTTGCACCTGATCGATCGCGAGTACGATGGCGTTATCGACCAGACATTATCCACCTCTGAAAAAGTCGTGCTGCTTGCCCGTGAGTTCCGCAGCCGCCTGACGTCGCTGGTAGCGAACTGGATCCGTGTGGGTTACTGCCAGGGCAACTTTAACAGCGACAACTGCGCCGCCGGCGGATTCACGCTTGACTACGGTCCCTTTGGTTTCACAGACCTGTTTGACCCCCAGTACCAACCCTGGACCGGTGGTGGGCAGCACTTTTCGTTCCTTAACCAACCAGCGGCGGCAGAGCGCAATTTCCATTCATTCTGCGCGGCGTTGCGGCCGTTGTTAGACGCGCATCCGGATAGTTTTCGGCAACTGGATGAACTCGAGAGCGGTTTTCCGCAACGGATGCAAGCGCAAATGGAAAGGATGTGGGCGGCCAAACTTGGACTGGAGGCGTTCGACGAGGACCTGTTCCGGGAACTGGTAACCCTGATGGTGTACACGCCCGTCGATTACACCATGTTCTTCCGGGAACTATCTGCCGTGCCAGACGATATCGAATCATTGCAGAATAGCTTCTACAGGAACCTGGCGGATGCAACGACCCCCGAGGGTCTGGAAAAGCGCTGGTCAGCGTGGCTGACAAACTGGAGATCGCTCACTGGCTCCAGTGATCGTGAGTCGCTTTCCAGCAAGATGAAACTTGTTAACCCGAAGTACAGTTTGCGGGAATGGTTTGTTGTGCCTGCCTACAAGCAAACGGCAGAAGGAAATTACGAGTTGCTGCGTGAACTGCAGGAGATTATGACGCAGCCGTACGCTGAGCAATCGAAAGACGTTGAGGAAAAATATTACCGACTGAAGCCGCTGGAGTTCTTTGAGCTTGGTGGTTTATCGCACTACAGCTGCTCGTCATGACTGGAACGTCCAAGCAGAGTACCTGATAAGAAATTTTCCCGAAATCATACCTTTCATCTGTGTACGGCAAAGGTCAGTAGAGCGCTTGGTGAGTCCTTGGCCTGAGCAGCACTTGGATAAACCGGATTACAACGATCCGGATGGGGCGTCAGCTCAGATATGCCAGAAGTATATAGGGAGCTAAGGACTTGGGCGGGCGTTTGTTGTAGAATTCCGGTTTTGAAATCCTGGAGCGTGCAGCTGGCCGTTCACACCTTTGCTCAGAGGTAGTATGAAACCGGAATCGAATTCAGCCGTTTTCCTATGGGCGGCGGCAATGTCTGCTGTCTTTATGGGAACCATCGGAGCCATTTCGTTTTACTCCGGTGCAGGTGCCGAGACCGTAACTTTTTACCGCCTGTTCATCGGGGCGCTTCTTATGGCGGCGTACCTATTTGCCAGCGGGCAGCGCAACAAAGTTTTGATGTGGCCAGGCGTCAAAGTATTAGTCACCGGAGCTTTCCTTGCCGGTTTCGTCATGTTTTACATTCTGGCCATGGAATACACCAGCATGGCCAACGCAGTCATGGTGATGTATCTGGCGCCGGTAACCGCATCCGTTGTAGCGCATTTTTTACTTGGCGAACGGCTAACACCGGCCAGTGTCGGGCTGATCGGCTTTGCGTTGTTGGGCTTTGCGATGATGATGGAGTTCAACTTCAACCTCAGCGGCCGGGCAGATGAGGTCATTGGTCTGTTTTACGCCAGCTGCGCCATGCTGTGTTATACCGCGTTTATGCTGACAAATCGCACAATCGATGATCGCATTCACGTCTTAAGTCGCAGTGGGTATCAAATGCTGGCCGGAGCGTTGTGCATGTTGCCCTTGATACTGATGGAAGGCGAGAGTATCGCAATGGTGCAGTGGGGTTGGTTGGTCGCAGCCGGCCTGATACCGGGCTTTCTCGCCATCATGCTGGCCGTTATCGCATTGAGAGCACTGCCTGCAGCCACATTCGGGACTCTCGCTTATCTGGAGCCAATCACCGTGGTGGCAATTGCCTGGGCGCTGTTCGATCAGACCCTGACCGGATTGCAGTTGTCCGGGTGCGTTCTCATCATCCTTTCGGGTATTGCCCAGGCCTGGTTGTCGACCAAAAAAGCCCACCAGGCCGAAAAGTTATTGAACCATGAGCGAGCTATTTGCGACCAGGCCCGCTCCACGGTCTTAGGCTGCAGGCAGGGAATACAGTGAGTGGTTTGTTGTGCCTGCATAGCTGCTCATCGTAATGAGAGTGTGGTTTTGTTTCAATTATATGCACAAGTTTGGAAAACAGATCTCAGTACGTACAGCTGGCAAGAAGATTTATCTCGAATTTTACTTTTAACGTGGAAGTTAAGAAACTTTCTGTGGTCGTCTTGTCGTCCAGGGGATCTCTTTCCTAAATTCGAAATGCATCTGACACTGCGCATAATGTATATTATGTTAAATGCGGTATAGATACGAACGCCCGCGATACAGGAAACCTCGCGGGCGCTCTTCTTCTAAAGGCTAACAGACTTAGAAATTCACCTGCACGCCCAGACCAATGCCGTCGATGGTAATGTCGCTGTCGTCGTAATAGCGCATGTATTCGACATTGCCCGACAGGTTTTGCGCAAACTTGAAGTTAAGCCCTGCACCGTAGGACAGATCAGAGTCATCGTCGGATACTGACCCAAGCGAAGCCTCAACCCTGGTGAAGCCCAAAACTGCGTATGGCGTTACTGGGCTCTCGTTGACCATGTTGATGGTGGCATAGCCACCGAAAAAGCTGTCCAGTTCAACTTTGGTGCCCGCGATTCTGTCGTCATCCACGCCAAACCCTGCACGCGCCTCGATGCCGAGGAATTCGTTAGCCATCACGCCAACCTTACCGGATAACGTTCCGACATCGGCGCTGGCGATGCCATCGAAATCGACATCCATAAACGTATAGTTCAGACCGGCATACAAACCGCCCATGCCAGATTTATACATATCCTGGGCTGCAGCGGTTCCAGCGAAAGCCATTCCAGCGGTGGCCACGGTTGCGATGAAAACGTTCTTTTTAATGTTCATATCCGGTTCTCCTTGTTCCTTATGGGGAGTGGTAAGCCACTCCTCTATGCAACTTGCAACAGCCAGACGTGCTTTGCCATACCTGGGTTCCGAATTTACGTTGCTTTTACAGGGATTTAATTTGCTGTTAATGGGCCGGCGGGCGGCCCGTTTTGTTGCGGAAGCCTTGCCCCACGGGTATCCTGACGCGGTCTCTTTGTCAGCTGGTCTGGGCGCACCTTGAGAAACCTTTACCCCGTTATTTTCATCAGCAGTGTCATGTTTATACTTCTTAGTGTTTTCATGACGTTACCTGTACTTCTTCTCACTGTCTTCGGGGGTGATGCGCCCAATGCGATGGCGTTTGCCATGTCGGCGGCTATCGTGTTTGTATTAGGTGTCTTGGGAGTTGTGAGTACATACCGTCTGCCGCGGGATCTGAAACCCCGTTATATGTTCGTGTTGACGGTTTCCAGTTGGCTGATCATTGCCCTGCTCTCTTCTTTACCTTTCTACCTGAGCGACAACAACATATCCGCCGCCGATGCCTTCTTTGAGGGCACGTCCGGTATCACAACTACTGGCGCAACCGTGCTTAGCGGCCTGGACGATTTCGATCAGGATCTTCTGCTTTGGCGCTCCATTCTGCAGTGGTTGGGCGGTATCGGCATCATCGGTATGTTCGTCGCGGTCCTGCCGTTCCTTCGTGTTGGTGGCATGCGGCTGTTTGCGACGGAGTCTTCGGAATGGACTGACAAGGCCTTACCGAGGATGAAAACCCTTAGCCGAGGACTGTTATGGGTTTATGTGTTTTTTACCATCGTGGCCGTCGTCACTTACTCGCTCTCTGGCATGACAATCTTTGACGCCTTCAACCATGGTCTGACCAGCATTGCCACTGGCGGTTTCTCGACGTCGGACCAGTCTATGGGGAAATTCAGTGACCTGATTCTGCTTGAAGCCACCTTTTTCATGATGCTGGGCAGCTTGCCGTTTTTTCTGTTTGTGCGTGAAATGCACGGCCAGAGATTTGTACTCTTCAAAGACCAACAGGTCAGGGTCTTCCTGGCGATTCTACTGATTATTCCTGCCCTACTGACTCTCTACCGCTGGTTGGTATCGCCGATTCCGTTTGATCCGACACACAACTACATTTCGACGCTGTTCAATGTCACCTCGATAGTCAGTACCTCCGGTTACGCATCGGAAGACTACTCAGCCTGGGGACCTCTGGCGTTTGTGGTGTTCTTCTTTTTGATGTTTGTGGGTGGGTGCTCGGGCTCAACCGCTGGTGGCATGAAGATCTTCAGGTTCCAGTTGTCGCTGATTATCCTGCGGGAACAGCTGATGCGGTTGCTGCACCCGCGCGCGGTTTTTACCCGTAACTATAACGGTCGGCCAGTCAGCGATGAGATCATTTCGTCGATGATCGCCTACACGTTTATTTTTCTGCTGTCTCTGCTGGTCATTACAATCCTGCTTGCGTCGCTTCAGCTGGACTTTGTCACGGCACTGTCTGGCGCACTTACCGCACTGACCAATGTTGGCCCGGGGCTTGGCGACATTATTGGTCCGGCAGGTAACTTTGCGCCCTTACCAGATGCCGCCAAATGGATTCTTTCGGTCGGCATGCTGATGGGCCGGCTGGAAATTCTCAGCGTGGTGATTGTGCTGTCGCCAGCATTCTGGCGCGGTTAAATCTATCGGTACCAGAGGATGTGGCGGTCTTCCAGCGGCAGATTGAGCCGGTCGTCCTGCACCCGGATTCTTGGAGTAAAGTGATCAGCGGGGCGAGTCAGAACCAAACATACATACTCATAGCTGTCTTCGGCACCGGGTAACGCGCGATCGAGTTGCATAGGCTGGACCAGCCTGGGGCCAAATTCTGAGGCTTCGGCCACCAATTCAATTCGAATTTGGTCCGGGCGGAGCCCGTCCAGATAGATGTCAAGCACGAACAATAGCTCGCTTCCCTGCTCTTCGATATGCAAACGCTCAAAACGCAGCATCGGCCAATGGTGTGCGATGTGGTCTGAATGGGTCATCATTTTTCTGGCTTGTTCAGGCTGTCGCAGCGCGCCTTTTGCGATCATTGGTCGATAGAAGTCGTCAACATATTCCCGCACCATCCGATTGGCAGAATAGCGCGCAGTCAGCTCCTCCATGCTTGCGCGTATCCTGTTCAGCCACTGTGAAGGCAACCCCTGTTCATTCAACCTGTAGAACTCTGGAATAACCTGTTGTTCCAGCAAGGCGTATAGCTCCAGGGCATCTGCATCGTCGTGCTGATCGGTCTGGCTCAGTTGAGCAAAGTTGGCATTAGGGCGAATCGCCCAGCCGACCCTTTCATTCCAGGCCTCGGCCCACCAGCCATCAAACTGGGACAGGTTGATGCCACCGTTAACCAGCACTTTCATGCCACTGGTGCCGCACGCCTCCCATGGGTGCCTGGGACAATTAAGCCAGACGTCTACGCCCTGAATAAGCTGGTTTGCTACAGCCAGGTCGTAGTCTTCAATAAACACCACTTTGCCCTCAATTTCAGGCAATCTTGAATAGGCTTTCCAGCGTTGAATCAGAGCCTTGCCTTCAGTGTCCTTTGGATGGGCCTTGCCAGCGAGCACAATCTGTAACGGGCGGTCTCGGCACATAAGCAGTGCAGTCAATCGGTCCGGGTCTTTCAACAACAGATCCGGGCGTTTATAGCTGGTGAAACGCCGGGCAAAACCGAGGGTAAGAGTTTCGGGGTCTAACAACAAACCGCAAGCAGCCTCGGCTGTGTTGCCAAAATTGTGCTCACAGTGCTGGCTTCTGAGGCGGTGCCTCAGGTAACGGATCAATCGTTTGCGTTGGGCTCGGCGCATGTTCCAGAGATCGGCGTCGGTGGTATTTTTGAGGGGGCAAGACTCGGTCAGTGGCCTGCGCCAACGATCTTTGCCACAGGCTTGGGTCCAAAGCGCATCGGACTCCGGCGAGTCCCAGCTTGGCGTATGCACGCCATTGGTGACGAAGTCTGCAGGAATATCCGCCGTTGGCCAGCGGTCAAACCAGGGCTGAAAAATCGTCTGGGTCACCTGCTGATGAATCTGGCTTACTCCGTTAAAACGGCCGCACATGCCCAGCGCGATCCCGGCCATATTCAGATGTTTACCACTGTCATTGGCGACCGACAACAAAGTGCCCAAATTGTTGTTGTTCTCGCCGAGCCACGGGCTCAAATACAGCTCTGCGAGTTTGCTGGAGAAACGGTCGAAGCCGGCGGCAACGGAGGTGTGCGTTGTAAACAGATTGGTGGCCCGGGTGGCCAGCCGAGCGGTGGCGAAATCCGTTTTATGTCGGCGTTGCCAGTAATGAGCTCGCTCAACCATTGCCAGTGCACTGTGACCCTCGTTAATGTGGCATGCAGACGGCGTGCGGTTCAGTAACTCCAGCAGGCGCCAGCCACCGATACCCAGCACCATTTCCTGTTGCAGGCGTTTTTCCGGGTCGCCACTGTAGAGTTCGCTGGTGATGCCCCGGTCGCCGGGTTCATTGCGGGGGTCGTTGCTGTCCAATAACAGCAATTCACATCGGCCTACCTGGCCTTTCCAGGCTCGTAAGCGCACGTCCCTGCCCGGGAATGGCACGGTCACCCTTGCCCACTCGCCGTTTTTTTCCCGTAACGGCGCCACTGGCAACATGGTGGGATCGTTGTAGGGATAGAACTCGATCTGCTCCCCGTCGGTGTTCAGCGCCTGCCGAAAATACCCTTGCTGAAACAGCAGGCCCACGGCCATGACGGGTACACCAAGGTCGCTGGCTGCTTTCAGAAAATCCCCGGCCAGAACGCCCAGGCCGCCGCTGTAAAGCGGCAGTGATTCAGACACACCGTATTCCATGCAGAACCAGGCAACACCTTCGCCAAGCTGGTTATTGCAGGTTTCGGAGTACCAGGTGGCAGACTCACTGAACGTGCGATGAGCGGCCATCTGGCTCTGGTACATTTCAAGAAAATCGGGGTCTTCGGCCAACGCCTGCAGGTGTTCGCCGGCAGCACTGTTAAGCACCAGCCAGGCGTTATGAGTGGTGTCCCAGGCGTCTGCGTCTACCGAGCGCCAGAGTTGATCGCTGCCATGATGCCAGCTCCAGCGCAGATCAAGCGCCAGTGTTATCAGCCCTGACAGCTGCGCTGGCAGGGCCCGCATGGTGTAGGCGGCGAGTGTCATCGGTGTGAGTTCTCAGGGTTAGCGGGCGGTGTAGCCGCCGTCAATAACAAGCTCACTGCCGGTAACAAACTTTGACTCGTCAGAGGCCAGATAGACGATACCCCAGGCAATATCATCCGGCTCACCCATGTGACCCAGTGGATGCAAGGAGGCCGTCGCCTGCCGGGCTGCTTCCGGATCTGCGGTGGACTGCAAATGTTGCTCAACCAACGGCGTCCAGATGAAGCCGGGGTGTATGGAATTCGCCCGAATCCGGTCTGGCGCGTAAAGCAGCGCATCGGTTTTGGTCATCAAACGGACGGCACCCTTGGATGCGTGATACGGTGGGATATCGGGCGCACTCACCAGTCCGTAAATGGACGACAGGTTAATCAGGCTGCCAGTACCGGCTTTTTTCATGTGCGGTATGGCGTGCTTGGTGCAGAAGAAAACGCCTTTTACGTTCACGGCCTGTACCAGATCCCACTCTTCTTCGGTCAGTTCATGGGTTGGCTTGTTTGGTCCGGCAATACCGGCGTTGTTAACCAGCACATCCAGTTTGCCAAAGCGCTCGGCAACGCCATCGATTACGGATTTAACCTGGGCTTCGTCAGACACATCGCAATGCCAGTACCCCACCTGATAGCCTTTATCAGTGAGTGTCTTGGCTAAGGCTTCGCCCTCTTTATCTAGGACGTCCAGAATACCCACAGCCGCGCCCTCTTCCAGCATCCGTTCAACTGCAGCTTTACCAATACCCAGAGCTCCACCGGTGACAGCTGCTACTTTTCCTTTTAGTCTTGCCATGTCGTAGTTCTTCCCTTGTCTGCTGTTAAATGGGGGTTGTTTAATGAGTGTTTTTTCGCGCAATTTTATCAACGCTGCACAGATCCTGGTTTTGCAGCCAGCTTAAAAGCTCTGCCACGGCCAGGGCATCGTTATCCACCCCGTCAAAGTCTAGCCCAATCCCGGTATCAGAGCGGCGCACTACGTGGGCCGTCAGCACGCGATGGCCTTGCCCGTGCTGCTCTGGGTATCGGAAGGCCAACTCGATGGTCTGGTTTAAGCGAATATCGTTGTAATCCGTGACAATAAACAGACCCCGCCGTGACGCGTCTTGTATCTGCCCCGTCGCCACTGGCATCCCTCGCTTGTAAACCAGTATCGATAACTCGCCTTCTATACGCTGACTCAGTCGGTGTTCCATCGTTAGCCCCCCTAACTTTTTCCCGCCGTTCTCTGGTGCTTTTACACCCTCTATTTATAGTTATAGTTGGTTATAATTTGGCCATCTTGACTCTGATCAACTATTGACCAGTCATCCAGTATTTCGGCCATACAACTGCAGCAGTGCTTTTATTGATCCTGTATCCAGATGTTCATGAAAATTCACGGGAAGCTGCCATATCCAGTTGTTTGATAGGGTGCCAGGGGTATTAAAGCGGGCGTGTGAATCCAGACTGAGCAAATCCTGCATGGGGATGATCACTAATTTAGAGACCGAGCTGATGGCCGTCTGTATCACCGGCCAGGGTTGATTGTCATCCGCCACCCGGAGATACCGGTTAACGTAGTTCTGGGTGTTCTCATCCAGGCTCCGGTACCAGCCCAGAGTTGTGTCGTTATCATGAGTGCCGGTATAAACCAGGTCCTCCTGTTTGTGATTGTGCAGCAAATGGGGGTTGTCAGAACTGCCATCAAACCCGAACTGCATCACCGTCATGCCCGGCATCCCAAACCGGTGTCGCAGGGCTTCGACGTCCTCCCCGATGACCCCCAGGTTTTCTGCCACCAGCGGCAAATCCGGCAACTGCTCGAAACAGGCTGCCAAAAACGCATCCGCAGGCCCGGCCACCCAGTGACCGTTGATCGGCTTTGGGTCTGCTGCTGGTATCTCCCAGAACGCCTGCAGTCCCCGGAAGTGATCAATGCGCAACAGATCAAACTCCTCTCTTTGACTGGCAAGGCGCTCAATCCACCATCGGTAGTTCTGCCTGGCCATGGCCGTCCAATCGTAAAGAGGATTGCCCCAGTGTTGCCCGTCGGGCGAAAAGTAATCCGGAGGTACGCCTGCCACTACGATTGGGTGTCCCTGGCTGTCTAACCTAAACACCTCCGGATTGGCCCAGACATCTGCGCTGTCGTGTGCAACAAAAATGGGAATGTCACCAAACAACAGAACGCCCCGATCACGGGCGTAGCGGCGCATGGCTTGCCACTGCGAATGAAACAGAAATTGCTCAAACCGCACCTGTTCCAGAGCCCGCTGATGCTCAAGCCGGAAGGCCTCAATAGCCTCGCTTTGTCTTTGCCGCAGCGGCATTGGCCAGTCGTACCAGGGGGTTCCGGACAGTGAGTCCCGGATGGCGATAAACAGCGCGAAATCATCTAACCAGTGGCCATGGTTAATGACGTATTGCTCCCACGTCGCCTGGTTTATGGCCGCATCGGGCTGATAGTTCCCGGCCAAAAATCGGTCGGCGGCGCTGGCCAGGGAGCCGGTTCGCTCCTGTTGTTCGAGTTCTGGTGTCGTTAACAAGCCGGCGGTCACAAGCTCATGCAGGTCGATGAAGTCCGGGTTGCCCGCGTGGGCGGATAATGACTGGTAAGGAGAAAGATCAGGATGGGTCGGGCCGGTTGGCAGGGTTTGCCATACGGTCATGCCCGCATCGCAGAGTAGATCGATGAAATGCCGTGCCGGGCGCCCGAGCTTTCCTTCGGCCCCTGGCAAGGCCGTTGGATGCAACAACACGCCGGCCCGACGCTTGCAAAACACAGGGGCCGGGGGCAACCTTTGGCTCATTCAATGGCTCCAGTATAGTGCCCCGGCCGCATAGCGCCGCCTCGGGCCGGCACTCCCCCACCCTGGCTGAGTGGCTGGAACAGGCTGGCA
>LJZQ01000003.1:76422-247258 GCA_001314845.1 Marinobacter excellens HL-55
CCGATACAGGTGTTCAAAGTCGCGTACGATGGCCGCTGGATTGTAATCGCCAAACCACCAGAACCAATCCGAGCCCTCACAGATGCCCAGTTGACGCCGGGCTTTTTCCTTTTGTTCTGCCGACAGGTTGCCGTTATCCATAGCCCGGTCATAGTGCTGTTTGGCCTGACACAGCAGATCCCAGGCCCGGTTTTTGTCCGGATCACCAATCCAGGTTGAAAACGTCCCATAAATCCAGCTACCCGCCACCAGGTGGGGCAACCGTTCCGGTTCACACACGGGCTGTTCAAGCAGGCTCTTATAAGTGGTCAGGCGCAGGCTGGTGTGGTTTGCAAGCACCCGGTAAAGCTCGTCTAAAAAGTAGTAACCATTCTCCGGATAATATTCCCAGGCGTTTTCACCATCCAGAATCACAGAAATGACCGGCGTTTTACCGTCCCGGCTCTCGTTAGCGATGTTGTCGATGTGGTGCACCAGATCACCGACCGCGTCCTCAGCGTGCCAGTCTGCGTAGGTAAAGCCGATCAGGTCAGACAAACCGTCGTCTCGGAAGAATACGGTCAGCGGTTCTTCGGCAAACTGGAAAGGTTGATGTATGCCGGGATCTTGCTTCAAAGCGTGTCGTTCTTTGGCCTGTTTGATGCTGTTATGGACGACCGAGTCGCCACTGGCGCTCCACTGAAAACCCTCTTGGTGAAGCAGAGCCAGCGTCTGTTGGCTTAACGCGCCCTCGGAAGCCCAGCATCCAACAGGGTCTTCACCAAAAAAACGGTGGAATACCTGCCTGCCCTGTCGCAGGTGCCAGACTACTCGTTCTGCCCCGCCGTTATACTGCGTATGCTCGGGCATCTTGATGTCGGGAATAGCCTCGCGGGCAGAATCAAGATCCAGTAACAATGGCACAATTGGATGAGCCCAGGGGCTCATGGCCAATTCAACCTGCCCGGTCTGGGCAAGGTGTCGATAACGTGGGCCAAGGCTTTCCATCAGTTCTGAAATGACATCCAGCAGTGCCCGGCGATCCGCCATAGAAAACTCGTGGCCCTTTTCCTGAAGGCCCTGGATAACGGGATGGCTCCGGCGCACGGTCTCGCCCATCCAGCCCAAGTGGTACCAAACCAGCAAATCCGCAAGAAATTGCCGGGAAATATAGCGCTGGATGTCTGGCCGGTTGCGATAGAACCCTGCCAATTCCGAAAGTCTTTTGTACGGTGCAAATCGTTTGATAATGCGGTCAACATTGGCCCGCAGGCACTTGTCCATCAGCTCCAGAAAAGCCGGTGATCCCGGCTCCGGCAGCGAGTCATTAACCAGACCCGCCAGAACCGGATCACCCATGGCAACGCCGCTGTGGCGCCAGCGTTCAATCTGCACCAGATATTCTTCGATCTGCTCAAGCAGAACGGGCGCAAAATTAACAACTGCGCGGGCGCCGGGGTGGGTTTCCAGGTGCGCTGCCATGTCTACGTAATCTTTGATGCAGTGCAGATACACCCAGGGGAACACAAACTCACCGGAGTTCTGATCCTGATAGATCGGTTGGTGCATGTGCCAGCAAAGTACAACGGGGGTTCGACGGTCAGAGTCCATGGGGATAGTCCTGCCCGAGCATTTCAGGCGTAATCAGAACAACACCTTTGGGCGAAACATGGAAACGACGCTCGTCTGAGGCATGGTCGTAGCCTATGCGTGTGCCCTCCGGAATCCGACAGCCCCGATCGATGACCGCTTTGCGAATATGGCAGTGTCGGCCTATCTCGACATCCGGAAAGATGACGGAGTCTTCCACCGTAGTGAACGAATGCACCCTCACCTGGGAAAACAGCAACGAATGCCGAATTTTTGCCCCGGAGACAATGCAGCCACCAGCGACCATCGAGTCAATGGCAGTGCCGCGCCGGTTATCGTCATCAAAGATGAACTTCGCCGGAGGGAGTTGCTCCTGGTAAGTCCAGATTGGCCAGTGGGAATCGTACAGGTTCAGTTCCGGGCTGATATCGATCAGTTCAAGGTTCGCTTGCCAGAGTGAATCGATGGTGCCGACGTCACGCCAGTAAGCCACTTTGTTGTTGACCGGATCCCGGAACGGGAATGCCGAGACTCGCAGACGCCGGATAACCGAAGGAATGATGTCTTTGCCGAAATCATGGGAAGAATTGCCATCCATCTTGTGGTCCCGAAGCAACTCGTCAAACAACACCTTGGTGCTGAAAACGTAGATTCCCATAGAAGCCAGAGCCTTACCCGGTTGTCCGGGCATGGCCCTGGGCTTGTCAGGTTTTTCTTCAAACTCGGTAATCCTGAGTTCTTCATCAACCGACATCACACCAAAGGCAGAGGCATCTTCAAGGGGCACCTCAATACACCCCACGGTAATGTCTGCCTCCCGCTCAACATGGGCCGCCAGCATGGTGCCGTAGTCCATTTTGTAAACGTGATCGCCCGCCAGTATCAGCACATATTCGGGATTATGGCTGCGGATGATGTCCAGGTTTTGCAACACCGCATCGGCGGTGCCCTCATACCAGGAGGTTTCTATTCGCTGCTGGGCGGGCAGCAATTCCACAAACTCATCCAGCTCGCCGCGCAAGAATCCCCAGCCACGTTGAATATGACGAATCAGCGAATGGGATTTGTACTGAGTGATCACTCCAACCTGGCCAATGCCCGAGTTAATGCAGTTGGACAAAGGGAAATCGATAATCCGGAATTTACCACCAAAGGATACCGCCGGCTTGGCGCGCCACTTGGTCAGATCGTAAAGACGGGAACCGCGCCCACCGGCGAGCACCAACGCCAGAGTTTGCCGGGTCAGGCGACTAACAAAACGCTGTGATGTTTGCATGGCAGCTTCCCTGAAAACCGGTGTGGTCTTCTGTTCTCTTCTTTTTTCTGAGAAGGAAATCGACAGAACTTTGACATCGCTACTAATATTAGAACACTACCATGAGATTGTGACGGAAAATTGCTTGAGATCATTTTTTGAACAGGCGTCAAGGCGTCCAATGGTGTCAGTTGCACCCTGCTATTCTGATCGGGAATTTGAGGTCTATGGAAAGCCCTACCCTGAGCGAGTTTGACCTCCATCTGTTCGCCGAAGGTCGCCACTGGCACATCTACAATGTGCTGGGGGCGCACCTGCTTAACCATCGCGGCACTGAAGGCGTCCGCTTTGCCGTGTGGGCGCCCAACGCTCGCGCAGTCAGTGTGGTGGGTGACTTTAACGAGTGGAATTCAAGCCGGCATCAACTCACGCTGAACGAAGGGTACGGCGTGTGGAGCCTGTTTGTGCCGGGCATCGGCCCTGGCGCCCTGTATAAATTTGCCATCACCACTGCCCGTGGTGAGCTCATCAAATCGGACCCATACGGCCAGGCTTTTGAACTGCGGCCAGACACCGCAGCTGTTGTTACTGAACGCGGTCGTTATGGCTGGGGCGATGGTGACTGGCTAGAACGGAGAAGCCGATTTGACTGGCAGCACCGCCCAATCTGCATCTACGAGGTACATCCCGGCTCCTGGCGCCATCATGGTTCGGGCCGCTGGCTAAACTACCGGGAACTGGCGGACCAGCTGATCCCTTATGTGTTGGAGACCGGTTTTACCCACATCGAGTTTTTGCCCATTACCGAACACCCGCTGGATGAATCCTGGGGCTATCAAACCACCGGTTATTACGCGCCCACGAGCCGATACGGCAGCGCGGACGATCTCCGCTACCTAATTGATCAATGCCACCAGAACAATATTGGCGTGATTCTGGATTGGGTCCCCGGTCACTTTCCGGATGACGACTATGCCCTTGGCCATTTTGATGGCACCGCTCTTTATGAACATGAAGACCCCCGCCGCGGCCGCCATCAGGACTGGGGCACGCTCATCTACAATTACGGCCGCCATGAGGTACGCAATTTTCTGATCGGCAGCGCGTTGTTCTGGCTGGATACTTTTCACATGGACGGCTTGAGGGTAGACGCGGTGGCCTCCATGCTCTACCTGAATTACTCCAGAAAAGAAGGTGAATGGCTCCCGAACGAATACGGCGGCCACGAGAATCTTGAGGCTGTTGAGTTCCTCAAAGACTTGAACCGGGTTTGCCAGAGCCGGTTCCCCGGGGTGTTGATGATGGCGGAAGAATCGACATCCTGGCCACGGGTGACCCGACCACACGAAATTGGCGGTTTGGGCTTCAACCTGAAATGGAACATGGGATGGATGCACGACTCTCTGGATTACCTGCACCAAGACCCGGTGTATCGGCAGTACCACCATGACAAACTCACGTTCGGGTTGCTCTATGCCTACTCCGAAAATTTCCTGTTGCCCCTGTCCCATGATGAGGTAGTCCACGGCAAGTCGAGTCTGATCCAGAAGATGCCCGGGGACGAATGGCAGCAACTGGCGTCACTGCGGTTGTTGTTCAGTTACATGTATACCTACCCGGGTGCGAAGCTGCTGTTTATGGGTGGTGAATTCGGGCAGCGCCGGGAGTGGAGCGAGAAACGGGAACTGGACTGGCATTTGCTCGCAAATGAAGGCCATCGGGGTATCCAGAAGCTGGTTCAGGATCTCAACGGACTTTACCGTCGTGAGCCTGCGCTCCATGGTCGAAACTTCACCAGCGAGGGTTTTGAATGGATTGACTGCCACGATTCACCGCAATCTGTGGTCAGCTACTTACGACGAGGCGGCACTGGTGACCAGGTCTTGGTGGTTGTTATCAATTTTACGCCGATACCCCGGCATCACTACCGAATTGGCCTGCCTCGTGGGGGTGTCTGGCACGAGATATTCAACTCGGATTCTCAGTACTACGGCGGCAGCAATCTGGGTAACCCACTGCCTTTACACGCCACTGACGAACCCTGGATGGCAAGGCCCCATGCGGTCGATCTTACCGTCCCGCCGCTGGGCCTGATCCTGCTGAGAGCGGCTCCATGAGCAGAATTCTGTTCGCCACCAGTGAGGTTTTCCCGTTGGTAAAAACCGGCGGCTTGGCGGATGTTTCCGCCAGCCTTCCTGAAGCACTTTGTAAGCTTGGGCTGGACTGCCAGATATTGTTACCGGGATACCCTGCCGTGTTACAGGCCGCCAGAGAGGCCGGCTCTCGCCGGAAAACCCTGTTCCGTTATGGCCAGTATGACATCGCGCTCTGGCAAACCCGGTTGCCCGGCACCCCGGTCAGTCTATGGCTCGTTGACTGCCCCGCACTGTTTGACCGTTGTGGTGACAGTCCCTATCAGGATGAGAAAGGTGAAGACTGGTGGGACAACGCCCACCGGTTTCATCTGTTCGCCCGAATCGGGGCGATGATGGCACTCGGTCAGTTAGGCTTGTCGTGGCAACCGGATATCGTGCACTGCAATGATTGGCAAACCGGCTTGATCCCGGTGTTTCTCGATAGCGCCCAACAAACTCCCAAGACTGTATTTACCATTCACAACCTGGCCTATCAGGGGTTGTTTTCCCACGAAACCTTCCGAGCGTTGAGCCTGCCGGACTATCTCTGGCGAATGGAGTTTCTGGAGTTTCACGATCAGCTGTCCTTTATCAAAGGCGGCCTGGTGTTCAGCGATGCTATCACCACCGTCAGCCCATCATATGCTGATGAGATTCAGACACCCTGGTTCGGGTACGGGCTTGACGGGTTGTTGCGGCATCGCGCCAGCCATCTGCATGGCATCCTCAACGGCATTGATACCCGCTCCTGGGACCCCGAGCAGGATCCCTGGCTGGAGTTTCACTTCGGTCCAGGCCACCTAAAAAACAAAACCCAGTGCAAGGCGCGGCTCACACAGGAGCTTGGGCTTGAGGCCGGCGGGGCGCCACTGCTCGGATTTGTCGGCCGCCTGGTTGAACAAAAAGGACTGGATTGGTTGCTTGCGGTGATACCACCCCTGCTGGAGCGCGGATGCCAGTTTGCTTTATTGGGCGCCGGCCAGAGCCGTTACCATCAGCGCCTTCAGGAATTGGCCCGGGACTGGCCGCAGCAATTGTCACTAACCCTCGGGTACAACGAAGGGCTTGCCCACCGAATTACCGCTGGCAGTGACCTGTTCCTGATGCCGTCCAGGTTTGAGCCTTGCGGCCTCAACCAGATGTACAGCCTCCGGTACGGCACCCTTCCCGTGGTGCATGGCGTTGGCGGATTGAACGATACGGTCTTTGACCCCTCGGAAGAAACCGCAGCCAAAGCCAATGGTTTTGTGTTCAGGGAGCCGACACCGGATGCCCTCCTCAAAGCCATTGAGCGGGCATTGAGTGCCCGTAAGAACGCAAAAGCCTGGCGCCGATTGCAGGACAACGGGATGGCTGCCGACTACTCCTGGAAACACCGAGCCAAAGAATACGCAACTCTGTACCAGAACCTGTTAACCGGCAACGGCCGGATCCACGACGACTAACGCAGTGCCCATGGCCCAAGGGAGGTCATTATCATGCACAAGGCAACCGAATTTCGGCTGGAAGCACGCCCCCACATTCCGGAGGCCATAGAACGGCTTGAGGTTCTGGCCAATGATCTGTTTTACAGCTGGGATCACGGTGTTCGCAGCCTGTTCGCGCGGATCGATTTAAGGCTCTGGCAAAAGGTAGAGCACAACCCGAAACTGTTCTTGCGCCGAGCGTCACAAACCCGGCTCAACGACGCCGCCGAGGATCGCGCATTTCTGGCGGAATATCGCCGTGTGCTGTCCAGTTACGACGCTTATCTTGAATCCGAACCCGGTGCAGGTGTGGTCGAGGCTCTGGACCCGGCCACCAATCTGGTCGCTTATTTCTGCGCCGAATTCGGTTTCCATGAAAGTTTCCCGATCTATTCCGGCGGTCTTGGCATTCTTGCGGGTGACCATTGCAAGGCCGCCAGTGATCTGGGCTTGCCGTTTGTGGCGGTAGGCCTGCTTTACCAGCAGGGCTATTTTATTCAGACCATCGACGCCCAGGGCCAACAGGTTGCCCGTTACCGGTCGCACCCCAGCGATGAACTGCCGATCACTCCGGTGGAAAAAGACGGCGAGCAATTGACCGTATCAGTGCCCTTCCCTGGCCGCGAGGTTCACGCCCGGGTATGGCAGGCCCAGGTGGGGCACATCCGTTTATACCTGTTGGACTCAAACACCCCCGCCAACAGCCCTGACGATCAGGCTCTGACCCTTCAGCTCTATGGCGGCGATGCCAATACCCGCATCAGTCAGGAGATGTTACTGGGCATCGGCGGTACCCGGGTTCTGGCCGAGCTGGGTATTGAGCCTACTGCCTGGCACATCAATGAAGGCCACGCTGCCTTTCAGATTCTCGAGCGTTGCCGCGTAGCCATGGCCGCAGGCTTGTCATTTGAAGCGGCATTAGAGGCGGTGGCCGCCGCCACGCTGTTTACCACGCATACCCCGGTTGCGGCTGGCCACGATATTTTCCCGAGAGCCCTGGTGGAGCACAATCTTGGGCCCTACCTGGAGCAGTCCGGGCTGGAGTTTGACGGCATTTTTTCACTAGGGGCGAAGAACGGTGATGACAGCTTTAATATGACGTGTCTGGGCCTTCGCGGCTCCCGGTTTCACAATGGTGTCAGCCGCATCCATGGTGGAGTCGCGTCAGAAATGGAGGGAGATATCTGGCCCCAGATTCCACCCCGGGAAAATCCCATCGAATACATCACCAACGGTGTGCATGTTCCGACGTTTCTGGCTCCGGAATGGGCCAGCCTGTTTGACATACAGGCCCCCACCTGGAAAAGCGAACTGCTGAACCCGGAGTTCTGGAATTTTGTTGATCAGATTCCCGATTATCACTACTGGAGTGTCCACAAAGCTCTGAAGCAACAGATGGCCGATTTTACGGTCCGGCGCCTCAAACGCCAGCATAAGCGCAATGGCACCGGGCACTCCGTGACTGAGAGGATGACACGGCAGCTCACCTCACCGGACAAGGACGCTCTGGTGATTGGCTTTGCGCGGCGATTCGCGACTTACAAGCGCGCCACCCTGATCTTTTCCGATTTACCCCGGCTGGAACGATTACTAACCGATCCAGATCATCCTGTAGTTCTGGTCTTTGCAGGTAAAGCCCACCCCCAGGATCATCCCGGCCAGCAGCTGATCAAGGTCATTCATGGGCTCTCGATGCAGCCCGCGTTAATGGGTCACATTATCCTGCTGGAAGATTACGATCAGGCCATGGCTCGACGGTTGCTCAGCGGTGTCGACGTCTGGCTGAATACTCCGGAGTACCCGAAAGAAGCCAGCGGAACCTCTGGCGAAAAAGCCGCGGTTAACGGCGCGCTCAACCTGAGCGTTCTGGACGGTTGGTGGGGCGAGGGTTACGACAAAACCAACGGATGGGCAATCCCGCCACGAGACACCGGGCTGGATCATGAATTCCGTAATCGGGAAGAAGCCCGAGACCTGCTTGACCTGCTGGAACAGGAAGTGGTCCCGCTGTATTACAGCCGGGCCTCCCAGGGCTACTCGAAAGGTTGGGTGACTCGGTCAAAGGCGTCTATGAAGACCATCACGCCCATGTTCAATGCCCAGAGAATGGTGATGGATTATGTCCGAAACTACTACCAGCCAGCTTCCCGGCAAGGCCGGCTAATGATGGCGGATCAAGCCGCCGTCGCGAAAGAGTTAGCCGACTGGAAAGCCCGCGTTCGTGCAGCCTGGGACGGCGTATCAGTGCAAGTCAAAGGCTGCGTAACGGATCGTTGTGGCTGGGACGAATCGGTAGAATTGAAACTTCTGGTCGCCTTGAACGGACTGGAGCCTCGTGATATCCGGGTGGAATGTCTGGTAACGCCGGATTGCACCGGCACTCATGCTGATCCGGGTCCGGATAGATTCATCCTGGAGCCCAATGGTGAGGCGGATGGTCACACTCTTTACCAAACCCGGGTAAATCCGCCCTACCCGGGTTTGCAAACTCTGCGCATGCGGATCTACCCACACCATCCGTCACTGACACACCCGCTGGAGATGGGTGCCATGCTCTGGGTCTGATCAATCAGCCGATGTGAGGATGCGGTCGCCGATGTTATTGGCGGCCAGCGCATTCACCACGGGGTTGGCGTACATATCCAACAAGTAAGGGCGGATCGCCTCGTCGCAACTCTCGAGGCGACGTTCCATTTCGGCCTCTGCGGCCTCCAGGTCAGCCGGCGACCAGGTTTCCGCAGTGACCACACTGTCACTGACGTTGTCTGGCGTTTCGTGGGCATTCGGGTGTATACCCCGCATCTGATAGGCCACCAGGTTGGAGGCGTGCAGATGGTAGTTGGCGTGCATTTCATGATCAATGCGGGCCGCGAGGGCTTTCGGTTCGCTCGGGGCATCGGCGATGGGCGCACCAAAGTGCACGTGCACATGGCCCTTATACCCCGTCAATCCCTTCATGATCTGACTGGTATCCTCACCCTCAGTCTTCTGATAGGTGCCCGTTCGGGCACGTATTTCAAGCTCACGGGCTTTGTCGGCATCGCAGGGATCATATTCATAGGCGATGGAAACCGGAACAATGTGCAGCTTGTTCATCGCCTCATCGAAGCTAAGCCCCGATTTTTTTCGGCTCATGTAGAACATCTTGATGATGGCCGGATCGGTCAGGTCGATTCCGTCTTTTGCACGGCCTTCACGCTGGGCAATCCAGATGCTGTCGTTGTGATCAATGCTGTGGTTGATAAATCCCGACAGCGTCAGGTAGGCATCGCGCATTTCCCTGGGGCTGGTCATGCTTCTGCGCACCACGAAGCTTTTGTTGAGCCGCATCATCTCGGCAAATACGCGGTTGGCCAGCAGGTTGTCACCAATGGCAATGCGGGTGGTACGAAAACCGTTCTGGAACAGCAGGTAGTTCACCACCATCGGGTCAAACACGATGTCCCGGTGGTTGGAGATAAAAAGGTGAGACGCATGCTTGCTCAGGTTTTCCAGTCCGCTATGGGTAACGCGAGACGTTGTATTCTCGACCAGCTCGCCCACATAGCTGGACAAGCCGGCCTGCAGGTCATCAACCCGGTGAAAATGCCCGAAATGGCGAGCCAGCCAGCGGCGAACAAACCCCCGCAACACGCCCGGCGCCCACTTGGCCACCACCGGCGATTTGAACCGGCCGACCATATCCAGGAACTCCGGGTCTTTAATCAATCGTTGGATAGCGGGAGCGGTTTCTTCATCCGAATAAGGTCGGATCGCGTCAAATTCCTGCATGCAAGCCCTGTTGTTGTTCGAAGCCATTAGTCTAGGTCTGTGAAGGGGCGACATTGTATCCTTTCTCTTAACATTTTACCTCCACCGAAATCCCGCGTTGACCAATCCCCGGGCAGGATCTGCTATCATTCGGACCCAGTTTCATACCCCGTAAAAGGCTGACCAAAACCATGTATCCGGACCAGGACTTCGACCAGCTGACCCGCGAGCCACCCTCCGCTGCCCAACGGAGCCCGGAGCAGGTGCTGCACAAAGTCTTTGGCTACGAAAGCTTTCGCCCGCTGCAGGGTGATATCGTCCGCGAAGTCGTCAACGGTGGCGATGCATTGGTTCTGATGCCCACCGGTGGCGGTAAATCGCTGTGCTATCAGGTTCCGGCGCTGGTGCGACCAGGTACAGCCATTATCGTGTCGCCTCTGATCGCTCTGATGCAGGACCAGGTCACGGCACTTCGGGAGCTCGGTGTAAATGCCGCTTTTCTGAATTCTACCATGGACTACGAGCAAGCCCGGGCCACCGAATACGCCCTGATGACCGGAGAGCTTGATCTTCTTTACTGTGCGCCCGAGCGACTGATACAGCATCGCACCATTGAGTTGCTGCACAACGCGTCGCTATCACTGTTTGCCATCGACGAAGCCCACTGTGTTTCCCAGTGGGGGCATGACTTCCGGTCGGATTACCTTCAGTTGAGCATGCTCGCGGAAGAATTTCCGGGCATACCTCGCATTGCGCTGACCGCGACCGCGGATGACCGCACCCGTAAGGAAATTGCCGAGCGCCTTTCGTTAACCAAAGCCCGGCACTTTATCAGCGGCTTTGATCGGCCTAACATTCAGTATCGAATCACACCTAAAACCAATGCAAACAAACAGTTGCTGGACTTTATTAAAGCCGAACATGACGGCGATTGCGGCATTGTCTATTGCTTGTCCCGCAACAAAGTAGACGCCACCGCGAAGTTACTGGCCAGCAAAGGCTACACCGCACTGCCCTACCATGCGGGCCTGGACGCCCAGGCGCGCGCTAAACATCAGGAGCGATTTCTGCGGGAAGACGGCGTGATTATTGTCGCCACGATTGCCTTCGGCATGGGCATCGACAAACCCGATGTACGGTTTGTGGCTCACCTGGACTTGCCCAAAAGCCTGGAGGCCTATTACCAGGAAACCGGCCGTGCCGGTCGGGATGGCAAACCCTCCACTGCATGGATGGTGTACGGCTTGCAAGATGTGATCAAACTGCGGCAAAT
The DNA here is from genome assembly GCA_001314845.1 of Marinobacter excellens HL-55. Classification (GTDB taxonomy): domain Bacteria; phylum Pseudomonadota; class Gammaproteobacteria; order Pseudomonadales; family Oleiphilaceae; genus Marinobacter; species Marinobacter excellens_B. The sequence goes on from LJZQ01000003.1 coordinate 87,871, forward strand.
GCTTGAAGCCTCCCAGGGCAATGATCAGTTCAAACGGGTTGAACGCGAAAAACTGGATGCCATGCTGGGCCTTTGCGAAGTCACCCAGTGCCGCCGGCAAGTGCTGCTCCGGTATTTTGACGATGCGATGGAGCACCCGTGTGGCAATTGCGACACCTGCCTGAATCCTCCGGAAACCTGGGATGGCACGGTCGTGGTCCAGAAAGCGTTGTCCTGTGTTTACCGCACAGGCCAGCGCTTTGGCGTTAACTACCTGATTGATGTGTTGCGCGGCTCAGAGAACGAGCGGGTTCTGCAGTCAGGCCATCAGGCCATTTCGACCTACGGCATCGGTACTGAGCTGTCGGCTAATGAATGGAAGTCGGTCTATCGCCAGTTGGTCGCTAACGGTTACCTCCGAGCCGACCCGGAAGGCTACGGCGCCTTGCAGTTAACTGAACTTTGTCGGCCGCTGCTCAAGGGTGAGCAGACCATCGAACTGCGAAAAGACCCGGTCGTTAAACAGACAGGCGGCTCCCGATCGTCCGGCAAGCGCGGTGGCCAGGATGTGCGCGATCAGATTACCGATCATGCAGGCTGGGAAGCCTTGCGGGCCTGCCGCAAGGCACTGGCCGATAAACAGGGCGTGCCGCCATATGTGATCTTTCATGACACCACACTATTCGACATGCTCGAACGCCGGCCAGAGAACCTGGGTCAGCTGGCGGAAGTGAGCGGCGTAGGTGCTGCAAAGCTTGAAAAATACGGCGACGTATTCCTTCAAACATTGCGCGAGATCACTCAGGCCTGAGACTGAAAGCCCTTCTTGCGAACCCGATAGTGGGCAAGCGACGTGGCCACATGATTGCCTTCTTCATCCCGCAGAATGCCTTCCAGGGTGAATTTGGCTCGGCCTGTGGCGTCTGCATCCGACAGAATGGCGGCGACGGTTTCCGCTGGCAGCTCAAACTCAACGGTGACGTCCGAGTTGGCAGGCTGCAGGAACTCGAGCGTCATTTCCTTGAGGATGGGGGTATATGAAGGGCCAAGGTCAAACAGCGTCATAACCCCACCCGGGATCTCAGCTACTAGAAAGTAGGCGCCGGCATACAAGCTGCCAAAATGGTTTTTGTTGCCTTTGAGCTTTATCTTGGCGCGCACATAACCGGGGCGAACCTCTTCAACACTGAAGCCATTGCGAGGCGCAAACGGGATTGCGATACCGATGATGCGGTTAACCGCGGCGTAGCTGCCTGTTTTCTTTAGCCAATCCAGCGGTTGCAGTAGCGTCGCTTTCGGATTGCTGGTGGTTACCCACTGGCCAGCTGTACCAATGAGCGTGTCGATAAGTGCCATAATAAGGTCCCTTCTGATTTGCCGCCGATAATTGCAGGGCTATGTCGTAGCTTCAAGCAGGTTTTACAGTTTTTTTGAATCTTGTATCACCGGCTCACGCAAAACTGTTCTAAAGTGAAGGGGCATTCCGATTGGCAGGCGGGACCTTTTGCCTGAACCCTTAAAGGACTATTGAGTGGCGTCACGTTACCGAAAAGGAATCTCGGTGTTAATAATCTGTCTTGCTGCGCTATCTGTGGCGTTGGCGGGGCCGGTAACTGCATCCGAGACAGTGTCACAAGCACTGGAGAGTCATCGCAGCTTTATTCTCTGGTATCGCAACTACGACAACCCGGCGATTCGATCGCTGGTCGAGCTGGCGCTCAATAAAACGCCTGAGTATGGCAGTTTTGACCTTGTCAGGAGCGAAGAGCTCAGCCAGGGTCGGGTGTTGCGGGAGCTTGCAAAAAGCAACAATCATCTGGTCGATATAGCCAACGTAGCCACATCTGCAGAGCGCGAAGCCTTTCTTAATCCCGTACCTTTGCCCGTGGATGGCGGTTTGCTTGGGTTCCGAGTGTGCCTGGTGCTACCCAAGAACCTGTCATTATTTGAAAACATTAATGGCGTAAAGGACATCCAGCAAAACAACATACGAATTGGTCAGGGAGCCCATTGGCCAGACACCCCGATTCTCGAAGCCAACGGCATCTCCGTCATCACCCATACCCGCTATGAAATTCTGTTCGGAATGCTGCGTAACGAGCGCTTTGAGTGTTTTGCCCGGGGCATCAGCGAAGTGATGTACGATCTTGAGTTTAACAACGCGGACGACCTGGTTATTGAGCCAAACCTGTTATTGGCCTACCCGATGCCGTCGTATCTGTTTGTTGCCCCTGACGATGAAGTGGCGGCACACCGGCTGCAATTGGGTATGGAACGGGCGATCAAGGATGGCAGCTTTGCGGTTTATCTTAAAACCTGGTTTGGCCGGGCAGTAGCCGAGCTGGGACTGGAACGCCGCAAGATACTTACCCTTGAAAACCGCTACCTCAGCGAAGAATCCATGTATGTAGGCCGACACACGCTTGAAAACCTTCGACGCCGGCTGGAACTCCTGGGCCAGTAAAACAGTTCGGCCATCCCTGGCCGTCCAGCTTGCTACACCCGGAAACGCGATACTTTTTCGTTCAGAGTGTGGCCAATCGTTTCAATTTGCCCACTGTAGACATCGTTTTCACTCGCGGCTTTCGCAGCATCCTGACCCTGGTCAGCAATTCGGGTAATAGAAGCGTTTAGCTCTTCGGTCACAGACGTCTGTTCTTCGGAGGCCGTCGCAATCTGTGTGGTCATCTGGCTGATGGCGGTAATGGCATCGGCAATCCTGTTCAGGGATTCCATGGCATCCTGAGCTTTCTCCATGCTGACATTGGAGACCGCCGTTGAAGCTTTCATCACGTCAACCGCATTGTTGGCGCCCTTCTGCAGGCGTTCAATCATATTGTTGATTTCGCCAGTCGAAGACTGGGTTCTCTGGGCCAGATTACGGACCTCGTCGGCGACCACTGCAAACCCTCTACCTGCCTCCCCTGCCCTGGCAGCTTCGATCGCAGCGTTCAGCGCCAGCAGGTTGGTTTGCTCTGCAATTCCCTGAATCACCTCAAGCACAGTGTTAATGGACGATACATCCTTACCTAGAGCATCAATAACTTCTGCTGCTGCGGTAACCTCTTTGGCGAGCTTCTCGACGGCATCCCTTGAGGCAGCAACCGTTTTCAATGATTCACGACTCTCCTGGTCTGCATTTTCAGACGCCTCTGCCGTTTGCTGAGCATTCTGAGCTATCTCCCCGGCCGCCGCCGACATTTCATTGATGGCTGTAGCAATCATATCGATTTCATTTTGCTGGCCTTCTACACTCGACCGGCTCGTTTTCGACGTCTCCCTGAGAGAGGACACATTAACAGCTAATTCGTCACAGCCATCTTTTACTTCATGAACCACCTGTTGAATATTTTCGACAAAACGATTGAACGATTCCGCGAGATGTCCAAACTCATCAGACGCAGCATCATCAAGACGTTTCGTGAGATCGGCGTCGCCCGAGGCAATGCTCGACATAGCGGTATTCAATCGGCGTACCGGCGTCATAAGAATTCGAATACCGAAGTACAGCGCCACCAACGCACCCACCAAGCCAACGCCGGCGATTAAGATTCCCCCTACCCGCGCCTCGACAATAGGAGCATTTACCAGGTCCTCATTCACAAAGGTCACAAGATACCAGTCAACGGCACGCGCCTCTGAGATAGCGTGCAATGCAGCGCTCCATTGAGCATTGTCCATCTGGAACTTGTGCAGACTGCCATCGAAAGAGGGCCGAGCTCCAATCACTTCTGAGAGGTTTTTTCCTACCATGGCCGAATCCGGGTAGAAAAGAACCGTGCCTGATTGGTTCACCAGCGCAGCAAATCCGGTCTCGGCCAAGGTAATGGTAGACAGCATCGACTCGATGGTCCCGAGGCCAATATCCATACCGGCGGCACCTTTGAACACGCCCGATTTGATAGGTGCCATAGCAGAAATGATAGTTTCGTTGCTGCTGGCATCTTGATAAGGATCAGTATAGGAAGATCGGCCAAGGCGCTGTGCGCCCTGATACCAGGGGCGGACTCTGGGGTCATAATCCGCAGGCAGAGTGGCTTCCACATCCAGACTTCTCATGATCATGCGGCCGTCTTCTGTTCCGGCATAGACGTCTCTGATGTTCCCGCCTTTGGTCATTGCCTCCATCAACACACGGGCCATGTTATCTGTTCGCACACCTTCCAGAGCGATGGCCGTGGCTTCTGCCATATCTAGCCTGGTATTCAACCAATCTGAAATGCTTGATGTACTTTGGTTGACGGCATCCTGCATAAGCGCATCAACATACCGGTCTGTGGTAGACCTCAACCGGATGTCAGTGGCGATGGTAAGCGCCGCCATTAACAGTGCGATCAGTGTGCCGACAGCAATAAGCAATTTCTGAGCAAACGAAAATTTCAAAGGGAATGCCTCCGGAAGGATCAAGGGGAACCGATCACTTTCTTCTATATTAGATATAGAAACTAATTTGGCTAACGGCAATTGGAGCGAAGTCTTTAGAAGACTTTGTTAGACTGGCTCGACGCAACGACCTTCTCACGTAATGGAGACGCACTGAATGGCCCATGAAGAACTGCATCTGAATCTGCGTAACCTGACTCTTGAAGACTACAGCCAACTTCAGGAATTGATGGATGAAGTTTACGAAGATATCGGTGGTGCGTGGCCAAGTGACACCATCAAGGCACTGGTTGAACAGTTTCCTGACGGTCAGATCTGCATTGAGGATAGCGGGCAGCTGGTGGCGGTCGCACTCACTGTGTGCGTCAAGTACGAGCGGTTCAGCAACCCGCACGCCTACGACGATCTGATTCTTCGTAATGAGAAGATCTGGCACAACCAGAATGGCGACTCACTCTACGGTCTGGACGTGTTCATTCATCCAGAGTATCGCGGTTATCGCCTGGGCCGCCGGCTTTATGAAGCACGCAAAGAGCTTTGCCGTTCGATGAACCTGAGGGCCATCCTGGCCGGTGGACGTATTCCCAACTATTTCAAATACTCAGAGCAGTACACACCGGAGGAATACATCCATCGGGTTGATCGTAAAGAAATCTACGATCCGATCCTGAGCTTCCAGTTGTCCAATGATTTCCAGGTAACCCGGCTGATGCACAAGTATCTCCCGGAAGACGAGAAATCGCTCGGTTATGCCACCCTGCTGGAATGGCGCAATATTCTGTACACCCCACCGTCCTCGGTACTCAACACCAAGAAAACACAGGTGCGGCTGGGTGCCGTGCAGTGGCAAATGCGGGAGTTCACCTCGGTGGAAGAAGTGCTCAAGCAGGTGGAGTACTTCGTCGATGCGCTGTCGGACTACAAAAGCGACTTTGCACTATTCCCGGAATTTTTCAACGCTCCGTTGATGGGCCTGACGGACCAGATGGACCAAACCCGAGCCATTCGTTTTCTGGCCGGCTTTACCGAGCAGTTCCGCAATGAAATGTCAGAAATGGCCGTCAGCTATAACATCAACATCATCACCGGCTCCATGCCGCTGCTCGAGAACGATCGCGTGTACAACGTGTCTTACCTATGCCATCGGGATGGTCGGGTTGATGAACAGCGAAAGATCCATATAACGCCCCACGAACGTAGAGACTGGGTAATCGAAGGCGGCAATAAATTTGAAGTGTTCGAAACCGATGCTGGCCGAGTCGCTATCCTGATTTGTTATGACATCGAGTTTCCGGAATTGGGTCGGCTGGCAGCCAGCCAGGACGTAGACATTATTTGTGTTCCTTTCTGGACCGACACCAAAAACGGCTACTTGCGTGTTCGCCACTGCGCCCAGGCCCGAGCCATTGAAAACGAGTGTTACGTGGTCATCACAGGTAGCGTTGGCAACCTGCCCAAGGTTGAAAACCTTGACGTTCAGTACGCGCAGTCTTCCGTGTTTTCGCCGTCAGACTTCGCATTCCCACATGACGCAGTGATGGCAGAAACAACACCGAATACAGAAATGATCATGTTTTCTGACATGGATCTTGAAAAGCTCACATTAGTCCGTAACGAGGGTTCGGTAACCAACCTGAAAGATCGCCGTGTTGATCTTTATCAGCTCAAGACCCTATAGCAAACGGTAATCTGGCCCGGAATGCCCGGGTCAAATATTGACGTAGTCTATTAAAGGGTTACGGTAGCTGACTGATGGGATTGCCAAAATTGCACTGCCCGTCTATTGTTTAATTTATGTCCACGTCATCTGACAGCTCTCAGAGGCAGAGAAAGCGTTTCATGAACGAAGAACTACCGGATATTGTCGCCCGTTTTCGTGTACGACATGGCTTGTTTCGCAAAGAGACCGTGGAGGCTCGCCTCTATGAGCTCGACAGCTATGGCTGCGTGATGAAAACGGACAAGCTGTTCAGCCCCGGCGACACCGTGATCCTTGATCTGATCATGGATATGCCCTTTGAAGAAATCCGTGCAGAGGGTCTGTCAGGCCTGGTCACCGAGAAAAGAAAGCACTGTAGTAACTTCTTCTACTCTATTGATTTTTTTCAGTTTGACTCCAGCGATAACTCGCCGCTGGCAGACAAAGTCAGGCGTATTCGCGAAGTTCTTTTAAAGAAACAGACACTCAAGTCCCGCAGAGGCTCAAATCCTGCGTCGGGAATGAGGCAACTAGCCTGATACTGTTCCACCACCACTACCCCTTCCGTAAGGAGACGTCCGATGGCAAAGAAAGCCAAACCCAGCGTTGATAAGATTGTTAAAAAAGTAAATAAAGAGTTTGAGAAAACCTCATCCCAGATAGAAGGTTTGATCAATGATGCTTTAAAGCAGTTTGATCACCTGCAACACCAGGTTCAGGACCCCGTTCGCAAACTGATCAAAGATATGGATGAGTTGCGTGAGCGTGAAATGAAACGCTTCAACGACGAGTTTGAACGCCGTATGGATGAGTTTCATGAGCTTCAAGCTGCACTGCTTGAAAAGCTTGGCATTGCGACCAAAGAAGCTCGTAAAGAAGTCAAAAAGGCCACAGAGACTGCCAGCAAGAAAGTAGAGGCTGCCAAGCCTGCCGCCAAAAAAGCGCCCGCCAAGAAGCCGGCAGCCAAGAAAGCTGCCGCGCCAAAACCTGCTGCGAAAAAACCCGCGGCACCCAAGGCGGCCAAGCCAGTCGATAAATCCGATCTGACCCGCATCAAAGGTGTTGGTCCGGCAACCGCAAAGAAAATGAAAGAAGCTGGCCTGACATCCATTGAGCAGATCGCTAATCCTAGTGACGCAGATAAGCAGAAGCTCGAAGCGTTCAAGAGTATTAAAGGATTCAACGAACTGTCCGCTGAAGCGAAGAAAGTCATTTGATGCAAACGCCCGAGCAACCTGTATTACGGGACATTGTCCTGGTGGGTGGCGGGCACAGCCACGTCGGGGTCCTCAAGCGATTCGCCATGAGTCCGGTCCCCGGCGTCAGGCTAACCCTGATCTGCCGCGACACCCACACGCCCTATTCCGGAATGCTGCCTGGCTATATTGCCGGCCATTACAGTTACGATGATGTTCACATCGACCTGAGCCGCCTGGCGGAATACGCCGGCGCCCGATTTTACCGGGCGGAAGTCACAGGCCTGGATCGCTCAAGCAAACGGGTGATTTGCAAAGGTCGTCCGAACGTTCCCTACGATCTGCTCTCAATCAATATCGGCTCGTCACCCCGAGTGGCAGAAGTGGTCGGGGCGTCCGAGCACGCAGTGCCGGTCAAGCCGATTACCGGATTCAACAATCGCTGGCTGGCACTTTTGTCACGGGTCGAAAATCACGACGGCCCACTGACCATCGCTGTGGTCGGCGCGGGTGCCGGTGGTGTTGAGCTGACACTGGCCATGCAGTTCCGGTTGCGCAATGAACTGGCCCGGCGCGGCAAAGATCCGGACCAGATTCATTTCCATCTGTTTGACGCCGCCGATCAGATTTTGCCAACACACAATGCAAAAGTCCGCGCGGTGTTCCGTGACAAGCTTGTTCATCGAGGCGTAAAGCTGCATCTCGGCTCCGCCGTTTCCAAAGTTGAGCAAGGGCTGCTGACTACCGAATCAGGCCAAACTCTGCAGACTGACGAAGTGCTTTGGGTGACCCGTGCCGGCGGCCCTGCCTGGCTGAACGACACAGGCCTGGCACTGGATGACGGCTTGTTTATTCGAGCCAGGGACACTCTTCAGACAGAAAACGACGACAACGTCTTCGTCGCCGGCGACATTGCCAATGTGATAAACCATCCCCGGGAAAAGGCCGGCGTGTTTGCGGTCCGTCAGGGCCCGCCGTTGGCGGACAACCTCCGGCGCATGGCCACCGGCAAACCAGCCAAGCCTTTTAATCCCCAGAAGAATTGGCTGGCACTGATCAGCACCGGTGACCAGTATGCTGTTGCCTCCCGTGGCAACTTCGGCACTGCCGGTACCTGGGTGTGGCGCTGGAAAGACTGGATTGATCGCCGGTTTATGCAGAAATTCAGCGACCTTCCAGCCATGGAAGAAACCGGCCGCTTGCCAGACACCTTGGCTGCGCAAAACCCGGAGGAAGCCTCTCAGGCGATTTCTGCCGTAGCCATGCGGTGTGGCGGCTGTGGTGCCAAAGTTGGCAGTACGGTGCTATCTCGTGCACTCGGTGAACTGCGCCCTATTGAACGAGATGACATCATCATCGGCCTGCATGCACCCGATGACGCTGCCGTGCTGAGGGTGCCACCAGGAATGGCGGTGGTTCATACCGTGGACTTTTTTCGGGCGTTTATTGACGACCCCTACGTGTTTGGCAAAGTCGCCGCCAATCATGCCCTGGGTGACGTATTTGCCATGGGCGCAGAAGCCCAGAGCGCCACGGCGGTTGCAACCGTGCCCTACGGCATCGAGTCAAAAGTGGAAGATACCGTTTTCCAGATGATGTCCGGCGCGGTGGAAGTGCTTAACGAGGCCGGCTGCGCGCTGGTCGGCGGCCACACTGGCGAGGGTAAAGAGCTCGCTCTCGGCTTTGCGGTTAACGGATTGATTGATCCTAAAAAGGTCATGAGTAAGGGCGGCCTTCGTGCCGGGGACGTTTTGCTGCTGACCAAGCCGATCGGCACAGGGACCTTGTTTGCGGCTCACGCTCGACTGGAGGCCAAAGGCCGCTGGATAGATGCAGCGCTGGCGTCGATGGTTCAGTCCAACAAACCTGCGGCAGATTGCCTGGTTCGTTTTGGCGCACGCGCCTGCACAGACGTAACCGGTTTTGGATTGCTGGGGCACCTGGTTGAAATGACCCGGCCCTCCGGTGTCGATGCCGAGCTTGACCTGACTGCGATACCGATCCTGCCAGGCGCGGAAGAAACAGTCGCGGCGGGCATTCTCAGCTCCCTGCAACCGGCTAACGTCCGGTTACGGCGCGGCATTCGCAATCAGGCAGACTGGGTTAATCACCCGCGCTATCCGTTGATCTTTGATCCTCAGACAGCAGGGGGTCTGCTGGCCAGCGTGCCGGAAGCCGTTGCCGAGGCCTGTGTGCGAGAGCTCAAATCACTGGGCTACCCTCACACAGCCATTATCGGCCGTGTGACTTCTCAGGATGAGAACGGCGCCATAGAGCCCATCACGCTTCGGGACTGACCGCCTTCACAGCAAGCGCCAGAGCCTTTTCCAGGCTCTGGCGCTCCTGTTCCGGAGTAAAGGTTGTTGCCAGATCATTCACTTTGGCGACTAACGCTGCCAGCAAGTCCGGGCTTTGCTCCACCCGATACATTAACTCTGCCAGAGCACGTTCGTCTCCGACGGGAAAATAACCCGGATAATCGTCGCCGAGTAATCCCCGGTTACCTGAAATGTCGGACGCAAGAATCGGCACCCCTGCCCTGCACGCTTCAGAGACAACGTTAGCACCGCCTTCCATCACAGAACTGATCACCATCAGGTTGCAGACCGCCATGAGATTTTCGAGTTGCGGCTTTTCCAATTCGCCGAGCCAATGAAAACGCGGATTGGCTTTGCTTTCGTTCAAGGCTTTGTCCCGCCACTCGTCGTTGTGGGGTTTGCCCGCGCAAGACACGATGATTCGGGAATCATCCGGCAAGAGCCGGCTGGCCCAAGCGGCGCGCAACGAGTCTTTTTCGGCACGGAGATGGCCGATCACGCACACATTGAATTGCCCGGGCTCCGCTTTAGAACCGCCCCGAATGCTCGTTGCCGGGGCAGATTGTCTGAGTGTTATCAGTTTACTGTGGAACTGATCCGGTATGTCGTTGGCAACCAGATCATGCAGGCCGATCAGGACATTGGCGGCTGCCATGGAGGCGTGAGTGGGTTCCGGGTACTCACGCTGATGATGATAGATATCCGTGCCGGTCAAAACCACGATCAAAGGATGGCTCGGCCAGCACTCACGAAAGCGATGCACTAGGGTCGCGCTTCGCCAGGCGTGGAGCGCAATCATGAGATCGTATGGCTCGCCGTCGTAGTCATTCGCAACCTCAACCTGATGACCAGCCTCTTCAAGTAGCTGCTGCCAGCGGACCGCAGTTGCCCGGTTACCCGCTTTTGAATCCGGACCTGCGGGCGTAATAATGATTATTTTCATGGGATTTATCACAGAGAGTTTGCAAAATTCTGCATGTCGACATGCTCCAGGTAAAAAGTTGTTCCGTATATCGTTTTGGGCTTGACGCGATTCACGTTATCCTTGGTCGCGTCGGACCTGCCAGCACCAACCCGGTTATCGATAACCACGTCCGGATCCTACTCCCCAAAAATACTTAGTAAGGATGACATATGATCACCAAGCAAATACGGAAATGGCTTGTTTCCGGTTTTCTAACACTGGCTGTAGCTACCACCGCAAGCGCGCAAACGTTTGTATTCACCGCCATCCCGGATGAAGATGAAACGAAGCTGGTTGAGCGTTTTCGTGGCATTGCCGATTATCTTTCCGAGCAGCTTGAAGTGGATGTCCGGTATATTCCGGTGAAATCCTACGCTGCCGCTATTTCGGCGTTCCGCAACAACCAGGTTCAGCTGGCCTGGTTTGGTGGCCTCTCCGGTGTGCAGGCTCGCGCACTGGTGCCAGGCTCCGAAGCACTGGCGCAGGGTATCGAAGATCAGGCGTTTTACAACTACTTCATCGCCCATAAGAGCACCGGCCTGGAGCGTGCGGATGAACTGCCAGAAGGGGTACGGGGCAAAACCTTCACCTTCGGTTCCAAAGGCTCGACTTCGGGCCGTCTGATTCCCGAATATCACATCCGTGATCGCTTCAATGAAGCCCCGGAGACCGTATTCAGCCGAGTAGGTTTCAGTGGCAATCACACCCGCACCTTGAGACTCGTTGAGTCTGGCACCTACGATGTAGGCGCCCTCAACTACAAGGTATGGGAAAAAGAACTTGAAGACGGCAACATCAATACCGATGACGTTAAAATCATCTGGAAGACACCCGGGTTCCCGAACTATCAGTGGACCATTCGTGGTGACGTTGATGAGCGATTCGGTGAAGGCTTCAAAAACAAGGTTCGCCAGGCGCTGCTAGATCTGGACGACCCGGCCTTGCTGGAAAGCTTTCCTCGTGAAGGCTTTATCCCTGCCTCTAACGATGACTATGAGCCCATTCGCAGTGTCGCATCCGAATTGGGAATCATCGATTGATGTCAGGCTTCGCCTTTAATGATCTGAGGGCAAGCTTCGGAGACAAGCGGGTTGTTGGCCCGCTGTCTCTCGAAGTCCAACAGGGCCAACATGTCGCTCTGGTCGGCAAGAGCGGTGCCGGCAAGTCGACCCTCATCAAACTGCTCTACGAACGCCTCACCCACCAGGCATCATTGGTGCCGCAAGGGTTGGGACTGGTCAATGCACTGCCAGTGTTCCATAACGTGTTCATGGGGCAGCTCGACAAGCACCCCTTGTGGTACAACACCCTGACACTGATCCGGCCGTTCCGTAAAGATCGGGACACTGTTGGTGCATTACTGAACAAACTCAGTATTTCAGATAAACAATGGACTCCTGCGGCGTCTCTGTCTGGTGGCCAGCGCCAGCGCGTAGCCATTGCCCGGGCACTTTACCGGAACGCTAACATCTTATTGGCAGATGAACCTATCTCGGCGCTTGACGAACCGATGGCGCATCTGGTCATGAAGGCCCTCACAGATCAATTCAGCACTAGTGTGATTGCACTGCACGATGTCGATATGGCGCTCGCCTATTGCACCCGCATCGTCGGCATTCAAGACGGGCGAATTGCCCTGGACCAGCCTGCCAGCGAGCTTCAGGCTGCTGACATCATGGCACTGTACTGACATCATGCTCTCCTACCCAACCGTAAGAGCCAGCCTGCTGTTTCTAGCCATTGCCGTGGCTGGATTATTTGTTGCCGACATTGCCATCACCACGGCCAATCCCTGGCGGGATCTTGGCCAGTTTTTTATTGGCGTCGCCACCCCCAACTTCTTCAGCACCGAAGGCTTGTTGACGGCCTTGTTGCGGACGGTTGCTTTTGGTTTCGTTGGTGTAGCCCTAGGCAGCTTCTTTGGTTTCTTGCTGGCGTTGGTCTACCGCCTTCTTCCGGTCCGTATTTTCTGCGCCTTTATCCGGGCCATTCACGAACTGTTCTGGGCGCTGATCTTTCTGCAGTTTTTTGGCTTCCACCCGCTCACCGGTGTGCTCGCGATCGCCATCCCCTACGCAGGCATTTTTGCCAAGGTCTACTCGGAAATCCTCGAAGAATCGGACCCGGAACCCAGCAGACTGCTGCCTCCGGGTACCAGCGCCATTGCGTCTTTCTTGTACGCGCGCATACCCGATTGCTGGGTTCAGATCCGCACCTACACCGCGTATCGCCTAGAGTGTGGTTTACGCTCTTCCGCCATTTTGGGCTTTGTCGGGTTGCCCACCCTCGGGTTCTACCTCGAGTCGTCTTTTTCACAAGGCATGTACTCGGATGCCGGCGCGATGCTCATTCTGTTTTACGTGCTCATCGCGACTATGCCGATCTGGGTGAGGCCCAAGCTGTTACCGGCCTACTTGCTTGCAGCCCCCTTCTTTCTTGGTGAAGGATTCCCAATCGTCTGGGGCAATGTTGAGCGCTTCTTTACAGAGGATATCGTGCCTTCGCCACTGAGGAACGGTGAGGGTCTGGCAGGGCTTTCCAGCTGGCTCGGCGACGTGATGATCACCGAGGCCCTGCCCGGTATCTGGAACACGGTTGTGCTTACCCAAATTGCGCTGGTGGCCACGGGCCTGTTGTCACTGCTGGCGTTCCCCCTGATCTCAAAACACTTTACCGGGCCAGTCCGGCGCACGTCGGGCCATGTGTTCCTTGTTATCGCCCGCTCCACGCCCGAATACATTCTGGCGTACATTCTGCTGCAACTGTGGGGGCCTTCCATGCTGCCTGCGGTAGTGGCCTTGGCACTTCACAACGGTGGCATTATCGGCCACCTGATCGGGCGACAGACCAACACCATCGAACTGCGGCCCGATGCCCCAGCCGGATTTACCCGCTATAGCTGGGAACTGGTGCCGAGAGTGTATCGATCCTTCCTGGCATTTCTGTTCTACCGCTGGGAAATCATCATGCGCGAAACCGCCATTCTCGGCATCCTGGGTATCTACACGCTCGGCTTTTATGTCGACAGTGCCATTCAGAACATTCAGTTTGACCGGGCGATGATCCTCATTCTGATAACCGCGTCGTTAAACATTGGCGTGGATGTACTTGGCCGCTATATTCGCCGAAAACTTGCGCTTCAAACGATGCCAACCTGCTAGATCACTGCGATCACCATCACATTTCTGCGGTCTTGCAGATCGATTTTACCATTCTGCAAGGCAGTTAGTGCCGCTTGCCCGTTACACGCTGTTACAATCTCGTCAACCGCATTCCTCAGGACGTTCTCAAGGTAGATAACCCTATGATGGTCAACGGATTGGTCGCCGTCACTCAAGCCGGACTGCTATTACTGCTCGGCATGCTTGGTATTCGCATGTTTCTCCTGATTCGGCAGGACTCAGCACAACACAGTGGTGCCATGGCTGTCGGTTCGCAGAGTTTTGAGGTGCCACCTCAACGCGAGCAATGGTCGCCCACCCCTACGCCAAAGCCGCGCGCAGCCGTTTCCCGGGTATCTGACGAGACTGAGTTATTCACACGCCTGCACATACTGGCCGGGCTTCAGGAGCGGGATTGTCGTGTCAGAGGGTTGCTACTGGCAGACGCGCCGGAAACGGTTCGTACCTGTGCCGCTGTCTGGCTGTATGGCGCAGCTTGCGCCCTGAGCCCGAAATCCAGGCGGCACACAGAAGCTTTGTCGTTATTGGTTGCAAGAATTGTCAGCCGGAAAACAGGTATTCGCCAGCCAGAGGCTGTTCAGGCAATCTCAACTCTGACGTCGAGCAGCCTGTTACTGGCATGCTATCGCGCGGGACTGGAAGGTGCAGAATTCTGGCAGAGCCATCAGTATGTTCCTAACGGCTCAAGCCTTTATGAAGTGGTCACCAGCAACGCCTTTATTTAGCCGGTTCGAGTTCCCAACCGGTGCCAAGGGTGACGGTTTCGCGGCTGGCTTGGTCGCCTTCGGCGGTGCCAGTAATGATCGGCTTGGTAAATTCGCCATTCTCTGTGTACGTCATAGACTCAACATCCACAGAACGAACGAGCCAGACATGCCCATTGGCAGACACCCGAGCCCGGTGAGTCAGGCCAAAAACGAACCGACAATAATCCAGCTTAAGCTGCAACAAATCCTGTTCCGCTTTACCGATCTTGCGTAATAAAACCTTTTGAACGCTGTCCCCGTAGTCCATCGCTTAACCCTGGATACTGAATTTTGCAGAATTTAACTATTTTTGCGCCCGGAAAACCAGCATCCATGGCACATTTTTCAGTTTTTCCTGCCCATCCTGAAGGTCAATCCGCCAGATCATATCCGCACCGGTTGTACAAACAGGAGCGGTAAACCGTGCATGATAGGACAACGACTCTTCTCTGGCTAAAGGTACCGGGTATTCCCCCATGTACATGGATTGCCCGCGCAAGACAGCCAAAAACCGGTCCGGGGCTTTGGGTACGCTTACCGCCAGTCGGTACTCCATGCCCTGTGTGCCGGTTCCCGCCTCGATCAGTTCAACGCGCCATTCACCGTCACCGGTTGTCCACTCACAGGGCGCGTCCAACAGGTTGCATTGGGGCTGATCGTCAGCTTCGGTGCCAGTTTCCATTGAACGCGAGCCATACATCGCCAAAGCAATTGCGCCGATAACTAAACTTACCGCGACGATGGATCGTACCATACACACCTCTGACCTTGCCGAAGTGGGCATTATGGGGATAATTCCCGACATAGCAAAGGTTTCTAAACTGCTGCCAGCGTGAGAAAATGTCGGGCTTTCTGGTTTGAGTCACTCACAAAACAGGACACGCCCGTGCAACCGGACATTTCCGTAAAGCACCTGAACAAAATCTACGAAGATGGCTTTCAGGCCCTGAAAGACGTCAACCTTGAGATCTATCCGGGTGAGATCTTCGCCCTGCTCGGCCCCAATGGCGCTGGCAAAACCACACTGATTTCGATCATTTGCGGCATCGTCAACAAGAGCAATGGCGATGTGAAAGCCGCCGGGCACGACATCATCAAAGACTACCGAAAAGCCCGACAGTCTATTGGGCTGGTGCCGCAAGAGCTGAACACCGACTCCTTCGAAACGGTCTGGAACGCAGTGTCTTTTAGCCGCGGCCTGTTCGGCAAGCCGGCCAAACCGGAACACATCGAAGCGGTGCTCAAAGACCTGTCGCTGTGGGACAAACGCGATAATCGGATCATGTCATTGTCGGGTGGCATGAAACGTCGGGTGATGATCGCAAAGGCCTTGTCGCACGAACCGCGCATCCTGTTTCTGGATGAGCCAACTGCAGGAGTTGATGTAGAACTGCGCCGGGACATGTGGGAGATGGTGCGTAAACTACGCCAGAATGGCACCACCATCATCCTGACGACCCACTACATCGAAGAAGCCGAGGAAATGGCCGACCGAATAGGCGTGATTCGCAACGGCGAAATCATCCTGGTGGAGGACAAGGCCCAGCTGATGTCCAAACTTGGTAAAAAAGAGCTGCGATTGCACCTGCAGCAGAAGCTGGAAAAGGTTCCCGGTGAACTGACTCGGGAGCCGGTTGAATTGTCAGGCGATGGCTACGAGCTGATCTACACCTTTGACTCCCAACAGCAACAGGCCGGCGTTGCTCGCCTGTTAAGAACACTGGGGGATCTGGGCATCGACTACCGTGACTTGCAGACCCGGGAAAGTTCGCTGGAAGAGATATTTGTTGGGCTGGTCCATGAATAACCACCTGCTTGAACAGCATCAACGGAGAGCTCGATGAATCTTTATGGTGTAAAAGCAATCTACAAGTTCGAAATGGCGCGCATGAAGCGGACCATTATGCAAAGCGTCTTGTCGCCCGTGATCTCAACCTGCCTCTATTTTGTGGTGTTTGGATCGGCCATCGGCTCTCGTATGGGCGACATTGGCGGCATCGATTATGGTGCATACATCATTCCCGGCCTCGTGATGCTGTCACTGCTGATGCAAAGCATTTCCAATGCCTCGTTTGGCATTTACATGCCCAAGTTCTCAGGGACCATCTACGAGGTGCTGTCGGCCCCCGTCTCCTATTTCGAAATTGTGCTCGGTTATGTCGGCGCTGCCACCACCAAGGCGGTTATTCTGGGGCTGATCATCCTGCTGACAGCGCGCCTGTTTGTGGACTATTCGATATTGCACCCATTCTGGATGCTATCGTTTCTCATCCTTACCTCGATGACCTTCAGCCTGTTCGGATTCATCATCGGCATCTGGGCCGATGGCTTCGAGAAACTCCAAATCGTCCCGATGATGATCGTTACCCCCCTGGTGTTTCTGGGCGGGACGTTCTATTCCATCGATATGCTGCCCGAGATCTGGCAAACCATTAGCCTTTTCAATCCGGTGGTGTACCTGATCAGCGGGTTCCGTTGGGCTTTTTACGGTGTGTCTGACGTGCATGTGGGTATCAGCGTAGGCATGACCCTGGTGTTCCTGTCACTCTGCATGACCGCTGTGTGGTGGATCTTCAAAACCGGCTACCGACTGCGGTCATGAAGCGTCAACCCGGGCGCTGGTTATTTGGCCTATGCTTTGCGGCATTCTTTGCGGGCTTCGGAGCAAGCGACGCAAACGGTCGAACCACGCTGCCGATCGTAGATGCCTGCTTTGTGACGGACGACGGCATTCATAATGTTGCGTTGGAAGTCGCCAGTAAGGACAAACAGCGGCAGAGAGGCCTGATGGGCCGCGGCGAAATGGGAGATCACGCCGGGATGCTGTTTACCTATCGGCGTGAACGATCTGCAAGCCACGGATTCTGGATGTTTCAGACGCTGATCCCACTGGACATCGCCTACATTGACAGCAACGGCAGGATTGTCAGCATTCGATCAATGGCGCCCTGCCCTTCCGCTCAGGGACGGGATTGCCCGAACTACCCTTCCGGGCAACCATTTTCGAACGCGGTTGAAATGAACGCCGGCTATTTCGAGGACCGTGACATTAACGTCGGCGACAGGCTCCATTGGCCCGCCGACGACACATGTCATCGCTGAGCCTTATTTGTCTTGCCATTCAGGATCCCGCTTCTCGAGGAACGCACAAATACCCTCCTGCGCATCCACCGACGCCACATTGCCGGCCATGACCTCTGCAGTGTAATCGTAGGCATCGGCTAAGGGCATCTCCAGCTGACGATAGAACGCAGTTTTGCCGACTTTGAGGGCATGCCCGGATTTTCCGGCTATGGTGGCTGCCATTTGATACACCGTTTCATCCAGATGCTCCGCCGCCACTACCCGATTCACCAAACCGATGCTTTCGGCCCGGGCAGCATCGATCATCTCACCGGTCAGCAGCATTTCCATCGCATGTTTGCGGGACACGTTACGAGACAGCGCCACCATCGGCGTAGAACAGAACAATCCGATATTCACCCCCGGTGTTGCAAACCGGGCGCCCTCCTCGGCCACCGCCAGATCACAACTGGCCACCAACTGGCAGCCCGCCGCCGTGGCAACACCAGCCACCCGCGCAATGACCGGTTTGGGGAGATTGACGATCTGCTGCATCACCTTGCTGCAGCGCTGGAACAACGCCAGCTGAAACTCTTGACAATCGAACTGGGACCGCATCTCGCGCAGGTCATGCCCTGCGCAGAACACGCGCCCGGCCGCCGCCAACACCACCACGCGGGTATCAGCGTCGTTCTCCATAGCAGTAAACACCTCTGAAAGTGCATCCAGCATCACCATCGACAAACTGTTGCGTTTATCAGGCTGACTCAGTGTCACCGTCGTTATGCCTTGTTTGGTATGTTGCTGCACCAGGTTATTAGCCGCTTGTGTCATCGCACCTTATCTCCTTTGCTCTGTTCTAAGCAGTATCACCAAACGTTTCGTGTCTGTCGAACCGACCTTTGGAGAGTGGTTGTATTTACAGCCATAGCCCTCACAGTTCTACCAAGCGATGCTGAAAAGGAGACTCTATGCCCCGTTCTTTGCTGATCAAAATAGTGCTGTTCGTTCTAATTGTCGGCGGTGCCATCATGGAGCTCATCAAAGACGACCCTCAAGTCCCCACGGGTGATATAGACCGGGTACATCCTGTAATGCCCGTTCAGGAATCTGATTATCAGCAGGCTGGTGAAGATGCCGATAAAATGGAAGACGAGGAACAGCGTTGAGGGCAGATACTAAACAAATGCACCGCTGCAGGTTTTTGTGTTGTGGGAGCGAGAATGCGCTGGAAAGCATCTATTGAAATGGTGCCCGGAGCCGGAATCGAACCGGCACGACCTTGCGGTCGAGAGATTTTAAGTCTCTTGTGTCTACCAATTTCACCATCCGGGCATCGGAGGGGATGTGCTTGGAGGGCGGAATTGTATAAGGCCCGTTGGCGTAACGCAATTCCGTTGCCGTTGATCCACAAAAATCCTTTGTAATCCGCGCCTAAACCGGCTTTGTGGCTCGGCCTTTGTATATAAAACCGGCGATTTTCGGAGCATTTGGCATGTACAGGTTATCGAGTTCTTGAATTTCAAATCCCGCGTGGCGGATCAGATCTGCGATCTGACGGTTTAGATGGCAGCCACCTGCGAGCATTTTCCAGCCCGGTGTGATGCGGTGTTGCCATTTCCGAGTGCCCTCGTGAGGGGCCTCGCCATGCTCGAGAAACAATAAATCACCGCCTGGTTTGAGCACCCTTTTCATCTGAAGCAAGGCCACGTGCCAGTCCGGGATGGTGCATAAGGTAAAGGTTAGTAAAACGGTATCCACCGAATCATCCGCAAGGGGGATCTTCTCGCCCGGCAGGTCCAGCCATTCCACCTTTATCGGTGAGCGGCTCAGGTTTGCTAACGCTTTGCGCCGCATACCCTCTGACGGTTCCAGCCCGTAAACCATTTCAACCTGATCCTGGTTATAGAATTCAAGGTTGATACCGGAGCCCATACCCACCTCGAGTACCCGGCCTTTGGCTCTTGGCACAATCTGACTTCGCAGTTTCATCACCTGGCCCATGGAGCAGGCTTTGTCGATGACGTGCGGGAGAATTCGGTCCTCGTAAAAGCTCATTCGGCTCACCATAATTGTTTTAGATTAAGGGGTGCGACAAACTGCCCTATCGTGTTTTGCTACTTTACCGGTAGCATCACACCTATCTGCCGGTGAAACAACATAACAAAAAGCCATAAGGCAGCGGCTGAACGGGCGCGTTGGCCCGTTCGTTATGACTTGTTTGAGTTACCGGAGGTATTAATGGAACTCGACCCTCTCATGCTATCGCGAATCCAGTTCGCGTTTGTGGTGTCATTTCACGCCATTTTTCCGGTGTTTACCATCGGCCTTGCTTCTTACATCGCCGTTCTTGAGGGCCTGGCCTTCAAAACAAAGAATCCGGTCTGGGAAAAGCTGTCCGGATTCTGGACCAAGGTCTTTGCCGTTGTGTTCGGTATGGGCGTGGTCTCTGGCATCGTGATGTCGTTTCAGTTCGGGACCAACTGGAGTAATTTTTCGCAGGCGACCGCCAACTTCCTTGGGCCAGTTCTGAGTTACGAGGTTATTACCGCATTTTTCCTGGAAGCAGCGTTCCTCGGCGTTTTGCTATTCGGGCGGAATAAGGTTCCGCCGGGGGTTCATCTATTTGCCGCCATCATGGTGGCAACGGGTACCTTTATCTCGTCTTTCTGGATTCTCGCCGCCAACAGCTGGATGCACACTCCGGCCGGGATCGAGTTACGTGACGGCGTGTTCCATGTGGTGTCCTGGAGCCAGGCGCTGTTCAACCCCTCTTTCCCCTATCGTTTCGCACATATGGCGTTGGCGTCTTTTCTGACTGGTG
Organism: Marinobacter excellens HL-55; assembly: GCA_001314845.1. GTDB lineage: Bacteria > Pseudomonadota > Gammaproteobacteria > Pseudomonadales > Oleiphilaceae > Marinobacter > Marinobacter excellens_B. The sequence goes on from LJZQ01000003.1 coordinate 108,225, forward strand.
GATTTGTGGTCGCAGGCGTCAGTGCCTGGTATCTGCTACGAGGGCGCGAAGTTGAGGCTAACCGCAAAGCACTGTCTATGTGCCTCTGGTTATTGCTATTCATAGCGCCAGCGCAACTTGTTGTTGGTGACTTCCACGGTCTCAACACACTGGAGCATCAGCCCATGAAGGTTGCTGCGATGGAAGGCAACTGGGAAACTTCCCGCAATGTGCCGCTGTTGTTGTTCGCGATTCCTGATCAGGCTAATCAAACCAATCATTTTGAGATTGGTATTCCCAGCCTTGCCAGCTTTGTGTTGACCCATGAATGGGATGGCGAGGTACCGGGCCTGAATGAAGTAGCAGTCGAAGAACAGCCGCCCGTGGCTATTGTGTTCTGGTCGTTCCGGGTGATGGTCGGGTTGGGTATGTTGATGATTCTGTTTGCCCTGGCCGGCCTGTTCCTGCGCGTAAAGGGACGTTATTTCCAGAACCGCTGGTTTCTTCAGGGCTTGCGGTTTATGAGCATTACGCCTTTTATTGCAGTACTGGCGGGATGGTTTGTGACGGAGGTCGGTCGCTCACCCTGGCTGGTTTACGGCATGATGACTCAGGCGGAGTCGGTTACACCGTCACTCACCGGCGCTATGGCCCTTTTCACATTGATCGGCTATGTGGTGGTATATGGTTTGGTGTTCTCTGCCGGAGTTTATTACCTGATGCGGGTGCTCTATGTGGGCCTAGAAGATAACGATGAGGAATACGATCACGAAGATGATCGCCCTGCACGGCCTTTGTCAGCAGCCCATGTGCCGTTCGAGATAGAGCCCGGCAAAGACGCTGTCAATCACGCCAAACCGATCAACCAGGGAGGCCACTAATCATGGAACTTTTTGATCTGGCCCTTATCTGGGCGTTCATTATTGGCTTTGGTGTCATCATGTATGTGCTGATGGACGGCTTTGATCTGGGTGTCGGGATTCTATTCCCGTTTGCACCGTCCGAGCAGGATCGGGATACCATGATGAATAGCGTCGCGCCGGTCTGGGACGGCAATGAAACCTGGCTGGTGCTGGGCGGTGCCGGGCTATTGGCAGCGTTCCCGATGGTCTATTCCATCATTCTGCCAGCGCTGTACATCGGTGTGTTTCTGCTGTTGGCCGGCTTGATCTTCCGGGGCGTAGCTTTTGAGTTCCGGTTCAAGGCCCGGTCGTCCCGGTACTTGTGGAACTGGTCGTTCGCCGGTGGCTCCACGGTGGCGGCTTTTGCACAGGGCGCGGTTGTAGGTGCCTACATTCAGGGCTTTGAGACCGCTAACGGGGTCTACGTCGGCGGTGCCCTGGATTGGCTCACACCTTTCACCGTCCTTACTGGCCTTGGCATGCTCGCAGGCTATGCCCTGCTGGGTTCAACCTGGTTGATCATGAAAACAGAAGGGCGGCTGCAAGAGTGGGCTTACCGGCTGACAACGCCTTTGCTGGCCGCGGTGCTGGTAATCTTCGGTATTATCAGTGTGTGGACGCCGTTTGTGGACGACATGGTTCGTGAACGCTGGTTTTCCAATCTGACGGTGATCTGGATCCTACCTGCGCTGACATTGCTGTGTGCCTTCCAGATCTGGCGGTCTGTTCGCAACCGCTTTGAAGGCATGCCATTCGTCGCAACCATGGGCTTGTTCATCACCACGTACCTGGGCCTGATAGTCAGCCGCTGGCCTTACGTTGTGCCACCAAACTACACCTTGTGGGACGCATCCTCCGCCTACGAGTCGCAGTTGTTCCTGCTACTTGGCTTGCTCTTTGTTATCCCGATTGTACTGGCCTACACCGCCTGGACCTATTGGGTGTTCCGGGGCAAGGTTCGTGCTGGCGAGGGGTATCACTGAGTGTCTGAGCCAGCCCAGGTTGATGTTCGACAATGGCTTTCCGGGCTTGCCCGGAACAGCCAGCGTTGGGCACGGCTTACCGTGCTGGCGGGTGCTCTGACCGGGCTGGCAACCATCCTGCAGATGGTATTGCTGGCCTGGCTGGTGCACCAGATCATAATCGAAGGACAATCAGCCGCCGGGCTCACTTCGAGCTTTATTGCGTTGATTGTCGCCCTTCTGTTTCGGGCTGCCGGCCAGGGTATGCAATCCCACTTTGCGGCACGTTGCAGCGAACAGGTTCGCCGGGACGCCCGGCGTCAATTGCACCGGCATTGGGGCGATGCAGGCCCGGTTACCCTCGCGGATGCTTCGGCCGGCAGCCTGGCGCGGGAATGGCTGGACCACGTTGAAGCGTTGCACGGCTACTTTGCCCGCTTCTTACCGCAGATGTTTCTGGCCGCTATTATCCCTGTCGTCATTCTGGCGTTGGTGTTTTGGTTAGACTGGCTGGCCGGAATTTTTCTGTTGCTATCTGCGCCTTTGATTCCACTGTTCATGGCGTTGGTGGGCATAGGCGCCGAAAAGGTCAATCAACAACACTTTGAGGTTATCAGCCGGCTGTCTGGCCAGTTTCTGGATAAGATTCGCGGGCTGACCACCCTGCAGCTGTTTGGACAAACCCGCAGTGCCAGCGATGCGTTGCATCGTCGCTCAGATCAGTATCGACGGATAACCATGAAAACTCTGAAAGTGGCGTTCTTATCTTCTGCCGTGCTCGAGTTTTTTGCGTCGGTTGCCATCGCAGTTATTGCGATATACGTCGGCTTTGGATTATTGGGATACATCAGCTACGGGCCCAGCGCCGACTTGACCCTGTTTTCGGGGTTGCTGATCCTGTTGCTGGCCCCCGAGTTCTTCCAACCGTTACGAACTCTGTCGCAACACTACCATGACCGGGCCACCGCCCTTGGGGCCAGCGCGGAGATTCTCGCACGACTAAATCAACCCACAGGGGCCAACACCTCAAAGCCAAAGCACCCGCAGGCAACGCCCGATAACCGCATTTCACTGAGCAACGTTTCCTTGCACTACGGGACCGGTAAACCAATTCTACGTAACCTGAACCTGTCGGTGTTGCAAGGGCAATCGGTTGCCCTGACCGGCCCCTCTGGCGGAGGTAAGTCCTCCCTGCTGCATCTTATCGCGGGTTTTATAACGCCAACCCAGGGTTTTGTCAGCGTGTTTGGCAATCCTCCGGGCCAGCTGGCTTTTGGCTGGCTTGGTCAGCGTGGTTTCTGGATACAGGGTTCCTGGGCCGACAATCTGCGTTTGACCTGCCCGGAGGCTTCAGACATCGCGATTGAATCAGCGCTGCGGCGGGTCGGCCTTGGCAGTATGCTTGAGAGCCGCGCTCAGGGCATTCACAGCCAGATTGCGGAAGACGGGCAAGGACTATCCGGCGGCCAGGCCCGCAGGTTAAGTCTGGCCCGGATTTTCGTTGCTGATTACGATTTAATTCTACTGGATGAGCCGACAGCAGGGCTTGATGCAACCAGTGAGATTGTGGTCTTGGAGGCATTGCACAAGTTGGCCGAATCCGGCAAGACGCTGGTGTTCTCAACTCATCATAACGCGCTGCTGGCACTGGCTGACCGAACACTGATTGTTAACAATGGGGAGGTTCGGGATGCATGAACTTCGGCCCTGGCTAAAGCTGATATTTCAGCGTCGAGGCCGCCTGATCGTTGGCGCGCTGCTCCTGCTGGTGACTTTGCTGTCTGGCCTCAGCCTGCTGGCGTTGTCCGGCTGGTTTCTGACCGAAACTGCACTGGTTGGCTTGCTCCTGGCAGCAGGATCTCAGGCTTATATCAATCTCTATGTGCCGGGCGGTGGCATTCGGTTCTTTGCAGTATCGCGTACCGTCGCGAGGTATCTTGAGCGAGTGTATAACCACAATACGGTTCTGCAGTTGCTGACTGATATTCGAGTTGCCCTGTTTGACCGGATGGCCAGTGCCGGTCAACGGGAACGCGGTGGCAAAACCGGCGCCCAGTGGTTATCGCGGCTTACGGCCGATGTGGATGCACTGGATACCATCTATCTCAGGGTGATCGCACCGGCCGGGCTCGCAGTGATGGTTAGCCTTATCCTGGTGCTCGCCGCCTGGCTGTTGTTCTCCGGCACGCTTGCTGTCGGTGTCCTGGCCATTTGTGCGCTCGCCCTCTATCTGGCAACTCGACGGGTTTTCACTCAAACCCGGCCGTTGTCAGCGAGGCTCAGTGATCAGCAGGAAGCTCTCAGGGGCGACGTGATCGAGCATCTTGAAGGCTACGCCGAACTGACCGCAGCTGGTCGCACAGGCAAGCATGCGGGTTGGTTGATGCGCCAGGCTCGATCCGTGTCGCGGACGCAGGCGCGCGTCGACAGCCAGGCCGGTTGGCACCAGGCCGTATCAACTCTATTGGTGAATCTGGCGGTTGTTGTTGCGCTCTGGTCGGGCGCCGAGCTGTTTCACCAGGGCCAGTTGAGTGGCCCGGTTCTTGTTTTGCTACCCATCGCGCTGCTGGGCTTGATTGAAGTCTATGCCATGTTGCCGGATGCGTTTGCAAAATTGGGGGGTACGATTTCCGCCGCCCGAAGACTGAATGAACAGGTTACGCCAGGCTCCAAGCTGGGCAACCGGACGCCAGCCGAGCCACACCTGATCAACGGCAATGCGCTTATTATGCGCGATCTATCCGTCGGCTATACCGGCCAGGCGGCCATCCTTAGCCACTACTCCCTAACCGTGGCCGAAGGTGAGCGGCTGGGTATCGTTGGTGCGTCCGGAGCCGGAAAATCCACTCTGGCCGATACGATCGCGGGCATACTGGCACCGAAAGATGGCCTGATCTCAGCCCTACCCTGCGCCTATCTCACGCAGAAGACCGTGGTGTTTGAAGATACGGTGAGAGCCAATCTATTACTGGGCAACCCAAAAGCCACAGATGCTGAGCTTTGGCGGGTGTTGGAGCTGGTTGAATTGGCAAGTCGATTTACGGACGAAACGGACAGGCTCGACACCTGGCTCGGCAGCGCTGGCAACCGACTGTCCGGAGGCGAAGCGCGCCGCCTGGTGCTGGCGCGGGTGTTACTCAATGACGCTGCGCTGGTGATTCTGGACGAGCCGTTTACCGGCGTGGATTCCGAAACCCGTAAACGAATAGCGCCCCAAATCAACCGATGGTTGGAGGGGCGCGCGGTCATCTGTCTGGGGCATGGACCGGAAGCGTTATTGCCGTCCGGTCACACAGTCCACCTTTACTGACACTTATCGGGTTTCCAGTACCTCGAACGTCAGGCCAGCCTTGCTGGTCAACCTTTCCAGCAATTTCCCATCCAATGCAGAAGCCGGTGTCCAGAAGCCTCCCTTGGTGGATTCCTGAACATCAAACGCCAGGCAAAGACCTGCCTCGCCGAGCATTTTGGCGGTCGATCCATAACCGGGATCACGATCGCCCGTCACCTTGGTGATGATGGTTTTACCATCGGGGGTGCGGCCAACAAAACGCAGATCGTAAAAACCGTTTTCCTGCTCTTTCTCGCTGGGGCCTTCACCCGGCTTGGGCACGAGCTTTTCTACCACCCAGCGAGTGGGCTTGATCGCCGAGGCGGTAAAGAAAGCGCCCAACGCCGCGGTGATACCGTAGGCGGTCAACCTACCCTTGGCGCCTTTGCCGGTCATCATGGCTTCATCGTAGGTGAACTCTGTGCCATAACGGGCGCTCTGCATTGCATTGGAGCGATGCACAACCCGGGTGTTGATGGCGCCCATCACAAATGGGGCAAGCCAGACACCAAAATCCTTGTCGTATTCGGCGGTTTTCAGGCTCGGCTGGCGCGCTTTCGAGCGATGCCCTTCAGGGCAAATCGAGAAGGGATTTGCCAGCTCTTTACGGAGCTTGGGATCGGCACCCGCTTCTTTGGCCACGTTGATCATGGAGGCAACCGTGCCGCCTGATAACCCACCCTTGGCGACCTTCACTCGCATCCGCACATCCTGACAGGGCTTGCCAAAGGCTTCTTCCGCTTTTTGCTGCAAGAACCAGACACCCATGTCTGACGGGATGGAATCAAACCCGCAACAGTGGACAATCCGCGCCCCGGTTTGTTTTGCCTGAGCTTCGTAGCGCTCGACCATGCGGCGGATCCACTGTACTTCACCGGTCAGGTCACAATAATCAGTTCCGGTAGCGACGCAGGCTTTCACCAGCGGCTCACCAAACAAGGCGTAGGGGCCAACCGTCGAGATCACGACACGGGTTTGTCGGCACATGGCTGCGACAGCATCGTCATCGGCCGCATCAGCCAGCAGGACAGGCAGCTTGGAGGCTGCATCACCCAGGTCGCCTTTCAATGCATTGAGTTTGGCTTCAGAGCGACCCGCTATGGCCCACTTCACCTCGGCATTGACGCCGTAATTTTCAACCAGGTATCGGGTCAGTATCTGGCCAACAAAACTGGTAGCGCCAAATACGACCAGATCAAAATCTGCCTGTTTGGAATTGTTCATTGTTCATCCTTAATTTGCAGCGAAAGAGATATATTGGATCGTAATCAGGTTCAGCGTTTGGCTCTTGCCGCCATTAACACCATAAATACCGCGACACCCAGACCCCAGAAACCATTGAGGATCAGGCCGCCAACCCAAGTTTGGGCTGACACTGCCAGATCTTTCATCGGAAATACAACCAGCATGGCCACTGCGGTAGGACCAATGGCACCAAGCGCGATATGGACCAGCCAATACCAGGCGCCCAGAAGGCGACCAGCCACGGCCCACAAGGCAATCCCCCACAAACCGCCAAAGAAGGCCAAAGACAGCACGGACGGGATGCCCAGCGGAGGCACCGGGGTCATGTTGTAAGGCGCTGCCGGGACTGCATCTAGCAAATAGAAAACGGCAAACAACCCTTGGTGGAAAATCAACGTTGCCAGCAATCCCGCTATGAACGCTTTAAGCCAAACCATATTTTGTTCCTTGTTGTGTTGCTAATATTGAAGGCGCTTTCAAAAGGTTTACGCCGATGTTAACAGGTTTTGCCACGAGTCGACTTTCTCCGGTGCAGAGCTATCGGCGTCCAGCCGGCCAATCGTTCGTCATGCCGTCTGTTGCACACTGTATCAGAGGTTAAAAGACCACGGAGGCATTCCCTTGATCACTTTCCTGACCCTGACAAGCTTGATTCTGCTGCTATACAGCTGCCTTCTTTTATGGCAACTGCTGGAACAACGCAAAATGATCACTCAAATTCTTGAAACCGAGGGCATCAGCGATCACCATCAAGAACCGGAACTGGTGCTTACGATGAGAGTTCTCGATCCGATTGCACTGGCAAAACGTGAGTCCCGAACGGGGCGCGCACTTGCAGACCGGTTGCCGGTCATGACTCGTAAAATGGTGTACCAGGAAGTGATGAAGGAACTGGAAACTGAGCTTCTGGAGCGAGATATTGATGTCGAAATGCACATTGAATATCGATAAAGGGGTCACCCCATGATTACCCTGGTTCTGACAACTCTGTGTCTGGCGGGCACGGCTTGCATCCTATTTGCCGGGTACCGGATTGCCAGTCACTCGCGGAAACAACTACTGATCTTGAATGCCCATCGCATCGGCGCTCGCAGTGCCATTCAGAAAAGCCGAATGGATCTGGCAGAGGTTCGCAACCGTGCTCGCTTGCTGGAAGACACCGTTTCAGGTGGAGCCTCTGCGGTTGAAAAGGTCCACAAAGCCATCGCGAACACCACCTTCGGCCTGATCGACATGTTCTCGAAAGACGAAGATTTTCGGGATAGTGCTCGTAGAGCCCGTCAAAGCCATGAAGAAAAAAGCCAACAGGTCTACAAAGCGGTGCGTACAACCAATCGGGCGCTGCACATACTGGCGGACACCCTGATTATTGGCAAAGCGGAGAAACGTATCGTTTCAAAAACAAAAAAGGCACCCTGAGGTGCCTTTTTTGTTAGAGAGATCTGAAAGTTACAGGACTTTCTTCAACTCTTCTTCGAACTGCGGAACTGCTTCAAACAGGTCCGCAACCAGGCCGTAATCAGCAACCTGGAAGATCGGCGCCTCTTCGTCCTTGTTGATCGCAACGATCACCTTGGAGTCAGACATACCCGCCAGGTGCTGGATGGCACCGGAGATACCAATCGCAACGTACAGCTGAGGGGCAACGATCTTCCCGGTCTGGCCAACCTGCATGTCGTTCGGCACAAATCCAGCGTCGACGGCGGCACGGGATGCACCCATAGCTGCGCCCATCAGATCAGCAACCTGCTCCAGCATTTTGAAGTTTTCGCCGTTCTGCATGCCACGACCACCAGAAATAACGATACCAGCAGACGCCAGATCCGGACGGTCTGACTTGGCTTTCTCTTCACCAACGAAAGAAGACAGGCCGGCGTCTTTAACAACGTCCAGCTGTTCAACAGACGCAGAACCACCTTCCGCGGCAACCGGATCAAAACCAGTCGGGCGTACGGTGATTACCTTGATGCTGTCGCTTGCCTTGACGGTTGCGATGGCATTACCGGCGTAGATCGGACGCACAAAGGTGTCGGCAGATTCAACGCGGATAATGTCAGATACCTGAGCGACGTCCAGCAGCGCAGCAACGCGAGGCATGAAGTCTTTGCCCGTGGTGCCGGCAGACGTCAGAATATGGCTGTAGCCTTTGCCCACTTCGGCAACCAGCTCGCCCAGGTTTTCAGCCAGGAAATGACCGTAAGCTGCGTTGTCTGCAACCAGAACCTTATTGACGCCTTCTGCTTTGGCAGCGGCTTCAGCGATGGCGCCTACGTTTTCACCAGCAACCAGCACGTCGATGTCGCCACCGATGGCCTTGGCTGCCGCTACAACGTTCAGAGTAGCCTGCTTCAGGCTGCTGTTGTCGTGTTCAGCAATTACCAGGATGCTCATTTAGATCACCTTCGCTTCGTTCTTCAGTTTATCCACCAGCTCAGCAACGTCAGCCACCTTGATACCAGCCTGGCGTGAAGCCGGGGCTTCTACCTTCAGGGTGGACAGGCGCGGGGCGATTTCAACACCCAGATCGGCGGGGCTCATGGCGTCCAGCGGCTTCTTCTTCGCTTTCATGATGTTTGGCAAAGAAGCATAGCGCGGCTCGTTCAGACGCAGATCAGTGGTCACAACCGCAGGCAAGTTCAGAGCAACGGTCATCAGACCGCCATCTACTTCGCGGGTGACGTTAACCTTTTCACCATCAACAACCACTTCAGAGGCAAAGGTGCCCTGACCCATGCCAGTCAGCGCAGCCAGCATCTGACCAGTCTGGTTGTTGTCGGAATCGATGGACTGTTTGCCAAGAATGACCAGTTTTGGCTCTTCTTTCTCTACAACAGCCTTCAGCAGCTTGGCCGCTTCGAGGGACTGAACTTCTTCGTCAGTCTCGATGTGAATACCACGGTCAGCACCCAGTGCCAGGGCGGTACGAATCTGCTCCTGACAGGCTTTCGGGCCAATGGATACAACAACGATTTCACTGGCAACGCCCTTCTCTTTCAGACGAACCGCTTCTTCAACAGCGATTTCGCAGAACGGGTTCATTGCCATCTTGACGTTGGCGAGGTCTACACCGGTGTTGTCCGGCTTGACGCGCACCTTTACGTTGTAGTCGATAACTCGTTTTACAGCGACCAGAACCTTCATAGATTCCTCGTTCTTCTACAAATGGGTTTAATGACTCGCAATCCTGAGCGGAAAGCCTGCTATGTAAAGCGAAACAATAGTGCAGGCTATGTTCTGATGGGTCAATTGCCCTATCAGACGCGCCAGGCCTGCCTTCACAGCCAATAAGTCGGGTTGACCCGACCCGGCAATGAGACGATACTAAAAATCGACTCAAAACACACGAAATTTCGGTGTACCCGTACAATGCCAAAGCCAGACGCAAATTTCAAACAAACGTTTGTTTGATTTCTCAAATGCGTTATCCTTTTGGGAGAATTGGCCCATTTACCGGGCTTGGGGCGTCGTCTATAGGCAATTTTACCGGTATGATGTCGCCCTTGATGAGTTAGACAGATAGGCCTGCGGGCAAACAACATCCACTAAAGAAGCTGTTTGAGGAGACCAACGTGGAACGCGAATCGATGGAATTTGATGTTCTGATCGTCGGCGGCGGCCCTGCTGGCCTGTCGGCTGCCTGCCGCGTCATGCAACTGGCGCAGGAAGCTGGCGAAGAATTGACCGTATGTGTGGTAGAAAAAGGCTCAGAGGTTGGCGCACACATCCTGGCCGGCACCGTGTTCGAGCCCACCGCCCTGAATGAACTCTTCCCGGACTGGAAAGAGAAAGGTGCTCCCTTGAACACCCCGGTCACCCGGGATGACATTTTCCTGCTGAAGAACCAGGAAAAGGCTACCAAGATCCCCAACGCCTTTGTGCCCAAGAACATGCACAACCACGGCAACTACATCATCAGCCTGGGCAACCTGTGCCGCTGGCTGGCAGAGCAGGCTGAAGGCCTTGGCGTTGAGGTTTATCCGGGCTTCGCGGCTTCTGAAACCATCGTTGAAGATGGCCAGGTCAAGGGCATCATCACCGGCGACATGGGCGTGGCTCGTGACGGTTCAGAGAAAGACGGCTACATGCCGGGCATGGAACTTCGCGCCAAGTACACCCTGTTCACTGAAGGCTGTCGTGGTCACCTGGGCAAGCGCCTGATCAACGACTTCAAACTAGACGAAGGCAAAGACCCGCAGCACTACGGCATTGGCATCAAAGAGTTGTGGGACATCGATCCGGCGAAACACGAGCCTGGCCTGGTTGTGCACACCACCGGCTGGCCGTTGAGCGAATCCGGCTCTACCGGCGGTTCTTTCCTGTATCACCTGGAAGGTGGCCAGGTGTACGTCGGTCTGATCACGGATCTGTCGTACAGCAATGCTCACCTGAGCCCGTTCGAAGAATTCCAGCGCCTCAAGCACCATCCGGAAGTCAAAAAGTATCTGGAAGGCGGTAAGCGCGTTGCCTATGGCGCCCGCGCCATCACCAAAGGCGGCTACAACACTCTGCCGAAAATGAGCTTCCCGGGCGGTCTGCTGTTGGGTTGTGATGCTGGCACCCTGAACAGCTCCAAGATCAAAGGCTCTCACACCGCGATGAAATCTGGCCTGCTGGGTGCAGAAGCCGTGTTCGAGGCCCTGAAAGAAGGCAAATCTGGCGAAGAGATCACCAGTTTTGCCAAGCGTTTTGAAGACAGCTGGCTTTACAAAGAGCTTTACGCTGAGCGTAACTTTGGCCCAGCCATGCACAAGTTCGGCAACATCGTGGGCGGTGCCATCGCATTCTTCGAGCAGAACATTCTGCGCGGCAGCCTGCCGATTACCTTCCACGACACCACACCGGACTACGCCACCTTGAAGCCGGCGTCTGAGTGCAAGAAGATTAATTATCCGAAGCCGGATAACAAGCTGACCTTTGATCGCCTGTCCTCGGTGTTTATCTCAAACACCAACCACGAGGAAGACCAGCCGGTTCATCTGCAACTGAAAGATGCCGACATTCCGTTGAAGGAAAATCTGCCCAAGTACAACGAACCAGCCCAGCGTTACTGCCCGGCTGGCGTGTACGAAGTGATCGACGCCGACGACGGCAGTGGCCAGAAGTTCCAGATCAACGCCCAGAACTGCGTGCACTGCAAGACTTGTGACATCAAAGATCCTTCGCAGAACATCACCTGGGTCACACCGGAAGGTGGCGGCGGCCCGAATTACCCGAACATGTAATTTTGCTGCGTAGTAAAAACGGGCCAGATTTCGATCTGGCCCGTTTTTTTGTTTCTGCCACATCGGCTTTTCGAATGAAAAAAAAACGGCTCCCTCAGGAGCCGTTTTTGATCAACCTTTCAGAGCAAATCAATGCACGTGGCCGTGCTCTTGCTCTTCGTCGGTTGCTTCGCGTGCTTCTACGACTTCAACGTCGAAGTGCAGAGTCTCGCCTGCCAGCGGGTGGTTGGCATCGATGGTGACCGTTTCGTCACTGACTTCAACCACACGAACGACCTGAGGGCCGCCCGGAGTCTGGGCCTGGAACTGCATACCCGGCTCGATGGTGTCTACGCCTTCAAAGGCCGAGCGTGGAACTGGCTGGATCAGCTCTTCGTTCACTTCGCCATAACCTTCGGCAGGAGCGACAGACACTTTCACCTGATCGCCCGCGTTCTTTTCGTTCAGCGCACTTTCCAGTCCGCCGATGATGTTCTGAGCACCTTCCAGATACGCCAGAGGCTCGCGGCCTTCTACACGGGAGGAATCGAGTTGCTCTCCCTGGTCGTTAGTGAGCGTGTAATGGATGGTGACAACACGAGGTTGGGCCATGTGATCTCCTTGCGTGTCGCAATGACTGTGTATTTTGAATGTAGGCAATCGAAAGTGATCGTGAACAGCCAGACTGCACAGAGGAACTAACGACCACCGGGCCTCGTTAGAGAGCCAGGCTCGGTAACAAGTCGGAAAACACAGTTTAACAAGTGACAGACTGTGTTTTCTACCTTGTTTATTGAGACGGATCAGGCGTTTTCAACCACCCTGCCCGATTTTCCAGAATTTTCCATGACTAAGCACACCAAGCTGAGCTTCTCCCTGAACATCACGCTCCACAACTCGCTCTGCCAGATCGTAGAATGCCGCAGTCACCAGGCGCGCCTCAAGCCCGTGGCGAACGAGTATCACTGGTCTTGGCTCGTCATTGCCTGGGTAATGGCCAACTTCCAACGGATGCTCAGTGCCAATCTCCAGCGATTCACCCACGTTGGTGGTGACCGACAGCACCTGGTCCTCACCATGGCCACGCGCCTCCAACGAGTGCGCCAGCAAGGGTGCATCCTCCACCTTGATCCGCCACTTCTCGACGGGCGTGACCAGATAATATTCGCCGTCTTCTTCACGACGCATTATGGTGGAAAACAGCTTTACCGTGGCTTCCCGGGCGATAGGCGCGCCCTGATAAAGCCATTGACCGTCCCTGGTGATCGTCAGATCCATATCGCCAGACAATTCCGGGTGCCACGACTCCAACGGCGGCAATGCTTTCGCAGTGGTTGCCTGCTGAACGGTTCTGGCAATATCTTCAGCCCTTTTACTCACAGATGAAAACTCCCTGGTTAGAGGCCACGCATCCACTCAGCGCGTAAAGGAACGGCTCCGGGTTGTTCGATCGCCAGGTTAACCTGACTGAGCAATCGCTGTTTATCTCGCCCCAGTGTGCCCTTGAGCACCAGGTAGTTTGATGCGTGATCACTGCGGAAGATAGTCTGTTCCAGCTCCAGGTGTTCCAGGAACACCTGAATCTCCTCAAACAGCCCTTGCTGGCTCAGAGGCACAAAATCATCTCCGAACCCTTCACGGAACCGGTCTTCGCCCTGGGGGAAGCTCACCACCAGAGTCGACAGATAATCCGGCTGGGTTTCGTTGCACAGAGTTGCCGTGTTGATTGCGTGTTGCCGCGACAGGGTTTCACCGCCCAAACCGTTCAACACCATCACTGAACTGGTTAGCCCGGCTTGCCGGATTTTGCTCAATGCGGACCGGGTAGACTCCCAGGTTTCGCCCTTGTTGATGCGGCGCAGCACTTCGTCATCACCGGATTCCATACCGACATACAGAATACCCAATCCGGCCTCTTTCAGCTCTGCCAGCTCTTCGACGGATTTTTTTGCGAGATTGCGAGGCAAGCAATAGCTTGATACCCGGCGCAAATCCGGAAAGGCCTGTTTCAGGTCTGCCAGGACTTCCAGTAACCGCCTGGTGGGAAGCACCATGGCGTCTCCATCCGCAAGAAACACCCTTGGAACACTCTCAAAAGCCTCTGCCGCGCGCGCAATGTCACCACGGACATCCTCGGGCTTTCGTGCGCGGAATTTCTTCTGGGGCTGGGTGTACATTTCGCAGAAGGTGCAATTATTCCAGGAACACCCATTGGTGACCGGAAGAATCAGCGATTTTGCTTCGCTCGGCGGCCGGAAAACCGGCTCAACATAATCAATAGGAAAGCTGTGCATGGCATCTCGGAGTGAGGATCAATGAGTGTGATGGGAATACGATCAGGGCAAAAACTGGGCTTTCAAGTCTGCACAACCGGGGCCAACCACGGGCATATCCAGCAACACGGCTTGAGAGGTCATAAACGGAATGCCCGTGCGGTGGCCATCAACCAGCAAGGTAGACAGGCTGCCCACCAAAGGCATGTGCGACACCAGCATCAGAGGCGATACCTGTGTTTCAAGAAGTGCCTCCAGGCAACGGCCGGGGTCATCATCGGGGGTGATGAATTCGCACTCCTCAACCGGGCAATTCAGCACTTCAGACACAATCGCAGCGGTCTGGCGCGCACGAAAATAGGGGCTCGACCAGATTCGTTCGGGTCGCCAGGGTGATTTGGCGATCTCCGCCGCAACCGCCGCCACGCTTGCGCGACCGGCTTCTGTCAGCTCCCGCTCCTTGTCGAGAGAGTGCCATCCGGCCTCACCGTGGCGCATGATGATCAGATGCAAAATGGCTTCCCCCTAATTGGTTCAGCTATAACTCATTGAGTGATGGTACGAGGAAGAATAAATTCTACATCAGAATTCTGAACTGCCATCATCAGGCTACTGATTACCGCGTTAATGGACGCATCGTTGTAGAGAATTTCGTAGAGTCCGCGAACCAATGGCATATAGATGCCGATCGACTCGGACTTTTCCCGCACCAGTTTGAGGGTGTAGATACCTTCCGCAACCTGACCCAGCTCTTTCGCCGCTTCATCCAGTTTCTTGCCTTTACCGACGGCATAGCCCACTCGGAAGTTACGGCTTTTGTTGGAAGTGCAGGTTGCGATCAGATCGCCAACGCCCGCCAGCCCCATGAAGGTCATCGGATTGGCGCCCATGCTGACCGCAAATCGGCTCATCTCTGCCAGGCCACGAGTGATCAGCATGGCTTTGGCGTTTTCACCCATCTCCATCGCCGAGGCAAGCCCCGCCACAATGGCGTAAATATTCTTCAGTGCACCTGCTAACTCTACCCCGTACACGTCTACATTGGCGTATACCCGGAAGTATTCGCAACCAAGCAGCTCCTGAACGGCGCGGCGTACTTCGGGGTCTTTGGCGGCAATAACCGTTGCAGTCAGCTCGCGGTTAACAATCTCGCCCGCAAGGTTCGGTCCACTGAGCACCCCCGAGCGGCACTTGGGAATTTCTTCCTGGAGAATCTCGCTCATCAGCTTGAAGCCGTACTCTTCAATCCCTTTCGTAAGGCTGACAACGATTTGTCCATCACGGAATATGTGGCTGTTGTCGCGAATAACAGCTCGGAACGCTTTCGAGGGAATGGCAACCAGCACCACTTCTGCTTTTTGAACGGCATCTTCAAGGTCGGTCGTCGGCTGAATGTCGCCCTCAAGAACGACGTTAGGCATATAGCGCTTGTTGATGCCGGTCTCCCGGATCTCAGCGGCTTGCTGCTCGTCGCGCATCCAGAAGTGAACCCTGTGACCATTCTCGCCGAGCACCTTGGCCATTGCGGTACCAAAACTGCCGCCACCAAGAACGGCCACATCTCGTGAGATCGCCCCACCGTTATAAGGCGTTTCGTTATCAGACATATTCAATCCGTTTGTTGCTTGGGGACACTGCACTGTCGCGATAAACCGGCGTATCAGCCTGGCTCTTCGCACTCCAGTGCACGCACCAGATTCTTAAATTCTTCCCTATTTTTGCTGTTCATGCCCATCAAAACTTTGTGGGCGTCCAGCACTTTGTCTCTGACCTGCTGTTCGCTGGCCTTCAAAACCGGAATCTCTTCGAGCTCTTCAATTCGGGAAGCGGGCTCCCGGACAATAATGAAAATCTTGTCGAAGCCCATAGAGGTAATAATGCGGGTCACATCAGGGTTGGTGGAAATCAGAGTGGGTAGGAACTGACTTTGCTTTTCTGCAGCAAGAGCAATCTTGGCGAGCAGCCCCAGGGTTGTACTATCGATGATTTCCGTTTCGGTCAGATCGATGACCACGGTTTTAAACAGCGGGTCCTGGGTGATGGACTCAACCAGATTGTCCAGCGTCGAACATAAGTTCAGCCGGATTTCCCCTATAAACTTCAGGACGTAAATTCCCTGCTGATCAGCTTGCAGGATTTTATAACCAGCCATGTTCAAACTGCCACTAAGTCGACGACGTGTTGTCTGTACCAATTATGGTATCAGTTACCGATACTATCGCGATATCGTCAGGCAGCTCAGAGATCTTAGCAAGACCCAGAGCGTCGCTCAGCGATGCAATAGTGTGACTACCTCCTGAAACGAGTTCAAGTAGTGTCTTCTCCTTTTCATCCAGAGATTTGGCCGGAATCACTTCAAGAATGCCATCCGAGAACAGCAACAACCGGAAAGGCCGGTCTAGTGTGATCTGGTAAACCTGCCATTCCGGGGCCTCAAAAAGCCCCACTGGCAACCCGCTACCCTCAAGAAAGCGGGTTTCACCGTCCTCAAAAGACAGTATCGGCATCGGAAAATGCGCACCGACGGCGTAACTGAGAACCCGAGTTGAGATTGAAAATATCCCGACAAAGACGGTGACATGCTTGCCCAGGCCGGTATCCAGCAGTTCTGAGTTTATGCGCTCAAGAAACCGCTCCGGATGCAAAATGTCATCACTGGACTGTCGCCGCATGTTGCGCTGCAGGCGATTGGTCAGGTTTTTCAACAATACCGTCACAAACGCAGAGCTGGCGCCATGGCCGGAAACATCGGCGATGTACACCAGTACTTTGTCTTCGGTGATACAGAAATAGTCGAGAAAGTCACCGCTGAGGTACAGGGACGGCTTGATCAGATGATCCACCTGCAAGCCTGACAGGCGCAATTCGTGATCCGGGAGCATTTTCAGCTGAACCTTGCGACCGGCATTCTGATCGGCCCTGAGCTCGGAAATGCCGGCCCGAAGATCCCGGTTAGCTTCTTCTAGCTCCTGCCGGTAAAGCTGATTCAGGCGATTGACCCTGACCCGGTCAAACAGTTTGCCAATGACATCGTCTAACGCACCTTTGTTGTCATTGCAGGGTTTGAGCACCACATCGGCAGCGCCCGCCCTAAGTGCTTGAACGATATCCGCACTGGACTCACTGCAAGTGCAGGCAACAATGGGCGTAAAATTGCCCGCCTCGTCCAACCCGCGAGACAGATCCGAAATAGCATCCGACGGCAGGTCTGCGAAGATGACATCCGGAATGTTATCGTCAAACAGCCCCCGAGCAGATTTCACATCGGGGAAACCGGTCACATAAAAGCCTCTCGCTTCGAGATAACGAGACAAGTCCGAACG
The DNA here is from genome assembly GCA_001314845.1 of Marinobacter excellens HL-55. Classification (GTDB taxonomy): domain Bacteria; phylum Pseudomonadota; class Gammaproteobacteria; order Pseudomonadales; family Oleiphilaceae; genus Marinobacter; species Marinobacter excellens_B. Next base: position 125,441 of record LJZQ01000003.1, read on the forward strand.
AGCCTGTTCGTTGGCATCGATAATCAGTATGCGCTCGGTGCGCGAGGTCATGTTGATTGCCTTAACCTACCAGCGATAAAAGAGAAATTGGCGTGTTAACGCCTATTCTGGCACGGCGCTGTGATATAACAAGGCCAGCGTGATCAATTTGGGAGATTTGTAACTATGCGACGTGCCGTTAACGATCTGCTCGGTGCTTACGACAAGCTTATTATGGACCCCGTGCACGGCGGCATTCCGTTGTATCGCCATGAGATCCAGGTGATTGACCACCCCCTGTTTCAGCGGCTCCGGAACATTTGTCAGAATGACATTCTGAGCCTGGTGTTTCCTGGCGCGACCCATTCCCGCTTTCTGCACAGTATCGGCGTGATGCATGTGGGCACCCGGATGTTCCGCTCGATGATCGACGCTTACCTTCGGGAGCGCCAGTTAAGTGAGCAGACCGATCTCAGCCTGAGCCAACTGGATGCCATCGACTACCTGGCAAAAACCATTCGGCTCAGCTGCCTGCTGCACGACAGTGGTCATTCCAGTTTCTCCCACCAGTTTACCCAGGCCAAACGCATCCGCGATTTGATGTCGCGCCCTGGCCGTTTCGGCGATCTGTGGGACGGCGTCGATTACGCCCAGTACCACCCGGAGGAGCCAGAAGAACTGGAGCACGAGCACTATTCCGTTCGCGTCGCCCACGAGGTTTTATCGTCGGTAGATCTGGAAAGTGCCGGCCTGCATGCGGTGGATGTGATCGGCATCATGGAAACAACCGAGGTTGAGCCCAGTGAAACCTTTTGTCGCCACGCACGTACCTTTTGGGAGTTTATTGCCGGCGATGATGCCATTGCCGGCACTATTGCCGCTAAGGACGTTCCGGGGCTGGTTATGGGCTTGCTCGCCTCCATTGTGTCCGGGGAGATCGATGCAGATCGCGCGGACTACATGCTACGGGACGGCTTCCACAGTTCCGTCACCATCGGCGGTTTTAATCTGGACCACCTGCTCAGCAATCTCCGGTTCGGCTGGGAGGTATCCGAACCCTGGATGGGACTGGCAATCACTCAAAAAGGTCTGGGGGCGTTAGAGGACTTTGTCTACAGCCGATACCAGATGTACCGGAAAGTCTATGCCCACAAAACCGCTCTGGGGTTCGACTGGCTTTTGAGGGAGGCCATCAACGAAGTTCTGGAAGACCCGGAAAGCTTTGACTGGATCGACACCTGTCTCAGCAACATGAAATTCTTTGCCGAGCTGACCGACAACTTTTTCTGGGAGGCTTTCCGAAAAGTCGCCCGCAAACAGCCCCAAAGTTACTCGTTCTGTATCGTAAACCGCGTCAAACTTGGCCACCTGGATACCCGTGAAAACCTTGACCGGAATGGCATTGATGCTCACAGCCACTGGCTTTCTGGCCAGCTGGGACTGGATCCGGCCAACGTGGTTACCTGCTCCATGCGCGCCCGATTCTCGAATATTCAGGATAACTTCAATGGCATCAAGGTGTTGGTCAAAAATCCGGTGAGCCGACAGCGATCACTGCGGAAGATAACCGAGGTCAGTGCGTTTTTCTCAAAATTCAGTGATGGCACCATCACCCATTTTTACAGCAGGCCGGACGTCACCAAATCGGCACCATCCGACCTGTCGGAATAAATGGCGAGACTTATTGCATAGCCCGGACAAGCTGGGAGGCACTCTCCCATGCGCCCTCCACCCGACCACCAGCAAGCCAGTCGCCAGCCAGGCCGATGCGCTTTTGCTGGTCAAGCAGGTAGCCGGGTTTTTCGCCGTCGGCAGAGCGCGCGTACAGCCACCGGTGTGCCACGGTTTCGGTGGGCTCAAGTTTGGTGCCAGTCAGGGCACTAAACGCCTCAACCAGTTTATGGCTGACGACGTCTGCCTCGGTGTCGACATGCTCCTGAGTCCACTCCGGGGTGGCATGCAGAACCCACCACTGGCCCTGATCGTCCCGGCCGGGCTTGGAAGAGTTGTTGGCCACCCAGTAAAGCTCATCTGAGTTCGGCCGCATGGCATCAAACTGCTCAGCAGGCGGCTGGGCGAAGTGCGCTGCCACCGCCCAGCAAGGCAGAATCTGCTCTACAGGTTGTGTGAGCTGCCCCGCCAACTCATCAAGACCACTGGCCGCAAGAATGTCCCGGGCCTGCGCGGGCGGTGCGGTAATCACAACTTGATCGAACGTTCCCCGGTTTTGCCCCTCGGTACACTCCAATTGCCATTGGTTACCCTGGGCAATCAGGCGTTCAATCCTGACTTCTGCATTAATATCCAGCCCGGCAGACAAAGCGCGTGTGATGGCGGTCATCCGTGGAGTACCCACGTAGCGGTTTTCATCCGGAAATGACTGCCAGCTGTTATCCTTGGCCTGAAATCCAAAACGGGCCGGCCAGACGCCAAAGGCATCTGTACCCGCGTGCTGTTTAAGAAAGGCCAGAAATTCCGGATTGCGAGCGGTGAAATACTGTGCGCCAATATCGGCAGAGCCACCGCTCACGCGTTTGGATGACATTCGGCCACCGGGCCCGCGACTTTTCTCAAACACCCTGACATGATGGCCCATCCGGCCAAGAAAAATAGCGGACGTGAGACCCGCCAAACCTGAACCGATAACCGCCACATTGCGTATAGTTGTGGTGTCTGATGTCACTTTAAGCATGGTTTTATATGACCCGATTGAATTACTGGTTAACAAACATTCTGAGATGGTTCGACTCTGAGGCAGGTTCAGATCACCTGGATACCAGCTCCCGATCCTTTAACTGGGTGCGAGTGCTGCCTTTTATAGCACTTCACTTGGCGTGTTTACTTGCTTTTTTCACTGGTGTGAGCACCTTCGCGATCGTCTTCGCCATTGGCTTTTTTGTCATTCGGATGTTCGCGATCACGGGCTTCTACCATCGCTATTTTTCACACAAGACCTTTAAAACCAGTCGCGCGGCGCAATTTATCTTCGCCATCATCGGCGCAAGTGCCGCGCAACGTGGGCCGCTGTGGTGGGCCGCGCATCATCGCCATCATCATCAACATTCAGACGATCCAGAAGATCTGCATTCGCCGCATCAGGGAGGATTCTGGTGGTCTCACGCCGGCTGGTTTACCTGCGACGCCGGTTTTGCCATGGATCAGCGCCGGATCCGTGATTGGCTGAAATTTCCAGAATTACGTTTCATCAATCGCTTCGATTCGCTGATCCCGGCGGCATTCGCCGTGCTGATCTATCTTTTAGGTGAAGCGCTGGCTGCCTGGGCACCAGGATTGGGCACTGACGGTTTTCAGTTATTGGTGTGGGGGTTCTTTGTGTCCACCGTGTTTTTATTCCACGCCACCGTGTCGATCAACTCACTGTCCCATGTCTGGGGCAAGCGCCGGTTTGATACCGATGACGACAGCCGCAACAACTTCTGGCTGGCATTGGTCACTCTGGGCGAAGGATGGCATAACAACCACCATCGCTGGCCTCAATCTGTGCGTCAGGGCTTTCGGTGGTATGAAATAGACGTGACCTGGTATGGCTTATGGTTGCTGTCCAAACTGGGTGTCATCTGGGATCTAAACCCAATCCCTGTCCATATTCAGGAAGAAACCCGCGAACTCGACAAATTGAGGAGGATACGCCAATGACGACCGCCTCTGTCATAGGTATCAGCACACGCGATTCAGCCCTGCCATTGGTGTTGGATAAATTTTGCAAACTGTTTAACGAGCTCGACAAGGGCAACCTGACCCGGCTCGGCGAGGTCTACAGCGACGATATTCGGTTTCAGGACCCGTTTGGCGAAGTCAGAGGTATCGACGAGCTAACAAGTTATTTTGAGGGGGCCTACGGCAACGTTATCCGCTGTCGATTCCGATTCGACGCGCCGGTCAGCCAGAATGGCTGGTGTACGATTCCATGGGTGATGGAGTTACAACACAAGCGCATCAAAGGTGGTAAAACCGTTGAAGTTGAAGGCATCAGCCATCTGGAAATCAGAGACGGCCGCGTTCGTTACCACCGGGACTATTTTGACGCCGGCCAGTTGCTCTATGAGAACCTGCCGGTGGTTGGCGGCGTTATTCGCTGGGTCAAGGAGCAAGCCGGATGAGCAAGCGTCTGTCCAGCAAAAGCAATATCTGGCTGACCGGGGCTTCATCAGGGATCGGTGAGGCCGTCGCCCGCGAGCTGGCCAACCATGGCCACAACCTGATCATCACCGGCCGACGCCAGGAAGCACTGGAAATATTAGCATCCGGGCATCCTGGCCAAATGGTGCCGGCAGCGGCCGATACCACCCGTGAGGCTGATCTTGCGGGCATACAGGAAAGCCTTGGTCACTTCGGCGATCTCGATATGGCGATCCTGAACGCCGGCACTTGTGAATACCTCGATGTGGCAGATTTCGACAGCAAGATCATCGAGGCGAATATCATGACCAACGTTGTCGGCACGGCCCGCAGCGTTGAAATTGCATTACCGGCACTTCGGGCAACCAGGGCCAAAGGTAAACCGGCAGCCCTGGTTATTGTCAGCTCGTCGGCTTGGTGGTTTCCATTTGCCCGTGCTGAAGGTTACGGTGCATCAAAAGCCGCCCTCACCTATTTTGCCCAGGCATTGCGTGCTGATCTCGCCGCCGAAGGCATCGACGTTGTTGTGGTCTCGCCGGGTTTTGTGAAAACCCCCCTGACCGACCGCAACGACTTCCCCATGCCCTTCATAATAAGCTCCGAAGACGCCGCCACGCGGATTCGCACCGGGCTGGAGAAAGGTCGATCAGAGATCGCCTTCCCCCGTCGTTTTACCTGGACGCTGAAAGCGCTGGGGGCACTGCCTCAAGGCATAATCGACCGCATGGCAGCCTCTATGGCCCGCAAAGACAACCACTGAACTTCAAGAAAACAGGAAAGCATTGCATGAACCCGAATCGTCAGCGAATTGCTGTGATTGGCGCCGGAGTATCCGGCTTGACAGCGGCCTGGCTGCTGAGCGAACAACACGATGTGCAGATTTTTGAGGCTGGCGACTACGCGGGTGGTCATACCAACACTGAAGAGGTTGAGGCTGGTGGACGAACCTGGCCAGTCAACACAGGCTTTATCGTTTATAACGACTGGACCTACCCGAATTTCATCAAGTTGATGGACCGTCTCGGTGTGAAGTCGGAAGTCAGCAGCATGAGTTTCAGCGTGGACTGCCACTCCTCTGGTCTTCAGTACAACGGTACCAGCCTGAACACTTTGTTTGCGCAACGCAAAAACTTGCTCAACCTCAACTTTCTCAAGATGATTCGCGAAATCCTGAGGTTTAACAAAGAAAGCCGGGTAGATCTGGCCGAAGGCCAGATCCCTGAAGGCGAAACCCTCGGTGAGTATCTGAACCGTAACCGTTACAGCCGTTACTTCCGGAATAATTACATCGTACCCATGGGCGCCGCCATCTGGTCTGCGCCGGAAATCATTCTTGAGCAGTTTCCGGTACGGTTCTTTCTCCAATTTTTCAATAATCACGGCATGTTATCCGTGGATGACCGTCCTACCTGGAGGGTGATCTCCGGTGGCTCCGCCAGTTATGTAACCCGGATGATGGAAAGACTCGGTGATCGCACTCATCTGAACAGTCCCGTCAGCGCCATCGAACGCAGTGACGAGGGCGTTACCGTGATCGTCAACAACCAACGCCATCAGTTTGACCAGGTGATTCTGGCCTGCCACAGCGACCAAGCACTAGCCATGCTGAGCGACGCCACCGACAAAGAACGTCAGATTCTGGGGGCGATCCCTTACCAGAAAAACGACGTTGTGCTGCATACCGACGCAACCGTACTGCCATCCAACAGACGGGCGTGGGCAGCCTGGAATTACATGATTCCGGAACACAGCACTCAACCGGTATCTGTCACCTATAATATGAACACTCTGCAGAACTTTGACGATGCACCAGAAACTTTCTGCGTCACCCTGAACCGCAGCCATGACATCGCGCCGGACAGGGTGATCAAGCGGTTTGAGTACGATCATCCCGTGTTTACGCTGGATGCCGTAGCAGCCCAGGAGCGATACGATGAAATCGGAAACCAGAACCGTACCCATTTCTGCGGTGCCTACTGGTTTAACGGATTTCACGAAGACGGCGTACGCAGTGCTTTACGTGTTACCCGGGCGTTTGGCGTGGAACTCTGATCATGTCCACAGACTGGCTAGAAGGCACTATAAGACATAGACGTAAACTACCGGTTTTACATGACTTCACATACAAGATCGGCATGATTGCGTTGGACATTGATGAGTGGTCAACGGTGACCGCCGCCAGTCCGTTTTTTTCACTGGAACGCTTTAACTGGATGTCTTTGTACCGTAAAGACTACCTGGACCCGGAAGTGCCCAGTCTTCGCCAGGCAGTTTACAACCGGGTAAAAAGTAGCACTGGCTGGGCACCCGACGGTCCCATTGAGCTCATCACTCATCCGCGCTATCTGGGCTATGTATTCAACCCTGTCAGCTTTTACCTGTGTTACGAGCAAGACGAAAGCCCGCAGAAGGGCGATGTACCGCGGGTCATTTTGGCTCAGATTACCAATACGCCGTGGAAAGAAAGACACGTGTATTGCCTTGAAAGCAACGGTCACGAACCGGTAAATCGCGATGGCTGGCACACACAGCGCTTTGCCTTCGGTAAACGCTTCCATGTGTCACCGTTCAACGGCATGGATCAACATTACGATTGGCTGTTCAGCTTTCGTGGGCCCGAGTTGCGGGTTCACATGAATGTCACCCAGGGTCAGAAGAAACATTTCGACGCCACCTTGGTAGTCCAGCGTACACCCTTCGATCGTAAAGTCCTGCATAAAAGCCTGATGAAGTTTCCACTGGAAACCCTTAAAGGTACCGCCGGAATCTACTGGAATGCGCTCAAATTGAAGACTAAAGGTGCGCCTTTCTACACCAACCCGGACAAGCTGGACCAGAATGCCCGCGATTACAGGAAAGGTGCAGATGACCAAGGCATCGATATAACGACGGTACCGGCGACCACTACTAACGATCAAGAACATGCAGGAAGGGTAAGCTCATGGAGAACCTGAACACATCGGCGAACCGCCAAATCGACAAGGGCGAAACACTGCCCTTGGTCAGCCGTATATCAAGAAAACTGGTCTGCCATCAGTTATCCCAACTCGGGCACGGTCGGCTGGTGGTGCGGGAGGCCGGGTTTGAGGATCACGTCTTCGGTGACGGCAACGACGCACATCCAGCCGCAGAGTTGATTATTCATGACCACACCACCTGGCGGGATCTGGTGACCGGTGGCAGCGTTGGCGCAGCAGAGTCTTACGTGGCGGGCGACTGGAGCACGCCAGATCTGACCGCCCTGTTGCGATTTTTTACCCGCAACATCGACACTATGAACACCTTTGAAGACAAATTCAGCTGGGTCAGCAAGCCTGCTCTTAAAGGCTTGCACTGGCTGAACCGGAATACGCCGGAAGGCTCCCGCAAAAATATCAGTGCTCACTATGATCTCGGAAACGACCTGTTCGAGTTGTTTCTTGATCCGACCATGATGTACTCCTCTGCGATCTATCCAAGGGAAGATGCCACGCTTGAAGAGGCCGCCGTCCACAAACTGGATACCATCTGCAGGAAACTCGAGCTGAAGCCGACAGACCGTGTCGTCGAGATTGGCACTGGCTGGGGCGGGTTCGCCATCCACGCGGCCAAACATTACGGCTGCCATGTCACCACCACCACGATTTCCAAAGAGCAGCTGGAGCTGGCGAAGGAACGAGTAAAAGCCGAGGGGCTGGACGATCAAATCACCCTGCTGTTCGACGATTACCGTGATCTGGAAGGCCAATTCGACAAGTTGGTCTCTATTGAAATGATCGAAGCCGTTGGTCCGCAGTTTCTGGACAGCTACCTGTCGCAAATCAGCGCACTGCTCAAACCGGACGGCTTAGCCTTGATTCAGGCCATCAACATGCCGGAGCAACGATACAAACGTGCCTTGAAGAACGTGGATTTCATTCAACGATTCATTTTTCCCGGCAGCTTCATCCCCTCCTTCGGCGCCATACTCAACTCGATGCGCAGGGAGTCTGACCTGGTACTGACTCACTCGGAAGACTTCGGATTTCATTATGCCCGAACGCTTCGTGACTGGTGCGACCGGTTTATGGCGAATCGGGACACGCTGACCAAACAAGGTTATGACGAAGCCTTCCAGCGCCTTTGGCACTTCTATTTTGCCTACTGCGAAGCCGGATTCAGTGAGCGCGCAATTGGTGTTGCCCACCTGGTGATGGCCAAGCCCGGTAATAAACGCGCGAACATCCTAAGCCTATGATCACCTCAGAAACCGCTCGCAATGTGATCAACTTCGTGCTGTTTCAGATCGGATGGTTCACCTGTGTGATGTTTCCCAGCCTGGCCGCCGCCGGGCTGGTGTTGGTCTTTATGGCGGTGCATTTCGCATTAGTCAGCCAAAAGCGATTTGTTGAGCTGCAGTTCATCGGGTTTGGTGTTGTGCTCGGCAGCCTGATGGACACGCTCTGGTTTCAGACTGGCGTGCTCGGCCTTGCCGGCAGCGAAGAAGTGCTGATTGCTCCGCCCTGGCTGGTCGCAATCTGGGCTATATTCATGACGACGATTTGTCACTCGCTTGGCTGGATGGGACGGCATAAGTGGCTGCCTTATGTGTTTGCTCCGGTGGCAGGTCCGTTTGCCTACTGGTCCGCCAGCAAGCTTGGTGTGGTGACGTTACCAGACCTGAGCGTATCGTTGGCTGCGATGGCTGCAGGCTGGTTTGTTCTGTTTCCTTTGCTGCTATCCATCCGTAACAGCCTTTATTCGGAGTTGCAGTCATGATCCGATCATCCCTCACACTGAGTGCTCTGTTGCTGACAGCCCCCTGTGCTCTTGCCGTGCCTTTCGAATTCACCGGTACCGCGAAAGACGACAAAGGCAATATGCTCTACCAGGAGTCTCACCGAGTGGAAGGGTCCTGCGCCGAGGGCGTATTCCAGCCCACCAGTCATCAAGTGGACTATCGGAAATCACCCCGCGCCGACAGCTTTGCCGACAAAAAACTGAGTTACGACAATGCCGCCGTGCGCCCAACCGTTGAGTTTAACCAAACGGAGCATAAAGAGCTGTTGAATATCCGTTACCCGGAACCAAACAGCCTGGAGATCCAATGGCAGACGCCCGGCAGAAAAACAGAAAACTTCAGTGTTTCCTTCGATGACCGCCTGGTCGTAGACGCGGGTTTTGATCAATTTGTCAGGGCAAACTGGGACAAAGTCACCAATGGCGATTCGATAGAATTCCGTTTTCTGGCACCAACCCGCGGCGAGCACTACGGCTTTGTACTCGAGCCCGCCTCCAGTGACCAGGTGAACGCCGATGTGGTGGTCCAGATCCGCCCGACCAGCTTGGTTCTGAGGTTTCTGGTAGACCCCATTGTGCTTGGCTACAACCGTGAGGGCGCGCTGACTGACTACCTTGGCTTGACCAACATTCGCAAAAATTCCGACGAAAACTACACTGCGCACATTCGATATGACGTATCGAGTTATCCCGATTGTGAGCTGACGCCCTGAATTCCTCGGACAGGGCAAACGGAACCCCCTCTGAACTGTGTGTTAAACTTCGGAACAAACTGATCCGGAGACTCCGCACCCATGATGTTCGTGTCGTTTAACGTCAACAGTATTCGCACCCGACTGCACCAGCTCGAAGCTGTTATTGAGCAACTGGCCCCAGACGTCATCGGCTTGCAGGAAACCAAGGTCACCGACGAAGAGTTCCCGGTAGAAGCCATCCGTAATTTGGGTTATCACGTTCACTTTCACGGCCAGAAGACCCACTACGGCGTAGCACTGTTATCCAGGGCACAACCGGATGAAGTTATAAAAGGCTACGCAACGGACCAGCCAGACGCTCAGCGGCGCCTGATCACCGGCAAATTCACTGTTAACGGCGTGCCACTCACGGTCATCAACGGCTACTTTCCGCAGGGTGAGAGCCGCGATCACCCAGTTAAATTCCCTGCCAAGCAAAAGTTCTATCAGGATCTCATGAGTTATCTTGACGAACTATCAGCGCAGCCCGGGCATGTTGTATTGATGGGCGATATGAATATATCGCCCACCGACAAAGATATCGGCATCGGCCCTGATAACGCCAAACGCTGGTTGCGTAGCGGAAAATGCAGTTTTCTACCGGAAGAACGGGAGTGGTTGGGCCAGGTTGAGCAACGCGGCTTCACAGACGTGTTTCGCCATCTGAATCCGGACGAAGCCAACACCTTCAGCTGGTTCGACTACCGCAGCAAAGGCTTTGAGCGGAAGCCCCGGCGCGGTCTGCGCATCGATCTGATCATGGCCAACGACAGCTTGCTCCCCAAAGCCTCAGGTGCAGGTGTAAGCTATGAGATCCGCGCCATGGAAAGGCCTTCGGACCATTGCCCGATCTGGGCCCGGTTTGACCTTTAAACCACAGATCGATTGATGATGAAAAAAATCAAAACCAGGGACAGGATTCTCGGCACCAGCCTCCAGCTGTTTAACAGCCTGGGTGAACCCAACGTCACCACGCTGCTGATTTCCGATGAACTGGAGATCAGTCCGGGTAATCTCTATTACCATTTCAAGAGCAAAGGCGACATTGTCGACGAGTTGTTCGAGAGCTTTGAATCGGAATTACTGGACTTATTGGCCGTACCTGACGATGCCGACATATCTCTGGATGAGTTTAGTTTTTTTCTGCACCTTCTGTTTGAGACGGTGGCTCGCTACCGGTTCATGTATCAGGATCTGGTTAACGTGCTGTCGCGCTATACCCAATTGCAGGTTCGTTTTCGGCGTATTCTGAAAAAGAAGAAGGCGGCATTCATGACGTTGTCGGAAAGCTTTCGCCGCCAGGGGGCTATGGCCATCAGTGACGACGAGCTGCTGTCACTATGCGAGCAGCTCACACTCACGGCCTGTTACTGGAGCAGCTTTGACACCTTGTCCCATCTCGATGACCGGGATGCAGTGGACCCCGGTAAAGGTGTCTACCAGATGCTGCACCTGATTCTCCCCTATCTGGCAGAAGAAGCGCAGCAGGAAATACGGCTGACCAGCCGCACTTACCTGTAAGCGTTAATCTTCTTCATCGTTGATCGGAGCATCTCGACGTAATCGGGCCAGTTCGCTTTCCAGTGCTGCAATCCGGTGCTCCAGAGATTCGATCTCTTCCCGGCGGTGAATCCCCAGTCGCCGCAAAGCTCCGGATACCCGTTGGTCAAACATGTGCTCAAGCCGATCCCAGGTGCCGGTCGCTCGCTCGCGCACTTCACCTACTCGGTCTTCAACGGTCCGAATCTGCTTTTCGACGGCTCCTCGGGTTCGGGTTTCAAGTTGCTCACCTTCCTGAACCAGGCGATCGAACAACTTGCCGGTGTCCTCTTCCGCCTTGGTAAACGCGCCAAGGCCGGCCAGCCAGATCTGACGGGCGGAATCCTTTATTTTATCCGCCAGTTGCGAATCATTCTCTGGTTGTTTGTCGTCGCTGTCAGACATGCACACCTCTTGGCCACAAAGCAAAAAAAATCTAAAGCCATTATATTACAGCCACACCGGGATTTCAGTGGTACTGCTCGCACCGCTGAAAGTACTGTCATTAAAGGGCGCAATATAAAGACGGATGGGATATGAAAAAATGTTCCCAAACGAAAGTCCCCGCTTTCTTGAACTGACCAAATTATGGTCAATACTTCCCAATACCGGTGTCCCAGTTGATGCCGGTTTGTCTGGAAGTCTTTCATGGATACTACTCGCACGCCTCTGCCCGGCATCCCTTGCCGGGCTTTTTTTTGCTATTATCGCCCCCAATTATAAGCTTATATCCACCCTTGATTTCCTGGAGACCTCAAATGATTGATATTGCATGGAGCCAGTTTACTCCTGGCACTGCCCTCGCCGGTGGCGTCCTGATTGGCTTGGCGGCAGCCAGTTTTCTATTGCTTAATGGCCGGATAGCTGGCATCAGCGGCATTCTTGGGGGCCTGCTGACTCCAACCAAATTCGACATCATATGGCGAGTTGCCTTTCTGGCCGGGATCATCGGCGCTCCGGCTTTGTGGATGCTGGTTGGCGAGCTCCCACCCATTGAAATCAATGCCGGCTACCCCGCTCTGATCATTGCCGGCTTACTGGTCGGTATTGGCACCCGGTACGGCTCGGGCTGCACCAGTGGTCATGGCGTTTGCGGGCTGTCCCGCTTGTCGTTGCGGTCGCTGGCCGCCACCTTGCTTTTCATGGGAGCCGGTTTTGCCACGGTCTTTATTGCCCGCCATCTGATTGGAGCCTGATACTATGAAATACTCACTCGCATCCTTATTCGCGGGCTTACTGTTCGGCTTTGGCCTGATCGTGTCTGGCATGGCAAACCCTGAGAAAGTGCTTGGATTCCTCGACCTGGCAGGCCTGTGGGATCCATCCCTCGCGTTTGTCATGGGTGGTGCCATCCTGGTCGGCCTGGTGGCGTTCACCTTCGCAAAAAAACGCACCCTGTCGTTCCTGGGGTTCAATATGAAGCTGCCAGGTAACACTCATATCGATAAACGCCTGGTGATCGGCAGCCTGATGTTCGGCATCGGCTGGGGTATCGCCGGATTCTGTCCAGGGCCAGGACTGGTCGCACTCGGCGCCGGCGAAATCAAGGCCGTGGTGTTTGTCGGATCGATGGTCGCCGGTATGATGATCTATGAAATGATAGAACGCAGCAGAGCATCCTCAACCAACTGAGCCTAATCACTGTAAATCGGCAACAAGACTCGGTTACACTGCCTCCGGACCGGCCGGCCCGGAGGCACCTGTACTATTTTGGAGTGATCCAGTGGATATCAGAAAAATTGACGACAACATTTCGGTTGCGCCGCAAATCACCGTGGCTGATGTGGCAAACATCGCGCGCCTGGGGTTCAAGACCCTCGTTGCCAACCGGCCAGATCGGGAAGAGCCCGGCCAGCCTGCCATGGCGGATATCGAGGCGGCCGCCGCAGAGCACGGACTGAGTTGGGTCTATATGCCGGTAGAGTCTGGCAACATCACCGATGCCGACGTTGACCGTTTTGCCGCAATGATCCGCGATGCCAGCCAGCCCGTATTCGCTTTCTGTCGCTCGGGAACACGCTGTACAGTGCTATGGTCTTTGAGTAGTGCCCGCGAGCATGACCCTCAGGACGTTCTGACCAAGGCTCAACAGGCTGGTTACGACATTACCGGCCTGATTCCCCGACTGATGCAGCAGGCCAACAAACGCTAAAACCTCAACCACCGGATTGCTTTCATGCCGTATAAAGGAACCGAAAACTTCAGCCACAACCAGGCCGAGCGCCTGGGCATACTGGTCACCAATCTGGGCACCCCGGATGCACCAACAACATCGGCACTGCGCCGCTACCTGGCTGAATTTTTATGGGACCCACGCGTGGTGGAAGTGCCCCGGCCCATCTGGTGGCTGATCCTGCACGGCGTGATTCTGCGCATTCGCCCGAAGAAAAGCGCCGAAGCTTACGCCAGTGTCTGGCAGCCGGAGGGTTCGCCGCTACTAATCCACACCGCCAAGCAGGCTGAAGGCATCCGAGAGGCGCTAAAAGCAAAGTATGGCAGCAATGTCGTGGTTGGCTTTGCCATGCGTTATGGCAATCCGTCGATCTCCCGGGTGCTGGATGAAATGCAGGATCAGGGCGTGCGCAAGCTACTGGTGCTGCCGTTATATCCTCAATATTCTGCGTCCACCTCGGCCTCTACCTTCGACGCCATTGCCAACGATTTTGCCAAGCGCCGCTGGCTGCCGGATTTCCGGTTTATTTCCCATTACCACGACTACCCGGCGTATATCGAGGCGATGGCCCATCATATTGAAGCGCACTGGGCTAATCACGGTCGCCACCAAAAACTGATGCTGTCCTATCATGGCGTGCCGTTGAAATATCTGAAGAAGGGCGACCCCTACCATTGTGAGTGCCATAAAACATCCAGGCTTCTGGCCGAACGGCTGGGGCTTGGGCCAGACGAATACATGACCACATTCCAATCCCGCTTCGGCCGGGAAGAATGGCTGCAGCCCTACACCGATGAAACACTGAAATCCTTGCCTGAAAAAGGCGTAAAATCGGTTGATGTGTTCTGCCCCGGTTTCTCTTCCGATTGCCTGGAGACCATCGAGGAAATCAATGAGGAAAACCGGGAATACTTTATGGAATCCGGTGGCGAAGCGTTCGGCTACATTCCTTGCCTGAACGCAACCCCCGGCCATATTGATGCCTTGGTGCAGCTGGTCGAGGAAAACCTGAAAGGTTGGGTGATACCTCAGAACGATGCGGAGATGCTTTCGGCAAGGCAACGATGTGCCGAGGCCCGCAAACAGGCAACTTTCCCCGGCCGTACCGATATCTGAAGGACTTGAGGCGGCATGAAACTGAATTGCGATCTGGGTGAAAGCTACGGCGTCTGGCAAATGGGCCAGGACCATCAGGTTATGCCCCTGATTGACATGGCTAACGTGGCCTGCGGCTTTCACGCCGCAGACCCCATGGTGATCCGCCAGACCCTTGCCCTGGCCGCCCGACACAACGTCGAAATAGGTGCCCACCCCTCGTACCACGATCTTCCCGGGTTCGGCCGCCGATCAATCTCCCACACACCGGACGAAATCGAAGCCCTGTTGCTGTATCAATTGGGCGCCCTGGAGGGTATGTGTCGGAAAGAAGCGCTTATCCTCAGTTATGTGAAACCCCACGGCGCCCTGAATAACGACATGATGCGAGATAAAACCTTGCTGCGCGCAGTCATGGTTGCCACCCGCACCTTTCGGCGAGATCTGCCGCTGATGATTCCGGTCACCCGGAATTACAGAGAACATCAACACATGGCGGCCGACGTTGGCATTCCTCTACTACTGGAAGCCTTTGCAGATCGCGCTTACGACGACGATGGCCAACTGGTCTCCAGGCGCCAAGCCGGAGCCGTACACGAAGACCCGGAGATCATTGTCCGCCAGGCCCGGTCCTTTGCTGAACAAGGTGGCGTTCGCAGTGCCACCGGCACCTGGCTTGAGCTTCCCGCAGACAGCCTGTGCGTTCATGGCGACAACGCCGCGGCACTCTCTGCCATCAAGGCCATCCGCCTGGCACTTGGCAAATCCGGATAATGATTGAGCCGGTGTCTGAAGACGCGGTGCTGATCACTCTGGCCGACGCCATCGACGATTCACTCCCCGCCCTGCTTTGCCGTCTCGCCCAGTCCATCCGTGACAAGGAATTTCCCTGGCTAATCGACTTGGTGCCGTCCTACACGACCATGCTCGTGTTCTATGACCCGTTGTCGGTAGATCATCGGACAGTGATTGCCAGGTTGAGGACCATTATCGATGCCGAAATGAGCGCACCCGGACACCAACAGCCGATAGCCGGAGATCTGGTAGAACTGCCGGTCTATTACAGCGACGAATCCGGCCCGGACCTGGCAGCTTTGGCGGCTGAGACAGGCCTTGATGCCGCAGAAGTGATTCGGCGGCATACCACCCGGGAATACAGGGTTCACGCGCTTGGGTTTGCGCCCGGTTTTGCATTCATGGGTGAAGTGGACCCGACCATTGCCCTGCCCCGAAAACAAACACCCCGCAAACGGGTTCCAGCGGGCAGTGTTGGCATTGCCAATCGGCAAACCGCGGTCTATCCACAAGCGTCTCCGGGCGGCTGGCAGATTATCGGCCGGTGCCCGACACCCTTGTTTGATCTCCAGACCCTGTCTCTACTCAAGGTTGGGGACCGGGTAAGGTTTCGGGCGATCAATCGGGAGGACTTTCTGGCGGCGGGCGGCCAATTAACAGAGACTGCTGCATCGTGAGCGGACTTGATGTGGTCAGCCCGGGGCTGCTGAGCACCGTCCAGGACGGGGGCCGACAAGGCTATCGCCATCACGGTCTGGCCCAGGGTGGCGCAATGGATCTTCGCAGCTACGCCTGGGCAAACAAGCTGTTGGACAATCCCCGCAATGCGGCCTGCCTGGAAATGGTTCTGGGAGGTTTTCATGCTATTGCCCGGGGCAACCTGCAGATTGCACTGACGGGCGCAGAGGCGCCAGTCCGCGTGAATGGCCGGCCGATGCCGCTCTGGCAGACGCTGAACCTGACCGACGGCGACGAACTTGTGATTGGGCGCTCATCAAGTCATCGGCTGATCTACCTGGCCGTGGCTGGCGGACTGGACGCACCCGAATGCTTTGGCAGCTGCTCGGTGGTTGTTCGCGAACACATGCCCGGCCAAGATCCGGTCGCATCCGGTGACCGGTTGGTGGCGCTGAAGGATGGCCACCAACAGCCCATCCGCTCAGTACCTCAGCAGCACCGCCTGGCGCCGGATACCGAGACAAGATTACGGCTGATTCCCGGCTACCAGTATCGTGAGTTCCACCCCAATGACATGCTGAGACTGACAACCAGCACCTACCGCGTCAGCGACCTGTCGGACAGGATGGGGTTCAGGCTCAACGGGCTGGCTATGGGTTCGTCGCCACCGGGAATCATCTCTGAAGGCATTGCCAATGGAGCGCTACAGATCCCGGGGGACGGCCTGCCCATTGTGCTGCTGAATGACTGCCAGACCATCGGCGGCTATGCCAAACCTGGTGTTGTACCGGCCCTGGACTGCGGCCTTCTGGCCCAACAACTGCCCGGCGCAAGGGTACGATTTGAACTAGCAGATCTGGCTACGGTGCAGAATGAGCGTCGTTTGTTTGAACGTCACTATCAGTGCACTCGCTGGCGTTCTTGCGGCCAGTCACTTGAGTGGCAATGACTTTACCGGTATCCGACAGATCCGGCACCGCCTGACAAAACGTGCACTCCTGATTGTCTACAGCGGCCCCGCCTGACTCAACATAGCGCACCCGATGACTGGCACTGCCGCGATTGGCAGACACCGCAAAACGACGACTTTCCCGGCAGAGATCGGTTTCGTGATTTTGATTCTGATCCATACAGACACCTGCAACATTAAGAACACAGCTTTGAGTGTACGCGAACGGATTGCAGGGTTTCTACACAGGAAGGTACTTAGGATAAATAGACGGGGAAAGCAAAAAAGTGGCGGTGGGCCAGGGATTCGAACCCCGGGACGGCTATTAACCGTCGGCGGTTTTCAAGACCGCTGCATTAAGCCACTCTGCCAGCCCACCGTCTTGTCGATAGAATTGTTGAAAGACCCTATCCACTGCTGCCGTTGCGACAGCGGGTGGAATGATACCGGATTTGCTTATACTGTCAACGCCTTGAAGAAAAAACATTGTGAATTCCGATGGTTCTGTTTGCGTCAACAAGAAGATTACAGCGGTTTAATGGAATTGAACCCGTGATTTACTGTCTTAATTCATTGAAAGTTACGTACACAACACTATTATGGACATCAGGTTTATAAGGGAATGAAGGAAGCGCCCATTCTAAGGCGTTTCTCGCCCAGACGTTTGACTAACTCCGGAGATGAGAATGGATAACAGACAGTATAGCGTCCAGCAAAATCGAGGTGGCATCCAGGTTGCCAAAGGTTCTGCTACGGGCACCATCAGCGCAGAAGCAACCAAAGTGCTGCGTAACACATACACCCTTTTGGCGATGACACTGCTGTTCAGTGCTGTTATGGCCGCTGTTTCCATGAGCATCGGGCTCAGCCGTGGCGCAAGCCTCGTGTGCAGCCTGGGTGCTCTGGCTCTGGTCTGGTTTGTACTGCCACGCACGGCTAACAGCAGCGCTGGCATCGCCGTGGTTTTCGCCTTCACCGGCCTGCTGGGTTTGTCGCTCGGCCCGATCATGATGCACTACCTGCAGTTTTCTAACGGGGGCCAGATAGTGACCCAGGCACTGGGCGGAACAGCGGTGGTATTCCTTGGCCTGTCTGGCTATGTGCTGACCACCAAGAAAGACTTCAGCTTTATGCGCGGCATGTTGGTCGCTGGCATGATGGTGGTCATCGTGGGCATGGTTGGCGCTCTGGTTGCCAGCCTGTTCGGCGTTGAAGTCACTGCGTTCAGCCTGGCCCTCAGCGCGGCCGTCGTGTTCCTGATGTCCGGCTTTATCCTGTACGATACCAGCCGTATCGTGAACGGCGGTGAGACCAACTACATCATGGCAACCACCGGGCTGTACCTGAGCATCTACAACCTGTTTGTCAGCCTGATGCACTTGCTCGGTGCTTTTTCCGGCAACGACTGATCAGACGGATTGTTTGGTTAACAGAAACCCCGGCCTTGGTCGGGGTTTCTGCTTTAGGTACACTCTGCAATTCACTTAACTTGCGCTTCTGGCCCTGAGATCATGTCAACAACGCTGTCCTACACTCTGGTCATTACCGGCGCCCCTTGGGCATCCCAGGCACCGCAAACGGCCCTGGCCTTTGCCCGCGCGGCGATAGCAGGCGGCCACCGTCTTGATCGTGTGTTTCTTTATGGCGAGGGCGTACACCTGGCCTCGTCGCTCTGCGCCCCGCCCTCAGACGAGCCCCACTGGCCGCAACAGTGGTCGGACTTTCTCTCTGACAACCAGATACCCGCTGTCGCCTGCGTTGCTTCTGCGCTACGGCGTGGGCTGGTGGACGAGCGCGAACAGAATCGGTATCAACTGCCCGCCCATAACCTTCGGAACCCGTTTGAGATTGCTGGCCTGGGTGAATGGGTGGACGGCACCCTGAAGTCGGATCGAGTCATGTACTTTCATGGAAGCGCCTGAGATGACCACACTGATTGTGATTGACCAGGCACCCTATGGCTCCTGGGCTGGGCGTGAGGCACTGGATATGGTGTTTTCACTGGCCGCTTTTGATCAACCGGCAGCCTTGCTGTTCACCGGTGTCGGGGTTAATTGGCTACGTACAGCCCAGAGCGCCAAAGGTGTCGGCCAGAAGACGGTTGAGAAGAATCTTTCGGCAGCACCGCTGTTTGGCGTTGAGAAGATTTTTGCCGAGCAAGAGGCCTGTGAGCGTTTTATGCCAGATACCAGCAGCCGATTGGCTGGCATTGACCTGGTGGCGTCGGTCAAAAACCTGATGACGCAGTATGATCATGTCGTTTTCGCTGGATAGGATGAACGTAAACATGAATCAAATTCCCGACACCGGCACGCTGCATATTCTGAACAAAGCGCCCGGTCATCCAAGATTTGTAGCGTGCCTGGCTGCCATGTCGAATCAGGACACCCTGATACTGATCGAGAATGCCGTTCTGGCTCTTCCTGACACGGATACCGTCCTACCCCGGCAAACCCTCGCCCTTGAGCCGGACCTTGAGGCCAGAGGACTCTCTGGCACTGCTGAGCCCGGCCAGCAAATCAGCCATCAACAACTTGTTCAACTGACCGAGCAGCACCCACGCATCATCAGCTGGTAAAACCATGACGAATTCGCCTGTACGCAATAACGAAGGTTTTCTGGAAAATGTGAGCAGCTGGAGCCCGGACATTGCTCAGGACATTGCCCGCGAGAGTGATATCTTACTATCAGAAAATCACTGGGAAATCATATGGTTTCTGAGGGGTTTTTATGCAGAACATGAGATGTCCCCGCCGTCCAACCGACTGTTTGTTAAGGCGGTGAGAGAGGCTCTGGGTGACGATAAAGGCAACAGTATTTACCTGATGCAACTGTTCCCCGGCACACCCGCCAAGACCGCGTGCCGGATTGCCGGATTACCTCGGCCCACCAACTGCCTCTGATCAGAATCGGTCGTCCCGCTCTGATCTGTCCTGCGCCTCTGCTCTGGACTTCTGAAGCTCAGCCGCCGTACCCAAAAAACTGCTCAGGCCATTCTCGAACAGATTCGATCCGAACTTCATAAACTGCTTGGTGGACTCTTTCGTCGCGCCGTCCCATGCGTTCTGGGGCAGGTCCCTAACGGCATCTGCCACGCCCCTCTGAACGCCCTGCGCAACCTTCGGCTCTACCTGATCAGCTGCCTCGATCAACTCTTGCACCTTAGCGGAAAGCCAGGGACGAACGATCAGATACCAGAACGCAAAAAGGACGGCCGTAACCGCGATGACCGTCAGTAAAACCTGAAGCAGTATCATGGACCACGTTGGCATGCGCTATCTCCCTACTCTAGCCACCCGCAATGGGCAGCGTTAGTTGTGCCATCGTCACAAACTGAATCAGTCCCGCGACGGCACCGAACAGCCCTCCAACAAACATCAGCTGGAGCTCCTCTTCCCGAAATGCTGGCCGGAGTATGTCCTGAAATTCCTCTGGGCGGAGGGATTTCATCTGACCAGCCAGCACACTGGCAACCACCGGCGCCCGCTCCCGATTGAACTCGGGATCACTGAATACATCCCGGGTAGCCAATACGGCTTTCTGATTCATCACCCTCTTCAGATCCGTGTACCCCGTCATCCCCACCGTGACCTGGGCGGCCAGTTTCATGACCATGGAATTATCCAGCATCGGTCGCAGATGCTTCTGGATGATTGCCCGAGTTCTGGCGCCTTGCTGGCCGTTGATCATCGCATCAGCCACCTTCTCTACGGTGATCAGCTCATCGGCCACCAGCCGCGCCCAGGTATCGCTGATCTGCTCCTGACGGCGTAAAAACAGACCCTGAACCCGCCAGAACAGAATTCGGCGTGGCCGCAAAGGTGCAAAGATCAGATTAATAGCAATCCAGTTGGTAATAAAGCCGATGGCAAAGCCGCCCACCGGTAACACCCAGGGCTGCGGGTAGATCAGCCATAGCGGCGCTAACACCGCACCCAGCAGACCACCGATAATGGCGCCACGGTTGATCACAGATTGCAGCTCTACCGAGCCTGCCTCACGAAAGATCCGGTTCATCAGGTCCGGATGATTGCGCAACTCACGGCTCAGCAACGCTTTGAGGTCGACCAACTCATCAAGATCATCGCCGAAGTCCTCCACCAGCTCTTCGATGCGCGACGGGAGTTGCTCCCGCGCCCATTGATAGATACGAGCTCGCACGAACAGAGGCAGATTATCCCAAAGTACCGGCTGCACCTCATACATCACTTCATCAATGTATTCGTCCATGCGCGGCGAGACCTGGGCCACCACCTGCTGCACAATACGCTGGGGCTCAAGCTTCTGGTACACCGTGTTGAGATCGCCGAACTTCTGTAACGTTCGATCAATACAGATATGAGCCATTTTCTCGGCTTTACGAGGTATTACGCCCTGCCAACCGATAACCCCAATGCCGATAAACCGCACCGGATGAAATGACATCTGTATTGCCAGCCAATTGGTAGACCAACCAACGACGGCGGCCATCACTGGCACAGACAGGAGAGTAAAATCCAGCAAAAGTTACCCCGAATGCAATTCAGGCGACGCCAGCACCGCTGATGTCACTGTTGTTGTGGCACGGCAAAAGGCCGGGCAGTGGCAAGTATAGTACTGAGAATAATGGGGGATTCCGGTTTTTGGGACATTGGCCGTGTAGCCACCCAGGCGAGGCATTTGCGGCAGCCGTTGCCCAACCACAGGGTGGCAGCAACGGCCTTGCAAACGATCAGACAACTATTGGTAGTAGGCGTTTTCGGTATTGGAGTGGTCGGTTACGTCCCGAACGGCCGTAATCTCTGGCACGCGCTCCATTAGTGTTTTCTCGACACCCTGTTTGAGGGTCAGACTCACCGCCGAACACCCTTGGCAACCGCCGCCAAACCGGAGCACGGCAATCGATTCTTCAACGATTTCAACCAGCGACACGTCGCCACCGTGTGACGCCAGATTGGGATTGATTTCAGACGCCAGCACATATTTGACACGGTCTGGCAGGGGCGCATCATCAGACACCTGAGGCACTTTTGCGTTAGGTGCCTTGATGGTGAGCTGGCCACCCATCTGGTCTTTGGAGTAGTCCACGTAAGCGTCTTCAAGGAATGCTACCGAGTTGTGGTCCAGAAACAGCGTGAACTTCTCGAGATCCACCTGTTCGTCGGTCGGGACCACTTCGTTTGGCGGACAATATGCCAGACAGGTTTCTGCGTTACGCGTGCCAGGCTGGGTGACAAATATCCGAACGCCCATGCCTTCAACATCCTGCTTTTCAATCAATTGAGCAAGATAGTCCCTTGCGGAATCAGTGACAGTTACCAAGGCCATGCTTCCTACCTGTTATCGAATGTGCAACCTATTTTAGGAGAGTTAGCGAGAACTTGAAAGACCAAGTAAAATAGTCGGGCATTAATCGGATACCGAATTTCACGTATGACAGGTTCAAACGCTCAATAATCAACACTTGATATTGATCATCCGTATTAAGACGTGTTCGTACAATTTTGCTATGATCCTGCGCCGCCAGAATAAACACGACGTTTTTAATGACATCCGGAAGAATTCCCTATGACCGATCGCACTACCCGTCTGGAACAGCTTCATAAGGCCCTCAAGGAACGCATCATCATTCTCGATGGTGGCATGGGCACCATGATCCAGAACCAGCAACTGGACGAAGCCGCGTTTCGTGGCGATCGGTTCAAAGACTATGACCGGGAAGTGCAAGGCAATAACGACCTGCTCAACCTGACTCAGCCCGCCCTGCTCCGCAACATTCACGCGGATTATCTGGACGCAGGTGCAGATATCATTGAAACCAACACTTTCAACTCAACGCGAGTGTCTCAGGCCGATTACGGCCTCGAAGAACTGGCCAGAGAGTTGAACGTTGAGGCCGCGCGGCTGGCCCGGGAAATTGCAGATGAGTTCACCGCCAAGAATCCTGACAAGCCGCGCTTTGTTGCCGGCGCCGTCGGCCCGACCTCACGAACCGCGTCGATTTCTCCGGATGTGAATAACCCCGGCTATCGAAACGTCGACTTCCAGACCCTGGTGGACAACTACTACGAGGCGGTCTCTGGCCTGGTAGAGGGCGGATCAGACCTCATCCTTATTGAGACCATTTTCGATACGCTGAATGCCAAAGCCGCGATTTACGCCACCCAGCAGTTCTTTGAAGACAGTGGCATCGAGTTGCCGATCATGATTTCCGGTACCATTACCGACGCCTCTGGCCGCACCCTGTCCGGACAAACTACAGAGGCCTTCTACAACTCCATAGCCCACGCCAGGCCCATTTCCGTGGGCTTGAACTGCGCCCTGGGTGCGGATGCTCTGAGACCCTACGTGGAGGAGCTGTCGAACAAGGCCGAGACTTACGTCTCCGCCCACCCGAACGCCGGTTTGCCCAACGAATTCGGGGAATACGACCAGACGCCGGAAGAAATGGCCGAGATCATCGAAGGTTTTGCCAAAGATGGCTTTCTCAACATCATCGGCGGTTGCTGCGGTTCTCGTCCGGATCACATTGAAGCGATTGCCACGGCCGTCGCTAAGTACCCGCCACGCAAGATACCTAAGCGCCCTGAAGCATTGCGTCTGTCCGGCCTCGAACCGTTCACCGGCGATGAAAACATGCTGTTCATCAACGTCGGCGAACGCACCAACGTTACTGGTTCCAAGCGCTTCCTGCGGCTGATCAAAGAAGAGCAGTATGAAGAAGCCCTGAGTGTTGCCCGGGATCAGGTCGAGAATGGCGCCCAGATCATCGACATCAACATGGATGAGGGCATGCTGGATTCGAAGGACGTTATGGTGACCTTCCTCAATCTGGTTGGCTCTGAACCGGACATATCCCGCGTTCCGATCATGATTGACTCCTCCAAGTGGGACGTCATCGAAGCCGGCTTGCGCTGTATTCAGGGCAAGGCCGTAGTGAACTCGATCAGCCTGAAAGAAGGCGAAGAAGAGTTCATCAAGCGCGCGAAATCCTGCATGCGCTACGGTGCCGCCGTGGTGGTTATGGCTTTTGATGAAGACGGTCAGGCCGACACCTACGCGCGCAAAACCGAAATCTGCAAACGCTCTTACGATGTGCTCGTAAGCATCGGTTTCAATCCGGGCGACATCATTTTCGATCCCAACATTTTTGCGATCGCAACGGGTATTGAAGAGCACAACAACTACGCCGTGGACTTCATTAACGCCACCCGCTGGATCAAGGAAAACCTCCCCCACGCGTCCATTTCCGGGGGCGTCAGCAACGTGTCGTTCTCCTTCCGGGGTAACGACGCCGTGCGCGAAGCCATTCACTCGGTGTTCCTGTACCACGCCATCAAGGCGGGCATGAACATGGGCATCGTGAATCCGGGCCAGCTGGTGATTTACGATGAAATCGAGCCAGACCTGAAAGAGCTGGTCGAGGATGTTGTTCTGAATCGTCGCGACGATGGCACCGACCGTCTGCTCGAAGCCGCAGAGAAGTTCAAAGGTAAAGGCGGCAAGACTCAGGAAGAAGATCTGGCCTGGCGCGAGTGGCCTGTTGAAAAGCGCTTGCAACACGCTTTGGTCAAAGGCATCACCAACTACATCATCGAAGACACCGAAGCCTGCCGCCAGAACGCCAGCCGGCCGATCGAGGTTATCGAAGGGCCATTGATGGACGGCATGAACGTGGTCGGTGACCTGTTCGGCGACGGCAAAATGTTCCTGCCCCAGGTGGTCAAGAGTGCCCGGGTAATGAAGCAGGCCGTCGCTTACCTGATCCCCTACATCGAGGCCGAAAAGTCCGGCGAGCAACAAGCCAAGGGCAAGATCCTGATGGCGACGGTGAAAGGCGATGTGCACGACATTGGCAAAAACATCGTGGGCGTGGTGTTGCAGTGCAACAACTACGAAGTGATCGACCTGGGCGTAATGGTGCCCTGCGACAAGATCCTGGAAACCGCCAGGAAAGAAAACGTCGACATCATCGGTTTGAGCGGTCTGATTACGCCGTCCCTGGACGAAATGGTGCACGTCGCCCGAGAAATGCAGCGACTGGACTTCAATATTCCGTTGATGATTGGCGGTGCCACCACATCCAAAGCCCACACGGCGGTGAAGATCGAGCCCCACTACAAGAACGACATGGCACTGTATGTATCGGATGCGTCCCGGTGCGTGAACGTCGCGTCTCAGTTGCTCAGCAAAACCGCCAAACCGGCGCTCGTCGAGGCAGCCCGCACGGAATACGAGGAGATTCGCGAGCGCCGCAAGAACCGCGGTGTGCGCACCAAACTGGTGTCGCTGAAAGAAGCCCGAGGCCGCGCACCGGAGATCAATTTTGAAGGATACAACCCACCCCGCCCGCAATTTACTGGGATTCGGGTGTTTGAAGAGTATGACCTGAACGAACTGGTCGATTACATTGATTGGACGCCGTTCTTTATATCCTGGGATATTTCCGGCAAGTATCCCGCCATCTTTGACGATCCCAAGCGGGGCGAAGCAGCCCGCAACCTGTTTGAGGATGGCCAGAAAATCCTCAAGCAAATGATTGAAGAAAAGCGCATTACTGCTCGCGGTGTGATTGGGTTCTGGCCGGCCAACCGCCGGGGTGACGACATTGTGGTGTACACCGATGATACCCGCACCGAAGAGCTCACCACACTGCACAGTCTGCGCCAGCAGGACGAAAAGGCACCCGGCAAGCCAATGATGGCGCTTTCTGATTTTGTCGCTTCTGAGGATTCAGACAAGATCGATTACGTGGGCGGGTTCGCCGTAACCACCGGTATTGGCGCCGAGGAATTCTCACTGGAATTCAAAGACAAGCACGACGACTACAACGCCATCATGGTCAAAGCCCTGGCAGACCGTTTGGCAGAAGCCTTTGCCGAGCGCATGCATGAGCGGGTTCGGAAGGAATTCTGGGGTTACGCGTCTGACGAAAAGATGGCCAACGAAGACCTGATCAAAGAACGCTATAGGGGTATCCGCCCTGCACCCGGCTACCCCGCCTGCCCTGATCATACGGAAAAGGCAACCCTGTTCAAGCTGCTTGACGCCACCGGCAACATCGGCCTGGAACTGACGGAAAGCTTCGCCATGTTCCCCACCGCGGCGGTGTCGGGCTGGTATTTTTCTCACCCGGAATCCAAGTATTTCGCGGTCGGCATGATTGGCGTTGATCAGGTTGAGGACTATGCTGAGCGTAAAGGCATATCCAAAGCAGAAGCGGAACGTTGGCTGATGCCAAGCCTCGCTTACGATCCTGCGGAATAGAAAAGGCGATGTGAATGAGTGATGTTGCAGAACACAAGAACAGTGAGCAACCAAAGAAGCCTGGGAAACCAGGCTTTCTGAAAATTCTGCAAACGGTCTTCGCCGGCGCCCTTGGGGTTCAATCCGAGAAACGCCGGCAGGAAGATTTTTCAAGCCACAGCGCGGTGCCCTACATTGTTGCAGGGCTACTGTTTGGCGTCGCTTTCGTCGGAGGTCTGATCCTGGTGGTCCAGCTGGTACTGGCCAGTCAGTAGTTTACTGGCCGGCCACCCACACTACGGCAAAGGCAACAGCTAGCAATACCAGCAACACAGAGGCAACCGCGTCTGCACTGCTGTCTGATTTGGCAGTCTTTTTCATAGCATACCCTCGCTTTAATCTATTTTTGTTGTCAAAACTTCCGCTTTTATTAAAGCAGGAATTTGCGGTACATCCAATCCCGAGCCCACTCTTCGCACCTTTTCCTTATCACCTGAATCGATAATGATATTTGGAAATAATCATTTTAAGAATAAAAACCCGGTGTTATCCTGCCCCGCAGGAATAAGGCTCCTCTATCAGGGCGCCATCCATCAACAGGCATTTCTGAAGTTAGCAGGCAGGACGTTACCCTATGTACGTTTATGATGAGCACGACCGGCAGATTGCCGCAGAACGTGTTGCCCAGTTTCGTGATCAAACCGAGCGCGCCTTGGCGGGCGAGCTGGCCGAAGAAGAGTTTCTTCCCTTACGGCTGCAAAACGGGCTCTATGTTCAACGCTTGGCCCCCATGCTGAGAATCTGCGTACCTTATGGGATGTTGCGTTCTGACCAGCTTCGTCGTCTTGCGCGCATTACTCGCGACTATGACAAGGGTTATGCTCATTTCACGACCCGCACCAACATCCAGCTGAACTGGCCCAATCTGGAAGATGTGCCGGATATACTGGCCGAGTTGGCTGAAGTCGAAATGCACGCGAACCAGACCAGCGGCAACTGTATCCGTAATACCACCACAGATCAGTTCTCCGGTGTTCAGGCTGACGAAATTGCCGACCCTCGCCCCTACTGTGAAATCATTCGCCAGTGGTCAACGTTTCACCCGGAATTTGCCTTTCTGCCCCGTAAATTCAAGGTGGCAGTAAACGCGTCTGAACAGACCGACCGGGCGGCCATTCAGGTACATGACATTGGCCTGCAACTGGTCCGCAATGATCAGGGCGAGCTGGGCTTTCGGGTTCACGTCGGTGGCGGTCTCGGCCGCACACCGATGGTTGCACCAGTGATTCGTGAATTCCTTCCGGAACTGGACCTACTCACTTACCTGGAAGCCGTTCTGCGGGTCTATAACCGCTATGGGCGCCGGGACAACAAGTTCAAAGCCCGCATCAAGATTCTGGTCAAGGCTCTGACTCCCGAAGGCTTCGCCGAAAAAGTCGAGGCCGAGTGGGAACATATCCGCACGTCGCCAACGCGACTGACACCGGAAGCGATCGGCAAGTTCCAGGGCTACTTTACTGAGCCGGCTTACCAGACACTCGAGAACGCTACCGACGAGCTGAGCAAACAGCGATTTGAAAATCGAGAGTTCGACAAGTGGCTGACCTACAACGTCGGCGAACACAAGAAGCCTGGCTATGCCTGCGTCACGCTTACGCTGAAGAAAACCGGCACGCCACCGGGCGACGTCACTGACTATCAGCTGGAGCAGATCGCTGAGCTCGCGGACCAGTTCAGCTTTGGTGAAGTCCGTGCAACCCACGAGCAAAATGTGGTGTTGGCGGATGTGCGGCAGGATCAATTGTTTGAACTCTGGCAACGGATGATTCCGCTCGGTTTCGCCACCGCCAACCTGAACACTCTCACTGATGTAATCTGCTGCCCCGGTGGGGACTTTTGCGCGTTAGCCAACGCCAAATCAATCCCGGTTGCGGAGGCCATTCAGCGTCGGTTCGACGATCTCGATTATCTGTACGATCTTGGTCCGATCGATCTGAACATCTCCGGATGCATGAATGCCTGCGGCCACCACCACGTCGGCAACATCGGGGTGCTCGGTGTCGACAAGAAGGGCGAGGAGTTCTACCAAGTCAGTCTGGGCGGAGACTCCCATCACAATGCCACCATCGGCAAAATTCTTGGGCCGTCTTTTGCCCGGGATCAGATGCCGCAAGTCATTGCCAAGCTGATTGACGTTTATGTTGAGAAGCGCACAGAGGAAGAGACTTTCCTGGACACCTATCGTCGGGTTGGTCTTGAGCCATTCAAGGAGCGGGTTTATGCCTGATGTTATTGCCGCAGACGGCACGATTCGTAACGACAACTGGGTGCTGGTTGCGCGCCCGGCTGATGGAGATTCTCTGGACATTCCGGCAGGTCAGTCTGCGCTGATTCCGGCGGATTTGTGGCTGGCAGGCCATGAGCATTTTGCCGGGCGGGATGACATCGGGGTTTGGTTTGATAGCCACGATGAGCCTGAGTTATTGGCTGGCAAGGTCAATGAGTTACCGTTGATCGCGGTGAACTTTCCGCGTTTTGTGGATGGTCGGGGTTACAGTATCGCCCGGCTGCTTCGGGAGCGGTTTGGTTATAGCGGTGAGCTGCGGGCGGTTGGCGATGTGCTGCTGGATCAGTTGCAGTTTATGAAGCGCTGCGGGTTTGATTCTTATGTGCTTCGGGCGGATAAGGATATTACCAAGGCGGCTCGGTGTCTGAACTTCTTCAGTCAGGCTTACCAGGCGGCTACAGATACGGATCAGCCTTTGTTTCGTCGTCGGGCTTCTTGATACTGGCCCCTGCTTCGTGCATCACAGGTTCAGCTTCTGGTGTACGAAGTGTGAGGGCAAGCTTTCCAAAACACGCTGTAGATACGTCCCTGTACGCTCTGCTTCGCCATCCATGGCTTCGCAAGGTTTTGGAAAGCTTGCCCTCACCCTTCTATTCAGGCTTTCGAGCTGGATTCCCGAATAGCCTCAGCATTCATGATTTAACGTGATCCAGCACGATTTTTCCCGATGACTCCCCTTTCAAAAACGCTTTCAGGGCATCGCCCAGTTCACCGCGACCGATATCCTTGGCGGTCGCTTCTGTTTTTGGGCACTTCCATTCGGTTGCGAGTTTTTCCCAGACCGTCTGTTTATCCGCCAGCGGGATTTCTACAGAGTCGACGCCCAGCAAGTTGATACCTCGCAGGATGAATGGCAGTACGGTGGTGTTGAGGGGAACGCCGGCGACCAGGCCGCAGATCGAGACGGAGCCGCCCGGCTTGATCTGTTTTAAGAGCTCTGCCAGCGGGGTGCCGCCGACAGTGTCGATAGCGTTGGCAAAGACCGGTTTAAGCATGGGCTTTTTGTCTTCGGCCAGCGCGTCGCGGCCGAGGACTTCTTTGGCACCGAGGGCTTTCAGGGAATCAGAGTGGTCGGCTTTGCCGCTGATGGCGACGACGTCGAAGCCCAGGTTTGCCAGGATTTCAACGGCGACGCTGCCGACAGCGCCGCTGGCGCCGGTGATGGCGACTTTGCCCTGCTCTGGCTTGGCACCCATGGTTAGCAGTTTCTGCACGCACAGGCCAGCGGTGAGGCCGGCGGTGCCGTAGATCATGGCGGTGCGGCTGTCCCAGCCGACGGGCATCGGTACGCACCACGCGGCAGGCACGCGGATGTATTCGCCAAAACCACCCGGGGTGTTCATGCCGAGGTCGTAACCGGTCACGATGACTTTGCTGCCAACGGCTGGCTGGCCGGTGGCCGATTCACTTACCACACCGGCGGCATCAATGCCGGGTGTGTGCGGAAAGGCTCGGGTGACGCCTTTGTTGCCGGATGCCGATAACGCGTCTTTATAGTTGAGCGAGGAATGACTCACCCACACCAACACTTCGCCTTCCGGTAAATCCTGAGTGCCCAGCAGCGTTTCGCAACCTTCGTATTCACCGTTTTGCTCTTCAACTTGCCATGCCATGTAGGTGGTATTGTTGGTCATGTTGCACTCCTTATTATTGGATTCGAGTCAGGTCGGAAACTCGGCTTACTGGATCTTCTGGTTGCGGAACGCGCTGAGCACTTTCCACACACTATGTTCAAGCGCTGCGCTGGTGGCCAGGCCGAGTTTTTCAGGCAAGGTGCGCTTGCGCTGGAACGATACTGAGACTACGTCGCCACGATCGCAGGCTTCAATGAGATATTCGTCTGAGGTTTTGATTTCGTCGATCAG
Source organism: Marinobacter excellens HL-55 (assembly GCA_001314845.1). GTDB lineage: Bacteria > Pseudomonadota > Gammaproteobacteria > Pseudomonadales > Oleiphilaceae > Marinobacter > Marinobacter excellens_B. Next base: position 155,718 of record LJZQ01000003.1, read on the forward strand.
GTTTACCTCAAGCGCCCTTTTACCGAACCAGATATCGCCGTTTGCAACAGCCTCAATATCCAGGCCAGGGCGGCGTTCGCTGACGTATTCTTTAAAGAGACCATGGGTATCTTCCAGGTCTTCGAGGAATTTCTGGCGGCCTTTTTCGGTGTTTTCGCCAAATACCGTCAATGTGCGTTTGTGTTCGCCGGCGGTGAGCACTTCAAAATCTACGCTGTTCTTTTGCAGCAGCCGATGAAAGTTGGGCAGCTGGGCGACCACACCGATCGAGCCCAGGACCGCAAACGGCGAGGCAATGATCTTGTCGGCGACGCAGGCCATCATATAGCCGCCGCTGGCAGCCACTTTGTCGACACAGGCGGTCAATGGCACACCTTTGCTACGAATCCGGTCGAGTTGAGCAGACGCCAGGCCATAGGCATGAACCAGGCCTCCGCCACTCTCAAGCCGAACCACCACTTCGTCTTTGTCTGGCTGGGCCACGCTGAGTACAGCGGAGACAGCCCGGCGCAGGCTGTCGGTGTCACTGGCCTTGATATCGCCGTCAAAATCGATGACGTAGATGCGGGCTTTGGCCTCTTTGTCGCCCTCGCCCGCCTTTTCGCTTTTAGCGGATTTCTTCTCTGCTTTCGCTTCTTTCTTCTTCTGCTTTTGCCAGGCCTTGTGCTCGGCGTCAGACATCAACTTGGCCTGAATGGACTCTTTCAGTTTTCGGTAATGATCGTTCAGCTTCCGAATTTTCAGCTCGCCGTCACCTTCGTGATCCTCCCGATCGCGCTGGGTGGCCGAGAAAATGACCGAGACCAGAATGATGGCAGCCACGGCGAAGGTCACTACTTTGGCGAGAAAAAGTCCGTATTCGATAAGGAATTCCAAAATGCAGTCTCCAGGCGTCTTTGCAAAGCATCGAGTGTAACCCCTCGCAGCGCATGTGATAAGCCTTAAAGAAATTAAAACAAGCGTTCGATCAAGCTTGACAGGGCAAGGTTCTGACCATAAAGTCGGATGGCGAGGTTGGCGCTACCCAGGCGGTCCCACAGACTTTTTAGCCAGGGTTTCAACGCCGTCACCATGACAAGACATCCATCAAGAAGGGTATAACAATGTCTGTAGCTCAGGTATTTGAAAAGCTGGAACAGAACTTTAACGCAGACGCGGCCCAAGGCCTGGATCTGGTATTTCAGTTCGACATCGAAGACGACAAAACTTATCACCTCGTGATCAACGACGGCACTTGCAAGCTGCACGAAGGCGCCCACGATGACCCTTCTGTTACCCTGATCATGAACTCTGAAACTCTGCAGGGTATCGTGTCTGGCGAAACAGACGGCATGCAAGCATTCATGGCTGGTCAGCTGCGCGCTGAAGGCGACATGATGCTGGCGACCAAGCTGGGTGAATTGTTCAAGATGGGCTAAGCCCTGACTGTTCGAGTCATAAAAAAACCTGCGTCGATGCGCAGGTTTTTTATGAGCAATCACTAAGGAGTGTTACAACCCCACGTCGTCCAGGGAGGATTCTGCCAGATTCAGCAAATCACTGTTTCGCTCTTCCCGCCGACCAATGCTTTCGATGTAGTATTCAAGCGACGTCAGCGCATCAGCCAATGCCTCGAGAACTTGGCTTGCAGGCGACTCCTTGGCGTCCAGCAAGCGCTCTTGTATCGAGGTGGCCACACGAGCGATTACATTTGCGGCCTGGTGGTCGTCAACCATCTGCAAACCACCCCAGATACTTCTCAAAGTGCCCGGCAGGTTCGCCAGGTGCAGCTTGTCGAAGTCCGATTCAATAAAGGCAGTTATAGCTCTTTTGGCGAGTGTTAAAGCACTTCTCGCCTCATCGGCAACTACCCATATCGCCTCCTGCAAATAGATCGACTCGTTTCGATGGTGCTCGGTTCCTGCCAGCGCGTCGGTCTCCGAAGTAATCCCCCGGGTCACGATCTGCATAACGGCATCTTCAACACCCAACACCGAATCGGCCAGACGATACAACTCTTCCTCTGCGGGCAGGCGCTTTTCTTCTTCCCATTGACGAAGTTTTGCGGCTTCTTCCCGGGCGACGCCGGCCAGGCGATTCAGGTCCAGCATCAGCAGGGTGTTTGCCAGACGTTCAAGCGTGTCTGCAATGGAGGCCAGTTCAGCCAGATCCGGCTCGATGCCACGCTCGATAATATCGAGCTTGTCCTTGAGCTGGTTCAGCTCTTCCTGAAGCGCTTCTGACAAGGACTTGAGCACATCAGAGCCGGGACCGTACAAGCGACGGGAATGGGCTTCGAGGATGGCGTCCGGGAATTCCGAGGGAGCCAGACGGTACGCAGTCAGAACCTTGGTCACTTCCGGGTTGCCGGAGCCGCTCAGGTAAAGCAGATGAACCAGGTCTTTGATGAGCGAATCCGGTGCGTCTTTGGTGGTTGCCACCTTGCCAACGTAAACCAGTTCGCGGGCGTACTTTTCAACACGCATCAGGAGCCGCTTGCGGGCTTTGTTGAAACGCATGTTGCGATCGAGCATGGCGTCTGCGGCGATGGCAAGCAAACACCACATCTGCCCCATCGGAGCACCCTGACATAGCCGGGCAAGACCTCTGGAGGCTCTGGCGACCAGTTTCTTGCTAACCACGTCATTACGCTCACGCAGCACACCAAGCAGCGCAACCTGAAAGGTCAGGCGCATGCGCTTGGCCAGAATTTCGTATTCGGTATCGGTGCCTTCAAGAGGCCGTATAGGCACATCACAGCAAAAGTCCGGGCGCTCCTTAACATCCACTTCAAAAAAACAGGATTCCGGGTAGGGTTTTTCCCGACGCGCTTCTCGAAGATCGTTAATCACCGGCAACAGCAATTCCGGGTGATCGGCTCTTTGCTGGTGATAATACTCGACGTAACGCCGCAGGATAAACAGGGCACTGTTCAATGTCGTCAGAAGAATATTTTTGTCGTCGTTGGCACCGACCGGAACGTCGTTGGCAAGGCTGACCGCTTCCTGGCACAGCAGGGTACCACCGCGCAGCTCAACCAGTATGAAGATGCCCCGCAACTGGTTGATGTAATCGACACAGTTTTGCAGGTCTTCCCCACTCTCTCGGTTTTCCTGAAAGCGTTCAAGGCTGGATTCTGCCTGTTTGATGGTCTGTTCGATTTCACTTTTGACCAGATCAAACGACTGCGATTTCGTCGCAAGAGACGATTGAACCATAAACGCTTCCTGTTACTTTGCGGAGACTACCGCATCCTGTTCATAAACGGTGACCGGGAATTTATCAGCCAGCACTCTTATCAAGGGCCATGCACCCTTGCCGGCCTGTTTTCAGTTCGCGTAAAACTGGTGAACTTATCATTACTTATAACATAAAACTCAAGTACCTCAAGAAAGCCGGACTGTAACAAATGGTACACCCTGACCTGGTTCTCATTCCGGTTACGACAATTTGCCCCATAAAGTGGCACCGGCCTGTTTCTCGATGATCCCGAGGAATTCTTCGTGGGCTGCAGCTTCTGCCTCACTCGCACGGACTACTGTGAGCGGCGGTCGGTCTTGGGCAAGTCTCCGGATTCCGCCAGCGCGACCGTCGTCACCGGAGTTCGCGTCCAGCGACAGCGCTGTCTGCCCGCCGGTCATCAACAGATAAACGTCAGCCAGAATTTCGGCGTCCAGCAGTGCGCCGTGCAGATCACGGTTACTGTTATCAACGCCATAGCGCTTACACAGCGCATCCAGATTGTTTTTCTGTCCAGGGTGCTTGGCCCGGGCTATGGCAAGCGTATCAACGATGCCGCAGTGTTCTGCCGTTTTGCGAGCCGGCTTCAGGCGAGCGAATTCTGAGTCCATAAAGCCGACGTCAAAGGCGGCGTTGTGAATGACAAGTTCAGCCCCTTTGATGAACTCAAAGAACTCTTCAGCAACCTGTGAAAATCGCGGCTTGTCCTTCAAGAACTCATTGGTGATCCCGTGGATCGTAATCGCCTCGGCTTCCACCTCACGCTCGGGGTTGATATAAACGTGGTAATTGCGCCCCGTCAGTTCTCTCTCGATCACTTCAACGCAGCCGATTTCGATAATCCGATGACCCTCTTTCGGGTCAATACCCGTGGTTTCGGTATCCAGTACTATTTGTCTCATTACACCCTGCTCGCCATAACAGCTGTGACTAAAATACCCAAATTACACTCAGACGCCTTGGAGTTCCGTAACGCCCAGGTTTGCCAGCTCATCGGCAAGATCGTTATCCGGATTGCCGGAGTGGCCCTTGACCCAATGCCAGCTCACCTTGTGGCGCGCGGTTTCGGTGTCCAGCTCTTGCCATAAATCCGCATTCTTGACCGGCTTCTTGGCAGAATTTTTCCAGCCGTTTTTCTTCCAGCCCGCAAGCCATTCCGTGATGCCTTTGCGAACATACTGGGAATCGGTGAAGAGCTCTACTTCGCAAACTCTCGTGAGGGCCCTCAAACCCTGAATGGCCGCCATCAGCTCCATCCGGTTGTTGGTGGTTTGCCGCTCACCACCATGCAGTTTTTTGCAGGCACCGCCGTATCGCATCACAACGCCCCAACCTCCAGGCCCCGGGTTACCTTTGCAGGCACCATCGGTGTAAATCACAACTTTGTCAGCCATCCAATCTCCTGCTGTCATCAGTGCTCGTCTATTCGTTCTGGCAACCGGCTAGTACACCCCCTGGAGGCACCAACCGCGCTGGGCAAGGACATCACCTTGCTCTTGCGCCAGGATGCCCGTGTACGAATCGGAGCGTAGATTCGTTTGCGGGCAAGGATACAGTAATAAGCCCCAACCGGGAGCAAATGTCCGTTCTGGCTGAGTAACCGATGGTTTCTGGTGGTATAGCCTTCTTTTCTCTGAACTGGCAGCGTACTGAAGTGTGTGCACGAGCTTTCCAGCTGGAAGCCAAGCAACCGTAGCCAGTCCTCCATACGGGACCGCATCAGAAAACGCCCGCCCCAGGGCCCTTGCCGATGCCGGGAGACCATTCTGCGAATACCCCAAAGACTCAACGGATTAAATCCAATCAAGGCAATGCGCCCCTCTCCACGCAATACTCTCGCCGATTCCCGGAGAACCTGATGGGGGTCCGGCGAAAAGTCGGCCGCGTGATGCAGAATGACCAGATCCATGGATTCGCCAGGAAAGGGTAATTCATCAGCGTCACAGACCGCGACGCCATCCGGCATGTGTGGATGCCAGGAGGGTGACGTGATGATCTTATGGACGAAATCGGCACCACTTGCCAGTGGCAGCCGGTGACTGAGCCCAACCTGCAGCTGGCGGGCACCTGCAAGCCCCTCGAATGCGTGATCGAGCACCCGGCGCTGGCTGGCCAACAGCGAGCGGCCTAACGGGGTTTGGAACCAGCGCTCAAAACTTTCGTGTCGCTCGGCATAATTGGCCGGCTCGGACGCTATCACCTTCTGACTCTCCATCGGCTAGCCATGCCCTGTACCACCGTCTGTTCCCGGTTCCGGACGAACCTTGGGATAGACACGGCGTTGCTCTATCATAACAGCCACATTCATTGAACACATGGGGTTGTCATGTTCAATATCAGAGCCATTTCCGCGTTTTCCGATAATTACATCTGGTGCCTGTCAGACCCGGCATCCGGCAAGGCACTGATCGTTGACCCGGGTCAGGCCCAACCCGTTATGGACCATCTCGCCCGACACCAGCTCAGCCTGGATACCATTCTGGTCACGCACCACCACCCCGATCACACCGGCGGTATCGCGGCGCTCACGGAGGCATTTCCAGAGGTTCGCGTAACGGGGCCTGCCGACTCTCCGTTCAAAGGCCTGACAAACCCTGTTTACCCTGGTGGCGAAGTAGTCTGGCAGGGATTGACCTTTCAGATCATGGCCGTACCGGGCCACACCCTGGATCATATCGCCTTTTATACCAGCACACCGGTTGATGATCGCCCGGTATTATTCTGCGGTGACACCTTGTTTGTGTGTGGCTGCGGCCGACTGTTCGAAGGCAAGCCGGAGCAAATGAAACAGTCACTCCATTCGCTGCGCGATCTTCCGGAAGCGACGGCGGTATATTGTGCACATGAATACACTCTGGCCAACTTGCAATTTGCCCGCAACTGGTTGCCCGACGACGCTGAACTGGCCAGATTTGAACAGGACTGCATTGCCAGGCGAAAGCGCGGTGAAGCCACCGTACCGTCAACCATAGCAACGGAAAAGGCGCTGAATCCGTTTCTCAGGTGGGACGATCCGGCCGTTATCGAGGCTGCCACGCGCTACGCGTCAAACGCTGGTCTGCCTTGCGATTCAGACAACGCGATCTTTGCTGCAATCCGACACGGCAAAGATCATTTCTGAAGGCTAATTGATGTCTTTCTTAACATTTCTTGTCACAGACGTAACATCAGCTGTATTGACCACCGGAAAAGGGCTCCCATAGAATCCGATTCTGATATCGACCGTAAACCATTAAATGTGCCGGGATTTTATCCATACCCGGCCCCTTACCCGGAAACTGCCTTTATGTCGGCCAAACGATTTTCATATGCTCTGGTTGCCAGCACCCTGCTCTCTGGCTGCAGTACCAGCCAGGTTCTGGAAAACTGGCACTCGCCATCGGCATGGTTTGGCGAGGACGACGCCAGTTCAGAAAACAGCCCTCTTGATTCTGATGAAGTGGTGGTTGCCCGGGGCGATGAAGACCTCAAACAATCCGTAGCTGCAGGCAACGGAGACCAGGCCGAAAACGCACCGCTTGATGATGCCATCGCGCCAGAGCTTCGACTTCAGGCTCGTGAGGCCCGGGAAAAACTCGACAGCCCTCGGGATGGCGAAGACCTGAGCGAATCCGGGGAGGATCTCTGGGACCGGTTGAGGGCCGGCTTCCAGATGGACCACTCGGTGAGCAATGCCCGGGTGCAGGCCCAACTGGATTGGTATGCCCGCCATCCCCGGTATATTGATCGAGTGGTAGAGCGAGGCTCACGGTACCTTCACCATATTCTTGAAGAAACCGAGAAGCGTGGATTGCCCAATGAACTGGCACTGCTGCCGATCGTAGAGAGCGCCTTTGACCCGTTTGCCTACTCTCACGGCCGCGCTGCCGGTTTGTGGCAGTTTATACCGTCAACTGGCAAATACTTTGGCCTGACCCAAAGCTGGTGGCACGATGACCGCCGGGATGTAATAGCCGCGACCGATGCTGCCCTGACTTATCTTGATCGCCTCGCCAACCGATTTGACGGTGATTACACCCTCGCACTTGCTGCCTATAATGCCGGCGGTGGCACGGTATCCAGCTCCATGCGCCGCAATCGCAATGCCGGCAAGCCAACTGACTACTGGTCACTGAGCCTGCCCACAGAAACACGGCACTACGTACCAAAGCTGATCGCGCTGGCCAAGATTTTTGATGACCCCGAGGCGTACGGCGTTGAGCTACCGCCTCTGAAGAACGAACCTTTCTTTGAAATTGTCGACACCGGCTCCCAGCTTGATCTCGCCCAGGCTGCTGAACTTGCGGGTATCGAGATCAACGAAATCTACCTGCTCAACCCCTCGTACAATCGCTGGGCCACCAATCCTGATGGTCCTCACCGCCTGCTGGTGCCGATTGAAAAAGCGGATGACTTCCGAACCGCTCTGGCGGAGTTCCCGACGGACCAAAGAGTGTCATGGCAGAATTACCGGGTTAAAAGTGGCGATAGTCTGAACACCATTGCCCGTAAATTCTCGACAACACCCTCGGTGATTCAGCAAGTCAATAAACTCAACACGGACCTGATCCGGATTGGCCAACAGCTTTTGATTCCCTCAGCAACAAAAGGCTCCGACGCATACGCACTGAGTCAGGCAAAACGACTGCAGCGAACTCAAGAGAGACAACGCGACGGCAATAAAGTTGACTATACCGTTCGCCGGGGCGATACCTTCTGGGATATTGCCCGGGAGCACCGGGTCTCTGTTCGCGAAGTGGCGGCCTGGAATGGTATGGCACCCGGCGATCCGCTGATCCCCGGCAAGCAACTGGTGATCTGGTCCAAAACAGCACAGCCCACCACGGTCGCCAGCAATCAACGCAATAACGCCATGGTGCGCAAGGTGGGTTACCGGGTTCGTCAAGGCGACTCGCTGTCGACCATCGCCAACCGGTTTGCGGTGAATGTGCGCGACATCGCATCATGGAATGATCTTAATACCAGCCGTTATCTGCAACCCGGCCAAAGTCTGGTACTCTACGTTGACATAAGAAACAGCCCATAACGTGCGAGAACCATGACAAAAACTCGGAAAGCACCTCGTCTGGCCCTGTCCGGACTGATCGCGTCTCTGGCCTTATTGCCATCGCCTTTCAGCCACGCAGACGATCAGCAAAGTGACGGGCCCAGTCCCGTCCACGGAATCGCTATGCATGGCGAGCTGAAATACCCGCAGGAATTCAGCCACTTCGACTACGTTAACCCGGATGCCCCCAAGGGTGGCACACTGAAGCTCTCAGTGGTCTCTAACGGCTTCGACAGCTTCAACCCGTTCGTGATTCGAGGTGTTGCCGCGGCCGGCGTAAGTAGCTATGTGTACGACACCTTGATGGAGTCCTCGGCGGACGAACCCTTCTCTGAATACGGTCTGATCGCCGAAAGTGTCGAAATCCCGGACGATCGTCGCTATGTGATATTCAATTTAAGGGAGCAGGCGCGGTTTCAGGATGGCACCCCCATCACCGCAGAAGATGTCGCGTTTTCCTACCGCATTCTGACCACCGAAGGACACCCTTTTTACCGCAACTATTACGCCGACGTCAGCAACGTCACCGTTGAGAACAGCCGGCGCGTGCGCTTTGACTTCGGCGACACCGACAATCGTGAACTTCCATTAATTCTCGGTCAGATGCCCATCCTGCCAGAACATCATTGGGAAGACCGTGAGTTTGGTCGCAACGGGCTGGACGTGCCCGTGGGCAGCGGCCCCTATCGCATAGCGGACTATGACGCCGGGCGCTCCGTCGCTTACCAGCGCGTCGAAAACTACTGGGCCGAAGACCTGCCGGTGCGCAAAGGGCGCTTTAACTTCGACCGCATCCAGTACGAATACTACAATGACGACACCGTCGCGCTGGAAGCCTTCAAGGCGGGCAACTTCGATTTCCGACAGGAAACCTCCGCAAAGAACTGGGCAACCGCCTACACGGGCCGACGCTTCGAGGATGGCAGCATTGCTCGAGAAGCCATCGAGCATCAACGCCCCAGTGGTATGCAGGGTTTCGTTTTCAATACCCGCAAGGCGGTTTTCAGTGATCCAAAAGTAAGACAGGCTCTGGCCTACGGCTTCGATTTCCAATGGGCCAACCGCAACCTGTTCTTTGACCAGTACACGCGCACAAACAGCTACTTCGAAAACAGTGAGCTGGCATCCTCGGGCCTGCCCCAGGGCAAGGAACTGGATCTTCTGGAAGCGTTCCGCGAACAGCTTGATCCCGCCGTATTCACCACCGAATATACCCCGCCTGACGCAGCCGGCGATCAGACCATGCGCGACAATCTTCGGGCCGCCATGGCGTTGCTGAACGAAGCGGGCTACAGCATTCGTGGCGGAAAGATGGTCAATGAAGAAAGCGGAAAAGCTCTGGCGTTCGAAATCCTTCTGTTCCAGAAAAGCTTTGAACGGGTCGTCCTGCCGTTCACCCGCAATCTCGAGCGGCTGGGCATTGATGTCACCGTTCGTCTGGTCGACAGCAACCAGTACATTCAGCGGGTACGAAGCTTTGATTACGACATGATCACGCAAGTGCTTCCCCAATCTGATTCACCGGGCAATGAGCAACGGGAGTACTGGCACTCCAGCACGGCGGACGTCTCGGGCTCCAGAAATTTCATGGGCGTGAGCGACCCGGTGGTCGATCAGCTGGTGGACATGGTGATTCAGGCACCGGATCGCGAGCAACTGGTGCACAGGGTTCGCGCTCTTGACCGCGTGCTGCTGCACAGCCATTACGTCATTCCACACTGGCATCTGGTCAAAGATCGGGTGGCCTACTGGAACCATTTGCAGCGGCCACAGGTCACACCGAAGAATGGCATTGACCTCAATAACTGGTGGATCGAACGCTGATCAACTCGCCAATCCCAACGCTGTCATGAAAGGACTTCTCCCGTAAATGGGCATCTACATTCTCCGGCGGCTTGCACTGATCATCCCCACGCTGGTGGGGATCATGTTGCTCAATTTTGTCATTGTTCAGGCCGCTCCCGGCGGCCCGGTTGAACAACTTATTGCACAAATGGAAGGTCACGGCAGCAGCGCCCTGGCCCGAGCCGGCGGCGGAGACATGGGCGGTGAAGTGGTCACCAGTTCTGGTGACAGTCGCGGGTCACGCGGTTTACCTCCGGAGCTCTTGAAAGAAATCGAAGTGATGTACGGCTTTGACAAACCCGCGCATGAACGCTTCCTGAAAATGCTCAAAGACTACGCCACCTTTGATTTTGGTGATTCGTTCTTCCGCGATCGCACGGTCGTCGAACTGATTATAGACAAGATGCCTGTCTCCATTTCACTCGGGCTTTGGTCGACCCTGATTATCTATCTGATCTCCATCCCGCTTGGCATTCGCAAGGGCATCAGCGACGGCTCCCGGTTTGATGTCTGGACCAGTTCCGCTATTGTCGTAGGCTATGCCATTCCGGGCTTCCTGTTTGCCATCCTGCTGATCGTTCTGTTCGCCGGGGGCAGTTATTTTGACTGGTTCCCGCTTCGGGGCCTCACCTCACCGAATTTTGACGAGCTGAACTGGTATCAGAAGATTGGCGACTACTTTTGGCACCTGGCACTGCCAGTGACGGCCAATGTAATCGGCGGGTTTGCCACCCTGACACTGCTCACCAAAAACTCCTTCCTGGATGAAATTGGTAAACAATACGTCGTAACTGCCCGCGCCAAAGGCCTCGAGGAAAAGCAGGTGTTGTACGGCCATGTTTTTCGAAATGCCATGTTGATCGTCATCGCCAGTATGCCCGGGGTTCTGGTGTCGCTGTTCTTCACCGGCTCACTGTTGATTGAGGTTATCTTCTCATTGGATGGCCTTGGTCTGTTGGGTTTTGAGGCTGCACTCAACCGCGACTATCCGGTGATCTTCGGAACCCTGTTTATCTTCACCCTGATGGGGCTGGTACTGAAGCTAATCAGCGACATCACCTACGTGCTGGTGGACCCTCGCATTGATTTTGAAAGCCGGGAGGGTGCGTAAGCATGGTTCGGCTAACTCCTATTCAACAACGGCGTCTCCGTAACTTTCGTAACAACCGTCGCGGGTACTGGTCGCTCTGGCTGTTCCTTGGTCTGTTCGGCCTGGCACTGCTCGCCGAGCTTATCGCTAACGACAAACCCCTGATGGTGTCCTACCAGGGCGACCTGTACTTTCCGGTCGTTCAATCGATACCAGAGGAAACCTTCGGTGGATTCTTGCCGACCGAGGCAGATTACCGGGACCACTTCATTCGCGATGAAATCGCCGCCAACGGCTGGTCGATCTGGCCGCCTATCCGCTTTAGCTACAACACCATCAATTACGAACTGGAGGTCCCCTCACCGGCGCCGCCCAGTGCCGAGAACTGGCTGGGTACGGACGACCAGGGCCGGGATGTTGCCGCCCGGGTCATCTACGGTTTTCGCATTTCCGTGGTGTTTGGCCTGACGCTGACAATAGCCAGCTGCATTGTCGGCGTGATCATTGGCGCGATTCAGGGCTTTTACGGCGGCAAGATTGATCTGTTCGGGCAACGCTTCATCGAGATCTGGTCGGGATTACCAATGCTGTATCTGCTGATCATTCTGTCGGCACTTGTGCAGCCGAATTTCTGGTGGCTGCTGGGCATTATGCTGCTGTTCAGTTGGATGGGACTGGTCGATGTGGTTCGCGCCGAATTCCTGCGGGCCAGAAATTTTGAGTACGTCAAAGCCGCGCGCGCCCTGGGACTGGATAACCGGCACATCATGTTCCGGCACATTCTGCCCAATGCCATGGTGGCCACCCTTACCTTCCTGCCCTTTATTCTTACTGGCGCCATCACCGGGCTTACCTCCCTGGACTTTCTTGGTTTCGGGCTGCCGTCCGGGTCACCGTCGTTGGGTGAGCTGATTGCCCAGGGCAAGGCCAACCTGCATGCGCCCTGGCTTGGCATTTCGGCGTTCGTCTCTCTGTCAGTGATGCTGACCCTGCTAGTGTTTGTCGGCGAAGCCGTACGCGATGCCTTTGACCCGAGAAAGAACTGATATGAGCGAACTACTGAGCATCTCGGACCTTTCCATCTGTTTTGATAATGGCCCCCGGGTGGTGGACCAACTCTCCCTCCAGATCAACGCCGGTGAAACCCTGGCTCTGGTCGGCGAAAGTGGCTCTGGTAAATCCGTGTCTGCACTGTCGGTCCTGCGACTGCTGGATGCCCGCCACGCCAGCTACCCGTCCGGGCAAATTCTTTACCGGGGCGAGAATTTGCTAAAAGCCTCAGACAAAAGGTTGCGCCAGATCCGGGGGCGGGAAATCAGCATGATTTTTCAGGAGCCCATGACCTCGCTTAACCCATTGCACACGGTCGAAAAGCAGGTTGCCGAGACCCTGGAACTGCATAAGGGCATGCGCGGCCCACAGGCCCGCAGACGCTGCATCGAATTGCTTGAACTGGTTGGCATACCCGAGCCAGAACGGCGGCTCAACAGTTACCCGCATCAGTTGTCCGGCGGGCAGAAACAGCGGGTCATGATCGCCATGGCACTGGCCAACGAACCCGATCTTCTGATTGCCGACGAGCCGACCACCGCGCTGGATGTCACCGTACAGAAGCAGGTTCTTGAACTGCTGAAATCGTTGCAGCAGAAGCTTGGCATGGCGATTATGCTGATCACCCACGATCTCAGTATTGTGCGTCGCTATGCCGACCGGGTGGTGGTGATGGAACACGGCAAACAGGTTGAAGAAGCGCCAACCGAGCGCCTGTTCAGCCACCCGGAGCACCCCTACACCCGCAAGCTGATTGATGCCGAACCGCCGGACCATCCCAACCCGCTGGTCGACACCTCCGAGACACTGATAGAAGTGGACAACCTGAATGTCCGCTTCCCGATCCGCAAGAACCTGCTGGGACGAGTCACCGAAAGCTTTCATGCCGTTCAGAATGTGAGTTTCCAGCTTCGGGCCGGCGAAACCCTCGGCATTGTCGGTGAGAGTGGCAGTGGCAAGACCACCATTGGCCATGCACTGCTGAAACTGACCGGCAGCACAGGCAGCATTCGGCTATCCGGAACTGACCTTGGCCCGCTATCCCAGAAACAGTTCCGGCCCTGGCGCAAACGGGTCCAGATCGTATTTCAGGATCCGTTCGGCAGCCTGAGCCCAAGAATGTCAGTGGCAGAAATTGTGCGTGAAGGGCTTGAGATTCATGATGCGGGTCGCGAAGATCAACACGAAGCGATGGTGATTCAGGCGCTCACCGATGTTGGCCTCGACCCAGACGCGCGGCACCGATATCCCCATGAATTCTCCGGTGGCCAGAGGCAGCGCATTGCCATTGCCCGCGCGCTGGTTTTGCAACCTGAGTTGATTATCCTGGATGAGCCAACGTCAGCGCTGGACCGAACGGTTCAGAAGCAAGTGATTGAACTTTTGCGGGAAATTCAGGCGCGATATAGACTAAGCTACATCTTTATCAGTCATGATCTCGCGGTTGTACGAGCACTTAGCCATCAGTTGTTAGTGCTCAGAGACGGCAAGATCGTGGAGTATGGTGCGGCAGAGGAGATTTTCCGGAATCCGCAGCAGGACTACACCCGGGAACTGCTCAACGCGGCATTTTTTTACCAGTCTACGACCAATTGAGCGTTACCCCGGTCGGAACATGTCGGGGATAATGCGTCGAAACCAAGGAACACAGGGAGCAGATAGCCATGGGAATCCTCAGTGGCAAGAAAGCACTGATTGTTGGTGTTGCCAGCAAACATTCCATCGCCTACGGCATTGCCGAGGCGTTCGCCCGTGAAGGTGCCGAACTGGCCTTCACCTACCAGAACGAGAAGCTGCAATCCCGCGTGGTGAAATTTGCGGACCAGTGGGGCAGCCAACTGACCTTCCCTTGCGACGTGGCCAGTGACGAAGAAATCGAAAACGTATTCACTGAGCTGAACAAGCATTGGGATCAGATTGACATCATCATTCACGCCGTCGGCTTTGCCCCAGCCCATGAGCTCGATGGTAACTTTGTAGACGTGACCACCCGGGATGGTTTCCGGATTGCCCACGACATCAGCTCGTACAGCTTTGTAGCTCTGGCCAAGGGCGCTCGCAAGATGATGCATGAAGGCAGCAGCCTGCTGACCCTGAGTTATCTGGGCGCCGAGAAAGTACTGCAGAACTACAACGTGATGGGTCTCGCCAAGGCCTCCCTGGAAGCCAACGTTCGTTACATGGCAGCCGCCCTTGGCAAAGAGGGAATACGGGTAAACGGTATTTCTGCAGGGCCGATCAAAACCCTGGCCGCATCCGGCATCAAGAGCTTCCGCCGCATGCTGGCCGAGAACGCCAAGCGTGCCCCTTTGCGTCGCAACGTGACTACCGATGAAGTTGGTAACGCCGCCGCATTCATGTCGTCTGACATGGCGTCAGGTATTACTGGCGAAATCCTGTACGTTGATGGTGGTTTCAACATCACCGGCATGGGCGAGTTGGAAGACTAAACCCGTCCGCAGCCTGAACTAGCGAAAAAGCCGGCTTAGAGCCGGCTTTTTTCATTCAACCCTCGGATAACGCAGTGGCAACCGCATCCATCCAGTCAAGATAGTCGGTATCATCGGACGCCAGTACCTGGATTCCGATCAGATTGCCCTCATCCGTTTGCCGACACCACATGACTTCGACCATCAACGCAAAAGCCTTGGCCTGATGGCCCAGACTGACTTCCGCCATTAGCAATGAATTTACGGTCAACGGCTCCGCAGAAACCAGACTCAATCCCCGCGCAGAAATATCACGAATCTGGCATTCCAGGGTCGATTCACGCGCCAGTTCAGATTGATCTGACCCCGGTTCCGGTGACTCGCGTTGAATCCAGGCCCGGGCTCTCGCCGTTAGTCGGTAGTCTTCCCGTTTATCCTTGCCCTTGGGCAGGGACCGGGAAGTGCCAAACTGATAATTGTCATCTGTCATCGTTTGCCCTCAATTCCGCCCAACCCGGATGCGGCCAACAACCCGGCTCAGGGTGTCGTCAAATTCTGCGGCACTGCCAAGAACGCGAATGTTGCCCGCAACGATGCCAGACACCAGCTCATCGTGTAACAGCTCTTTCCGGTTCAGACCAAGCCGATCAACAAAAACGAACTTGCGAGATGCTGAAATCTTTACCGCCAGCTTCAAGCGAACCGGCTCTTCACCGTCTTTTGGCGGAGCCATAACAATCCAGCCCCCCAAACCAATGCCTTCAACCTGTTTGGTAGCAGCCACCTCCAGCTCCCGGTGCAACCTGACCTGCTCGGCCTTTTCATCGTCCAGGCGCTTCTGCTCTACCTCCGCTTGCTGGCGTTCTATCTCTGCTTGTCTTGCAGCCTCCTGCTCGACTCTCAGGCGTTCAGCCTCTTCTTTCTCTTTGCGTAAAACCTCAGCTCGGGCACGCGCTTCCTGTGCCGCGTGCTCCCTTTGCTTTTGCTGTTTTACACAGACTTTTGACAGCAGCTCTACCGCCTCTGACAAAACATCGCCAAACGGAGTTGGTGATGGCAGTGGCCGCAGTGCACCTGACTGAATATCGGCAAGGAAAGATGGCCAGGTTTGCAGTCCCAGCTTAACCCCGGCTCCGTTAGTCCAGAGCACCTCGCTGCTGTCGTCCAGCAACGCGAAGAAGAACCGACGCTGCTCACGAGCGCCCTCGCCTTCAACAAACCAGAGACCGGAATGGTGTGCAGCGTCGTCAGCGGGCACCGGCATCACCGCCAGCCACTGGGATTCCCAGGTAAAATTGCCTTCTCCGGACAACGCCGGCTTGAGCTCCGGCACCTCGCCGCGAATTCTGGCAACAATGACCGACTGAATCTCGTCCAGGGCTATTTGGGGCAGGTCCTGCCCCAGTGCTCGCGACCAGACGTCCTGAATTCGATCGCCGATTTGCTCACCAACGTGATACAACCGGTTTCGGTCACGGTCCGAGAGTGCCGGATCGCCCAGCCAGACCAACCATTCCAGCAGCTTGTTGGCGTGCCGGTAGAGCTCGCTGTCAAAACCCTCAGACCAGGTACTCTGCTTCAGCACTTTGTACCAGTCATTCACGATGAACCGGCTGACGGCCGTGGGCAGATTGCGCCCGGTCAAAGCGCGGCCAATCAAGGCCCTGGCCACCTGATCTGCAAACCGTTGCCGGGAGGCTCCCTGCTCGGTTTCCAGCAATCGCTCTCGCAACTTGCTGGCCTGGGTCTCTCGTTTGTGTCTGTCGACCAGCCACTGCTCACAATAAGTCTCTAACGGTTCGACGGTGCCAGATTCAAAACTGCCTGACACGGCAATCACCAGACTGTCGAGCTGATCCAGTAACATCCGCGCAGAACGCCCCCCGGTATCGCTCCAGCCACGCCATTCCTGCAGATTATCGAGCCAGTCCAGCAGGCCGGAGCTAAAGGCCCCGGCGCCATTAGCATCAAGTTGCCATGCAAGCCAAAATCGAAGCCGGGCAACCCGACCAATCAAGGTGGTATGGAGCCCACTGGTTTTCAGGAAGACATCCATAATGCGGTCTGACAGATACGCGGCATTCACCTGCCGAACGGACCACTCGATGTCGACAGACCGCAAGACCTGGGTAACGCGCTCATCGCGTTGCTCGGTCCAGCAGGAAAAAAGCAGGGGGCGCCAGTCGGGCACAGACTCGGGGGCAGGCTTGCCAACTGGATACGGCAAATCAGGAACCCGAATACCCGACAAAACCTGATTAATTCTCTCCGAAACCACCTTTCTGGAGGTAGCAACGGCTTGTGGTTTGCTGGGCGTGGGCGACATCCGGTACCTGTAGTCTGGAAGCGTTGAAAAGGGTCTTTAAATAAAGCAGTATAACCAACTCGCCGGGGTTTACCGCAACTGCATGCCGGCATCATTTGTATTTATCATCTGACACCGGGCCAATAATGACCGCGTTACCCGGTGAAGAAACGATCTGATTCGGGGAAGCACAACAAGATGTCGGGCAAGAAACTGGAAAACCTGAACGTGGCCAGCCAAGAACCACTGATCACTCCTGAGGCACTGAAGCAGGAATTGCCGCTGAGCGACCAAGCAGCTGACACCGTCTCCTCAGGCCGGCAGGCCATCTATGACATTATGGATGGCAAGGATCATCGGCTGTTCGTGGTGGTTGGCCCCTGCTCTATTCACGATGTAGAAGCTGCCAGAGAGTATGCAACGCGGCTGAAAAAGCTGGCTGAAGAAGTCAGCGATACGCTGTTGCTCGTGATGCGTGTTTATTTTGAGAAGCCACGCACCACGGTTGGCTGGAAAGGCCTGATCAACGATCCCCACCTGAACGACACCTTTGATATCGAGCAAGGCCTGCACATCGGTCGACGACTACTACTGGACATCAACGAGATGGGCCTGCCAGCCGCAACCGAAGCACTGGACCCGATTTCTCCTCAGTACCTTCAGGACACCATCGCCTGGTCTGCCATCGGCGCCAGAACCACCGAATCCCAAACCCACCGTGAGATGAGCAGTGGGCTTTCGATGGCGATTGGTTTCAAAAATGGTACGGATGGCAGCCTTGATGTCGCCGTCAACGCCATGAACTCAGTCTCACATCCGCACAGTTTCCTGGGCATTGACCAACAAGGTACTGTGGCCATCATCCGTACCAGAGGCAACAACTACGGGCATGTGGTTTTGCGCGGCGGCGGTGGCAAACCGAACTACGACTCGGTCAGCGTTGCCCTGTGTGAACAAGCCCTGGACAAAGCCAAACTGCGCAAGTCCATTATGGTTGACTGCAGCCACGCTAATTCCAGCAAAGACCCAGCCATTCAGCCGCTGGTGATGCAAGACGTGACCCATCAGATTCTTGAGGGTAACACCTCGATTCAGAGCCTGATGGTTGAAAGCCACATCAACTGGGGCAACCAGTCAATTCCAGAGAATCTGGCAGATCTGAAATACGGCGTGTCCGTAACCGACGCCTGCATCGATTGGGAGACGACTGAAACGGCCATTCGCACCATGCGTGAAAAACTTAAAGACGTACTGCCCAAGCGCGGCAAGTAACATTTACACCCAATTCGGGCGGCTTCAGCTGATCGCCGGTGCCGCCTGTTTTGGGAGCTTTATTGCTCTCTTAACAATTGGGTAGCACCGACCCAGTCCAGCCTTCCCCGAAGACTCACGACCTCACCCACAATCACCAATGTCGGGGGCAGCACATCGCTGCTCTTCACAGTTTCGACAATATTACTCAAGGTTCCCACAATCACCCGCTGCTCTGGTGTTGTACCTTTTGAGATGAGAGCCACGGGCATATCGTTTTTCATGCCATGGGCGATCAGTTGACGGCAGATGATGGGCAGGCCAACCAGACCCATATAGAACACCAGCGTCTGGTTATTCTGCACAAAATCGCACCACGGCAGATTACAGGTGTCATCCTTGAGGTGCCCGGTCACAAACCGGACCGATTGAGCGTGATCCCGGTGGGTCAGTGGTATGCCGGCATAGGCCGCGCAGCCAGAAGCCGCGGTAATGCCCGGCACAACCTGAAACCGCACTCCCGCCGCCGCCAGCGTTTCGATCTCTTCTCCGCCACGACCAAAAATAAACGGATCGCCACCTTTAAGGCGAACCACCTTGCGGCCTTCCCGGGCCAGATCTACCAGGCGCTGGTTAATCTGATCCTGCGGCAAAGTGTGGTTAGATCGCTGCTTGCCTACGTGAATCCTTTGGGCCGATTGCGGTATCAACTCCAGAATCTCCGGAGAGACCAGACGATCGTACAACACCACTTCTGCAGAGTTGATCAGACGCCAGGCTTTAAGCGTGAGTAGCTCTGGATCCCCGGGGCCAGCACCCACCAGCGCTACTTCGCCCGCGGAGTTGTTAGGATTATCGGTAACCGGGTTAACCCTATGCCTTATCGGTGCAGGGCCCGCCTTGACGCCCTGCCCTGGTGCATCGTGTTGTTGCTCGGTCATTGGATGCGATCAATGCCTCTCATGTAGGGTTTGAGAACATCCGGAACCAGAATACTGCCGTCTTCCTGCTGGTAGTTCTCCATCACGGCGATCATTGCTCGGCCAACGGCCAGGCCCGACCCGTTGAGGGTATGCACAGGCTCCGGCTTTCCAGTTTCCGGGTTTCGCCATCTTGCCTGCATACGCCGTGCCTGATAATCACGAGTGTTGGAACAGGACGAAATCTCGCGGTATTTACCCTGGCCTGGCAACCACACTTCAAGATCATAGGTTTTGGCCGCAGAGAAACCCATGTCGCCGCCACACAAAGTGACAACGCGATAAGGCAGATCAAGCAACTGCAGCACCTTCTCAGCATGGCCAGTCAGCTGCTCCAGCGCTTCAGTGGAGTCTTCCGGGCGCACGATCTGAACCAATTCTACCTTGTCGAACTGGTGCTGCCGGATCATGCCGCGGACGTCACGACCATAAGATCCCGCTTCACTGCGAAAACAGGGTGTATGGCAAACCAGACGCACTGGCATTTCGGACGCATCAAGAATGCTGTCAGACACCAGATTGGTCGCTGGCACTTCCGCGGTCGGGATCAGGTACAGGGGATTGTCGCCGGCGGTCCGGAACAGGTCTGCCTCGAACTTCGGCAATTGGCCGGTGCCAAACAAAGCGTTGGCATTGACCAGGTAAGGCACATAGGCCTCGGTGTAGCCATGCTCTTCGGTGTGCAGGTCCAGCATAAACTGCGCCAGTGCCCGGTGCAGTCGGGCCAGATGACCACGTATTACCGCGAAACGGGAATGCGCCAGGCGTGTGGCTGTCTCAAAATCCAGGCCCTTGAGCTGCTCACCCAGATCGACGTGATCCTTGGGCTCGAAATCGAAGGTCCGCGGTGTTCCCCAAACCCGGGTTTCGACATTGTCATCTTCATTCGCTCCAGGCGGCACATCGTCATCCGGCAGGTTAGGAATGCCCGCAAAAAACGCATTCAGGGATTCCTGAACCGAGCGCAGCTCGTCCTCGGCTTCAGCCTTTTGCTGCTTGAGATTGTCTACTTCTTCCAGCAACGGCTTGATGTCTTCGCCGGCTGCCTTGGCTTTACCAATGGATTTAGATCGCTTGTTCTGCTCGCCCTGCAGTGTTTCCGCACGCACCTGAATGGCGCGACGGCGTTCCTCCAGCATTTCAAAGGCAGCCACATCGAACTCGTAGTTTTTGATGGCAAGCCTGCGGGCAATGTCTTCGGTCTGAGTACGGACACGTTTCGGATCGAGCATGATCTTCCTGAATTTTCCGGTTAACGAATGAATAGATGTATCGGCATTATACCTGCCGTAGCTCTGCTGGCCACCATCTGCCCTGCCCGACGCTGTGCAATGGCGACCGGTTGACCGCGCTAATAGCGCTTGGTGGGACTGCCGACATCGAGATCATCCAGGCGTTGACGTTTTTCAGCCAGCTTGATCTCAAGGCCGCGCATCACCGGCTCATAGTAACGTCGTTGGTGGATGTCTTCGGGAAGGTAACATTCACCGGCCGCATAGCCGTCCGGCTCATCGTGGGCGTAGCGGTATTCGGCACCGTGGCCCAAGGTCTTGAGTAGCTTGGTAGGGGCATTTCGCAGGTGAACCGGGACCTGATAGTCCGGATCTTTGCGGATGTCTGCCATACAGTTGTTGAACGCCTTGTAGACGGCGTTACTCTTTGGCGCCAGCGCCAGATACGTCACCGCCTGAGCCAGGGCAAGCTCGCCCTCCGGTGAGCCGAGGCGTTCCTGAGCATCCCAGGCCTGCAGTGTCAGTTGCAGCGCTCTTGGGTCGGCATTACCGATATCCTCACTGGCGATACGCACCAGTCGACGGGCAACGTACAGCGGATCACAGCCGCCATCCAACATCCGGCACAGCCAGTACAACGAACCGTCGGGGCTCGACCCACGTACTGATTTATGCAGGGCCGAGATCTGGTCGTAAAATACGTCTCCACCTTTGTCGAACCGGCGCAAACTGGTTTGCAGTACCTGTTCCAGAATCTGAGAGCCAACCCTGTTGTAGCCCTGGTCATCCGGCTCGGCCAGATCGGCGGCCACTTCAAGAATATTTAGCGCCCGCCGGGCATCACCGCCCGAGGCGTCAGCCATGGTCTCCAACACCTCGGGCGCAACATGAAGCTTGCCTGCAAACCCAGACTCACTGGCGAGTGCCCGATTCAGCAGTTGAAGAATGTCCTCTGTTTTTAGGTTTTTAAGAACATAGACGCGGGTGCGCGACAACAAGGCGCTGTTCAATTCAAACGAGGGGTTTTCCGTGGTCGCGCCCACAAAAATGAAAGTGCCATCTTCAATATGGGGAAGAAACGCATCTTGCTGGCTTTTATTGAAGCGGTGAACTTCATCCACAAACAACAGCGTATCGCGGCCCTGAGACTGTTTTCGGTTTCGGGCCCGCTCAACAACCTCACGAATTTCCTTAACACCACTCAAGACGGCAGACAGGGTTTCGAACGACAAATCACCCACATTGGCGAGCAGCCGCGCGAACGTGGTTTTACCCACACCCGGCGGTCCCCAGAGAATCATGGAATGCAACTGGCCCTGCTCTACGGCTCGCCTCAGAGGCTTGCCCGGGCCCACCAAATGGCTCTGACCCACGTAATCTTGCAGGGAGGCCGGTCGCATTCGAGCGGCCAGCGGCTGAAAGCCGGGCTCAGGCTGAAACAGGTTGTCCTGCATCAGGCGCCGTCCCGAATGACATCCACCTCCTCCGGGTAGTCAAGGCTGAACACGGCGCTGTCGAGATCCTGGTTCAGGGTTACCTGATCAAAGCTCAGAATACTCAGTTGCGACAGTGAATCTTCCATGCGCATTTCCTGGAGCTCACCGCGGTAAAAGGTCAGGCGTAATGAGGTGAACAAAGAGTCAGCGCCCCGGGGCACCAGGGTGTACTCGCGCGTGTCATCGCCGATGCGGCGCTCGCTTACTTCGTAGCTTTCGTCCAGATTGCCCACTTCACCGCTTAGCAACAGCGCGGGCGTACTCTGGACCTGCTCGTCCAGGGTGTGGATGGTGACCTGCTCCAGATCCGGATCGTAAACCTCAACGGTGTCGCCATCACTGACAATGAACTGCGACAGTGGCGCTGCAGTTTCCCAATAAAACAGACCCGGGCGCTTGGCCTTGAGCACACCGCGGATTTCCTGAACCTGATTGCCATTGCCATTGACAACGATCTGAATGAAGTTGGCCTGGTACGTCTGGTAACTGCGCAGTACCGATGCCAGCTCCTCAGCGGCATCTCGAGACTCGGTTTTTTGCTCAGCCCAAGCCGTTCCTGTGGCTGACAGCACAAGCATAAACAGAATCGCTGACCATACCGTTCTCATCATAATCACTTTACTCCTAGTCTCTTGGTGGCGGCGGCGCCAGAACTTCTCTAGCACCGTTGTGACCCGCCGAACTGACCACGCCCGAGGCCTCCATGGCATCCACCAGGTTGGCGGCACGGTTGTAACCAATCTTGAATTTTCGTTGTACCGAAGAGATGGATACCCTTCGGTTTTCGGTGACAAACGCCACCGCTTCATCAAACAATGCGTCGCCGTCCTCATCGCCACCACCCTCACTCAGGGTGGGAACGCCGGGCAAATGCTCACCCTCGGCACCGTTGAGCACATCATCCACATACTCTGGCTCGCCCCGCGCCTTCCACGCGCTGACCACCCGGTGCACCTCATCATCGTCCACAAAAGCACCGTGAACCCGTACCGGGAGGCCTGATCCGGGAGGCAGGTACAACATATCACCATGGCCCAGAAGCTGCTCAGCGCCACCCTGATCAAGCACCGTGCGGGAGTCTATTTTTGACGACACCTGGAACGACATCCGAGTAGGAATGTTGGCTTTGATCAGACCAGTAATCACATCCACCGACGGCCGCTGGGTCGCCAGAATCAGGTGAATACCGGCTGCACGGGCTTTCTGGGCAATCCGGGCAATCAGCTCTTCCACTTTCTTGCCGACAATCATCATCATGTCAGCAAATTCGTCGATCACCACCACAATAAACGGTAAGGTATCGAGTTCCGGGCGTTCCTGCTCATCGTTTGCCAGGTAGTCGTCCGGCTTCCAGAACGGGTCCATCAAGGGCTCACCGGCCGCCCTGGCATCCTTCACCTTCTTGTTGTAACCAGCAATATTCCGCACACCCAGGCTCGCCATCAGCCGATAACGGCGCTCCATCTCGGCAACACACCAGCGCAGCGCATTGGCAGCCTCTTTCATGTCGGTGACCACCGGCGCCAGCAGATGGGGAATGCCGTCATAGATGCTCAGCTCAAGCATCTTGGGGTCCACCATAATGAAGCGAACTTCTTCCGGCGTGGCCTTCAGCAGCATGCTCAGCAACATGGCGTTCACACCCACGGATTTACCGGAGCCAGTGGTACCAGCCACTAGCAAATGGGGCATCTTCGCCAGATTGGCCACCATCGGGTTACCACCAATATCATTACCCAGTGCCAGCGTCAGTGCAGAGTTGGACTCGGTAAACACCCTCGCACTGAGCACCTCACTCAACCGCACGATTTCCCGATGTTCGTTGGGGATTTCAATGCCAACCACCGACTTCCCGGGAATAACCTCGACCACGCGAACACTCAGAACGGCCAATGAGCGTGCCAGATCCTTCGCCAGGTTTGAAATCTTGCTGACCTTTACCCCGGCTGCGGGCTTGATTTCAAAGCGGGTAATCACCGGCCCGGGATTTACTTCCACCACTTCGACGGTTACGCCAAAGTCTGCCAGTTTTTCCTCCAGCAGGCGTGACATATGCTCCAGAGCTTCTTCCGAATAGCCCTTTTCCTTATGCTCCTCCGGCGGATCCAAAAGTGAGATGGGCGGAATCGGACTTTCGACATCCTCAAGCAAAGAGCCCTGTTTACTCGTAACGGTCTTGCTGCTCGGGCCCTGATCTTCCTTCTTGAACGGCGATATTTTGAGCGATCGACTTGCCGGCTTATCCGCATTTGCTTTGGCAGCAGGTTGCCGGGGTGACTCGGCTTCGCCGTCTCTGGAGCTGAAGCTTTCCAGACGCGCAGGTTCCTGATCGGATGCCGCCAAACCCTCAAGTGCAGGTTCTTTACGCACAGGCGTCCTGACTGACGAACTGACCTCGTGTGCTTGCTTTGGCTTACGTTTGAACAGACGACGCCACCAGGAATCTTTCTTCTGGACGGTTTCAGCCGTGGCTTTTGTCTTAGCTTCTGCGCGGGCCACCCGATCCTTGACAACCGGAGGTTCCGGCTCAGAACCTGGTCGGCCGTCTGTCACTTTTTTGGTACCCCTGTTGTCAGACTTGAACAGGGCCGCTACCCACTGGGCCACCTTGAGCGTGAGCCCGCCCAAATGATCCATCAGCCGGAACCAGGACAACCCGATGGTCACCGTCAGCGCGAAAAGAAAAATGGCGATCAGTAGCAGCGTGGTTGCAGGCAGATTGAAAAAGCGAATCATGGCTTCGGAGACCGCCACACCCAGCACCCCACCGGATGACGCGCCCAGGCCAAACACCGAGTAGAGCGCCAACAGACTGGTCGCCGACAAAAGGATCAACAGAAAGCCGCCAAACCGCACCATGAACAGGGGCCAGTGCAAGTCGAGGGATTCGTGGCGAAGTCGGATCAGCATAACGGCATAGCCGGCGATCATGGCCGGGAACAGCCAGGAGACGTGGCCAAAGAAATCCACCAGCAAACTGGCAAGCCAGGCACCAGAGCGCCCCGCGGCGTTATCTACACGAGTTTCATGCCCGATGCTCGCCCAACCGGGATCAGACGCACTGAAAGTGAACAGAGCCATGACAAGATAGATGCAAAGCACAATCATGCCAATCACAGCACCTTCCCTGGCTCCTTGGGCCACCAGGCGGCGAAAGCGTCGTTGTTTGTCGGTCAGTTCCGTTGGTACTGCTTTCTTCGCTTTAGCGGATTCCGCCATGAATGCTCAAACCGTCAGTGAGTTTAGTCTTTCAGTGCCTGAAAACCCCGTATCAGATCGATTTTCAGATCATCAATGGCTTCTATGCCAACAGACAGCCGAATCAGGTTCTCTGTGATACCGGCTTTGGCTTTGTCTTCCGGCGACAATCGGCCGTGGGTTGTAGTGGCTGGGTGAGTGATTGTTGTCTTCACATCGCCCAGGTTTGCGGTGATGGAAATCATCCGGGTGGCGTCAATGAAGCGCCAGGCTTCTTCGCGCCCACCTTGAACCTGAAACGACAGTACACCACCAAAACCATCTTGCTGCTTTTTCGCTAGTTCGTGCTGAGGGTGACTCTCAAGACCTGCGTAGTATACTTTGGCGACCGCGGGCTGGCCCTCCAACCACTCCGCCAACTCTAACGCATTGTTACAGTGGGCTCGCATACGAATCGGTAAGGTTTCCAGGCCCTTCTGAAACACCCAGGCATTAAAGGGGCTCATGGTGGGCCCCGCCGAGCGCAGGAAGCCATAGATTTCGTCAAGATACTTTGCCGGCCCCACAACCACGCCGCCAACACAACGGCCCTGTCCATCCAGGTATTTGGTGGCGGAGTGAATAATCAAGTCTGCGCCCTGCTCCAGCGGTCGCTGCAAAACCGGGGTGCAAAAGCAGTTGTCGACCACAAACAGTGCATCGTTCGCCTTGGACAGCTCACTCAGCGCAGCCATGTCCGCAACTTCACACAATGGATTGGAGGGCGTCTCGATAAACAACATCCGGGTTTGCGGCCGCACCGCGTCCCGCCAGGCATCCAGATCCGTCAGGCTGACAAACGAGGTTTCCACCCCGAATCTGGCCATATATTTCTGAAACAACACGTTGGTGGTACCGAATACCCCGCGTGAACAGATAACGTGATCTCCAGACTGCAACAACGCCATGCAGGTGCTCAGGATGGCTGCCATTCCCGAGGCCGTGGCGACAGCCTTTTCACCACCTTCCATGGCTGCAATCCTGGCTTCAAACGCCTGTACTGTAGGATTGGTGAACCTGGAATAGATGTTGCCAGGCTCTTCTCCGCCAAATCGGGCCGCCGCCTGAGCGGCACTGCCGTAAACGAAACTGGACGTCGGGAAAATCGCGTCACTGTGCTCAAGCTGTCCGGTCCGGATCTGCCCTGCCCTGACTGCCAGGGTATCAACCGACATGCCTTCCAGATCCGATTCCGGGATCCAGAGATGCTCTTCACGGCTGAATGTCATGTTGTACTCCTGGCGTTAGCGTCTTTGGTTCAGTCTTCATCATTATGCAAGTCAATAATGGCGTTATCTCCATCCGATACCAGACCGCCGGAGCGACTTTCATCTTTGCGAAGATTCTCGAGCCGGCTCAGGTAGGCTTCATCCACATCACCGGTCACGTAATTACCAGTGAAGACTGAGCACTCCCAGCCATCAATGTTGTCATTAACGTCGCTGACGCAGGTGATCAGATCTTCCAGATCCTGGTAGATCAGCCAGTCGGCACCGATCTGATCCCTGATTTCTTCGACGGTACATTCATGCGCAATCAGCTCGCTGGCCGAAGGCATGTCAATACCGTAAACGTTCGGGAAACGGACGGGGGGCGCCGCAGACGCAAAATAGACATTACGGGCGCCGGCGTCTCTGGCCATCTGCACGATTTCTTTGCAAGTGGTGCCACGAACAATTGAGTCATCAACCAGCATGACGTTCTTGCCCCGGAACTCGAGATCAATAGGGTTCAGCTTTTGCCGTACCGATTTCTTGCGCATCTTCTGACCAGGCATGATAAAGGTTCGCCCGATGTAGCGGTTCTTGATAAAGCCTTCCCGGTATTTCACGCCCAGCTGAAACGCCATCTGCATGGCCGAGGTACGACTGGTGTCGGGAATCGGGATTACCACGTCAATATCGTGCTCTGGCCGCTCCCTCAGAACTTTATCAGCCAGAGTTTCGCCCATGCGCAAACGCGCCTTGTAGACAGACACCCTATCCATGATGGAGTCCGGCCGGGCAAAATACACGTGCTCAAAGATACAGGGATAGAGTTTTGGGGATTCCGCACACTGCTCGGTGTACAGCGTGCCGTCAGTTTCGATGTAGACCGCTTCGCCCGGAGCGATATCCCGAACGATGGTAAAGCCAGCCGAGTTCAGAGCAACGCTCTCTGACGAGATCATGTATTCCTTCTGGCCGTCTTCGTTCTCACGAACGCCATAGCAGACCGGACGAATACCGTTAGGATCACGAAAGCCGACAATGCCATAGCCCGTAATCATGGCAATCACTGCGTAGGCACCACGACAACGCTTGTGAA
Source organism: Marinobacter excellens HL-55 (assembly GCA_001314845.1). Taxonomy (GTDB): domain Bacteria; phylum Pseudomonadota; class Gammaproteobacteria; order Pseudomonadales; family Oleiphilaceae; genus Marinobacter; species Marinobacter excellens_B. Next base: position 183,206 of record LJZQ01000003.1, read on the forward strand.
CCGCCCGCACCGCCGAAAAGATTTCATCTTTGGTCGGATTCAGCTTGCCGAGTTTCTGGAGCTCGTGGGCAAAGACGTTCAGCAATACCTCGGAATCCGAATTGGTGTTGATATGACGAAGGTCCGTCCGGAACAGGTCACTGCTGAGATCATCCGCGTTGGTCAGGTTACCGTTATGAGCCAGCGTAATGCCATAGGGGCTGTTCACATAGAACGGCTGCGCTTCGGCAGAACTGGAGCTACCAGCGGTTGGATAGCGGACATGGCCAATCCCGACATTGCCCACCAACCTGCGCATGTGTCGGGTGTGGAACACGTCTCTCACCAGCCCGTTGTCCTTGCGAAGAAAGAACCGGTCATCCTGAAAGGTCACAATACCCGCCGCATCCTGGCCACGGTGCTGAAGAACGGTCAGTGCATCATAGAGAAGCTGATTGACGTGAGAAGTACTGACAATACCGACAATGCCGCACATGGCTGGAATACTCTCCGAGTGTTAGATCTGAATGTTAACGGGATGCAGGCGCGGGATCTACGCCTTCCTGCTCAATCGATTCGCCCGGCTCTTCCCAGGCGCCTTCTGCGGGGCCCAGGAATCGGGCAAACTCATCGCCGAACGTGCGGCGAGACCAGTCTTCTACAACCGCAAGACGGTCGATCATGATGGACTCCTTCCACCATGTGTCCTCGGCCAGCGGCGTGTAACGGGTGAATGCAATGGCAACAATAACCACCACCACGCCCCGCAACAGCCCGAAGCCCATACCCAAAACCCGATCGGTGGCTGACAGCCCGGTCGCCCGGACCAGATGACCGATCATGTTGTTAATAATGGCGCCAACAATCAGGGTGCCAAAGAACAGAATTGCGAAGGCCGCTATCAACCTCACCAAAGGTGTCTCAACGGTGGATTCAAGCAACGACTGCATTTGCGGATGGAAGGTGCGCGCGATGATGAAGGCACCAACCCAGGTCACCAGGGACAGTGCTTCTCGAACAAAACCCCGCTTGAGGCTAATAAGCGTGGATACGGCAATAAGGGCAATGATGACCCAGTCGATCCAGATCAGCGCTTCCATGAAAAACCCGATGGAGAAAAGGAAGCGCGAATTCTATCAGGAAACCCGGCGCCACCAAACCGCCAGCCACTCATAAATTATAGGGATGACTTACTTTCCACCCGTGGTCACCAGACCGTTCAGTGAAAACTCCTGATCCAGTGCCTTTTTGGCGGTCTCCGCATCGGCTTTGTTAGCGAATGGACCACTGAACACTCGCGTGAGTGTTGTTTCGCCACGCTCAACTTGTTGCAGGTGCGCGCCAAAACCCATGTCGCGCACATTGTCACGAAGTCGCCGTGCATTGTCTGCGTTACCAAAGCTGCCTAACTGAACTACCCAGGCACCCTCAAGAGAACGGGAATACTCGGCGGTTTCTTCAACCGGTTCGGGAGCGGCTTGTTGAACCGGCTCAGGTTGCAGCTCTGCCGATTGCGCCTGGGCCTGTTGCGGAACAGCCTCACCGGCAGACTCAGGCTCTGTGCCCTCAATCAGACGAAAGCCCGGTGCAGATTCAGAATCGGGAAGGTCAGATGGCTCAGTCGACATTCCATAATCCGGCCCTTCAGATAAAGGCTCAGCCGGCACATCTACTTCCGGGAACGGTGGCTCTTCCGGAATGGTAATCGCCCGCGATTCCCGCTCGGAGTGAGGCTCATCAAATATCATGGGCACAAAGATAACAGCCAGAGAGACCAGAACCAGCGCACCAATGATCCTTTGCTTCAATCCATTCACAAGAGACGGCTCCCTTTTCTGTCAGTTTGATGCTGATACTAACTGTGCGCTTGCACGAACACAAAGCCGAGCACCCGCCATGGACAAAGTTTAAGAGACTTAGCCTGCCAATCGCTCGCGAGCCTGGGCTACGGTGTAAAAAGACCCGAATACAACGATGGTATCGAGATCGGTCGATTCTGCCAGCGCGGCGTCCAGGGCATCATCAACACTGACGACTGCACTGTATCGGTCCAGCCCGCACGCCTGCGCATGGTCAACCAGGGCATCAGCACCCAGGCCACGAGGTACATCCAGCCCTGCAAACCACCATTGATCCACCACTGGCTGCATCGCGGTCAAAACGCCGGCAATATCTTTGTCTGCCAGCGCGGCATAGACACCCAGTATTCGTCCCGGCGAAGGTTTCTTTGCAGCCAGCTTGTTGGCGAGCCAACGAGCAGCGTGAGGATTATGCCCCACATCAACGATCACATCGGGGCCCGTGCGAAGCTGCTCAAAGCGACCCGGCACGGTGAGCGTGCGGACCGCCTCACTAACCACGTCTTTCGACAACTGCTGTACCAGCTTTCGGCCAAGCACGACGCCCGCGGCCACACTCTCAATCGGCAGGGGTCCAGCAGGCAGCACAATCTGCTCGTTATCCAGCACCAACTCCAGCGTTGACGGGTCTGACTCAATCGGCTCAATCCGATAGTCCCGCCCGCTCACCTGCAGTTCGACCTTCTGAGCTGCCGCCTGCTGCAATACCGAAGAAGGTGGCTCAGGATCCGCACAGACGGCGAAGATGCCCCGGCGGAGAATGCCGGCCTTCTCAAATCCGATCACTTCACGATTATCGCCAAGAAAACCGACATGGTCGATGTCAATGGACGTAATCACGGCGTAGTCGGCGTCAAGAACATTCACGGCATCCAGACGCCCGCCCAATCCGACTTCCAGCACCCAATCCTCAACCCCGGCATCCGCAAAGGCAACGAAGGCAGCCAGAGTTCCAAATTCAAAGTAGGTCAGCGACACCTTGCCCCGGGCCGCTTCCACCCGCTCAAAAGCCGATACCAGGGCCGCGTCAGTAATTTGCTGCCCGTTCAGACGAACCCGCTCGTTGTAGCTCTGCAAATGAGGTGACGTGTAAGCCCCGACGCTACGCCCGGCGGTTCGCAGTAGCTTTTCGATGGTCGCGACCGTGGTGCCTTTGCCGTTGGTGCCCGCGACGGTGATGATCCGCGCCGCTGGTTTCCGGGGAAACAGCCGGCGCAAAACCACGAGAACGCGATCAAGGCCAAGATCAATTTCGGTAGGGTGGATGGATTCAAGCCACTGAAGCCAGTGGTCAACGGTAGCGCCGGCCTCCGGAGAGGCCGGCTTAAGATCAGTGCTGGGAGGCTTCATCAATATCCGGTTTTTCCGTAATTTCAAATTCTATTGGCGCCTCGGTGCCGGGCTTTTCCTGACCGGTAAACTTGGCAAGCACATGGGCAATTCGCTCACGCATCTGGTGCCGGTGCAGAATCATATCGATAGCGCCGTGTTCCAGCAAAAACTCACTGCGCTGGAAACCCTCGGGCAATTTTTCGCGAACAGTCTGCTCAATTACACGTGGGCCGGCAAAACCGATCAAGGCGTAAGGTTCAGCAATGTTAAGGTCGCCAAGCATGGCCAGACTGGCCGATACACCACCGAAGACAGGGTCGGTCATCACAGAGATATAGGGAATACCTTCCTGTTTCATCCGTTCAAGTACCGCGGCGGTCTTGGACATCTGCATCAGCGACAGAATCGCCTCTTGCATTCGAGCGCCACCACTGGCTGAAAAACAAACGAGTGGAATCCGATGCTCCAGCGACACGTTCGCCGCCTGAACAAACTTCTCACCAACCACCTGCCCCATCGAGCCGCCCAGAAAGTTGAATTCGAAGGCGCAAGCCACTAGCGGAACACCCATGGTGGTGCCCCTCATGGCGATCAGCGCATCTTTCTCTCCGGTGGCCTTTTGCGCAGCTGACAAACGGTCTTTGTAGCGCTTGCTGTCCTTGAACTTGAGCCTGTCCCAAGGTTCCAGATCGGCTGCAATTTCTTCCCGACCGTCCTTGTCGAGGAAGATATCCAGACGACGACGGGCATTTACCCGAAGATGGTGGTTGCACTTCGGGCAGACATCGAGGTTTTTCTCAAGCTCCGGCTTATACAGAAACGCGCCGCACTTCGGGCATTTCTTCCACAACCCTTCCGGTACTCCGGTGCGCTGCCGAGATTCCGAGCGAATTTTGCTCGGCATAATTTTATCAAGCCAGTTACTCATGCTCTCATCCTGTCCTTTGATGCCTGGATGCGTGCCGCTCAGGACGCCGGGCTGTCCATGGCTACACGCATCGGGTGCAACAGATCCGTCAGCGCCTTGTTGAGGGCATCGGGATCTGCCTGATGTCGGGCTATTGTATCGACCAGTACACTTCCAACAATTACACCATCGGATACTCTGCTAATCGCTGCGGCGGTGTCAGCGTCCCGGATACCAAAGCCAACACCAACCGGCAACGCCATAATCTCGCGGATATGCGCTACTTTCTGTGCCACTTCATCCACGTTGATCGTTGCCGAACCGGTCACACCCTTGATAGAAACATAGTACACATAACCAGAAGAGTGTTCGCTGATCGCCTTAATGCGTTCATCCGTTGTCGTCGGTGCCATCAAAAAAATCGGATCCAGATTCCGCGCTGCAAACAGGGGCGCCACTTCGTCCGCTTCTTCATAAGGCAAATCAACGGTCAACACACCATCCACACCTGCATCGGCTGCCGCATCGGCAAAGGCCTCGTAACCCATAGCCACCATTGGGTTGAGGTAGCCCATCAATACGATGGGGGTCGCATCGTCGGTTTTACGGAACTCTTTAACCATGGCAATTACCTGACGCAGCGTGGTGCCGTGGACCAGTGCCCGCTCACAAGCAAGCTGGATAACCGGACCATCGGCCATGGGGTCTGAGAAAGGCACGCCCAGCTCGATGATATCGGCACCGGCCTTGACCAGCGTATGCATCAGACCAACACTCTGGTCAGGGTGTGGATCACCCGCGGTAATATAAGGGATCAGGGCTTTGCGGCCCTGATCTTTCAGCGATTTCATTACACCTTCAATTCGGCTCATGCCTAGTCCTGCTACCTTCAGATTTCAATGCCATCGAGCTGGGCAATGGTATGGATATCCTTGTCACCGCGACCGGATATGTTGATAACGATCATTTTGTCTTTGTCCATGGTCGCGGCCAGTTTTACGGCATAGGCAACGGCATGAGCCGTTTCCAGAGCCGGCATGATGCCCTCTATCTGAGTCAGCATGCGGAAACCGTCGAGCGCTTCTTCATCAGTCACAGACACGTAGTGAGCACGGCCAATGTCTTTCAACCAGGAATGCTCCGGGCCCACGCCTGGATAATCCAGGCCGGCACTGACCGAATGGGTCGCGGCGATCTGGCCGTTCTCATCTTCCATCAGGTAAGTCCGGTTGCCGTGCAATACACCGGGGCGACCGGCACAAAGCGGCGCCGCATGCTGACCGGTTTCTATACCCAGACCACCTGCTTCAACGCCATACAACTCAACCGTCTCATCGGCCAGGAACGGGTGGAACATGCCGATGGCATTGGAACCACCGCCCACGCAGGCAACCAGTGCATCGGGCAGCTTGCCTGCCTGCTCCAGTGCCTGGCGACGGGTTTCACGACCAATCACTGACTGGAAATCCCTCACCAACAACGGATACGGATGAGGACCTGCGACTGTGCCGATGATGTAGAAGGTATCGTCAACATTGGCTACCCAATCCCGCATGGCATCGTTCATGGCGTCTTTGAGTGTTTTGGTGCCGCTCTGAACGGCGTGAACCGTCGCGCCCAGCAACTTCATCCGATACACGTTCAGGGACTGTCGCTTGACGTCTTCAGCACCCATAAAAACATGGCATTCAAGACCGAGACGCGCACACACCGTGGCCGTGGCAACTCCATGCTGACCGGCTCCGGTTTCTGCAATGATGCGTTTTTTACCCAAAAAACTGGCCAGCAGAGCCTGACCAATCGTGTTGTTCACCTTGTGCGCGCCAGTGTGATTGAGGTCTTCACGCTTGAGCCAGATTTGGGCACCACCGGCCTTTTTGGTTAACCGCTCAGCGAAATAAAGCGGACTCGGCCGGCCCACGTAATCCGCCAAATCCTTGTCAAACGTGGCCTGGAATTCGGCATCGTCTTTCAGCCGAAGGTATTCTTTTTCCAGCGTCATCAGCGAGTCTATCAGCGTTTCCGATACAAATCGGCCGCCGAAGGCACCAAAGTGACCTCTCGCATCCGGAAGCGCCTTCAACATTTCTTCAGTTAGTTTTACAGACACGGTGAACCTCTTTCATAAAGTCGGATAGTTTGGTGGCGTCTTTCTTGCCCTTACTCTGCTCCACCCCTCCGCTAACGTCTACAGCCCATGGCCTGACTTGTTCAATGGCGGAGGCTACGTTAGCAGAAGACAACCCACCGGCCAATATAAGCGGCAATGGACGTTCGTCGGGGATCAGGGCCCAGTTAAATGACTGGCCTGTTCCGCCATAGCGCTCAGGGTCCCAAGCATCAACCAACAAACCTGCAGCATCGCGAAAATCATCGAACGCCCGCTCGATCTGACCGGGCTCACGCACTCTGACCGCCTTGATCCAGCGCCGCTGAAAGCTGTCGCAAAATCCGGGATCCTCGTCACCATGAAACTGAAGCAAATCAAGGGGGACGGCCTGCAGCACGCTTTCTACAAAGCTACGATCGGGGTTTACGAACAGCCCGGTTACCGTCACGAAAGCCGGAATTCTTGCGACCAACGACCTGGCTTGGTCGAGTGTGACAGCGCGAGGGCTGGGCTCATAAAACACCAGGCCGACTGCATTTGCACCCGATGCGATCGCTGCATCTATGTCTTCAGGCCGGGTAAGGCCGCAAATCTTGACGCGGGTGCCCATCATATCGATGCCGGTTGTTTAGGGTGGATGTATGACGGTTTAACAGGAAGGTTATCATCCCTCTCAAACCACGGGCTGACAAAGCTTGGTCCACACAGGGCCTGAGGAATTCCATAATGCTCAGGGTACCCGACATCGACCAGATACAGCCCGCAAGGCGGCGCCGTAACACCTGCGAGTTTGCGATCCTTCTGGGCCAGCACCTCGGCAATCCAGCACTCCGACTCCTTTCCGGTACCGACTGCCATCAAGGCACCAGCGATATTGCGGACCATATGATGCAAAAACGCGTTTGCCTGCACATCTATTACGACAAAGTCGCCGCATCGGGTTACCGAAATGCTTTCCATAAAGCGAATGGGTGTTCGGGACTGGCAGCCGGCGGCTCTGAACGATGAAAAATCGTGCTCGCCAACCAATGCCTGAGCCGATTTATGCATGCGGCCGACATCCAGGGGCCGGAAGTTCCAGGTCACCTGCCCGCGCTGTATTCCAGGCCTGACCGGCTTATTATAAATCACATAGCGATAGCGACGGTAAACTGCGGAAAAGCGGGCGTGAAAATCGCCGACAGCATTGCCTGCCCAATGTACGGCAATATCATCGGGTAGCGCAGTATTCATGCCCATTACCCAGGAGCGCATGTTCCTTACGGACGATGCGTCAAAATGGGCAATCTGGAAACTGGAATGAACCCTTGCATCGGTGCGACCGGCACACACCAGATCCACCGGATGATCCGCCACCTTTGCCACCGCTTTGGTGAGCTCGCCCTGTACCGAACGAACACCACTTTTTTGATGCTGCCAGCCGTGAAAGCGTCGCCCATCGTATTCAAAAATGATCACGACCCGGCCGTTGCCGATCGCATTATCTGTGGTCAAAGGTTGAGGGCTAAGAAACAAAAGTCGATCCGCTGAAAGTGTCTGCTTAAAAACAAAGCGCCGGCCATCTGGCCGGCGCTTTTGCCGTTATCACGAGATTATAACGGATCAGGAAAGGTTTTTAAGGAGTTCCTTGGCTTCCGCCATTTGCTCTTCATCACCTTCCAATGCGACTTCTTCGAGAATATCCCGCGCGCCGTCACTGTCACCCATCTCTATATAGGCACGGGCCAGGTCAAGCTTGGTAGCAGCTTCGTCGGTTCCCGCCAGGAAGTCGAAATCGTCTTCCTCACCCAGATCGTTCTCATCGATATCAAGCGCAGAGTTTTGCTCAGGCTTTTCATCCAGAGCTTCTGACGCCAGAGGTACAAGATCGTCATCCTCGTCGGACTCTGCCACTGGCTCGCTTTCAGCATCAGCAAGAAGGTCTTCAGGGCTTTCCTGATCGAGACGATCCGTATCTTCGTGACCGGCTTCGCTCAGTGTGTCCTCAAGCCCGAGCTCCTCATCCAGCGACTTTTCGTTCTGCTCAAGCTCTGACGGCAGCTCAGTTTCCGAAAACTCTTCCATCAGGGCCAGATCCTCATCGGAGACGTCCAGCTCGAGATCGTCCAGGGTCGACTCGTCAAGATTTAATCCTTCAGGCTCGTCGTCTTCGCCGGCTACTTTGTCCAGTTCAGCGTCCAGCTCGTCGAGGAAAGACTCGTCAAGCACATCATCAGACTCCAGATCGTCATCAAGACCAGAGACGGTTTCCATTTCTGTCTCAGGCTTCGCTTCGGCCTCTCCTTCAACATCAGTCCCGGACTGGGCTTCTGCAGGTTTTACCGCTTCGTCTTCGTCCAGAGCAGACTCAAAATCAAAACTGAAGTCATCGTCGTCCGTCTTCGGTGACTCCGAATCTTCCAGATCCATCTCGAACGACGAAAAGTCCGATTCTTCGACTTCTTTCTCGTCTTCCGCACCAACAGAATCAGACTTGTCCAGCAACGAGAGATCATACTCGATCAGGTCGTCCGGGGAATCCGTCTCCTCTGCCACGTCAGATTCGAGCTCACCAAATTCATTCTCGATCTCAGGCTCTTCGCTGGCATCAAACTGATCCGCCTTCTGATCGTCATTCAGTTTCCAGTCATCCTCCAGGGGCTCGTCTTCCAAAGTGTCACGACTGCCAAAAGAATCTGAGCGCAACTGAGACTCGAGGTCGTCAATGCTTGGCATGGATTCGGCTTCAGCCAGGCGCTCACGAAGGGCGTTGGCTTCAGCAATTGCGGCACCATCATCCAACGCCTCAATCTCGCCAAACTGCTTCTCGAACGACACCCTGTCCTGATTGTCTGCGTACACACCCAAAAGCTTCAGCCGCAGATCTGTTCGGCTCGGCTCACGGGAGATCGCGGTTTCAAGAACCTGAGCAGCCTGATCGTGACGACCGTAGGCGATGTAAGTGTCGGCTTCAGCTAACGCATCTTCGGATTCGTCATGGTCCGCCGACTCTTCGCCCAGATCCAGGTTAAAGGCGTCATGCTCACCGCCCTCGTCACTGTTCAACTGGTCATAGAAAGCCTTTTCACGGTTGGCGTTGCGACGTGCCATCAGCAGCAGTAACAGCAGCAAGAGTACTAGACCACCACCCAGAGCAATCTGATACACCGGGTTGCCGGTAATGGCATCAATCACGTTGCCCGGGAAGCCCTTATCAGCAGCTGGCGGCGCTATGGGCTGCGTTTGCTGCTTTGGCTGTTCCGCGGCTGGAGCGGGTGCGGCCACCACTTCAGGCTCCGCTGCTTCAGATTCTGCCTGATCGGCCTCGGTCATATCGTCATCAGAACCAACATCTACCTCAGCGGCCTGTTCGCCTTCAGACGGAACATCCTCCGATTCGGCCAGCAGAGCACCTTCCTCTTCGGCTAACTGCTCAGGCTCACCAGCATCGTCACCGACCAATTCGTTTTGCCCATCGATGGGTGCCGTTAACTCAGACTCAGCACTTTCGTCTAGCTCCGACTCCGCCAAGTCCGTATCTTCTGGAGACGAACCCTGCATTTCGGCCAGCTGGGTGTTTTTCAATTCCAGCAAACGCTGCAGCGTGGACACCTGGTCCTGCAGATCCTCCAACCGGCTGTTCAGTTCTTCGTTTTCACGCCGGGTTGCTTCAAGCTCTTCCCGCGCCACGGCAGAGCCTGCGTCGGTGCCGCCGGGCAGATCGCCATCACCGCCGGCTGAACCACCCTCTTCAGTATCCCGGCTCTCGCCATCCGCCACCAGCAGTCGCAACTCATCTCCACTAGAAGCAGCCTGCACGGGCGCTTGCGCAGCATCTGAATCAGCTGTGCGGGTTGCATCTACTGTGCGCGCCTGGTTTTGCTGATTCTGCTGGGCCACCGCCGCATTAGCCTGAGCCCTACTACGGCTTTGAATCTGGTCCATGGTCGGAATACGCAACACTTCACCGCGCTTGAGGCGATTGATGTTGCCGCCGATAAAGGCATTCGGATTCTGATCCTGCAGCGCCAACATCACCTGCTGCATCGACACCGAATCATCCGGGCGAACTCGCTGGGCAATGGTCCAGAGCGTATCCGACGGCCCGGTCGGGCCAAAACTGCTGGCCTGATAACCGCCAGCCAATGAGCTTTCTGCCTGGGCCTGACGACGAACTGATTCCTGGCTTCGGGCCGCAGGCTGCGCAGAACTTGCGGGTGCTGTGGGGGCATTGACCTGCTCCCTGACGCCCGAATCCTCAGCGTATACCGGCGGATCGACAAGTACCGCGTATTCCCGCATCAACCGACCATTCGGCCAGGTCAATTCGAGCAGGAAATTCAGATAAGGCTCCCGCAGTGGTTCGCTGGAAGACACGTTTACAACGAGTGTGCCGTCTGTACCGGTAACAACCTCAAACCTCAATCTGCTCAGAAACTGGTGGCGATCAATGCCTACCCGCTCGTAGGCAGCTGCCGGTGCGACATTAACAAATACATCACCGGGATCTACACCACGACTTTCACGGAGAGATATTTCCGCATCCAGAGGCTCATTCAGCCAGGACTGTAGTTCAATTTCACCTAGGCCAAGGGCCTGAGCGACGCCTGAACCGAGTCCTCCTGCCAGCGCCATGGCAACCGCAAGCTTGCGTACCTTCATGCTTTTTCCTTTCCAGTCTCCGTTATTCTTTACTGCTGTATTTCAACAGAATCGGACGAGGTTGGATGACTTACGTCTTTTTAGTTCTCGTTGTTATATCGCGATGATACCTTTCAATTCGGCAAGTATTGTTGATAAAACCCCTTTTATCAATCAATCAGCCGCAATCCTTGCACCGATTTTTTATCAATCGGGCGGAACCCCTTAGTGCTCTTGAAAATAACAGGGGCGGACGCTGAAATCAGCCTCCGCCCCTAACCGGCTTACCAAAAACCGGACACAGTTGGCATTAATTACCCCTATGTAACATTATTTAACGTTCCTGCAGGATCCTCAGCATGCGGCGCAGCGGCTCAGCGGCTCCCCACAGCAACTGGTCACCCACGGTAAACGCAGAAATATACTCCGGCCCCATGGCCAGTTTGCGAATACGGCCAATCGGGATACTCAGGGTTCCGGTCACTTTGGCCGGGGTGAGTTCCTGCATGGTGGCATCGCGATCATTCGGAATCACTTTGACCCAGTCATTGGCCTTGGCCAGAATGCCCTCGATCTCAGCAACCGACAGATCTTTCTTCAGCTTGATGGTCAGCGCCTGACTGTGGGAGCGCATGGCACCGATTCGCACGCAGATTCCATCGATGGGAATCGGGTTATCGCTACGACCCAGAATCTTGTTGGTCTCAACACCCGCTTTCCACTCTTCCTTGCTCATGCCGTTATCGAGCTGCTTGTCGATGAACGGAATCAGGCTGCCCGCCAGTGGCACACCGAAATGCTCGGTGGGAAAATCACCGGAACGCATGGTTTCGGTAACCTTACGGTCAATTTCCAGAATAGCGGAGGACGGATTATCCAGCTCAGATTTAACGCTGTCGTTCAGCGCGCCCATCTGATTCAGCAGCTCACGCATGTTCTGGGCACCAGAGCCGGAGGCGGCCTGATACGTCATGGGCGCAACCCACTCAATCAGGTCCTGCTCCAAGAGTCCACCGAGCGCCAGCATCATCAGGCTTACCGTGCAGTTACCACCAACGTAATCCTTGACGCCTTTTTCCAGAGCCGAGTCGATCACGTTACGGTTAACCGGATCAAGCACAATCACGGAGTGATCAACCATACGCAACGTAGAGGCCGCATCAATCCAGTAGCCTTGCCAGCCTGCATCGCGCAGCTTCTGATACACCTCGGTGGTGTAATCGCCGCCCTGACAGGTCAACACAACGTCCAACGTTTTCAGGATGTCGATATCAAATGCGTCCTGCAGTGGTGGAATGCCGTCTTTGCCAACGTCCGGGGCCGGCTTCCCAGCCTGGGAAGTGGTGAAAAACACCGGATCGATATTGGCAAAATCGTTTTCTTCACGCATGCGCTGCATGAGGACCGAGCCCACCATGCCACGCCAACCTATAAGTCCAACTCGCTTCATGTGCGACCTTTGAACCTCGTTTTATGCCTGCCCACTGCCTTTATCGCTGACAGGGACGGGATGGATGATCCCGCGGCAGCTGCATCGCGCTGCCGTCGGGTCTGTGTTGACTGAACCGGGAAGCTATTAAAGCGCGTTCAGAACCGCCTCACCCATTTCGCGGGTGGACACCTTTGTAGCACCTTCAGACATGATATCGCCCGTTCTCAACCCCTGATCCAGCACTTTGCTGACTGCCGCCTCTATCGCGTCAGCGGCAGCATCCTCTTTCAAACTGTAGCGCAGCATCATCGCTGCACTGAGGATGGTGGCCAGCGGATTGGCAATGCCCTGCCCGGCAATATCGGGCGCTGACCCGTGACAAGGCTCGTACATGCCTTTCTTTTCAGAGTTCAACGACGCCGACGGCAACATGCCGATGGAGCCAGTGAGCATAGCCGCTTCGTCTGAAAGAATATCACCAAACATGTTGCCAGTCACAATCACATCAAACTGCTTGGGCGCGCGAACCAGCTGCATAGCGGCGTTATCCACGTACATATGGGACAGTTGGACGTCCGGATATTCACGCTTCAGATCTTCCATCACCTCACGCCAGAGAACGGTGACTTCAAGTACGTTGGCCTTGTCTACCGAGCACAGCTTTTTTCCGCGCTGTTGCGCCGCCTCAAAAGCCACCCGGCCGATTCGGCGAATCTCGGATTCGGTGTAGGCGTAGGTGTTATACCCCTGGCGCTCGCCACTCTCGAGCTGGCGCACACCACGGGGCTGGCCAAAATAGATGCCGCCCGTCAGCTCACGCACAATCAGGATATCCAGACCAGACACAACTTCCGGTTTGAGTGATGAAGCAGACGCCAACTGCGGGTACAGGATTGCCGGACGCAGATTGGCGAACAGTTCGAGATTGGAACGCAAACCCAGCAAGCCCTTCTCCGGGCGAACCGCCATTGGCAGGCTGTCCCATTGAGGACCACCAACAGCACCCAGAAGAATAGCATCGGCCTTGCGAGCCTTTTCGAGGGTTTCGTCGGGCAGCGGCACATCGGTGGCATCGATGGCAGCGCCACCCACCAGCGCCAACTCAAAACTCAGGTCGAGGCTGAACGTGTCATTAACCTTGTGCAGAACCTTCTCTGCCTCGGCCACAATTTCCGGACCAATGCCGTCACCCGGCAACAGCAATACACTACGAGACATATTCATTTCCTTATTGATCAGTTTCCGGCGTTAAACAGCCAAGGTGCAGTCTTGCGACGGGCATCTTCATAGGTGCGAATGGCATCAGCATCTTCCAGAGTAACGCCAATATCGTCCAGACCGTTCAGCAGGCAGTGACGACGGAAGTCATCCACCTCAAAGCTGAATGACTCGCCAGACGGCGTGATCACCGTTTGCGCCGTCAGATCCACGGTCAACTGATAGCCTACGTTTGCCTCAGACTCCTGGAACAATCTATCTACAATTACTTCTTCAAGAACAATGGGTAGCAAGCCATTCTTAAAGCAGTTGTTGTAGAAAATATCGGCGAAGCTCGGCGCAATAATGACCCGAAAACCGAAATCATCCAGCGCCCAGGGAGCGTGCTCTCGACTGGAACCGCAGCCGAAGTTTCTGCGAGCCAGCAGAACACTGGCGTTTTTATAACGCTCCTGGTTAAGCACGAAATCCGGATTGATTGGCCGCTTTGAACAGTCCTGATCCGGCTGGCCTTCATTCAGGTAACGCAGCTCATCAAAAAGGTTCGGGCCAAAACCGGTGCGTTTGATGGACTTCAAGAATTGCTTGGGAATGATCATGTCCGTATCCACATTGGATCGGTCCATGGGGGCAACAATGCCCTGGTGTTGCGTAAATGCGCGCATGGTCTCTCTCCTGTGGGTCAGTTCATCAGCTCACGGACATCAACGAAATGCCCCTTGATCGCAGCCGCCGCAGCCATCGCGGGACTCACCAGGTGAGTACGCCCACCAAAGCCCTGACGACCCTCAAAGTTGCGGTTGGAGGTAGACGCACAATGCTCACCCTGCCCCAGCTTGTCGGCGTTCATGGCGAGGCACATCGAGCAGCCCGGATCACGCCACTCGAGGCCCGCCTCGATAAAGATCTTGTCCAGACCCTCCTGCTCGGCCTGTACTTTTACCAGTCCTGATCCTGGAACCACCATCGCCTGCTTGAGGCTTGATGCAACCTTGCGACCCTTGACCACCGCCGCTGCCTCGCGCAGATCTTCGATGCGGCTGTTGGTGCATGACCCGATAAACACCCGGTCAAGCTTGATGTCGGTAATTTTCTGATTCGGTTGAAGACCCATGTATTTGAGCGCGCGCTCAATGCCCTCACGCTTAATCGGGTCGTTCTCTTTAACCGGATCCGGCACCGAGCCGTCAACACCGGTGACCATTTCCGGAGACGTACCCCAACTTACCTGGGGCTTGATCGCGCTGCCGTCCAGCTCAACAACCTTGTCAAAGACCGCATCGCTGTCACTGTGCAAGGTACGCCAGTATTCAACCGCTTTGTACCAGGTTTCGCCTTTGGGAGAGAACGGGCGACCCTTCACATACTCAATCGTGGTGTCATCCACGCCCACCATACCGACACGGGCGCCGCCCTCGATGGCCATGTTGCAGATGGTCATCCGGCCTTCCATGCTCAAACTCTGGATAGCATCGCCGCCGAACTCAATGGCGTATCCGGTGCCGCCGGCAGTCCCGATCTTACCAATGATCGCCAGCACCACATCTTTGCCGGTCACGCCTTTACCAAGCTTGCCGTTTACCTTGACCAGCATGTTCTTCATCTTCTTCTGCACCAGGCACTGGGTCGCCAGCACATGCTCAACCTCAGAGGTGCCGATACCATGGGCAAGGCAACCGAACGCGCCGTGGGTGGAGGTGTGGGAATCACCGCACA
Source organism: Marinobacter excellens HL-55 (assembly GCA_001314845.1). Taxonomy (GTDB): domain Bacteria; phylum Pseudomonadota; class Gammaproteobacteria; order Pseudomonadales; family Oleiphilaceae; genus Marinobacter; species Marinobacter excellens_B. The sequence goes on from LJZQ01000003.1 coordinate 198,379, forward strand.
CAACACTCATACCCGGCAAGGTAACGCCTTGCTCAGGCCCGATCACGTGTACGATGCCCTGGCGCTGATCCTTGATCTTGAATTCAAGAATGCCAAACTCGTCGCAGTTGTTATCGAGTGTCTCAACCTGCGTCCGGGACACCGGATCAACAATGCCGTCAATGCCGCTGGCACGATCGGTCGTCGGTACGTTATGGTCCGGGGTAGCAACGTTGGCATCAATCCGCCACGGCTTCCGCTTGGCCAGCCGAAGGCCTTCAAAAGCCTGCGGAGATGTTACTTCGTGCAGCAATTGACGATCGATATAGATCAAAGCAGAACCGTCGTCCCGCTGTTTGACCAAATGGTCGTCCCACAATTTGTCGTATAAAGTCTTGCCCGCCATGATCGCTCTCTCACTCTGGGGGTTTCTGTTAATACTCTCAGTGGCATCATCTTACTCCGTTGACACGAATAACCTCAATTCATGTTTTTCATTCGTTGCATTCCCGTTAGTTATCCAGATAAGATCGTCGTTAACTTGGATGCATACTTCGACAGCGGTGCAAAGCACGTCTGGATGGGGAAGAGCTTTTCAAAACACGCCTACAAGCACATCCATGTGGGCTCTTTCGGGCCATCCCTGGCCCTCAACGGTTTTGAAAAGCTCTTCCCCATCCAGCCGCGCCCAATCATTTAGCGGGGATTCAGCAAGTCGTTTTCCCGACGGCATACTCAATTGTTAGCGGAGCTGCTTCACTGACCCCCTCCCAAAAATCTCGGAGGCCATGGATGGCCGGAGCGAAGCGCACATGGATGTGCTCGTAGCGTTTTTTGGGAGGGGGTCAGTGAAGCGGCTCCCAACTCCAAACCTGGTGACAGGAAAAGGACGGACACTCCAAGATGGACCCAAACTCCCTCAAAGCATTCCTGACCATCGTAGACCAAGGCTCTTTCTCGGAAGCCGCCGAAACCCTGCACCTGACACAGCCGGCGATCAGCAAACGCCTGGCGGCCCTGGAAACACAACTCGGCACCCGACTGATCGACCGCAGCAACCGCGACATCCGGGTCACCGAAGCGGGCGCCAGACTGCTACCCCACGCCCGCAAGATACTCGATGAGATTCACAACGCGAAGCTCGCCCTGTCGCCAAACGCCAACACCGTCGAAGGCAAACTGCAAGTCATCGCCAGCCACCACATCGGCCTGCACCACCTGCCGAACTGGCTCAGGCGATTCCGAAGGGAATACCCGCAGGTCTCCCTCGACCTGCAGTTTATGGAATCCGATGCCGCCTACCACCAGATGAACAAGCGCAACGCCGAGCTCGCCTTTGTAACCCTCAGCGACAGCATGAACCCGCAGTTTCGGATATTGACCCAATGGCCCGACCCCATGGCATTCGTAATCGGTGCTGAGCATCCACTAGCCCAACTCGACAACCCGACCTTGCAAGATCTGGCAGAGCACCCGGCCCTGCTGCCCGACACCAGTACCGCCACCTACCGCGTGGTCAGTCGTTTGTTTCTCGAAGCCAATCTGCCACTGAAGCCACTGATGCCCACCAACTATCTGGAAACCATAAAAATGATGACCAGCGTGGGCCTGGGCTGGAGTGTGCTGCCAGTGAGTATGCTGGATAGTAGCTTGCGGGCGATTGATGTCGGCCATCCGGTTACCCGGGTGCTCGGTGCCGTTGCGCTATCAGGCCGACAGCTGAGCAATGGTGCAAGGGCCCTGCTCGATATTGTAGAAGCCGAGGAGGCCTCGAACTAATCAGTCTTTGGCTATGTCTTCATCGGTGGGCATCGGCTGCAGGCCACGCCAACTGACAACAATAGCGACGGCCATGGCGACAGCACCGCCCCAGAAGGCCGCAGATGTGCTGATACCTTCCACCAGAAAGCCAGACATCCAGGCACCCAGGGCGCCACCCGCGCCAAAGGTTAACCCGCTGTAGAGCGCCTGGCCCTGGCCATGGTGGTGCTTACCAAAGAAGCCCTGGATGTATTGCACTGAAATAGCATGCAGAGCGCCATAGGACGCTGCATGCAGAAGTTGCGCAAAGATCAGCACGGGTACAACCGCGGTGAGCTCGGCAATCAGAATCCAGCGGATCATGGTCAGCAGCAGTGCACCAATCACGATCTGGCGCACACTGAACCTCAGCGACAGGCGGTGCATCACCAGGAACAGGCCAATCTCTGCAAGCACACCAAGCGACCATAACAGGCCGATGGACAGCTTGCCGTAACCGTGTTGTTCCAGATGAATGCTGAAGAAGGTGTAGTAAGCCCCGTGCGACACTTGGAGCAGGAAGTTCATCAGGAAAAAACTGATCACTGCCGGGTGCGTGACGATGGCTTTCAGGCTACCTTTCGGCGCAGGAGGTTTTCGCTCTCCGCGCTCGGCAGGCACCAGAAACGCAGACACGGCGATACCGAAAAACACGGGCAGCAACAGCCAGGGCAAGCGCTCAACCGGAATCCATTCGAGAATGCCGCCGACCGCCGCAACCGCGCCGATGAACCCGACAGAACCCCAAAGCCGAACCTTGCCATATTTGTCTTTTCGGGCGCCAAGAGCCCGAAGCGTGATGACTTCATACAGGGGCAGAATGGCATTCCAGAAGAAGGTAAAGGCAAGCATCACCAGCAGCAGCCCCCAGAACCCGGGCTCCATGAAAACGCCGGCAAAGAACAGTGACCCGGTAATGGCCCCAAAGCGAACCAGACGCACACGTTGGCCAGACCGATCGCCCAGCCAGCCCCAGACACTGGGCGCCACAATTTTGGTGAGCTGAATAGTCGCCATCAGCGTGGCAATTTGCAGGTAGGAAAAGCCCTGGCCCTCCAGATAGAGGGACCAGTAAGGTAATAGCCCTCCCAGGAGGGCGAAAAACCAGAAATAGAGGTTAGACAGTCGCCAGTAGATGGTGACTCCTCCCCTTGATCAAAGCTGGCCGAGAACCGGCGTTTTGACGTCCACATCACCGTTCTGGCCGCGCTGGCGCAGGTAGTGGTCCATCAGCACAATCGCCATCATTGCCTCGGCGATCGGAGTGGCACGAATGCCAACGCAGGGGTCGTGACGACCAGTGGTAATGACTTCCACGGGATTGCCGTTCACATCGATGCTGCGGCCCGGCAGGCGCAGGCTCGATGTCGGTTTCAGCGCGATGCTGGCAACAATTGGCTGGCCGGAGGATATTCCCCCCAGCACACCGCCGGCCTGATTGGACAGAAAGCCCTCAGGCGTCATTTCATCCCGGTGCTCTGTGCCCTTTTGCTCAATACAGCCAAAGCCAGCGCCGATCTCGACACCCTTCACAGCATTGATACTCATCAGGGCATGGGCAAGGTCGGCATCGAGACGATCAAAGATCGGCTCACCCAATCCCGGCGGTACTCCTTCGGCCACGACGTTGATGCGTGCACCAATGGAGTCGCCCTCTTTGCGAAGGGCATCCATGTAAGCTTCCATTTCCGGCACCTTGTCGGCATCGGGGCAGAAGAAAGGGTTTTGATGCACCTGGTCCCAGTCCAGCTTTTCAGCCTTGATTGGCCCAAGCTGTGAAAGATATCCGCGAATACGAATGCCCAGGCGCTGTTCAAGGTATTTACGGGCAACTGCACCGGCAGCCACTCGCATGGCGGTTTCGCGGGCCGAAGAGCGGCCACCGCCACGGTAATCGCGAACACCGTATTTATGTGTGTAGGTATAGTCGGCGTGAGCAGGCCGGAACTGCTCTACGATTTTCGAATAATCCTTGGAGCGCTGATCCATGTTCTCAATCATCAGGCCGATGGGCGTACCTGTGGTTCTGCCCTCGAACACACCAGACAGGATACGCACCTCATCCGCCTCACGGCGCTGGGTCGTGTGGCGGGAGGTGCCAGGCTTACGACGGTCGAGATCTTTTTGCATGTCGGCTTCGGTCAACTCCAGACCAGGAGGACAGCCGTCTATAATGCACCCCAATGCCGCCCCGTGACTTTCGCCAAAGGAGGTTACCGTAAACAATTTACCAAATGTATTTCCCGACATAATTCAGCACTTTATAAAGGTTTTACAATAAATTGGATTAGCTCTTTCTGGCTTGCCATTCACGCAGATCGCGGGCAGTAACCAGGAACACTCCGTTACCGCCGTTGTCGAATTCCAGCCACGTCAGGGGCAGGTCAGGATAGGCATCGTCCATCGCGCCCCAGGAGTTGCCCACTTCGACAATCAGCAGCCCATCGTCGGTCAGATGATTCGCTGCACCGGCGATAATTCGATGGGCAATGTCGAGTCCGTCGTCACCCGCGGCCAAGCCAAGGGCCGGCTCGTGATGAAACTCGTCCGGCATATCAGCCAGATCTTCTGCGTCCACATACGGTGGGTTGCTCAGGATGACATCATACTGGCCATCGATGTTTGCAAAGACATCGGAGCGCAGGGTTCGCACGCGACCTTCAAGACCGTGCAGCTCAATGTTGGACTCGGCAACCTCAAGCGCATCTTCCGAAATATCCGAAAGGTCGACTTCAGCCTCGTCAAACACGCTTGCGGCACCGATGCCGATGCAACCGCTACCGGTGCACAGATCCAGTACTCTGGTCACTCTCTGGGCGCCCAGCCAGGGTTGCAGGCCGTTTTCCAGCAGCTCACCAATCGGGGACCTTGGCACCAACACCCGCTCATCGATATTGAACGGCATCCCCATAAACCAGCCTTCGCCCAACAGGTACGCAATTGGAACCCGCTCGCTGATCCGGCGTTCAATGCGTTCGATAATGAGTTCCCGCTCTGACCGCACCAGGCGAGCATCCAGAAATACATTATTGTTCTCAAGTGGTAGATGAACACTGCGCAATACCAGCTGGACAGCTTCATCCCAGACATTGTCTGTACCATGGCCAAAGTACAGAGGCGATGCCGCAAACCGGGAGGAGGTGTACCTCAAAAAGTCGCGAATGGTGTGCAAGTCATCTACTGGGCTGGTCACAAAAACACATTCCTGATCTGAATAAAGTAGCGGCGCATTATACGCCTATAAAGCTTATGCCTGCAGCCTGATTAAAGCGCCAGCGGCCCGGAACTGCTTCGACTGGCCTCAAATCGATCGAGGGCGGCCGCCATTCTCTGGCGCCCCAGCTGAATCAGTTCCGGCGCCTTGTGGTAGTCGTAGCTTCGAGAGGCGTTTTTGGGAATGTTGATGAGCAGGTCGGGGGGATACCCTGCGATCTTGTACTGCACCAGTGCGCTCTGCATGGTTTCGATAGTCAGGTTCATGACATCAAACTTGCCGATACCCAGCTTGTCCCAGTCGATTGTTTCGTGATCGTCTTTTTTGCTGGCACGGTGCTCCTGCTCAACTCTGGCCGCTTCATCGCGCCTGGCCTTCTTTTCTTTTTCGTGGGCTTTCTTGGCCATTTCACGACTGATTTTTTCTTCCGGCGACTCTCCGCCGTCAATCTTGCGTGAGGTCAGCGATTTCAGGGTATCCCAGTCAAACCAGCGGGACGCTTTATCACGAATAGCATCCACCCACTCATCCATATCACTTGCGTTATCATCGTCAACGGTAAAGGCAGCGTCCGGTATTCGCCGAGGCAACTCATCTTCACCACTCAAATTGACCGCCATGATCAAGTCGGCATGCGCCGATATGGTGGGAATGATAGGCAATGGATTCAACAAGGCACCATCCACCAATACACGCCCATCCAGTACCAACGGGGTGACTACACTCGGAATGGCAATAGACGCACGAATCGCCCGGTCCAATGGGCCTTCCTGAAACCAGATTTCCTTGTGGGCTAAAAGGTCCGTGGCCACGGCCGTGTAGGCGATGGGCAAGTCCTCTATGCGGGTATCGCCCAGAATATCCCGAACGATGGAAAAGACTTTGTCACCGCGGATGGCTCCCACCGACGTGAAAGTGACATCGAGCAGTTTGAGCACATCAAATTGACCCAGACCAGTAACCCAGTCCTTGTAGTCCTTCATTTTGCCGGCGGCATACATGCCACCGATCAACGCGCCCATAGAGCAACCAGAAATCGCGACAATGTTATATCCGCGCTCCTGCAATACTTCAATCGCCCCGATGTGGGCATAGCCCCTCGCGCCACCGCTGCCAAGTGTCAAGGCAACGGTTTTACCCTTACCCGTTTGAGCACTATGGGTGTCGGTGCTCGCTGGCGCACTGGCCGGTGACAACTGTGAACTTTCGACCACCGCACTGGCACCATCCCTCGGCGAGGTCATCGGCTGACCGCTACCACCGCCTTTCGGCTCATCCTTCCCGGACATTGCACCTACCTCTTGATTACCAGCACTTCAATGCGATCACCCTGGCGATTCGGGTCTGCCACCTGCACAGCTGGACCAATTGCCAAGGTCCGGATCTGGTTTCGGGAAACCCCGGACTTACTCAACACCTCCGCCAGGGAATCTGCCGCCCTGCCAGCGCGGTCAGTGGCATCATCCAGGGTCTCATCGGAACCCAAAGCGGAAAAAGCGGCCAGCACCACTTCTGCACCTTCATCCGAGGCCCATTCAACAAGGCCGCGGCGATCTGTGGTAGACAGATCAAACCGGTAAGTAACACCACCCTGCCAGGGAACAACAATGGGACCCATGATACGGGCAGCAACCGACTGAAATCCGGGAATCTCTGCACCGGCATCAACCTCCAAGTGCTCAACCCAAACATACTCTCTTAAATTTCCGCGAGTGATTGTGTAGATAAGTGTCAGCCAACGGCGACCTTCTTCATCCGCGACTGCGCTGACAAAATAGTCCTGGGAGTTATCCCGGCCTAGCAACCCAGGCTGCTGAAAGATCTGGTTAGCCCAAACGTTGCTGCGTCCACAGGCCATACCGGAACACTCGTACAACAGTTGCCCGCCTCTTGCCTGCAATGCCCGGAGGTAATGCTCACGGGCCGCAGCTCGGCTGGAGTCACGACTTATTTCGAACAGTTGACCCTGACCGGTGACCGGCAATCGAGCCATGACCTCTGAGCGGATTTCACCCCGAATTTCCCGAACCGGGCTGAACAAAACCAGGTGTCCTGAAGACTGAATAGCCTGTGACGAATCAAGACTGGATTGCGGAAAGGCGGCCGGGGGTTCATCCAATCCTGTCGCCAGTGCCACCGGCGTAATGATAACCAGCACAATCGCTGTTACCAGCTTGAACGTCGTTAAAAACACTCGATCAATCATTAAACAAAAACCTTTTTATCGCATCAGCAACCGGCGCTGTGTCGCCGTCGAGATGACAATGATGTCCACCGGGGACTTCTACTGTGGTCAGATCCGGAATCAGCTCTGCCCGGTTGTCCAGGCCTTTATGATTCGCCAGCAACCCGTCCGCGGCTCTCACGAACAAAGTGGGTGTCTGAATCGCGGCCAGCGACGCCTGCACCTGCTCTTCCGTCATCATCAGAGCGGTGGGGTGCCGAAGCCTGGCATCCGTGCGCCAGACAAAACCGTCACCGCTAATGCGCATGTTCCTTGGCACCAGCAAACTGGCAGCCTCCGGACTCAGAGGACTAAGCCCACCTTCGCGAATCTTCGCCGCGGCATCAACATCAGCATAGACCGCAGCCGGTGCTGATCCGTTCCTTCTTTTTTGCAGCGCGCGCCGTAGTTGTGAAACCGTGTCTTTTGCGGGGCGACTGAGCGCACCCAGACTGTCGATCATCACAAGCTGGCGTACCCTTTCCGGAAACGCCGCGGCATATAACGCACATACGATGCCACCGAGAGAATGACCCACCAGGTCGAGCGGAAAACGCTCGCTTTCAGGAAAATGATGCTCAATCAGCTCACTCAGGTCAGCAACGTAATCCATCAACCAGTAACCATAACCCGGCGGGCGATGGCCGGAATGACCATGGCCCGCCATATCAATGGCGTGGATACCGGCATGGTTTGCTAATTCTGGAGCCAGTTTTGAAAAGGTCATGGCGTTATCAAGCCAGCCATGCACCATAAGAACCGGAGGCCGGGTTTCGTTTTCGGCAGGAGTGTGCCAACTCAGGCCGGCCAGGGTGATGTTTTCTAGGGGCCAATGTGCCTCCCGGCAGCCGGCCGGAATGTCATGCCCACTACCGGTTAACACAGCGTCAGTCATGCAAGGCGAATCCTACATCGTATGGGTGGGGCGATCAGAACTCAACGAACCCGCCAGGTAGGATTCAATCTTGTTGCGAGCGCTTTCATCATCGCCGTTGAACTGGACGCCGATACCCGCTGCACGATTGCCTTGAGCGCCCTTAGGGGTAATCCAGACCACTTTGCCCGCTACCGGAATCTTTTCCGGCTCATCCATCAGATTGAGCAACAGAAACACCTCATCACCGAGCTGATACTGCTTCTGCGTGGGTATAAACAAACCACCTTGCCGGATGTAGGGCATATAGGCGGCGTAAAGTACCGCTTTATCTTTGATGGTCAGGGTTAGAATGCCGCTGCGTGCGCCGAATCCGGGGCCCATATCACACACCTTTTACGCTGTAAGTTCTTGTGTCGTTGATGATTGCCGCAATACTTCAGGAATTTCCTGACATTTCACAATCATAGCAGCTGAATTTGAAGAAAGCTCAGCTTGCTTGTCGCTTCCTGGGCATGAGGTCACGCCAGGCAATCAAAAGCTGACTGGCCTCGAGTTCCGGACTGGCATTGTATACCGCGGCAGTCCGACTCTCTTTAACCCGGTCCAGTAATTCATGGGCGCGCCAGGGTGGATTGCTCCGGGCCAGGTAACCAAGCATATCGGCTGCATCCGGATCCGACACCTCGCCCCCGGCGCTGGTTCTGGCCAGATCAACCGCCCAGGTTTCGAACAGCCAGAGCGTGTCCTCCAGCCCCAAAGCCTTGAACGCCTTGGCAGCTTCTCCCACCGGCATCTGGCCTTTCATAAACTGACGGAAGGCGTTGAACGCGCTATCACGCAGCGTAAGAAAATCGCCGACCGCATACTCCAGTGCCAGCCGTGGCGCATTTCCGGCCATTATCAAACTCCGTGCCAGCACCTCTGTCGATGGCTGACTGCCCTCTTCCAGCGTTGACGCCTTGCCTGCAAGCCATTGCCCGGCCTGCTCTGCCGTTGGCAGGGGAATGGTCAACGCCTGGCAGCGCGACCGGATGGTGGGCAGCACCGGCCGACCACTCTCCTGCAACAGCAACAAGGTAACATCGTCCAGAGGCTCTTCCAGGGTTTTCAGCAACGCGTTCGCCGCATTGATATTAAGCTGATCGGCCCGGTCAACAATAACAACTTTGTGATGAGCAACCTGAGGTGAAGCAACGGCAAACGACGAAAGGGCGCGTATCTGATCCACCTTGACCATCCGGGACTTCACTGGCGCATAAACTCGCAAATCCGGATGGCTATCGGCCGCGATCAACTCACACTGCTTGCAATGACCACAGGCAACGGCAGCCCCAGTCTCGAGGTTTGCTGGCGATGCACACAACAACAAGCCCGCTACGGCCTGGGCCCAGTCGCGTTTGCCAACACCACGCTCGCCCACAACCAGTAATGCGTGAGGCAAACGATCTTGTGCAAGCCGTTGCTGAACCGCCGACCAGGCTTGGGCCAGCCAGGGCATTTCCTGGGCTATATCCGTCATGTCATGGTGTCCGTGGAACAGGGTCTGATTCGTCGCCACGCCTTAACTGGCGCTTCATGGTTTTCAGTAGCCGCCGGAGCCGTCGGGCATCCTCGCCCTCGCTCTTTACCGAAGGGGCGTTATAGTAATGGCTGTTCACGGTGCGGGCAAAAATTCGAGCGGTATCGGAGACCGCCGGTCGTGCCTGCGCCAGCCGATCAGCCAAAGCTCCGGGCGTTTCGCCGCTGCGCACAGGCACCCCAGCCTGTTCACACAATCGATGCCAGCCTGACACCACCCGCCGAAAACCATCCTGGCGGGCACCCCGACGCATCGAAAGCGCCGACACCAGCCCGGCCACCAGTAACGCAAAACCGACCAGCCCGGCGGTGATGTAGCCCAGTTCACGCATGCCGATGCCTCCGGGTAGCCGGGACATCAGGTTCATTTGACTCTGCCCCTGGTACCCCACAACCCAGCGCTGCCAATGGTAATTGATCCGGTCTAGCTGCAACGAGGCCCACTGCAACATGGCAAGATCGCCATACCGTTGCGGAGACGTAAAACTGTTTTCCAGGAACGACCCCTCCTCCGCCATTGCCTCCCTCAAGCCAAACTCAATGCGGCTAGGCGCGATAGCGGCCGTAGGATCCACCCTTACCCAACCGCGCCCCTCAAGCCACACCTCAACCCAGGCATGGGCATCGTACTGACGAACAATCAGATACTCATCGCCGGCGCCGGCATCCCCACCCTGATAGCCAATCACCACCCGGGACGGTATGCCAGCCGCTCGGAACACAAAGGTCGCTGCCCCGGCGTAGTGGGCACAAAAGCCCCGTTTTTCGTCGAACAGCAGCGCATCAACCCCGTCTCTGGGCATCGCCGGAGGCCGGAGTGTGTAAAAGTATTCCTGCTCCCTGAAACGAGTCATCAATTCATTAACAACTTGATCCGGGGCATAGGCCGCCGCCAGCTGATCAGCCAGTTCACGGGCCCTGGGGTTGGCGCTTGACGGCAACTGGAGATAGCGCTGCCTCACCGCCGGTGATAGCTCCTGATTGCTCCGTACCTGCCCCGGCTCTACCGCTAACCGATATCGCACTGCGCTGTCTGCCGGGCGCCGAAACCGGAAAAGGTCCTCGCCGGCATCAAACACGTTGTCTGACACCGCCATGGAGTTTTCCAGGGAAAACGCCCAGCGTTGATCGGTGGGCTCCATCAGCACGTCGTACTGATTGCTGGCCAGCGCCCCAACACCGCCGTCAACGGCGACCCGTCCGGGCCGCTGATAGGATTCAACGTCCCGCTGACGCCAGGTTTCACCGTCCAGATAATCAAGAATCAACCCTCGCCAATATCGGTCGCGATACGCAGGTGGCGCGCCGCCAAAAGTCACCCTGAACGCACGCTCGCTACTCTGTGCGAGATTCGAGATGTCCCCGGGCCGCATGGTGTCTGATATGCCACTGCGTGCCTCACCCGACACCAGCGGTACACTCCACAGGGGCGCCATTCGGGGAAAGAACACAAACAGCAACACCACTACCGGCAACGTCTTGACCAGCAACAAACCAAGTCGCTTCCAGCCGGATTTCATGGAGTCCGGAAGGTCCGGCGCGTTCAGTACTTGCAGGCCGATCAGCAGACAACCGATCGCTGCAAAGGTCAGGATTGCCCAGAGAATACCTTGCTGAAACAGAAAGTTGACCGCCGACAGGTATACAAGGATAAAGAACAACACATAAAAATCGCGAGCCGAACGGGTTTCGAGCCATTTCAGGCCCACCGCAAGGACAAAAAACGAGGCAGCGGTATCAACCGTAAAACGGCCCTGAACGGTGCCAATGTAGACCGCGATCAACACCAGCATGATGCCGGTTCGCAACCATCGACCGGGCAGGCGCACCCGTCCGCTCTGCGCCAACCAGCGCCACCCCGCCAGCACTGCACAGGCGGCAACCAGCCACCATGGCAGCCGATTCAACTGGGGCAACAGCAGGAGTGAAAAACTACCAATCAACCAAACCAGGGCGCCCCTTGGGATAGTATTAACCGGGGTGTCAGAGGTGCTTCGGCCATTGAAAAAACCTGCAAGGCGACTCATGCCACTCTCTCCGCCGCAGCTCCATCAACCGCCTTGCGGGTGCCAAATGCCAGGGCATCCTGATCTCTCGGGGGCTGCTCCCCCCAGACCGCCAAAGCTTTCAGGCAACGCTCCCCGTGAACGGGACCGGTGTCTGGTTCAATGGCCTCGCCCGGCAGGTTCAAGCCAAACCGGGCACCTTGCTGGAGACGCTCTGCCACCAGCCAGGCCAGATAACTGAGCCGAAGTTCGGTATCCACACCCGGGAACGCATTAAAGTCGAGCCAATGGGGACTGCCCTGCTCGCCCTCCCAGTCAGCCACCACCATCTGCCCGGAGCGGGCAAACCGTTTCCACATAACCCGTTGGCTCATATCACCTTCACGCCATGGCCTCAGGTCGGCATTTTCCTGTCCGGCCACTTTGGCCTCTTTTTTGGCATCACTGCCATCTTCAACCTGGCTCAACACCTCCGGTGCTGGTACGGGGCGAGGATAAGCCACTCCGGCCGAGGTTGGGCGCAGCCAGGACCATGCCTTGAGCAGACCAAATGGAAAACGGGTCTCAATCCGGATCCGGTCCGGTCGAAGATACCCACGTTGGGCAGAAGGAATCGGCAAAACAACTTCTCGTGACTGCCCGGAGGGCACATGCACACCTTCCAGCTTTGAATCCTCAACCGCCAATAAAATCGCCAAACCTGAATCCTTACCAGCGCTCACTCTGAAGCGGAAAGGCACGTCATCACCGGCCTCGCCTTCGCCCGCCTGCACCAATGTCAGTGTAAGGCCGGATAAATTACGATGGGTCTGGTGCATAGCACCGACGAACAGGGCTCCAAGCGCAAAGGTCAGCAGATAGATCAAACTGTTCTGGTAGTTGATGCCGGTGATCAACATGATCAGCAAAAGCACGCCGAACACCACGCCGGCGCCGGTAGGCAAAATAAAGATGTTCTTCTGGCTGAACACCTGAGCATCCGCTCTTGGGATACGGCGCCCGATCCAGTTGCTCCAGCGGCGCTTGATAATCTTTTTGATCATACCCATCAGGCCCTGAATTCCCTGAAAAGTTCATCGATTGGTGAGCCGCATCAAACCACACTCTTGCCCTGCCCTTAAAGCTTTACTGCCGAACCGCGGATTCTGATCACAGACCCGGCACTTTTCGGTTGAAAAACTGTCTGACAAACCGAATACTGAAACAAGGAAGCGTACCGACTGATTTTAGAAGTTTCAGCCGCACGTCTGCACTGAACCGGTAACGCAAGAGGCCACACCATGACACGCCCCAAACTACTTGCCGCTGCAATCGTCGCTGTTAGCTCTGCGCCCGCCATGGCTGGCGTGCAGACCATGACCTCCGACGAGATGGTAGAGACCTATGTTCAGGACTCTGCGGTTATTGTTGTGCCCAGAGCTCAGCAGAAATCCGATGCAGATCGTCAGCGTATTCTCAGGGCCCTGACCATTTCTCCCGGCGAGCCCGTTTTGAGCGAAGCCGAGAAAGAAGCTTACCGCGAAGCATTACAGCGCTACACAGATGAGGGAAAGTCAGAAGCCCTGTCCAATGCCGAAGACGAATTTCTGCGCCGGGCATTACTGCTACCAACCGATGAGCTGGCCAGAGCCCAGCCGCCAGCGGATTTCACCCCTCGGCTCCCCCAGTTGATTTTTGGCCAGCAGCCCCAGATTCCTGATGAGCCGTTTACCCAGACCTTCCTGAATGACCAGTTGGGTCTTGGTTTTGACGGCCAGAATCTGAATTTTTCCATCGGTAACCCGCCGGGTATCGACCGCATCAATATTCCCGAAGCCATCAACGAAGGCCCGATCACCCTGACCCCAAGGCCCGGTGGTGGCTTTGATCTGTCGATTCAGGTGCCTGATCGCTAACGATTGGGTAAACCCCGAAAGCAAAAACGGCGACCTGCACAGGTCGCCTTTTTTTTGTGGCCGGATTATTCCCGCGCCACAAAAAAACGCCCCGCAATGCGGGGCGTTTATCACCAACGTGGTGTTTCAGGTCAGATTAGTGACCGTAAACAGCCAGTTTGGTGTCGGAGACGGTCAGGTTCTGAAGTGCAACAGAACCGATAGACGCGCCCCCGATTTCGATGGCGCCGATAGAGACGTCCATGCTGATGTCTGCGATATCGATACGCAGAACGTCAGTCATGGTGGAATCGCCCAGGCCATCGCCCTTATACACGTGCACATCGGCATAGGCGAATGCAGTGTCAGGTCCTGGGTTTGCGAGGAAGCCCGCGCCATAGATCGCCATATCACGGATACCAACACCCAGGAACTCAACGTCAAAGTCCATCTGCTCAACGTTGAACAGCACGTCCAATTGCAGCTGGTCAGTTGCAGTGTCTACACGGATATCCAACTGAGCCAGGTTACCGTAGCCGCTCAGGTTGGAGATCAGCGTGGTGCTCTCGCTGCCGTCAGCAGCAACCAGCTCCATGGAGCCTGCAGTCATACCCCAATCGATCGGGGCGCCAGAAATTGAGCCAACTGAAATGAACGCATCGCCATCGGCTTCAACGTCGATATCAATGTACAGGTCATCCAACAAGTTGGAACCAGCACCGCCAGCAACACCAGAACCACCCAGCACGATGTCATTCACGTTGAATGAACCTTCGTCGGTGTAGGTGAACGTTCCAATGCTTACCTGGGTTTCCAGCTCGATGGTCACACCGGCCTGACCAGTAACGTTACCCATAGCGGAATCGTCAAGGGCTTGCAGGTCAGCGTGAGCAGCGAACGGCATAGCGGCAACGGCAGTTGCCAAAGCAATTTTCTTCAGGCCTTTCATTCTTATCTCCTTATGAAACTCATTTTATTCTTGTGTGAGTTTTTTATGTGAAATCCTTTGACCTCACGGGTCCATTTAAGATTGTTTTACAGTCCTAGTCCGTGACTTCATTCACAGTCTTTTACGTTAAATTTACAAATTGAAACAAGTATCGATGAGTTCGCATTTCCCTCACGACTGGCCCTCGCCGCGCTGGTAGAACCACTCGAACGGTTTCTCCTGAGACACCGGCTCTGCCCAGGATATGCCACCGTTATGGACGTTATAACCGATGACCTTGTTGGAAGAGACGCCCAGCCTGTGCTCATGCTCAATCACAAGCACCTCAGAATCACTGTGCTCATTTACGCGGCCGGTATACAGAATCGCAGCTGCGTTGATCTGCCCTCTCTGGGCAATCGATTTAATAGCCGCACGATACATTTTTAACTGAACCGACGCCGGCACCCCCTCAGCCTGCTCAGCAATGTTAATTCGTTTGACGGTTTTGCCATCGTTCATCAACATCCAGGCCCCGGGCATATTGGGGCTGGCATCAAGAATCGAGGACTGGTATTCCTCGGTGGCCGCTTCGGATAGCCGGATCAGTTGCTGTTGGGCATTATAGATGAGCATGCCAACATCCTCCTCGCTGATCTTTCCATCCGCCAGCGGGCCTTCATCGGGCAACCCCTGCGCCAAAGAGTATGAAGAGCCAAGAGTGAACAGGCTGATACTGGCGACGAGTGCGTACTCTTTAAAAGGATACATAGAGCGACTTCCGTTCTTGTTTTATGGATTTTCAGCTCACGGGCTGAAAAACCCGGTAAAATACCGGCCAGCCCGTTCTGCTTGAACGTACTATTAGATCAGCGCCCGTCCCGATTGGACAACGGCCGTTTTGTGCAACGTGTATCATTCTTCCAATTTTTAACGGAGGTAGCTTGGCCCTTCCGCTGTATCAGCCCATCACCCGAGAGCAATACGAT
Organism: Marinobacter excellens HL-55; assembly: GCA_001314845.1. Lineage (GTDB taxonomy): Bacteria > Pseudomonadota > Gammaproteobacteria > Pseudomonadales > Oleiphilaceae > Marinobacter > Marinobacter excellens_B. The sequence goes on from LJZQ01000003.1 coordinate 213,848, forward strand.
CGATTGTGCAGGCATTCATCCGCCAGGCCTGACTTCGTATTTTTGGGCAGCCAGGCCGTCGACGGTGGCCGTGGCGCTGCCCGGGGTTTCAGCTGCGATGCCGTTGATCGGATTGTTCTGGACAGTGCTCCAAACTTGCAGGCAGACACCGCAGCACTGGCCGAAAAACTCGACGCACTGGCCCAGCCCTACCAGCTTCACGCCACTGCGAATGCCCAGCTACCCTGCCCCATGATGGGTGGCTGGATGGGTAGCATTGCCTATGAGTTCGGTTACGCGCGGGAACCAAGGCTAAGTTCATTGTTGTCGGAGCAGCGTTTTCCGCTGTTTTTTGCCGGACTGTACCTGTGGTTCGCCAGCGAGGATCTTGAAAGCGAGCAGCACTACCTCTGGGTTCATCCACAATTGCCGGACTGGCAACACGCACAGCTTATGGACTGGATGCATCCAGACAATCCGGAACCATCAAAAGCCCACCGCTGGTCAATGCCACAGTGTTTTCAGCCAACCCAAAACCCGGACGCATTTCGGGAGCGAGTTGACCGCGTTCGACAATACATCCTCGCCGGCGATTGCTATCAAGCAAACCTGTCCCAATCCTTTGAAGGGCGCTTTCATGGTGATCCCTGGATCGCGTTTAATGCCCTCAGCCACGCCAACCCCACGCCTTATGCAGCATTTATCCGGCACCGTGGCGACGCACTGGTCTCAGTCTCTCCGGAACGTTTTTTGGCCATTCAGGATAACGTAATCGAAACCAGTCCGATCAAAGGCACCCGCGCCCGAGGGGCGACACCACAACAGGATGAAGCGCTGGCTCAGGCGCTGCTGGGGTCTGAAAAAGACAAAGCAGAAAACCTGATGATCGTGGATTTGCTTCGCAACGATCTGAGCGTCAACGCGACGCCAGGCTCCGTCAAAGTCGAAAAGCTGTATGCGCTGGAGTCCTACCGCAACGTACATCACCTTGTGAGCCACATCCGCGCCTCCCTGAAACCCGGCGTTAGCCCGATTCAGGCACTGTTTGACGCCTTTCCCGGCGGGTCGATCACCGGCGCTCCCAAAATACGGGCCATGGAGATCATCGCTGAGCTGGAGCCCCACTGGCGCGGGCCTTATTGCGGATCGGTTTTCTATTACGGACTGGATGGCAGACTGGACAGCAACATTGCCATCAGAACGCTGCTCTGTGAAAACGACGGGACCGTACGGTGCTGGGGAGGCGGCGGTATCGTGGCCGATTCCGAGCCGGAGGCCGAGTATCAGGAAACCCTGGCCAAGGTGCAGCCGCTGATGCGGTTTCTGGAAGAATTGGAAGTTTGAAGACCTGCGCAACTGGTCTATCAGCAGCGCAGGTGTATTCTCCGGCTGATCAAGCAGAGTGAACTGCGCTGGCCTTCAGGAATTGCTGTTTCAGATCATCAAACGTGTGGACCGCCGGGAACTGCGGGAACTCGTCAATGACGTTCTGAGGCGCATGGAACAGAATGCCCGCTTCTGCCTGGCCCAGCATGGTGGTGTCATTATAGGAATCACCCGCGGCGATCACGCGATAATTGAGCAACTGGAATGCACGCACTGACTGGCGCTTCGGATCCCGCTGACGCAACAGGTAGTTGGTGATCTGACCGTTGTCCGCCACTTCCAGCTTGTGACACAGCAGCGCTGGGTAGCCGAGCTTTTTCATCAGTGGCATCGCGAATTCATAGAAGGTGTCAGAAAGAATCACCACCTGAAAGCGCTCCCGCAGCCAGCCCAGAAACTCAGCGGCACCTGGCAGCGGATCGAGGGTGCTGATCACCTCCTGGATTTCAGGCAAGCCGTAGCCATGCTCATCCAGAATCCGCAGACGCTGCTTCATCAGCACGTCGTAGTCAGGAATATCCCGGGTGGTTGCCTTGAGTTCTTCAATACCGGTTTTTTCTGCAAATGCGATCCAGATTTCCGGGATCAATACGCCCTCAAGATCAAGACATGCGAGTTCCACAACGGTCTCCTGAACAGATTAAAAGTGGTCGGGGGGCATCGCCGCCCGAATAGTCTGGGCAGTATGATATGAAAAAGTCGGAACAAATGCATCGTGAATCCCCAAGGCATAAAGATATAGATGCTCATTCCTTTAAGCTATGAAGGGTTTGGTGGTAGCCTTGAGCGCATCACAAAACACAACGTCGGAGCAACATGACTGATATCCAATCCCTGCAAGCCGAGCTGGATGGCCAAAGCCCCCGGGCCATCCTCAAAGCGGCGCTGGCGCGCTACGACAACATTGCCATCTCCTTCAGCGGTGCCGAAGACGTGGTACTGATTGAAATGGCCCACAAGCTCACCGATAACCTCAAGGTGTTTACTCTGGATACCGGACGACTGCATCCGGAAACCTATGAGTTCATCGAGCGGGTAAGAAAGCACTACGGGATTGATATTGAAGTTCTGTTTCCCGATGCCACCGAGGTACATAATCTGGTCAACCGTAAAGGCTTGTTCAGCTTCTTCGACGATGGCCACTCGGAATGCTGCGGTATCCGCAAAGTTCAGCCACTGCGCCGTAAGCTGGCGACGATCGATGCCTGGATCACTGGCCAGCGCCGCGACCAGAGCCCTGGCACACGTAACGACGTACCCGTCGTTCAGATAGACGAAGCCTTCTCAACCGATAACACCACCCTTGTGAAGTTTAATCCGTTGGCGAACTGGAGCTCGAAAGAGGTCTGGGACTATATCCGCATGTCGGAGGCGCCCTACAACACCCTGCATGAACAGGGTTTCATCAGCATTGGTTGCCAGCCCTGCACTCGGCCGGTACTGCCGGGACAGCATGAGCGCGAAGGTCGCTGGTGGTGGGAAGAAGCCACTCACAAAGAATGTGGCCTGCACGCGGGCAATCTGATCGGCAAATCGGGTTAGGCCGCCCAGCCCGATGCCGGAATAAAAAAAGGCCCGCGCGTCATCTCGACGGCGGGCCCTTTCCGTTCGGAGCACTCAGTACGTCGGCAGCTCTACATCCTTGAACAACTCAAGAATTTCACTACGACTACCCTGATGTGCAACCACCCGATCGATCATCTCTTTGGTCAGGTGGGGCGCAAAACGGCGCATAAACTCGTACATATACCCCCGCAGGAACGTGCCCTTACGGAAGCCAAGGCGGGTAATCGAAGCCCTGAACAGTTTGCTGGCATCCAGAGCAACCAGATCGGTATCAACCTTCGGATCAAACGCCATGCTGGCAATGATCCCGACGCCAAGGCCCAGGCGCACATACGTTTTTATTACGTCTGCATCCGCTGCGGTAAAGACCACCTTCGGCGTCAGGCCACGCGACTGAAATGCCTCATCCAGTTTTGAGCGCCCGGTAAAGCCAAAAACATAGGTGACCAGCGAGTACTCGGCCAATTCTTCGAGCGTCAGTTCCTGGCCTTTAGCCAGCGGATGATCCTTGGGAACGATCACACACCGGTTCCACTTGTAACACGGCATCATGATCAAGTCGTTGAACAGATCCATGCCCTCGGTGGCAATGGCAAAATCAACCGCGCCATTGGCGGCCATTTCCGAGATCTGCATCGGTGTGCCCTGATGCATATGCAAGGATACATCCGGATATTCCTCGATAAACCCACTGATGACCGGTGGCAGCGCATAACGAGCCTGGGTGTGGGTAGTGGCAATGCTCAGATCACCCTTGCGCTGATTACTGAATTCCTGGGCAATTTTCTTGATGCCCTCTACCCGGCGCAAAATTTCGCCCGCTTCACGAACAATAATCTCGCCGCCCGGCGTAATCCGGGTCAAGTGCTTACCGCTTCTGGCAAACACCTCCAGACCCAGCTCATCTTCCAGCAAGCGAATCTGTTTGGAAATGCCCGGCTGAGAAGTAAAAAGGCTCTGGGCAGTCGCCGACACATTCAAATCGTGGTGCGCCACTTCCCAGATATAACGCAGCTGTTGTAATTTCATTGAGACCGTTGCTCCCCGGATAAGTCTTCTAGCAGATAATACGCATAAGAAAAGTTATTTTCATTCTTTTTGGATATACAATTTAATCTGTAATCAGTGTAGACCAATTCCCGGGTTTCGCTGCGTTGCCAACGCCTTGCGTCAGCGCAGCCCTTGACTTGTGTGGGACAAAGCACACAATCCAGTAACACCATTACCCTGACTTCAGGACGCCATGCTGCTTACCACCAAATTTCTCAGGCCAACATCCGATCCCAGAGCGGTGCGCAGACATCGCCTGGATGCTCTGTTGGAACCGGAGCAGAGCAAGCGGCTGAACCTGATCGTGGCGCCTGCGGGATTTGGCAAAACCACCCTGGTCAGTCAGTGGTGCGCCCGTAACGGCACAAGTACCGCCTGGCTGTCACTGGATGAGTTCGACGATCAACCCCGCCAGTTCTGGCAATACCTCGTTGGCGCATTCAAACACGCCGGGCTTATCGGTCTTGATGACGCAGAGAAACACTTGATGCGACAGCAGGAGGGCGACCTCAATCATGCCATCAGTAGCCTGATCAACGCCCTGAATGATAACAACAACCCATGGCAACTGGTGATTGATGACTATCATGTGATCAACACCGACGCCATTCATCGGCAACTGGCCTGGTTCATGGATTACCTGCCCCCGGGCATCCTGGTAACCATCGCCTCCCGGACAGAACCACCCTTACCGTTGGCACGGTGGCGAGTGAGACGGCAAGTACAGGATGTTCATCCGGGATTGATGGCATTCTCAGAAGATGAATGCCGAGCGTTTTTTCAGGACACCATGGCCCTGAATCTGTCAGACCAGGACATCCGGACCATCTTCCGCCGCACGGAAGGCTGGGTGGCCGCCATGCAGCTGTCCGCACTCTCCGGCCGAACGGACGCTCTTAAATCCAGCCAGGCGCACAAAGACAGCATTGTCGCCCCGGATGGCAAGCTGATCAGTGATTACGTTCTCAGCGAAGTTCTGCAACAGCTCCCGGATACACTCACCGACTTCTTGCTCGACACCGCCTCATGCCCGCGTTTGTGCAGCTCACTGTGTAACGCCCTGCGCCAACGGGATGACAGTCAGGACATACTGCAAAATCTGCTATCCCAAAACCTGTTTCTAATCCCGATGGACAATCACAACGAATGGTTTCGCTACCACGACTTGTTCCGGGAAGCCCTGCTACAACGGCTGCAGCAGATTGACCCCGAACGGGGATCGGACCTGCAGTCACGCACCATTAACTGGCTTCTGAGCCATGGCCATGTCCAGGAAGCCATCGCCCTGATTGTCAAAAGAAACGACAACGAGCAGTTGGCAAAAGTATTGGCTGAGCATGGCAACAACCTGATCCATGGAGGATTTCATCTGCCCGTGCTGGGATGGATTGAAAGCCTTCCCGCCAGCCGACTAACCGATAGCCCGCAACTACAGATGCTTCGGATCTGGGGCCTGTTTTTTGCTAATCGCCTGGACGGCCTCGACCCGCGGCTCACAGAACTCGAAGATCTGTTGGACCGTCGGGTCGCAGATTCTCACCCGGATGCCGAAGGGGCACTGGCCATACACAGCGAAATCTCCTTGGTGCGATCGTACCTGGCGCGTAGCCGTAATGACGACAAGAACGCCTCAGATCTGACCCGACAGGTACTTAAAGACATCGATCAGATTCAGATACCCCTGAAATCGGTCACCTACTATGGCCTCGGGCTGGATTACTTTGGCAGAGGCGATCTAAGCGCCGCTGAAGAAGCCCTGGCGTCGGCCGTGCATTACGGCCAGATAGAGCACAAAGCCAGTACGGTGCTGTCGTCGGGCGGGCTTCTGGCCTGGATTCAATATCATCGAGGCGATACCGACCTTGCACTGACCACGACCAGTCGCGTGCGTAACTGGGTCGATGAACACTACGCCGATCCGACCCAGCCCAGATTGATCTCCTGTTGGCAGAACAGCGCGCTCACTGAAATCTACCGTGAGCGCAATGAACCGGAATTGGCAGCCAACTACCTTTCACCGCTGCTGGAACATGTCGAGAACGGCACAGAACCCGGGCAGCACGTAGTAATACAGTACGTTCGGGGCCATCTGGCGTTCAGCGAGGGCCGTCTCGAGCACGCCATTGAGTTGCTGGAAGACGCGGTGATCACGGGCCGCAAACGCCGTGAGCACATTCTGTTCGAGCCACCCGCAGCGTCTGCCCTGCTGGCTCGCTGCTATCTGGCCTCAGGCCACCTGGAGAAAGCCAACACCAGTCTACTGCCGGCACTTGAGACGCCCGCCGCCAACCCTCTGAACCGGGAACAAAATCAAATTGCCCTGGCTCGGGTTCAGGTCGCCCGGGGCGACCTCCAACTGGCGCAGGAAACCCTGTCGGTGTTGATTTCCGTTGCCGAGCGCAATGCCCATAATCGGCATCTGGTTGAGATTCTGCTGGTGTATGCCGATGCACTGGCACGCCAACACCGTACGGAAGAAGCGAACGAAATGCTGGAACGGGCCCTGGATCGGGCCGAAAGCGCAGGTTTCTTGAGGTTATTTGTCGAAGAAAGTCGGTCGCTGAGGGACATGCTGCTGGACTGTCCACGATTACGAACCCCAGGGCGCTGGAATCGTGAGCTGCTGACGATGCTGAAGTATCAGCAGGGCGACAACCCCATTCCCGAAGCGCCGTCACGGCGTAGATCCGCAAATGACAATTATAATAATGCACTTGCAGAACCTTTGAGCCAGAGGGAACAGGAGGTGCTCGATTTGATCAACCAGGGGTTGGCCAACAAAGACATCGCAACAAAAATGACGGTGGCCCCGGCCACCGTAAAAGCCCACATCCGAAACCTCTACGGCAAGCTTGGCGCCAGTCGCCGCACCGAGGCGCTGGCGAAAGCCAGGGAGCTGGGGTTGCTTGAAGACTGACCATAAACGTGACATCCGTCACACTTTACCTTGATTAAAGGCACCCACTACGCCCTTTGGACGATCCGGTTACGCCCCCTTAAGCCCTATGATTTAACCATGGTGAGGTTAACCCTTACCGGGAATTCTGAACTTCAGGCCTCAGATTTCTTGTTCCGCGTTGTTTCGACGCCCGGGTTCGTCAAGAACCCCTTTGATAAGAGCCAACCCCTTGGGGCTGGCTCTTTTTTTATGGCCGCAGAACCAAAGATCAGTATTCGATAATGCGCCTAAACGGGGGTAATGCATCCAGCAACAACTGACCATAGCGCCGGGCAACAATGCGGCGATCAAGGATCGTGACCCGCCCGGTATCCTGCTCGGTCCGCAGCAGGCGGCCGACAGCCTGCACCAGTTTTATGGAGGCATCCGGTACTGTGATTTCCATAAACGGGTTACCGCCCCGCTGGGTCACCCATTCGGCCAGGCTGGCCTCGATCGGGTCGTCCGGCACTGAAAAAGGCAGCCGGGTGATCACCACGTGATGCAGATATTTACCAGGCAGGTCGATACCCTCGGCAAAACTGGCTACACCAAACAGCACGCTGGCGTTGCCTGCATCAACGCGGCTGCAATGCTGCCGCAACACTTCGCTCTTGGCCATGTCGTCCTGGGTCAGGATCAGCTCCGGATAGTCCGGCGCCAGGGCATCCCTGACCAGCTGCATCTGCCGCCGGGAGGTGAATAGCACCAGGGTCGCCATTTCGCCAGCCCACAAGTCCGGTAGCCGCTTGATCAACGCCTCACCAAACCCATCATCCGTTGGCATGGCTGGCATCGCCGGCACCTCCACCGTCGCCATCTCCGCGTACCGGAATGAGCTTGGCACAACCAGATAGCGGCTCGCCTCTGGCAACCCCGCCCGAGAGCGCAGACGGTCGAACCGTCCTAGGGCAGTCAAGGTTGCACTCGTCAAAACCGCTCCATAGGCACGGGACCAGAGCCGAGAATACAGCAGGTTATCCGCCAGCACGGGCGAGCTGAACAAGGCAATGTCTTCAGCATGATCCCAGCGCTGCCGCACCGACCAGCGCGCAGCAGGCGGCCCCTTTCGGACTACAGGCGCAGCGTCTGCTTCTTTGTTGGCAGGGCTGGCCACTGACGGCTCACACCAGGCGGCCCACAGGCGCAACTGCTCTTCCGCGCGACTGTGGAAAGCACCAATCACCGGGTACCAGGAGTCCGCTGTATCCCTGTCCAGTTCAGGATCTTTGCGCTCATCAAAAGCGCTTTGCAGCTCGTCTGCCAGGGTACCCAGGTGCCGGACCAGACCTGCGGTCACAATGCGCGTTTCCGCTGCCAACTCAGCCAGTGCATCCGGCAATTCGCCGTCCGGATAGCGCCATTGTGCGCTGCGCCGTTCTTCATTAAATTCCCAGCCGGTGTTCTGCTCAACTTCCTCGTAGACCCGCCCCAAGGCGAGATCGAGATCACGGCCAGAGGTACTGATTTTCTCGACCGCTTTGGTTGCCTGCGAGCCTCCCGGTAACCAGGGCTGCATCTTGACCAGCGCCTGTGACAATTGCTTCAACCACTGACGGGTAGAGTTCAGGGGCACTGACGCCGCAAAATGATTGAGTGCTTTTTCCGGAAGGTGGTGAGCTTCGTCAAAAATGAACAGCGCGTTCTCCGGCTCGGGGAGAATCGCACCGCCACCCAGCGCCAGATCGGCGAGCACCAGATCGTGGTTTGCCACCACCACATCGGCTTCGTCCAGATCTTTCCGGGCATCAAAAAACGCACAGCTGTCAAAGTAGGCACAATGCCGATTGGTGCATTGGCGGTGATCGGTGGTGACCTGCCGCCAGACGTCATCGGGAATCTGTTCCGGCCAATGATCACGGTCGCCATCCCAATCCCGGGAACCATAGGTCGCCAGCATTTTCTCGAAGATCACCCGGCTGGCCGCCTCATCATCTGCAGGCTGATCGAGCAAAAACAGCGACATGCTCTCGTTGTCGCCGTGACCTTCGTCGTGCAGTTTGGATTCCAGTCGCGACATACACAGGTAACGGCCACGGCCTTTCGCCAACGTCCAGCTGAAATCCAGTTTGCTATGTTTACGCAGGTCTGGCAGGTCTTTCAGTACGATCTGATCCTGCAGGGCCACCGTCGCGGTTGAAATCACCAGCGTTTTTCCCAGCGCTTTGGCCACAGGAATCGCGGCGATCAGGTACGCCAGGGTTTTGCCTGTACCCGTACCTGCCTCCACCACGCAGGTCGCCGGTGGCGATGTGCGCTGGCCATCGTTATCGGTAATGTCGGCCATGTAGCGGGCAATTTCAGCGATCATCAGGCGCTGGCCATAACGGGCCCGAATGTCCTTGCCAGCCAGCACATCGCGGTAGCTTTGCTGTATCTGTTGTTTGACTTCGTCTGTCAGCGCCATTATCTCGGGCTCACCCAGTCTCGCACGGTACCAACACGAAAACGGCGGCCATCCAGAGTCAGGATTACGCCATCCTCCGTGACCCGTTCAACGATCAGGTTGCCCAGGGCATCGCCGGGGCGAAGATAGTGATTGTTGATCATGACACGGCTGGCCGTGGGATCGGATGAATAGATATGGCTGTTAAAGGTCAAATCAGGAACACTCTTTTGAAACGAAAGCGGCAGCTCGACAAGGTGTGGCACCCTGCCCTGAGAATCGACGGGCGTCAACAGGGTTTCCCGAACCGACTGGTCGGGCACGATCACCAGGGGCGCTTCGTTGCCGGTTACCACCACGGGCTGATCAGACAGATCATCGTCGGCCGGGGTTGCCGGCGGTTCAACCTTCTCAGGCTGGTTGGCAATGGGCGCCGGATCAAGCGATGCCCGCTCTGCCGGCTCAGACACAGCGACTGCGGGTCTGGCCAGTTCTGGTTCGGGTACTTCGGGCAACACCAAAGCCCCGTCAGGCTCGGAGAACGACGTTGGCCAGAACAGATAGGCCATCACTCCGGCGTTGAGCAACAAAGCAACAACCACCCACAACACCGGCGAAATCGGTTTTTTCTTCGGCCGGTACACCATCTGCACTTGCTGGCCCAGATCCGGTGCTTTACCTTGCCGGCGCTCGGCTTCTGATCGTCTCAAAGCATCAAGGATATAAGACATAACTCACCCGTTACTGGCCACCGGGGCCGCTACCAGCCGGGGAACATCGGTACCCAGGTCATTATTAATCTGAATAATGGTCATCGGCCCTGCAATGCCATCAACCGTCAGGCCCTTGGCCTCCTGATACCAGCGCAGTTGCTGGTCAGTGCGCAAGCGCTTGACCCGGGCGCTCTCCGCCGTGGATTCAGAAAGCCGGTCCGCCAGTTGCATCATTCGGGCATCCATCCACAACTGCTCTCCGGAAGAGCCGGCAAAAAAACCGTCGCCGCTCATGTATTCAGGGATACGCCAGAACACTCGAAAATCACCAAACCAATACGGCTCCAGTTGACGAAACGGCACCTCGAGAACCTCACCAGATAACTCAATCACCGCCATATCATCGATCAGCGAGCGCAAAACCACGTAGCCAACCTCACCCTCGCTGTTCCGGAGTTGCAATATCGCAGGGCGGTTCAGAAACTCCAGGCTTCGGCGGCTACCCTGGCGCTCCAGGCATCCAAGCCGAATCGTTCTGGCAAACTCACAAGCCAGTGGAAACTGGCTGGCGTTGTAGGCTTCCCCCCACACCTCAAATAATTGCCCGAACGCCTCCGCAAGTCCCAGCGTATGCTGCTGGAACTCGAAAGGCGGTAGCTCCGGAGAAGGTACCGAAACAACCTCTTCGCTAATGGCAGGCGGCAGCTCCGGCATTTGTTCTTCATCCGCACCTTCGACCCGCTCAATAACGCCAGATACCACGGGCAGCTCGCTATCATTTGCGAACACCGGCTGGTTGCCCGGCGAATACAACAGCCAGCCCAGAACCGCAATGGCGACCAATACGAACGCCGCCACCAACGCCAGTTGACCCATTCGCGATACGTCATGCCGGGCGCCCATTTTCATGGGCCGCCGGTTGCCATGCACCTCCCGGGCTGCGTGACGTATGTGATCAACCGTAATCTGATGCTCACCCTCGGCGTAGGCCCCCAGTAAAGCCCGATCGCCGATCAGATTGATCAAACGAGGAATACCCTGGCTTTCCCGGTACAGTTTACGGATCGCAGCAGCACCGAAAATATCACCCCTCAACCCGGCCACACTTAGCCGATAGCGAAGGTAGGCGGGCAAATCTGAGGGATCGATAGCATCAAGGTGATAGCGCGCTGTCACCCGCTGGTTCAATTGCCGTAACTCATCCAAAGCCAGCATATCCTGAAGCTCGGGTTGCCCCAACAACACGATTTGCAAAAGCTTTTTCTCTGCGGTCTCCAGGTTGGTCAATAGCCGAAGCTGCTCCAAAACCTCGGCGGAAAGATTCTGGGCCTCATCAATGATCAGAACCTTGTGGCGACCAGCTGCGTGGGCCTTGAGCAAATCCTGATTGATACCATCCACCAGTTGTTTGATGGTAGCTTCCGGTGCGTGAGCAATTTCCAGCTCATCACAGATAGACGACAGCAACTCACGGGCGGATAGGCGGGGGTTCAGGATCAGGGCAATATCAACATGCTCTGGAGCATTCTCGATAAAGCACCGGCACACAGTGGTCTTGCCAGTACCGACCTCACCCGTGATGACAATAAAGCCACCCTGCCCCTGTACGCCGTACATCAGGTGCGCCAGGGCTTCTTTGTGGCGGTCACTCAGGTACAGGTAGCGGGGGTCCGGTGCGATGGAAAATGGCGGTTCCCTAAAGCCGAAAAAATCGTAGTACATGGTTCCTCAGGATCAGGGTGTAGCCTTGTCAGCTCCGACAACCAATCGCAATTCAGCGGCCTTGCGATTCTGTTGTTTAAGACGACGAACGCAACGTTCAAGCGTTTTCGAGATCCTTGCATGAGAGCGGATCATCGAGATTTTCGGCCAGGTCGCGCGTTCGCCCGCCAGAATCATTTCCCGCACGTATTCCGGGCTGGGGTTCGACAGCATACGACGGAAGTCGCTGAATGCATAGGTAGGAGCGATCGTCACGTCACCGGAATAGCGCTGGGCCATGATGGTATGCATCTGCCCCGCCAACTGCCGTAACAGTTCCGGTCGAACCCGCTTTCTGAGGTAATCAAACACCCCCTGACCATGGAACAGTATCTCCGATTTGACCAGATGCATGGGCAAATTGGCCAGAGACAGCTTTTCGTCTTGCCCTTGTTGGCTCAGAAACGGCACCACGTGGGGGTTTGTCTGGCTGACAATGGTGAAATTGACATCATAGAGATGCATTAACCGCTCAATCGGCAAATCACTGACCACCGAACCATCGACAAACTTCAGGCGCGGCATGTAGGGTAGCGAGTTACCGTAAAGGTCTTTCTTCATCAGCGTCACTGGCGGGAATATACCCGGTACCGCAGCACTGGCAAGCGCAGCGCTCCAGACCTGAATATAAGGCGAAGTGTAACCACAGAGCAGACGGGCTTTCTGATGTGCCTGCACTGGTGACACACTGATATTGATGCTCCGACCGGTGCGCTGATAGGCCTCTTCAAAGGTATCGTTGCCGATGTTGGCTTGCAGGCAGTTCTTCAGGGTTTCCTGATCCATCAAACCATCACCGCGCATTGCGCTCAGTAAGCCCCGCCACTTCCAGGCCTGAAGGTTATGATTCTCAGGGACCAGCATTTCAGGAATTTCTGCATCGGTATGCACGCCGAGAATGCCCGCTATAACCGCACCAATACTGGAGCCAGCAATCACCTGCGGCAACAGGCCTTTCTCCCAGAGCGCCTTGATCACGCCGAAATGAAACATACCGAGGCTTGCGCCGCCGCTCAAAAGCAGCGACGGGCGACCGTAACTGGTCAGCGTATCGCGGAAAAACTGAAATTTTTCGTTGACTGAAAATCCGGGTACCGGATGGTCACACAGGAAATCAAGGGCCTCACACACCTGAGTAATGTATTCCTCGACCAGGTGCTTGGTACCAACCCGCGAGCGGGTATAGAGAGCGGGACTGCCCATATTGCCCAGGTCGTGATGCAAGCCTTCCCTGAGCGCCCGTTTAAGACGCTCAAAATCATTTTGTTGGCGGTACTGCTTGAGATTGCTGAGCCGGTCGTAGATCAGCTCATAGTGGTATAGGTCAGACGCGAAGTCTTCTTTCCACTCGGCATTGCCCTCCAGAAAATCAAGCTCCAGAGCGGCGGCCTTCCACTGTTCGTAGTTGGGGGCTTCTGCCAGCAATTTGCGGTATCGGGCTATCCTGGGGTCCTTGATCACCTGCGGCCTCCCGGCATGAATGCTCAGAAATCTTCGAGCATAAAGTCGTCATCATCAGCAAACGGATCTTCGGTGATCTTACCATCCTTGATCAGGAATTCACGGCGCTGCAGAAAGGCATTTCGTACAAACGTGTACCGGTCACCGGAAATAAACTGCTCTGCAGGAATAAAGTCAGCTCGCCTGTCGACAATCTGAAGGACACGCAGGTAATAGGTTTCCGGGCTGCTCACTTCATCCCAGGCCGATGGCAGCAGAAAGCCATCTGTGACCATGCCCGAGAAGTATCGGGGTGTTGCCGGACCCAGTAACGGCAGCATCAGATAGGGGCCAGAGCCAACGCCCCAATAACCCAGAGTCTGGCCAAAATCTTCAGGCCGTTCCGGCAGGTCAAACGCCGTGGCAACGTCGAAAATGCCCCCCAACCCAAACACCGTGTTGTAGGTAAATCGGCCAACCGCCACAACCGCAGACTCACCTTTCAACTGCAGCACACTGTTGCTGAAGTTCCGGATTTCGGTCAGGTTATTGAAGAAATTGGTGACACCACGGTCAACAATGTCTGGTGTAACCGTGCGATAAGCCTGCGCAACCGGACGGAGAAACCAGCGGTCAATGGCGTCGTTGAACGAGAACACCTTGCGATTCCAGTTCTCGTAGGGGTCATCGGTATTGACCCTCATATCACTCTCAGGAGGCGGCTCCTGCATAGTCTGAGCAGATACCTGCCCGCCACCAAAGGTCAGGAGCATCAACACCAAAGTGGCCAGCAGAGACCGGCGCCGGAATAGTAATATGTTCATTTTACACTCTTGGGTTGTTTAACCTGTTTCAGTTCGTCGACAATACCGGCGCATTATTACTTTTGTCACAGTTTTCCGGAGGAAATCAGATGTCAGTACCGGGTAATCTTGTCAGTTCTCTGGCCATGGCCTTACGCTGGGGCGACATGGACGCATACGGCCACGCCAACAACACAGTTTACTTTCGTTTCTTTGAAGAGGCCCGGATTGTCTGGCTTTCATCCCTGGAGCTAGGTGGTGTTGCAGCCTCAACCGGGCCCGTGATTATAAAGACCAGCGCGACCTTTCTGAAGGAGCTCACTCACCCCGCTACGGTCGTGGTTGAAACATACGCGGACAAAGCCGGAAATACCAGTCTGGACACCTACCACATGCTTAAGGATTCACAGACTGGTGAGGTATACGCGGAAGGCTATGCGAAAGTTGTCTGGGTCGACCGGACAACAAAGACATCGACCTCTCTGCCAGACACCCTGAGAGCGCTGGCAGGGAGTTAAACCGCATCAGCGATGGCGTACGACCACGCTGCCGATGGAATAGCCGGCACCAAACGAGCAGATGACGCCCACGTCGCCGGTTTTCAGATCGTCCTTGTGCATGTGAAACGCGATGATCGAGCCCGCAGAACTGGTATTGGCATACTCATCCAGAATCACCGGCGCTTCTTCGATCGTTGCATCACGGCCAAGCACCTTGCGAGCAATCAACTGGTTCATGTTCAAGTTGGCCTGGTGTAGCCACATCCTGGTGAGGTTGTCCGGGGCCAGATCAAGCGATGCAAGGTGGCTCTGAATGGTCTCAGCTACCAGTGGTGACACTTCCTTGAACACTTTACGGCCCTGCTGAATAAACAACTTGTCCGGCTTACCAATACCCGCCTCGTCAGCCCGATTGAGAAAACCGAAGTTGTTCCGGATATTGTTCGAGAACTGGGTTTTCAACCGGGTGCCCAGAATCTCGTACCCCTGACCGGGCTGGGTATCCTGCTCACGCTCCACGAGGATTGCCGTGCAGGCATCACCAAAAATGAAGTGACTGTCCCGGTCGCGGAAGTTCAGATGACCAGAGCAAATTTCCGGGCTCACGACCAGCACCGCTCTGGCAGCGCCGTTCTCCACAGAATTCACCGCGGCCTGAAGACCGAAAGTGGCTGAACTGCAGGCCACATTCATATCGTAGGCAAAGCCGTCAATGCCCATGGCTTCCTGCACTTCGATGGCGATCGCAGGATAGGCACGTTGCAGGTTCGAACACGCCACGATAACAGCATCTACATCGGCGGCTGTCTTGCCTGCCTGCGCCAACGCCTCCTTGCAAGCGACCACAGCCATCTCACACTGAACCGAGGGTGACTCGTTATCACGGTCGGGAATGAAAGGTGTCATTCGCGTCGGATCCAGAATTCCTTCCCGGTCAATCACGTGCCGGCGTTTGATACCTGAGGCTTTCTCAATGAAGGCTGACGACGAGGGCTGCAGCGCTGCCAACTCTCCGCGAGCAATGTCGTCCGCGTGTTCGTTGTTAAACAGCTCAACGTACTGATTGAACGCTTCAACCAGTTGATCGTTCTCAATGATGGCGGGCGGCGTATAGAGGCCGGTCCCGCTGATGACGGCTTTAATCACAATTACCCCACGTCATAGTTGTAATAAGACACTACGTTGTCAGAAATACTAACACAGACTGAGGGATTTGCCCGCTTGACCAAAGTCGGTAGCACCAAAGCAGTGCACAGACAAAGCCCCTACACCCGGGTGTTCTGCCACTGTTTATCCAGGCGCTTGGCTGAAACCGTCATGGCGGTGCCCAGTTGCTGTGCAAAAAACGACACCCGATACTCCTCTAGCATCCAGCGGTAGAGCTCAAGTTCAGGGTCTCGAATGCCCTGGCGCTTGTGCTGTTCCTGTTTGGTTGCATAGCGCGCCCACAAAGCATCAATGGTATGCAGGAACTCCCGCTCACGCCCCATTTCTCGCGGCATTTTCTCCAGACGGACCAAGGCCGCCTCAAAATAGACTCCGAAGCGCTCAAGCCACTCGGACGGCATTTCAACCAGAAATCCCGGATAGACAAGGTGCTGAAGCTGAAACTTCAGATCCGCCATACTGTTGGCCTGAGCAAGATTTATCTTGCCCTTGAGCTGCTTGGCCACTTGCTGATACCCGCTCATCGCCTGGAACAGGCGCTCATCGGCCTGTTCAAGAG
This sequence comes from Marinobacter excellens HL-55, assembly GCA_001314845.1. Classification (GTDB taxonomy): domain Bacteria; phylum Pseudomonadota; class Gammaproteobacteria; order Pseudomonadales; family Oleiphilaceae; genus Marinobacter; species Marinobacter excellens_B. The sequence continues at coordinate 230,096 of LJZQ01000003.1, forward strand.
CAGCAATAAAGTCGCCACGGCGGCTGTCGTAGACCTCGACGAAACTGCCAGCGTCTCGAGGCAGGCTCCCGGATAAAAAATGCTGCATCACTGCAGACACCAGCAAGTCGTCCAGCAACACTTTGGCCTGACCAACCGGGGCAAACATCAACGCCGACTTTTTGAACCGGGGTAATTTTCGTTCCAGATCGGCAAGAGTATTGCCAAACCGATTGATGATCAGCCGCGCAATGCCGCGGCGCAGACTGTTTTCAGCGGTCAGACGATCCAGGCACCGTATTGTCCTCACCTGCTTGCCCAGGTCTTCCAGAGCCGGATAGACCGTTACCTGCATCCCGCCCTTTTCGGTCTGCACCTGTTCAGCCAGATCGCCAAACTGCCAGTCGGTGTGCTCGCCGGCCGCTTGAGGACTGTCATCATTCTTGGTCGCAGACGCCAATGCCTCTTCGGCGCGCCCCTGCAATCTGGCCTGCAGATCATCGGCGTCCCGGCCTTCGGCAACCGCTTTGCCTTTGTCCCCGGTTACCCGCAGATTCATCCTCAGGTGTCTGGGCAACTCTTCCTGCGGCCAGGCCTCCGGGTCAATCTGAACACCGGTCATTCGACGCAACTGTTCGCCCAGTTTCAGAGCTAACGGCTCATTGCTCGGCTGCAGATTTTCGAGAGCCGCATCCACAAAGTTGGGCACAGGCACAAAATTTCGGCGCAGGGATTTCGGCAGGCCTTTGATCAACGCAATGCACTTTTCCCTCAGCAAACCCGGCACCAGCCATTCCAGTCGCCGGGACGGTATTTGCTTCAAAGCCATCAGCGGCACATTGAGGGTGACGCCGTCTCGCTCGCTGGTGGGTTCAAACTCGTAGCTCAAGGGGTATTTCACGCCCTCCCACTCCAGATAGTCCGGGTATTGCGCGGCCGCGCCCTGGTCCAGTGGACGCTGCAAGACATCGGTCTCGGTCAGCTCCAGCGCCCGAAGCGCCTCGACTGACAGTCTTTTCCACCAGGTTTCAAAGTGCTGACCGCCGACAATCTCCTGGGGCAGGCGCTCGTCGTAAAAAGCAACCAGCACTTCGTCGTCCACGAGCAAGTCCCGGCGGCGGGTTTTCTTCTCCAGATTCTCGACGGTGTCCAACATGTCCCGGTTACGGGCAATAAACGGTGCTTTTGACTGGAAGTCGCCCTCAACCAGTGCGCGCCGGATAAACAGATTCCGGCACTCGACCGGGTCAACCTTGGCGTAAGGAATACGGCGTTTGGCCACCACGTCGAGCCCGTACAAGGTCACCTTTTCATACCCCATCACCTGGGCGCGTTTCTGCTCCCAGTGCGGCTCGAAGTAATGACGTTTAACAACATGCCCTGCCAACGGCTCCACCCATTCCGGCTGAATGGCCGCAACCATCCGGGCAAACACTTTGCTGGTTTCAACGATCTCAGCCGCAACAATCCATTTGGGGCCGATCTTAGCGACCTTTGAGCCAGGGAAAATCATGACCTTGCGATTGCGGGTGGCCAGGTACTCCCGCTTCTCCACTTTCACGGCAACATGGCCGAGCAATCCGGCGAGGATGGCCTTGTGGATCGCGTCGTAGTTTGCCACTTGCTTGTTGATGGCCAGTTTCTGTTCCCGGCAGATCAAAGTCAGCTGCCGGTGAATATCCCGCCATTCCCGCATTCGCATCCAGCTCAGAAATGACTTCTGGCACACTTTCTTGAGTTGATTCTGGGACAACTCCTGGCGTTGCTCCTCAAACCAGTTCCAGATATTAAGCAGCGTGGAAAAATCCGACTCTTTGTCGTTGAACGGCGCATGCGCCTGATCGGCCGCCTGCTGTTTGTCCTGAGGGCGCTCTCTTGGGTCCTGCACACTGAGCCCGGCGATCACGATCAGCACTTCCGCCAGACTGCCTTGGTCTGCGGCCGTTACCAGCATTCTGGCCAGCCTGGGATCAAGTGGCAGGCGCGCCATGGTGCGACCAAGCCGGGTTACCCGGCGCTTGGCATCGACTGCACTGAGCTCTTCCAGCAATTTGTAGCCATCGTTAACCTGTCGCCGGTCGGGCGCCTCCAGAAACGGAAAGTTCTGGATGTCGCCCAGACCCGATGTCGACATTTGCAGGATGACCGAGGCCAGATTGGTGCGCAGCACTTCCGGATCGGTGTATTCCGGCCGATTGATGAAATCCGTCTCATCGTAAAGCCGAAAGCAGATACCCGGTGCCACTCGCCCGCAACGCCCCGCCCGCTGATTGGCGCTGGCCTGTGAGATCGGCTCAATGGGCAGGCGCTGTATTTTCGAGCGAACGCTGTAACGACTGATGCGGGCAACGCCGGTATCAATCACATAACGAATACCCGGCACGGTCAGAGAGGTTTCCGCGACGTTGGTCGACAGTACGATGCGCCGGCCCTTGTGAGCCTGGAACACGCGGTTCTGTTCCTGGTTGCTGAGCCTGGAATACAGCGGCAATACATCTGTATGACGCAGCTCGGCGTGGCGAAGGACCTTGCTCAGGGCACGGATCTCCCGCTCGCCGGGCAGGAACACCAGAACATCTCCGGGCGGCTGCTTTTCCTTGCGCTCGTGTTGTTCTATTTCTTCCAGTGCCGACAATACACCGTCAGTCCAACCCTGATCGCGGTCATCTTCATCACCGGTCAGAGGCCGATAACGGATATCCACAGGAAAGGTCCGCCCACTGACCTCAATCACCGGTGCCTGATCAAAGAATTCGCTGAACCGGTCCACTTCGATGGTGGCGGAGGTGATGATGACTTTCAGGTCCGGACGTTTGGGCAACAGCTGCCGGAGATAGCCCAGCAGAAAATCGATATTCAGGCTGCGCTCGTGGGCCTCATCAATAATCAGGGTGTCGTAGCAATCCAGAAAGCGGTCATGCTGGATTTCAGCGAGCAGGATCCCGTCGGTCATGACTTTGACCCGGGATGCCTCCGACGTGTTGTCGGTAAAGCGGACCTGATAGCCGATTTGCTGCCCCACCTGCTCACCCAGTTCTTCTGCAATCCGGGCGGCAACACTGCGCGCTGCAATACGGCGGGGCTGGGTATGACCAATCAACCCACGAATACCACGGCCATGGTTCAGGCAGATTTTCGGAATCTGAGTGGTTTTACCCGACCCGGTTTCACCGGCAATGATCACCACCTGGTGCTCCTCGATGGCCTTGCTGATGTCATCAACACGGTCACTGACCGGCAACCCGGCCGGAAAGCTGGCCGGTTTGTGCGCTGCCTGGCGCTGGCGCACTTTGTCCAGGCCTCGGTCCAGCCAGGACGCCATATTTTCAAGGTCTTTCTGGCACGGCTTACCTTTGGTCTGACTGACCCGCCGGATGATGCGAGCTGCTTCCTGCTGATTACAGGCATCCAACTGGCTCATAAACGCCTTCACGGCGGCCTGAGGGTCGGCGTCCGGCTGTACCGGAGTATGGATCGGAGTTTTTTCAGTCATTGAACGGCGATGGGTCCATTGAGTAATCAGGGCAACGTAAGGCGCAACAGTCTATCGGGAAAACCGTGCAGTAGAAACACAGAGACCCCGCCGTGGCAGGGTCTCTGTATTGTTCAAGCAACCTTGCGGTCGCGCCAGCGCCGGTTACTTGGCGTTGGCTTCGTCCCGCAGTTCACGGCGAAGAATCTTGCCCACGTTGCTCTTGGGCAGATCATCCCGGAACTCAAAGTGCTTGGGCACTTTATAGGCGGTCAATCGCTCGCGGCAGAATTCCTTGATTTCGTTGGCGGTCACGCCCTCTTTGGTCGCGACCACATATACCTTGACAGCCTCACCACTCTTGGCGTCTGGAATACCAACGGCAGCGCACTCAACCACTTTCGGGTGACTGGTGACCACTTCTTCAATTTCATTCGGGAATACGTTGAAGCCAGAGACGATGATCATGTCTTTTTTACGGTCAACAATACGGATGTAGCCGTCTTCCTGGATCAGCGCAACGTCACCGGTCTTCAGGTACCCGTCCTCGGTAAAGGACTTCTGGGTGTCTTCCGGACGCTGCCAGTAACCCAGCATTACCTGTGGGCCTTTGACACACAGCTCGCCGGGCTCGCCGATGGGCGTTTCGTTGCCGTCATCATCAATAGTCTTGATGATAGTGGACGGAATCGGCAAGCCGATGGTGCCAATCTGAATGGCACTGCGAGGGTTAAACGTCACCACCGGAGAGGTCTCGGTCATGCCATAGCCTTCGCTGATTTCACAACCGGTGACACGCTCCCACATTTTGGCGGTGTCAGACGTCAGTGCCATGCCGCCAGAGGCGGTCAGCTTCAGACCGGAGAAATCCAGATCCTGAAACTCTTCGTTGTTGCACAGGGCCACAAACAGCGTGTTCAAACCAATAAAGGCGGAGAACTTCTGCTTTTGCATCTCTTTCACAAAACCCGGAATGTCGCGCGGGTTGGGGATCAGGATGTTGTGGGCACCGGCTTCGAGCATGATGCCGCAGTTCAGGGTGAACGAGTAGATGTGGTACAGCGGAAGCGGTGCAATGACCACTTCTTTGCCCTCCTCTACCTGATCTTCCATCATCGGGCGAACCTGGGTCAGGTTGGCCACCAGGTTTGCGTGAGTCAGCATGGCACCTTTGGCAACACCAGTGGTACCGCCGGTGTACTGCAGTACGGCCAGGTCCTCAAGCTTGGTTTCAACCGGGGTAAACTTTTCGCGCGCACCGGCGCTCAGTACAGCAGGCAGCTTGTGGGCACCCGGGATGTTGAACGAAGGCACCATCTTTTTAACGTGCTTCACCACCGCGTTCATCAGCGTGCGCTTGATGGTGGAGTGCATATCGGCGATTTCGGTCACGATCACGTGCTCAATGCCGGTATGGGGTAATACTTTTTCCGCGTTATCAGCCATGTTCGCCAGCACGACCAGTGCCTTGGCGCCGGAGTCGTTGAACTGGTGTTCCATCTCACGGGTGGTGTAAAGCGGGTTGGTATTCACCACGATCAGCCCAGCGCGCATGGCCCCGAACACAATGACAGGATACTGAGCGACGTTGGGCAGCTGCACGGCAATACGATCGCCCGGCTTGAGGTCGGTCTTGTTCTGCAGCCAGGCCGCAAAATTACGGCTCAGAGTATCAAGATCACGGTAGGTAAGCGTTGCCCCAACTGCGGAAAAAGCAGGTTTGTCCGCGTACTTCTTCACCGCTTGTTCGAAAACATCGACCATGCTTGTGTATTTCTTGAGATCAACCTCACTGGGAATGCCAGCGGGGTATTTGTCTTGATAGAACTGCTCAAAATCCATCACCATCTCCTGTCTTGTTGGCGCTTTTGGGAACAACCGGATGGGGTTCAGAAGTTCCCTGATTGTAATATTTTGCCTTGGCTGATCTGGTCATAAAATCAACCCTACTAAAGTATCAGCCCCAAAAAAGTCGGGAGAGAATAGCAGTTTTGTGAACGATGAGGTAGTTTTCAGAACATCAAAAGGTACATCTGTACCGTCCCTTCATGCACCGGAGCCTGTGATGAGCGACACCCTGGATACCCTCGAAAATATTACCTACGAAGAATTAAACGAAGGCGACTCTGCCACCTTCACCCGCACCCTGACCGAGGATGAGCTGGTACTCTTTGCGGCCGTGTCCGGCGATGTTAACCCGGTGCATCTCGACTCGGCGTTTGCGGCCGAATCCATGTTCAAGGAACGCATCGCCCATGGCATGTGGAGCGGCTCCCTGATTTCAGCAGCCTTGGCGACGGTAATGCCCGGGCCTGGCACTATCTATCTGGAGCAAAGCCTTGCGTTCAAACGCCCGGTTCGCCTTGACGATACTCTGACCGTGACACTGACCGTACTGAGAAAAGAACCGAAAAACCGGGTCGCGTTTCAGTGCGATGTTCGCAACCAGAATGGCGACCAGGTGGTCATCGGCGAGGCCAAAGTGATTGCACCTACTGAAAAGATCTCTCTGCAGAAGCCGCGCCTGCCAAAAATTACAATCGAAAATTGAGCCGGACCCAGGCATCAACCCGGAAGGAAATCGATCGGAAAACGCACCTTCCGGGTGTCTACACTGGCGGCACCAAAGTTGAACATCTGTACCCGCATGGCGATTCGCTTCTCCAGCGCCGGATTGCCGAGCTCGGAACTGACTACCTGACAAGCGGATACCGATCCATCTGGCTCGATCACCAATTCCAGAGTCACTTTGCCTTCCAGTGTCGGATCCTGGCGCAGTTCCCGCTGATACAGAGAATAAAGTGCGCTTTTCTGAGCATCAAACACTTGCCGGATGTTGCTCATCGCCCGCTCACCAATCGATGGTCGACTTGGCGCGGTAGCGGCAACCGCTGGCGCTGCCTCTGTCGGGGCGTCGACGGTACTGACGTCATGCCCCGCAAGTGCCACCTCTCTGACCGGCCCTTCTCCAGTTTGCACGCCACCACTGCCCGCAAGACCGGGACGGTTTGAGGCAACGTCTCGATTGGCACTGGCATTACCGATGTTGGCCGACCGGTTCTCTATGCGCGCATCAGGCTCCGGCGCCTGCAGTGCCGCCAGCCGATCCCTCATAGCAAAGAGGCCCGAGCGTGCCGCGGTCTCCCGGGCCTGTTCCGTGGTTTGTTCTGAGCTGGTGGTTTCGACCGGCGCTGGCTCAGGTTCGGGCTCAGCGACGGTCGGTACCAGCTCGACGTCTTCTGACTCAGGCTCAGGCTCTGGTTCCGCCTGCACGTCGGGCTTTTCAAGCTCAACAGGCCTGGGCGCCTCCACCAGTTGCGCCAACCGCGGCGGGATCTGCTCGACCTCGGATCGATCCGGTTCTGGTAGTTGCAGATACGGGATCAGCGCGGCCGGCACCAGAAACACGACCAGCACCAGCACCAGAATCGAACCGAAGCGGATTTTCTCCGAATTGTCCCGGCTCCAGGGCAGCCGGGACGCACCCATAGGCACGTTACGATCAGCCATTGCGCACCTCTGCCTCCACCGCCAACCGAACCTGCCTGAACTGCTCATCCACACAGGTCTGCATAACCTTTCGCAGCAAACGGTAATCGGTGTTCTTACCCGCCATGATGGTCACTTCCAGGCCCTGATCCGGCACTTCACTCCAGCGACTACGGCGGTAAGCCAGCTCTTCAGCCAAACCGCTTATGTGGGTATCGGTCGTTTCAATACCGTCAAGTCGGGCTACTTCCTTGCCCTGCACCAGAATCGACTGCCCGCTGACCTGAACCGTCAGATTCTCAACGGCCTCCTGCTCGGCGGTGGACGTTGGCAAGGGCACATCGGCGTTGTTTTGCATGACCTTAACGTCGGAAGAGTTCACCATCAGAAAAAACACCAGAATGGTGAAGATGTCCATCAACGACACCAGATTTAGCCCGCCGGCCTTGTGCATGCGTCCGTAATGCCGTTGGCGCAAACGGGCCCGGCGTGATGTCTTCATGCGCCCCCCCCCTCACGCGCTGCCGCTCGCTCGGCAAGAACCCGACTCTCATCAGCATCCATCAGGGAAACATTCGGGAACAGCTCGGCATTGACCACACTGGCAGCCACCACCGCTGGATAAGACCTCACCGCGTCCATGACAGACACCAGCGTCTGATAGTCCACGGCCGGCCCTACTTCCAAGGTCACGTCGGTTTTATCGGGCATGCGCGACTTGATCTGCTGCAGCACTGCGCTGAGCCCCTGATAGTCCTGAACACCATTTTTAACCGGCAACACCTCGATCAGCCCACGCTCACCGTCTGCCACTTCCAGCCCGCCGGGTATGACCGTGACCACCAACCGGAAGTTTTCTGAATCGGGCGCCTGCCCGGCGTCCATGCCCGGGAAGTTCAGCTCAATCATGCGGATCTGACTGAACACCATGCCCAGCAGCAGCACCGGCACCAATACAATCATCAGATTCAGGAACGCCGTGATGTCCAGATCGGCCTCGGTTGTCAGCCTGCGATGTCTGCGCCTCATATCGCCATACTCCTGTTTACTCTGGCTGGAAGACGGAATGCATCAAGCGATAGCCTTGCCGGCACCGGGCTCCGAGACCATATTCAGCAGCTTGACCCCGGCCATTTCAAAACTATCGACAATTTCGTTGGTGCGGGTTTGCAGCAATGCGTGGAACAACAGCAAAGGAATGGCTGACATCAGGCCAAACGCCGTGGTGTTCATGGCCACGGAAATACTCTCAGAGAGCAAGCTCGCTTTTTGAGCGGGATCAGCTGCAGCGACAGCAGTAAAGGCAGCAATCAGGCCGATAATGGTTCCGAGCAGCCCGAGCAAAGTTGCCACATTGGCTAAAGTCGCCAGGTACTGAGTGCGCTTCCCAAGCCTTGGCAACACTTCCATCAGGCCTTCCTCCATCGCATATTCAATGTCTTCCCGCCGGCTATCGTTCAGCAACCGGGCAATCCCGGCACCGAGAACAGAAGCGATGGCGCTGTCAGAGTTGGTGGCCGCTTTCATGGCGCGCTGGTAATCCCGTTTTTGCAGCGCCGGCCAGATGCCCCGCTCGAACGCCAGCCGGTTTCGCCGGCGCACGGCACCGAGATACAGAAAACGCTCAAGAGTAATGGCCAAGCCCAGAGCCAGCACTATAGCAATGGGGTACATGAAGGGACCGCCTTCCTGAAAAAAACGAACAATGGTATCGAGCATCAGTCTGTCTCCGTTTACTGCTGAGTCACGGTTGGCCCTGGTCGGTGTCGATCGTTATCGGCTCCAGCACCAGTGGGTTCAGGGTGTCCCGAAACTGGCGATGGTTCTCCAGCGCACGGGGCAAGGAAGGTTCTAAAAGATTCTGGGCGTGATTGTTGAGCTCGGCCCGAGGGCGACGCGGTAAGCTCGGGTTCTGCCAGGGCAGAATGTAGAGCACCCTTGGATCGTCTTCGCCGACGCTGGCCGATATACCGGCTACCGTCAGCACGGGCGGGGGTGCTTCACCGCTCTCTGGCTGGCCAGCCAGGCCTGGTTGCGCCAACAAACTCAACAAAAACAGCAGGCAGATTGCGGTGCGAGGACGACGAGAGATCATTGCAGCCTCCGCTCAAGGTCAGCAATCCAGCCCGCAACCAGCTTTTCTTCGTCACCCACCAGAGAGCGATAGCGTTGGTAGTGAGTCAGCGCAGTCTCAAGATCGAGCAGGTACAGCTCCGAAATCACGGCCAGGTTGTAATGCAATTCCGCAACCTCTGGCGCAGCGGCTAGCCCCTGCTCCAGCAAACGTGCGGCCTCATGGAATCGGTTCTGCTGCTTCAGCAACAAAGCCAGATTGTTCACCGTCGTAGCATTGGACGGATCCAGAGACACGGACCGCTGCCAGGCCTCAATGGCCCCCTCAACATCCCCGCTCTGGTGCGCCTGGATCCCTGCTTGTGACCATTCCCGGGCCTGTTCCGGGGAATACACCGGCTGCACCCTGATCTCTGCAGGGGCCGGGTCAGGTGGGGCTGAGACGCAAGCGCCCAGGCCCATAACAGTCATCACCAAAAACGCTTGCATGCCGCGAGTAATGGGTTCAGACACCGTCGTTTTCCTCCATGTTCCAGCTCATCCAGCGCAGCTCACGCTCGTAACGGCCCGGGTGCATGTCGGCCAATGCATCAAGACTACGCTCGATCCAGGTATCAAAACCGTGACTCGCCAGGCGCCCGTGATTGCGGGTGTGCAGATCCATCGCACGCTCCTCCAGGGGGTAGGCCTCTTCCTCCAGCAACATCTGGTATTGCATGGTTTCCAGCTCGTTCAGCTCCTGCGGCACTTCGGACGCCATCAGGTCTCTGGCAAGCGTCCGATAGAGCTCCGCACGGCGGTATAACACTTCGGAAAGCACCGCCCCACCGGCAAACGACTCAGCTTCAAGGAAATACTTCTGGGCCTGCTCCAGGGCGCGTTGCTTCCGGGCCAGCGACGCTTCCAGCGGGTGGACCAACGCGATCCGGGAAAAGTCCTCTGCCACCTGAGCACCCAGCACCAGCGACGACTGCCCGGCCCAGAGCAAGGTCTCCTCCGAGTGCCAGGGGCTGTCCGCCTCACGGGCAACCAGAGCACGGCGAATGGCATCGGCCTCAGGTTCTGATTCGATCAGCCGTTGACGCATAGACTGTTGCTGCAGGTGATCGCCGCCATTCTTTGGCGCCGGAGCAATCGCCAGCCATTCCCGATAGATGAGGTTGCGGTCAGACGTTGCGTTGGCCTGATGGTAGATCTCTGCAGCCCGCAGCCTCAACGGCCACGGCTCCGGAGCCTGTTCAGCGCCCCGCATCAGCTCACCAGCCGCTTTCAGCTGTTGCCCGGATTCAAGGTAGGCGTACACCAGATTTTCGCTGACATCAGCGGCAAGCGAATGCCTCGGAAAATCGGTACGGAAACGATTCAACTCGTTGATCGCCGTCTGCCACTGAGAGGCTTTCAGTAGCGTGTTGGCGGCATCAAACCGCGCTTTGATGGCAACGTCTGAGCCCGGCAACACCGAACTCACACGTTGAAAGTGCGCCACCGCAACCGTGGCATCGCCGTCGCTTGCGGCCCGCTCACCTTGCCGATAGATCGCGGTTGCCAGTTGCTCTCTGATCCGGTCAGCTTGCCCGGGCTCATCCTCAAGCGACGACTCTTGCTCGATCAGGGTCAACGCCTGGCGCCACGCCCTTTCCTCAAGACCGAATTCACCGCTGCGCTGCCGGACTCCGGCGGTCACCAGCCAGGCGGCATAACGGTGCTCGGCCTGAGCATGCTCCAGGGTCAGAGTTGATCGGGCGTAACTCAGCGCCTGATCGACATCGCCAAGTTCATACCAGCGATTCGCAAGATCGGCGCGCAAACCAGAAAGCCGCGTGTCACCTGCAAATGCGTCACTGAATCTTCGTTCCTCCTGACTCAGCTCTGTCAGCGACGACCGGAGAGCCTGGGGTGCAAGACCGGCCCTCAGCACCGTTATGGCGGCCCAGCCTGCCTCCGCTGCGCGCTCATAGCCGGTATCGTAAGCCGCGCTGCGGAAATTCTGGATGGCACGGTCGGCATTACCCGCCTGTAAACGAGCGTCGCCGGCCAGATGCAGTAATTCGCCAGATGACGACGAACGCCCGGCTAGCACTTCGTAATAACCGGCAGCCTTGTTCCAGGTAGCCGGTGCGCTGGAGGCACGAGCATCGGCGTTCAGACCAGTCGCCGTTGAATAGTAATAATCACCGAGGAAACGGGCATAGTTTCTCCATATACCTTGCTGAGAAACGCTGAGTGCGCGGTAGCCGGTTTCAGAGTCGTACTGCGCGACGTAGGCTGCCCTGGCGCCACGAGCGCGCTGATCGTCGCCCGCCATCTGCCAGTACGCTACGCTCTGCGCCATGAACTCCGGGCCAGCGCGGTGGGCAGGATAGCGTTCCACGAAGGCCGAATTGATACTGACTGCCCTGGCGTAGCGACCTTCGAGGGCATGAAGGTCCGCCAGCCGGTCGTAGACCAGATGGTGCCAGACTGCCTCGTCACGCTCCGAAAGCCACGACGCCAGAGCGCTGGCATCACCGGTTCTGGATGCCATCAACGCCAGCACCCGGAAGCTGTCTTCAATCCTGTCCAGGGCAGACTCCGGCGGGCTAATCAGCTGCGCCTGATCCGGTAGTTGCTGGTCCAGCAACGCCATAAAGGATTCCGCCGCCCGGCTCCAGGCCTGCTCGCCCTGTTTGAACTGACTCCAGCCGAGCATATACCGGGTTTTGGATGCGAGCTCCTGATCAACGTCACTCTCAAACAGCTGTCGATATCCGCGTTCTGCTTCCAGATAGTCACCTGCAGCATAGGCGGCCTCGGCAATACGGAATCGCGCTTCTGGCACTAATGTTGAGCGCGGGTAAAGTCCCACCAATTGACGTAAACGCTGAATGGACTCCTGGTGCTGGCCGGTCAGCGCGTGGGCTTTCGCCATCTGATAGAGCAATTCGTCCAGGCGACCGGAAAAAGACCCCCGCTCAAGAATGTGCTCGTAACTGGCCAGAGCCTCCTGATAGACCGCCTTTTCCTGTTCTTCCGAAAAGCCAATGTCACGGCCGGATCGATCCCGGATATTATTCAAACGGTTAAGCGCATCAATGCGGACCTCCGGCTCGTCCGACGTTTCAAACAATTTTTGATAGCGGCGCGCCACTTCTTCCGGCGATATAGCGGGCAATGGTCGACTCTCGAACTTCAGGAATACCGGGCGCATGTCGCCCAGGGTTTCACCGTCCCGCCCCAGTTCCACACGAAACGACTCCTGTGCTGCAACACCTCCAGCCAGGGTCGTTAAAAGCAGCACGGCAACAAGGAGTTTCAAAACCGGGACGGGATGGCTCATCGTAAACCCTCCCCGATGTTCTCAAGGGCAAGATACTCGTACAGATGGGCAATTTGCTGTTCAGTCTTATCAAGCGCATGCACCATGCGCTGCTGTTCGGCAGCGACAAACGCCAGCGCCTTTTCATCCAGCATGGCGGAGGCGCTCACTCGAACCTGACGGATCTGCTCTTGCAGTCGACCTGTCGCCGCTTGCAGTTGTCGTGCCTGAATCAACTGCGTGTTGATGGCTTTGGAATGGCCCGCGGCCCGCCCATCCAACGAGGCAAACCTTTGGGCACTGGATCGCAACTGCCGCTCAAGGTAGCCCAGCTTGCCCGCCTGACCTGATCCGGCAGCCTGTTCACGCAGTTGCGCCAGGGTCGCGCTCAACCGCTCGTGCTTACTGACTAGCGCTGCCCTGGCAGAATTACCGGAACGGCTTCCTACCTCGCCAAGATGCCCCTCCATTGCCCGAATGAAAACATCCAGGTCATGCTTGCGGCCCGCCAGAGTCAGATAAAGATCATCAAGTTTCGCCACACGATGCACCGCTGCCTGCGCACCAGGCTGCTCAAGAAAACGCAGCAGGTATGCCAGGCGAGGCTGTGTCAGGGTGCGACTGTCGGCCAGGAACCATTGGGCATCCGCTCCGCGCGCATCTTCCACCAACGCTTTGTAGGCTCCGTCCTGACGGATTCTCTGCGCCAGTTTACCCAGGGTAACCCGCTCACCTTCATAGGCTGCGTTGGCCGCCAGCCAGGATTCCCCTGCCTGCCCGGGGTAGCCTGCCACATCATAGCCACGGCCCATGCCGAGCCAGGCATCCGATACCCCGGGAAACGCCAACGGGAATTTCTTGGCCCTATGCCAACTCTGCATGGCCGCCCGGTAATTACCTCGCTCAGACAGCGCAACGCCGTGGAGATAAAGCGCCTGGGGGGTGGCGTAGCTTTCAAGTGACACCTTCTCAAGAAAGTCAGTCGCTTTGTCGTATTCTTCCGTGCGTACAGAAAGAAAGCCGGCACGCAGGTACAGCTGATCCAGCAGATCCCGGCTGCGACCCCGATCCTGATCTTTCACCGCCATGGCCATGGCCACTCTCAAAGCAACCAAGGCCCGGGACGGATTGAGGTCTTGTTTAGCGAAATCCGCAGCAAGGTTCATGTAGCCCACGGCTGCCCAATAGCCATCGTCCATACTGGCAAGATATTGACCGGCACTGTCGGCTTGACCTTGTGACCGTGCCGTCTCAGCCAGACCAAAAACCGCTTGCTGACGAATTTCGCCGAAGCCGACCCGGTTGGCTTCCTGGTACCAGCGAACCGCGGCGGACGAGTCTCCCTCCGCCGCCTCCAGGCGCGCCAGTTCCAGGGCAGATTCGGCCCGGTGGGCATTACTGGCAAAGACCTCTTCAAACAGAACCTTGGCCTCTTGCGTCTGCCCGCTACCCAGGAGAACCCGTGCTCTGAGGTAGTCAGCCGAATCGCCTGTCAACGTCGGTGCCAACGAAATGACCGGCGCCAGATGACCGGTATCCAACGCATAACGGGCAACACCGTCGGCAAGCTCCGCTGGCACCAGCTCATCCGCACTAGCAGAGAGCACTCCCTGCGAAATCGCCAGAGCCAGTAGCCATGATGACCTGTAGATCTGCCGTTTTTGACCTGTCATGGCTGACTATTTCCATTCCCTGAAAGTCACGTCGGGCTCGTAGTCAGGCGCCCGGGCATCCAGCGTCATTTGCAGTCGAAGGGTTCCGGAACGCTTTTCAAAGCGATGTTCAAGCTCCCTCCGGACAAACCGCTTGTTGGCAGAGCGGGCGTTTACAACGGCTTTCAGCTGGTGACTTCCATCGGCCAGATTGCCGACAAACAGCTGTTGCACGCCACCCTGCTCCAGAGAGGTCCTTTCAGTGTCGCTGTACAGATGGGAGGCAACCGGCTGATCATTCAGGAACAGCTCAACCGAGTCGAGGTCAAGGGCCTGGCGGTTCTGCAGGGTCAGAAAAACTGCAACCCGGGTATTCACCGGATGCAACAACTGTTGCTCCAGCGCATGTACCGAGGCTGAGTGCCGGGTGACCTCGGAGGTCAGCCGCTCAATCTGCTCATCAAGGCTTGTCGCAGCAACCGAAGTGGTGACCAGCGCAGCAAGGATTCCGGATACCCAAAGACCCCTGTTCCATGGGGAAATCCGGCAGTGTTGTGATTTTTGTATGCCGAACAGTGTTTTCACGTTTGAAAATTACTCGTAGTAACAATTCGAAATAAAGAGTAACACCCGATCACAGCCAAGAACGGTATCCATTTCACCAAATCGAGATTTCGCAAACGTTGCGCTGGAAAAGTGTCGAGTAATTTGACAGAAACACGAAGTGAGCGACGGCCAGGCCGTACGCAGAGTGAGACCAAAGAACTATCTTATTGATATTCAATGGTTATATTTCGATGGCGCGGGGTTTGCTTTAGGGGAGGCGGCGGGAGCGCCTTTCAGGCAACCCCCGCTTGAATATGCCGAGCTTTGCCGATGCCCTCAACCGCATCGGCTTTTTTTTGTTTACCAGTTGGCAATCGGGCTACTTGCTCAATTGCTTCATGGCAGATTCAAGGCCCTCGATCGTGAGGGGGTACATATGATTATTGACCAATTGTTTGGTTATGCCCAGTGAACCGCCATTACCCCAGTAACTCTCTGGTAGCGGATTTAACCAAACCACCTTGCGGAAGTGATCCGAGATTCGCTGAAACCAGGTAGCACCGGCCTCATCGTTCCAATGCTCGATCGAGCCGCCCGGATGAGTAACCTCGTAAGGCGCCATGGTCGCGTCTCCCACAAAGATCACTTTATAGTCGGGGGTGTACTTGTGCAGGAGATCCCAGGTACTCACCGTTTCGTTCATACGCCGGATGTTATTCTTCCAGACACTTTCATAAATGAAGTTATGAAAGTAGAAATACTCCATATGCTTGAACTCCAGCCTCGCGGCCGAGAACAACTCTTCACATACCTTTACGTGAGGGTCCATAGAGCCGCCCACATCAAAAAAGATCAGAACTTTGACGGCATTGTGCCGTTCCGGCACCATTTTAAGATCCAGGTATCCGGCATTGCGGGCCGTTGACCGAATGGTATCGTCCATGTCCAGCTGATCAGCCGCACCCTGTCGGGCAAATTTACGCAACCGCCGTAAAGCCACCTTGGTGTTCCGCAACCCCAAGGTAATGCTGTCGTCCAGATCCTTGAACTCACGTTTTTCCCAGACCTTGACCGCCCGGCCGTGACGACCGTTCTTCTGGCCTATACGGAAGCCCTCGGGGTTGTAGCCATTGGCCCCGAACGGTGAGGTGCCACCAGTACCAATCCACTTGTTGCCCCCGGCATGGCGCTCGTTCTGCTCTTCCATGCGTTTCTTGAAGGTTTCAATCAGCTCTTCAAGACCACCGAGAGACTCTATCTTGGCCTTCTCTTCATCGCTGAGGTGCTTCTCAAACTCGGCCCGCAGCCAGTCGTCGGGAATCAACGCCTCCAGCAGCTCGTCAAGATTTTCGATACCTTCGAAGTACGCCTGAAACGCCCGGTCGAACTTGTCGAAGTGGCGCTCGTCTTTCACCAGACACACCCGTGCCAGAAAGTAGAACTCCTCCATATCCGCAAATGCCAGACGTTGTTGAATGGCCTCCAGCAGATCAAGAAACTCCCGCAGACTGGCGGGAACCTTGGCCCGGCGCACTTCGAGGAAAAAATCGATCAACATAACGCAGAACTCTTGCCAGTGATCAGTTGCGGCGACGTGCCATAAACGCCAGCTTCTGCAGCAGGTGAACGTCCTGCTCGTTCTTGACCAGGGCGCCGTACAACGGTGGCAGCGCAGAACTGCTGTCTTTCTCCTGCAGGGCCTTGGCAGACAACTCATCGGCCATCAACAACTTCAGCCAGTCGATCAGCTCTGAGGTTGACGGCTTCTTTTTCAGACCAGGCACTTTACGCACATCAAAGAACACTTCCAGCGCATCACGGACCACCTGCTGCTGCAAGCCCGGAAAATGCACGTCCACGATCTCTTTCATGGTGTCGTGGTCAGGGAAGCTGATGTAATGGAAAAAGCAGCGGCGCAGGAAAGCGTCGGGCAGTTCTTTCTCGTTGTTACTGGTGATCACCACAATCGGACGCTTGTGGGCCTTCACAAATTCCTGAGTCTCGTAGACGTAGAACTCCATGCGGTCCAGTTCCAGCAGGAGGTCGTTCGGGAATTCGATGTCGGCTTTATCAATTTCATCGATCAGCAGCACAACCTGATCATCGGCTTCGAACGCCTCCCACAGCTTGCCTTTGACGATGTAATTGCGAATATCTTTGACCTTCTCGTCGCCCAACTGGGAATCCCGAAGGCGCGATACCGCATCGTACTCGTAAAGGCCCTGCTGGGCCTTGGTGGTGGACTTGATGTGCCACGGAATCAGGCGCATGCCCAGGGCTGATGCAATCTCTTCCGCCAGCAGGGTTTTACCGGTGCCGGGCTCGCCTTTGATCAGCAACGGACGCTGGAGTGCAATGGCAGCGTTAACCGCCATCTGCATGTCATCGGTGGCTACGTATTTATCGGTACCGGTAAACTTCATGTGTCTGTTTCCTGTTGGTTACTTTTTCTGATCTTTGTCGTTTTTATCGGATTCGTCGGCTTCTGACTTATCAGGGCTTCGTCTGTCAGCCTCTGACTCGTTGTCTTCGCCTTCAAGATCCGGCAAATCATCAAATTCGGACAGATCGAAATCTTCCAGCCCGAACTCGTCTTCACCCTCTGGCTCTGGCTCTGGCTCTGGCTCTGGCTCTGGCTCTGGCTCTGGCTCTGGCTC
>LJZQ01000006.1 GCA_001314845.1 Marinobacter excellens HL-55
AAGCTATGCTCATCACGTTCGCGTTGCCGATGAGCTTCTTGATATCGCCCGCCAACAAGCTGGCGAGGGTCACAACGTGATGATTGTGATTGATTCTCTTACCAGGCTTTCCCGTGTGCACAATGCGGAGCGAAAGGGCAGCGGCCGCACCATGTCGGGCGGGATGGATGCGCGAGCGATGGAGATCCCGCGGAGGTTGTTTGGCGCTGCACGAAACATTGAGAATGGTGGCTCGCTGACCATTTTGGCCACCGTTCTAGTGGATACCGGCAGCCGTATGGACCAGGTTATCTTTGAGGAATTTAAAGGCACAGGGAACATGGAGCTGGTTTTATCAAGAGACGTTGCGAGCCAGCGAATCTTCCCCGCGCTGGACATTTCGAAAAGCAGTACACGCCGTGAGGAGCTGCTGCTAGATCCGAAATATTTAGACAAAATAAGAGCGTTGCGCCGGGCGCTTGGCGGTCTCAAACCGCTAGAGGGCACGAGAAAGCTGGTTGAGCTGCTTGAGAAGTACCCCACAAATGCCGAGCTTCTGAACGGCATCTCCGGAACGCACACTGATTGAATGTGCGGAAAACCGGGGAGACCGGGACACATCTATTTTCGATATTTATTTTCGCGGGATATTGTGGTGGGTTATCGACATTGGTGGCAACAATCTACGGCTGATTGCCTTCATTGAATTTCGTGATAACCGTATGTACGTAAAACACATCTGCAGTCACGCCGAATACGACCGGCTGACTGACAAATACCGTCGTAGTAAGGAGTGAGGCCCATGTTATCGCCTGCTTTTGTTGAGATAAGAGATGCGCTGGCTCAGGTACCTTTCGTGGCCCACATTGAGGCTCAGGATGACTATGAGCAAGCGTTGGAACTGATGGATCAGTTGGTGGACGACTACGACGCCAATCGGCTGTTAATTGAGATTCTGGCTGTCAGCATTGAGCGCTGGGAGGATCAGTCTGCTGAGTTTTCCGACTTTAATGCCACTGTTGCTGAAACGGACAGGAGGATTGCTGTACTGAAAACCCTGATGGCTCAACACGGTCTTGGGGTGGCTGATCTGCCGGAGTTGGGTTCAAAGGGCAATGTGAGCAAAATTCTCAACGGTGCTGAAGGGAAAAAGCTGACCCGCAAACATATGGAAGCGTTGGGTAAGCGGTTCGGGGTGCCTCCGGTACTGTTTTTCTGAAAACGACGGACCGAAGGAGAAAAGCAATATGAGCACCGCTTCAGCGGCCTATCCAATCGGTACGCCCGGCACTCCGTGGGGTGATGCGGAACGTGCTCAGTGGCTGTCACGGCAGATCCGTCAACGCAGTTACGAGTCCGATGTGTTGAACGTGATCGAGCGGCTGCGTTCGAGCTTTGATGTGCATGAGTATGGCTGTCTGGAATATGGCCCGGACGTTTATCCGCTGATGGCGATCCGCAGCCGCAACTGGCGTGCCGATCGGCCGGTGGTACTGATTACGGGCGGAGTGCATGGCTATGAAACAAGCGGTGTCCATGGCGCGCTGCAGTTCGTTGAACAACATGCACTGGATTACGCGGGCCGTGTAAACCTGCTGGTCGCGCCTTGTGTCAGCGCCTGGGCTTACGAACGCATCCATCGCTGGAACGCGAACGCGATTGATCCCAACCGGTCATTTCGTGATGACGGCCAGGCCGGGGAGTCAGCGGCGCTCATGCACCTGGTCGCTTCGCTCGATGAGCCAATACTGGTGCACGTCGACCTGCATGAGACGACCGATACCGACGAAACCGAGTTCCGCCCGGCGCTTGCGGCCCGCGATGGTAAATCGTTTGAGCCGGGTGACATTCCGGACGGCTTCTACCTGGTGGATGACACCGAGAGCCCGCAGCCAGATTTCCAGCAGGCGGTGATCGAGGCGGTGGAAAAGATCACCCATATCGCGCCGGCGGATGACAAGGGCGAGATCATCGGCTCACCGGCGACCGCTCGGGGCGTTATTCAGTATCCGCTGGCGCAGCTTGGTTTGTGCACCAGCATGACCAATGCCCGCTACAGGACCACCACCGAGGTATACCCAGACAGCGACCGAGTAACCCCCGAGCAATGCAATGCCGCGCAGGTTGCTGCGGTGCGTGCGGCGATCGACTATGCGCTGTCAGTAGGCCCGATCAATAATCTCACATAACGCGTCCAACCCATCCGTCAGCGCCGCCGGCCCCGGCTGAAGAATCAGCGGTGACTTGATCTCATACAGGTGGTTGTTGGCCACGGCCGGTATATCGGCCCAGCCGGGGCGCTCGGCCACTTGCTCTGGGCGGAATTTCCGACCGCACCAGGAACCGATGATGATGTCCGGTTTGCGGGTGATAACGTCGTCGGGGTTTTCGATGATGCGTTCCCTGGCCCCCGGCTCGGTGGCCCTTTCCGGGAATATATCCTCGCCACCGGCAATACCAATCAGTTCAGATACCCAGCCAATGCCGGTGATCATCGGGTCGCCCCATTCTTCGAAGTAGACTCGTGGGCGGTCTGATCTTGCTCTTTCCGCTCTGATTAGTTCAACCCTGTCAGACAGCGCCTGAGCATAGGGATCAGTCTGCTCGGCCAGGCCTAACATGCCGCCGAGGGTTCGGATCATAGACAGGATTCCCGCCACGGTGCGCTGGTTAAAGACATGCACGGCCACGCCGCTGCGCACGAGTTCGGCGGCGATGTCCGCCTGCATGTCGGAGAACCCGACGACCAGATCCGGCTTCAGCTCCAGGATTCGCTCGATCTTGGCGGAGGTGAACGCGGAGACTTTCGGCTTTTCCTTCCTTGCTCTCTCGGGTCGTACGGTGAACCCGGATATGCCGACGATGCGATCCTCGGCGCCGATGGCGTAGAGAGTCTCTGTGGTTTCTTCGGTCAGGCAGATGATGCGTTGTGGATAATTCATGGGAGTACTATACCTTGGATGTGAGGGGTTTGGCTCGCCGCTTGATTTCCGGCCATTTGGCCCGATTGTTTCCACTATCTGACACATCAGAGGCGACCAATCATGACTGACATCCGACACCTCGTATGCCCCCATTGCCACAAAACCAATCGCGTACCGGCCGAGAAGCTTTCGGCCGGGGGCAACTGTGGCGCGTGCAAGCAACCGCTCTGGCCGGACCAGCTGCTGGATCTTACGGAGCAGACGTTTGCGGCACACACCGGGCGCAGCGATGTGCCGGTGCTGGTAGATTTCTGGGCCAGCTGGTGTGGGCCTTGTAAGGCGATGGCGCCGCAGTTCGAGCAGGCGGCGAACGCCTGGCGCGGTAAAGTGCGTTTTGCCAAGTTGAACACCGAGCAATCACCGGGGCCGGCCGGGCAGTTTGGCATTCGCAGCATTCCCACAATGATCCTGTTCCAGAATGGCCGGGAAGTGGCCCGTCAGAGCGGTGCCATGAATCAGGCGCAGATCAGCCAGTGGCTGCAATCGAAGGGTATTCGGTAGCTCTGGGAAACCGGGGCAGATCTACTTTCTGGTGAATTTAACGGCATAGCCTGGGCGAATAGTATTTAATGGGTGTTCATATGACACCCAGATAACAAACGCAGAGACAGGCCCGACTATGCATGTGGATAAAGCAAAAAAGCGTATTGCCAAGCAGGTTAAGAAGGGCTTCCATGGCTATCCGTTAGTGTCGCTGGAGTACTTTGGAAAAACGCCGGGTTCGGCCACCGAGGTCGTTATTTCATTTATTGAGGAAGAGGGTGCAGATCCGCAGAAGCAGACCGTTGTGAGTGGCGGTGACGCCCGGGAAGATGAAACGATTCAATCCACTCTGCTAAAAATTATTGAGCGGGTGGGTGCCAAAACGGTGACTGAGGTCGACGGCATTTCCACTCTCGATAAAAACTGACCCGGAACCCGAGATGTTCAAGCCCAGTTGTTACAGCTGCCGGAAAAAGTTTGAGCCATCTGCGCTGAGGGTTTCTTACTCGAAGAATTACTGCGAAAGCTGCGGTGTTGGGTTGTTTGGTGAGGATTACTTCAACTTCCCGCCAAAGCCTGCGCCAACAACCCGGAAGAACCTGGTGGTTCATGGTGCAGTGCTTATTTTCGGCGCTGTTTTTTTCGCGTTATGGCTGTCGATTAGCGGGTTTTGAGGGCGAAGGCCCGATAAAGCCGGTTGCCCCAACTGCCCGGCAGAACCTGTCGTGCATTGTGCTGTGATTCTTTTTGGTTTCCCGCGTTCTTTATCCGCCTTTCTTGAATTTTGCTTTGCAGTTGCCGCTCATGCACATTGTGCAGTAGTGCTCACGGTCTTCGTGTTTGGTGCCCTCTGCGAGCGTGATGCCGCAGCCGTTGCAGAGCAGGATGGCAAGTTCGCCCTCAATTTTCACAATTGCGTTCTGGTAATTCATAAGCAGATCTCGAGAAAACCCATTTCTTGAAAGGGGCGTATGGGTATTTTGTCTGTCAGTACTGATGATAAGGAGTAGCTATGTTTCGCATTCACGTTGAGAGGCTTCTCAACACTGACATAAATACGGTCTTTGAGGCCATCGCAGATCATGCCCGTTCGCTGTTCAGCATACGAGGGGCGAGATCGTTTTAAAGGCTGAGGGTCAACAGACCCGCGTGGTCTGGATCTCCGAAGGGCATGTGCGAGTGCCACTGCTCGGCCGGTTGATGGATCGGGCAGCTGAGCGCAGTTTCTCTAAAGCCTTCAATTCGTTGCTCAAGGCCATTGAGCGGCTTTGAGGTCTGTCTGGTGAGGGCACGCTCAATTATCGGCGAGCGCACGCACGCAGCGGTTAAATATCTCCGCCGAGAAAAACCGGTGTTCGCCTGGCTGCCGCGCTACGAACAGGTGGCCACCGGATGCGCGGATTCCGCCTTCGATCATCAGGTTATCGCTCATCTCGAAGTCTTCAATGGTGTGGCCCAGTTCATCTAGGGCGGTTGCGCCAGCCCGTTCCCGGTAGTGCCGGTTGTCCAGGGTGAACCCGAAGGCGGGCTTGCCTTGGCCGACCATGTAACCGACCTCGAACACGGTGCCCGGATCAGCGCTGATGCCCCGGAACGGGGTGAGGTTGGCAATGATGGCGTCACAACTATTCATCAGTTCGCGATTGGCCTGGTAAATCCGGTGGCCGCGCTCGGGTTTTGCCTCGTCGTCTGAAAACGCCAGCGCCGTGTCCAGCGGGTCGACACCCTCGAATCCGGCGTCTTGGAGCAGACGTTTTTTCTCAGCCACGATGGCCGTGTGGTCCTCCGCCGGGAAGAAGACTTCCGGGCCGGCGAGGTAGATGCGTTTTGGTTTTGCCATGTTGATGTTGTCTCTTACTTCGGCGTTGGCTCTGGACCTGCGCATTGTTGCGGTAGGTTGGGTCACGGTATCGCTGCGGAAGTCGATTACGAGGACTGCGTCCTGCGAATGTTGTGGAAATCTTGAGCCTGAAGGTAATCTGATTCAAGCTTAATCAGCTCTGTGCCGCACTCGGCCGTAGTGAATCTTATGTTCATCACTCAAATTTCTTATCCAGGAGTTGCGTTATGGGTCTGGCTATCGCACTGCATGTTCTCTCTGCCGTTATCTGGGTTGGCGGTATGTTTTTCGCCTACATGGCTATGCGCCCGGCGGTGGTTGAGGTGATTGATGCCTCCCAGCGTGGCGCGCTCTGGTGTGCCACCTTGTCACGGTTTTTCCAGTGGGTATGGGCGGCGGTGATTCTGTTGCTGGTGACCGGGTACTGGATGATTTTCAGTGTGTTCGGCGGCATGGCTGGTGCGGGCTGGCATATCCATGTGATGCAGGCGCTGGGGATTGTGATGATCCTGCTCTACGCCCACGTTTACTTTGTCCCCTTCCGGCGGCTGAAACGGGCGGTTGCCAATCAGGACCCTCAGGATGGCGGGCGTCAGGTGGGGCAGATTCGAAAGCTGGTGGGTACTAACCTGATTCTTGGGCTGATCGTCGTAGCGATTGGGGCTGGCGGGAAGTATCTGTAAACCCGGGACCCGTATTTTCCGAAATACAGGCTCTGCCGCGCCTGTAGTAACCCCTTAATACCCGCCCCGATACCACCGTTGCTACTGTTTCCTGACCTGGCAATACAAGCACAAGGAGACAGCCATGAGCGGGAAAAAGATTCTGATGATTACCGGTGATTTCACTGAGGACTACGAAACCATGGTGCCGTTCCAGGCACTGCAGGCCGTTGGTCATACGGTTCACGCCGTCTGCCCGGATAAAAAAGCAGGCGATACTGTCGCCACGGCGATCCACGATTTTGAGGGCGACCAGACTTACAGCGAAAAGCCGGGCCACCGGTTTGCCTTGAATGCAGATTTTGACGGACTGGATCCAGCAGAGTACGACGCGCTGGTGGTGCCCGGCGGCCGTGCGCCGGAGTACCTGCGGCTCAACAAGGAAGTGCGGAGCTTGGTTCGTCATTTCTTTGAAACCAACAAGCCGGTGGCGGCGATCTGTCACGGTGCTCAGTTGCTGGCAGCGGCAGGGGTTCTGGAGGGCCGTAAATGCTCGGCCTATCCGGCCTGCCAGCCGGAAGTGGAACTGGCCGGCGGCACCTTCGCCGCTATCGAGGTTGATCAGGCGGTCACCGATGCTAATCTGGTAACAGCGCCTGCGTGGCCAGCTCATCCGGCCTGGCTTGCGCAGTTCTTCAAGTTGCTGGATCAGTAACCGCTGAGGGGCCAGCCTGCTGGCCCCTCAGCGTCCTCAGGCACGCCCAGGGAGGCCGTTATGTGCAAGCTCTTTATCAATGCCGACTCGGAGCTTTGGATCAGCCGGACTCACTCTCTGCGCATCGACGGCATGGTCACCAGCGTGCGGATGGAAAACGCCTTTTGGCAGGTGCTTTCAGAGCTGGCTGAGCGGGATGGTATGAACCTACCGCAGATGATAACCCGGCTTTACCACGAGTCGATTGATGCCGGCCATGATCTCGGCAATTTCACATCCTTCCTTCGGGTCTGTGCGCTGCGCTATCTTGAGCTGCAACTGAGTGGAGACGTTCCGAGGGATGCCCTGGTGCCGATTGCCTCACTGGATGCAGACCGTATTCTCGCGGGCAAATCCAGTGAGCCGGCAACACCGGAAGTCGTGAGCAAGGCAAGGCACTGACGGCGAGACGATCGGCTAGGCAGCGCCGGGTTCCTTGTTCGCGGATACCGCCCTCGATCATTAGGCTATCGGTCTTGTCCTGTGCTAACTCCCTCGAGTAAACACCAACATCTCGTTGTTAGCCGGCATTGCATAATCTTCCCGCAGCACTAAACCCACAGACTCGGCCAACACCGACAAGTCGTCGATATCGCGAATGCCCATGTGGAGCGCATTGGATTTCAGCGACAGGTCAAACGCCCGATTGCTTTCGCTGGTGAATTTGCCTTGGTGCATGAACGGCCCATACAGGCAAAACGCGCCGTCTTCGGGCAGGCTTGCCCCGATGCCTTGGAACATCTGTTCTACTTCTGTCCACGCCATGATGTGGGCGGTGTTGGCGGAGAATGCCCATCTAAATTCTGGGGTAAGCCAAGGAGTGTTTCCCACATCCAGCTGACACATGGGGAGCATGTTTGGTAGTGCGGCTTGTTCCAGCCGGTCAATCGCCAGGTGCGCGGCTCTGGGGTGGTCCGTAGGTTGCCACTGCAGATGAGGTATGGCTGCTGCGAAATGCTCGGCGTGCTGACCGGTGCCAGTGCCTATCTCCAGCACGGTCCCCGGTGCGTTGAAGATATCGCGCAGTCTTTCCAGGATGGAGGCTTTGTTGTTTTCGCAGGCTTGGGAGAAGGGCAGGGGTGTGGTCATAAATGGGGCGCGCTCGGTCACAGAGGCGAAACAGCTCCGCCTTTCTTGGCTCAATACGGTATCAAATAATTGAAGAAAACCCATTTCTTTGATCTGTGTCTACTCAATGGCCTTGCGCTCTGGCTCCTTAAAGATAACAATAGTTATCGTTTGCGGTTGAATCAAATTATCATCAAGGAGTTGCTATGAATCGGTTGAACAAAGCTGTTTCTGTCTTGGTTCTCAGTGCCTGCGCTACGGCGGCCACGGCCACTGAAAAGCCGGATCATTTCAAAGGAAAAGAGTCCAGGACCCTCCAGGAAGCTGTCGTCAACTTTGCTGAATATAACGCAAAGCTTGCCTATATTGTTGCTAAGGACGAACTCAGCGGAGCTGATATGGCAGAGGTGCATGAGCTGACTTACACCATCGAAAACGCACTGGCGAAGATCAATGAGGCGACTGAAACGATGGCTGTGGATCTGGAAGAAGTTCACCTGGCCTCGGAATCCGCCGATGTGGAAACGGTGAAAAGCCGCGGGAAGAAATTTCTGGAAAGCGCAAAGATTCTGATCGACTGACTCCGGTTTATTGGCGCGTCCATTGGGCCGGCAGGGGCATCATCGAACTGCCGTTTCAGGGTCAACGGGTAAGTGGACGTAGCGATTGATGATGGCGGCAAAGCTGCCGTCATCCTTCATCGATTGGAGCGCTCGATCAAAATCGGCTACAAATGCAGAATTTACCGAGGCTTTGGAGAAAACAAAGTGTGCGGGTTTATTGGACACGATGAGTGGGCTGGGAGTAATGGTATCGGACAGGCCCAACTCCTGAATCTCGTGGAGCCCGGTTAGCCGGTTAGCTTGCTTGCAATCACGCCACCGATTCGATCGCGAGCAAGCATTTTCCAGAGGGACTCCCGGCGTGATAAAAACTCAATGTTTTTTTCGAATTCAGGATTCTGCAATAGCGCGCTGTATTCCTCGCTATAAGACACGTTGATTTGGGCCCCGAGTTTAAAACCGGAATCCAACAGTTCGGTCAGGCTTGTGGCATTAAAGGAGTTCTGCTCATCCTGCCGAATGAACAGAATGTTGGGAGACACCAGGCCAACCACGCTGGAATAACGAGCATATTGTTCCCGTTCGGCGGTTCGATAGGCACCAGACAACATATCCACCCGTCCCTCACGCAGCTCGCGGAGAGCTCTGGCCCATGGCAGTTTTTTGAAGACAAGATTGCAGCCCAGGCGCTCCATTGCTTCAAGACCCAGGTCAGCATCAATGCCAACCACTTGATCATTCCGGCCCATGAAATAGGGCGGGTCATTATCCCAGCGCATAGTGATGTTGCAGTCGGCAAAGCTTGGCGTTGAAAAGTACAGAACAGACAGGAGAATCCATGCAGACTTGCGCAAAGCCGGTCCAGAGTAGCACTGGGCAATGGAGGCCCAGTTACTGCTTGTTGCCTGCATATTATGGTGCCGCCGTGAGAGGGAACGTAAATTAACATAGACCAAACCAGTTCCGTGAACAAAACCATCTGTCAGGGTTTTCGATGCAGTTTGGTGTAGTGGTCAAGCTTGCGGCGCAAGCATTCACGTTGAGCGGCTTTAGGGTGTGCCGGGCGCCTTAAAAGCGACTACGCTTTGGTCAGTGTGTGGAGCAGACGCGTTCCGGAGGAAGCCTGTTTAGAAGGAGAACAAAAGGGCATGATCGGCGATCGCAGCGTAAAGGTGTTTTATGACGAAGTGATGCTCGGGCACCATCCGGAGGTGGATCTGCCTTTTATGCCCAGCCGGGTGGAAAAACGCGTGAGGTTTATTCTTCAGGGGCTGGATTTCAAATGGAGTTATCCGGAACACCCGGGGCGGCTGTCTGCCATCAAGGCGTACCTTGATGAGCATCCAATAACCGGCGTTCAGTTATGCGGCGGTGCGGCCCCGGCGACTTATGAGCAGTTAGCAAAAGTGCACACTTCCTCTTACCTCGACCATCTTTTTTCAATGGCGGGTAAGCGCGCCTGGCTCGACAAAGACACCACGGCGGTGTCGCCGGAGAGCATCAATGCGGCCACCGCAGCGGCCGGTAACGCCATTGCTGCAGTGGAGAGTGTTGTTAAGGGTGATTGCCAAAGCGCATTCGCACTTGTGCGACCGCCTGGCCATCACGCCGAGCCGGTGCGGGCTCGGGGGTTTTGCCTGTTAAACAACGTGGCGATCGCTGCAGCCCACGCCCAAGCCAAACTGGGTTGTGAACGGATACTGATTATCGACTGGGACGCCCATCACGGTAACGGTACTCAGGATATCTTTTGGGCCGATCCGGATGTGCTTTTTTTCGACACCCACTGCGCAGCACCTTTTTACCCTGGGTCTGGTCATCTTGAGGAGGTGGGAGACGGTATGGGTGAGGGTTACACCATCAATGTGCCACTGCCCGAGGCCGCAGGCGACGTGGCCTTCGAGAAGGTGTTTCGCGAGATTCTGGTGCCGGCGGCGGATTATTTTGAGCCAAACCTTATTCTGGTTTCGGCCGGGTTTGATCCACACCGTAATGATATGGCTCTGAATCTGACCTACGATGGCTTCAGGGCGATCACGCGCATTGTTCAAAATATCGCCGACAAGCATTGTGACGGCCGGCTGGCCATGGTTCTGGAGGGTGGCTATAACCTGACATCGCTGTCCAAAGGCGTGCACGCAGTGCTTGAAACCCTGGCGGGCGGTGACGTTCCGGAGATCCGGGAGGTGGGCGTTAAAGAGGTAGAAGAGGCCGAGGAGTTTCATCGCTCGGCCTTCCGCGATCTTGAGGAGTAACCGCCGACACCGGTTATAATGGCTGACTTCCACACGTCACAGAGAACCTTATGCCAATCGAAAAAAATCAGGTCGTCTTGTTTCATTACAGTGTCAAGGATGAACAAGGTAACGTAGTTGAGAACTCCCATGGGGGCGAGCCCAATGCTTACCTGCACGGCCACGGCGGCATTATCCGAGGCCTGGAGGAAGCCCTGGAAGGTCGAGAGGCCGGCGAGAGCTTCAGCGTTACCGTCACGCCGGAAAAAGCCTACGGTCCGCGCAAACCTGACGCAGTGCAGCGCGTGCCGATCAAACATTTGATGGGCGCCAAACGCTGGAAGGCTGGCATGGTGGCTCAGGTGAAAACGGAGCAGGGCCCACGGCATGTGGTTGTGGTTAAGGTTGGCCATAAGTTTGCGGATGTCGACACCAATCATCCGATGGCTGGCAGAACCCTGACCTTCGATATTGAAATCATCGAAGTACGCCCCGCCGACCCGGAAGAACTAGCGCATGGCCACGCTCATGGGCCGGGTGGGCATCATTGACCGATTAAGCCCGGTAACATGAATGCTCCTTTCAAGCTCCGCCCCTATCAGCAGGAAGCTGTCGACGCCACGCTGAGCCATTTCCGAAAATCCGATGACTCTGCCGTCATCGTGTTGCCAACCGGTGCCGGTAAAAGCCTGGTCATCGCCGAGTTGGCCCGTCTTGCCCGGCGCAAGATTCTGGTGCTGACTCATGTCAAAGAGCTGGTTGAGCAGAATCACGCCAAGTACCAGAGTTATGGGTTAGTGGGCGGAGTCTTCTCTGCTGGGCTGAAGCGCAAGGAAAATCGGCATCAGGTGACCTTTGCCAGTGTGCAGTCGGTATCGGCGAATCTGGATCAGTTCCGGGATGAGTACTCGTTGGTCATCATCGATGAGTGCCATCGGGTCAGTGGGGAGGAGACGAGTCAGTATCAGCGGATCATCGAGCTGCTCCGGCACCAGAATGATTCCCTGAAAGTGCTCGGTTTGACCGCCACCCCCTATCGCCTGGCCATGGGGTGGATCTACCGCTATCACTACCGGGGTTTTGTTCGCGGTTCCAGTGACGAACAAGACAAGCCATTTGTGCACTGCATCTATGAGTTGCCGCTGAGTTACATGATCAACCGCGGTTATCTCACAAAGCCTGAGTTGGTCAATGCGGCCTTGGCGCAATATGATTTCTCGGCGTTGACTCAGGACCGCTTTGGCGAATACGCCGAGAAAGACGTCAATCAGCTGCTGAGTAGGCATAAGCGTGTGACCCGCGCCATCATCGAGCAAGTGATGGCGCTTGCAGCCGAGCGCCAGGGCGTCATGATCTTTGCGGCTACCGTGGAGCACGCGCGGGAGATCACTGGCTATTTGCCGGAGCACGAAACCGCCCTGGTGACCGGCGCGACCGATCTCAAAGAGCGGGACCTGCTGATCCAGCGCTTCAAGCAGCGGCAGTTGAAGTATCTGGTGAACGTGTCTGTGCTCACCACGGGTTTTGATGCGCCCCACGTGGATTTCATTGCCATTCTTCGCCCTACCCAGTCAGTCAGCCTCTATCAGCAGATGGTAGGCCGTGGGCTTCGCCTGGACGATGGCAAGCAGGATTGTCTGGTGATGGATTACGCGGGCAACCATGTGAACCTGCACCACCCGGAGGTAGGAGAGCCAAAACCAAATCCCGACAGCGAGCCGGTGCAGGTGTTCTGCCCGAGCTGTGGTTTCGCCAACATCTTCTGGGGCAAAACCGACAGTGAAGGGCGAGTGATCGAACATTACGGCCGCCGGTGCCAGGGATTGATCGGTGCCGTGGAGGGGGATGAACCAGCTGGGCTAGGCCAACGCCCCGAACAGTGCGATTACCGTTTTCGGTTCAAGGCGTGTCCCCATTGCGGTGCCGAGAATGACATTGCCGCCCGTAACTGCAATCAATGCCATACAGCCATCATCGATCCTGATGATCAGCTTAGAGACGCCCTGAAACTCAAAGATGCCATGGTGATGCGTTGTGCCGGCATCACGTTACGTGTCGATGCCAACAAACTGAAAATCACCTATCACGGGGAAGATGGCGAAGAACTCGGCGAGTCATTTGACTTCAGTAAACCGGCACAGCGCACCGTATTTAACAGATTGTTTGGACGTCGCTTCGCGAACAGCCAGTCTCCAAAAGCCTTCAGCAGTGCGAACGAGGTGCTGGAGATGCAGAGCCTGTTGCCAGCACCGGACTTTGTGATTGCGCGTAAGCAGAAGCATTATTGGCAGGTGCAGGAAAGGGTTTTTGATTATCGGGGACAGTTTCGGAAGGCGAATGAAGCATGAGGCCGTTTATAGACCATCCCGTATGAATTTTCGTTTAGCAATAAAAAAGGCAGCCTGAACAGGCTGCCTTTTTGAGTCACGTATTGGCTGTTATTTACAGGCCAATAACGTTCTCTGCCTGTGGGCCTTTTTGGCCTTCGGTCACGCTGAATTCAACTTCCTGGCCTTCGGCCAAGGTCTTGAATCCGCCGCCCTGAATAGAACTGTAATGAACAAAAACGTCTGCACCGCCTTCACGAGTAATAAAGCCGAAACCTTTTGCTTCATTGAAGAACTTAACGTTGCCTTTAATTGTAGACATAATAATTATCCTGATTTTGATCAATAATGTGCTGTCAAAAATCGTTGTGATGTTTGCTCAGCGATATGCGGGAAATAAAAAACGTGCAGGGTCAAAAACAGGACGAGAAGTATGTCAACTCAAAAGGTCTTATTCGTGAAATGCTTTGCTAAATCTTTCCAACGACGATCACACTACGCTAATTAACAGGCTGTGCATAGCATAGTATTAAATTGTTTTTGGGTTGCCCGGGCGGAGGGGGTCCACAGCGCTTAAATTTCACTCCGAACAATTTTTTCCTGTTTCGGATATAATGCGCGGTTCAGATTGGCGACCAAGCCAACTGTTGACCTGGAGAGCACCATGAGTAAGAAACCCGTAAAAGCGACATTGACAACTGCCATGATCGAAGAGCAAACAGCTGCTTTTTTGAAGTCTGGTGGGGTTGTCGAGCATGTGGTTAAAGGTAAGAGTGGGCAATTTGCGTCTCCAGGGACGAAGCAGATTAACCTGAAATCCAGCTAAAAACCGGTCTCGCGGCGGTGCTTCACGATCGAACTCAGGTGATATCCTGAAAGGTAACCTACCATTAGGGAGTGGTTCACTCACTTGAAGGAGTAGGTTATGAACACGATCAACAACACACAGCGTTTTGCCTTTGGTTTGATCTTCGCTGCATCGATGGTTGCCGGTGCTCATGCCGCGACACCGGCGCCTGATGGAGCAGCAGTGTATTTTGTCACGCCATTGCATGGGCAGACGGTGAGTTCTCCGGTTACCGTACGGTTTGGCCTGGAAGGCTTGGGCGTTGCACCGGCCGGCGTGGAGCGAGAAAACCGGACACCATCACTTGCTGGTTAATGTAGACGACTTGCCGGCACTGGACACACCAATCCCAGCGGATGAGCGCCACATTCATTTTGGCGGCGGGCAAACCCAGACCACTTTGGAGCTGCCTCCGGGTGAGCACACCCTGCAACTCCTGGTGGGCGATCACCTTCATATTCCCCATCAGCCTCCCGTTATGTCTGAGAAGATCACCATTACGGTGGAGTAGTAGTCCGCAGTGGCACTCCCGGATGGGTGTATGGATGCTGGATGATCGGAGTGGATTGGTTTCGCTTTGAATAGATTTACCCCGATTCTCGCCGCTTTTGGTGCGTCGAATTAATTTACATCCTCATTTTCCTGTTGATTCAATTTATTGATTTTATGGCAGCAGATCCAGGCTTTGCATTTAGACCGGCGTTACCCGGAGTGGTCCGGGCACAGACGGTACAGGTCTCTGAACCTGCAACCATCCTGATGACTGGTCTCAGTCATCAAGCTTAGTCACTCAAGTTTAACCCCATATCCCAGAAGTCAATTTCCAGCCGGGTAGCGTCCCGGAATATCCGGGTGAGTTGTATGAACCGGGCCGGCGTGACGTCCGCCAGGCGTTCGTCCAGCCAGCGGATCTCTCCCTGCATGGCGCTCTGGAACTCGTCGCTTTCGTACATGGCGATCCAGGCGTCGTAGGGGTTTGCGTCACCCCGAAGGGTGTCTGCCCGCTGGTTAAGCCAGTTGGCGATTTCTCCGTAGCCAACCATGCAGGGCGATAATGCCACGTGTAGATCCAGCAGGTCGCCGCGGTTGCCGGTGTCCAGTACGTACCGGGTGTAGGCCAGGGTGGCGCGGGCTTCGGGCAGGTTGTTGAGTTCCTGCTCCGAAATTCCCCATTCCTTGCAATAGCTGATGTGTAAGCCCAGTTCGGTATCCAGAATGGCCAGTAGCCCATCCTTGGCTTGCAGGAGGTCTGCCAGGGTTGGGCTTTTGTAAGCGGCCAGGGCATAGGCCCGGGCAAACTGGATCAGGAACAGATAGTCCTGCTTCAGGTAGTGCTGGAAGGCTTCCGGCGCCAGCGAACCATCGCCAAGCTGCGTTACAAAGCTGTGCTCGATGTAGTCCCGCCACTCGTCAGGGCAGGCGTTTTTGAGGTCTTCGAACCGGTAGGACATTAAAACTCCATCAAGGCTTTGTTGGTCGCTCTGAACCATGCCTTCTTCAGGCAAAATCGTATTCGCCACCTTTTTCAAGCGCGGTCTGGTATGCCGGTCTTGAGTGCACGCGTTCTACCCAGGCTGTGATGTGTGGGCGATGGCTGCCAACGATTCCCCGGGCTACGGATGCTTCCAGCGGGAAGCTCATCTGAATATCCGCCGCGCTGAGATTGTCTCCCAAAAACCAGGTGTTCTTCGCCAGGTGGGCTTCCACAAAATCAAGATGCGTTTTGATCATGGGGCCGATGAAAATCTGGTTCGTTTTATCGGCAATGCCTTTTGCAACGGGCTTGATAAAAAACGGCATCGGGCTGGTTTTTACTTTCTCGAACACCAGTCGCATCACCAGCGGCGGCATCAAAGAGCCTTCGGCATAATGCATCCAGTACGTGTAATCCAGCCAGGCCTGACCACCGCCTTCGGGCAGCATGGTGTCTTTGCCGTAGGTGTGGGCAAGATATTCGATAATGGCGCCGGACTCTGCCACCACCAGATCACCATCGGTAATCACCGGTGATTTGCCCAGAGGATGTACCTTCTTGAGACTTGCCGGTGCCAACATGGTTTCGGCATCGCGCTCGTAATACTTGATTTCGTAGGGTACACCCAGCTCCTCCAGCATCCAGAGAACGCGTTGTGAGCGGGAATTATTGAGGTGGTGGATTGTGATCATGTAGCAACTCCGTTCGCTGTGAAAATTCAGAAGGTGTAATTAATAGGGCGAAAATGGCTGTTTGGTTCACCATGCCCAGTCGGATCGGTTTAATTTGAGCGCTTACGATCTTTGATTATTTCAGGCACTTTAAAAGGCAGGAGGGCGCCCGCGGCTTTCGAGACGCTGATAACTGCATGCATCCGCTTGTACCAAAACACTTGGCGAATCTTTTTCTTCATGGGTTGGTAGCCTTCCATATAAAGCTCATCTACACAATCAGAGTTGTCGGTAAGGCTGTAGCGGCTTAAGTCCAGCAGCACCGCGATGTCTGCTTTCTTCAATTGCTTGCGGGTATTGAAATCGATGCCGATGTTAATGGCGTTGCTGATCACATCAAATGTATCTTTTGGCTTTGGATACCGGCTAACGTGGCTCAGATCAATGGCCACAGTGATGCCAGCGCCCATTTTCGCCAGCGGCGATATCGGGACGTTTTCAACCAATCCACCGTCGACCAGAATTCTGCCATCGACTTCTACGGGCACAAACAGGCCAGGCACGGCCATAGATGCGCAGACGGCATCCGCAAGGTTTCCGCTTTTGAAAATCAGCTGCTCACCGGTTTCGATATCCGTTGCGCAGATGGCCAGGGGGATGTCGGCATCTTCGATCCGGACATCGCCCAGATCTCTGTGGATCATCTCTCGAATGGTTTTGGTGTTGAACAGGCCGCCACGCTCGAAGGTAAAATTGATGATCTTCGACAGGTTTAGTGTTGAACAAATGGAAAGAATGGACTCCGCCGGGCGTCCGAAGGCGTGATAACTTGCAATCAACGCCCCCGCGCTGGTGCCCGAAATGCAATGGATCGGGATTTGCTCTTCCTCAAAGGCTTTGAGAACACCGATGTGAGCAACGCCCTTGGCGGCTCCACCGCCCAGAGCCAGGCCGATGCGGGTATTAAATGGGTTGAGTTTCATGCATGAGCGCCCGATGATATTACGTAATGAACGTTTGAAATTAACGATAGAGGTCGAGTATGGCGGAATCATCACTTAAGGAACAACTGGGTAACGCGGTAAAAGATGCAATGCGGAGCAAGGACAAAATCCGGCTGGTCACTCTGCGTATGGCGCAGGCAGCAGTGAAACAGATTGAGATTGATGAGCGCCGAGAGCTGAGTGACGGCGATGTATTGAAGGTGCTGGATAAGATGCTCAAACAACGCCGGGATGCCGCAGGTCAGTATGATGCGGCTGGTCGTGAGGAATTGGGAGAAAAAGAGCGGGCGGAAATGTTGATTATTGAGGAGTTTATGCCAGCTGCGCTGTCTGAAGAAGAACTGGACGACCTGATTCGTGCCGCTATCAGCTCTACTGGCGCCCAGGGCATGCAAGACATGGGTGGTGTGATGAATGAGCTGCGGCCACAGGTGACCGGTCGGGTCGATATGGGACTGTTGAGCAAGAAGGTGCGCGCCGCGTTGGTGGGTTGATCGGTATTGCGGTTTTGGGTGCCCGGGCGGGGCGTAATCAGATGATGTGAAACCAGGGTTTGGTTTCACTTACGGCTTTTTTATTCGGTGGTTGCAGTTATGTCTCTTTTCTCAGCCGAAGGTAGCGAAAATGATCTGTTCGTTTCACGAACGGATCCGGACAACCCCTTTGGCACTCACGCAGCCTTCAGTTTTGAGCTGGAGGGTAAGACGTGGCCCACACTCGAGCATTACTTCCAGGGTATGAAATTTACCGACGAAGCCCAGCAGGAAATGATACGTGCAGCCACGACGCCCGTATTGGCAAGAAAGCTGGGGCGTAAGCGCCATAAAAGTCTGCGGCGTGACTGGAAGCAAGTGCGTGAAACGGTGATGACCCGAGGTGTGTATGTGCGCTTCCGCACATACTCCCACCTGACGGAAGAACTGCTGAAAACTGGCCAGAAGAAGATCCTGGAGAACAGTAACTTCGATTATTTTTGGGGCTGCGGCCGTGATCGTCGCGGGAAAAACCGGTATGGCGAAATCTTGATGAAGGTTCGTGCTAAGTTGCGGGAGGAGTAACCAATCATGGGCACCCTGTTAACCATTCTCGCTGTTCTTTTTCTGGCACTGATCATTATTGTCCCGTTGGTTGAAAAGTATGCCCCCAAGGGCGAGAGCCGTGACTACAGCAAAATATCAAAGTGGCTCATACCCTTAATGGCAGTGGCTCTGGTGCTGCAGTTATTTCGACATTACTTTGCGTGAGATGGGCTTATGTCTGATAAGGAGCTGCGTACCAAGTCTGACAAGCAGGCGATTGATCAGTTTATCAACCAGGTTCGAGCCCTGCCCAAGCAGGGGGGAGCCCGGGGGCGGCTGATCTTTGCGCTGGATGCCACCGCCAGCCGGGAGGCGACCTGGGATCAAGCCTGCCACTTGCAGAGTGAGCTGTTCCTGGCAACTAAAGACCTGGGCGGTCTGGCCATCCAGCTTTGTTACTATCGGGGTTATGGCGAGTTCAAGTCGACGAAGTTTGTCTCGGAAACATCACAGCTGCTGAATTTGATGAACGGGGTGTCCTGCCTGGGTGGCCGTACCCAGATCAGCCGGGTTTTGGCGCATGCCGTGAAGGAGACGCGAGCACAGGCGGTCAAAGCGGTGGTGTTCATCGGTGATTGCTGTGAAGAGCCGGTGGATGAGCTGTGCCATGCCGCTGGCGAACTGGGCATGCTGCGGACCCCTGTGTTCATGTTTCATGAGGGCGGTGATGCGCATGCCAGGGCTGTTTTCCAGCAAGTGAGTAAGCTGTCTGGCGGCGCTTATGCTCCCTTTGATCGCAACAGCCCGCAGGTACTCAAGGATCTTATGGCGGCGGTTGCGGTCTATGCCTCCGGGGGAGCGAAAGCCCTGCAGGATTTTTCCAGCCGCAGCTCTGCGGAGGTAAGGCGCTTGACTCAGCAGATCCGATAGTGCCGGGTTCATTCATTTCAACGTTCGGGGTATTTGAGTGCCGTTAACGCTACTGGTTATCGTGCTGTCAGTTGTAGCCTGGGTTTGGCTGCGAAATCAGCCTGCCAGCCAACGTAAACCCGCCATTATCAAGCTGGTGTTGTTTGCCGGTACAGGTCTGGTTTTACTGATGGCGATCACCGGTCGCCTGCACTTTTTGTTCGCGCTACTGGCATTTCTCTTCCCGCTGCTGCGCCGGATATTGCCCTCTTTGTTGTCGGGGCGGGTAGCGGGGGCTGCGAAAGCAAAGCCGGGCAATAAATCCAATGTTGCCAGTGAGATTCTGGATATGACCCTGGACCACGACTCTGCCGAGATGACGGGTAAGATCCTGAAGGGCCCGATGGCCGACAGGGCGTTGGACGATCTGAGCGAGCAAGAGTTTATTGAGCTGTTAGGCTACTGTAGGCGGCACGATGAGGATTCGGCTCGGCTGTTGGAGACATACCTGGACAGGCGGTTCGGAGACTCCTGGCACGCCGATGATCACGGGAGTGGTGATGAGGAACCTTCTGGTGATCGTGGCCATACCGGAGGGCCGTTAACCAACAGTGAAGCGCTCGATATCCTTGGCCTGAAGCCCGGTGCCAGCCGCGAGGAAATCATTCGGGCTCACAGGAAGATGATGCAGAAGGTGCACCCGGATCGTGGGGGCAGTAACTATCTGGCGGCTCGAATCAATGAGGCTAAAGAGTGCCTGCTGAACTGAAACCCTGTCGGTGATAGCCATCTGGTAATTTGTAATCCCCTTGTGCTTGAGTCTCCGTTAACACGGTTACCACTTCCATACCTGCACTGGCATGATAGAGATCAGGGTTGGGTGCGACTTTTATGGCCATCAGCTCCCGTTTTGCGGCCAGGGCCATTGGGTTGCCGATGACCGGGAAGGGGATCGGTCCTGTGTCAGTATTTTTTGCAATGTCGAAAAGCTCGGCAAGTTCGGAAAAAAAGGCGGCCAACACGGCGCCATTGGCAATGGCATCTGTTCGGGCAAGGCACGCGGTGCCGAGTAGCCGGTCGCCCTTGCGGTGGTGCTCGACCATGTCGTGCCATTGGCATTTAATACCGGCAAACTCGCCCTCGGTGCCCTGGGCGACGAAATCATCCACATGGCCCACGGCTCTTTTGTTCGCCCGTTCAAAAGTTGTTCAAACCGACGTAGGGAAAGATCTCTTTCATCCTCTGGCAGCGAGGCAATGCTGGCTTCAAATTTGGCAACTTCGCTTGCAAGCTTTTCAGCAAACATTTGCACTTCTTTTCGGTTGATGAGTAGAGCTAGCTGACGATCATGATCAAGTACCCAGAGTTCGCCCGTGTTTGAGTCGAAAAGTGAGCTTAATCGATGGGTTTCCGACAACGAGGCCACAAACGAGGTGCCAATGACTGTCTGGGTTCGGGTGCGGTTTTCCCCCGTGGCCTGCTCGACCGTCAATCGGGTTATGGGTGATTCAGCCACGACAGGTAAAGCTGGCAAGATTGCACCCATCGTCAAACAGCGTCCGAGCTTGGTAAATGAAGGCATGTCCGCTACCCGAGCAAGAAGGCTGTGTGCTCATAAACTTGTTGTGAGAGGGGCAGCCAGCAAAGCGCGGGCTGCCGCTCAAAGTTAGCTCCGTGAGGGTCTGGAAACCACCAGATACCTACGTCCCCAGAGCGCGACAATACCCAGTAAGAGCAAGGTCAGGGTCATTGGCTCAGGTACCTTGGCGATCGACTTGCCACTCAGCAAAAGCTGATAGGCCTGGTTGCCCAGATAGCTGTGGGCGGCGGTGGTGGGGTGGATCTCATCCCAGAAAACGAAGTCACCTGGGTTGGCGCAGCTTTGTTCAGATGGGAAAAAACCACCGCTCACAGACCGGCATTCCCCTGTGGTGTTGGAAAACCCGAAAGCAGCCGGGTTGGCGAGCAGGTCGTTGAACAAACCGAACACATCGAAGTAGAAAATGTCAGCGTCTGTGGTTTGGGCCAGCTCGAAGAGTCCCTGCTCCAGCCCTTGATTCCAGGCGGTTGATACTTCAGTGCCTGAGGTGCTGTTGAGGGTGGTGCGAAACTCGGGGATGCTGCCAAGGTCCGGCAGGTTCGGTACCAGCAGGGTGGTTACTCCGCTGTCCAGCAAGCCGCCAAGCATTCCGAACCAGGAGTTCAACTGAGCGTTGATGGCGGCCAGCGGGTCTGCGCTGCCAACCAGATCGCGCATGTCGTTACCGCCCGCCCAGGCGACAAACAACGCGTCAGGGTCGGAAGGCGCGCCAGCCTGCCGGTTGAAATATTGGGTATTTTGCGTGAGCAAACCCGCAGAGACGCCACCGGCGTTGTCCACGCGGGCACCGCCGTAGGCGAAATTATTGCCGCCACTGGTGGAATTTGTCGCGCGCGGCATGGCGAGTGCGTCTGCCAGATACTCATGCCACACTGGACCATTACTGAAGCGGCCATTGGGGCCATATCCGGCTGCCGCCGCTATGGGGCCAAAAGAGCCAAGGGGTACCTGGCTTCGGGTATTGCCGGTATCTGAGAGACTGTCACCGAAAACGTAGATATCGCTGAAGCTGATAGGGCTGGCTCCAACAGAAAAACTGGTTAGAGCCAGAGATGCAGTTACAAAGAGTGAGGCGCCCAGGGTGCTTCGGTTTTTAGTCGTCATTGTTATTTACCTTTTCTGTTTTGTGATTTTTGTTCTATTAAGGTGCTGAGCAATATGTTAGGCAACATGGTGGCCAAAGATGGTATTGCCGCGGGTTTGCAATCACTTGTGTAAATCTTTCGTTACACCTTCGATTTTTTTCAGGCGAATGTGTAAATTTGTTGGACAATAGGGCGAGGCGTGGTGGCGCGCTGGTTCAGGCATTCTGAGGGGCGACGGGAAGACTCGGGAATGGGTTGGTTTTGCGGTTTACATTTATGCCTATATCTCCGTTCCCGTAAGCATGATAAAACGTCTCCGCCCAGCGGCCGCAGGTGATTTTTGCGCCGCCCGGAACTCTTCCGTTCATCAGGATTTCAGCATGTCAGATAAATTTTTCTTTAAAGGCCGGCAAGACGCCCGCCAGCACCACACGGCTTATGGCGGATTCAAGACCAACGCCAGTCAGAAGAGTGGTAGCAAAAAGTTCCCGCTAGCCCTGACCGTGACCAGTGAGGCGCGTAAAAAAGAAATTGAGGCCCAGGTGGCCGAAGCCGAGCTCTACGCGAATATTACAGTGGATACCCGCGAGGGCGCCGTTGAATCCATTGCTGAATTGACCGTTCTGTTGGAAAAGCCCGCCCCGGTCACGACGACGAAGGCGCCGTCGCGCAACGATCCGTGCACCTGTGGCAGTGGTCTGAAGTTCAAGAAGTGTTGCGGCCAGGCGTAAAAGGGGAGTGCGATGATTGTTTGCGGAGTTGAACTGACCGGTAGTGATGCGGTGGTTTGCATGCTGAAGCTGGACCGAGGGCAAATCAGCCTGTTGGAGAGCAAGGTGCGTAAGCTGTCGCTGAGCAAAAACCACACTCGCGGTGACCTGAAAAACTTCCAGGCAGCGTTTTCGGAATTGATGGCGGAGCATGAGGTGACATGCGTCGCCATCAAGGAGCGGATGCCCAAGGGCAAGTTTGCGGGCGGTGCGATCAGCTTCAAGCTGGAGGCGGCACTTCAGCTGATTAACGATACTGAGCTGGAGGTGAAATTGCTCCCACCGGCACTGATCAAATCCACGCTGGCCGCTAACCCTCTGCCAATTCCTTTTGAAGAGACTGGCTTGAAAGTTTTCCAGGAAACCGCTTTCACCGCAGCTTTTGTTGGATTGATGGCCAGATAAGCGGGCATCATCGCACGAAGGGCCCATTGGAGAATGCATGGCGAAGCAACCTATCGAAGCCCAGCAACGGGCTACCTTGCAACGACTGGATACGTTCAGTCGTTTGATGGACAGCAGCATTGGTCTTCCTTTTACTCGTTTCAAGTTTGGGATAGAAGCGATTATCGGTCTGGTACCGGTGGTGGGAGACTTCGTTGGTCTGGTGTTGTCCTGTTATGTTCTGGTTGAGGCGCACCGGGCAGGTGCCAGCACAACGGTGAAGCGCCGAATGCTGCGCAACATGGTGATCGACTTTTTTGGGGGCTTGCTGCCCGTGGTGGGCGATGCGTTTGACGCTATTTTTAAAGCCAACACCCGTAACACCCGACTGTTGCGAACCTACTTGGAGCAGCAGTTGGCTGTTGAGCCACCGCCACCACCGTTCCCCTGGAAGATGTTGATTGGGTTGTCGATTTTCTTTGCTGCTATCGTTGGGTGGATTGCCTTTATTTGGTAACTGGAGACGCTTTCCGGGCCTTACGCCACCCTAGCGGAGAAATTCCCTGTGCTTTCCTGAAAGCATGGGAGAAGCCACTGACATCGCTGTATCCGAGGATTT
Source organism: Marinobacter excellens HL-55 (assembly GCA_001314845.1). Lineage (GTDB taxonomy): Bacteria > Pseudomonadota > Gammaproteobacteria > Pseudomonadales > Oleiphilaceae > Marinobacter > Marinobacter excellens_B. The sequence goes on from LJZQ01000006.1 coordinate 23,277, forward strand.
CGGAGAGCAAGGTGATGTCCATGGTACTGGACTGCAGATGCCAGCAGGCGGATCTCATGCGCAGGCTGTTGACCAACTCTTTGAATGTTACGCCTCGCTGTTTTAGTTGCCTTTGCAGGGTGCGTTTATTCAGCCCGAGTAGTTGGCTTACGTTTTCAATGGACGCTTCCTGAACGCCCAGGGTTTGCTGAATCAACAGGCTCACCTGCTGGACGACATCCAGTTCGTGGTCTTGGATCAATTCTCTGAGGTAGGCCATCGCCGCGGTTTTGACGGCGTCGTTCTGACTCCTGAGCGGCTCATCGAGTAATTGTGTTTCCAGCCAGAGCGCATCATGTTCGTGATTGAACGTAACGTCTGTTTTGAAATACCGGCGATAGGTGCTGAGGGGTGAAAGCGGTGCATGGCTGAATTCAAGCCTGACAAACCGGAAACCGGGCCGGATCAATACCCGGCAAAGTTGATAGCACGCACTCAGGGCCAGCTCCCGGTACTGCCGGGTGTCTGTGATGTCGTAGAAGTTTTCATAGCGCTGAAGGGCGGTGACGGCACCGTGACTGTGGTAATCCCAATATTCGGATTGGTTGTGAAAACACACGAAACTGCGCGCCGAGTGCAACGCCTCCCGGGGCGTTCTGCAATGCCTCAGTACCACACCTAACGGGCCAAGGATGCGAAAGTCCTGACTGGCCCCTAACCGTAATCCGAAATCTGCACAGCCAAGCGTTGTTGCGCTGATCTCCAGCAGTTGAACAAAGTCTCGGATGTTCATGCTTTGCAGGTCGCTTTTCAGCGCCTCCGCAGACAGCCCATAGTCTGCCAGCAGGCGATGGGGGTCTCCGCCTAAATCCTCCACCAGCACGTCGAAGCCTTTCAGGGCGCTGGTTCGAATCTGGTATTCCACCGTTGCTGTCATGTCGCAGGGCTATCCGGGCCGTTTTCGTTCATCTTGAGAGAAGTGTCACTAAATAACAAGAATGAACCCTGAGTCCGTCTTAATCTGGCAAGCATCCATACAACAACAAGCTCTGAAAAGGGAAAACGCGATGGCTCAGTATGACGTTCTTATCGAGGGTGGCCGTTACTTTGACGGCACTGGTGCTCCCTCATCCACCCGCAATCTGGCAATCAAGGACGGCCGTGTTGCCAGGGTCACTGATGACGCCATCGATCATGCTCAGGCAGACCGGGTGATTGATGCCTCTGGCAAGTGGGTGACGCCGGGATTCCTGGATACCCACACCCATTACGATGCTGAGCTGCTGGTTAGCCCGAGCCTGTCGGAATCCGTGCGCCATGGTGTGACCACGGTGCTGGTGGGCAGTTGTTCCCTGAGCATGATTTGCAGCGACTACGAGGATGCCTCTGACATTTTCACCCGGGTGGAGACCGTGCCCCGAGAGCGAGTGTTGCCGATCCTGAAAGCCCACAAAACCTGGTCAACTCCCAGGCAGTGGGTGGAGCATTTAAAGAAGGTGCCTCTGGGCCCTAACGTCATCAGTTTTTTGGGGCACAGCGATTTACGGGTAGGGGTAATGGGCCTGAGTCGAGCCACAGACCTGGCGATTCAGCCGACGGCCGAGGAGATGCAGGCCATGGAGGCGCAGCTCAAGGAAGCTCTGGATGCTGGCTTTCTGGGGCTGTCCACCATGTGCCTGAAGTGGGACAAGATAGACGGCGATCGGGAATGGTCCAAGAGCCTGCCCAGCACTTATGCCAAGTGGAGTGAAATCGCCCGGCTGAACAAGCTGGTTCGCCAGTATGGCCGGGTACATCAGGGCGCCCCGAATGCGGCTACGCCGTTGCAGATCCTCCAGTACGTGCGCGAATGCCTCGGTTGGTTGCGTCGGCCTCTGAAGACCACGCTGATCAGTCAGATGGACCTTAAGGGCAGCGCCTACTTGACCAACCTGACCAAGTTGACCTCCATATTCACCAATGCGTTGCGCGGTGACTTCCGCTGGCAGGTATTGCCCACGCCGTTCACGGTCTATGCCGATGGCATTGACGTGGTGTTCTTCGAGGAGTTCGGCGCCGGTGAAATGGCGCTGGATCTGAAAGACGCAGTGGAGCGTAACGAGCTGCTGAAAGACGAGGCTTACCGCCGTAAGTTCCGAAAGTTCTACGGCGAGAAGCTGAGCCCTCGGGTGTGGCAGCGGGACTTTGGTGACGCCATGATCATCGACTGCCCGGATGAATCCCTGATTGGTAAGAATTTCGAGGAGGTAGCCAGCGCCCGGGGCGTGCACGTGGTCGATCTGTTCCTGGATCTGGTGGTGGAGTTTGGCAAGAAAATTCGCTGGTACACCACCGTGGGTAATCACCGCAAACAGGTGCTCAAACGCATCGTCAAAGACCCGCGCTCCCTGATTACCTTTAGTGACGCCGGCGCCCATATCCGCAACATGGCGTTCTACAACCTGCCGCTACGCATGCTGAAATTGGTGCATGAATCCATTGAGGAAGGCGACCCGATCATGACTATGGAGCAGGCCGTGCACCGGCTAACCGGTGACCAGGCCGACTGGTTTGGCGTTGATGCGGGCAAGATCCGTGAGGGCGACCGCGCAGATGTGGTCGTGCTGGACCCTTCAGGGTTTGATCAGAATCTTGAGCAGGTGCATTGGGGAGACATGGAGAATTTCGACCTGCAGCGCCTGGTTAACCGTAATCCTGGAATCGTCAAAACTGTTCTTATTAACGGCAAGCTGGCGGTGGATGACGAGCAGTTGGCTCCGGCGCTGGGGCGGGAGATGGGTTACGGGAGCTTTATTCCAGCCAGATGACTGTGTTGCGGATTGGTCTTGATCTTGGTCTGATTATTTCAGTGCCTTGCTCGCCTTATCTGCGCCAGTCGCGCTATCCAGTCTCCATCCTGGGCTTTACCACAGGCTTCCTCGCTGTCGAACTGGAGGCATGACGGAGCAAGCTTGGGGTCAATGCCTGTTTCCTCAAACGCGGCCCTGGTCAATGCCCGCATGCGCTGGTCGTCACCATTGACCAGCGCACGGTCAAGGTTCGCCTCCGTGTCGAAAATCCAGGTAACCCGAAGTTCTGCCGGAAATTCCTGGTTTCCATTGTCGTGGGTGAGCCAGCTAAAGCCGGGTATTTCTGCCTTGGCGGTCTCGCAGGCCTCAGTCAAAGTGACTATGAGCTGGCGTTCCATTTGCTGTTTTCTGCGTTTAGTTGTAGCCAAAGTTGGTCGTCTCCTTCAACCGGGGAGAGGGCGTAAAATCTTCATCAACTATACTGAGTGCTGCCTTTTGAACATAGTGTTCGTCGGGTGGAGCAGGTCAAGATGCATCTTTTGTCGAGGACACGGCTGATCACTCCCAAGCCGGAAACGGATCGTTCAGCGATTTCCAGAACGATTTCCCGGCCAACAGTTGCTCCTCATCCAGCAGGCACTCGTCCAGTTGGCGGGTGATGCCGTCCTGGTCGAGATTCTGGCCGATAAACACCAGCTCTTGGCGCATATCGCCGAACGGCTCTACCCAGCTTTCCATAATTGCCTGGCGATACTCCGGGTCTTCGGGCCAGTTCTTTTCCGGTACCGCCTTCCAGAACATTCCGGCAAACCCGTGCCTGGCAATGCCGCCCGCCTGGCTCCAGTTGCCGGCAAACTCCGGGCGGGTGGCGAGCCAGAAATAACCTTTTGAGCGAATCAGTTTTCCACTGGAGACGCCCTGGTGCAGGAAATCATAGAACTTTGCCGGGTGGAACGGGCGGCGGGCCCGGTAGACGAAGCTGGAAATGCCGTATTCCTCGGTTTCCGGAATATGCTCACCGCGCATTTTTTTCAGCCAGCCGGGCGCCTGCTGGGCGCGCTCAAAGCTGAAGCGATTGGTATTAAGCACTTTATCCAGCGGCACGGCGCCTTGTTTGATGGGAAGGATCTCTGCCTCAGAATTCAGGCTGCGCAGCACGCCTGTTAGCCTGGCCAGATCGTCAGGGGAGATCAGATCGGTTTTGCTGATCAGCAGAATGTCGCTGAACTCCACCTGGTCTACCAGCAGGTCGGCCACGCTGCGTTCATCTTCTTCGCCAAGACTTTCTCCGGTTTCCTGTAACGATTGTGCTTCGTCATAGTCTTTCAGAAAATTTACCGCATCCACTACGGTAACCATGGTGTCGAGCCGGGCGATATCCGACAGGCTGACGCCGTCTTCGTCGGCGAAGGTGAACGTCTCGGCCACGGGCAGTGGCTCCGAAATTCCTGTGGACTCGATTACCAGGCAGTCAAAGCGACCTTCCGCGGCCAGCTTGCGCACTTCGATTAAGAGATCTTCACGCAGAGTGCAGCAAATGCAGCCATTACTCATCTCAACCAGCTTCTCTTCCGGGCGGTTCAGCGTGACTTCCTGTTGTACCTGGGCGGCGTCAATGTTGACTTCACTCATGTCGTTGACGATGACCGCCACTCTCTTGCCGTCGCGATTGTTCAGGATGTGGTTCAGTACCGTGGTTTTTCCGGCACCGAGAAAGCCCGATAGAACAGTAACCGGAAGTCGTTTTTCTTTGAGTGGCATTGGTCTTCTCCTGAAAGGGTCGGAGTTTCGGTTCTCGTTAATGTATATGTTATAACATAACATTAACTACGTCGATATTCAGCGCTTCTTTCCCAGGCTTTCCAGATGGTAACCGCCAAAGCCTGTCGTGTCGGCTAACATGTACGGCCTGTTTGTTCGTGTTCAGCCAATGGCGGTGGGTAGGTTCTGGTTATGGCCAAAAGGTCTTTTGTTCGCACATCTTTACGCCTGTTTGCGATGGCGTTCGGCGCCGTTATCGCACTGCTGTTGCTGGCCATTCTGTTGTTTCGCTTTGTGAATCCTCCCACGTCGGCCTTTATGCTGGCGTATCAACTCGATAACCCGCCCCGGCCGTTACGGCATGAGTGGGTGCCGCTGTCGGATATTTCTCCGTGGATGCCACTGGCGGTGGTGGCCAGTGAAGATCAACGGTTCCCCCACCATCGTGGCGTGGATGTGGATGCTATCCGCAAGGCTGTGTCGGAGTACAAGGCGGGGGAGGGGCTGCGGGGCGCTAGCACGATTACCCAGCAAACCGCCAAGAATCTGTTTCTCTGGAACGGGCGCAGCTTTGCTCGCAAGGCCATTGAAGCGGGCCTGGCTGTGACCATTGACGGCCTTTGGCCCAAGCAGAGAGTGCTTGAGGTGTATCTGAATATCGCGGAATTCGGCCCGGGTATCTACGGTGTGGAGGCGGCCAGCCAGGCCTACTTCGGCAAGCCGGCACGCTATCTTTCCCAGGCCCAGGCTGCACGCCTGGCCGCCGTTTTACCAAACCCGAAGGTTTTGAGTGTGAACTCTCCGTCAGCCTATGTGCAGGAACGGGTCGACTGGATTCAACGGCAAATGGCCCAGCTTTCCGGGCTGCGGTATCTTGAGGGGCTGTGATTGGTTGGTGAGCGCATGGAGGCCGAGGCATCCGCTATTTCTTCATGAACGTCAGAAAGGCTCCCGCTGCGGTTGCCGCTGCACCCCCAATCAGATACCACATGGTTTCGTCAGTGAAGCGACCGGTCAGCGCTTCAGTAACCTGATTGCCAACAGCCTGGCTGGACTGGTAGCCAAAATAGAGCAGGACAACGCCTACCACCAGTAACACAACACCGATCAGTTTTGAGCTTCCCATGGCAGTTTCCTCGCTGTGATTCTCTTGAATTGTTCGTAACGACGGAGTGTCGTCTCGACCGCGTGTAGGTTCCTTGCGCCACTAAACCGGTGCGACGCCAAACGCCCATTGATGCACCCAAAGCACCATCACAACATACGCGGCAAGACCACCGACCACGGCTATAGCGTCGTTTGCTTTGGTGGCAGGAAGGGTCGCGATGGGCCGCTGTGTTCTGCGTTTCATGGATATTCGGTCTGCAACGGCCCAGGCAAGGAAAGAGCCGAACAGCAGAACATCATGCAGCATGCCGTTGGCCAGAAGGTGGGCCAGCGCCCAGAGTTTGACCGCAACGAGCATCGGGTGGCCGATCTTCGCCTTGATCCGGCCGGGAAAGTAAGTTGCGAAAAGTAGTGGGAAAACGGGGATCAGGAGCAGCAGCGACACGTGCCTTAGCCAGTTGGGCGGCACGTAAAGGACGCTGGGATCAAGGCGCGCAGCGCCGTAACCCCATATGATTAGCAGCAGGCCGGCGAGAGAAGCGAGGGAGTATAGCCCTTTGAAGGCAGCCTCCCCCAGCGACGCATGCAGTCGGTCCCGGAGGGGCTCGTTCGCGATGGAGAGGGAATGTACACCCAGAAACAGGACCAGCCCCATTATCAACATTGTCATTGGTTTTCTCTCCCTAGCCTTGTGAACCCGTCATCTGCTTCCCCGGAAATTCCGCAATGCCAACGGCCCGGATAGTATAGTCACAATTTTCAATGAACGGATTTGTGACGGCCAGGCCGTTAACGGGTATGTTTGATGTTCATATCGATAAGGGCGTGAAAAACCTCCTGGCCTGAGGTATCTGTGACAGAGACGGGCACTTGTACGGTACCTTCCTTCGACCATTCAATACCTGATCCATCGGCGGTTGCCTTGAGGTCGGTCTTGGCTTTCTTGAGGTATTTGACGGTCATGCCAGAAGGAATCCAGCGAGCCCCCTTGGGAATTGAAGCGTCTGTGAGCAACCCGCCAGCCAGTTCCGCCATGTTGCACATGGCAATTGCATGAACGGTTTTCAGGTGATTGGTGACCTTTCGGCGTTTTTTCATGGTGACCACGCAAAGGCCCGGGGCAAGGGTCTCCACCATTGGTGAAATGCTGGAGAAGTATGGCGCGGTCTGGCAGACCGCGCGGCTGAACAGGGTTTTGCCCATGGGCAGACGGCTAAGCCGGTTATACAAGTTGACGACATCCATCATGGATTCATCCTCGGATGATGGTTTGCAGAAGGGTATTCTAGAGTCCTGTTGTTCTGACAACCTAGACCTATGAGGCCATTCACTGAAACCGGGGCGCCTATGGATGCCAATTGGTTCCAGATCTTCGCAGACTTGTTACTGCTCTTCCATACCTTGCTGGTGGCGTTCGTCATCTTTGGCCTGGTGGCTACACTTGTGGGTTACTTTCGCCAGTGGAATTGGGTTCGAAACCTCTGGTTCCGGCTGAGCCACCTTGTGGTCATTGGCATTGTCGTCCTTCAGGCCTGGCTTGGCGTGCTGTGCCCACTGACGATTTGGGAAATGGAATTGCGGGCGAAGGCCGGGCAGGGTGGTTATGAGGGTTCGTTCGTTCAGCACTGGCTGGAAACCATTCTGTACTACAACGCGCCGGACTGGGTTTTTATTCTGGTCTATACCCTGTTTGGGGCGTTGGTTGTGGCAAGCTGGTTTCTGGTAAAGCCCCGACGCTGAAAGCAGTATCAGGGTTGCAAGGTAAACCGCTCAGCAACGGTATAAACGGAACCTCCCGGCCCCGGTGTGCTCTTATAAAGTACGAAGTCTTGAACCGGCATCAAACCAAACAGGGTGTCTTGGTGGCTTTCAAGCAGCGAGGCCACCGAACCCGCCGGATGTCGAAAACGGCTAAGCGTGATATGCGGTTTGAAGCTCGGGTTTTCGAGTGTGAACCCGTTGTCGGTCAACGCGGTTGCCAGGTTTTTCTGGAGTTCTCTGAGCGCGTTCTCTGGTGATACACCCGCCCAGAGGATCTTGGGCTTTTCCGGAGAACCGAAACACCCCAACCCCTGCACATTAAGCTCAAAGGGCGATTGGGTAATTCCCCTGGCCAGGTCGCAGGCCAGGGCCACCTGCTGCTCTTCTACCTGGCCGAGGAATGCCAGGGTCAGGTGCAGTTGTCCACGATTTTGCCAGCGCGCCTCCGCCACCTGTGTTTTGACTTGCAGGAGATTTGCCTTGATGGGCTCGGGAATCTCGAGCCCGAAAAACAGCCTTGGCATACAACCCTCAGTAACAGGAGTTGGGGGAAGTGTCCGGATTAATCTCGCCGGCCACTTCCTCCGGGTCAATGCCATGGCTGACCAGAACCTCACGCACGAAATTCACTTGCGCCAGAATACGGTCGGCATCGTCGCCGTATTCGTAGCGGTTGATCTCAACCGGCTGGGGCATGAAGGTGAACGCGGTTTTCAGGGCGGTCAGAGTATCCTCGTCAATCATTGGCATTCTCCTCAAAGGGGCAAGTCGGTTTCGTACTTGATGATATCCCTCTTGACCAACAATTTCCCGTCGCGGACAGACGCCAGTACCGGTTGTTGCCCCATCAAAACCTCATAAGGCGTTTGCCCCTGCTGAACAATACACCGTGCAGGCAGTCCTTTGGCGATGCCGTACTCTTTCAGATCCAGGGCGGCGGCACCGTTGTCGGTAATCAGTTCCAGAGATCGCTCGATCTGGCTCATGCCCAGCATGTGGCAGGCGTGCAGGCCGACATCAAGGGTGCGCAGCATGTTGCCGTTGCCGATGGGATACCAAGGGTCGCGGATGGAGTCCTGACCGAAGGCGACTTTCAGGCCGGCGTCCAGCAGTTCGGGTACGCGGGTCAGGCCACGGCGTTTGGGATAGCCATCAAAACGGCCCTGCAGGTGCAGGCTTTCGGTGGGCATGGACAGAAATCTCAGGCCGGATTTTTTCAGCAGGCGGAACAGGCGGCTGCAATAAGCATCGTTATAGGAGCCCATGGCACAGGTGTGGCTGGCGGTCACCCTGGAGCCGTAGTCCAAGCGCAGGGCTTCGGCGGCGAGCACCTCCAGAAACCGGGATTCAGGGTCGTCGATTTCATCGCAGTGCACATCCACCAGTCGGTCGTTTTTGTGAGCCAGCTCCATCAGCCAGCGCACTGACTCGGTGCCGTAATCCCGGGTGAACTCGAAGTGAGGGATGCCACCCACCACATCGGCGCCCAGGCGCACGGCCTCCTCCATCAGTTCGCGACCGTTTTTGAAAGACAGGATGCCCTCCTGAGGAAACGCGACAATTTGCAGGTCGACAAATCCAGCGCTTTGCTCGCGCACTTCTAGCATGGCCTTGAGGGCCGTCAGGCTTGGGTCGGTTACGTCCACATGAGTGCGCACGTACTGGATGCCGTGGGCAGCGAACAACTTGAGCGTTTGGGTGGCTCGGTTGATGACATCCTCATGGGTGAGGGTGGCTTTGCGTTCGGCCCAGCACTCAATACCTTCGAACAGGGTGCCGCTCTGGTTCCAGCGTGGCTCACCAGCGGTCATGGCTGCATCCAGATGGATGTGGGGTTCCACGAAAGCAGGGGTAACCAGATTGCCGGTGGCGTCCAGCTCGTTGTTGCCGGCCGCGGCCAGTTCGGGCAAGGCGATAATGTCTGTGAAGCGGCCATTGGCGATGGTGAGCTTATGCAGTCCGTCTCGGCCCGGTAGGCGAGCATTCACGATGGAGGTCAGTTGTTCAGTCATTTTGTCTCCTGATGACGGCTCACGGGCTGTGTTGGTTTCAACAGCAGGTAAGCCAGAAGCTGTGCTTTAAAGCGGCCTGCCTGGTCGGTTTCGTCGGGCAGTGTGTTGACCAGTTGATTCATTCGATTACGAACGGTATTTCGGTGGCAGCCCAGGGCTTTTGCCATCGCGCTCTGATTACCCTGGCACGCAATCCAGGCGTCGAGCAGATCTGATGAGCCTGCCAACCTGTCAGCATCCAGCGGCTCGCGACCGGCGTGCTCAGCCCAGATGATCGCCCTGCTGATGGCTTCGGTGACTTCTACCATGGGCAGGGAATAGGGCTGTTCAAACAATGGAATGGCCAGGTCGTCGGCCAGATGGCACAAAGTATTCGGTAGCTGGCCAATGTACGCGTCGCCGGTCAGCACGACCAGACCGGAAACTCCGCATTGTTTGCCCTCATACAGGCATTCGGCCAGATTCTGGGGGCTGCGATGCCGGCTGATGCCGGTGACGAACACCAGTTCGCCACCTTTGACCCAGTCCTTGAAGGAGCGGTTTTCGGCGAGGTAGGGCCAGCGCACCGGGTTGTCGGCTGCCGCGCTGCCGCCGCGGAGCCGGATGGCGCCGAGCCCGGGTAGCTTGGGTACATCAAGGCATCGCAAGGTCATTTAAGCGTTCCCCATAACCAGGGCTCGGCGTTCACGTACTGCTTGGCTGACCACCAGGACCACGCTGTAACTAAAGGCTGCGACGAGCACGCCGACAATGGGGGCGATCCACGGGGAAGTATAGGCTGCAGCGGAACCTATGGCATAAGCCGCCAGGCCGGGCACGTTGAACGCCGGCAAAGTTGTCGTGGCGAGGTCCGGGTATTGGCGTTTATAGCCGACAAAATAGCTGGCCATGATCACGCCGCCGATCGGAGGAATGAAGGTGCCCAGCAACACCAGAAACGGAATCAGCCACTGGTACATGCCTGCTACTGCGAGAACAGTTCCGATGGCAGCGCCAACAACGGTGACCATCTTGCGCCGACGGGTGCGGACCAGGTTACAGCCGGCTACAGCAAAGTTATAGACGGTATTATCCTGGGTGGTCCAGAGGTTCAAGAACAGCATTAAGATGCCGAGGGTAGCGAGCCCTTGAGCGACCATAATGTCCACAATATCCGCCTGTTGATACACCAACGCACCAAAGGCGCCGATCAGCGTCATCAGGCCGTTGCCCAGAAAAAAGGCCAGCAGGGTTGCGATCACCGCGGTCTTGCCGGATTTGGCGAAACGGGTCCAGTTGGTGGCCTGGGTACCGCCGCTGACAAAGGTACCGAACACCAGGGTGATGGCGGCGGCGACGGTCATGTCGCTGGTTGGAGTGATGGCGAGTAATCCAGACATGCCGCCGGCGTCAGACGTCGCAATGGTCATGCTAACGGCTACCAGAATGATCATGGCCGGCACAGCAATGCGAGACAGCCACTCCAAACCGCGATAGCCGATAAAGGCGGTAACGCAGAAGGCGAACCCGAACACTACCATCAAGGGCAGGGTCAAGCCTTCCGGCAGACCGGTAAGCTTGACTAGAAGTATTGCCATGGTGGCGGTGCCCCAGGCATACCAGCCAATCTGGGTGAAGCCTAGAATGAGGTCTGAGAGCTTGCTGCCCATCTCGCCAAAGGTGAACCGGCTCATCAGTGCGGTATTGAGGCCGCTTTTGGCGGCGATGTAGCCGAGTATGGCGGCGTAGGTGCCGAGTAGCAGGTTACCGATGGCAAGCACCGTCAGCATGGTCGAAAAATCAAACGCGACACCAATCGTGCCGCCGGCCCACATGGTGGCGGTGAAAAAGGTGAAGCCAAGCAGTACCAGCCCCATGGACCATACGCTTTTGCGTTGGTCCATCGGCACCGGACTAAGGGGGTAGTCCTGTTCTTGCGAACTTGCTTGCGTTGCCATGAGGTTCTCTCCAAGTAGTGTTTCAACACTTTGGGAGTGCGCAACGTTTATGCCATATGTGCTTGCGGCGGGTAAAAGCGAGTGGTGACGAGTTTGTCGTTGTGCAAACTGCACAGAGTGTGGTGTCTTGAAAGGTCTGAACAAGAACGTTTGCGTTGAATTAGTGCGGTTTTTGTTGGTGGAGCTCGATATTGGTGCAACGGGAGCCCGTTGCAGGACTCCCGATGAGCACTTGTGCGAATTACGCCCAGGATTTTATCCACTTTGAAGTTTCAACCCGGAATCGCATCCGGAGATTCCGGCAGTACCTGTCCACCATCAACAATGATTTGCTGCCCGGTGATGTAGCGGGCCTCCTCGGAGGCTAGGAAGCAGGCTGTGTGGCCGATGTCTTCCGGGGTTCCTAGCGTATGGGTGGGAATGGCGGCACGCATCTGGTTGAGGTATTCCTCCCCCTGCGCCTGAAGGCCTTCCGTCAGCACATTACCGGGCATCACCGCGTTGATGGTGATGCCGCTATTGGCCATTTCCAGGGCAGCGCTGCGCATGAACCCCAGTTGGCCTGCCTTGCTGGCGCCGTAATGGCTCCACCCCGGGAAGCCAGTGACCGGACCGGTGATGGATGACGTCAGCACAATACGACCGTAACTCCGCTTCTTCATGGCCGCCATGGCGGCTTGCACTATGAAGAAGGTGCCTTTCAGGTTTACGTTGTGTACCTGATCCCACTGGGCTTCGGTCATCTCATCCAGATTGGCCTGGGGAAAGATGCCGGCGTTTGAACACAGAATATCCAGCTGTCCGAACTGCTTTTCAATCTCAGCAATGGCGGCCTGGCAGTCGCTCTGTCGGGTAACGTCCAGTTTGATAAACAGTCCACCAAGTTCCTTGGCTACTTGCTGGCCGGCCGCTTCATCAATGCCGCCAATCACGATTTTGGCGCCGGCTTTGTGCAGCACTCCGGCAATGCCTTTGCCGATGCCATGCTCACCACCGGTTACTAGCGTGACACGATTTTCCAGGCTGAACATATTCTTCTCCTTGCATTCGGATGACGTGTTGTCTGAATGAAGCATAGTGGAACCGGTCCTGGCCTTCTAGAACAGCCCGATTTGCGGCGTTGAAACATTCACCGGCAGGGGCTCCAGCTCCGGTAGCTTTTCCCGCAGAAGCTCCGTCCAGAGCGAGGCCAGTGCCACCGCATGGCCGTTATCGGGCATGTGCATGAAGACATAGGGCTGAATGCCCCCCGTTACCCAGGTCGCCACCCGCTGCACCCAGGGTGTAAGAAATGCCCGGTTGGCCTCCAGGTCGGGATGCCCTATGTATCGAATCACCGGCGGTGCATCGCTGGGGAGGATGTGCACCGGAACCCGGGGCTTCTTGCGCTGGGCATCGACGGTTGATTCGCAGTCGGGCGTTGCCGAGAACAGCGCCCGGCTATCCAGTACAACCCGGGCGAGCTTGCGAGCCCTTAAGCCCTGATTCAGGGCCCGCTCTTCGTCACCCTTGGCGAAGAATGCCGGGTGCCGTACTTCTACCGTCCAGTCCAGATAGTCCGGCGCCGTATCCAGAAAACGCCAGAGCTGGTCCAGCCGCTCCGGGCCGAAGCCTGCTGGGAGCTGCAGAAACTTGGGGCCGAGCACATCATTTAGCGGCTCAATCAGCGACAGAAAGGCATCCAGTTCATCGCCGACGCCGTTCAGGAAGCGTTCGTGGGTGATCGCCCTTGGTAGTTTGAGCAGGAATCGAAAGTTGTCCGGAACCTGTTGCCGCCATAGCTGGCACTGTTCGCGGGTGGGGCTGGCGTAAAAAGTGGTGTTGCCCTCAACGGCATTGAATACCCGGGCATATCGCGCCAGGGAAGAGCCGCCAGGTGGCAGTTGGCTGTTCCAGTTCGGGTCTTGCCACTGAGGACAGCCGAGAAAGTAGGGCAATGCCATCGGTCTTCCGTTGCTGTGCTGTGGATAAATTGATCACTGGAGGCGTGTGGAAGAACCGGTTGATCAAATAACCTTCGCATTCCACCAGCCACTGTGGTTAAAGGGTTTGCACCGCCTATCCTTTCGTTTCTAACAAAGTTATCCACAGATGTTGTGGGTAAAATACGCCATCAAAGCCGAACTTTTCCCCTGAGCGCCTTGGTTTTGCCCTTTTTCGTTTTGCTGTCCACTCGACGCCGTTGTGAACCCTTAGTGGGCTTGGTTGGGCGCCGGGCCTTTTGTTGTTTTACCGCTTCCTGAATCAGCTCTTTCAGTCGCTCCAGTGCATCCTCCTTGTTCAGTTCAAGAGTGCGGAACGACTGGGCTTTGATCACGATAATGCCGTCTTTGCTGATGCGCTGATCTGATATTGCCATCAGCCGTTCCTTGTAGAAAGGCGGCAGGCTGGAGTTGAGGATATCAAACCGGAGGTGAACGGCGGAGGCGACTTTGTTGACGTTCTGCCCGCCAGCGCCTTGCGCGCGTATCTGGGTGATTTCAATTTCCCAGTCCGCCAGTTCAACGGCGTTGGAGATTTTCAGCATGGGAGTCCGTTAGTTGCCATCACATTGTGGTTAGGATGGTACGACGGGCCCACTATGCGGCGTCAAGGCCCTCGTCACGCATCAGTCGACGGATATGAAGCTCCAGGCGCCTGTAATCATCGGATTGCAGGAAGGCCTCACGGTCATTTTGTGGCAAAGAGCTTTTGAAATCGGTGAAGATGGTTTCTCTGAGCCGCCCCGGGTGACGGGACAGGAAGAACACGACGTCACCCAAGTAGAGTGCTTCTTCGATGTCGTGGGATACAACCATAACAGTGCTGCGTTCTTTGCGAACCACGTTCAGGAGCAGGTCCTGCATTTGCCAGCGTGTTTCCGGATCCAGAGCGCCAAAGGGCTCATCCATCAATAACAGCTCGGGGTAGTTGGCCAACGTGCGGGCGATGGCGACCCTCTGCCGCATACCCCCCGAAAGCTCGTGTGGGTAGATGTCAGCAAATTTCTCCAGGCCGACGGCCCGAATGAAATGATCCACAGTGCCTTCGTTAAGGGCGTCGCGGTCACCATTGATTTTCAAACCATAGGCTACGTTGTCTCGAACGGACAGCCAGGGAAACGAAGAATAGTCCTGAAACACCATGCCTCGGTCTCGGCCGGGGCGGTTTACCGCCCGGCCGTTCAGAGTAATGGTTCCGTCCGAAGGTTTCTCCAGGCCGGCGATCATGCGCAACAGCGTGGACTTACCGCACCCGGAAGGGCCAAGCAGTACACCGACCTTGCCCGCGGGCAAGCCTAGAGAGATATTCTCCAGGGCTTGCACGGCGCGCCCGCCAGATTGAAAGGTTTTACTGACGCCAGTGACGGAGAGACCTCGGTAGACAGACATAAAGTTCGCTCCTGTCACTGATCAGAATCGATGATGGCCGTCAGCGGTGTCATATCGACTCCAGCGCTCATCGGGTGGCGTTCATCCACAAGTTTGAACTTCAGCCACCAATCAGTGACTGTTTCCCAGTTCTCCGTAACTTGTCCGTTAGGTAAGCCCAATGGCAATTCGCCGGGCAGCAGACCCATGTACTTTGCGGCCTGGGTCTTGTCGAAGATCCAGATGCCGCCCTTGTGGATCTCACCGGTAGAGCCGATCACTTTCTCGACGTCTGACACGGGAAACCTGAGTGCTTTGGCGATGATTTCGTTGGCTTCGGCCGGGTTGGCTTTCCAGTAGTCGACGGCATCGAAGTACGCTTGCATCACTTTGGCGGCGGTTTCTGGTTTGTTCTCGAGGAAGGCATCGCTCATGTACATGGCATCCCCAAGAAGGGCTGTTTCGATCCAGCCAGATTCATCTGAGGACGCCGCAACAGTGGCGCCGGGCAAAGCAGCAAGGGCCTGGGATCCAAACGGTTCCCAGAATTCAGCAGCGCTGACATTGCCGCCGACCAATGCGCCTACGGCATCATCCATGATCAGGTTGGTGAAGGTAACATCGTCAATGCTGACGCCATTGGATTCGAGCCAGATGCCCATGAAGATCTGGGTTAACCCGCCTTCGAGTACGGCAACCGATTTACCTTTGAGATCTGCTGCGCTTTCAATGCCGGGGGCAAGGACAATTTTGTCTGTACCGTAAGATGGATTGGTGTACGTCGCCATTTTTATCGGCACGCCTTTATCCGCAGCGATGGGGCCATATTCTGCGGTGCTGGACGTGACATCAAGCATACCGGCGGTCATCAGGCTGAAGCTTTCATAGGGATCTTCGATGATCGTGATTTCAAGGTTCAGATCAGGTGCCAGGTTCTTCTCCTGGGCGATGAACCAGAAGCCATAGCCAGGCCATGAGAACAGCGATAATCGCACGGTTTCTGCTGAGAGTGCGTTGCCTGAAAGCAGCGCAAGCATGAGTACTGAGAGACTGCGTTTTAGCCAGTGCATGGGTGTTACCTCTTGGGGTTTTGAAGCGCGTTGAGATGTGGCGTCAGGAATGTCCTCGGCCAAGGTAGGGAAAGGATTTTCGATAGATCAGTCTGAACACGGTATCCAGGAGCAAGCCAAGCACGCCGATGGTGACAATGCCGGCCATGATGTCGTCAACATGCACGAAACGCCGGGCGCGCATCATCATCGCACCAATGCCATCGGTGGCCGCGACAATTTCAGCAATGACCAGATAGGTCCAGCTGACAGCCAGCATCTGCCGACAGGTATCGACGTAGCCGGGCAGGGAGTGCCTGAATAATACGGTCCAGAGAATGATGCGGCGCCCGCCTCCCAGGGTTTTGGCGGTCTCAATCAGTACCTTTGGCGTTTGCCGGGTTACGTCGGCGAGCATGATGATCAGGAAAAACACGACCCCCATTAACAACAGGGCGATTTTCTGGGTGTCGCCAGTGCCGAGCCACATAAGTAACAGGGGAATGAAGGCGGGTGCCGGAAGGTAGCGCCAAGCCCCCATCAGGGGGTTAAGCACCGCATCCACCCGTGCAAAGGAGCCCATCAGGATACCCAGAGGCAGTGCAATCACCAGCGCAATGGAAAAGCTGACCAGAATCCGGGTAAGGCTGGCCATCACATCACTAAGGAAGCTCTGCTCAATGAATAGCTCCTGGAGCGCGCTAAATACGGCGACAGGACCGGGGTACAGCCTTTCCGGGGCCAGGTCCATCTGAGATGTGATGTGCCACACCAAGACAAATGTAATCCAGCCCGCGGCCCCCAGAATCAGCCTTTGGCCGCCGGGTATCGCCTGATTAAAGTCGAACCAGTACTCGGAGCGCTTATGGTTGGCTGCCTCTTCGCTTCCGGCTGGGACCAGTGTTTGCCCCGTGGCTTTATCAGAAAGTTTTGCGGTCATCTTGATAGCCTCAGAAGGCGGTCAGGAAGCTGAGGCCATACACCGGAACAGCCTTGCCATCACGCAGGGCCTCGGGTACCTCTACCTGGCCGTAGGTTTCTGCATAGATTCCGGCAATGCGGTTACGGTGATAGCTTCTGAGCTGGCCTTTTAAACCGACAGTGCACGTGTAGGCGTCACCAAAGAGTTCGTTGTGCAATGCTGGCAGCTTGTACCAGGGCATAGTGGGTTTTGCATGGTGCGCATTGTGATAACAGAAATTGAGTACCAACAGGTTCAGCACCGGCCAGCGGCGTGAAATCAGGTTGCTGTATGTATTGTTCTGTTCGTAGTCCTTGTTCCCTTTGTGAGGAAACTCTGCGTCTGGGTCTTTCAGGTTCACGACGATTTCATAGTTGTGCTGGTAGGCATCGAAAAAGCGCAGGACGGTGAGCATCAGTAGATACGCAAGCGCATAGAGCAGAACAGCCTTGATGCTCCAGAACGCCAGTGTCACCAGAAGAATCGAACGGGTCAGTAGAACCGCGGCCAGGCGTTTGCGTTGTTTGGCGTCACCAATGCTGGTGAATGGGGCGATCATCAGCAACGCGTGCATCAGAATGTCGACAGCCGGGAAGTAGAACCACTCCAGTGCGAAGACCAGTTTCTCTGTTCTGGGGTGAGCCTTGAGCCACGCACGGTAATCAAATGAGATTGGGTCTGCGTTATCCACATGGTGGCGCATGTGCTTGTAACGCAAATCCTCGTAAGTGCCGTAGCTGCCGCCGGTTATCCAGTTGAGTAGTTTTCCCAGATGGGTATTGTGTTCGGTTTTTTTGAAGATGGCGTTGTGCGCGCAGTCATGCACCAGGTAGGCCGCGATGACCATGCCATGACCACAGGCGATTATGCCTAGCAGCGGTAGTAAGAAGCCCGGCTGGGCCATCAACAGCCAGCCGCCAATGTAAGTGGTAAGAATGTAGGCCAGCACAAGCGTAAGCGGCCAAACACCATCGGAATGCCGAAAATGCTGAGCAATGTATCGCATGATTCTGAGACCTCCTTGGATTATGGCCGACTAGGCGATTCTGGATGTTCGGGTTGCCGAGGATTGCCAGCGCTCAAAGTGCGCCTTTTCCTCCTCGCCGATCCAGCGGTTGAGTGACCAAAGATCTGCAATGGGTGCCTTGGTATAGGGCAAAAGGTGCAGGTAGCCGTCGGTACCGAACTCGGGAGTCATCGAGGTGTAGTTCAGTCCGCGTTGGAGCTGTGATTGCCAGACAGCTTCCCAACAGGCCTGGTGCGAGGCCAGGGCTTCGGCATACTCCGGAGCGGCTGGGTGTGGTACCTGTGGCCCCTGGTCGTAACCAACGCGGGAGTGAATATGTCGTGCCTGCTGCGCTGTGCGCTCAATGCAGTCCCACTCAATGTGAGGCAGGCGTTCGCAGACAACAGCCCAGTGACTGAAGTCGCAGGTGACATCTATCTCAGGTACTTTGTCGAGGATGGCGACGGTATTCCAGGGGCTGAAAAAGCTTCGGCCCCGGTGGGTTTCAAAACTTACGGGAATGCTGAACTTGTCAGCAATGTTCTGTGCCTCTGAAAAAAAACGGACCGAGTCTTCTATAGGCCAGGCATCGCAGCCACCCATCACATTGACAAACTCTGGTTTCAGTCCGGTTATCTTTGCACTGCGCAACTTGGCTTCGAAATCCAGCAGGTGTTCGTCCACGCTGGCATCACGGCGTGGTACATAGCTGCCTGTAGTGCAGATTTCCTGAATCCATAACAGGTTGTTTTCACGAAGAGTTTCTCCGAATAGCGCTGCCTCGGTGTCGCTATCAGGCACGGGGGCCTCAATACCATCAAAACCGGCCTCGTATACTTGCTCGATAGCTTGGCTGAGGGGGCCTTCGTGGCCCCACAGAGTCTTGAAGCGTTTTAAGTGCACGGGCAACTCCTTCATAATCCGGAAAAGTGAAATGACGCTTTCCTGGGTACTGCAACCGTTGTGCCATAAGCCCGAAAAGGCTTTAAATATACAGGCTGGCATGTAAGTTAAGGTTTTAGAGATGTGCTGTGGGCGCAGTTTTGTGTCAGCTCATAGTGCAGCTGCACATTGGGGGTGCATCATGAATGTTCTGGTATTGGGAGCCACCGGCCTGACAGGCCGCCTGGTGGTCGAGCAGCTGTTAACGCGATCTGAGGTAACGTCCGTGGTGGTGCCAGTGCGCCGCTCGCTGGGCCTGACGAGCCCAAAGCTGGCGGAGTACCTGGTCGACTTTGACGCGCTGGAATCCCACTCGAAAATCTTTGAAGTGGATGTTCTGGTTTGTTGCCTTGGGACAACCATCAAGAAAGCTGGGTCCCAGGAAGCGTTCCGAAAGGTGGACTACGAGTATGCGTTGACGGGTGCCCGGCTGGCCCGGCAAGCTGGTGCCAGCACGATGATTCTGATGTCGGCGATCGGTGCCTCGTCTCGCTCGACGGTTTTCTACAGCCGTGTAAAAGGTGAATTGGAGGATGCGGTCCGTGAGCTGGGGTTCGATTACCTGTCTATTTACCACCCGAGCCTGTTGCTGGGAGACAGGAAGGAGCACCGTACGGGTGAAGCGTTGGGGATGGCCGTAATGCCGCTGGCCAACCGCGCATTGATTGGCCCCCTGCAAAAGTATCGGGCCATTCATGCGGAGGTCGTTGCGGCGGCGATGGTGAATGAGCTGATCAAGTCAGCCGGGGCCGAAAGCTCCCGACCCACAATTAAGGTTCGGGAGTACGACGATATACAGAGACTGGCCAAAAAGAGTTAAGCAAGCTGCCCTTGATTCAACCTTTCAAAGCTTTTTGGAAAGAGCTTGCGGCAGGCCTGATTCAAAGGCTTTTCAACGACCTTGGGTAAGCGAATGCCCAGTGGGTTAGATTCGGCCATTGCCTCGTTGGCAATTACCCGGGTGCCCATGATGTAGTCGAACCACGGGCGTGTTACGCACCAGTTAGCATCCTGGTTGGTGTTCATGTGGTGGTCGTAGTGCCAGGGAATCGCTTTTTTACCCCACTCCGGTTCCAGGTGTGAGCGGCGGTGCACGTAAAAATAGCGAGCAGCAGCATAGTAGGTGCCCAGGGTGAAGAACGGCGCCACCGGCATGGCCAGGGAGGTAATGGCCGTGAGCTTGAGCAGGGAGGTGACCTCATCCCGGGTGCGCCAGTTGCTCAGGCCTTCCGCGTAACCATCATCCTGGTAATCGGTGGTGCGCACGATTTTGTGGTGCTGCCAGTGGCTCTTCATGGACTTGGGGATGGGGCTGTAGCGAGGCTGTCCGGGCCTGGGCGTGCCATGCAGGATGTATTTGTGGGCATACCATTCGAAGCCGTTGGCAAAGATCAGGGCGATAGGAAAACCAATCATGGTCTGGCCTCTTTTTGTGATTGTTGTTCTATCCTGTCATAGCTTTGGATGAATCCTTCTATTAATTTGCGCCAGGTTGGCGGCTTCATTGGCGGAATATGACAGTTCGGGCCGGTAGCAAAACAACGATGGTATGCCGGAGATGTCTGCTGGTGTCCGGAATGGTCCTGGCAGGATCTGCGCTCGGGGCTGAATCGCCCGACGAGGCGTGTATTGTCAGTGACGTTCAGCCGGAAATGATCGATCTGGACAAGCCGCGAGATCAGCTGGCGCGCCAGAGTAATCTGGTGATTCCTCCGGGCGCGAAAATTGGCAGTATTCGAGTTATTCAGCGCCCCATTTTCGATACCAGCGATCCGCAGCAGGACAATTTCCTGTACCGCACGCTTAACGCGCTCAACACACCGACCTGGGAATCTGCTTTACGGTCTCAGTTGGTATTCGTTGAGGGTGACCTTTATTCACAGGCGCTCTTGGAAGAATCTGAGCGGGTCTTGCGGCAGCGGGAGTATCTGACCGCTGCCTGGGTGGGGGTTACCCGCCTTTGTGGGGACGAGGTGGAGGTGAGTGTTCTGGCCAGGGATACCTGGACGCTACTGCCCACCTTGGGTGTTACGCGGTCGGGCGGTGACAATACGACTAATGCTGGTATATCCGACCCCAACTTTCTGGGCTCTGGCAAGAGCCTGGGGATTTCCTACACCAAAGATCCGGATCGTTCTGAGACCAGTCTGTTCGTGGACGATCCCAACGTCGCCGGCTCTCACTGGCAGGCGGGATTTTCCTACGATGACCGGAGTGATGGACGGGGCCGGAGCGCTTATCTGGAACGGCCATTTTTCAGCGAGCGCACCAACTGGCGCTTTGGAATGGCGGGAGTGGATGATGTACGGGAAGAGTCCCGTTACGTGGGTGCCGAAGCCATTGCTGATTATCGTCGCAGCCTGGAGTACGTCAGCATCGATGGTGGTTGGCGTCTGGCCGAACGCAACGAGCGGCAACTTCGCCTGCTGGCGGGATACCGTTACGAGGCTTTCGGATTTCAGGCATTACCCAGCCAGCCGGCTCTGGATGTGTTGCCGGATGATCGAACCCTGAGCTATCCGTGGATTGGTTTTGATTACCGCCAGAACCGTTTTCGCGAGATGACCAACCTGACCCGATTGCAACGGGTGGAAGACGTTCGGGACGGCTTTGTATGGCGCACGGAACTGGGTTATTCAGGCTCAGGGTTGGGGGCTACTGAAGACCGGGTGGTCCTGAACATGAGTTTTCAGAATGCGTTGCTGGCCACGGAAACCAACTACGCCAGCTATGGCCTGAGTCAGAGCGGCACCTATCGGCTCGATCAAGACCGTGTGGAGAATCTCCTGGGCACCCTCAACCTGGAGTACTTTCATGGTGGATCCGTTCGCTGGACCGGCTGGTACGCCAGTCTTGCCTTCACCGCTGCTCGCAACCTGACTGCCGACCAACAACTGTTGATTGGAGGAGAAAATGGGCTGCGG
Organism: Marinobacter excellens HL-55; assembly: GCA_001314845.1. Classification (GTDB taxonomy): domain Bacteria; phylum Pseudomonadota; class Gammaproteobacteria; order Pseudomonadales; family Oleiphilaceae; genus Marinobacter; species Marinobacter excellens_B. The sequence continues at coordinate 44,855 of LJZQ01000006.1, forward strand.
GGCTATCCCAGTGAATACCAGCAAGGCGACCGCAGGGTTTTATGGACTCTCGAGCGCCGGTACTTCCCCGACTGGCATCCTTTCAAGTTGTTTCGAATGGGCGGGGTCGTATTCCTCGATGCTGGCCGCGCCTGGTTTTCTGACGGTCAGAGCAACGGGCCGGATAGCGGCGTGTTGAGGGATGTAGGGATTGGCTTGAGGTTGGCATCCAGCAGGGTCGAAGTACAGAGGATGCTGCACTTCGACCTGGCGTTTCCCCTGGATGGTGATGACAGCATTGATGACTTGCAGGTGTTGCTGAGGGGGCGAAGCCGGTTCTGATTTTAATTGACGGGGTCTCTCCCGGTGGCAGATGAGCCACCGGGAGATAGAGGATCAAAAACCGTAAGCGCGGGAGATCGTCTCGATTTCACCTGAGTTGACCAGTGCCTGAAAGCTCTGGTTCAGGGCTTTAATGATGTCAGGGTCCGTGTTCTTGTTCACGGCCAGGTACATCGGGGTTTCCCGGAACACCAGAGCCTGCTCCAGATCTGTCACATCTGAGGCATCTGCGGCAAGGTAGGGGCCAGCCAGGCCATCGGCTACCCACAGGTCAATCTGGTCCTGCTCAAGGCGCCGGGCATTCAGACCATTGGTGCTGATGGCTGACACGTTGAAGCCCTTTTCTTCGAGGTATGTGGTCATTACATCACCTCGGTAACCGCCAATGCGATAGTTCTTGGCGTCGTCCAGTTTATTAAGCTGGATTGTGGTGCCGGCTTTTGCGAACAGTGTCCATTTGATACTGGCCAATGGTCCCACCCAGTCAAATGCAGGCTCCCGGTCAGCAGTTTTGGATACGCAATAGATGCCGTGATTGGGGTGCTGCTCGCTACGGTTAAGTCCGTAACTCAGGTCCCTCAGTTTGATGCTGTATTTCATGCTGCTTTGTTCGAGTACCGCCTTCAGGACGTCAGTACACAGGCCCGTGATATCCCGTTCTGAGTGCGCAAAGGGTTGACCATTTGTGGTCATGTTGTAAGGGGGGTACTGTTCCGTGTAAATCCGCAGTTCTTCGGTGGCCGTTGCGCAACCTGATGCCAGCATAAGGGCAAGAATCAGCCCGATTTTCCCTTTCATGAACACGCTCCGTTTTATGGTGGGATATTTCCGAGCGCGGTAAGGTAGGGCAAGAGGGGAGCGCGGGGCACTGTGGAATCCCCGTCTTTACATTTTCAGTTTGATCCGGACGAGGCTTGATTGGGCGATTCGAAGTAATGGTCATAGCGGCCACTATCACGGAAGGCCTGCAGCCTTTCGTTGAATCGCTCCGCCAGTTGCACGGAATCTGGTCGTGTATTGGGGAACAGAACAAAACTTTCGTTTTCGAGCAGGGGGCGGGGATGGTGTGTAATACGGCGGGCTTCCTGCGTACCTAGCTCACGGCGCAGAATGTGATAACCCACGTTGATCTCCTCGGGGAACGCATCAATTCGGTTGAACAGAAGCCTGCGGAAATTCAGTACGGTGCTGGCGACCCACTCGATATCAAGCAGATCATCCTCGACCGCTTGATCGAAAGCCGGGCCATAACTGTAACCAATGCTGCCCCCCAGTTTAAGCTCGGACAGGTCCTCCACCTTTGACCAGCTGAGTGGCTGGTTTGCCAGGTGGAAAACCACGAACTTTTCTTTGAGGACCGGGTCGCTGAAGGTGAAGTCCTGTTCGCGATCCTCAGCGCGCATCCAGACAGCGGTGGCATCGTGTTTGCCCATTGCGGACTCGTAGTAGGCTCGCTTCCAAGGGAGGAATTGGTAAGAGACAGTAAAGCCTTCCTCGGCAAACACATCCCGCAGTAATTGGGCAACGATCCCCTGATCGGGCGCCTCCTGGTCAAAATAGGGCGGCCAGTCACCAACCGCGATGCTCAGGTGCTGCGTATCATCTGCCGTTGCTGCCTCAATCCATGTAAACAGCGATACCAGCAGGATCGTCAGGTATCGTTTCATATCAAGGCTCCGGGGGCGCTGAGCGTGTAACCATGAGCTCAGAAAAGCGGTGTCTGTTATCAAAAAATAGCAGCCTTTGCGGGGTATTCCCAGTTTTTCCCTCTGTGCTCTGCCGCTTGTTTGTGCCTTCGGGGTGTTTGTTATCAATGTCCGGCAGCCGAGAGCCCTCGTACCAGCCAGGGCCGGGTCTCCTGAGGATCGATGACCGCATCTATCTCCAGATAGCTGGCGACATTGATCGCTTTGCCCTGCTCATAGGCGTTGGCAACCAGAGTATCGAACAATTGCTTGCGGGCGGCGTCATCGGGCTGGGCCGCCAACTCTTTGGCAAAGCCCAAACGCACGGCACCCTCCAGGCCCATGGGGCCGAACTCGCCGCTGGGCCAGGCCGCAGTAAGTAAGGGCGTCAGCAGACTACCGGCAGCCATGGCTTGTGCCCCAAGCCCATAGGCTTTGCGCAGAACGACGGTATAGAAGGGAACCGTGAGCTTGGCTGCAGCGATAAACATGTTGGAGACGCGACGAACGGTGGCCCGTGTTTCCGCTTCTGGCCCCACCATGAACCCCGGTGTGTCACACAGTGACAGCATGGGCAGGTTGTGAGTGTTGCAGAGTTCCATGAAACGGCTTGCCTTATCGCCGGCTGTTGCATCAATCGCGCCGCCCAGATGCATCGGGTTGTTGGCGATAAGGCCCATGGGGCGGCCTTCAATACGGATGAACGCGGTGATCAGCCCGGGCGCAAATTGCCGGCGCAGTTCCAGAACACTGTCGTCATCGGCCAGGGCGTGAATCACCTGCCGGATGTCGTAGACGCGCATGCGGTTTTCCGGAATCAGGTGGCGAAGCCGGCGCTGGTCTTCACATGACCATTCCGTGAAGGAGCCCTGGAAGTAGGACAGGTATTGTTTGGCGACCCGGACGGCTTCGGCTTCGTCTTCAACTACAACGTCAATCACGCCATTAGGGGCCATTACTGAAACCGGTCCGATTTCTTCCGGTGTGAAGCGGCCCAGACCGCCACCTTCGATCATCGCCGGGCCCGCCATGCCGAGATTGGCGTTTCGGGTGGCGATAATGGTGTCGCAGCATCCGAGCAGGGCGGCATTGCCCGCGAAACACCGGCCAGAGACAACGCCTAGAGTGGGCACTTTGCCGGAAAGTCTGGCCATGCTGATAAAGCTTTGGCAGTCGAGGTAGGAAATACCATTGGTGTCGGTATCCGAGGGGCGTCCGCCGCCGCCCTCCGCGAACAGCACCAGTGGGATGTGCCATTGTTCGGCCAGGGCCAGTATCCGGTCCGCTTTGCGGTGGTTAGCCAATCCCTGGGTGCCGGCAAAGACGGTGTAATCATAGGCCATCGTGGCACAGCGGGATGTGGTCGCGCCGAAACGTTCGGCGTTCACGGTGCCGATGGCGGTTATCAGCCCATCAGCGGGGCTTAATTCAATCAATGAATCCACGGAACGGCGGCGCCGCTGGGCAGCCAGGGCCAGGGCGCCGTATTCGTTGTAGCTGTCTGAGTCGAGCAAATCTTCGACGTTTTCCCGGGCCGTTCTCTGGTGGGTTTTCCGCCGCTTTGCGACGGCGTCCGGGCGGCGCTCATCGGTCAATTGCAGATGCCGCTCCAGAGTCTCTGCGAGGTCGGCTCGAATGTGTTCAAGATCGACAGTTTGCTCCGTTTGAAGGTTGTCGGCGCTGACCTTTGCCGGTGCCAGAGCCAGCAAGGCCTCGCCCTCGATCACCGTTGAGCCAGGCGTCGTGAGGACCGCATGAATGATGCCGGACTGGTCGGCTTTTACGATGAATTCCATCTTCATCGCTTCGAGCACCGCAATGGTTTGCCCCTCAGCAATGGCATCGCCTTCAGCCACTTCAAGGGTGACGATGGTGCCTGCGCTGGGCGCGTCGATGCTGACGGTGCCGTCCGGCAATACCGGAGATAAAGAGGTGGCTGCTTGAGCCGTCTCAGTTTGGTCAAAATGAAGACTTGGGTGCTTACCCGCAGTGGTTGAGGGGGCAAGTTCTGCAAGTTGGCTTTCCACAAACTGTGTGGTGACTTGCCATGCTGCCACTGCCGGATGGTGTGCCAGGTTTTGCAGCAGCCCGATGTTGTTGGCCACGCCCGCTAACCGGAATTCACACAGGGCACGATAGAGCCTGCGAAGGGACGAGTGGTAATCCTGGCCGTGGGCGATCAGCTTGGCCAGCAGCGAGTCATAGGCGGGATTGATGGCGTACCCGGTGTAACCCGAGCCATCAATCCGTAAACCAGGCCCCGTCGGCGGCTCATAGGCTGTGAGCGTTCCCGCAGCGGGCACCGTGGTGCCATCGGCGTGCAGCGATTCGGCGTTGATCCGGGCTTGAATGGCAACGCCCCGCACTGGTGGCGCAGTTTCCAGTGCCAGGTCAGCCAGGGTGTTGCCCGACAGAAGTTTTAACTGGACCTGAACCAGGTCAACACCGGTCACCTCTTCGGTCACGGTGTGTTCTACCTGCACCCGCGGATTGGCTTCCATAAAATAGAATTGCCCGGGCTGGTCTTCGTTCACCAGAAACTCAAATGTACCCAGCCCCTGATAGTTGACTGCTTTTGCCATCACAAGCGCGCAGTTAATCATGGCGTCGCGGATTTCCGGATTCAGGTTGGGACTGGGGGCAATTTCGATAAGCTTCTGGTTGCGCCGCTGGAGGCTGCAATCCCGTTCCCACAGGTGGGTGACGGCACCGGTGCCATCGCCGAGAACCTGGATTTCGATGTGACGCGCATGGGTAATTAACTGCTCAACATAGAGATCGCCGTTACCAAAGGCAGCCAGCGCCTCAGACTGGCAGCGGGTGTAGGCTTGCTCAAGCTCGCCTTCGCGGGTTACGGCCCGTATGCCGCGACCACCGCCGCCCGCAACCGCCTTGACCATCAGAGGGCCGTGTTCGGCAAGGAATGATCTCGCTTGCTCCTGCGATACCGGGCTATTGATGCCGTTTACCAACGGTACCTGACAGCGTTCTGCCAGCGCTCGGGCTGACGATTTGTTGCCAAACAGCTCCAGGACTTCCGGTGCAGGGCCGATGAAAACCAATCCAGCTCTTTCGCAGCTGCGGGCAAATTCAGCGTTCTCTGCCAGAAACCCGTAACCCGGATGAATAGCATCACAGCCCCGGGCTTTGGCTACAGCAATCAGTTGCTCCATGTCCAGGTATGCTTTGGCGCCACGGCCTTTCAGTGGCACCGATTCGTCTGCTTGGCGCGTGTGCAGGCAGGTCGCGTCGTCCTCTGCAAATACGGTGATTGCCCTGATATTCAGTTCGTTACAGGCGCGAGCAATTCGAATAGCGATTTCACCGCGGTTGGCGATCAGGACGGAGCAAAAAGTCATGGAGTCTTATCTCAAGGATGCGGTTTTTATTCTGGTTATACGGGTATCGTCATCCTATAAAACGGCTAAAAATGAAGCAAATGAATTATATTGAGGCTTGGTTATGAGCAGGGTTTATGGGATCGCCCTGCTCATCCAACATAGATGTGAGACAAGCGGTTACTGGTTGTCGCCTGCGGCTGCTCTTGAGCGGAGCCTCGCCAGAACCTGCTCGGCACTGCTCACGCCGTTGTCGATTCCGGCCGTTTTCAGCCTTGCATCCAGGTTGTCGTTGTCCTGCTCGGTAAGCGCGGCTTCAATATCCTCCGCCTCTGCCTGTTTCGCCTGAATGCGGGTGACTGACTGGTTCAGGTCTTCCATATGGCTGCTTAACCCCCGTGCATGCCCCCTCAGTTGGCGGGAAACCTGCTCTGCGTGGCGGTTCGCTCGCGCCAGGCGAAGTTCGCTGTGGAAATGTTTGAGTGCCCGGCCAGACTCCCGCAGCTGTTTGCGCAGGCGATTCTCCTGCTGTTGAAGTTTGCTGTGTTGCCGCTGTTGGCGCTCCAGAAGCGGTTCGTCCTCGGCAATCAGGTTGGCCAGTTCCAGTGCCAGGGTTTCTTCGTTTTTCTCCAGAGCCTCGGTGGCCTGCCGTTCCCGTTTGGCGATAGTTTCCTTTAGGTGTTCGTTATCCCTGGCCAGCCGTGTTTTCTCCGCCATCAGGCAAGCGAGTTCACGCTTGGAGCGGGCGATGGCCTGTTCTGCATCGCGAAGTTCCTGTTCGAAGATGCGGATGCCGTTGGCATCCACCAGTTTTGCGACCGGTTCCTGGGCCGATGCCCGGAACAAGGTGTCCAGTTTGCGCCAGATGCTCATGGTGTTACTCCCCGTATTCTTTCAGCAGTTGATGGGTACGTGCTTCGGAGATGCGGTTCACGATGCGGTGATGTTCGTGTTCGTCGCGAATGGTTTTGGAAAGGGTGATGGTGGTGCTCACCAGGAAAAGTGCACTGATGGCCATATAACCTTTGAGTACCAGATCTACGGGGGCCAGCACTACGCCGGCGGCTGCGGCAAAGATGGCAATGGCAAAAGATACTTTCACGAAGAAGACCCAGCCGGCTGAATTGCTCTTGAGTTCGCTTTCCATAATTAACTCCTGTTGACGTTGTTGTCGGGAACGTCGCTACTTTCGATGATCAGCCTGGATGCGGCGAGCATTACTCGAATAGTATTGGGTCCCTGTGCTCTTGGTATTGAATGGTGATACCTTTGGGTGATAATCATCAGGGAGTGGAGCAATGGCTCAAACCAGCACAATTGTCAGTGAACTGAAACGGCAACTTAGAGCCCACGGATTAACCTATCAGGATGTTGCGCAGGCACTCGACCTGTCAGAGGCCAGTGTGAAGCGGTTGTTTTCAGACCGTCAGTTTTCGTTGAAACGTCTGGACCAGATCTGCAGCCTGATGGGAATGGAGATTACCGATCTGGTCCGAAAGCTGGCGCCAGAGCCGAGGGTTGAAAAACTCTCGCTGGAGCAGGAAAAGGAGTTGGTGTCAGATGTTCGACTGTTGCTGGTAGCTGTCTGTGCCATGAACCGTTGGCAATTTGACGAGATACTCCGCAGTTATAAGATGTCGGAAGCAGAATTGATCCGGTTTCTGGCCCGTCTTGATCGTATGGGCGTGGTCGAGTTGTTGCCGGGAAACCGGATTAAGGTGTTGGTCAGTCACGATTTTACCTGGCAGCCCAATGGCCCGATTCAGCGGTTTTTCGAAACCGAAGTGCAGCAGGACTTCCTGAAATGTCGCTTTCGTCAACCGGGTGAATTGCGGCTGTTTGTCAGTGGCATGCTCTCGCCGCAATCCAACGAATCGGTACAGCAAAAGCTGAAACGCCTGGCCCTGGAGTTTCGCCATTGCCACGAGGAAGACCTGGCGCTGCCCCTGGAGCAGCGTTTTGGTGTCAGCCTGCTCATGGCCATGCGGCCCTGGGAGATAGACGCCTTCGCGAGCCTCCGGCGAGCGGAGGCAAGGAAGGCATATCCGGGTGCATGAGCAGTGTCGCTGCAGTTTTGGGTAGCTTGGCGTTGGCTGGCTATGTCTTTATCATCGGTTCTCACACCCCAAAAACGGATAGTGTTAATGAAGTTCCCCATCGTTACGATTGCCATGGTCTCTGTCGCCCTTGTTTATGTGTTCTGGGGCCAGTCCCGGGAACAATCGGATCCCACCGATCCGGCCCGCTTCTCTAACCTGCAGGCCAATCCGGTCAAGAGCAGTGAGGTGGTGGACTGGGCCATTACTCAGATCCCGGAGGTGTGCGGTCAGGCGGTGGGTAAAGATGAGAGCAGCGATGCCTTGGCGGACTGCGTGGATCGGGCGCAGCCCCGCACTTCCACGTGCCGCCGGGCTGTTTACGATCATTTTCCGGATACCGTCAACTCTGAGGCGCTGTTCCGTGATGTTTCGATCTCCATGATGAACTGCCTGGTTCCGCAATCGGGCATCGTCCGGCCGTGAACGGGTGCCGGAGGCTGCTCAGGTCTTTACCTGTTGCCCCGGATCGCCCACAATCTTGGCATTCTGTTGTAAACAAACACTCACTTAAATCTGGCAGTAAATGAGGGCATACAGGTGACTGAACTGGTAACTTACGAATTGAATGACGGCATCGCGACCATCACCCTGAATAACGGTAAAGCCAATGCGTTGGGGCACGATGTTTTTGAGGGGCTGAATGCTGCCCTTGATCGTGCCGAGCAGGACAAGGCCATCGTTATCCTGACTGGCCAGCCGGGCATGTTTTCCGGCGGCTACGACCTGAAAGAAATGCAGAAAGGCCCGAAAGAGGCGATGGCGCTGGTAAAGATCGGCTCAACCCTGACCCGCCGCCTGTCGGCCTTTCCGCTGCCGGTGATCGGTGCTTGCAGTGGTCATGCCATTGCTAAAGGTGCTTTTGTCTTGTTGTCTGTGGATTACCGGATTGGTGTGGAAGGTGGGTTCAAGCTGGGCCTGAATGAAGTGGCCATCGGCATGACGATGCACCACGCGGGTATCGAGATTGCTCGCCATCGCATGCCGGCCCCTTATTTTTATCGCTCGGTGGTAAATGCGGAAATCTTTAACCCGGAAGGCGCCGTTGAGGCCGGTTTCCTGGATGAACTGGTGGCGCCTGAGCAGTTGATGGAACGAGCGGTGGCGGTGGCGACTCAGATGAAGCAGCTGAACCTGAACGCTCACAAGCAGACCAAGTTGAAAGTGAAAGCGGATTACCTGGCGTTGCTGGACCGCTGCATTGAGCAGGATGCTGCCCACTTTGATCTGATGGGTTAACGCTTGGCCGTTATATGATGCTTACCTGATCAAAATCCCTGCATAGCTCGCCAATGCATGATTGGCGGCGCTTGCAGGGAAGTGTCCTCGCCTTGCTAACAAAGTTATCCACAGATTCTGTGGGTAAACATGAAATGGAGTTGAGTGTTATGTCTGAGAAGCCGGGCAAGCCGGTGGCGGCCTCTGCCATCGATAAGCATGTATACAAGGTGTTTCCCAACGACATGAACTCACACAACACCGTGTTCGGTGGCATGATTATGGCCAAATGTGATCGGTTGGCGTTGGTAGTGGCAGAGCGGCATTCGGCACATGTCTGTGTGACCGCAGCGGTAGACTCCATTCACTTTCGGGCCCCCGCCAAGGGTAACGACACACTGCTGTTCAATCTGTCGCTGAATCGCAGTTGGGGCTCCTCGATGGAAATTGGCGCCCGGGTGGAAGCCGAGAACAGTTATACCGGCGAAACCCGCCACATCCTCTCGGCGTTTTTTACCTTTGTGGCACTGGATGAGAATGGCCGGCCAGTGGATGTGCCTTCGGTGATTCCGGAAACCAGGGATCAGGTGCGTCGTTTTGAGAGTGCGGAGATTCGTCGGGAAGGCCGGCTCAGAACCCGAGACGAACTTTCCCGGGCAAATGGCTGAGAGGCTATCGCTTCTTGAATTTAGTCATGGTATATCAGCGCCACAGTAAACCCTTTATTTTCGGAACCAGAAGTTATGCCAAAAGCGAGTGAGATCAAGAAGAACCAGGCGGTTGAATACGATGGACGAGTCTATTTTGTAAGAGACATCGAGCGCTCGGTACCGCAAGGCCGCGCCGGTGGTAGCCTGTACCGCATGCGGATGTACGATGTGGTCACTGACCAGAAGCTGGATGAGACCTTCAAGGACTCAGATATGCTCAACCTTGCTGATCTGGTGCGCCGCTCGGTGACGTTCTCGTATGCCGATGGCGATGAATATGTCTTCATGGACAATGAAGATTTTACCCAGTACATGCTGAATAAAAGCGCGATTGAAGACGAGCTGCTGTTCATCACCGAAGACACTCAGGGCGTGATGGCCATTCTGGTGTCTGATACCCCGGTAGCGCTGGACCTGCCGCCGACGGTCGAATTGTCCATTGAGGAAACGGACCCTTCGGTCAAGGGCGGATCTGCGACAGCCCGCACCAAACCTGCCAGGCTGACCACCGGTCTGGTGGTGCAGGTGCCCGAGCATATCTCCACGGGCGACCGTATCAAGATCAACGTGGAAGAGCGGAAGTTTCTCAGCCGCGCCTGATGCGGATACAGCTCTGTCACCCGATGGAGCTGATTTCGTCTTTGGTCAGGTGGCGATAGCCGCCGATGGGAAGCCCAGGATCCAGTATCAGGCTTCCCATACTTTCCCGATGCAGTGACGTTACCCGGTTGCCCACAGCGTGGAACATGCGTTTGACCTGGTGATAGCGCCCTTCAAAGATCGTCACTCTGGCTTCACGGTCGCTCAGTTGTTCCAGTCGGGCGGGAGAGGTAGTCAGCTGCTCGAATTCAAACCAGATGCCTTCGGCAAAGCGTTCTGAAGTTTGCGGGCTGATGGGCTCAGCAGTTGTCACCCGATAGACTTTCGGAATCTTGATAGCGGGTTCCGTCAACCGTCGTGACCATTGCCCGTCGCTACTGAGAATCAGCAGTCCGGTACTTGCCCGGTCCAGACGTCCGCCAATGTGCAGGTGTGCTCGCAGATCCGGTTCTATCAATTCCACCACCGTCGGATGTTGCTCATCCCGGGTTGCACTCAGATAACCAGCGGGTTTGTGCAGCATCAGGTAGTACGCGGGCTGCGCCTGCTGGACGATGTGTTGATCTATTCGGACTTCCTCGAATCGGGGAACATCCACGCTGCCGTCCCGGCAAACTCTACCATCTACCAACACGCGCCCCGCCGCCAGTAGCTGATTGGCAAGGCGTCGGCTGACTCCGTTCTGGTTGCTGATAATGCGTGAGAGTTTCATTCAGAAGGCAGGGCAGGCGTCAATCGGCTGAGTTTTTTCATCAGTTTGCGCCAGCCTATAGGCAGGCGCTCTTCCAGCGAGTTCAGTCGGGACTTATCCACTGTCCAAGGGTCAAATTCCTGCTTTCGCCCATAGATTACCCAGTTGTTGGTGCGGCTCTTGAACACAAGCAGTACCGGGAACTGGCGCTTGAGTTCCCGGACAAGATTGCCGTCCGGCTCCGGCATCCGGTGGTAGTTCAGGACCAGCCAGCCAGTGTCAGACAGTGCTCGTCCGCAGGCTTTTATAAACTGACGCTGGCTCTGCGCCGGGCTCATCCGGTCTGCGCTGTACAGATCGGTCAGAACCATATCGGTGCCAGCCTCGGGCAGCTGGTCTATGGCCAGGCGGGCGTCGGCAATCTGCACGCTCAACCGGTCGGATTCGGGCAGGGCAAACCATTCCTTTGCGATGTCGGCCACCTTCCGGCGCAGTTCGTAAACCCGGATGGTGCTTTGGGGCAGGATGGTAAACAGCCCGTGGGCCAGCACGCCGCCGCCAAGGCCCAGCACCGTCACCCGGGCAGGGTCACAGAAGGCAATCGGTAACAGCATGGCGCGGTTGTATTCGTGTACCGGCACATGGGGAGCCGCACGCAGAATCTTGCTTTGTTCGAACACCGAGTCAAAGCTCAGAATCCGATGCTTCCGGTCGTCAATGACCAGAATATTGCCGTGGGGATCGCTGGCAACATGAACAATGTCGCCCTTGATTTCCGGGCGCTTGATGATAGTGCCCATCAGTTCGCCGCGTAACGCTGATGCAGAATGCCGACACGCTCAACGTAGGCTTTGGTCTCGGCAAACGGAGGGATGCCATTGTAACGGCCGACCGCACCCGGGCCTGCGTTGTAAGCCGCCGTCGCGAGCCGGGTGTCACCGCCAAAACGCTGCAGCATTTTTGCCAGATAGTTCACGCCGCCTCGAATATTCTCGGTTACCTCCAGGGCATTTTCGACTCCGAGTTCTTTGGCGGTGCCAGGCATCAACTGCATCAGACCCTGGGCTCCGACCGGTGAGATGGCGGCAGGATTAAAGGCGGATTCCGCGTGGATGACGGCACGAACCAGAGCTGGGTCGACGTCAAACTCCCGGGCAGCGGTCAGGATTTCATCCCGATAGGGGCGGACAAACAAGGGTGTTTTGTGCCAGTCCACTTTGGAGCCGGGGTCGCAGGCGTAACAATGGAAACGGATCACGTCGAAGTCGGCATCGCTGGGGCGCTGACTGCTGTAGGCAATCACGCCGTGTTCATCGGTATAGCGATAAACCGTTTCGTTACGGCTGGAAGCTCGGGGCTGAGTTTGGCTGCTCTTGACGTTGGTAAACTCGACCCGGCCATCAGGATGGACGATGCGCTGTATGCTGTTGGCATGGGCAAGGCCTGCCAACAGCAGTGCGCCTGCTATCAGAGTCGCAGTGGTTTTGGTCAGAATGGCGATACAGCGGTGATTCATCAAAGGCCCGGTGTCTTTATCCGATACGTGGTTCTTTGACCATTATCGCGGTAGATGCCCCTTCAAGTGTAGGAGTTTCGTGCGTTGATGATACGGATTGTTGGTAAGGTCACAAACCCTTGTGCGGGGGGAGAAATGTATTCAGATCAATTCATCCGAGATTATTCTCTGGCTCCGGATTATTTGAGCTAGACTGCAATTGAATCAACTGACCCGGAGCTTCTATGCCTTTCTCCCCAAACCATCTTGCCGAACTGAACTTGTTGCTGCAGTTTCCTTCCGTCTCAACCCAGGAGGGCATCAAAGTACACGCTCATAGCGCAGCACCGGAAACGGTAGAGGCGGCTGAGGCGCTTTTTTCCAAGGGCCTGATCAGCCAGAACGATGGCGGCTATCTGACTCCGCTGGGTTGTGAGGCCGTTGAATTCACACAAAAGCTGCAGTCCATGCTGGCCGGTGCCTGATCGCCGCAGTCCGTATACGCCGGTCTGGGCCTGTCAGACCGGCTGATTTCCGTAAACATCGTTGAACCGACACCCCTGAACGCAAGCCGAGTCTGATTGATGCCACGGGTTTTCTACTCTCTTTTTGTTCCTGCGCTGTTTGTCTGGCTTTGGAGCACCGGGTTTATTGGTGCCAAGTACGGGCTGCCGTTTGCTGAGCCGTTCACTCTGCTGTCGATTCGTATGCTGCTGACGTTGTTGCCGCTGGCCGTCCTGGCCTGGTTAATGAAAGCCCGCTGGCCGGGTTGGCGTGGTGCCGGCCACCTGGCGGTGACCGGGCTGCTGGTGCATGGCTGTTACCTTGGCGGGGTGTTCTATGCCATTGACCAGGGCATGTCGTCAGGATTGGTATCATTGATTGTCGGACTGCAGCCGCTGGTCACCGCCTTGGCTGCCGTTGTCTTCCTGAAAGAGGCGGTTACTCGCCGGCAGTGGTGGGGCCTGCTGATGGGGCTTGTCGGTGTCAGCCTGGTGATGATTGAAAAATTTGGGAGGAGCGGCGGCAGTGAGGTCAGTCTCTCAGCGCTGACGTTGTTGTGGGCAGGGTTGGCACTGGTGGGGATTTCCCTGGGCACGGTTTATCAGAAACGCTATGGCACCTCAGTGGATCTGGTGTCTGGAACTATGATTCAGTTTAGCGCCGCTGCGGTGTTGTTCGCCATTGGTGCGTTCGCGTTTGAAAGTCGGGAAGTGCAATGGACTCTTCAGTTCAAGTTTGCACTGGGATGGCTGGTGTTCGGGTTATCGATCAGTGCGGTATTGATTCTGATGTGGCTGATTCGTCGCGGTGCGGCCTCTCAAGTGGCCAGTCTGTTCTATCTGGTGCCTCCGGTTACTGCGTTGGAGGCTTTTATACTGTTTGATGAGCGCCTGGGGCCAATGGCCATGACGGGGGGCGCTATTGCGGTTGCTGGCGTGGCCCTGGTGGTGATCACAGGGCCACGTAAGATAACTACTTAGCTTAGCTCAGTCAGATCTTGGGACCTTTGCCCCTCAACGCGTTCACAAGAAGTGAGACAACGAGCAACACAATAAAAATAAAGAAAAGAATTTTCGCAAAACCCGCAGCGGTTCCGGCGATACCGCCAAAGCCGAGAACACCCGCAATAATAGCAATCACAAGACAGACTACGGCCCAATAGAGCATTTTTGATCCTCCTTTGAATGGCTCGCTAATGAACTTGGCACAGCGTTGGGGAATCCGCAATAAATGAGCTGATCTGTTGATGAATAGTAATGGCGTGTACAGATTCTTGCTCCGCGAAGTCATCTTTCGGGTCAGGTTGTCATATTTTCAGATACGTTTTGTGACTGAATTTTCCGGGTTGAAACAGGACTCCGGTTGCGGGGTGGCATAAACTGTCAAAAGCACTGGCATAAAGTGACAGATCTGCGCGTTCTAGCGTCATACCAACAATCACCGCCCAGAGGAAATCTCATATGCACAACCTGATTGCACCAGCAAGGAAGACCCTGCAACGAACTGCCAAAGTATCGCTTATGATGGTCACGCTTGCGGGTGCCAGTTCCGTGATACAGGCCGCTGAGCGTCTCTACATCTTTACCGAGCATTATCCGCCCTACAATGCGTCAGTCTCAGGTGAGGGGTTTGCGCACAATGAAGATGAGATTACTGGTATCTGCACCGACATGGTGAAAGCGGCGATGGCCCGTGTGGATTATGACGTTGTGATGAAAATGCGTGTGTGGAGCTATGCTTACGACTGGGTACAGGGACGTGATAATCACGGACTGTTCTGCACTGCACGCACGGATGAGCGTGAGGATCTGTTCCAGTGGGTCGGTCCTCTGGCGCCAATTAAGTGGACACTGTTTGCGGCGCCGGACTCCGACATTACCCTGGAAAACCTGGATGACGCCAAGGAATTGCGAATCGCCGGCTATCGGGGTGATGTGATGTCCGATTACCTGGTAGATCAGGGGTTTGATGTGATCATGAATTCGGCCGGCGATGTTAACCCCCGGCGCCTTGCGCTTGGCCAGGCTGACCTTTGGGTCACCGACGGTCTGGTGGGTCCGCTGGTTGCGGAAGAGGAGCACGGTATTGTCGGCTTGAAGCCGGTACTGGTGTTCCGGGAAACGCCCATGTACCTGGCGATGAGTAAAGAGACCTCCCCGGAAGTTATAAGCGACCTGCAACGGGCGATAGACGATGCGCGCGATGCCGGTGAGTTCGATCAGATTATCTCCCGCTATCAATAAGCGGTGGTCAGATCGTTTTTAGTGGGTCTGTGATCCTAGTTTGTTCGCTCTGTGGGGTACACGGAGCGTGACAGGGTAGGTTCGCAGCCAATTACCCTCCGGGCTTTCCGGTGGGCATGCAGGTACCAGCGTTGCCCGCCCTGGGTGAAGGTGTCGGGCCTGATCTGTACATCTACGGATTCCATGGTGGCTGGGATGGGGGTGCCGTCCGCGTGCCGGTAAACGCAACTGGTGCCGATGGTCAGTGCCTGCCGGACGGGCACTTCAATAAATTCATCTTCGCGTACGGTCGGGGCCTGGCCGTTAATGTCGGTGACTTTCAGGCAGGGCCCGAAGTGAATCCGGTCTATATCATCCACAGTTTCTTCCAGGCAGTGATAGGCGCTCAGGAACACGACATTGTCGGCGACACCTTCCTGTCGGTCAGGAAGATTCTGACAGCCGAGCAGGGTGAGGAAGAGTACTGGCGCAGCGATCACTTTCATGGTCATTGTCTCCTGGGTGTGGGCATCAGGTCACCATGGGCGTCCATTCGCAAGGCATCAATCAGCTTTTGGTCTCGCCCGTAAATATCATTTCGGAATTGAATAATTCCGAGACTGTCGACCCAGACGGTCCAGTACTGCAGATGCACGGTCACCGGGGTTCTGAGGACTGCGTTCACCGGTTCCCTCATCTCGATGGCACGGTCGATATTTTGTCTGGACCAGTTGCTGTTGCCTTCCAGCAGCCATTCAGCCAGCTCCATCGGTTTTTCTACCCGGATGCAGCCAGAGCTGAGCGTTCGCTCGGTACGGCCGAACAGTGACTGTCCGGGGGTGTCGTGCAGATAGACATCGTACTGGTTGGGAAACATAAACTTAACCTGGCCCATGGCGTTGTATGGCCCGGGCTCCTGAACCAGCTGGTACGGGAAATTGTCTCTGGATAATGATTGCCAATCGATCGTTGCCGGATCAATTTCCATGCGATCCGCGCCCCAACCTTGATAAACCTTGAAGTTCATTCTGGTCAGATAATCGGGGTCGCGGCGAATCAGCGGCAGTTGATCCTCAATCATCAGCTTGCGCGGAACCGCCCAGGTTGGATTGAACGCCAGGTAGCGGATGCGGTCACTGAAGACCGGCGTTTGTCGGTAAGGTCCACCCACAATGACTTTCTGGCGCTGTACCTCTTCACCATTCCTGACCAGCACCATATCAAAGCCCGCGATGTTGACCAGCACATAGGTTTCTCCCAGGTCTTCGGGCAGCCAGCGCCAACGTTCCAGATTGGCATCCAGCTGGCGAATTCGTTCGACGGGCAGCCGGTTCAGGGCGGTGAAGGTCTGGCGTCCGATAATGCCATCCGGCTCCAGTCCGTGACGGGCCTGGAATGCGGGAACCGCACGGATCAGCTCGTCGGTATAACGTTCACTGGTAAATATGGTGTCAAACTCATCCTGAGCATCGTTATCAGCGGTTGGAACGTCACCCAGTAGCATCAGGCGACGGCGTATCTCTGGCAGGCGCGGGTCGTTGTCTCCGGGGCGAATGGATGGCCTTGATTCCAGAGCTGGCCAGGGCTGACCCAACAGGGTGGTCAGTGTGCGTCGGGCCGAGACCAGTCTCTGGTAGTTTGGCGACGACGGCCTCAGCGTTTGCAAAGCTTGATGGATATCATCCTCGCGCAACGCGGTGTCGAGCACGTTGTGCATGTCACGCTCATACCGATTCGCCGCCCACTCGGCGTCAATGCTTTGCGGGTTTACTTTGCCGTCCTGTAGATGCGATGCCAGTAACAGGAAGGCATCCGACAGCACAAGATCAAGATCAGCTTGCAGCTCTTGTTCGGAAGCGCCCTCCGGCTGAAGTGCCAGGGCTGCGATGGTTTCGTGGTGATAATCCGTTGGGTTAAGGCCCTGGTCAGAAACCTCGCTGATGGCCTGTGCCAGTTGCCGGCGTGCGTTGTAGGAACCCCAGGCCAGGTTGAAGTTTCTGGCCTCATAAAAGTGAGTCAGCGCTTGTTTCGCCATCAAGGGGGAATCAAGAACGGTCACCGAATGGCCCGCCTGCAGGGCCTCAATTCGGTTGATAATGCCGTCGTCGCTGTGCGCAAGTTGTGAGAACAGCAGAGTCAGAACGATCGGTACGGAGAAGAGGAGCCTGAAGCTTCCTGGACGAGCACCTTGCATGGTTCTGCCTCCTTGCGGGCCAGAACTCTGCAAGACGACACGGGTGGCCTGATCCTGGCGCGCCCGTATCTGCAGGATCTGGTTTAATCCTGAGTGTCCTCCCAGTATATCCTGAAGCCGTTGAGTTGGCTTGCCAGGGTTTAGCCGGCGCGCCCGAACATGCGCTCGAGAAATCCCAGTTCCCTGACGCCGGCATCCTGAGTGCGTTCCATAAAGTGATCAACGGAAGTTGACTTGATTTTCTACCTGAGGGGCAGTGCAAGACCCCGTTGTTGTTTTTGTTTTTAGGTTCTCCTGTTTCTGGTTGCGGAGTAACCTGTGGTTAGAAATTGAGCAGCAATAAAGGGTAGCGCTGTTGTAAAAGCGTTATTGCTTTGTAACGACGGGTAAGCAAGGGGGAGCCAGAGATGAACGGTCAGGTTCCGGAGTTCAGTGCGGTACGCCAGCAGATGGTCAGGCAGCAGATTGCCGGGCGGGGCATCGTTGATCAACGGGTGCTTGAGGCCATGGGACGAGTGCCCAGGGAGAGCTTTGTCCCGGAGCACCTGGTGAGTGAAGCCTATGAGGATTACCCCCTGCCCATCGGCTGTGGGCAGACTATTTCACAACCCTACGTTGTCGCGTTGATGGCGCAGTTACTGGCCCTGAAAGGTCGTGAGCGGGTATTGGATATAGGTACCGGTTCCGGTTACGCGGCTGCGGTACTCGCCTCTATCGCACTTGAAGTCTTCAGCATTGAACGGGTTCCGGAGCTGGCGGAACTGGCGCTAGGCAATTTGCAGCGGGCCGGATTCAGTCAAGTACGCATGCGCTGCGGTGACGGCACGCTTGGTTGGCCAGAGGCTGCGCCCTTTGATGGTATCTGTGTGGCAGCCGGGGCACCTGCGGTACCAGAGACACTCAAGCAGCAACTGTCTGTCGGTGGTCGCCTGGTGATTCCCGTGGGTTCCGAACAGGGTGCTCAGCGGCTGGTGTGCATTACCCGACAATCGGATGCCGATTTTGAGCGTCAGGATTTCGGTGATGTGCGGTTTGTCCCCTTGCTGGGCGAGCACGGCTGGTCGTGAGACTGTCACTGCGGCTCGCCCGCATGGGTGCTCTCGAAAATCTTGTCAGCAGACGCCGCCACAAAGCCCGGGTATAGCTGGCCATCCGCGCCAGGGTAACGCCGGGCAAATTCGTAAAAGCAGCTGGGTACGGCGGCCACCTGATCCGAAAACGCCAGATCGATCCGGTCGGCCATGGTGGAGGATTGCTCGAGCAAATCCTCCGGTGATCCTTTCACCTCTCCGCCGGCAGTATTGATCCGAAAACCATGGTTTTTGAGCAGTTGGTTCATCTGGGGCACGCTTTGGATTTGCTCAAGATGGTTGATGCTGACGGTGAAGTGATTGGCGCGATAGCCCCAGGCTGCCGTCCAGGCCGCGTACTCACTTTCTTCCAGTAGTGTCCTGTAGGTGGCGTAGTCCAGAGCCCAGTGTCGCCCGGAATAGAGAAAGTCATCGCCACTGACCGCATTTGATTCAATTTGCGACACCAGCCGGGTTACGGTGGCTTGAAGGGCGGGTGAGCACTGGTCTACCAGCAGCTCGGAAATAAATACTTTGGGCACGTTCTGGTTCGGGTGCTCATAGTGCCGGGCGTAGAGCTTTTTCGCCTCAAAATGATACTCACCGCCCTGGTGGTAACCTAGGCTGGTGAAATGCCGGGCCAGGGCCTCCAGACCGACAGGCGCCAGATTGAAAGTGCGCAGGGCAATGTGATCGTTGACGATGGCTTGACGCTCCTGCGTGGCCAGAATCTGGTGAATGCGCTCAGCGGAGGGCGTGACCTCTTTGTACGACTGCCATAGCCGAGAAAACAGGGTGGTGAGATCAGTGTGCATGGTGAACCTCTTGTCCGGTTGCTGCAGAATTTGGCCGGCGCGCGGACTGGCGAATGATCGGTAACGCGCATGCCTGGCGGGTATCGCTCAGGCCGAGCTGCTGTGCGAGCCCGAGTGGCACAGAGAGCTGAGCCGGTAAGTCATCCCCATGGGGAATGTTGAAAAGAGTAGCCCGGAACTCGGCGCAGTGGGTGTTGGCCAGAATTACAGTGTCGCTTGCCCCATGTGCCGCCACGGATGTCTTCAGTTCTATGTCGCACAGGGCGGTGTTACGAACGCTGTTGATGGCTTTTCTGGGGCATTCGACGGTAGGCCCCGCATCAAGCAGGTCAACAAACCCTTTGTACCTGAAGCCTTCCTGTTCCAGCATCCGCAACGCGGGCCGGGTGTGTTCATGCACTTGCCCAACGGCTGCGCGAGCCCGGTCATCCATCGATGAGCTCAGCAGTGCCCCGGCAGGAATCCGTTGCTCCAGAAAGCAGGCCTGGCTGCCGGTGTTCAACTGGGTGACGGTGGCAAAGTCCAGGTCGGCGACCTTGTGCCTGAGCCAGTGCCAGAAGGGCGAGTGGCCGGATGCATCTGAAATCCCCCGCATCTCGGCAATGACCGTATCGGAGAACCGCTGAGGGTGCAGCGCCATAAACAAAAAACGCACTCTGGACAGGAGCTTTCCTGCATTGGCCTGACGATACTGCGGGCGCAGGTACAGGGAACAAATCTCGGTGCACCCTTTGTAGTGCTCACAGGCTGTCAGAGTTACCTGATGCTGGCGTGCTCCGCTGCCTTTGACGCGAGCGCATCGGAAATGACGCAATGGCCGGTCAAGACCCACAGAAGCCTGAATGCCGGTGGTGCCTATGATGGCGCCGGAGCGTTCATCCTCAAGCACGAAAAGATAGTGTTCGTTTGTGGGAGCAATAACCGCCCGGGCAAAGCTCTGCATGGAATGGGTAATTTTCTGAGCGAGCGCATCCCGGTCAGGCATCAATGAAGTAAAGCCTGGCCCGGATTCAAGAGCAATGTCATACAGGGCGCTGAGGTCAGCTGGTGTCACCGGTCTTATCAACATGGCTGGTACCTGAATATTGTTGGTATTCAGTATGAGATGCTGGCGGGCCAATCTGTAGATTCGAATTGTTCGATTTGATCTATAATTCAGACAAATTGGTAGCAAGGCTTGTCAAAATGATCGCAATGCAGGATCAGAAGTTGTTGAAGCTGCTCAGGCTGAACGCTCGCGCCAGTGTTACGGACCTGGCCAAGGCCATGCACGTGTCCCGGTCAACCATTCAGAACCGGATGGCTCGGCTGGAAAACAGCGGAGTGATTCAGGGTTATACCGTGCAGTTGGGCGGGGAGTTTTCGGCCAGCCAGGTCGAGGCGCATGTGTCGTTGAAGGTCAGCCAAAAGCTGACTGCCAGAACCAATCAGGAACTGGAGCAGATCAGCCAGGTTTGTCAGCTGTGCGCAGTCAGCGGGGAGTACGACTTGATTGCCATTGTTCAGGCCCAGTCATTGGAAGAGTTGAGCCGGATTCTGGACGACATCGCCAATCTTGAAGGCGTAGAAAGAACCAATTCAGCGGTGGTTCTGGAAACCCGGTTCAGGCGCTGAGCAGTTGCTCAGGAGCCCAGCATGCCTGCGTACGCGGTGTACAGAAAGGCGGCAGATCCGACAAGGATAACGGCCCAGGCGGGAAAAATCAGGACAGAGCGTGTTGTTGTTTTCATGGCAAACTCCTGCGGTATTGGTTATTAATACGCGATAGCAATCAATCTAGACCAGACTTGACAGATGTCACGAAAGTTTTTGAGAGCTGAGTCTCAGCTTCGAGCTAAATGGCCAATGCCTGGGATGTTTATTGCTATTGAGAGCCTGCCAAAGTTGGCTAGTATGAAACGAATAACAATAACGCGATTGCAGACAATCTGAAGATAACAACAAAAGGGAGCCACCATGGCCGTAGACCCGAAGAAGCAGACGTCCTTGCATTGCCTGTATTACTGGGCCGAACAAACACCAGACAAAGTGTACCTGACTCAGCCTTACCCCGATGGGCATGTGGAAGATATCACCTGGGCCGAAGCCGCTGACCAGGTGTCGCGGATGGCAGCGCACTTGAATAGCCTTGGTTTGCCGGAGCACAGCAACCTGGGGATATTGGGCAAGAACAGCGCTCACTGGATACTGGCGGATCTTGCCATTTGGGCCGCGGGCCATGTCAGCGTGCCGCTTTATCCCACCCTGAACGGTGAGACCGCCGCCTACGTGCTTGAACACAGCGAAGCTAAGCTGTTGTTCCTCGGCAAAATGGACGGCACCGCCGATGGTTGGAACGACATTAAAAACCACATTCCGGCGGATCTGCCCCTTGTGTCGCTGCCGTTGTCGCCCAGGGACGATACTCCGAAATGGCAGGACATCATCAAAGAGCAGTCTCCGGCGGATCCCAAGCTGCCGGATCCGGATGCGCTGGCCACCATTGTTTATACCTCTGGCAGCACCGGTCGGCCGAAGGGTGTGATGCACAGCTTCCGCACCATGATTTCGGTGGCGGACGGGCTGCAGCAGTTGTTTCCGGTGTCGTCCAGCGAACGCATGCTGTCTTACCTGCCTCTGGCCCACGTCGCCGAGCGGGCCGCGGTCGAAACCCAGTCGTTGTACTACGGCTTTCACCTTTACTTCGCTAACTCACTGGACACTTTCCAGGAAGATTTGCAGCGAGCACGGCCAACGCTGTTCTTCTCCGTGCCCCGTTTGTGGATGAAGTTCTACCTGGGCGTGAACGCCAAATTGCCGCCAAAGAAGCAAAAGATTCTGTTCAAGATCCCGCTTCTGAAATCGCTGGTGAAAAAGAAAGTGCTCAAACAGTTGGGGCTTGATCACTGCCGGGCGGCCCTCACCGGCGCCGCGCCTCTGTCTGGTGAGATTATCGGCTGGTACCGGGGTCTGGGGCTGGAGTTGCTCGAAGTTTACGGCATGTCTGAGAACTTCGGTTATTCCCACTGCAACCGGCCAGGCCAGGCCAGGCTCGGCACCGTGGGCACGACTAACCCGGGCGTGACCCATCGCATCGGAGAGGGCGATGAGGTGCAGGTGAAGAGCCCGGGGCAGATGCTTGGCTATTACAAAAATGAGGAAAAGACCAAGGAAGATATGACTGAGGATGGCTTCCTCAAAACCGGTGATATGGGCGAGATCGATCAGGATGGTTTTTTGCGCATTACCGGGCGAGTGAAGGATCTTTTCAAGACCTCGAAAGGCAAGTACGTGGTGCCGGTGCCCATCGAAAACCGGTTCAATCATCCGAAAGCAGAAGTGGTATGCGTGGCTGGTGCTAACCAGACGCAGCCCTGCCTGATGATTCTGTTGTCAGAGGAAGCAAGAGATGAGCTGGATCGGGGCGCTGATCGTGGCGAGCTGGAACAGGAGCTTGCCAGAGAGTTGGACGCTGTCAACGCAGACAGTGAATCTCACGAAAAAGTCGCTTTCGTGGTCGTGGTGAAAGAGCCCTGGACCATGGAAAACGGCATGCTGACCCCAACCATGAAGATCAAGCGGAATGTGATCGAGGACTTTTACAACCAGAAAATGGACAGCTGGTTTGAGCAGAAGCGAAAAGTGATCTGGGAGTTCTGAGGTAAACCGGTCACCAACAAAAAACGCCGACATGGCAGCATGTCGGCGTTTTTTTGTGCCCTGGCGTTGACCGCCAGGCGGGGGCTTCAGTGACTGCTCTGCACCGGAGAAATCTCATGGGCGACAGCCACGGCATTGCGGTTAAACACACGAATCTTGCGACTGATAAACTGCATCGCCTGCTTGGCAGCAGTGCGAGTATACTGGCGCCTGACCTCAGTACTGTTGTGGAGGATACTGGACGGCAGCGGGTTTACGGTTGCGATATGGTTCTGAGTCATAGCGCCTTCCTCCTTATCTGATGGATTGATTAGTTATCTATCTTTAATTTAAAACTATTTTAGGGGTTCTTATTTGCAGTTTGAATACGTTAAAATCCGTACTCACGTTGCAAATATGCAGTAACTATGGATTGGGATTATCTTCGATATATAAGAGCTTTGGCAATAGGTGGAACGCTCGCGAAAGCCGGTGAAATGCTGGGCGTGCACCAAACCACTGTTTTACGACGACTTGATCAGATGGAAGAGTCGTTGGGTGTGCAATTTTTCGAGCGCAATCGGGAAGGCTTGCAGCTCACCCCGGTGGGCGAAATGGTTTTCCGCGAGGCCCAAAAACTTGCCACCGACGTTGAAAATCTGGAGCGCAAGCTGGTCGGCGACGATGCCGCACCGGTCGGTAAGGTCAGAGTAGCCGCCGAAGACGTGATGATGAATGAGCTGCTCAGCCCAATTCTGGCTGAACTGGTTCATGAGTATCCAGACATCGATCTGGAAGTGTTGACCGATAACGATGTGGCTAACCTCAGTCACCGGGAAGCAGACTTGACTCTACGGCCGGAGAACAAGCCTCAGGCGACCCTTGAGGGGACGCGCATTGCGTCTATTGAGTCCGCTGTTTACGGAGCGTCCCGATACTGCCGACGTAACCGGGGTATGGACGTAGAACATCATCCTGAAGCCTGTACCTGGATTATCCCGGACGAAAGTTTCAGCCATCTGGCCGCCGGCCGCTGGTATCGCAAGCACCTCAAGAACGTGATCTCGGTGATTCGCTGTAACAGCTTGCAGTCCATGGTTGCCCTGGCGAGAGCCGGGGCAGGGCTGGCGGTTTTACCTTGCTATCTTGGTGAGGCCGCGAAAGAGTTGCGTCGGTTGTCAGATCCCCTCGACGGTGAAAGCGTGGATCTTTGGCTGCACGTCAATCAGGACACCCAGCAAATGGCCCGGGTTCGGATTGTGATGGAGTTTCTGGTGGAGCGCCTGAAAGCTTTGGAATCTGTTATCGAAATTAGCAGTCCGCTTTGAGCTTAGTCATCGGATTGGCAGAACGGCCAAAACTGATACCAGCGCCAGCACTGGAACTCGGCTTCGCACTGTTTTAGCTGGTTGTCATAACGGAAGGCGCGGTTCTGAACCCGTTGGGCCAGATTCCTAATGGCCGGCTTTTGCTCGAATGAGCGCCGGGCATAACCGCCCCGTCCTTCGTGATAGGCCAGGTAAAGCTGGCGGGGTGCCGTCAGTGGAATGTCCAGGTGTTGATGGCTGAGGTGGTTGTACCAGCCAACAAAATCCAGCGCGTACTTCATGTCGGTGCGCACGGTGCGCCAGGTGGTTTCGTTAGCGATCAGGTATTCGCCCCATGCGGGGTCAAGCGCTTGCGCGTAACCCAGAGCGGTGGTGGGGCGTGTCCAGGGTATCCGGCCCCAGAGTTTGGTGCGCGGTGGCCGGGCGTGGCTGCGGAATGACGATTCGTAATAGACAAAGGCCAGTTGCGTAGCGATGGGGGTGCCCCATTTTTCCTGGGAGGCACGAGCGTAGTCGTACCAGACCGTGTGCTCCCGGAAGATGTCGCAGATGTTCTCCGGACGGTTTGGTGGTTCAGGTGCCAGAAGGCTGAAACGAAGCGTGGCCCAGACTCCGACGGTCAGCCCCAGTATTGGCAGGCCATACCAGTTCAGACGAGATCGCCAGGCATTAAATCGCTTGTTGTGGATTTTTCTGCGTTTTCCGGTCTTTCTGCGAATCATCCCTACCAAACTGTCATCTCCGAAGGTTCTGGGCCGCTTGCCGGAAAGCCTCCTGCCGTGTCATAACAACGGTGTTCCAGTAACAGGATAATAGTGAAATGAGATTGATCTCCCTAGTTAAACCTCTTTTAGTCACCGGGCTTATGTTGTCGGGCACCGTGCATGCGTCGTCTGGTGCTCAGGAGGTTCTGAAGGCGTCACCGGTTGACGACATCGTCGGTCAGTACCCGGCAATGATGAGTCAGGGCATTCGGGATGGTCTCAAGCAGAGTGGTCCGGTGCCACCTATGGTGGCAGACACCATTGGTTACGTGGTCAGCAGCAGTTACCGGGCAGACGATATTGAGAAGAAGATCGTATCGGGCCTTGAGGCGTCGTTGAGCAGTGCACAGCTTGAGGCGGTGAACGATTGGTATCAGACGCCGGTGGCCCAAAAAATAGCTCAGGCCGAAATTGCTGCCTCTGCACCCGCCATTTGGCCTGAAATCCGCAGCCAGGCACCGGCGTTGAATGAAGCCAACAAGGATTCGGCAAGAGAAAAACTGTTTGATCGCTTTGATCGGGCCTCCCGTGCCACCGAGACCACGTTGGATACCACCATAGCAGTGCAACTGGGGCTTGCCACGGCCATGGCGGCGCTAAGCAGTGATTCTGTGCACTATGAGCAGTTGAGCAAACGTCTGGAAAGTCAGCGGTCCATGCTGCAGGGAATGGTTGGCCAACAGGTTTACGACAGCTATCTGTTTACCTATCGCAACATCAGCCTGCAGGAAATGAATCTGTATCTGGATTTTCTGGAGAGCGATGCGGGCTCAAGCTTTACGCGCGTGGTGACGGACAGCCTTCAGGAGGCTATTACCGCGCCGATTGAAAACATCGGTGTTCAGCTTGCGCGGTTTATGAACTTTGGGGCAGGTGAGTCTCGGTGACTCCGCTTTAATTGCGTCCAGTCAACTTCTTGTATCGAGCGAGAAAATATAATGTCATAGGTTGTGACGCCAGAGTCCGGATGGCTCTGGCGTATTTTTACCTCTCGTACAGGAAGTTCTATGTCTGTCCAAAAGCATTTCCCCCTCTCTATTCCATTAGTGTCGCTTTTCCTGATTGTTCTGTTTGTGTCTGGGTGTGAAAAAGACACGCCAGTGGTCGAGGATGTTGTCAGGCCCGCAAAAATGATGGTTTTGACAGAGGCATCCTCTATCGCTGCCAGGCGATTCAGTGGTCGGGCTGAAGCCGCCGAGCGCTCAGCGTTGGCTTTCCGCGTGCCGGGACGGGTTGACGCTGTGTATTTTGACGTGGGCGATGAGGTTGCCCCCGGCGACCTGTTGGCAGAGCTGGATGCCCGCGATTTCAGGCTTAAAGTTCAGGAGCTGGAGTCTCAATTGGCCTCGGCCAATGCCGCTCTGGAGGAAGCTGAAAGAAACTACCGCCGCGCGGAAGAGCTGGTCGAGCGCGGGGTTATCAGTCAGTCGGAGTTTGATCGGCTTGAGGGCGGTTTTCGCCGGGCCAAAGGGCAGCGGGACGCGGCCCTTGAAGGCCTGGAAACCGCACGGGCGGCTCTGGCTGACACGCGGTTGACGGCACCTTTCACCGGCGTTGTTAATCGTCGGATGGTGGAGCCTTTCGAACAGGTGAGCCCACAACAGCCGCAGTTCGTGATTGATGATATCTCCAGAATTGAAGTGACTGTTGCGGTTCCAGAGAGCCTGATCCGCTTTCGCAATCGGTTGGATCATGTCGATGTGTTCTTTCCCGCCCTGAGTGATTCTGCATTCTCCGCTCGTGTGCGCAGTGTCGGGCTGGATGTGGCGTCTGACAGTCAGGCCTACCCGGTCAGAGTGACTATTGAAAACAGTGATCGGGCGCTGCTGCCCGGCATGACCGCAGAGGTTTCGTTCCAGGCCAGTCTTGCCAATACCGCCTGGGAAGGCAGCTTCCTGGTTCCGTTAACATCCCTCTTTGATCGAGACGGTGAAAGCCGGGTATGGGTATGGGATGCCGATAGCGGGGAGGTTTCATCCAGAATCGTCGAAGTACAGTCTTTGGAGCCCGAGGCGGTTCGGGTGACGGGCGATCTTGAAACTGGAATGAGAGTGATCACCGCTGGCGCTCAGCACCTTCGGGAGGGCCAGAGGGTGCGGAAGCTAGACACCGGTGAAGTGGTGGGATCATGAATCGGGTGATTGCAGAAGCTTCGATTCGAAAGCACCGCGCCCTCGGCTTTACGGTGCTTGTTGTCGCCCTTATCGGTGTTTTTTCATTATTTAAGCTGGGTCAGCTGGAGGATCCGGAGTTTACTATTCGCACAGCCGTGGTCATTACACAGTATCCCGGCGCCGATGCCCATCGGGTCGAACAGGAAGTGACGGAGGTGCTCGAACGGGAGATTCAGCAACTCGGTGAGCTGGATGAGCTGGAGTCTTTCAGTCGGGAAGGCGTGTCTGTCATCTACGTTCATGTTGGTGAGCAATACGGCGGTGAGCAGCTCAGGCAGATATGGGATGAGCTTCGGAAGAAGGTCTTCCGGGCGTCGGCTGAACTGCCGGGTACGGTTCGCGGCCCGCTTGTGAATGACGAGTTCGGTGACGTCTACAGTTCTCTGCTGTCTGTAACCGGAGACGGCTATAGCTATGCCGAACTCAGCGACATTACTGATTTTCTGAGGCAGGAGCTGCTCAGGGTTGATCAGGTCGGTAAAGTTGAAATATTCGGAGACCAGGGTGAGCGTGTGTTTCTCGAAACCAGTCGCGCCAAGATCGCCGAACTAGGATTAACGCCGAATCTTGTGGTTGCCGCTCTGCAGCGGCAAAACGTGGTAGCACCGGGTGGCATGGTGGATTTGGGGCCCCGGCGGCTGGGTATATACGCAACGGGCGTGTTGCAGTCGGTAGAGGAGCTGGCTGAATTGGCGATTCGTAGCCCGAGATCCGGCCAGTTAATTCGGGTGTCTGACTTTGCTGAGGTGCATCGTGGTTACGCAGAGCCGCCCGAAGCCATGTTGCGGTTTAATGGTCAGGCAGCGCTTTCACTGGGGGTTGTCCCTGTTGCCGGCGCCAATATCGTTGACTTGAATGAACGGATTCAGTCGACCCTTGGTCAGCTGGAAGAGCAATTGCCGGTAGGTGTGGAAGTCGGTGCCATAGCACTCCAGGCGAACCAGGTAGAACAGGCTATTGGAGAGTTTGTTACCAGCCTGGTGACTGCTGTGATGATCGTGATCGGGGTTTTGATGCTGTCCCTGGGGTTCCGGACCGGGTTGATTGTCAGTGTCGGTGTGCCTATGACAATCATGGCAACGTTTGTGTGCATGTTCCTGATGAACATCGATCTGCACCGGGTTTCACTGGGCGCGCTGGTGATTGTCCTGGGCATGTTGGTTGATAACGCGATTGTTGTTTCTGAGCTCATTCAGACCCGGATGCGCCAGGGAGTCGACCGGCTCGAGGCTATTACCCAGTCGGTCGCTGAAACCTTTTGGCCCCTGCTGTCGGCAACATTGATCGCAATACTGGCATTTTCTCCGATTGTACTGACACAAACGACGACCGGTGAATTTACCCGGTCACTGTTCTGGGTGGTGGCGGCCAGTTTGTTGATTTCATGGATTCTGGCGATGACGTTTACGCCTCTGCTTGCCCACCGTTACCTAAAGGCCGGCGCAGACTCGGGCGACAGCGACGGTGTCCGGGCGCGTTTCTATGGGTTTTGTGAGCGAGCTTATCACCGGGTTCTGGCTTACAAAGGGGTTACGCTGACGGTTATTGGTGGAGCCTTTCTGGCGGCGATGCTGGCGTTCACTCTGATTCCTCAGATATTTTTCCCGCCGGCCCAGCGAGCGCAGTTTCTGGTTGATTACTGGTTGCCGGAAGGGAGCCGGATAGAGCAAACCGCGAACGACATGTCGGAGATCGAGATCTTTTTGCTCGACCAACCGGGCGTCAGCAACATTACTTCGTTTATTGGTGAAGGCGCTCCTCGGTTCTACCTGCCCATGATTCCCGAACCGGCGAACCCGGCATTTGGACAGATCCTGGTCAACCTGGATTCAGTCGACCGGCTGGAGGACACCATGCAGGCAGTTGCAGTCCAGCTGCGCTCTGCGTTTCCCGACGCTCAGCCACGAGTGCGTGCCATGCAGCTTGGGGAGCCGGTTCGTTTCCCGTTACAACTGAGGGTAACCGGGCCTGATCAGCAGAAGCTTCGAGACCTTGCTTCAGAGTTGGGCGCGATTATGGCTGCGACTCCTGGCGTGGCCGATTTGCGGGACGACTGGCGGCAAGCGCGACCACGGATTACCGTTGAAGTGGATCAGGACCGGGCTCGGCGCAGTGGTGTTTCGTCAACGGCGATCAATGAGGCTTTGAACACGGCGTTCGCTGGGCAAGCGATCGGCCTGTACCACGAGGATGACAAACGTATTCCGATTATCTGGCGATTCCCATTGAGTGAGCGGGCCGACCCCTCCCGCATTGAAACCATGGTTGTCTGGCCAGATGAGGGCAGAACGCCGGTGCCTCTGGCGCAAATGGCGACCGTCAACCTCGAGTGGGGGCCAGGCATGATCTGGCGCCACGATCGTGAGCGGGCCATTACTCTGCAGGCAGACCTGCATCCGGACCAAACCGCAGCGAACGTTCAGGGTCGCATCGACGATGCCATCGCCGGGTTTGAGATGCCGGCGGGTTATCGTACCTATTGGGATGGTGAAGTGGCGCAGGCCGCTGAAGCCAGGGCAGGTGTGCTGGCGCCGGTACCGGTGGTGCTGGGTTTGATGATTCTGGTTCTGATGTTCCAGTTCAACAGCTACCGAAAAACCCTGTTGGTCATGATGACCGTGCCGCTGGGTGTAATTGGAGTAACGGCAGGCTTGCTGTTGTTCAACCAACCCTTCGGTTTTATGGCGCTGTTGGGGACGATGAGCCTGTCCGGGATGATTATCCGGAATGCCGTGGTCATGATCGAGCAGATAGAACTTGAGCAGCAACGGCAGCAGGATTATTACAATGCGCTGGTGGCGGCTGCGGTCAGCAGGGTCCGGCCTATTGTTCTGACCACGCTGACGACGGTACTGGGTCTCTTGCCGCTGGCATTATCCGGACCATTCTGGGCACCCATGGCGATTGCGATCATGGTCGGACTGGGACTTTCTGCGGTGCTTACCCTGGTATTTGTGCCGGTCGGCTATGCCTTTTTGTTCAAGGTCCGGAAGCAGGCAGTGTAACTGCTGGAAGAAAACCCGATTTGAGGGGGATGTGACTGGCAGGGAACGCTCAATGACCGTGCCGTCTGCAGGTTCTGGCCCTGCAGACGGCGGGCTTTCCTCAGCTGCGGGAAGTAACTTCCAGCAGGTGATAACCAAACTGAGTC
The DNA here is from genome assembly GCA_001314845.1 of Marinobacter excellens HL-55. Taxonomy (GTDB): domain Bacteria; phylum Pseudomonadota; class Gammaproteobacteria; order Pseudomonadales; family Oleiphilaceae; genus Marinobacter; species Marinobacter excellens_B. Next base: position 74,849 of record LJZQ01000006.1, read on the forward strand.
TTGATCGGACCCATAACGGTGTTCAGTTCACCGCTGAATACCGCCTTGTCGAACTCGGGAACCATCTGGCCCGGTCCAAAAGAGCCCAGGTCGCCGCCGTTACGGCCAGACGGGCAAGAAGAATGCTGCTTGGCCGCTTCTGCGAAATCCTGGCCACCTTCAATGGCCTTTTTCAGTTCTTCACATTTCGCTTCGCTGTCTACCAGAATGTGGCGTGCAGTTGCTTGTGCCATGATCATTGTCCTGTTGCTGGATGGATGGGATTCTCAGAACAGAATGCTGCCCGCACCGCCGGCTGGAGGCAAGCGCTTTTTATCCGTGTTTCTGCGGCCTCACAGTCCCGGGAGTAAACCTGTACAATGCCGGCTTTCTTTTGCCGGCTCTGTGCCGGCCCTCACGCTGATAGGTTCTTTTCTTGATTTCTACCGCCAACATCACCATGCAATTCGGGGCCAAGCCCCTGTTTGAAAACGTGTCTGCCAAGTTCGGCAACGGCAACCGTTACGGCTTGATCGGAGCAAACGGCTGCGGAAAATCCACGCTTATGAAAATCCTGGGCGGCGATCTCGAACCCTCGGCCGGTCAGGTTATGCTTGAGCCGAACGTTCGCCTGGGTAAACTGCGCCAGGACCAGTTCGCATATGAAGATTGCACGGTGATTGATACCGTGATCATGGGTCATGAAGAACTGTCGCGAGTGAAAAAAGAGCGAGACCGCATCTATTCCCTGCCAGAAATGAGCGAAGAAGATGGCATGGCGGTGGCGGACTTGGAAGTGGAATTTGCCGAGATGGACGGCTACACCGCCGAATCCCGTGCCGGCGAACTGCTGCTCGGCCTGGATATTCCACTGGAGCAGCACAACGGCCCGATGAGCGCACTGGCCCCGGGCTGGAAGCTGCGGGTGCTGCTGGCACAAGCTCTGTTTTCAGACCCGGACGTACTGCTGCTGGATGAGCCCACCAACCACCTGGACATCAACACCATCCGTTGGCTGGAAACGATACTGGTTGCCCGTAACAGCACCATGATCATCATCTCTCACGACCGCCACTTCCTGAACAGCGTGTGCACCCACATGGCGGACCTGGATTACGGCGAGCTGCGCCTGTTCCCGGGCAACTACGACGAATACATGACCGCGGCCACCCAGGCCCGCGAGCGCATGCTATCGGACAACGCCAAAAAGAAGGCCCAGATTGCCGAGCTGCAGCAGTTTGTCAGCCGATTCTCCGCCAACGCATCCAAGGCCAAGCAGGCTACTTCCCGGGCCAAGCAGATCGACAAAATACAGCTGGAAGACGTCAAGCCGTCCAGCCGGGTAAGCCCGTTCATCCGTTTTGAGCAGGAAAAGAAACTCCACCGCCAGGCCGTCACCCTGAATGGCCTGACCAAAGGCTTTGAAGACGGCCCGCTGTTCAAGAATCTGAACTTGCAGATTGAGTCCGGCGAACGCGTGGCTATCATTGGCCCCAACGGTATTGGTAAAACCACGTTGCTACAGTGTTTGGCGGGTGCTTACGAGCCGGACAGTGGCGAGGTCAAGTGGACCGACAGCGCGCAGGTCGGTTACTTCGCTCAGGACCACACTGCCGACTTTGCCCGGGACGATACGTTGTCTGAGTGGATGGCGCAGTGGACCAAAGGCGGCGAGCAACTGGTGCGCGGCACCCTGGGGCGGATGTTGTTCTCTGGCGACGATATTGGTAAATCGGTGCGGGTGATTTCCGGTGGTGAGCAGGGGCGGATGCTGTTCGGCAAGCTGATTTTGCAGAAGCCAAACGTGATGCTGATGGATGAGCCCACCAACCACCTGGATATGGAGTCCATCGAGGCGTTGAATCTGGCGCTGGAGAATTATCCGGGTACGCTGATTTTCGTCAGCCATGACCGGGAGTTTGTTTCTTCGCTGGCGACGCGGATCATCGAGTTGAAGTCTGACGGGATTACTGATTTTAGCGGTACTTACGATGATTACCTTCGGAGTCAGGGTTACTTCTGAGCTTTATTTGTGGCTCGATTGTTCGAGTGTGGTGCCGGCGCGGGTGTGGGTTGGGCCTTCCAAAACACGCTCCTTCGGCCCCCCTTCGGGGTCCGGCCCGCAATCACAGATTGCGGTCGCTCAGCTGTCGCATGAAGCTTCGCTTCATAAGCGCTCGGCTAAGCCCATGTGACGCTTGAGCTCCGCCATCCATGGCTGCGCACAGTTTTGGAAGGTCCAACCCACACCCACGCTTCGATTGTGGAGCAGTATTCAGAACGCATTAAAGGCAATTATTGTGACGGACGCTCAGATTGTTAACTCTACCCGTAAATGGGTTGAAGACGTTGTGGTTGGCTACAACCTTTGCCCCTTTGCCAAGCGGGAGCTGGTCAGAGACCGGGTTCGTTTTGTGGTGACTGATGCAGCGAACGAAGGCGATCTACTGAAAGTCCTGCATGCCGAGTTGCAGCGCTTGGAAGACGAGCCGGAGATCGAGACCACGCTGCTGATTCATCCGGGGGTGTTGCAGAACTTTGGTGCCTACAACGAATTCCTGGACACCGCCGATGGCTTGGTGGCGTATCTGGAGCTGGAAGGGATTTATCAGGTCGCCAGTTTTCACCCGGACTACCAGTTCGCCGAGACCGAGCCGGGGGCGGCGGAGAATTACACCAATCGTTCCCCGTACCCTATGCTGCACTTGTTGCGGGAAGCGAGTCTGGAGGCGGCGATTGCTAGTCATCCTGATGTTGATGGGATCCCGGATCGCAATATCGCTTTAATGAACGAGCTTGGTGCCGAGAAGATGAGGAGTATCCTGACCGCTTGCCTCAAGGGCTAGTTTCACGGGCGGACAGTGGAGTAGCGGACAGGAACGGTTGGGGAGGCTCTTTCAAAACTGTGCGGAGCCAGGGATGGCGGAGCCCAAGCGCCCCAGGGATGGGCCGAAGGAGCGTGTTTTGAAAGAGCCTCCCCAACCGTGACCGCATAGACCAGAAGGCTGGATGCGAAGAACTCTAGAGTATCGAAGTTCCCGCAAAGTCGACCAAAAAGACGGGTCATATACATGGGACTGCTTTTCGAACAAATTGACAGCCAGCCCTCGGTGATTGGGGAAATCACGCTGCGCCGCCGCAAGATTCCGGCGCTGGGTGACCGGGACATCTACGAAGTGAAGCTGGGCGAAGAGTTCCTCATGTCCAGCATGTTCGTGGACGCCGAAGTGGCGCTCTCAGACCTCGGGCTGGCGGAAACCGAAGGCGACAACCTGAGCGTTGTCGTGGGCGGTCTGGGCCTCGGTTACACGGCCGTGGCGGCCCTCAAACACCAGCGCGTGGGTGAGCTGCTCGTCGTTGAATACCTGCAGCCCGTCATCGGCTGGCACCAGCAAGAACTCGTGCCGCTGGGTAAAGAACTGAATGCCGACCCCCGCAACCGCTACATCCAGGGCAGTTTCTTTGACCTCGCCGTTGCCGACCCGCAAACCGGCGGCTTTGATCCCGAATCACCCGGCAAGCAATTCGACGCCATCCTGCTCGATATCGACCACTCACCTCGCGCGCTGCTGCATGACTCCAGCGCCAGCTTCTACAGCATCGAAAATATTACCCTGATGGCCCGGCAACTCAAACCTCGTGGCGTGTTTGCCATGTGGTCGAACGAAGGAGAAGACGAAGAGTTCATGACCGTCTTGCGCGACGTGTTCATTGATGTCGCCTGCCACGTTGTTGCCTTCTTTAATCCGTTTCAGAACAAGGAATCGTTCAACACGGTTTACGTCGCCCGCAAGCCCGGCTGATGATTCGAAGATAAAAAACCACCAAAGCGAGACCCTGAAGGCCTCGTTTTGGTGGTCAAAGCAGATCGGGGGGTAGCGGAACGCCTCAGGAAAAGCCGAGTTGCTTGCGCCATTTGTGTAGAAGGAACTCGGTGTCGTGTTGCCAGGGGTGGAAGTCTGGCTTGAAATAATCCAGGTACTCCGGAATGATCGCGGTGAACAGGCCTTTAGGTCCCCACACCCGATTCAGGCCTTTGGCCCAGGAACGCAGGTTGAGTAACTGCTTGTCTTCGCGCATCAATTCCACGATGAAGGAATGAATGGCCACCATGATCAGTGCGGTGATCAGTGCCATGGTGCCCATACGAATGGCATAGTCGACCACGCTCTTGTCATAGAGCGTCTCATAGGTGTCGAAGGCCACCGCTTTATGTTCGTTCTCTTCAACGCAGTGCCAAGCCCACAGGGTGCGCATGGACGGATCGATGGCGTTAACCAGATCCTCACGCTTGAGCAACTGGGCAGACAGGATGCCGGTGAAGTGCTCTAGGGCGACGGTGGCTGCCAAATGTGCCCGTTTGTTGTTGAGCAGTGGCAGATTTTTCGCCGACAGAAAACCGCGAGTCCAGCGTTCCAACTTCTTTATGTCAAAACCCTGATTGATCGCGCCTTCGTTAAAGTTGCCATGCTCTTTGGCGTGCATGGCTTCCTGGCCGATGAACGCGCTGATGTCTTTCTGCAATTGCGGATCGCTGACCTGATCGCGCACTGCGCGCACACTGTCTACGAAAAAACGCTCGCCGTCAGGAAACAAGGCTGACAGGGCGTTGAAGAGATGGGTCATGAACGGGTCACTGTCGACCCAGTGCCGTGGAACCTCTTCAAAACCGAAGTCCTGACGGCGTACGGGGAATGATGCGGTTACTGCTGACATGGTCTGACCTCTTTGATTCATTGTTCTACAAGATCAACTTTACGGCATGGGCTGATGTTTCGGCCGGTTATAAAGGGACAGAGTTCGGTCACGACTGTAAAACCGGGTTAAAAACGTGAACCGAAAGGGGTTGAAAGTGAGTGGGCGGCCAACGGACGCCCACTCCCAGGTGCTTACAGCAGGTTGTAGATAAACACCACGGCGACCGCCACCGGGGTAACGAATCGCACCGTCACGAACCACAGATTGAACATGGCGGGTGACAGCGACAGTTCGTTTTCCATTGCCTGGCGCGACATCACCCAGCCTGCGAACAGGGCAACCAGTAAGCCGCCTAAAGGTAGCAGGATGTTGGCGGTGAAGAAGTCCAGCAGGTCGAAGATGGTCTTGCCCTCGAGCATGGGTATGAAGCCCAGCGGAGCGAAATCAGCCCACAGGTTCAGGGACAGGATCGAGGCAATGCCCAGGGCCCAGCAAACGGCTCCGGCCGCGATGGTGCTGACGGCGCGGTTCATGCCTTTTTGCTCTTCCAGCCACTCCACAATCGGCTCCAGTAGCGAAATTCCTGACGTCCACGCCGCAAAAATAAGTAGTACAAAGAACAATGTGCCAAACAGGGTGCCCATGGGCATCTGGCCAAAGGCCAGTGGCAGCGTCTGGAAGATCAGTCCGGGACCTGCGCCTGGCTCGAGACCATTGGCAAAGACAATCGGGAAGATGGCGAGGCCCGCAAGCAGCGCAACCCCGGTGTCGATGACGGATACGGTGATGGAGGTTTTGGCAATGGAGATGTTTTTGGGCAAGTAGGAACCATAAGCCATCATCACCGCCATGCCGAGGCTCAGAGTGAAGAACGCATGGCCGAGGGCGACCAGAATGCCGGACGTGGTGAGTTTGGAGAAGTCAGGCTGGAACAGGAAGGCTGCGGCCTGGCCAAAGTGCCCGGTGGTCATGGCGTAGCCCACCACAATCAGCAGCAGAACGAACAATGCGGGCATCAGAATACTGACCGCCCGCTCCAGCCCGGAACGCACACCCCTTGCAACCACGACCATCACCAGTGCCATGAACAGGGTGTGCCAGGTTAGCAGAATGGCAGGATCGCTGAGCAGTCCCGAGAATATGGCGCCAACTGCCTCCGCAGACTGGCCGGCGAGTTGGCCGCTGGCGGTGGTACCGACATAGGAAATGGCCCAGCCGCCGATCACCGAATAAAACGAAAGGATCAGGAAGCCGGCCAGAACACCAACCACTCCTACCAGTTTCCAGGCTGGTTTCAGTCGGTCGCGCTCAGTAATCAGACGCAGGCTGTTAACCGGGCTGCGGCCACCGCGGCGGCCGATCATGACCTCTGCCATCATGATGGGAATACCAACGATGGCGATGCAGAGCAGATACACCAGAACAAAGGCTCCGCCGCCGTTCTCGCCGGTAACGTAAGGGAACTTCCAGATATTGCCCAGGCCGACGGCAGAGCCGGTGGCGGCAAGGATAAAGGCAAGGCGTGACGACCAGAGGCCGCGCTTGGCGTTGGAGCCTTCAAGTGCCCCTGAATAGGTGGCTGAATCTGATGACATGACAATCTCCTGCGGTACTTGTTTTTGTCAGGAATGAAAAAGGGGTAGCTGCAAACGTTTGCAGCTACCCAGGAAGGCGCGCCGGGGTCAGGTTACCCGGCGCATGCCAACCGCTCAGGCGCCAGCCCGGCACCTGCGGTGTGCCTTTGAAACCGTTCCTCGGCCAGCTCATTGGCGATGGCTCCGGTCGGGCGGGCCGACCTGTCGGAACGATTGAATATTTCGGTCAGGGTGTCGCCAATGCGTTCAACATGGGCGCGCACTGTTTCAGGCGTCGCCCCGGTGCGCTCGTAGAACACATCGATGATACCCCCGGCGTTGATGGCGAAGTCCGGGGCATAGAGAATGCCGCGCTCCTGCAGCATGGCATCGTGCCTTGGGTGCGCTAACAGGTTGTTGGCTGCTCCGGCGACAATGGTGGCCCTGAGCTGCGCGATGCTGTCATCGTCCAGTACCGCGCCCATGGCGCAGGGGGCGACCACATCGACCGGCAGGTACAGGATGTCCTCAGCGGCGGCCGGTTTCGCGCCCAATTGCTCTATCGCCCGGCGCATGTTGTCTTCGTGAATGTCATAGACCCAGAGCTCCGCTCCGGCGTCTTTGAGATGTTGGGCAAGCCGGAAGCCGACGTTGCCAATGCCCTGAATGGCGACTTTCAGACCGGTGAGATCATTTCTGCCCAGCTTGTGCTGAACCGCAGCTTGCAGGCCAATAAAGGTGCCGTATGCGGTGGCCGGGGAGGGGTCGCCGTTGCTGGGTTTGCCGTCAAAGCCGGGGCGGGCCGCAATGCCGGCTACGTGCCTGGTGTGCTGACCCATCACCTTGAGATCCGGCACGCTGGTGCCGGAGTCCTCGGCGGCGATGTATTGGCCGCCGAGGCTTTCGAGGTGCCGGCCCATGGCTTGCATAAGAGCATTGGTTTTGTCTTTGCGGGGATCGCCGATGATCACCGATTTGCCGCCGCCCAGGTCGAGATTGGCGAGCGCGGATTTGTAGGTCATGCCCCGGGAGAGGCGCAAGACATCGCGCAGTGCTTCTTCGTCGCAGGCATAAGGATACATCCGGCAACCGCCCAGAGCAGGGCCTCGGGACGTGTTGTGGATGGCGGCGATGGCCTTCAGTCCGGTTTCCGGATCACAGAAAAACGACAGGTGTTCGTGGTTGTCGAACTCGGGATGGCTGAATACGTTCATGGCGTTTTGCCTCTCTTCGATGGCCACGGCTACCCTTGTGAGGCCGGCCGTGGCTGTTTGTTGTTTTGGTCAGACGGCGGCGTTGGCGATCTGTTGATGGGCCCGGGCATTCGGGTCGAGCTCTTCAATCAGTTGGCTGCGCTCCTTGCGGCTTGCCTGGTAGGCGTGCTCTTTCACCGGGCCATAGCCACGAATTTTCGCGGGCAGGGTGGCGAGGTTGCGGGCCGCGTTGGCGTGGTCCTGGTTCAGGTGTTTCAGCAGAAAAGCCACATCCGCCTCGTATTCCCGAATGATCTTGCGCTCCAGCCGGCGATCGGCGGTGTAACCGAAGGGGTCTAGCGGAGTGCCCCGCAGGCTCCGGGCCTTTGCCAGTAGCGCAAATGCGGTTTCCATCCAGGGGCCGAATTTGAGTTTTCTGGGGCGTTCACCGTCTTTGCTGCGGCTCAGTAGTGGTGGGGCAAGGTTGAATTCCAGCTCCACCTCACCTTCAAACTCTGCCTCAAGCTGCTTGCGCAAGCTGCCGTTGCTGAACAGGCGGGCCACTTCGTATTCGTCTTTGTACGCCAGCACTTTGGCGTAGTTTTCGGCGATGGCCCGCAGCAGCATCGGATCTCGGCCCAGCCGGGTGATGATGGTTTGCTCGGCATTGCGAACCAGTTTCTCGTAGCGTTTTGCCAGGGCTCCATTCTGATACTCGGTCAGGTGCGCTTTGTTGCGTTCGACCAGCTGATCGACGGTTTCCATTACCTGAACGGTCTGCACGCCGGCGTCTTGGGGTTTCGGAAAGGCCAGCGCTTTGACCTTGTCCAGATCGTGGGCAGCGCGTCGGCCCCAGAGAAACGCCTGTTTGTTTTTGTCGATGGAGACGTTGTTCAGTTCGATGGCCCGCTCGATGGCTTCAGCGCTCAAAGGCAGCAGGCCCTTTTGATAGGCAAAGCCCACGGTGAACAGGTTGACCGCCATGCCGTCACCCATGAGAGCCTTGGCCAGGCCGCCGGCGTCGAGGAACCAGCTGTCGTCGGTGCGGCAAGCTTCCCGCACACTCTGCTGCATGGAGTCACCGGGGAATTGAATGTCCGGGTCCCGGGTGAAGGCCGCGGGCATGGACGGCTCGGCGTTGACGACGGCACGGGATACACGGGTATCCAGCTTGGCCAGCGCGTCATCGGTGGCGGCGACCATCAGATCAAACGCCAGCATCAGATCTGCTTCGCCAGCGGGAATGCGCACGGCGTGAATGTTTTCCTGATGATCGCTGATCCGGATGTGGCTGACCACTGCGCCAAACTTCTGGGCGAGACCCGCTTGATCGAGCACCGATACGCCTTTGCCTTCAAGGTGCGCTGCCATGCCCAGCAGGGCACTGACGGTCACCACCCCGGTACCGCCTACGCCGGTCAGCAGAATGCTGTAAGGGTTATTGCCGGTCACCGGTGTGGGTTCAGGCAGGGCGGGGAAATCCACATCCGCACGTACACCCGCCGGCTTCTTCAGTTTGCCGCCTTTCACGGTGACAAAACTGGGGCAAAATCCGCGCACGCAAGAGAAGTCCTTGTTGCACGATGACTGGTCAATGGTGCGCTTGCGGCCGGCGTCGGTTTCCTTGGGCAGGATCGACAGACAGTTGGACTGGATGCCGCAATCGCCACAGCCTTCGCACACGTCGGAGTGGATCATCACCCGCTGATCCGGGTCGGCCAGTGTGCCGCGCTTGCGACGGCGGCGTTTCTCGGCGGCGCAGGTCTGGTCGTAGATGATCACCGAACAGCCCTCGATGTCCCTTAATTCCCGTTGCACGGCATCCAGATCTTCGCGATCGTGAAAGGTAGTGCGGTCGGCAAAGTCGGCTCTGGACGGGTACTTGTCGATATCGTCACTGACCACGGCGATGCGCCGCACGCCTTCTCCGTAAAGCTGGTGGCTGATTTGTTGCACGGTGAGGGTGCCGTCTACCGGTTGGCCGCCGGTCATGGCCACGGCATCGTTGTACAGAATTTTGTAGGTGATGTTGGCGCCGGAAGCGATGGCGGCGCGAATCGCAAGTACACCGGAATGAAAGTAGGTTCCGTCGCCGAGATTCTGGAACACGTGTTTCTGGTGCGTGAACGGTGCCTGGCCCAGCCAGGTGACGCCTTCACCGCCCATCTGTGTGAACGTGTCGGTGCCCCGCTCCATCCAGGTGGCCATGTAATGGCAGCCAATGCCGCCCAGGGCGCGACTGCCCTCCGGTACCTGAGTAGAGGTGTTGTGGGGGCAGCCGGAGCAGAAGTGCGGCGTGCGTTCCAGGCGTTCCCGGGGGCTGGCCAGGCTGCTTTCTTTCTCGGTCAGGAAATCCAGGCGCTTTTGCAGGGTGTCGTTGCAAAAACGTCCGTCCAGTCGTGATGCGATCGCGCGGGCGACCATGGCCGGCGTCAACTCGGCGATCGTGGGGAGCAGGTCGTCACCTTGCTCGTCACGTTTGCCAATCACGTTGGGGCGGTTGGCGTCTTGCCAGCTGTAAAGCTGGGCTTTGAGCTGGTCCTCGATCAGCCCGCGTTTTTCTTCCACCACGAGTATTTCGTCCAGACCTTCGGCAAACTCGAAAATGCCCTCGGGCTCCAGTGGCCAAGGCATCGCTACCTTGTAGACGGTCAGTCCGATCTCTTCACGTTCATCCTGCCCCAGGCCAAGATCTGCCAATGCCTGGATCACATCCAGATAAGCCTTGCCCGTGGTTACAATGCCCAGTCTCGGCTGGCGGGCATAGAGTACCGTGTGGTCGAGCCGGTTCGCGCGGCAGAACGCTTTGGCCGCCTCCAGCTTGTACCGTTGCAGTCGCTCTTCCTGCGCCATGGGTTTGTCAGGCCAACGGGAATTCAGGCCGCCCTCTGGCAGCTGGAAATGTTGAGGAATGCGGATGTTGATACGGCTGAGGTCGAGATTGGCTGAGATGGACGAATCCATGTTCTCGGCCAGTGCCTTGAAACCGATCCAGCAACCGCTGAAGCGGGACATGGCCCACCCGTAGAGGCCCATATCCAGAATGTCCTGAATCCCGGCGGGGTTTAGAACCGGCATGGAAGCATCCATGAAGCCGTAGTCGCTTTGATGAGGCAGGGTGGACGATTTGCAGGCATGGTCATCGCCGGCCACCGCAAGCACGCCACCAAAATGGGAGGTGCCAGCGGCGTTGGCGTGTTTGAACACATCGCCGGTGCGGTCAACGCCCGGGCCCTTGCCGTACCAGAGTGCGAACACGCCGTCGTATTTGGCACCTTCAAAAATATTCACCTGCTGGCTGCCCCAGACGGCGGTGGCGCCGAGGTCTTCGTTTACGCCAGGCAGGAAGTGGATGTTCTTTTTGCTGAGGTAGTCGCGGGCTTTCCAGAGGACTTTGTCGAACCCACCCAGGGGCGAACCGCGGTAACCGGAAATAAATCCTGCGGTGTTCAGACCGTTCTGTTGGTCGAGTTGGGCCTGGAGAAGCGGGAGTCTTGCGAGAGCCTGGCTGCCGTTCATGTAGACAGAGCCGGTGTCTTTTTCCCAGACGTCGTCAAGGCTGACAGGACGCAGCCCTGTTAGGGGGCGTGAAAGATCAGACATTTTGAAATCCTCTCCCACCTGGCCGGATCTCGGCGGTAGGCTCATCTTGTTTTTGTCGTTCCGGCTTTTGGCCGGCGTTTCGATTTCAGTGTCCGTCCCGAAGGATTGGCCGGGATGCCCTTGTGGGGCTGGACAGAAAACAAGCTAGATCAAGTTTACGTTAGCGTCAACAATCAACGACGACTCAATATGGCGATAAACATGACTAGTTCATGTAACTAATTGAGCTTTCGGCATAAAAAATTGCCAGGTCACGGTTAATACCTATTCGCGTTTTTGTGCGTTACGTCATAAGTTCTAAGGATGTCTGCCTACCCATATCAGTTTCAGTCGCGCAACGTGCGCCTCGAGTTTCTTCGCTTATTGCCCATCTCATTGTTTGTGGTGGCGTTTGGTGCTGCCTTTGGTTTGGCCGCGATCCAGAAGGGCCTGTCGCCGCTTGAAGCCATTCTTATGAGTACCACTGTGTTTGCGGGTGCATCGCAGTTTGCGGCAGTTGATATGTGGGGCGCGCAGGTGTCTGTGCTGCCGATGATGGCGGTGGTTTTTGCCATCAACTCCCGGCACTTGCTGATGGGTGCTTCGCTTTACCCCATGCTGAAAGACGTGCCAACAGGCCGGCGTTACGGACTGCTGTTGCTGCTGACCGATGCCAACTGGGCGGTATCGGCCCAGGATTATCAGAACGGCCGGCACAACCTTGAGGTGATTCTGGGCGGCGGACTGGTGCTCTGGCTGGCCTGGATTGTGGGTACAGCATTGGGTGTGTATTTCGGCGGTCTGTTGCAGAATCCGAAGGCTTTGGGTCTCGATATGGTGTTGGGTTGCTTCCTGTTTGCGATGGCGCTGGGCGGCAAGAAGTCACCGCGGGTGCTGGTGGCCTGGCTGGTTGCCGGTGTAGCCTCGCTGGCGGCCTGGAAATGGTTGCCGCCCAACATGCATGTGGTCGTGGGTGCGCTTGCCGGTGGCGTAATCGGTTTATTCTGGCTGGAACCAAAGCCTCAGGAAAAACAGTCACGTGCGGAGGGCGACCATGGCCATTGAAACCACGACTCTGGGCGTACTCGGGCTGATTGCCATTATGACGTTGACCACTCTGATGACCCGCTTTGGTGGCGTGTTCATCATGTCGTTCCTGCGCATCAGCCCTCGGATCGAAAGCTTTATCAATACTATGGCCAGCTCGGTACTGATTGCGATCATTGTGCCCATGGCGGTCTCCGGTGATCTGGGTGCGCTGGCGGCACTGGTCGCGACCGGTGTGTCGATGCTGGTGATCCGAAAACCGCTGCCGGCCATTGCTATCGGTCTTCTGACCGCCGCCCTGGTGCGTTATTTCGGGTAACGTTTTGATTCGGGGTTGATTAAAAACCGCTCAAGTTTTCCGGTTTGTTGCCGTTAACCCCTTAAGGTTAGTGGAGGCGCCAAACCATGATTTCATCCAGTCAGATTTCCCTGTTTCAGAACAGTACCCGCCAGGTATCGGCGATGGACAGCACCCAGCTGCGCATCACCCAGCAAAATGGCGGCTTGCCTCAGCAGGGACTGCAGGCTGGGGCTACTGAATTGTCTCTGTTCCGGCAGGCGGCGTATCGCTATAGCAGTCAGGAACAAATGGCGTTCAGCAGCGCAAGCCAGGTCAACGGCGATAACCGCACCGCCACCTTTACCAGCGCCGAACTGATCGAAAAATCCGCCGACTTGTTTCTCTTGGGCCAGCAAGCCCTGACTGTCAGCCGTGCTGCACTGGGTGGCGACGCCGTGGGCGAATCTCAGGGCAGCTTGTCGGTCACCGCCGGCAAGTACATGTTCTATTCGGAAAGTGAAAGCCGCAGCTTTGCCTCCACCGGCAGCATCAGTTTGCAGAACGGCGAAACCATCGATTTCACCCTGTCGCTGCGTCAGTCCCAGTCTAGAACCTATGAATACTCCGAGCTGATACAGATTCAGGAGCGCCCGCTGACCGATCCACTGGTGATCAACTTCGGCGCTTCCACCGCGCGGTTGACGGATACCCTGTTTGAATTTGATATGAACGGCGACGGCCAGACCAGTCAGTTTGCCAGCCTGGGTGCGGGCAGTGGCTACCTGGTGTTCGATCGCAACGGCAATGGCAAAGTGGACGACGGCTCCGAATTGTTCGGCCCTCAATCCGGCTCCGGTTTCGGTGAGTTGGCCAGCTTCGATGACGACGGCAACCGCTGGATAGACGCCAACGACGAGGTGTTCAAATCCCTGTCGGTATGGGTACAGACCGCTGACGGCGGCGGTGCCTTGCGGTCGCTGGATGAGGTGGGCGTGCGGGCGCTGTATGTCGGCAGTGCCGATGACCGCTTCACCCTGACCAACCCGCAAGGCGTGCCGCTTGGCCAGATCAAGGCGTCCGGCATTTACCTGACGACCGATGGTGAAGTCCGCACACTGGAAGAACTGGACCTGGCTGAACAGAATACGGAGAAGGCTCCAGCGGAAGCGACCTCGCTCGGTTTTCGCGGCGACAATGGCGGAGGTAATGGCAACTCGAACAGTAATTCAGGCTCCAATGGTAATTCTGACGATGCCGGTCCGGTAGATGCCCGCATTGAGGCCATGCAAAAGGCCTTGGAAAAGTTGAACGAGATCCGCGAAAAACAACAGGAATTCATTGAAGCGTCAAAAGAGCAGGGTAAGAAGAAATCCCCGCTGGATGACTATCTCAATATTATCGACCGGTTACGTCAGCACCTGCTGAACAGCCAGGATGAAAAGAAACAGGCGGCCAGTCGTTACCTGGAATTCGCTAAGCTCTGATTATGCAGCTTGGGAGTCTGAACCGGTCGGGTGGGCCTTCCCAAAAAACGCTGTGAATACGTCCGTGTACGCTTGGCTCCGCCATCCATGGCTACGCACATTTTTGGGAAGGCCCACCCGACCGGTTCTCCCGAACCTACGGAGTGGATCCCGGCATCGGATTAGTATTCCGCAACGCCAGTTCGCCCAGACCGGGCAACTTGATGCCAAGGGCCAGAGGGTTAACGCCCAGTGACAGGCCCAGGATGTTCACCTCCAGGCCCTCCCGCACCCCAGCCAATACACCGAAATAACCGCCGAGCGAGAGCTGATAGCCAGCGCCGCCAGGCGTTGAAGCACCTACTCGATTGCCCAGATAATCTTTGCCGATGGCATGGTTGGGTAGTGCCACGTTTAAATCTGGCGTTTCACGAATGACCCAGGCCACAAAGGTGTTGCTGTTGGGGCCCGGCCAGGCTTCGTACTCTGTTGCATATGGGTAGGAGGCCACAGCCGTGTAAATGTCGGGGATCAGGGCCTTCGCTTGCTCGCCCCGTATATCCGCATACAATTCGGGCCGGGCACCGAACCAATGCCGGTCGGGATCGTCCGGGCGGGAGCTGACCACGTGTTGGCGCCAGCCAATCACCTCGTGCACCTGATACTGATCGGCCCCTTCTTCCTTGGTGGCCACCCAGGTGTGTACCGCGAAATAACCGCGCCAGCTCCAGGCGCGGGCGCCGTATACCTGCACGATCGCCTCGTGAACCTGCGCCGGGTCGGGCGCGATACCCGCGCTTTCCCGGGTCGCGGTTTGCCAGCTGTTACGTTCTGGTTGGGCACCGTTCGCGGCCAGCAGAATTGGACCCGATAGCAGCAGCAATAGCGCGCTCACAAACCAGCCGGTGTACTTCAATAATCGTGTCATAGGCCGTGTCCGTACTGAGGAGACTACAGTGACTCTACCCCCGCAGGTATGTTCCGGATCACCCGGAATTCGAGCACGTTGTGCCGGGTACATCCCTATGAGCTTCAAATCGTTCGCTGGCGGATGGACGATGCCAATTGATTGATCAGATCTCGTGCGTCGCCTTCGTGCAGGCTGTGGCATTTGTCTTGCAGTACCCGCCGGTCATGGCTGGACGAGGCATTAGAGACATCTTTGAGCAGGTCCAGGTGCTGGCAGGCAGCCAGGTGCGCCTTGATTTCGGTATCAATGAGTCGGGTGCAAAGTCCTTCGACGACTTCACTGCAGAACGGCCGGTTGCGATTGAGCAGGCTCCGGGCTTCCAGGGCGGCGTGCCGCGCTTCCAGTCGTAATTCGCCTGACGCCTCGCCGGCCTCGACTGCCCTCAGGAATATGCCGAGGCGATCGTGCAGATGCCAAATCTGGGGCCAGATTTTGTCATAGGCCTCTTTTTCAGTTCGATAGCGGGCGTCGTCCAACGGTGAAGAGCTGTGTGCCGGAGCCGCTGAGTCGCCTGCGTGGTTGAACTGCGCCACCCGTATGTCGTCCACCTCGCGCCAAAGCGTGTCTGAACGCTCCCGCAAGGTTGCGATCTGCTCCTGGTATCGCCGACGGGAGCCCGTGCTGAGCGCGATGGCGATCAGGGCAAACAGTAGCGCACCGGCCGCGATCAGAAGCGGCCGGTTGTCTGATGACAATAGATTCCAAAGCTGGCCTGTATCCATGGCGTTCGACCTCCGTCGAATTCCTGTTCCGGTGTTTCAGTATAGAGCTTAATCCTGCTCTTGCTGTCGGAATGGCAACGCCGCCTCGGCATCCTCGAAATAACCTGCCACATGGTCTGCTTCTTCCCGGGTAAAGTCGGCAATCGCCTCTCTGAACCCCGGGTGCAGAATACCGTGCCAGGAATGTGTCAGCACGGGCTCGAACCCTCGCACCAGTTTGTGCTCGCCCTGTGCGCCGGCGTCAAAGTGCTGGAGGCCGAGTGTCAGTGCAAGTTCGATGCCCTGGTAGTAACAGGTTTCAAAATGCAGGTGGTTGTATTCTTCCAGGCAGCCCCAGTAACGGCCGTAGAGCGTGTCTTCACCGGCCAGGAACAGTGCTCCGGCTATTATCTCGCCTTCTTGCACCGCTAAAATCAGATGCAGATGCTCCGGCATGGCTTCTCTGAGCTGTTCGAAGAATTGTTTGTTCAGGTAGGGCGATTGGCCTCGTTTCAGATACGTGGCTTGGTAAAAAACGTAAAAGGCGGACAGTGCCTGATCTGAGATGTCCCGCCCGTGAACGCGGCGAAAACCGATGCCCTGGTCTGCGACCTGGCGCCGTTCTTTGCGAATGGATTTCCGTTTGCGAGAGGTGAGCTCACCGAGGAAATCATCAAAACTCTGGTAGTCCCGATTGTGCCAGTGGAACTGGCAGCCGATGCGGTGCAATTCCTGGTCATGATGCAGCAGCGCCTGATCCGCCTTGTTCGGGAACAGCAAATGCCAGGAGTGAGCACCGAGCTGTGTTGTCAGTCGGGTCAGCAGGTCGTCGAGTATCTGAGGTGTTAACTGCGCTCTAAGCGCATCGCTGAGCAGCAACCTGGAACCCTGAGAAGGGGTAAACGGTATGGCTATCAGGAGTTTGGGATAGTAGGGCAGGCCGTGGCGCTGGTAAGCGTCAGCCCAACCCCAGTCGAACACATATTCACCCATGGAATGGGTTTTCAGGAAGGCAGGTGCCAGGCCACAGATTTCGCCGTTTATCCGGATAATCAGATGGCTGGGCGTCCAGCCTGTTTCCGGGACCGTGCAGCCCGAGCTTTCCAGAGCCTGAAAGAACTCATAACGCAGGAAAGGATGGCTGCAACCGGCCAGTCGTTGCCAGTCCTGTTGGGGAATATCGGCAATGCTGGCACAGGTTTCCAGGGTAATCTCGGATGAAGCGGGTTCTGCCATGGTGGTATTCAGACTCTGTTAGCGATCTTCATACCATACGACAGAACCCGCCTTGTGATCACTTCTCGATGTCAGCGCAGTGCTTTTCCATCTTCTGCTGCCACTTGCCCATGCGTTCCTGATACTTTTGCTGGCGTTCCTAGTGGATCTCATTCCAAATTTCGCGTTGCTCTTCACTCAGTTGCAGGCGATCGGCCATGTCAGCCCGGTGCTGCTCCATCTCGGCGCGGCGCTCTTCGTGGTTGTGGCGGCCTTTGCCCTCGCGCATGTTTTCACACATTTCCTGTTTGTCTGCCTTGCTGTGCGAGTGCTTCTTGCCGTGATGATCAGCCATTGCAGCAGGGCTCGCAGCAAACATAGCAGCCATCAGCACACCGGCGGTGAATAAAGATGTTTTTGCTTTCATGGTGGTTACCTCGTGGGTTTGTTTTGCCTGTCAGGCGTTATCCATAGATGATCATCTTAAGCCGGAGCCCCGTCAGATGGTGTCAGCTCGGTGTAAAGGTTCGGTAAAGAAAAAAGTAGTGGGCTCAGAACAGGTTACTGACCATGCTAGACTGTGGCCGGACAACGGATGAGAGAAGACTATGCAGAACCGGGTATTGTTGATTGAGGATGACGACGAGCTGAGAGAGCTGCTGGCCAGATACCTCACCAACCAGGGCTTCACTGTGCGCGAAGCGGCCAACGGTCAGGATGGTCTGGCGCTGGCGTTGGGGCAGGATTGCGACATTGTGGTTCTGGATATCATGTTGCCCGACATCAACGGTCTGGATGTACTGCGTGAGCTCAGGAGCCAGACCCATCTGCCGGTGATTTTGCTGACCGCCCGCGGTGATGAGACCGACCGGATTGTAGGCTTTGAAGTGGGCGCTGACGACTACATTCCCAAGCCCTGTAATCCCCGCGAGCTGGTTGCGCGGCTACAGGCTTTATTGCGCAGAATTGCCTGGGACCAGAGGACGGACGTAGATGGTAGCCGTATCTATGGTGATCTTCGGGTTGAGCCCGGGCAGCGGCGGATCTACCAGAGCGACGCGCCGCTCGAGTTGACCGCCACCGAATACGAAGTGCTGCAGGTATTGCTGGCCCATGCCGGCAGTGTGGTGCGCAAGACCGATTTGATGCAGTGGGCTTTGGGGAGAAGGCTCGAGGCGTATGACCGAACCCTGGATATGCACATCAGCAATCTTCGCAAAAAACTGGGTAATGATGACCCGCCCAGAATAGAGACAGTCCGCGGCCTGGGCTACAGTTACCGGGTGCCGGCGGTATGAAACGATTCATGTTCCCCTTGTTCTGGCGTATTTTTCTGTCGATCTGGCTGGCAATGGCAATCACCGTGGTTGCCAGTAATCTGGCAACCCGTTATTTGCTTGACCGGGAGCGTCAGGCCATTGAACGCCAGGTAGGCTTGCACGAAGTCGCTCGGGAGGCGCTGGATCTGCGCATTCAGGACAACCGCGGCGAAATGTGGCGATTTCTTCGGACGGAAGGGGAGCGACTTCAGCTGCACTTGATGCTCATCGAGAAAGAGCGAGGGCATCACCGCCTGCCCCGCAATATTCGCGAGCGTATCCAGTCCGGCTGGTATCCCAACAAACCGGCCGTGATTGATCTTGATGAAGGCTTTCAGCTAGTGGCGTGGCCGCGAATGGGCGGAGAGGGGTGGCTGGACCCCCGTTTGTTCCGATTTGTCGAATTCGGCCTGGCGTTTATTCTGATCTCCCTGGCGTGTTGGTGGATCGCCCGACTGGTTTCCCGCCCGCTCCGGCACATGGAAGGCACCGCCCGTGCTATTGCCGAGGGTGACACCGGCTTGCGAGTAACCAACCGTATTGCTCGTCGTCGCGATGAGGTGGGACAGCTGGCCACTGCCTTCAACGCCATGACGGATCGTTTGTGCCAGTTGCTGGATCGGCAGAACCATCTGCTACGGGATATCTCCCATGATTTGAGAACGCCGCTGGCCCGGCAGCGGGTGGCGATTGAGCTGGCCAGCGACGCGGGTGCCGACAGGGCACTGATGGACAGTATCCTGCGCCAGAACGAACGGCTGGAAACCATGACAGGTCAGATTCTGACGCTGTATCGGGTTTCCGAGAACGGCGGTTCTATCGGACGAGAGCCGGTTAAACCACTGGTGCTGATTAATCGGGTACTGGGTGACGCAGCCGACTACGCCGAGCATCGGGGGGTCGACTGCAACCTGGTCGCGGCCGATGACACAAGGGCCATTTCGGTCTTGGGCGATGCCGGCCTGTTACAGCGCGCCTTCGACAACGTGTTGCAGAATGCCCTGGACCACACCCCGCCGGGGAAAGCCATCAAGGTGTCGCTGTCGACGGTTGCGGAGCGCATTGAGGTGGTTGTGGCAGATGAAGGTCCGGGAGCACCGGATGACCTGTTGTCGCACCTGTTCGAGCCGTTCTTTCGTGCGGACAAGTCCAGAGGTGGTAAAGGCTGGGGGCTTGGTCTGGCCATTGCCCGCGACATCGTTAATGCACACGATGGCACTATTGTGGCGGGCAATCGGCCGGACGGCGGATTGCAGGTCACCATCCAGTTACCGATTTTTATCGGCGATTGATGTTTTTTTTGCGGGCGGCGTGGGGTGCTTTGTCTCGGCCTCCTCGTCATCCGGTTTAAGATGAACGGCGGATGAAAAATCGATGCCTTCCTGTAATTCGTCGTCATCATAGCGAATGCCGCAGGCGGCTTTTCGGATTTTTGCCGGACTGGCGGTGCCGGGCTTTTGGTTGTCATTGTCGTCGGATGTCATAGGGTGCCTCATGAACAAAGATTACCCGATCCCTGCAGGATACCTTGAGCGAGAAACGGAAGTGAAGAAGAGCCGTTTTATCGCCCGGGTATACCCGGTCGGAAGTCGTGATGAAGTGCGGGAGCGCGTGGCCGAGGCGCACAAGGATTACCCGGACGCTCGCCATGTGTGCTGGGGCTACCAGATTGGCCGGCCGGGTTCGGCGGCAGAGGCCGCGACGAATGACGATGGTGAGCCCTCAGGTACCGCTGGCAAACCCATTTTGAATGTTATTCAGCATAAGGATATGGGCGACGTGCTGGTGATCGTGATTCGCTATTTCGGCGGTATCAAGCTGGGCGCGGGTGGTTTGGTGCGTGCTTATGCCGGTGCCGCCGAGAGTGTGCTTTCTGAAGTGTCGCGTGTGATACAGCAGGCTCGGCTGCAGGCCCGGATAGGGCTTGATTTTGCTGATGAGCAGCCCCTGAGGCACTGGTGTGAGGGGCACGAAGGCATCGTCGACTCAATTGATTACAGTGCCCGGGTAGAGGCCTTGGTTTCGTTGCCAGAAACCAGGCAAAGTGAATTTGCTGCGTTTTGTGATGCCCAGAAGCTGGATTACCGTTTTGAAATCTGACCTAAGGGGCGAGCCGAACTCTCGTTGCTGGGCGTATACTGAAAACAAGAACCTACCTTGTGGGAGAAAACCTATGCGTATTCTGCTTACCGCTGTCATGGTCGCCGTTTTGGCGGGGTGTGCCAGCAACGTGGTCACGGATTACAACTCTGCGACGGTCTTCGGCAATTACACCAGTTGGGCTTATGCGCCCTCTCAACAAGAAAGCAGGGTGACCTCGCTGGACGATGCCAGGGTTCGCACGGCAATAGAACGTGAACTCAACCGTAAGGCTCTGAAACAAACAACAGATACCGAGGCAGACCTGTTGATCAGCTGGCAGATAATGCCAGAGGAGCGGTTGGAGCAGGTGGGCGTTGGTCTCGGCTTCGGTTTTGGTCGCGGTAATTTGGGTTGGGGGGTGTCTGCACCGCCACCGGTCAGAGAAATTACCGAGGGCAAACTGGTGATCGAGTTGGCGGACCGTCGAAATTCTGAGGTTATCTGGCGTGCGGCCAGTCGGCGCTATCTGAACGAAAACCAGTCTCCGGAAACCCGTCGCAAGCTGATTGATGAGGTTGTCTCCGAGATGTTTTCGAAATACCCTCCGGGCCTGAACTGATCACCAGACAGGATTTCATTGATGGGTATGAAGAAGCGAGAAGGCGGTCTGGTTTTTTCTACAGAGCAGGGCCGCATGTGTCCAGAATGCCGTCATCCGGTTGCCGACTGCGTCTGCGGGCAACCAGCCCGGCCGGCCGGCGATGGCGTGGTGAGGGTAAGCCGTGAGACCAAGGGCCGAAAAGGCAAAGGCGTTACGCTGATTACAGGCATACCGCTGGATGACAACGAACTGAAGGCCTACACCAAAGTGCTAAAAGCCAAATGCGGCACAGGTGGTACAGTAAAAGACGGCGTGGTGGAGATTCAGGGCGATCAGCGGGATATTCTGGTGCCTCTGCTCCAGCAGAAAGGATGGACCGTCAAACGGGCGGGTGGCTGACGTTCGATCAACCGTAGATTCTCGAGGGGAGTGAGGCATGCAGGTACTGGTACTGGGGGCTGGGGTCGTTGGTGTGACTACGGCCTGGTATCTTCAGGCACAGGGTCACCAGGTTACCGTCGTTGATCGCCAGAGCTTGTCGGGTCTGGAGACCAGTTATGCCAACGGTGGTCAGGTTTCGGTGTCTCATGCGGAGCCCTGGGCCAATCCGTCGGCCCCACTGAAAGTCATGAAGTGGCTGTTTCGGCCCGATGCGCCGCTGTTGTTCCGTCCACGGCTCGACTTGTACCAGTGGCGGTGGGCACTGTCGTTTCTGACTCAGTGCACCTCTGCGAAAGCCGCCTACAATATTCGCCAGATGGTCAACCTTGGCACTTACAGCCGATCCCGTTTACAGGCGTTGCGTAAAGAAGCCAATCTGGATTACGACCATCTGGAAAAAGGCATTCTGCATTTTTATACCAATCCTGAAGAGTTTGATGCGGCTCTGGAGCCAGCCCGCATCATGCGGGATCTGGGTTGTGACCGGCAGGTGATTGACGCCGAGCGCGCGGTAGAGCTGGAGCCCGCGCTGGCCCCGATACGCCGTCGTATTGCCGGGGCAACCTTCACGGCTGACGACGAGAGCGGTGATGCCAGAAAGTTCACCCAGGCCCTTGCCCGTCGCTGTGAGGAGGCGGGGGTGGAGTTCCTGTATGGCACAGAGGTGCTGGATTTCGACCGGGTCGGCGATCGCATACTGGGTGTTCAGGTGCTCAGGGAAGGCCGGCATCAAACTCTGAGAGCCGACAGTTATGTTCTGAGCCTTGGGAGTTTCAGTGCTGTGCTGGCCCGAAGGCTAGGCTTGTTCCTGAATATCTACCCGGCCAAGGGCTACTCGATCACGGTGCCGGTCAAGAGCCAGGAGGCTGCTTTCAACGTCAGCCTGACGGACGATGAATACAAGCTGGTGTATTCAAGGCTGGGCGACCGGATGCGCGTGGCGGGAACTGCTGAACTGAACGGCTACAGCCGCGATCTGAACTACACCCGATGCCGCGCAATCGTTCGCCGAGCGGCCGAGATCATGCCAGAGGCTGGCGAGTGGGATAAGGCGGAGTTCTGGACCGGACTGCGGCCGACCACGCCGTCCAATGTGCCTTATATTGGTAAAAGCCATTTCACCAATCTGTACCTGAACACTGGCCACGGGACGTTGGGCTGGACTCACTCCTGTGGCTCGGCGGCGGCGTTGGCCGACATCGTTGACGGGCGAAAGCCTGAGGTGGATTTTGCGTTTGCCGGGATTTAATTCATGGCCATAAAAAAGCCGGCAGTTGGGAGTAACTGCCGGCTTTTTTGTTTGTGGGTTTATCAGTCTTTCAACTGATCCCGAATCAGTTTCTTGTTGATCTTGCCAACACTGGTCTTCGGAATGTCCTCAACAAAGTCGATTTGTTCGGGAATGGCCCACTTGTTGATGTCGCCACTCTCAACGAACTTGCTCAGGTGCTGCTGGATATCTTTCAGCGACACGTCTTCGCCGGGCTTCAGGGTGACCAGGGCGTAAGGCCGCTCACCCCATTTCTCGTCCGGCACACCGACCACGGCGGCGCCGGCGACGGCCGGATGCTGGCTGATCAGGTTTTCCAGATCCAGTGACGACAGCCATTCACCACCGGTCTTGATCACATCCTTGATGCGGTCTTTGATGGTCAGCGTGTTGTCGGGCTCCATGGATGCGACATCGCCGGTATGCAGCCAGCCACCCTGCCACAGGTCTTCGCCTTTTTGCGGTTCTTTGAAATAACTCTGTGTCAGCCAGGGCGAGCGAGCCACTACCTCGCCTTTGGCTTCACCATCGTGGGGCACCGGATTGCCGTCGGGGTCGACGATTTCCAGCTCGACCAGCGGCGCGGCAATGCCGGTTTTCACCCGGATGGCGGTCTGCTGTTCCAGCGGCAGTTCCATGTCTTCCGGCTTGAGGTGAGACGCACTTAGCAATGGACAGGTTTCAGACATACCGTAGGCGGTGTACATCTTGATGCCAAGCCTGGCGCCGGCATCACACAGGCCTTTGGTCAATGCGCTACCGCCGATCAGCACGTGCCAGTTGGTCAGGTCGGCGGTCTTGATGGATTCGGTGGCCATCATCATCTGCATGATGGTGGGTACGCAGTGCGAGAAAGTGACTTTGTGTTCTTTCAGCAAGTCGACCAGCAGTTCTGGCTCATAACGGCCAGGGTAGACTTGCTTGATGCCCATCATGGTAGCGGCGTAGGGCACGCCCCAGGCGTGGACGTGGAACATCGGAGTCAGCGGCATGTACACCGACGATGAACGCAGCAGTGGCATCTCATCAAACGAGGCCACAGTGCCGGTCATTACCAGGGTGTGCAGCACCAGTTGACGATGGCTGAAGTACACGCCCTTTGGGTTGCCGGTGGTGCCAGTGGTGTAAAACGTGGTGGCAACACTGTTCTCGTCAAAGTCCGGGAAATCGAACTGGTTGTCGGCTTTGGCCAGCAAGGCTTCATAGTCACCGATCGTGTCGACCGATGTCGACTTGGCGGAGTCGCTGTCGGTCAGCTGAATCCAGGTCTTGACGGTCTTGATTTCGTCTTTGACGCCTTCGATGATCGGCAGGAAGTCATCGTGCACCAGCACCACGTCGTCTTCAGCATGATTCATGGTGTAGACAATTTGCTCGGGCGACAGTCGTACGTTAACGGTGTGAAGGATGGCGCCGATCATGGGAATAGCGAAGAAGCACTCCAGGTAGCGTGGTGTGTCCCAGTCCATCACCGCCACCGTATCACCGGCCTTTACGCCGGCGTCGGTCAGAGCATTGGCCAGGCGATGGATGCGGTCTACAAGATCGGTGTAGGTGTATTTGCTTCGGTTAGCATAGATGATTTCCTGGTCCGGATTGTATCGGGGACCGGACAGCAGGAGTTGCTTGATCAGAAGGGGGTATTGGTGAGCGTTTTCGGCCGCTGGGAGAATGCGGGTTTTTGTCATGGTGTCCACCTCTTCGACGTCTTGTTGAATGGTTGTTTTTATTGATTCAGTCCTCGTCATCCTCGCTACGCTTTTTGTGCGTGGGCGGGATAACGCTTTCCGGGGCGGGTTCAAATCCGCTGTAAAGGCTGTGGGTTCTCTCGTCGTAATTGTCTTTCAGTTCATCCTTTATGGTGCCTTCCCATAAGGGTGTGCCCAGGAAATAACCGGCACGACCAATAACGTGGGCCGCGATGGGGGCGGTAATCAGAATAAAGATAACGATGGCGAAGGCCCGGGTGAACACCACCACATCAGCAAAGTGCATGGCTACACCAGCCATAGTCATCATGGCACCCATGGCGCCGGCTTTGGTGGAGGCATGCATCCGTGTAGGCAGATCCGGCAGCCGAAGGATGCCGACCGCCGCCAGAATCATAAAGCCGGCACCGGTCAGCAGCAGTATGGAAACAATCAGTTCACTCACTCTTGCGTCCTCCTCGCTCCAGGAAGCGGGCAAAACCAACAGCGGTCAGAAACGCCGTCAGTGCAATAACGATGGCGACATCCAGCAGGCTCGAGACCCCGGTGTCAATGGCATGGACGCCAACATAACCGACCACGATGGAGGCAATCAGTTCCAGGGATACCACACGGTCGGGCAGCGATGGCCCTTTAGTCAGCCGGATAAACGCAAATAGCAGCGCCACCGACAGCATGAAATAGACAATATTGATAACAACACTCAGCATGCTTCAGCTCCTCAGCGCATGATCTTCAGTATCCGGAACTCAAGTTCCTTGAGATCCTTGCGCAACTGCTCCTCATCCTGAAGGAACATGGCATGAATATAGAGAACCCGCCGATCATCTGAGACGTCCAGGCTTAATGTGCCGGGGGTCAGGGAGATGAAGCTGCTCAGGAACATGATCTCGGCATCACTGTGTGCCTCCATCTCATAGGCGATCACGCCGGGCTTCATGTACCAGACCGGCGTGGCAACGTCGTAAGCGACCCGGAAGTTCGCCTTGATCAGCTCTTTGATAAAGAACAGGGAAAACGAAATCAGCCTGGGCAGCCGGCGCGAATACCCCTTGAGCGCCGGAACATGCTTCTGCAGGACCATGAGTGCCAGATAGCCGAAGATCAGGCCGGCAAGCAGGTTCCAGGCAGTAAACGATCCGCTCAGGGCAACCCAGGCCAGCGCCAGACAGACGTTCCAGAAAAATCCGATCATGGCTGATTACCTCCTAACACCGCATCGATATACAGTTGCGGGTTCATCAGCTGCTTGGCCGACATTTCTGCCAATTCATAGATTGGCTGGCCATAAAGACCGATGATCAAGGTGCAGATGGCCAGACTAACCATGGGGACGTAATAGGCCCAGGCGTGCTTCTCATTCAGCTTGCCTTTGAGCTCTTCAGTGTTGTGTACGTGATCCGGAATTTTCTTCCAGAACACCTCAGCCCAGATCTTGATCATCGAGTAAAGCGTGAGCAGTCCCACCAGCAGGGCAACAAAGGTCACCAGATAGGCTTCGGCTTCCAGCGCGGCGCGGATGATCACAAACTTGGCAAAAAAGCCCGAGAGCGGCGGTATGCCCGCCAGTGATAGCGCGGGGATCAGGAACAACACAGCCAGCAGCGGACGGTACTTGTAGACGCCGCCAAGATTCTTGAGTTCATAGCTGCCCAGCAGGCGGTAAGTAAAGCCGCTGACAAGGAACAGGTTCGTCTTAACGATGATGTGGTGCATGATGTAGAACACACCACCAATGATGGCCAAGGGTGTGTACAGAGCGAGCCCGAGCATCATGTAGCCGATCTGGCTGACGATGTGGAACGACAGGATGCGCCGGAACTCGAACTGAGCAGCCGCGCCCAGCACACCGGTCAGCATGGTCAGTGTGGCCGCCCACAGCAGAATGTTGTGGGTGTAGTCGACATCCTGAGTGAATATCAGTGTGAACATCCGGAACAGGGCATACACGCCGACTTTGGTCAGCAGACCGGCAAACAGCGCCGATACAGCAACCTGAGGCGTATGGTAGGAAGCCGGAAGCCAGAAAAACAGAGGAAATGCCGCCGCCTTGATGCCGAACGAGACCATGAACATCATGGCGACCACGGTAATCATTCCCGGATCTTCCACCTGGCTGACTTTCTGGGCGATGTCTGCCATATTCAGGGTGCCAACCATGCCGTAAAGCAGGCCAACGGCCGACAGGAAAATGGCCGAAGAGAACAGGTTGAGGGTGACGTATTTAATGGCGCCTTCCATCTGAGCCCGCTCGCCGCCGAGGGTCAGCAGGGCGAACGATGCCAGCAGCATCACTTCAAACCAGACGAACAGGTTGAAGATGTCGCCGGTCAGGAAAGAGCCGGCGACACCGGCCAACAACAGATGCATCAGCGGATAATAGCCGAACTTTTCGTGCCCGCGTGGGGTCGACGCAAGCGAATAAATCGCAATTGCCAGACCGATAATGCCAGTCAATACAATCATGATGGCAGCCAGTACGTCGGCGACAAAGACGATGCTGAAGGGCGCTGGCCAGTTGCCCATCTGCATGATGACAAAACCATGCTCAGTGGTCGACATCAGCAGCCAGATACCGCTCCAAAGCAGCAAAATATTGGCCAGTACCGCCAGAATGCGCTGATAGCGAACCGAGCGCCAGAGCGATAATGACAACGCACCGGCAGTCAGCGGGATCAGTACAGGAAGAATCAGTTCCGGGCTCAAGTGTCCGTATCCTTCATTTGGTCCAGGTCATCGGTTCCTACCACTTCATAGGCACGGCGGATAAGAACCACTGCGAAGGCCAGCACGCCAAAGGCAATCACGATTGCCGTCAGGATCAACGCCTGGGGTAAGGGGTCAGCAACAATACCGGCCGGGCCGCTGGCACCCTCCGGAATCAACGGGGGCGCGCCGCGTGTCATGCCGGATACAACAAAAATCAGCAGGTTAGCTGCGTTGCTCAGGATCATCAGGCCAATGACCAGTTTGACGATTGAACGCCTGAGCATCATGTAGAACGCTGCGGTGAACATAATGCCCACCACATAAGCCATCAGGCTCTCCATAGAGATCCTCCGGGTGTTTGCTCTGAAGCGCGGGTCACTCTTCCGACTCCATCAGGCCGATCACAAAGGTCATGATGGTTCCGAGTACCGCAAAGTAGACCCCGATGTCGAAAATCAGGGGGGTAGAAAGCTTCAAATAGTCACCGCCCGGCAAAGGCAACTCCCACCAATGGGCAGTGAGCATAGGCTGGCCGGAAAACAGTGCCGGCAAGGTCGAGGCCAGTCCCAACAACAGGCCGGCGCCCAGCAGATCTCTGGGCCCCACCCGAAGAATCCGACGGGCAGCCTCGGCGCCAAAAGCAAAGGCGTAGAGCACGAAGGCGCCGGCCGCAACCAATCCGCCGATAAAACCTCCTCCTGGCTCGTCATGGCCCCGGAACAGCAGGAAAACCGAAAACATCAGTTGCAGCGGCATGATCAGTAAGGCCGCTGTGTGCAGAATCATGGTGTTGGACTTCATGGTTTGTGCTGATCCTCCGCTTTCAGTTTCAGCATCGACAACACACCCAGGGCCGCGAGTGACAGTACAAAGATTTCACCCAGGGTATCCAATGCCCGGAAGTCCACCAGAATGACGTTAACGATGTTCCGGCCATAGGCCAATGGCGCGCTGTTCTCGACGTAATAGCTTGAAATGCTCTCGAAGTACTGGATGTCGAGCACCGCAAGCATCATCAGGGTCATTGTGACACCGGCAAACACCGACACCGCGAGATCGCGGTAACGCTGGAAGGGCGTGGAAAGGTTCACAAACTCCGGCAGTTTGAACAGCACCAGCACCAGCAGGATGACGGTTAGCGTCTCCACCAGCAACTGGGTGATGCCGAGATCGGGCGCACTGAACAGAATGAAGGTCAGGGCCACGGCGAAACCGAGCACGCCCATGGAGGCAACGGAGCCGAGCCGGGAATGGGTGCTGCTGGCAAACACTGCCGACGCTACCAGTAACAGCGCGATGCCCCATTCATAGAAATGACTGTCTGCCAGATTCAAGGTGAAGTGCACGCCGTACTGGTCAAACATGGTGTAGCCGGCCAACCCGAAGGTGATGGCAACTAGTACCAGCATGTAGATACCCAGCACGCCGTTCTGCAGCATCCGGGTCTGCCAGCTAGCTACCACGGTTATCCACTCCATCACTTTGAAGTAGCCTGCCTCCGGGCCAACGCGGCTACCCGCAAAGTTGACCGCGTTGAGGCGAGGCTGAATGCTGGGCCAGGCCCGGAAGAGCAGCAGACCAACCACCAAGCTGACGCCAGACAGAATCAGCGGCATATTGATGCCATGCCAGAGTGCCAGATGGAAGTCCACTGGCGTGCCATGGACCGACGCGACCGCTGCCTTGAACAGAGCGTTTTCCGGGATAAACGGCATCAGACCAAACGCGAGTGCGATGATGGTCAGTACGGCAGGCCCGACAAGCATGCCGAAAGGTGCCTCATGGGGTGCTTTCGGCGTGTTGCCCGGGGCGCCAAAGAACGGCTTGATGGCCACCAGTCCAGCAACGCCCACAATCAGAATGGCAGAGGTGACGGTTGCAACCAGCAGCAGGCTGCTCCAGAGCGGGGCGTCAAGCAGTGCCTCGAGCATCAGTTCTTTGGCAATAAATCCGAACAGGGGGGGAAGGCCGGCCAGCGACAGAGCGGCAAAGACCGCGATGGTTGCAGTCACCGGCATCGACTTGCGCAGCCCGCCCATGCGCGTGATGTCTTTGGTGCCGGTTTCATGATCCAGGGCGCCGGCCAGCATGAACAGCGCGCCTTTGTATAAGGAGTGGGCGACCAGAAAGCAGATAAACGCGGTCATGGCCAGCTCGGTGCCGACGCCAATCAGCATCGTCAGTGTGCCCAGCGCCATCACCGTAGAGTAGGCCAGGACTTTCTTGATGCCGGTACTGCTGAAGGCAAACCAGGCGCCGGTCAGCATGGTGACGGCACCAAAGCCCATCAGCATCATGGTCCATAGCTCACCCTCGCCCAGGGCGGGATTGAGGCGCGCCATAAGGTAGATGCCTGCTTTGACCATGGTTGCCGAATGCAGAAACGCCGAAACGGGCGTTGGCGCAGCCATAGCGTTGGGCAGCCAGAAATGGAAAGGAACCTGTGCCGATTTGGTAAACGCGCCGGCCAACAGACACAGCACGGCACCGGTGTAGAATACATGCTGATGGATCGGATCGCTTGAGGCCAGAATGGCAGACAGCGAATAGCTGTCGGTCATGATCGCCAGCATGATCAGGCCCGCCATCAGCGCCAAACCACCGGCCACCGTCACAAACAAACCTTGCAGCGCACACTTTCTGGCCTCCAGGTCTTCATGGTTGAAACCGATCAGCATGTAAGAGGTGATGCTGGTCAATTCCCAGAATACAAAGAGGGTGATGAGGTTGTCCGACAGCACCAGTCCCAGCATCGACGCCATGAACGACAACATGATGACGAAGAACCGGGCCAGGTATTTGTGTCCTGCCAGATAAGAGCCCGCATAGATCAGAATGAAGGTTCCGATCCCGCTGATCAGCAAGGCAAAGGTCAGGGACAGGCCATCAACCAGGAAGTTGAGTGAGATGCCAAGCCCCGGTAACCATTGGTATTCCAGCAGAAGTGGTCCGTCCTGAACCTGCGACAGAAAAGTGCTGAAGTAAACCGCGAGGCTTGCCGGCAGCAAGCTGAGCAACCAACCGATGTATTTTCCTGCGACCCGGTGCAGAAGGGGCGCGAAAAGAGCCAGCAAAAAGCCGGATAACACAGCCAATAGCATGCGCGTCAAAGCTCCGTTTTGGCACCTGAACGATATACTGTCGCGTGGGTGCAGGATATTGGTTGATAGGCAATAGCTATGGTTTCTACCTTTAAAGGCGCCAGAAAGACTATCTGACAGATTGATCAAAGGCAAGGCAAACCGTGCGGCACAAGGTGTCTGCCCGAAACGGCTATAAATAAGCGGGACGTAGACAGGTCATACCTTAGTCGTAGTAGGGTGTGCTAATCTTTTGCGGTCTTCATTCACCAGACTCGGGCGACTTCTATCATGGCTTCGACATACCCCAACTTGCTGAAACCACTCGATCTTGGCTTCACCGAACTCAAAAACCGGGTGCTGATGGGTTCCATGCACACGGGCCTTGAGGACCGCTTCTGGAATATTCACAAGTTTGCCCGTTATTTTGCGGAGCGTGCCGAAGGCGGTGTTGGCCTTATGGTCACGGGTGGTTACTCACCTAATTTTGTGGGGCAACTGGCTCCGCTGGCGTCGACCATGAATAACCGGGGTACCGCATTGCTGCATCGCCACGTCACGGGCGCTGTCCATGAGGCAGGAGGTAAGATCTGCATGCAGTTGCTGCATGCCGGGCGCTATGGTTACCAGCCGTTGATTGTGTCTGCCTCTGCGACCAAGGCTCCGATCAGCCCGTTCAAGGCTCGGGCCCTATCCACCAAGGGCGTTGAACGGCAGATTAATGATTTTGTCAGCGCGGCCAAACTGGCGAAGTTTGCAGGCTACGACGGCGTTGAAGTGATGGGTTCCGAGGGCTATTTCATCAATCAGTTCTTGTGCGAGCGCACCAACAAACGCACCGACAAATGGGGTGGGCCCTTTGAAAACCGGATGCGCTTGCCGGTAGAAATCGTTCGGCGCATGCGTGAGGCGGTCGGGCCCGAATTCATTATCATCTACAGGCTTTCCATGCTCGACCTGGTAGAAGGCGGCCAGACCTGGGACCAGGTTGTCACGCTGGGTAAGGCCATCGAGCAGGCGGGTGCCACGATTATCAACACCGGTATTGGCTGGCACGAAGCCCGAGTGCCCACCATTGTGACCTCGGTGCCTCGCGGTGGTTTTGCCGACGTGACCGCCAAGTTTTACGGTGAGGTAGGTATCCCGATCTGCACCACCAATCGCATCAACACTCCGGAGAAAGGCGAAGAGATCCTTGCTGCCGGCAAAGCCGACATGGTTTCCATGGCCAGGCCCTTATTGGCCGACAGCGAGTTCGTGCGCAAGGCCGAGCAAGGTCGCAGTGATGAAATCAATACCTGCATCGCCTGCAATCAGGCCTGTCTGGACCATGCTTTTCAGGCCAAACGAGCCTCTTGTCTGGTGAACCCCAGAGCCTGTCATGAAACAGAACTGGTGCTCACAGTCGCGTCGGTGGTGCGGCGTGTAGCCGTCGTAGGCGCTGGTCCTGCAGGTTTGGCGGCGGCCACGACTGCGGCGAAGCGAGGTCACAAGGTGACACTGTTTGAAGCCGACGACAAAATTGGCGGGCAGTTCAACTACGCCAAGCGCATCCCGGGCAAAGAAGAGTTTTACGAAACACTGCGTTATTTCCAGCGTCAGATCGAATTGTTGGATATCGAGCTGAAACTCAACACTCGCATCGATGCAGCTGCACTGGCTGCACAAGGGTTCGACGATGTCATCATTGCTACTGGTGTGAAACCCAGAACACCAAAGATCGAGGGCATAGATCATCCGAAAGTACTCGGCTATCTCGATGTACTTCGTCACAACAAGCCGGTTGGAAAGTCGGTGGCAGTGATTGGCGCTGGCGGCATCGGTTTCGATGTCAGCGAATTCCTGACCCATGACTTCGGCCAGCATCCGGAGGGTGAGCAGGTTAGCGTTGCGGCCTGGCAGGCGGAGTGGGGCGTTAGTCCAACCTTTGATGGCCCGGGTGGCCTGGCTGAGCGGGAGCCGACCCTATCGCCGCGCAAGATTTATCTGATGCAGCGGAAGACCGGCAAGGTTGGTGGTGGCTTGGGCAAGACCTCGGGCTGGGTTCACCGGAACAGTCTGAAACACCGCGAGGTTGAAATGCTGAAAGGTTGCAGTTACGACCGCATTGATGACGAAGGCTTGCACATCACGCTGACGGACAAAAACGGCAAAGCTCAGGAAAGCAGAGTTTTGCCGGTAGATAATGTGATAATCTGTGCCGGCCAAGAGCCCTATCGGGAACTTTTTGACCAGTTGTCGGACTCTGGACTGAAAGCCCATCTGATTGGTGGAGCAGATGTGGCCGAGGAACTCGATGCTAAACGCGCTATTCGACAGGGCACAGAGGTGGCTGCCGGGCTCTAGGTCATGCCCGAAAAGCGCCTCGAAGCAGCGGTAAGTTGCACGGCCAGGAAATTCAGGGCTCTTTACGTTTTAATGATTTCAACCTTAACAAGGCCTGTATGACACTACTAATTGTCTTCGCAGTTGTTTCCATTGGCTTTTCTTTTTTGTGTTCGATTCTCGAGGCCGCGTTGTTGTCGGTAACGCCCAGCTACATTGCGTCCCTCAAAAAGGATAATCCTGGGCTTTTTTCCAAACTTCGGAAACTCAAAGACAATGTTGACGATCCGCTGTCCGCCATACTGACGCTTAACACCGTTGCCCACACCGCCGGCGCGACCGGTGTCGGTGCCCAGGTCGCCGTGGTCTTCGGGGAAGCCTGGCTCGGTGCCGCCTCTGCAATCATGACGCTCGCCATACTGATCCTATCGGAAATTATCCCGAAAACCATCGGTGCAAAATATTGGCGCTCCATCGCGCCGAAACTGCCGGCAATTCTTAGCTTCATGATTAAGGCGCTGCTGCCTTTCATCTGGTTGTCCAAACAGGTGACTCGCCGCATTGGCTCCGGTGAGGCAAACATAGATATTCGTGCGGAAATCAGCGCTCTTGCAGAAATCGGTCGTGACCAGCAGGCTCTGGACGAAGATGAACGGCGGATGATCCAGAACGTCCTGCGATTCCATGAGATCAAGGTCAGTTCTGTGATGACACCACGGACAGTCTGTAAATACGTCGATCCGGATATCACTTATGAGCAGTTCCGGGAACAGGTTAGAAAGTCACCGTTTTCCCGTTATCCGGTTATTGACGAAGATGGCGAGGCACTCGGCTATCTGCATCGGGCAGATCTGATCAATCTCGATGTCGAGACCAATCTGCTGGAGCACATGCGAAAAATAAAGCGGGTCAAAGGCAATATCAACATCGAGTTTCTTTTCTCGGACATGTTGAGAGAGCGGCAACACCTCGCCGTGGTCTATGACGAACTGGGTACCTGGCTGGGAATAGTGACGCTGGAGGACATCCTGGAGACACTTTTGGGCACCGAAATCATGGATGAAACCGATAATGTCTCTAACCTTCGCCGGTATGCGAAGCAGCGCTGGAGCCGTCGTCTCAAAAAGTATGGCTCCGGATAAGACGGGCTGGGGCTGCTAACGGACGGCTTTCAGAGCGTTGGAAATGGCTTCGGCTTCCGCTTCAAGTACCTGACAGCGAAAGCTGTGTCCCTGTCGAAGCGCCTGCTCGATCTGCTTTCGCTTCATGTCATAAAGCTTGCTAAGAATGTCTGCTTGGCTTTGTCTGACCGGTGCGTTCATGGCAAACCTCCCCTTAATAACATCTGTCGGTATTCTTTACGTTTCGGACCGGATGTTGGCCTTCGCAGAAAATAGGTGCATAACCCGCGCCAGCCAGGGCATTGTGGACATTACCTGACAAAACGCGAGCGGTAGGCGCCGGGAGACAACCCGGTATGTTTGCGGAACAGCCGAGTGAAAGAGCTCACATCCTCATACCCCACCAAGCGAGTGATCTCATCAACGGGGAGTCGCGTTTTCTCCAAATGCTGACGGGCAACCTCGATCCGTAAAAGCTGCAGGTAGCCGGTGGGTGTATCCCCGGTTGCTGCCTTGAACCGGCGAATCAGAGAACGCTCCGTTAGGCCGCTTAACGAGGCCTGGCGCTCTAAAGTGACAGGTTCACTGTGATGGCCATCCAGCCAGTCCTGTAGTTTGAGAATAGCTGCGTCGGAATGGTAGCGCCGGGCCTGCAGGGCGCTATAAGGAGCCTGACTGGTTCGCCCCGCATCAATCACAAACGCCTTTGCCAGCTCCCGCGCGACCTGAGCCCCTGCGTACCGTTCCACCAGGTAAATCCCCAGATCCCACCACGCCATCCCGCCACCGGCACAAGCAATGTCGCCGTCCACCGTCACCAGCTTGTCCGGTTGCAGGTTTACCGTCGGGAAGCGTTGCCGGAACTGATGGCTGAAGCCCCAATGTGTCGTTGCCTGACGCCCGTCCAGCAGACCCGCCTCGGCAAGCATGAACGCACCGGTACAGTTGCTGGCAACCCGAACCTGTCCTGCGTCTGATTGTTGAAAAGCGCTGAGCCAGTTGATGAGCTGCACATTTCCGGCCAGAACGGCATCGATCGGGCCGCCAATAGTCGGTATCACTACCAGATCACTCTCGTCGCCCGGCAGCAGATCATTCCAGGCCCCGTCTGACTGAATGGTCAGCCCGTTGATGCAACGACAGGGGGCTTTGTCCTTCGTCAGAAGCCGGGTCGTAAACTGAGGTGTCGGCACTTCATCGTTAATCCGCGCCCAAGTGACTCCGGCAAGACGGAAAAGATCAATAATCCCGGTGATGGCACTGGCAAGTGCCCCATCAAAACCGATAACAGAAACGGTTCGCATGCATTCTCCAAGGTAGGCTCTGGGGTGGGTAAGTCTGGCCGGGACTGTCTGCAGCATGGATGCTGCAGTCAAGCCTACATGGATGTATTCACGGCGTGTCCCGGCCAGACTTACCCACCGTAGAGCCGGGCGGCCAGCAATGAATCTGCCGACAGATGGTTAGCTGGTGGCAATATTGACCATAATTATGTCATAAACGCCGGTTCCCAGAAAAAACCAGTTGTGAGAGGCTGTCGACAACAAACAGGAGACCAAGCATGACCGACACCCTGATTGACCGCCGCGACTTGGCGTTCCAACTCTATGAAGTCCTCGATACCGAAAACCTCACCACCCGCGAGCGCTTCAGTGAACACAGCAAAGAAACCTTCGATGCCGTCATCGAAACGGCGGACAAAATGGCGAAAGAAAAATTCGCCAACCACAACAGCGCCGCCGACAAAGACGAGCCCAGATTCGTTAACGGCCAGGTCGACATGCTGCCAGAGGTAAAGGTCGCCTTCGACGCTTACGCCGAAGCCGGTTTCCTCGCTGGTCGCTACGATTACGACCTGGGCGGCATGCAATTGCCGGAATCGGTCATGGCCGCCTGTAACGGCTTCTTCACCGCCGCCAACCCGGGCACCGCAGGTTATCCGTTCCTCACGACCGCTGCGGCGAATCTCATCCGGGTATTCGGCGATGACGAACAGAAAACCCGATTTTTGCCATACATGCTCAACGGCCGCTACAGCGGCACTATGGCCCTGACCGAGCCCCACGCGGGCTCCAGCCTGGCGGATATCCGCACCTCCGCCACGCCAACCGATGATGGCCACTACCTGATCAAAGGCGCCAAAATCTACATCTCTGGCGGCGAGCAGAGCATCACCGAAAACATCGTCCACATGGTGCTGGCCAAAATCAAAGGCGCACCGTCCGGTGTCAAAGGCATCTCCCTGTTCATCGTCCCGAAATTTCATGTGGACGAGGCCGGTAACCCGGGCGAACGCAACGGCGTTAGCCTCGCAGGCCTGATTCACAAGCTCGGCTATCGGGGCACCACCTCCACAGCCCTG
Source organism: Marinobacter excellens HL-55 (assembly GCA_001314845.1). Classification (GTDB taxonomy): domain Bacteria; phylum Pseudomonadota; class Gammaproteobacteria; order Pseudomonadales; family Oleiphilaceae; genus Marinobacter; species Marinobacter excellens_B. Next base: position 110,570 of record LJZQ01000006.1, read on the forward strand.
AGCTTCGGCGACGACGCCCCGTGCCACGGCTATCTGGTGGGCGAGCCCCATCAGGGCCTGAAATACATGTTCCAGATGATGAACGAAGCCCGCATCGGCGTCGGGTTCGGCGCCGCCGTCATCGGCTACCGCGGTTACATGCACAGCCTGGAATACGCCAAAGACCGTCTGCAGGGCCGCAAAGCCAGCGAAAAGAACCCGGAAAGCCCGCAGGTGCCCATCATTGAGCACGCCGACGTGCGCAGAATGCTGCTGGCCCAAAAAGCCTACAGTGAAGGCGGACTGGCCTTGTGCCTCTACGGTGCTCGGTTGATGGACGATCAGCACACCCACCCGGATGAGCCAAAACGTGTCGAAGCCGGCAAGCTGCTGGACCTGCTCACTCCTGTGATCAAAGCCTGGCCTTCCGAATTTGGCCTGAAAGCCAATGACCTGGCGATTCAGGTCTACGGTGGGGCCGGGTACACCCGCGAATACCCGGCAGAACAATGTTGGCGCGATAACCGCCTGAACCCGATCCACGAGGGCACCAACGGCATCCAGGCCTTGGATTTGCTTGGCCGCAAAATCTGGCAGGACCAGAGCCACGGCCTGCAACTGCTGATGCAGGAGATGCAGGTGGACCTACAAGCCGCCACCACCGACCGCTGCCAGCAGTGGGCGCTGTCGCTCAGCGAAACCCTGCAACAGGCCGTCAAAGTCACCCAGAGCCTGGGTAAATCGCTGATGGGCGGCGAAGTCGACAAAACCCTCGCCAACGCCAGCTGCTACCTGCACCTGTTCGGCCACATCATCGTCGCCTGGATGTGGCTCCGTCAGGCCAATGCTGCCGCCAATGCTGTGGCCTTGGCCAACAGTGACGCCGAACGCAACTTCTACCAGGGCAAACTCCAGGCCGCCCAGTACTTCTTCCACTGGGAGTTGCCAACCGTGGCCCAGGACCTGGTGCTGCTCCGGAACCAGGATGATACGTGCCTTAATATGAAGGCCGATTGGTTCTGAGTTTGGTGCTTTGGTTCTTGTTATAGCCTGCTGGTTTGGGCATAAGCACGCTCGGCCGGTGGGCCTTTCCGGGACACGCCTACGAGTACGTCCCTGTAGGCTCGTTTCGGGCCGTCCATGGCCCTCAACGGTCCCGGAAAGGCCCACCGGCCGACCGCGCCCAAGCATTGGCGCGGTGAGCAGCAACCGAAGGCAGGATTAAGTTATTGTTGACCGGAACAGGTTGCAGGTTTCAATGGGCTGTTCCGAATTACTCCCAGGCTCGGGGCGCGAGCGACGGGTGACGCTTTCCGGGACCGTCTGTGGCCATGGATGGCCACAGCCGAGCGCACAGGGACGTGCTCGTAGCGTGTCCCGGAAAGCGTCACCCGTTGATCGCGTCTACTCCGAGCCCGAAAGGCTAGGTTCCCAAAGTCGAGGACAAATAAAATGTCACTGGTAAACATAGAAAAACAGGGCCACATCCTGCTGATTGGCCTGAACCGCCCGGAAAAAATGAACGCCATGAACCGGGCCATGTACCACGAAATCGCGTCCGCCTATCACCAGCTCCAGAGTGACCCGGAGCTGCGCGTGGCCGTGATGTACGCCAATGGCGACCACTTCACCAGCGGCCTGCAACTGGACGACTGGGCCGGCGTGTTCGCCAACGGCAAAGGCATCGAACCCGGGGAGGGCGAACTCGACCCCTTCGACATCACCGGCGACAGCCTCACCAAACCCGTTGTCTTCGCCGCCCAGGGCATCTGCTTCACCTGCGGCGTCGAAATGATGCTCAACACCGACATCCGCATCGCCGCCAAAGGTACCCGTTTCGCCCAACTGGAAGTCAAACGCGGCATCTTCGCCTGCGGCGGCGCCACCATCCGCCTGCAGCGAGAGATCGGCTGGGGCAACGCCCAACGCTGCCTGCTCACCGGCGAAGAATGGACCGCGGAACAGGCCTACCACTGGGGTTTGATCCAGGAGCTAGTCGAGCCCGGCGAACAGCTCAACAAAGCACTGGAGATCGCCGAGAAGATCGCCAAAGCCGCACCACTGGGCGTTCAGGGCAGCCTGAAATCCTCCAAGATTGCCGTTTCCGAAGGCCAGGAAGTGGCCAAAGAGCGCCTGTTCCCGGAGTTGCGCCCGGTCATGGCCAGTGAAGATGTAAAAGAGGGAATCCAGTCGTTCTTGGAGAGAAGAGAAGCGGTGTTCAAAGGCAAGTAGTGGGATTGCCCCGTTGATCGAGATTTCGTCCTTAGCGAATCATCGAATCAGCGACTATCTAACGGAAGCGCAAGCGGCGGGTTGGGGCCAGCCTTCCGGGACTGTGCGCAGCAGGGATGCTGCGCTCAATCCCCCATGGATGGGTTCACGGCGTCTCCCGGAAGGCTGGCCCCAACCCGAAGCCAGCACCATAACCCACAGGCTGGGGCCGGCTATCAAACCAATAAATCAGTCAGGCCTCAGGCAGCCTCAGATTCAGCATTGCTTCCCGCTTTGCGAGCTGCAGCTTCAGCCGCCACTTTCGCTGCATAATCCGCATACTTGGCCATCAGCTCATCTTTACGATCCGGATCCCAGTTGATCTTCGACAAATCGCCTTCGTAGTGATCAATTACCCGTTTATCCATGGTCTCGTACCACCACTGCGGCAAATACGCCGGCAACAACATGGATGCATAACCGCCCGGCAACTGCGGCGCATTCTCAAAATGCCTCAAAGCCTGATAGCTCCGGGTCGGATGCGCATGGTGGTCCGAATGCCGTTGCAGCTGATACAGGAACAGGTTGGTCACCACATGATTGCTGTTCCAGCTGTGCTCCGGCTGAGTGCGCACATACTTGCCAGACTTATCCTTCTGGCGCAGCAAACCGTAGTGCTCAATGTAATTCACACTCTCCAGCAAACTGGCGCCATAAACCGCCTGCGCCGCCAGAAACGGAACCGCACGCGGGCCGCACAGTAGCGTCGTCGCGCCAAAGAACCCGGCAGTCATCGCCCAGCCCTGCAGCAACTCATTGTCCAGACTCCAGAAACCCTTGCCCTTGCGCTCAAGACGGGCCTTCTCGATCTTCACGGACGACTTCATGCCGCCAAACACCGTGCGCGGCAGAAACTTCCAGAAACTCTCCCCCATCCGGCTGCTGGCCGGATCTTCCGGCGTGGCTACCCGCTTGTGGTGGCCAAAATTATGCTCCACCACAAAATGGGTGTAACCGGTGGGTGCCAGTGCCGCCATAGCCATCAGCTTATTGAACTTGCTGGATTTGTGACCCAGCTCATGGGCGGTGTTGATGCCAACGCCGTTAATGGCACCGACGGTCAGCGTCAGCCCGATCTTGTCCTCCAGGGGCGTGCTCTTACGGCTGGCTAGCCAGGCGCCCATGACCGTCATGGCGTACTGGGTCGGGATGAACGCCTTTACGATGCGATCGTAGTATTTGTCCTGCTCCAGCGACCGGACGGCAGACTCTGGCGGATTACTTTTGTCTTCACCGATGGCGCGATCAAGCGCCGGGATGATGCCATGCACCAGCGCCGGGCCTGTCCAGGCCAGCGCCTTCAGTTTTTTCGGTGCGATGGCATAGCCGGTGAGTGCTGCCAGACCAATGCCCGGTAAGGCAGGGCTGAGCAGCCACATGTAGCGCTTTGGGTCTTTCCAGTCGGCCTTGCTGAGGGGGCTACTCACTTGATGGGAGTCCAGAGACTCTTTTGCTTTGGCGTTCATGGTTGGCTCTCCGCTGTGTTCTTTGGATTTGTTGTTCTAATTTATGTCGGACAATCTTGCAATACAACAAAACCAAGGAGCGGCTCAGAATGATGGCCTGTTATGACAATGTCGTGATATCACCATAAGACGTCGAGGTTTTCTGGCCGTTGCCAGTTAATGGGGGTGAGCACAGTGGCGAGACCAGTATTTGTGGTCCAGACTTCAACCAAACAAAAACAACAGGGACGACCCTATGAGCGCCTCTCATCCATCACCGTCGACGGTTTGTTGGTCGGTTCAACAAATGCTTCGTGAGTATGTTGGCACGCAGCGCATCGCTGAGATTATCTACCAGGACCCCGCCGGGCAGATTTGTTCGGTCCACGCAACCATCCGGGATCTTTTGAGCCGTGCGGGCCATGATTTTCTGGTACTGGGAACGGGTAAAGTGGTCGGTGTTGAGCACATCATTATGATTGACGGGCAACGGTTTACCAAAGAGTAATCCGCAGGTAATTGCCTTCTTTACCCCATCACATCTACTCTGCCCTTGTTATAAACATGTATCAACAGAGGGATATGTTATGAACAAGCTCACACTGAGCGCACTGGCTTTGGTTGCAACGATCGGTTTGGCTGGATGCAGCTCTGAAAGCGATGAAGGTGCCGATTTTGAGCAGGCAGGTGATAACGCCGCCGAAATGATGGATGATGCCACCGATTCCGCCGAGGAAACCTGGGAAGAGGCGACCGGACAGGACGAAAGCGCCTGGGGCGAGATGGAGGAAGGCGCCGAAGAAGCCGGTGAAGAAATGGGCGAAGCCGCCGATGACGCTGGCGACGCCATGGAAGAGAGCCATGACGAGATGACCCGGTAAGTGCCAAACGATTCCGAATTGCATGGGTCCGGCCAGTACAAACTGACTGGCCAGACTCAGTTTAAGGCTTTACCCGTCCTTAGATTGCTATCTCTCCTCCATCTTCACGGTAAATGACAATAGTCGCTGAACGAGGTCTGTTGCCGGCCTCTCCGAAAGCCGTTGCGTCTCCAGAGGTTGCCGGCCAAGTGCTTACATTGCGGTTGAATGTTTCTGCCGAGCCACCTTCGCCTGGATGTTGAACGTTAACGAACATTGATCGTGCGTCAGCTGTCATGATGATTCCGGTTATCTCGCAACCATTCGGGCCGACGAGGAATCGCTTGAGTTGAACCGCTTCCGCGTTTCCGCCAACGAAGGTATTGATGGATTCTTGACCAGTATTGTCAGATGTCGTGACGGACACGCTCTCACCGTCGCCGACTTCACCCGGGATAGCCATCAACATTTGATTGTTGGTTTTGCTTCGGATACCCGAGCTGCCGTCGTCGGTCTGGATCCACATAACTCCCCGGGGGTCGATGAAGAGTCCATCCGGGCTTGAGAACTCGTTTTCTGCGGTCAACCCGGAGACGTTGTAGTCAGAAGTAGCACCCGCGCTCGAACCAAACAGGAAAATATCCCACTCAAAAGTCGTGGCTGCGTGGTTGCCCTCATTCTCGCGCCAGCGAATGATGTGACCATTTGAGTTGATAGCACGTGGATTAGCGGCGTCCAGATCTTTTGATGGCCGATTGCTGGAGTTGCCATTGGTAAGGGTAAGATAAACATCGCCATTGGTTGGGTGTACCATCGCCCATTCCGGACGATCCATCGGGGTGGCGCCGACAACATCGGCTGCCAGGCGGGCACTCGCCAGAATTTCTGCATCGGATGCAAAGTCGTACTGATAGGTTGTGCCGTCATCGTTGTAGGTGTGAGTGCCGTCGAGCTCCGCATTGGATTTTGACAGAGCTTTCCATTCACCGGTGCCGTCGTCATTAAACACCGCAACGTAAAGCGTACCTTCGTCGAGGTATGTGTCGCCGGCGGCAAGACCTCCATTGCGGTCGGCTTCTGACCAGGCAGCTTTAGACACAAATTTGTACATATATTCGCGGCGGGAATCGTCACCTGAGTAAATTACGACAGGTGAACCTTCTTTGGTTGGTGCAACCCAGGCGCCTTCATGGGAGAAGCGACCAAACCCGGTTCTTACTCGGGGTTTTTGGGTTGGTCGGAACGGGTCAACCTCCGTTACATAACCGTGCAGGTTGGCTTCGTGTCGGAAATCTTCGGTCGCAACTGCCCCGTCCGTAGTGATGCCAAACCGGGCGTACTGATCGCCTGGAACCTCATCCCATTTCCGGTAGTTCCAGCCAGCACCTTGGATGCCATAGCGCGCCAGCCAACCCTGATGTTTCTCCGATAGGGCGTCGACGGTGCCCACGTTAAAGTAGGCATACCAATTTTCTTCGGCAGCAAGATAGGTGCCCCAGGGTGTGTAGCCGTGGGCGCAGTTATTCATCGTGCCGAATCGACGTGTACCGGTCGGTGTCAGTTTGGTTTTGACGAAGTCTTCGCCGGCTACTGGGCCACGCATTTCCATTTCTGTGAAGATTGTGACACGGCGATTGTAGGGCGAATCGAGAACAACAGACCATTTGCCATTCTCTTTCTGAATCTCCACGCATGAGACGCCGTGTCCGTTCATTTCACGGTCGACGAATTTTTTAAGATCTGTAATGTTGTTTTCTGCAAGCGCATCGGCTTTGGCCGTCGGCGTTTCGTGAAGTGTGTTGTCTTCAAGATTTTCATGGTTGAGAACCAGAATTCCTCGGTTTGATGCCTGAGGGTCATACTGGCCCGATGAGTTCATGCCAAAGAAATGCATGCCATCATGTTCGTCGCCGGATCGGCTGTCGTAATCAACATCGGTGCCGTCGTTCTTGAACTGAGGCAGGCCCGAGAAGAGTGGGTCACCTTTGGCGTAGAGAACATCCGCTTTGTAGCCTTGGGGCAGAATCACTCGGTCTTCAATCGCGCCTGGCACAGCTTCAAAACCAAGCCGCTCGGGATTCATGGTTACCGTATTGGAAGCGGTTGTCCGAGTGTCAGAACTGCTGCTTCCGCCGCATCCGGTCAAGGCCAGCGAGCCCAACACACCGACCGTTGCAGCCGAAGCGGTACCGGTAAGTAGTTTGCGGCGAGAAAGCCGAGCGTTGATGATTTCCTCGAACGAGCGGTTGTTACTTCTGTTGCTGTCCTCTACCGGGTGGTGACCCATGTCTATCTCTCCTTGAATCAAGTGTTCGTAACAGATTGGCTTAGATGTCAGTGAGCTCGTAGACACGAGATCACTTAGGGGTAGAGTCGCGAAGTTCTGTGATCGAGTTGATGCAGTTCCGTTACAAATTGAAACAATATGATTCAAAAATATACATAATTGATGTCTGTAATGACGCTCATGGCATGGGGGGCATTTGAAAATCAAGGTTCAGGTTTTTGCTATTCTGCCGCTAACACTAAGAATCCACTAAAGTATGAGTTATTAATACACGTCAATTCATCACTCTCAGTCCAGGCCTGTCATAACAAGATGTTTGCGTACGCAATGATAAAAAAGAGGGCACCATGGGGTTACTCGATCGCACTTCAATTATTTGGGGGCTGGGCGTTGCTATTTTGCTTGGCCTTGTTTGCCCGTGGGCGGCCCCGTTGTTAGGGCTGGACGGCGCTTCGCTGTTTATCGGCCTGGTGATCGGCCTGGTGGTCGCGGTCGGTTATCTTCTGGTTCGTGTACTGGAGCCTGTCGAACGTGGCATCGCCGGTCTGAACGACGGCACCCTGGCCAATGATCACCCGCTGGCACAGCAGTGTCAGCAGTTGCTGGCGGATGCCCGAGCAGGCCGGGCGCTGGTTGAAACCCTCTCTCACAGCGCCGATCGCAATGCGATTTCAGCGGCGGAAGTCTCGTTTGCCGCAGACCAGGTCAAAAAACGCCTCGATCAACAGGTTGAAGAAACCGCGCAAATGGCGGATTACGCTGGCCAGATTACCGAGTCTGTTCGTGAATCGTCCGAGCAGGCCACCAACGCCGCGACCATGGCGCTGCAAAATCGCGAAGTCAGTGTCGAGGGCCGCCAGGCGCTGGCATCCGCCATTGAGAGCGTGCGCACTGTGCACCAGCAGTCCGGTGAAAACCTGAGTCTGATTCAGGCGCTCAATGAAAAATCCACCAAGATTCAGGGTGTAACCTCAACCATTCAGGGCATTGCGGAGCAGACCAACTTGTTGGCGTTGAACGCTGCTATTGAGGCGGCCAGAGCTGGCGACCAGGGTCGCGGGTTTGCGGTGGTTGCAGACGAGGTGCGGCAACTTGCAGGCCGCACCGCCCAGGCCACCAGTGAGGTGGCGGAAACCCTGGATGAAATTCAGGGCGACACATCTGTGATTGTGGCCCGCATCGAAGATCTTGCCCGCTCGGTAGAGCAGGGCCTGGAATCTGTTGAGAGTGTTGGCGCGCAACTGGACCTGATTCGGGATCAGTCTGATCGGGTACAGCAACAGGTTGCCCGTATTGCGGAGATCGACCAGAACAACGAGCAAAGTCTGGATCGAGTGTTTTCGGCGATCGAATCAGTGCGTGATCACATTGCGGAGAGCGACAGCAGTGTTGCCTCGCTGGCGGATCAGGCGTCTACACTGATGGAGTTGGCGGAAAAGGCCAATGCCGCCTTCGCCCTGAACAGCTCACAGAGTTACCACCGGACGTTTTACGATCAGGCGCGCAGCGGCGCCGCGCAGATAGGTAAGCTGTTTGAAAAAGCCATCGCTGATGGGAAGCTGACTGAGGCAGCGTTGTTTGACAAGAAGCGTGAGCCTGTGCCGAATACTGATCCTCAGCAATACACCAGCAGTTTTGACCGATACACCGATCAGGCGCTGCCCGCGGTGCAAGAGGTCATCAAAAGCTACCGGGATGAAGTTGTGTTTGCCATTGCCTGCGCCCCGGATGGCTATGTGCCGACCCATAACCGGGATTTTGCGCATCCGCCCACCGGCAACCCGGAGGTGGATCTGGTCAAAAGTCGAAGCAAGCGGCTGTTCAATGACCGCACCGGCATTCGCTGCGGCAGCCACACGGAAGATATGCTGTTACAGACCTACCGCCGGGACACCGGAGAAATCATGCACGACCTGTCGGTACCCATCTACGTGAACGGCAAGCACTGGGGTGGCTTTCGGGTAGGTTATCGGCCTTCCGGCCATTGAGTCCCGCTGTTAGACTGATGGTTTGATGAACAGGAGTGCAGCGTGACAGAACCCGAATACATTCCCGCCGAGTCCGAGTCGCAAAGCGCGAAAGGCGCGGAGTCGGCCCGCAACCTGGCCATCGTTGTCTATATCCTTCAGGGGTTGTCGTTTTTTCTGGGGGGCATCACCGCGCTGGTGGGGGTGATCATTAACTACGTCAAACTGGACGAGGTTCGCGGTACCTGGATCGAGCCCCATTTTCGCTGGCAGATTCGTACCTTCTGGATCGGTCTGCTGTGGCTGGTGATTGGCACCATTACTCTGGCGCTGATCATCGGCTGGTTTATTCTTCTGGGCATGGCCATCTGGGTGATCTATCGCATCGTCAAAGGCGCCCTGGCACTGAACGACGGCAAGGCTCCCGAATAGCTGGCCGTGGCTGGCGGGTCAGTCGGCAGTAACTTCTCTCAGCCGCACAGCGCAGAGGGTTCCGGCCAGGCCCATCAAGCCGAGCACAATGATGACTGCAACGTCTGAAATCAGCGACAGGGCCGCAGTCAGCCCGCCGGTAATCAGCAGTAAAACCCCGATCACCGTGTTGCTGACGGCCGTATAGTCGGTCCGTTTGTTGCCGCCCGCCATGTCCACCAGGTAGGTCTTGCGGCCCAGGCGCACGCCGGCGTGAGCAATGCTCAGAACAAAGAACGCCAGTGGATAGAACCAATCTCCGCCTACCCCGGTGCCGAATACCAGTGCGGCTGTGCCGACCAGCAGGCAAACGAGACTGGCCATGGTAGCCCCCCGAATGATGACTCGGCGGCTTGATGTGTCTGCGGCCCAGCCCCAGAAACTGGCACTCACCGAACTTGCGAGACTGCTGGCCAGCAAAAACACGCCGAGCATCCAGCCAGCCTCGGACTCCCGCTGGGCCAGCACCACAAAGTATGGCGAGGCCAGAGCGGAACACAGCAGAAGGGCTCGGGTAATTACAAAGTGTCGGAATGGCGCATCGTCCCGCAAAAGAGACAAACTCTGAACCGCCTCAGCCAGGGCATTGTCGCCGCCGTCAGTCTCGCCGGGAAGCTCCTCAACCCCCGCAAACAGGATTCCGGCAACAATCCAGAGCAGTGCCGCCAGTAACAGCAATAGGGTATAAAAGCCCAGAGTTGGGTCGCCGCGATCCCAGAACAGCAGGGCGGTCATGGCTACCGTCAGGGAGCCGCCCAGAGTGGTGGCCAATCCGGAAAGGCGGCCTCGCCTCGTTTTCGGAATGCACTTGCCCTGTACGTCTTTCGTTGCAACGGAGCAGAAACCCCGCGCCAGGGAAAATCCAATCAGGCCTGCCACAATGCCCATACCTGCCGCGTAACCCTCCATTAACCAGACACTGGCTGCCATGCCCACCACGCTGACCGCCTGGCCAAAGCTACCGAGCGTCCAGAACCACTTTCGAACGGCTTTGCGCCGCACCCAGGCGCCGATCACCATCTGCGGAATCATGGAGCCGGATTCCCGGATTGGCACCAGCCAGGCGACCAGTGCCGGCGCGCCAACGGCGCTCATCATCCAGGCAAGTACAGTTTTTGGACTGATCAGCAGATCACCCAGCTTGGTCAGCACATTGGCGGCAAGAATCAGGAAAAAGTTTTTCGGCACTTCCCGACAGGCCTCTTCGGGAATGTCTTTGCAGATTCTGGCGTCTTCCTCGTTGGCGATCAGGCCATAGAGTTGGTCGATTCTGGCTTGGTTCTGACTGGGCAACGGGTGTCCTCCTCAATTAGCGAACATCAGCATAGCAGGTCGGGTGAGCGAAAATCATCGCACAAGTACTCGTCCGGCAACCGCTGAGGTTGTCTGCTGCCAACGACTGGTGCTTAATAAGCCCCTGAAATCAGGAGCCCCCTATGCTGAGTTACCTCCATGCCTTTCACGCCGGCAACTTTGCCGACGTTCAGAAACATGCCGCACTGGTGTTGACGCTGGTCATGATGCAGGCGAAGAAATCGCCGATTGCCTGTTTTGACTCCCATGCCGGTAGTGCACTCTATGATCTGACCAGTGAGCGCGCCAGAAAGACCGCCGAGGCGGACGCTGGTGTGCAGCGGTTATGGCCGCTGCGCCAGGCATTAGCTTCGGCTGACTGGCAACCCCTGGTGGAGGTGCTGCGCCGGCACACAGGTAAGGGCGATCAGCTTCAGAGTTATCCTGGTTCTCCGGCCTGGTTTGCTGAGTTTGCTCGACCCGGCGATACCATTACTGCATTTGAGTTGCACCCGTCTGAAGGGCGCAGTCTGGAGGCCTGGGCATTTTCGGCAGGGGTCCGGGTAGTGCAGCAGGATGGCCTGACGGGCCTTTTGAAACGGTTGCCGCCGGCGCAGCCACGACTGCTGACGTTGATTGACCCTTCCTACGAAATCAAGGATGACTATGGCCAGGTGGCCGATACTTTGATCCGGGCATGGCAGAAGTGCCGTCATGGGGTCTATCTTATCTGGTATCCGATCCTTACAAGCGGTCTTCACCAGCCCTTGATCGATGCGCTGGAGAAGGGGCCGGTGCGTAAGATCCTGCGCAGCGAGGTGATGCTTGAGCAGCCACCTGAGCGCGGGATGGTGGGCTCCGGTATGTTGGTGGTTAACCCACCCTGGGGATTTGAGCCGCGTTTTGCGGCCATGATGAACGATCTGCGGGGTATTGACCGGCTTGGCATGACCGTATCCCAGACCTGGCTGGTTCCGGAATGAACTTAGGGAGAGGCAGCATTGACGAATGACGTTGTTCAGGATCATCCGTATTTGCCGGGTGGACTGATATCGCTGGAGCATTGGAATACCCCCGAAACGTCGGTGCATAAATCCCTTCGGGGCGCCCTGAATGACATTTGCTGCAACTCCGAGTCGGGATCAGCCCTGATGACCAGGCGTTTAAGAGCCTGGACGACCTGCCGATGCTGGAGGGCGACAAGCTTCGGGTGTTTGCACCAGAACCGGATTCTGAGCTTCTGGCAAAGGCGCTTCAGGATCAATTGGCTCGGCTCCGGCAGGCTGGCGCCCATCAGCGCAATGTGAGTTTTGTGGTGGCCCCGCCATTTTCTGGCGTGGCCGAGGCGTTGTGTCGCACCCAGCGGCGCACACTGACGCCGCCTGACAACCTGTTTATGACTGAGCAAGACGCGGCGGTGTGGTGGGATGAGCAACTGGCAGGTGGTGACTGGATAGTGCCGGAATTGGCAGACTTCTGGTTACGTCATCAGTCCGGGCTGAATCTGTTACGGGAATTTTTTGCCCGGATAGCCCTGGATAACGCAGGCAATGGTGTTGTCGGCTGTGTCAGTTGGTGCTGGCAGTTCTGGACACAGTACCTGCCGGAATTGAGTCTCGCGCCATACACGCTGGCACCGCTCACCGGAGAACAGATGACGCGCTGGTTTAACTATCTGGCCTCAGGGCGGGGTGAGCAGCAAGTCATCGCGAGAATGACCCACGACGGGTTGCATGTACTGCCGGTCCCGGAAGAGAAAACCCGGCTCAAATACAGCAGCTTTACCCAGGACCTGGCTACCCTGGCCAGGGGCAATCGGGGCATCGCCCGGGCCATCTGGCAGCGGGCCTTGAGAGCGCGGCCTGAGAAATCAGAAGAGCAAGAAAACAAAGAGAATGGAGAAAAGAGGGCACCCGTTGAGATCGGAGGCCGGCAATGCTGGGTGGTGCCTCTGGATCAATTGAGTCTGCCTTCCGTGCCCCACAGCGCTGGCCGGCAACCCGGTCACATTCTGCATGCCCTGCTGTTGCACAACGGCCTGACCACAGAACAGTTACACATGGTGACCGGCCTGCCAGAACAGGAAGTCTGCCTGACCCTGGACAAACTGTTGCGGGCAGAGCTGATCTACCGGAATCAGATATCCGGAGCCTACGAGGTGACACCTCTGGGCTATCCGGCCGTGCGTAAAAATCTGCAGGGTCGCGGCTATCCGGTGGACGGCTTCTAGGAGAGCGCTATGGAAGGTTTTGGTTTCAAGGATACCTTTTCAACCATCACAACGGATTCATTGCTGGAGGCGCTGCTGGTTGTTGTTGTCGCGTCTTTGCTGATCATGCTGGTTCAGAAGCTGATACCGGCATTGGCCGGTAAGCTGGGCGGCAAGATCCGTAGGTACCTGCTTGCCTCGGTGCCGCTTCTGAGATTGTTGATCATTGTATTGACCATCGTCACGGTGGTGCCGATTCTGGTAGAGCCATCGTTTGAGAACATGGTGGCTGTCTTCGGGGCGCTGGGACTGGCTCTGGGTTTTGCGTTCAAGGATTACGCCAACAGCCTGATCGCAGGGATCGTCACGCTCTATGAGATGCCCTATCGCCCCGGTGACTGGATTGAGGTGAACGGCCAATACGGCGAAGTGCGCTCGATCGGGACCCGCGCTGCGGAAATGGTGACTCTGGACGATACCGTGATTGTCATACCCCACAGCCTGTTATGGAACACGCTGTTGGCCAATGGTAACGATGGTACGGATAATCTGATGTGCGTGGCTGAGCTGTTTCTCGATCCCAATCACGATGTAGCGCGGATGCAGAACCTGTTCAGGGATGCCGTGTTCACCTGCCCCCTTACCAAAACCTATCAGCCGGTCCTGGTCACCGTCTCTGCCACGGACGATGCCATGCGTTACAGGCTCAAAGCCTATCCACTGGAGCCGAGGGAGCAGGCCCGATTTATTTCCGATCTTACCGCCCGCGCAGCCGCAGTGTGTGCCAGCGAGGGTGTCCGGATGGTATCCAAGCGAGTGACCACACCGGCTTAGGGTTGCGACCAGTTTTCCACGTACTCGAGCAGAGCTTTGCCTTGTGATCCGGTCATTTCAAGGTAGGCATCCCGTACGAGAAAGCTGGCCTGACGAAAGCGCTCTCTCTCCTCCTCGGTCAGTTGGACGATTCGGATGTCCGCTTGCTCCAGCATCTGTTCAAGCCGCTGCTGGTTCAGCTCTTGCTGGCTTTCCCACGCAGACTCGGCCAGATCCGAGATGGTGTTGTGCAACCAGTCACGCTCCTGTTCTGGTAGCCCATCGTACCAGGCGTCATTGGCCACAATTGAGGCAATAAATCGCGAGGCCTGGGCCATGGTCAGCGTGGTCTGAACCTCGTGGAAGTCCATTTCTTCTATGGCGAAGATCGGGTTGGTCTGGGCGTCAATTTTGCGAAGCTGAAGGTCGCTGTAAACCTGCGCAAACGGAGTCTGCACCGGCTCAGCACCGTATGCACGAAAGGCTTCCGCTGCCATGGCGGAGGTCATGGTGCGGATGCGAAGCCCCTGGAATTGTTCCGGCGAGCGCAATGGTTGATTAGCTGACCAGGCCATCCAACCCTCTGCAATAAAACCAAGCAGCTGCAACCCTGCGTTTCGATACGGCGGCTGAAACCGGGAGGTCAGTTCCGGATCCAGCAGCAGGCCTTGCATCATGGCAGGCTCTTCGGGCAGTAAAAAATGCAGGTTGAATAGGCCGGTTTCCGGCACTTTGTCAGCCAGGTGACCCGGCGAAGCGAACGCCAGGTTGACGGAGCCATTGCTGGCCAGTTCGGTGAGCTGAACCGAGGTGCCCAGAGACCCATAGGGAAATATATCTACGACGATGCGACCATCAGAAATGGTTTCGATATGCTCTCTAAACGATTCTGCATAGATGTGCTGTACGCTGCCCTCTATCTCTTCCAGGGCAAAACGCCAGGTAACCGGGTATTGCTCGGTGTTGGACTGTTTGCTGCCCTGACCAGGCTGCGCTGTGTCATCCGAGCACCCGGAAAGAATTAATGCCAGCAATGCCATCGGGAGCCAACGGCCACAGGGAGTGTTGTTCATGACGACGGACTCCGGTCCGGGATTGGATAAGCAACAAAGCGTTCGCGGTTTTTGAAAATGTAACACAAAAAACCCCGCTAGGTGCGGGGCTGAAAGACGAACCGGATTTAACTCTGGTTTACATCATGGAATCAATGCGTTCGCGAACATCTGGCTGACTGCTGTAAGCCGTAGCGATTGCATTGTAGGTGGGGATGTCCATACCGGAATCTTCGATCACAGAAACCATTTTATCATTGGCTTCCATCTGAAGCTCTTGGGCTTTTTCCTGCGAATCAGCGGATTCAATCTTGGCAATGTAATCCTCCCGGACTTCCATCACGCCGGATTGCGCTTCCACGAACTGGTTCAGCTCGGAATCACTGTAGTTTGCTTGCTGAGCCTCGGCGGCAGGATCTGCGTAGCCTGAACCTTGATCAGCGGCTGAATCCTGTTGAGCCATTGCAGGTGCGGCGGCGAGCAGTGCGAGCGATGCGGTTACGGAAATAAGCAGCTTATTCATAAACATACTCCTTGCTGTGAGGCGGGGTTAAATTTGAAAGTCCGCCGGGTTGTGAAGTTCATTTCACTACATACAAGCGCTGTGCCAACTTTTAAAAATCCTTATAAATCGTTTTAAATCAGTTTGTTGCGAAAAATCCGGCGTTAAATTGGAGTAATCTGGGTTGTGGCGAAATGCCACATGTGGCACAAATGCTGTGACACTCTTGTCCAGGACGTATCTATGGCATCCCTTCGTCGTCGTATTGGTGACCTTTTCCGCTCTCTGCAGCTGACATTGGTTCTGAGTATTGTGGTGCCGTTGTTACTTTTCAGTGGCATTGCCATTTACATCGGCCTCGGCTCGGTCGAGAAAGCTCTGAACGAGCGCTTGCGCGAAGACCTTGAGCTGGTCGCACGGGCCGTCAGCGGGCCGGTTTCCAATGCATTGGTTGAAAAAGACCAACTGGTACTTGGGGAGTCCCTCAAATCCATTTTTCAGATTGGTCGCATTTCCGGAGCCTCAGTCTTCGATGAAGACGGTAACCGGATCGCCAGTCTGGGTGTTGCGGATGCTGACGTTACAAACAGCGTCAGCGCGGAGCGAGTGATTTCCAGCGGTGAGTTGGGCGGAGCGTTTCGGCGGGTGGATGGTGAGTCGGTGTTCTCCCAGTTTACCCCGCTGGTTGGTGAGGATGGTCGTATTCAGGGATTACTTCAGGTTACCCGTCAGCGCAGCGATTTCCATGATCTGGTCGCTTCCAGTCGCTGGTGGGCAGTCGGCATCTGGTCCGTTCTGGCGGCCATCATTATTCTGGTGGTGGTACTGGGGCACTACCGCACGGTGGGGCGGCACGTGAATCGGCTTATGGAAAATATGGAGCAACTGGCGCCCGGAAAATGGCTGTTGACCACTCCAGCGGCAGGGCCAAGGGAGCTGCGGCAGATTCACCAGGCCATTGGCAACATGGGGCAGCGCATGGATGCGGCAGAATCTGAAATCGAAGAGCGTATTGCTCGCGAGCGCTCATTGGCTGAGCAACTGGAGTACCAGGAAAAGGTGGCGATGATCGGTCGCGTTGCCGGCGGCGTTGCCCATGAGCTGGGTGCGCCGCTCAACGTGATTCAGGGCCGGGCGAGGATACTGGCGCGATCAGGACTGCCGGATGATCAGCAACGGCACCTGGACGATATTGATCATCAGGTCATCCGCATGACCACCATCATTCAGCAGCTTCTGGATTGCTTTCGTCATGTCCCGGATTCCCGCCGGCGGCTGGACTTGTCTGACGTATTGCAGGATGTGATGGCCCGGGTGTCTGAAGATGAGCGCTGTGGCGGATGCCAGATTGAGGCTGTAGGCCTGGATCAGCCCATGCCGACCAGAGCCGAGCCGTTGCGGGTTGGCCTTGCGTGCCTGAATGTGATCCGCAATGGGTGCCAGTCGGCTCAGAGCAAACTGAAAGTTTCTGCTCATGAATCAGAGCACAGTTGGGAGGTCAGAGTGGAGGATGACGGCCCGGGTATTCCGGCGCCTGACCGCAAGAAAATTTTTGAGCCTTTCTACAGCACCCGCCCTGCCGGTGAGGGTACTGGTCTGGGGTTGGCCGTAGTCAACAGCGTTCTGAAAGAGCACGGTGGCCACGTGGAAGTTGCCGAGAGTAGCCTGGGCGGCTGCCGCATGAGTTTGTATTTTGCTAAGGAGAACGGTGTATGACCAGTTCGGGCGGTACCATTTTACTGGTGGAAGATGATCAGAGCCTCGGTCAATTGTTGTCGGAAGAGCTGGAGATGGACGGCTACACCATGATGCGGGCCGGCACGGTCGATGAAGCCCGTCAGCAACTCCAGGATCAGCGCCCGGCATTGATTGTGTCGGACCTGCGTTTGCCCGATGGCCACGGCATGCAGGTGTTAGCGTTTCAGCAGGCTGAGCATCCGGGTATTCCTTTTATTGTCATTACTGCCTTTGGCACGGTTGATCAGGCCGTCGAGGCGTTGAAGGCCGGTGCGGATGATTTTCTGACCAAACCGTTGTCGACCGATCATCTGCGATTGAAAATAAAGCGACTGTTGGCCCAAGCGGATATCAACCGGCAACTTGCGGAAATTCAGGCCAATCAGAACGGCAGTGATAATCTCGGACTGGTGGGCGGCAGCCCTGCCATGGCGAGACTGAGAGCCGAAATCCAGCAGGTTGCCCGCAGTCAGGCGGCGGTTCTGATCAATGGCGAGAGTGGCACCGGTAAAGAATTGGTTGCCCGGGCGGTGCATCAACAAAGTGACCGGGCAGGACAGTCGTTTCTGGCCGTCAATTGCGCCGGTATCCCGCCAGACCTTATGGAAAGTGAGTTTTTTGGTCACGAGCCGGGTGCGTTTACCGGTGCCCGGCAGGCTCGGAAAGGTCTGTTTGCCGAGGCCAGCGGTGGCACACTGCTACTGGATGAAATCGGTGAGATGCCGCTGGCCCTGCAAGCCAAGTTGTTGCGGGTATTGCAGGAAGGGTCGATCAAGCCGGTGGGTGCGGATCATGAAGAGTCGGTTGATGTCCGGATTCTGGCCGCAACGCATGTGAACCTGATGAAGGCGGTGGAACAGGGCGAATTCCGGGAGGACCTGTATTATCGGCTCGAAACCCTGACATTGAGCGTTCCGCCGTTGCGCGAGCGTGGCGAAGATGTCGAACTGCTTGCGATGCACTTTCTGAAAGAAGCCTGCCGGCGCCACAACCGGGGTTTTATCAAACTCAGTGATGTCTCGCTCAGAGTGATCGGGGATTATCCGTTCCCGGGTAACGTCCGAGAGCTGTCAAGCGCCATCGAGCGAGCGGTAACCTTTTGCGAGGGCGACACCATTCAGCCGGAGCATCTGCCGGAGCGCATCCGTAAACGCCAGAGTGGCGCCGTGCAAGTGGTCTCGACGCCGGCCGGCACCAACCTGTCGGAATGGCCAACACTGGATGTGCTGCAGCAGGATTATGTGCGCCGGGTGATGGCGGCAGTGGATGGCAACAAGCGTCGTGCGGCCCAGATTCTGGGGGTCAATCGCCGTACCCTTTATCGATGGCTGGATGCCGAAGCGGGGCAGGGTAATGCCTGACCAGAAACAGGCCATGATGTATGGCCTGGCCACGGTTCTGCTCTGGTCGACCGTGGCCACAGCATTCAAGCTTGCCCTGGCCGAGCTGGCGCCGGTGCAGATGCTGTTGGTGGCTTGTTCCGCCTCCGTTTTGGTGATGGGGCTGATTCTGGTGATTCAGGGCCGCTGGTCCTGGGTGTTCCACCTCACCAGAAGGCAGTACCTGCAGTCTGTGGGCATGGGGTTGATCAATCCCTGCCTGTACTATTTTTTTCTGTTTGGCGCTTTTGACCGATTACCGGCTCAGGAGGCTCAGCCACTGAACTACACCTGGGCGCTGGTGCTGGCGTATTTGTCGGTGCCTTTCCTGGGCCAGAAGCTGCGTCGTATTGATATCCTGGCGGGATTGGTGTGTTACGCCGGCGTGGTGGTGATTGCAACCCGGGGCGCAGTGACCTCGCTTAGCTTTTCAGACCCGATCGGCGTCGCCCTGGCGCTCGGCAGCACCGTGGTGTGGGCCGGTTACTGGATCCTGGCCACCCGAGATACCCGGGATCCGGTGGTGGGCCTGTTCCTTAATTTTACGTTCGGGTTGCCGTTTATTGCGTTGGCGTGCTGGTACACCGAGGGTCTGGGTTTGCCGCTGGGCGGGTCATTGGCGGCTGCCGTGTACGTTGGCGTGTTCGAAATGGGCATTGCCTTTGTGCTCTGGTCCCAGGCCATGAAAAAAGCGGAGAATACTTCGAAGGTCAGTAACCTGATCTTTATCTCGCCGTTTTTATCACTGGTGTTTATTTACGTCATCCTTGGCGAAGTTATTCTTCCCTCCACCTACGTGGGGCTTACCTTGATTATGGCTGGGCTCTGGCTGCAGCAAATGAAAACGCGCAAGCGGGAGCAGTCGTTGAGCCATGAGTGACCCCTGGTATCTGTACCTGGTGCGCACGGCATCGGGCAGCCTGTACACCGGCATCACTACCGACGTAGCCCGGCGATTTGCCGAACACCAGGCCGGAGCGCCTAAAGGCGCTCGCAGTTTGCGGGGTAAGGGCCCTTTAACCCTGGCTTTTCAGGCGCCGGCTGGCAACCGCAGTCTGGCCTCCAAGCTGGAGTGGCAGGTAAAGCGCTGGCCCAAGGCCCGCAAAGAGGCGTTGATCAAGGGTGAGCTCAACCTGACAGATGCTTCCTGATGTGATGGGCGGCGACCGTCATGGCCTGGGTTGCTCTGGCCAGTGGGCCACTGTGCACCTGAAATACGTGCCATAGATTGTTGTATATCTCCAGATGGGTTTCGACACCATCCCGTTTAGCCGCGTCGGCCAGGCGCGTGGCATCGTTGAGCAGTATTTCCTGGCTGCCAACCTGGATCAGCATTGGGGGCAGCCCGCTCAGGTCGCCGTAAACCGGTGAAATCAAAGGATTGGTGAGCGGCTCGCCGGCGGCGTACAGTCTGGCGGCGTTGGCGGTCCAGCTTTCTTGCAGCACCGGTTCGCACTCGGGTTGATAGAGGTCGGATTGGCTGAGGTCGGTCCAGGGTGAAAAACAGGTGATGGACGAAGGTAAGGGCTGTTTATGATCACGCAGCCGCAGGCATATTGCCAGGGCCAGCCCACCGCCTGCCGAATCGCCGGCCAGTGAAATAGACCCAGACGGAACGCCCTGGTTGATCAGCGCCAGATAGACCGATTCGGCATCGTCTGGCGCAGCCGGGAACGGGTGTTCCGGGGCCAGCCGATACTCAGGCGTAATGACTTCGCAGTCAGACAGCTTCGCCAGATGGCCAGTGATCCCCCGGTGGGTATTGGCAGAGCCGATGATGTAACCACCGCCGTGCAGATAGATAACGATACCACGGGGCTCCGGTGTCGCTACCGTCCGAATCACCGGCACACTACCCAGGTCATCCCGGGTGAATCGGGCGCTGCGGGGTGGTCTGGATGTCCGGTAAGCCTGACGGATCAGCTGGCGCTGCCATTTCAGGGGTACAGCATTCGAGAGCATGGGGCGGACCATGCGCTGCATGGTCTGGCGCAACCCGGCTTCAAGAAGCGGCTGGAACATCTGTGTTCTCCCTCGTGAATGCGTTAGGATGACCGTCGATTATCTATTCATGACGGGCGTTTAACTCTACGTGTACTGGAAAACAGATACCATAGAAATACCGAATTGGGACAGGCATTCTCTGCTGGAGCGTCTGGAGCCTTTCAATCCCGCTGCCAGGCGGGAACTCAGCGCCGAGATGGAGGCTTACTGCCGGTTCTATGGCCTCGACTTGTGGGTGGAACACCCTGAGGTGTCCTACCATCAGGGCTATATCAAGGCCGACAAGCACGAAGTCATGTTGCATTATTTTCGTCGGCCCGAGGCCTCAGTGACCAAAGGCACGGTGTTTATTCTGCACGGCTATTTTGACCACGTAGGCCTGTACACACAATTGATTGACCGCTGTCTTGGTGCGGGTTTTGATGTGCTGGCTTACGATCAGCCTGGGCACGGGCTCTCCAGCGGCACACCAGCCGCTATTGGCAGTTTTCTTGAGTACCAGGCAGTGTTGTCTGAGGTGATGGCCCGGATTCGGGAAAAGATCCGAGGCCCCTGGTTTGCCGTTGGGCAGAGTACCGGCGGGGCGATTCTGATCGACTACCTGTTATCGAATCACCACGATCAGAACAGTTCTGCATTTAAAAAAGTGGTTTTGCTGGCGCCTCTGGTGCGGCCCGTAGGCTGGCTTGGCGCGAAAACGCTACACAGCCTGGCCAAACCGTTTCTGAGTCGATGGCGCAGGGTGTTTGGAGCGAACAGCGGAAATACCCGTTTTCTTCGGTTTCTCCGGGAGCACGATCCCTTGCAGGCCAGAGCCGTGCATGTGGACTGGGTGAGTGCCTTGCGTCAGTGGGTGCCGCACATTGAGTCAGCGCGGCCGGTGGATTTTCCTGTGACCGTGGTTCAGGGTGAGAAAGATCTGACCGTGGACTGGCAGCACAACCTGAGAATCCTGAGAAATAAATTTTCGTCGGTCAGGGAACAAAGAATACCCGACGGTCGTCATCATCTTGTGAACGAAGCTCAGGATTTGCAGGCAACGGTGTTTAACACCATTATTGATACATTCACGGAATAATCGTGGCCCTTGCGATTATGTATTGGCCAGTCAGAAGATAATGCAGGAGATAACAGTGAAAAAAACCATCCTTGCCTTTGCAGTGGCAACTGTCGGCCTCAGCGGCTGTATGACGTACGACCCATACACCGGCGAAGAAAAGACATCGAGCGCAACTAAAGGCAGCATCATCGGCGCTATCGGTGGCGCAGCCGTAGGTGCAGCAACGTCCAGCCGCAGTGACCGTGGCAAGGGTGCTCTGATTGGCGCGGCCAGCGGTGCGGCAGTGGGCGGCGGTATCGGTTATTACATGGATCGCCAGGAGGCACAGCTCCGGCAGCGACTGGAAGGCACCGGCGTTCGGGTGGTACGTAATGGCGATCAGATTGAGTTGATCATGCCGGGTAACATTACCTTCGACACCAACCAATCGACCATTCGCCCAGGCTTCAACGATACTCTGGAATCGGTCTCACTGGTGCTCAAGGAGTTTGACCAGACCATCATCCAGATCGAAGGCCATACCGACAGCACTGGTGCAGAAAGCTATAACCAGCTGTTGTCTGAGCGTCGCGCCTCATCGGTTCGCGACTTTCTTTTGAATCAGGGCATCGAGCCGCGCCGGACCCGCGCTGTGGGTTACGGTCAGCGTTATCCGATTGCCTCTAACGACTCAGCCTCCGGCCGGGAGCAGAACCGTCGGGTTGAGTTGACGCTGGTGCCGATGCAGTAACTGTTCTTCCAGCAATAAAAAACCCCGCAGACGCGAGTCGGCGGGGTTTTTTATTGCCGGGGCGTTCTGTCAGAACAGAACGCGACAGCGAATGGTGCCCTTGACCTGGAGAAGCTTCTCCAGGGCCAGTTCACCGTAGGCCTTGTCTACGTCGACCACCACGTAACCAATGTCTTCCTTAGTCTGCAGGTACTGGCCGCAAATGTTGATGCCGTTTGCAGAAAATACCTGGTTGATCTCAGACATCACACCCGGCACGTTCTCGTGAATGTGCAGCAGGCGGTGCTGATTCGGATGTGATGGCAGCGCCACTTCAGGGAAGTTGACCGACGATACGGAGGTTCCGTTGTCGCTGTACATGGCCAGCTTTTCGGCCACTTCACGACCGATGTTTTCCTGGGCCTCGATGGTGGAACCACCCACATGCGGGGTCAGGATGCAGTTGTCGAACTCACGCAGCGGAGAAATGAACTCTTCATCGTTGGACTTCGGCTCAACCGGGAAAACATCAACCGCAGCGCCCAGCAGCTTGCCCGAGCGCAGAGCATCAGCCAGGGCGTCGATGTCGACCACGGTGCCGCGGGAGGCGTTCATCAGGATAGAACCTGGCTTCATCTGAGCAAACTGCTCGGCCTTGAACATGTATTTGGTGGCCGGGGTTTCCGGAACATGCAGAGACACAACGTCTGAGATGTTCAGCAGCTCTTGCAAGGTGCCGACCTGAGTGGCGTTGCCGATAGACAGCTTGGACACTACATCGTAGAAGTAAACGTCCATGCCCAGGCCTTCGGCCAGAACGCTGAACTGGGTGCCGATGTTGCCATAGCCGATGATGCCCAGCTTTTTGCCCCGGATCTCGTAGCTGTTCTTGGCGGACTTCAGCCATTCACCACGGTGAGCCTTGGCGCTCTTTTCGGGTACACCGCGCAGCAGCAGGATGGCCTGAGCCAGCACCAGCTCAGCAACTGAGCGGGTATTGGAGAAGGGGGCATTGAATACCGCAATACCGCGACGGGTAGCCGCCTGCAGATCCACCTGGTTGGTACCGATACAGAAACAGCCCACCGCCACCAGTTTCTTGGCAGCTTCAAATACTTTTGCAGTCAGCTGGGTACGTGAGCGGATACCAACGAAGTGTGCATCGGCAATTTTATCAACCAGCTCGTCTTCGCCCAGTGAATGGCTCAGATACTCGATGTTGGTGTAACCCGCAGCGTTCAGGGTATCAATGGCAGATTGATGCACGCCTTCCAGCAGCAGGATCCGGATTTTGCTCTTTTCGAGAGACGTATTTGACATGGGCTTTGCTTCCGAACCTTTCGTCATGTGAAATGACCTGTGGCCGGGGATCGTCAGCCTGGCTCACAGAACAGGGGCGGTATGATACCATAAACAGAGATTTTCACAGCGCGCCGGATTGCCTGAATCAATTCCCCGTGAATCCGTTCATCACGGGCCCCGGCCTTAACCTGACGAGACTGATGCATCTATGAATTCCGAACAGATCATTGCTTCCCTCAAAGAACTGATGGCGACCGGTGATGCCCCGGGCAAAGTGCTGACCGATCCGGCCGATCTGGACACCTACGGTAAGGACTGGACCAAAATCTATCCGCCCAAGCCCCTGGCCATCGCGCTGCCCAAGACAACGGAGCAAGTCCAGGCACTGGTGAGATTTGCCAATGAGCATCAGGTGGCGTTGGTGCCCTCCGGAGGCCGCACGGGCCTGAGTGCCGGTGCCGTGGCCGCCAATGGCGAAGTGGTCGTGGCGTTCGACAACATGAATCAGATCCTGGACTTCAGCGCCAGTGATCGGACCGTTCGTTGCCAGGCCGGTGTTGTCACAGAACAGCTGCAAACCTTTGCCGCAGACAACAGCCTGTATTACCCGGTGGATTTTGCCTCGGCCGGTTCCAGCCAGCTGGGAGGCAACTTGTCCACCAACGCTGGTGGTATCAAGGTGATCCGTTGGGGCATGAGCCGGGACTGGGTAGCTGGCCTGAAAGTCGTGACCGGCAAGGGTGATATCCTGGATCTGAACAAAGACCTGGCCAAGAACAACACCGGGTATGACCTGCGCCATCTGTTTATTGGTGCTGAAGGCACGCTGGGCTTTATTACCGAAGCCACCATGAAGCTGACCCGCACACCGGATGACCTGACGGTACTGGTGCTAGGCCTGAACGATCTCACCAACACCATGGACGTTTTGCAGGCGTTCCAGAAAAAGCTCGACCTGACCGCGTACGAGTTCTTCTCCCATCAGGCCATGGGCCACGTACTGGCGCACGGCCAGGTGCAAGCGCCGTTCGAAACCGAAGCGCCATACTATGCACTGCTTGAATTCGAAGCGGTGTCTGACCAGGCGATGGGCGATGCCCTGGCCCTGTTTGAAGAATGTGTAGAGAATGGCTGGGTGCTGGATGGCGTCATCAGCCAGAGCGAAACCCAGGCCAAGAACCTGTGGCAGTTGCGGGAGCGGATTTCCGAATCGATCGCGCCCAGAACGCCCTACAAGAACGACCTGTCGGTGGTGGTTTCCAAGGTGCCGGGCTTCCTGCAGGAAATCGACAGTGTGGTGACCGAGCACTATCCTGACTTTGAGATCATCTGGTTCGGCCACATCGGCGATGGCAACCTGCACCTGAACATCCTCAAACCGGAAGGCATGGCCAACGAAGACTTCTTCGAGAAATGCCAGCAGGTCAACAAGTGGGTATTTGAAATTGTCGAGCGCTATCAGGGCAGTGTCTCCGCCGAACACGGCGTTGGCATGACCAAAAAGCCCTACCTGCAGTACACTCGCAGCGAAGTGGAGATCGCTTATCTACGAGGTATCAAGCAGGTATTCGATCCCAACGGCATCATGAACCCGGGTAAAATCTTCGACTGATCCCGGTTCGTTGAAAGCGAGGTTTTCAGCGAGTGCAGGAACATATCGTGGTACTCACCGGCGCTGGCATCAGCGCCGAAAGCGGTCTCTCCACCTTCCGCGACAGTGGCGGTCTGTGGGAGCAGCACAGCGTCTACGACGTCGCCACACCCGAGGCGTTCGAGCGCAACCGGGATCTGGTGCTGCGCTTCTATAACGAACGCCGCCGGCAGCTCCAGAGCGTTCAGCCCAACCCGGCGCATCGCCTGCTGGCCGACCTGGAAAGCAGGTATCGGGTAACGGTAGTCACCCAGAACGTCGACGACCTGCACGAACGGGGTGGCTCCAGCAAGGTGCTGCACCTGCACGGCGAGCTCACCAAGGCCCGCAGCTCCTCCTACCCCGACCTGATTTACGATATTGGCTACCGCGACATCAATCCCGGCGACCTGTGCGACCGCGGGGCCCAACTGCGGCCCCACATCGTCTGGTTCGGCGAAGAAGTGCCGATGCTGGACGCAGCAGCTGAAGTGGTTCGTACCGCCGATCGCCTGCTGATCGTCGGCACGTCACTACAAGTTTACCCGGCTGCCGGACTGGTTTACGAAGTCGATATTGATGTGCCCATCACGGTCATTGATCCCGGCGAGCCGGCTTCGGTTTCCCGGGCCAAAGTCATTCGCAAAAGCGCGAGTGATGGATTGAGCGAGTGGGTCAGAATGTTGGGCTAGCACCCAGGTTGGGTGCGCTGATGTGGGGTAGGCTTTCCAAAACTGTGCGGAGCCATGGATGGCGGAGCCCAAGCGTCACATGGATGTGCCGAAGGAGCGTGTTTTGGAAAGCCTACCCCACATTAGCGCTCTTCTCTGTGTTCGGCACTCCCAACTGGGCTCATTCCTCAACTTCGGAGGTATTTCTCCAGTTCCGATCTGAATGCCGCCTGAACACCCAGTCGTTTCAGCATCCAGTAATGCCCTGCAATCATCCGGTCTACGAAAATGCTTTCCACCGGCGGCTTGAAGTAATTCAGGTACTTAAACACCGTGCTGGTTTTGGCGGCAACGTGCTTATGGATGTCGGCCTCGGCGTAATCGTAAGGCACATCGTCCACGAAAGGAATGATCAGGATATCCCGCCACATGGCATAGTAGGCTTCGTCCACCGCCGGTTGGTCGTCTACCCGGGCACCAAGATCGATCAGGTGGCTGTCCAGTGCGGAATAGTCCTCGTCCAGGGCCGAAATCAGCGCCTTACGATAGGCTTCCACAATGTGTGGTTTGAGCTTCTTCACGCAGCCGAAGTCATACATGACAATAGTGCCATCAGGTCGGTAGGCGAAGTTGCCGGCGTGGGGGTCGCCGTGAATGCACTGAAACCGGAACAGCTGGTCGGCCATGAGGGTAAATATCCGATGGCCGATGAGATTCAGGGTTTCCTGACTGTAGCGCTCTGGTGTGACTTTGCTGACGTGATCCCCTTCCACCAGCCCCAGGGTCAGGACCCGACGGGTGGAGTGGCTGTCGACAACCTCCGGGATAATCACCCAGGGCTGATCTTTGTGGAATTCTTGGAACAGCTTGAGGTTACGGGCTTCGTTCTCGTAGTCCAGCTCCTCTTTCAGACGCACACGAATTTCACTGAACAGCTGATCGACCGTTTCCTTGGGCATCTTCAACAGACCGCCGAGCTTCAGGGCCAGGCGCAGTTGCTTGAGGTCGGAATCGCAGGACTCGTCGACACCGGGGTACTGCACTTTTACGATCACATCGGTGCCGTCGTGCAGACGGGCGCGGTGTACCTGGCCAATAGACGCTGAGGCGTAAGGGGTTTCCTGGAGGTATTCATACAGTTCGCCAACCGGCTTGCCCAGTTCCTGCTCTACCTGTTCGAGAATGACTTCGAACGGCATAGGAGGCGCTTCTTTCTGTAGCTTCTCCAGTGCGTCGGAAAACTCTTTTGGCAAGAAATCCTGGGTCTGGGAGGCGATCTGCCCCACCTTCATCACGGCACCTTTCAATTCGCCAAGGGTATCGGCGATCTGGTCTGCCATTCGGGTGTAGCTTTCGCTCTGGGCGCCTTCGTCATTGACCGAGCGGAACATGCGCCGCGCTCTCTGGCCTGCGTACTGGCCGGCGACGGATGCTGTCATGCCTGCCAGCTTGAAGAAGCGCCCTGTGCGTGAAGTAACCGGTTTCCTGGCCATGGTGGTGCTGGTATCCCTGAAACAAAAGGTTCGCCTGAATATGCGTTCAGACGGGCAATTCAGACCACTGTCGTTTCCACAAAAAGCACATCTTCCAGCTCAAGAGACAGGGTTTGCCCTGAAACCAGCGGCCCGACGCCTTTGGGTGTTCCGGTCAGTACCACATCCCCCGGTTGCAGGGTGAACTGGCTGCTCATGTGGGCGATCAGCAGCACAATTGGATTCAGCATATCACGGCTGTCGCCGGTCTGTTGGCGTTGGCCGTCGATGTCCAGAGTAAAGTGAATGTTGTCTCTGGGGAGCTTGTCGGCTGCGACAAAAGGCGAGAGTGGGCAGGCGCCATCAAAACCTTTGGCTCGCTCCCACGGCTGGCCCTTGTCCTTGAGTTTGCTCTGAACGTCCCGAAGGGTCAGGTCCAGGGCCAGGCCAAAGCCCAGAATGGCAGCCTCAACCTCACTGGTGGAGGCGTTGGTGAGGGGGCGGCCAATGAGTACGGCCAGCTCAGTCTCAAAATGTACTGCGCCCTGATTGCGGGGAAAGTCCAGGGGGCGGGTGATGTGGACCGCTGCCGTGGAGGGCTTGATAAACAGCAGCGGCTCATCCGGCACCGGGTTGTTCAACTCCCGGGCGTGTTCGGCGTAGTTGCGACCAATGCACACGATTTTGCCAAGCGGTAGGTGGACGGGAGTGCCGTCTTTCCAGTGGTGCTGATAATCGGACATGGTCGCCTCCGGTGGTGCTGAGTGGAGGGTTATTCCCCCTCGAATGAACACACAGTATAAACCTGCAGACCTTCTTCCTGCAGCTTGCGGGAACCGCCCAGATCGGGAAGGTCGATCATCGCGGCCACTTCCACGATCTCTGCGCCAATCCGGCGGATCAGGCGAGTGGCTGCCAGCATGGTGCCCCCGGTGGCGATCAGGTCGTCGACCAGCACCACTTTGTCGCCGGGCTTGAACGCATCCTTGTGCAGTTCGACCGACGCGGTGCCGTATTCCAGCTCGTAGTCTTCCACCAGGGTGTCGAAGGGCAGCTTGCCCTTCTTGCGCACCAGCACGAGCGATGCGTTCAGCTCATAGGCCAGGGCGGAGCCAATGATGAAGCCCCGGGCGTCGACCGCAGCAACGGCATCGATGTGCTGGCCATGGTAACGGTGGACAAAGGCGTCGATCAGCTTGCGGAAGGCGGTTTTGTCTTGCAGTACCGTGGTGATGTCCCGGAAAGACACGCCGGGCTTGGGCCAGTCCGGCACGGTGCGGATAGCTTTTTTAATGCTTTCGGAAAAATAATCCATAACTCACCTGTACGGGTGCGGCTTATGCCACATCCAGAAACATGAATTTCAGTACGAAGACGACGGCGATGGTGGTGACGCTCCAGTTCAGGTCGGACCACTTGCCGGCCAGAGCCTTGACGGCCACATAGGTAATAAAGCCCAGAGCAATGCCGTCGGCGATAGAAAAGGTCAGCGGCATCATCAGCGCCGTTACAATGGCGGGCGCGATGTCGGTAATGTCGTCCCAGTCTACCAGTTTCAGGCCGCTAGCCATCAGGCAGGCCACATACAGCAACGCCGGCGCGGTAGCGTAGGGCGGAATCACACTGGCGATGGGTGAGAACAGTAAACAGGCCAGGAATAGCAGGGCCACCACCACGGCAGTCAGGCCGGTGCGGCCACCGGCTGCTATACCGGCAGTAGATTCCACGTAACTGGTGGTGGTGGAGGTACCCAGGGCGGCACCCGACATGGTGGCCACCGAGTCAGACATCAGGGCCCGGCCCAGGCGCGGCAATTTGCCGTCTTTATCCAGCAGACCGCCCTTCTGGGCGGCTCCCACCAGGGTGCCGGAGGTGTCAAACAGATCGACAAACAGGAAGGCAAACACCACGCTGATCATGCCGACATTCAGGGCGCCAGCCAGGTCAAGTTGCATAAAGGTGGGTGCAATGCTCGGCGGGGCCGACACCAAACCCTCAAACTCCACCATGCCGAAGGCCATGGCTGCGGCGGTCACGGCAATAATGCCGATCATTACCGAGCCGGTGATCTGCCGGAATGACAGGGCACAGATCAGCACGAAGCCTGCAAAGAACAGCAGTGCCTCTGGCACCTTGACGTCACCGAGACTGACCAGGGTGGCGGGGTGATCCACCACAATGCCGGCATTTTTCAGGGCAATCAGGGCCAGGAAGAAGCCGATGCCTGCAGAGATGCCAAAGCGAAGTGACAGGGGAATGGAGTTGATAATCCATTCCCGGACTTTGAAGATGCTGAGCAAAAAGAACAGGAAACCGGAAATGAACACGGCCCCGAGAGCCACCTGCCAGCTGTAACCCATGCTGCCGACGACAGTGAACGAGAAAAATGCGTTCAGGCCCATGCCCGGCGCGAGCGCGATCGGATAATTGGCCCACAGGCCCATAATCAGCGTGCCGATCACCGCAGCCAGACAGGTTGCAACAAACACCGCACCGAAATCCATGCCGGTGGAAGAGAGTAGGCTGGGGTTGACCACGATGATGTAAGCCATGGTCAGGAAGGTGGTAATGCCTGCTACCACTTCTTTACGAACATTGGTGCCGTGGGCCTGGAGTTGGAACAGTCGTTCAAGCATGACGGGGGCTGCCTCTCGGGATGCCTGGGTTGGAGTTTGAAAGTCGGTTTACGTGCGGAGAACGTGAACTGGGTGAAAAAACGGCAATATTACCGGCTCATGGCGCTGAGGCCAAGGGATGATTGACAGTTCAGGTTGCCGTGTGGTCGCGCTGTAGCCGGATATCGAAGCGTACGGCCAACATCCGCACATTCACGATGAACAGCAGCCCGATGGTCAGCGCAAGTGATTCGCTTTCGAGGTACCACTGACAAACAAAGTACAGCCAGCAGCCGGCAAACGCGATTGAGGCGTAGATCTGATCCTTGCGGAAGATAAACGGCACTTCGTTACACAGGGTGTCGCGCAGAGCGCCTCCAAAGCAACCGGTCATGACCCCCAGCATTGAGGCGATAAACCAGGAGTGGCCCAGATCCAGCGCTAACTGGGCGCCCAGAATGGAGAAAATCCCCAGGCCAATCGCATCCGGAAAAACGATACGGGATTCCTTCAGGCTGTGAGCCCGGCTCCAATAGCTGAACACCAGGGCCATGGCCAGTATCAGAATCGGCTGCTCCTCATGCTTGATCCAGTACAACGGGTGGTTATCCATGATCAGATCCCGTAGGGTGCCGCCACCCAATGCAGTAATGAAGCCGATCGCAAACACCCCCACAGGGTCCATGTTCTTGGAGCGTGCGACGATCATGCCGGAGATGGCAAATGCCACAACGCCTATCATTTCAAGTAAATAGATGATGTCGAACATGGGCGACTCTGGAGCTGAGAGTTACGGGTTCAATTACATTCAGATCAAGTGCGCGAAGGATAGCCGAATTCCGTCAGGGATTCATCTGGAGCAAATGGTTGCCTGGCTGACCCTTAACAAGTGATCTGTCCGCCCATAACAGGGCGTACCATGATCGATCCCTCGTTTTCATTTATCCGGAGTACCGCAATATGTCGCTGATTCGCCTTGCCTACGCCAGTGAAGCCACGTTCGAAGCCAAACCGCTGGAGAAAGGTGTGGAGCCCCATGTTGCCCGGATTCTGTTGGTGTCCAGGCGAAATAACGCGAAAGTAAACGTTGTGGGTGGGTTGTATTACGGCGATAACCGTTTTTTTCAATATCTTGAAGGTGAAGAAGATGCAGTAAGAGCTACTTACGAGCGCATCCAGCAGGATCCCAGGCATCGCAACGTGCGGACGTTGATTGAAGAGCCGATTGCCGCACCGACTTTTACCAACTGGTCAATGAAATATGTGCCTGCCTCTGCTGACGTACAGGCATTTCTTAACCGCCACAAATTGGCAGACTTCAACCCGATGGCTTTTGACAGCGAGCAGTGCGAGGAAATGATCGACCTTATCCGCCGCTCCAGTCAGGATCAGAAGTCGGTGAACTACGATGAGACCAACCGCAAAACCGCAGCCGGCCCGCAAACTTTGTCTACCGGCCTGAAAGTAGGTTTGATTTCGGCTGCGGCCTGCCTGGTGGTGGCACTGGTTTTGGTCGCAACCATGCTTTGAGTCTTTATCAACAAGACTTATGCGAAACGATAAGCCATCTTGATTTGCTTCATGGTGCAAGTATGTTTAGCTTGATGTCAGTCAATAACAAGCTGAACAGAACCGTTGTTGCGCCCGGCGCTGCTGGATTCCTGCCCCGGGCTCACATCATCAGGAGCGATCATGAAAGCCATCTTATGCAAGGAACATGGCCCCGCTGAAAAGCTGGTCATTGAAGACATCTCCAGCCCGGAAGCGAAGGGCCGGGGCGTCAAAATCCGGGTCAAGGCCGCGGGCCTGAACTTTCCGGACACGTTGATTATCGAAGGCAAGTACCAGCTTCAGCCGCCCTTGCCGTTTTCACCCGGTGGTGAGTTGGCGGGCGAAGTCATCGAAGTTGGCGAAAAGGTCACGCAATTCAAGCCCGGCGACCGTGTAGCAGCCTTGACCGGCTGGGGTGCATTTGCAGAAGAAGTGGTTGCTCCGGAATCCAACCTGTTGCCGCTTCCTGTCAGCATGTCTTACGAGCAGGCTGCCGGGTTCATGATGGTTTACGGCACCTCTTACTACGCGCTGAAACAGCGGGCCAACATCCAGTCTGGTGAGACTTTGCTGGTGCTTGGTGCCAGCGGTGGTGTTGGTCTGGCAACGGTAGAGCTTGGCAAGGCCATGGGCGCACGAGTAATCGCTGCAGCCAGCACCGCCGAGAAACTTGCGGTTGCAAAAGCGGCCGGCGCCGATGAGTTGATTAACTACTCTGAAGAATCCCTGAAAGAGGCGGTCAAGAAGCTCACCAAGGGCAAGGGTGTAGACGTGGTCTACGATCCGGTCGGTGGTGATTTCACCGAACAGGCTCTGCGCTCGATGGCCTGGAATGGCCGCCACTTGATCATCGGCTTCGCCGCCGGCGATATCCCGAAGGTACCTGCCAACCTGACGCTGTTGAAAGGTTGTTCTGTCGTCGGTGCATTCTGGGGCAGCTTCACCCAGCGCGAGCCAGAGGCAAGTGCCCAGAACATGATGGCGCTGCTGAAGTTGTTCAGCGAAGGCAAAATTGACCCGAAAGTCAGCCAGATTTTCGAGTTTGACCAGTACGCCGAAGCCCTGGGTGCTCTGACTGGCCGCCGCGCTACTGGCAAGATCGTTCTTCGCGTTGGTGTTTAGGTCTGGCTTGGGCTCCTAGCCTTTTAGGCTTGGTGCTGGGTACGAGTGGGTGGCCCCTCCCAAAAAACGCTACGAGCACGTCCATGTGCGCTTCGCTCCGGCCATCCATGGCCTCCGAGATTTTTGGGAGGGGCCACCCACGCGTCCCTTCAACTGTTCGGTTGTAGTCTGCATTACTCCCCGGATAGGAGCTGAACTAGTAGCAGTGTTTTTAGACTATTACTCGATGCTCGAATAGCCGGGTTGGGGACGTCTTCCAAAAAATCTTGAGGGCCAAGGATGGCCCGAACGAAGCGCACATGGATGTGCTCGTAGCGTTTTTTTGGAAGACGTCCCCAACCCGGCTAACTCCAAATTAAGCAGGCTAGGGCCGAACTAAACCCCACCACCAAAAGTCAAAACCGAACGCCGCCAGAATCGATGTCGGCCACCAACTCCGGCGTTAACTGGGTATAACCGGAGGTGCCCGGCAGCCACGCGTAAACGTCGACATCGGGCTGGTCCAGGGAATAGGCGAGCTTCTGGATATCCACCTTGCGATACTTGAAGGTCCCCGTTTTCTCGATGGCGTGGGTTACCCGCACGAACACCGGCACCGCATAGGGCGGCAGGTTGTCCTGAAGGTAAGCGAATAGCTTGCCGACATCAAAGTCAGCCTCCGGATTGTTCGGCACCAGCGTCACCATGCCCGCTTTGCCGTTGGTGCCGGGAATCTCCACACCATAAACGATGGCTTCCTGCACCATTCCCGAGCCATCAATGATGTTCTCCACCTCGGTAGTGGAGACGTTCTCGCCCTTCCAGCGGAAGGTATCGCCCATGCGGTCGACAAACTGCAGGTGGCGGCAGCCTATTTCTTTTAGCACGTCGCCGGTATTGAACCACGCATCGCCTTTTTTGAAGGCTTCTCGGAGGATCGATTTCTCGGTGGCGTCTGGTTGGGTGTAACCCTCGAAGGCCCACTTTTTGGTGATCTCACCGATCAACAGCCCTGGCTCGCCTTTTTTGACTTCCTCCAGGCGGCCTTTCTCGTTACGAATCGGATCTCGCGTGCCTTCGTGGTATTTGACCAGTTTATAAGGCGCAGTGGAGAAACCGACCGTGTTATCCACGTTGAAGAAGTTAATGAAGCCGATATTGCCTTCAGATGACGCGTACAGCTCGGCCACCATGTTCACCCCGAAACGCTCCTTGAATTCTTTCCAGATTGACGGGCGCAGGCCGTTGCCAATCATTTTGGTCAAGCCATGGTTGCGGTCCTGATCGCTGGGAGGCTGATTCAGCAGGTAGCGGCAAAGTTCACCCACATAGCCGAAGGTGGTGGCGTTGTACTTCCGGATGTCATCCCAGAACGCAGTGGCGGAGAATTTACGGCGCAGGGCAATGGCAGAGCCGCCGGCCATTACCGAGCCCCAGCACACCAGCAGCGCGGTACCGTGGTAAAGAGGCAAGGTGCAGTACAAGACGTCCTCCGGTTCCATGGCCAGCGACAGCATGCCGAAGCCGCCGTAGGCCCGAACAAATTTCCGGTGTGAGCCGGGGGCGGCCTTGGGCAGCCCGGTGGTACCGGAGGTGTAGAGGTAAACGGCGGTATCGCCCATCACCACCGGATTACTCAGCATCGGGCGACTGGCCGGGCGCTGGCTGATCTCGTGGGCCAGGTTGACGTAGCCGTCCGGGGCGTCGCCAAACATGTTCAGGGTGTTGGTGTCTGCCAAAAACAGCAACGGGTTGCTGTGTCGCAGCTGAATGTCGTCGCGGATATCTTCAGCTTGCTCCAGCAATTCCTCACCAACTACCAACATACGCGGTTCAATCAGTGTGATGCTGTGAGTCAGCACCTTGCCCTTCTGAGAGGTATTAAGCATCGCGCAGGCGACGCCGACTTTACCCGCCCCGGCAACGATTGCCAGCAGTTCCGGGCGATTCTCAAGCAATACCGCAATGGAGTCGCCTTTCACCAGGCCCTGGTCTTTCAGGTAGTGGGCAATGCGGTTGGTCCAGGCATCGAATTCTTGCCAGGTGATGGTTCTGTCTTCGAACAGAATGGCCGGACGGTTAGGGTATTTTGTGGCATTGCGTTCGATGAGTGTGCCCAGGGTCAGTTCTTTGTTGTTATCTTTGACGGCGTAATAGTAGAGCCCTCTGGCAATAAACGGGAACCGGCGGAGCACGCCGGGCAGGCTCCGTATCAGGTTGCGGGCAGTTACGATGTCTTGGCTCATAGCGATATCCGTTTTCGTCGTTATCGTTGTAAATGTTACGAGCCCCTGACGCCGCTTGTGCCCGGGGCTGATTCAGAAATCTGCGCGGCCGGGCGGATGGATCATGCGCCGGCTTCCTCATTTGTGCCTATTTCAACCAGTAGTTGGCTGCGTTTGACCTGATCGCCGGCGCTGGTCAGAACCTGGCTGACGGTGCCGTCCCGATCGGCCTTGACTGGATGCTCCATTTTCATGGCTTCCATAATGACGAGAGTCTGACCCTGTTGCACGGTGTCACCCGCTGCAACCAGCACATCAATAATGCCGCCATCCATACTGGCCAGGATCCGGCCACTGCCTGCACCTTGGGCACCGGTTGCTGGCTGATGGGTAATGTCCTGTACTGACCAGGACCGGCCACACGCCTGCAAATATAGGGAATCGCCGTCCCGGTGATATTGGCACCGTTGACGAACGCCCTTGTCGATAATGCATAACAGGCCGGATGCCTGGCTGTGTAGTTGCAGTTCGTAGTGCTCATCGCCGTGGACAACCGTCAACCTGTGCCCGCTATGGCGCACCAGCAATTCCACGGTGTCATCGCCCACTTCCAGCTTCATCGGGATGGCCGTGGCCGGGGCGTTGCTCCAGCCTTCCTGGCCGGCACCACCCAGGCTCAGGGCGCAGGCGCTCAGGGCGAGTTCCCGGATGGTCAGCGGTTGCGGCGACAGGGATGGGTCATCCTTGAACGCTTGTTGCAGGAACGCGGTGGTGGCCTCACCGGCGCCAAAGGTGTCGTCGGCGATGATGCGGCTGAGGAAGTGGCGGTTGG
Source organism: Marinobacter excellens HL-55 (assembly GCA_001314845.1). Lineage (GTDB taxonomy): Bacteria > Pseudomonadota > Gammaproteobacteria > Pseudomonadales > Oleiphilaceae > Marinobacter > Marinobacter excellens_B. The sequence continues at coordinate 146,007 of LJZQ01000006.1, forward strand.
TGGTAACACCAAACACGGTGGTGTCTTCCAGTGCCCGAATCAGGCGACGACGGGCCTGGTCCCGGTTCTCGCCCCAGGCGATGACTTTCGCCAGCATGGGGTCGTAGTGGGGGCTGACGGTATCGCCAGAGCGCACGCCGGTGTCGTAGCGCAGTCCTTCACCTTCGGCCGGGTTGAATTGGTGCAGGGTGCCGGTTTGGGGAGTAAAACCATTAGCCGGGTCCTCGGCGTACAGGCGCACTTCGATGGCGTGGCCGTTGAGTTCGATCTGGTCCTGGGCTAGTGATAGAGGCTGACCTTCAGCGACCATCAGTTGCCAGGCGACGAGATCTTGTCCGGTGATCAGTTCGGTGACCGGGTGCTCTACCTGCAGGCGGGTGTTCATTTCCAGGAAGTAGAAATTGCGGTCTTTGTCGACCAGGAACTCTACAGTGCCGGCGCCCTCGTAGCCGCAGGCCAGGGCGGCTTTAACGGCGGCTTCGCCCATGGCCTGGCGTAGTTCCGGGGTGACGAAGGGCGAGGGTGCTTCTTCGACGACTTTCTGGTGTCGGCGCTGTACGGAGCAGTCCCGTTCGCCCAGGTAGACCGCATTGCCGTGACGGTCAGCGAAGACCTGGATTTCCACGTGGCGGGGTTCGATGACGGCTTTTTCGAGGATCAATTCGTCGTCGCCGAAGGCCTGTTTGGCTTCTGAGCGGGCCCGTTTGATGTTGTCGGCCAGGTCGCTTTCGTTTTCGACCAGGCGCATGCCGCGGCCGCCGCCACCGGCGGAGGCTTTGAGCATGAGCGGGTAGCCGATGTTTTTGGCGGCGGCGATGAGTTGGTCGTCGTTGGCCTCGTTACCTTCGCCAGGGCCTTCGTAGCCGGGTACTACGGGTACGCCGGCTTGTTGCATGGCGATCTTGGAGCGGCGTTTGCTGCCCATGAGTTCGATGGCGTTTTCGGGCGGTCCTACGAAGGTGAGGCCGGCCCGTTTGACGGCTTTGGCGAAGTCGGCGTTTTCGGAGAGAAAGCCGTAGCCGGGGTGGATGCAGTCGGCACCGGTGATCCGGGCTGCATCCAGGATGGCGTTGGCGCTCAGGTAGGAGGCGCTGACTTGTGCCGGGCCAATGCAGATGGCTTCGTCAGCCTGTTCTACGTGCAGGGCGTTGGCGTCGGCTTCGGAGTAGACAGCAACGGTGCGGTAGCCCAGCGCTTTGGCTGTGCGGATAACCCGGACGGCGATTTCGCCACGGTTAGCAATGAGTAGTTTTTTTAGCATGGCTTCGTGCTCTACGGTTTGTGCCTTTGGTGCAGGCCTGTTGTTTTGCTGCATGTCCGCACCGCTGGCGGGGAGTGCCTCCGGAAAAACGCTACGAGCACATCCATGTGCGCTTCGCTCCGGCCATCCATGGCCTCCGAGAT
>LJZQ01000044.1 GCA_001314845.1 Marinobacter excellens HL-55
GGCCTTGGCCAGTGTACTTGGAACGTCGGCTGCGGTGGGAATGTCTGCGGTCATTGGATTGACCGGCCTGCCATTGATGTGCAGCTCAAAATGCAGGTGGGCGCCAGTGCTTCGCCCGGTATTGCCTGAGAGTGCAATCCGCTGGCCCCGCTCTACTTTTTGCCCCTTTTTCACGAGAACTTTATTCAGGTGAAGGTAGCGTGTTTTGTAGGCGTTGCCATGATCGATATCGACATACTTGCCCGCAAAGGGATGATTGCCGGTGCGGTAAACGATGCCATCTCCGGTACTTACGATGGGCGTGCCAATGGGCGTGGCCAGGTCAGTACCGTTGTGGGGCGATATTCTTCCGGTAACCGGGTGTTTGCGCCTCGGGTTAAAGTTCGAGCTGACCCGATACGAGGTGGTTGTTGGCCAGCGCCGGAAGGCGGGCAGCACGCTTTTGCCTGTTTCATCGTAGTAGTTGCCATCCTCAAACCTGAAGGCTGTGTGGAGGTCGGCTCCGCGCTTCAACGAAACCGCCTCAACACGGATTTTGCCGGTGCTCTGGTTATCCGCCATTTCATGGCCAACGATGACGGAAAATTGATCTCCGGCGCGTAAGTCGCGCCGGAAATTCAATTGGTGCTCAAGCAGTTGATTGACCGATGCGATCTGGTGCGGAGTCAGGCCGGCGCGAACAGCCGACACGTAAAAGCTGCCCTCTATGTCGCCCCGGAGCACTTCGGAAACCCAATGGGTCTCCGCTTCAGTTTTGCGGTATTCAAAGGTGTCATCATCGGTTCTGGTGAAATAGACGGTTCTGGCGGCGTCTACTTCCAGCGCCAGCTCAGTGAATTGGCCTGCCTCATTGAAGGTCAACTGGAACTTTGTTCCCGGCTGAAGGGTCGCCAGAGACAGATACTCGACGTCCGCTTCCATGATCTTGTGCAGATCAGATATTGGCGCGCCGAGCGAGCCGAAGATGCTGCTCAGCGTGTCTCCGGGTTGTACCAGGTGGCGGGCCGTCCTGCTGTCTGGGTCTGAATCGGTCTGGACAATAGGCTGTATGTCAGGGGTGTTACCAGTACTGGCAGCTTCTGTAGACTCCAGCGTAAGAGCCAGGCTTTGATCAGCCACAGCGTGAGTCTTTGCTGAAGAGGTTTGTGAGGACCAAACGCTACCAATGATCACTAGCAATACGGCGATGATGAACAAGATTTTGTGGGTTGGTGTGAACGCTCGTGCTACAGCCATGAATAAAGGTTCTCCGACTACTTTCGAATCAATTCGGTTCGTGGTCTGTCAATCGCCCATCGGTCCATTGATCAGCGAGGATATCATTCGAACAGGGTATCAAATAAGCCGCAATTGTTGTTCATTTTCCCTGCCGTCTAGCGCCCATTTTGCCAATGATACTGATACCGATGAGCTTTTTCTGGCCGTTCAGAGGGCCCAACTGAAGGATAGAGTCCCGAAGCTGAAATTGTCTTTGCTGCTTTCTTCTTCGCCGGTTGTTGCTCGCAGCGTCAGCGCGATTTGAGTCTGATTCCATTGCCAGGAGCCCCCGATGCCTATTTGTCCCAGCAGCGGACTTTCCTCGAACTGGAACGGGCCCGCGTTGTCTTCAAAGTATGAATAGGCGACGTACTCGACACCCAGGCCGACAAAAACGGACCAGCTGGTGGCGCTCTCACTGAATGAACCCGGCATGGATATCGTTGAGGACGTGCCGGCATAATCCGGCACAAAGTTTACGGGAAGGTGGCGACCCAGTCGCCATATCAAACCGGTCTTCGCGGTTGTGCGGAAGCTGGAAAGCAAGGTCGAACCAACCACTGAAACCTGTTGCTCGATGGCGCCGGGACTGCCGGTATGAAGGACTTTTCGCGCGTGTGCCGCCTGAATGCCGCCGACCACATCGGTTCCCAGTTGGTTGTCCCAGCCTCTGGGTTTTGTGCTACCCGTCAACTTGTGCACCCACTTCTGGGTTGCTTCTGCCCCGCTTTCTGGCCCGATCACCCCAAGGTGCGCGCCGAACCCGGTAATCTTGTCGGCATTCCAGCTCCACAGAGTGCTGCTGACAGAGAGGTGACCGGCATAGGGAATGTCATCTGGTTGAAGCTCTGGGGTAGTGATATCAGCTGGCGTGATCATCAGTTGTCGAACACTGAAGGTAAAAGCATGTTGGTCATCTGCCCGCCCGATTCCCGGCAAAAAGGACATGGCATCTCGTCCGCGCTGCGCCAGAGTTGATGACGATTTCTCGCGGTCTTCTGCGGCCGCAGTCAGATAGGAAAACCGAACACCGTTGGTGTAGCCACGGTCTTCGCCGGTCAGCAGATCGTTGTCCCATGCCAGGCTGAGGACGTCGGCTTTAACGGGACTGAAGACAAGAAAGGTCAGGAAAAACGTGAATATTGGGTGACGCAGGATGACGGGCACCTTGAATTTCGCTCCCTGTGTATAGGCTGCTAATAAAAGAGGCGAAATTCTATTACATTTGGTGGATGCAGGATAATGGGTGATGTGACCTACAGTGGCCATCAGGCCAATACCTGGTTTCTATTGTTGGCCTGAACCTTCAGGTATGGGCCGTCAGTTTCACCATCATTCGGGTATATCCGCGCACAAAATTCGATTGCACGTACTCGGGCTCATCCAGAACCTCAATGTGTTCAAAACGCTTCATGATCTCTTCCCACAAGATCCGCAGCTGCATTTCTGCCAGACGGTTGCCCATGCAACGGTGTACGCCAAAGCCAAAAGAGAGGTGTTTTCGTACGTTCTTCCGATCAATGATGAACTGATCCGGGTCCTGCTCAAAGGCTCGCTCATCGCGATTGCCAGAGGCATACCACATCACCACCTTGTCGCCCTGTTTGATGGTCTGACCGTTCAGGGTGACATCCTGTTTGGCGACACGGCGCATGTAAGCCAGAGGGGTTTGCCATCGGATGATTTCGGAGACCATGTTGGGGATCAATGCCGGGTTCTTTCGGAGTTTGGCAAACTCATCGGGAAACTGGTTGAGCGCCAGCACGCCGCCGGTCATTGAGTTACGGGTGGTGTCGTTACCGCCAATAATCAGCAGCACCATGTTGCCCATAAACTCCATGGGCCGGTTGATCATGTCTCGGGTATCGTCATTGGCTAACAGCAGGCTGATGAGATCAAAACCGGGCTCTTCTCCTGCAGCTTTGCGTGCTTCTTTTTCCCGCCAGAGCAAAGACATTTGTTTGGCCATATCCGCAGCGGCGTGGAAAAACTCGTCGGTATTGGCGTTACCTCCGGTAGACTCCGGCGCGCCCGCAGCAACATCCGACCAATAGGCCAGTTTGTGGCGCTGATCAAACGGAAAATCGAACAAGGTGGCCAGCATGCGGGAGGTAAGCTCGATGGAGACCTTTTGCACCCAGTCAAAAGGTTCGTCGACGGGCAGTTGGTCCAGAACATCCGCTGTGCGGCTTCGAATCAGCGCTTCCATTTGTGCCAGGTTCTTGGGTGCTACCACACCCTGTACCGCCTGGCGCTGCACATCGTGTTTGGGCGGGTCCATGGCAATGAAGGTTTCTATCTCCAGACCTTCCGGTTGCGGCCCGATGGAAATGATCGGCTCCGCCGAAAACAGGTCATGGCGGGTATCCACGAACATGATGTCTTCGTATCGCGTTACCGACCAGAACGGGCCGAACGGACTGGCTTTCTGAAAGTGCACCGGGCGCTCATCCCGAACACGCTTGAAGTAGGAGCGCCATAGGCCCTGCCGATAGAGGAACGGGTTACTGAGATCGATGTCTTCGATTGCGAGTGTCGACACATCCGGCAACGGGGTTTCTTTGAACACCGGCACCGGCCGATCCTTGCCAATGCGATGTTTCACATTCTGAAAAGCGTGCGCGCCTTTGATCTGCCAGTGGATGGGAATGATCGACGTGGCTTTGTTCAGGGCCGGCTGAATAACAGGTTCAAGCAAGGGGTTCAGTATGCGCATGCAACACCTCAGAGTTCGTAGTGGTTGTTGGGACAGGGTCCGGAGCTTTCGGGATCAAACCCGGGTTTTGCCTACATCTGGAATTCCGGTAAGCGCACGATCAGGCCATCCAGGGCGTCCGAGAGTGTTACCTGGCACGATAAACGAGACGTACCGGTGATCTCGGGCGTGAGCCCCAACATGCCCTGCTCATCGGCATTGATGCCGCCGGTCGCGTCAATCCATTGCTCATCAACGATCACATGGCAGGTTCCGCAGGCACAGGCGCCGCCGCAATCGGCATCAATACCGGGTATGCCATTGTCGACAGCGACCTGCATCAGGGATTGGCCCGCTTCGATCTCCACAACATGTGCTGTGCCACTGTGCTCGATAAACGTAATTCGACCCATAACCACCTCGCTTTTGTTATTCAGGGGAGTTGCTCTATGAAGGGCAGATTACTTGGCCCGTTTGATCTGGGGCAGGTCATTAGTTGACACGATGGAGTCATTTCAAGACACTTTAATAAAGCGTTGCTTTCAGGCGTAATCCAGTGATTGTGCGCCTACTAACGGATACAACAATAATGATGCGTGTAATCGACCCGAACCTGGCGTGTATTCCCTCCAATTACAGCCGTTTGATCGCCCGGGAGTTGGATTTGCAGGCGCGAGACGTGGCCGATTTGTTGGCGAGGACGGAGCTGTCGGTCGATCAGTTCTTGCGAGAAGACACCTTGCTCACGCCGCAACAGCAACTGCAAATACTGCAGAACAGTTTGCGGCTGGCGAAGGACCAGGCTTTTGGCTTGCGCCTTGGACGGCGCCTGACATCTCCCACGCATGGCGCGATGGGTTTTCTGGTGAACAGTAGTCCGGATTTACTCACCGCACTCAGGGCCTTTCAGGCTTTTCTTCCGATCCGAATGAACCTTGCCCGGCTTGAGTTAGTGACGAGTGGCAACTGGCTCGAAGTGACCTGCTCGTTTGATACGCTGGTTACCGAGGAACTGCTGCGAGTACTGAGTGAAATAGCGGTTGTTATCTTTTTTGATAGCGCTGAGTTTATTGTTGGCCGCCCGGTGGAGGAGGTGGTCAGCTGCTTTGTCCACAAGGAGCCCGCCTACATTGATCGATATGCCGATCATATCCCGGGGCCCATCGAATTCGGGGCGGACGCCCTGTTGCTGAAAATTCCTCTCAATGTATGCAAGGTGCCGAACGCCTCCGCCAATCATGAAAACTACACGATGGCGTTGCAACATTGCGAGGCGATGCTGGCACAGCTGCATTCGGATCAGAGAACCTGTAAGTATCGAGTCCAGAAGATGATGCTCTCGCATCCGCCCGGAGTGCTGAGCGAGGACGAAGCTGCCGCAGCGCTGTTTATCTGCAAGCGCACACTGGCAAGGCGATTAAAGACTGAGGGCACCAGTTTCAGACAACTGCGAGACGACATTCTGTCGCAACAGGCGCTTGGATACCTGAGTGACAGCACGATGTCTGTAGAAGCCATGGCCGAGTTGTTGAATTACCACGACAGTGCCAATTTTCGCCGGGCCTTCAAACGGTGGTTTGGGGTGACGCCGGATGAGTATCGTCGGCAAAAAATACTGTAGTCATGACGTCGGACTGAAGCTTTTTGGTACTGGCTAAACCAGGCAAATCCGATAACGGAGCACGCCTGCATCTTCTTCTCTGATCCACTCAATCCGGTGTCCTGCTATTTCGCAAAGGGCTTGTAAATCACGACGACCACTGGGATCATCCGCCAGGAACTCCACCTGGGTGCCGCTTGGTAAGCCCAGGGTGCGTTTCTTGAAGCGCAACACCGGAAGCGGGCACACCAAACCGACGGCGTCGATCTGGTGTACCTCAGGCTGATCAGTCAAGGCGAACACTCGTGGCACTGCTGCCTTGTTCCGCGGAGGACCAGCCGAACTGGTTCAGCGCCACCGGAGCGCAAAAGGCAATGATCAGAGCTGCGACAAAGGCAGCTAGCATAACTTTCATGATGAACCTCCTTTGCCCTGTTTCGCCTCAACCTCTGCCACCCATAGATCGTGGTGCTGGCGAGCCCATTCCAGATCCACCTCACCATTCCCCATGGCATCAAACGCACCTTCCATACCGACTGAGCCGATATAGATGTGTGCAATGATGGCCACCATCATCGCGAACGCGACAATCGAGTGCCAGATATTGGCGTACTGCATTTCTTCATGGGGCGTCAGGGCGGTTGGGAAGTCGGTCCCAAAAATGCCGTTTACGGTGCTGAAGGTGCCGGCGAACATGGGCATTTCAAACGGGAACAACAGTGAAAGGCCAGACAGTGAAACGGACACGCCCAGGATCATCACCGTCCAGAATATGATCTTCTGGCCAGCGTTGAACTTTTTCGAGGAAGGGTGGGATTTGCTGAAAATACCGCCGCCGGCCTTGATCCACTGCCAGTCCAGCTTGTTGGGTATGTTGTGGACTACCCACATGCAGAAGGTCATCACCAAGCCCAACATAAAGGCCCAGGCAACGTTGTTGTGCAGCCACTTTGAGCCGACTGCGAGAGTAGAGTAGGCCTCGTGCCCAATAACGGGAATCAGGAAACTGCGCCCCATCAGGGTAAGCAGCCCGGTCAGAGCGAGTGCGATAAATGAACCCGCCAACAGCCAGTGGCCGAAGCGCTCGATGGCTTTGAAGCGTTCAATCTTGGTGCCTGAGGGGCCACCATCGATCATGATCTTGCCGCGAACAAAGTAGAACACTACCAACAGGATGATGATGCCCAGCAGGGCGCCACCGCCGTAGGTAATGATTGGACCTTCCCGTAGCTGGTACCAGGGCATACCGCCGTCCTGGATCAGAACGTTGGCCGCAGGTCCTCGGGCCTGAGTTTTAATGTCGTTTTCGTTGTAACGAATGCCACGCCAGGTGTCAGAGTCAGATACCCCGCCGCGTGTACCCAGTTGCTCGGTGATGGCCGCTGCACTGGCAGGGTCGCCCAGGTTTTCCGATCGGAAAGACTCGTCAACTTTCAATTGCTGTTGGCGAGCCATGATGTCTTCCAGGGTTTGCGCACCCCCGGTCGCTGTTCGATCAACCGCAGGGGCATCTTCCGCCCAGACAGGGTTGAAAAGCAGGGTTGCCAGCGCGAGTACGGTGGCACCCAAGAGTTTTATGTTCATGAGAGCGCTCCAGCGGAATGAACAAAAAGAATGTGTTGCCCCAATCGATTCCGGGGCCTGCGGGGCCCCGGAATCATCAGGTGGGCTTAAGCGCCCTTCTTCTCGTAAGCTGTGCCCCATCCCCAGGCGCCTGAACCGAAACCACGGTTCACCACACGCTGGCGATAGATGTCCGAAACCTCGTTGCCATCACCGGCCAACAGGGCTTTGGTTGAGCACATTTCCGCACAGATCGGCAACTTGCCCTCGGCAATACGGTTGCGCCCGTACTTGTTGAACTCGGCTGTCGAGTTGTCTTCTTCAGGACCGCCTGCACAGAAGGTGCATTTGTCCATCTTGCCCCGGCTACCAAAGTTACCCGCTTGCGGGAACTGGGGCGCGCCGAAGGGGCAGGCATAGAAGCAATAACCACAACCGATACACAGGTCTTTGGAGTGCAGCACGATGCCGTCTTCCGTCTGGTAGAAGCAGTCTGTCGGGCAGACGGCCATACAGGGCGCGTCTGAACAGTGCATGCAAGCTACCGAGATGGAGCGTTCGCCCGGCTTGCCATCTTCGATGGTTACCACACGACGACGGTTGATGCCCCAGGGGACCTCGTGCTCGTTTTTACAGGCCGTTACGCAAGCATTACATTCGATGCAGCGCTCGGCGTCACAAAGGAATTTTGCTCTTGCTTGTCCTTCAAGTGCCATGGTCTACACCTCTTGTTATGCTGGTTCGATAGCACACAGGGTGCACTTGGTCTCTTGCATCTGCGTGACCGAGTCGTACCCGTATGTCTGAACGGTATTGGTAGATTCACCCAGGACATAGGGATCAGAGCCCTTGGGATATTTATGCCTCCGGTCTTCTCCCTGTAAATGACCGCCGAAGTGGAAAGGCATGAAGGCAACGCCCTCGCCAACCCGTTCGGTTACCATGGCCTTCACCTTGATGCGTGCACCTTCCGGGCCAGAGACCCAGACATCCTTGCCGTCGCGAATGTTCATGTTATTCGCGTCGCGCGGATTCACTTCAATGAACATGTCCTGCTGGAGCTCTGCCAGCCAGGGGTTTGATCGTGTTTCATCACCGCCACCTTCGTACTCCACCAGTCGACCGGAGGTCAGAATGATGGGGAAGTCCTTGCTGAAGTCGTTCTTCTGGATCGACTCGTACAGGGTTGGCACGCGCCAGAACGTCTTGTCAGCGTAGGTCGGATAGTCTTCGACCAGGTCGCGACGGTTGGTGTACAGCGGTTCGCGGTGCAGCGGCACGGGGTCCGGGAAGTTCCAAACAATGGTGCGGGCTTTGGCATTACCGAAAGGCGCGCACTCGTGCTTGATAGCAACACGCTGGATACCGCCAGACAGGTCGGTTTTCCAGTTAGCAGTGGGGCCTCCCACGGCCTCAATGGCAGTGCGCTCTTCTGCGGTCAAATCGCCATCCCAGCCCAGATCCATCAGCATTTGCATGGTGAATTCCGGGTAGCCGTCCTTGATCTCGGAGTCTTTGGAGTAAACACCGTCTGCCAGGATGTTCGGGCCATTGTGTTCAACCCCGAAGCGGGCACGGAAGGTGAGGCCGCCTTTGGACACCGGCAATGACATGTCGTAGAGGTTGGCTGTCCCCGGGTGGTTCATCTCGGGGGTGCCCCAGCATGGCCACGGCAGACCGTAGAAATCACCATCGCAGGGTCCGCCCACCGCGCGCAGGGTGGTTCTGTCAAAGTGATGCTGGTTTGCCATGTGCAGCTTGAGCCGCTCTGGAGACTGGCCTGTGTAACCAATGGTCCACATGCCACGATTGTACTCGCGGGTGATGTCTTCAATCACCGGCTCGTTACCTTCGATGGCAATGTTGCGGAACATGCGATCGCTAAACCCGAACTTGTCGGCGAACAGCTTGATGATTTCGTGATCCACCTTGGAATCGAACAACGGCTCCATGACTTTCTCGCGCCATTGAAGCGATCGGTTGGAGGCGGTGACGGATCCTGTGGTTTCAAACTGCGTGGTTGCCGGCAGCAGGTAGGCGCCATCCTTCCGCTCGTGCAGTACGGCAGAAACGGTCGGGAAAGGATCCACCACGACAAGAAGGTCGAGCTTCTCCATGGCTTCTTTCATTTCCAGCATACGGGTCTGGGAGTTGGGCGCGTGGCCCCACAGAACCATGGCCCGGGTATTGTCAGGCTGCTCCAGGTTTTCCTTGGCTTCCAGTACGCCGTCAATCCAGCGCGATACCGGAATGCCTTTTTCGTTCATCATGGCGCGGGATTTGCCATCTTTGTCCCAGGTGGCAAAGCGACCTTTCAGCCAATCCAGATCCTCTTCCCAAACCCGCGCCCAGTGGGCCCAGGAACCTGCCGCAACGCCGTAATAGCCCGGGAGACTGTCGGCGACTACGCCGAAGTCCGTGGCGCCCTGCACGTTGTCGTGGCCGCGGAAGATGTTGGTGCCGCCACCGGCAACCCCCATGTTGCCCAGGGCCAGTTGCAGTATGCAGTAAGCGCGAGTGTTGTTGTTACCGTTGGTGTGCTGGGTGCCACCCATACACCAGATCACGGTGCCGGGGCGGTTGTTGGCCATGGTGCGGGCCACGCGCTCAAGTTGTGCACCGGGGGTGCCAGTGACGCGTTCCACTTCCGCAGGGTTCCACTTCGCCACTTCAGCACGGATGTCTTCCATGCCGTAAACGCGGGTGCGGATGAACTCGCGGTCTTCCCAGCCGTTTTCGAAGATGTGCCACAGGATGCCCCAGATCAGGGCAACGTCTGAACCCGGACGGAAGCGCACATACTCATCCGCGTGCGCAGCAGTGCGGGTAAAGCGCGGGTCACAAACGATGAGTGGCGCGTTGTTTTCTTCCTTGGCTTTTAGGATATGCAGCAACGACACCGGGTGCGCCTCGGCCGGGTTGCCCCCGATCAGGAAAATCGCCTTGGACTTGTGGATGTCGTTTGTCGAGTGTTACGGCGCGCCGGATATAGACGCTGCCTACCCGGTCGCCTGTGAGGAAATCGACCAGATGCGCAACATGTGTGAAGACTTTGAAGAAAACACGCTGTTGATGGTCAGTCGCACCCAAACCGATCTGGGTGTCGAGGAAACCTATCGCTCCCGGGCGCCGCAAGATGCCTCATTGGAGGCCTTCGCGGTACACGGCAGCGTTGAGTGATACCGGCGAGTAATTACAGCCCGAAACTGCCGTAGGGAATAAACCGTACAGGGCTGCCTGGCTCGATCTGCCGGGCGTTCTCATCCAGCTCCACCAGGCCTTCAGACCAGGCCAAGCCAGTCACGCGCCCGGAACCTTCTGAGCCAAAAACGTCCACCTTGCCGTCACGAATCCGAGCGCGCAACATCTCGCTGCGACCCGGTTTCTTGTTTTTGGAGAAGTTGGCGGGCATCACATAGGCCTGGGGCTCGAACCACTCGCCTCCGGCCAGCAGCGCCATCGCTGGCGCGCCAAAGCGCAGCGCGCACACCCAGGCCGCTACCGGGTTGCCGGGCAAACCGACCACCGGTGTGCCATGAAACATGGCCAGCGCCAGCGGGCGGCCCGGTTTGATCGCGATACGCCAGTTGCTGATGTCACCGTGGGCTTTCAGGGCTTTCGAGACATGATCCTCGTCTCCGGCGGAAATGCCGCCACTGGTCAGGATCAGGTCGCATTGCTCCGCACCCCTTTCCAATGCCGCTTTGACATCTTCGGCCCGGTCCAGAACATGGCCCAGGTCGACCAATTCATAGCCAAGCTGTGCCACCAGAGCGCTCAGCATCGGGCGATTGGCATCGTAGATTTGCCAGTCAGTGACGGTGGCGCCGACCGGTTTTACTTCGTCACCGGTGGACAGCACGCCGACGCGCAGTCGGTGATAGACGTCAACCGATTCGACGCCAACGCTGGCGAGCACGGAAACCTGGGTGGGCGTCAGGCGTGTAGACGCGGTCAGGATTTTGTCTTGCGCCTGGATGTCTTCGCCGGCTTTACGCAGATTGGCTCCGGCTTTTAAGGTGCCTTTTAGATGCAGTTGGCCGTCGATGACTTCGCAATCTTCCTCAAGAACGATCGTATCCGTACCTGCCGGTATCACCGCGCCAGTCAGAATCCGGATGGCATGGCCGTCTGGCACCTTATCCCGGTAAGGTTCCCCGGCGGCGCTGCGGCCATCCACCAAGGGCAGGGTGCAGGGCACTTGAGTCAACGGGCCCGCAAAGGCATAGCCATCCACCGCAGAATTGCTACTGGGCGGATGAGCGCGAGGGGCAAACACATCACTGGCCAGGATACGGCCATTCACTTGGGACAGCGGAACCGCGCGATCGATAGCCACGACCGGATGCAGGCGTGAACGTAACCGCTCAAGGGCCTCTTCGACCGGCGTCCAGTTAACGCCGGGTGGCAGGGCAAAACAGTCGTTACGGAGTTCGTTCATGGTGCTGCAGTACTCACAATAAAGTCGGCGATCTCGCGTGTATTGTTGAGATCAAAGCCGGGGCCGGCGGCAAAATCCGAAGCATAGTCGGTGGCGACCGCGATGATATCTGCATCGTCCCGGTACAGAGGCTCTTTCAGGCATTCCTGTCGATGCACTTCAATCTTGGGGTGGGAGTGGGCTTTGAACCCCTCGACCACTACCCAGTCGCAGGGCCCCAGCCGGGCCAACAACTCGTCCAGTGTCGGTTCTTCGGTGCCGCGAAGCTCGTGCATGATGGCAAAGCGCTGGCCGCCCGCCAGAATGACTTCCCGAGCGCCAGCATCACGATGCCGGTAGCTGTCGGTGCCGGGTTGGTCGACATCCACACTGTGATGGGCGTGTTTGATGGAGTTAACCGTTAAACCCCGACTGGACAGTTCACGAATCAGAGCGCTGGCCAAGGTGGTCTTACCGCAGTTTTTCCAGCCCACAATGCCGATAACATTCACGTCAGGTGTTGCTCCGCCCAGGTCAGATCTTCCGGCGTGTTGATGTTGAAAAAGTCATGCTCGCCAAACAGCACCAGGGTTTCGCCCTTGGCTCGGGTCCATTGGCGGATCTTGCGCACGCCGTCATTCAGTTCGGCGCGCAGATCCTCCCGCAGTGCCACCGGCCAACGGCCAAACGTCGGCTGGGCGATCTTGCCACGCTCTGGATCAGGGGTGGCGGCCAGAACCACCGGCGTGTCGAAGCCAGTTAATCGTTTCGCCAGATCCATAGGAAAGGCCGGCGTGTCAGATGCCACGGTAATCAGCCATTCATACCCGTGTTCTGCGGCCCAGTCCATGCCCGCGAGAATGCCCGCGAGTGGCCCTGCATAATCAGCGATGGTATCGGCCACCACCGGTAACCCCAGATCGTCAAAGCGGCTCAAATCGCCGTTGGCATTCAACACCACGGCATCAACCTGCGGGGTGATTCGATCAATCACGCGCTGGATCAACGACCGGTCTCCCAGCATCAGCCGCCCTTTATCACCACCGCCCATCCGGTTGGCCTGGCCACCGGCCAGAATCACCGCGCAATCTGTCATGCTACGCTCCTGTTAATCATTCCGAGCGCCCTTGCGCTGCATTTTCTTGTTGTCATCCGGAATCTGCGATAAATCCTGATCAAACACCAGGCGGTGCTGGCCACTGAGGCAGGTGAATTTTTTGCCACGCATCTGCCCAATCAGCGTCAACCCGACCTGCTGAGCAATATCGACACCCCAGGCGGTAAAGCCGGACCGGCTGATCAGAGTGGGGATGCCCATCAAGGCGGTCTTGATCACCATTTCAGAGGTCAGGCGGCCGGTGGTGTAGAGGATTTATCGGCTGCCGGGACGTTGTTCAGGTGCATCCAGCCGGCGATCTTATCGACCGCGTTGTGGCGCCCGACATCTTCCATGTAAGCCAACACCTCTCGGCCCTGGCACAGAGCGGTGCCATGGATGGCGCCGGTTTCCATATACAGGCTGGGGGTGTGGTTGATCTGGAACGACAGATCGTAAAAGGTGCTGGTGTGCACGGGCGTGTCTGGCAATGACAGCCCTTCGAGCCCGGCCATCATATCGCCGAAAACAGTCCCGACCGCGCAACCGGAGGTACGGGTTTTCTTTTCCAGCTTGTCTTCGACATCGGTAACGCCAGCGGTACGAACCACCACCACCTCGAGCTCTTCGTCGAAATCAATCCCGGTCACCTGATCAGAGTTTTTCAGCATACCCTGATTCAGAAGAAAACCCAGGGCCAGATACTCCGGGTGATCGCCGATGGTCATGGCGGTGACGATCTCCTGACTGTTGAGGTAAATGGTCAGGGGGCGTTCCTCGATCACGCTGATCGATTTGGATTGACCATTCTCGTCAATGCCCTCAACGGCCCGGGACACGCGAGGGTCTGCAGGGTTCGGCAAAAGAGGTGCAATCGTCATTGTTATTACTGCCATTTTGAAGACGCTGGATGATCCATTACCTACGGAGGTTGCCAGAGATTAGCCTATTTGGCATTCGGGAAAAACAGCTGTTGCTCATTCACTTTGAAGTTGGCAATAGCTTGTTGGCCAGCCTCGGAAATCAGCCAGTTGTGCCATTGTTTGGCGAGATCGTGTTTGAGATACGGATGTTTTTCTTCAGACAGCAGCAGGCTGCCGTACTGGTTGAACAGCACCTCGTCGCCCTCAAAAAGCAGTGTCAGGTTCTGTCGGTTTTTAAAAGCGACCCAGGTGGCGCGGTCTGACATCACGTAGGCATCCATGGCAGCCGCAGTGTTGAGCGTTGGTCCCATGCCGCTGCCGAGTTCGCGATACCAGTCGCCATCGAGTTCGACACCAGCGTCTTTCCAAAGGCTCAATTCGGCACGGTTGGTGCCGCTGTCATCACCTCGGGAAGCAAAAGGCGCCCGAGCGTCAGCAATAGCAGCGAATGCATCGGCGGCACTGTTCGCAGCACTCACATTTGCCGGATCATCGGCTGGACCAATCAGCACAAAGTCGTTGTACATGACATCAACTCTCTCGCTGGCGAAGCCGTTTTCAATAAAGCGTTGCTCGCCGGAGGTGTCATGTACCAAAAGACTGTCGGCGTCTCCGCGCCGGGCGATTTCGAACGCTTGCCCGGTGCCAACGGCCACTACCCGTACCTGGATGCCGGTGGCGGCCGTGAATTGCGGCAGGGTACTGCTGAACAGCCCGGAATTTTCCGTCGAGGTTGTCGAGGCCAGGGTGATGAAGTCACTGGCCGAGGCGTTGAATGCAAGGCCAATGGTGGTAGCGCTGGCAAACACAAAGCTCAAGATTCTGTTCATGTTGTTCTTCTTTTTGGTGTATCAGGAGTTTCGACTAATTGATGCTGGAATCTGGCTTACTCGATTAGTTCTCCGGCCATAAACGCTTGAGCCTCCTTTGATGCCGGCCCGTTAAAAAACGATTCGGCGGAGGTGTGCTCCCGAACTTTGCCACCCGAGAGAAACAGAACATCGCCGGCGAGGCGCCGGGCCTGGTGCAGGTCGTGGGTGGTCATGACAATGCGTGTTCCCCGTTGATGAAACTCCTGCACGGCGGCTTCGACCGCTTTGGTCGCCGCGGGATCCAGCGCGGAGGTAGGCTCATCCAGAAAGAGCACTGAGGGCGACAGTGCCCAAGCACGAGCCAGAGCCAGACGCTGCTGTTCGCCGCCAGAGAGAACACGTGCGGGGGTATCAGCACGGGCGGCGAGGCCAAAGCGGGCCAGTGCTTCACGGGCCAGCGGCATGCGCGCCTTGCGTGGGGTGTTGTTGACCGCCAATGCGTGGGTAAGGTTGGCCAGTGCCGACCGGCGCAACAGCACGGGTTGCTGGAACACCATCGCTTGTCTGGGGCGTTCGCCACAGGACCAGGAAACGGATCCCTGAGTTGGCGAAATAAGGCCGTGAGCCAGCCGCAACATCAGGCTCTTGCCGGCACCGTTAGGCCCCATGACAAGGGTGGGGCCAACACCACCCAGGGTGAAAGAGCAGGGGCCCAGCAGCAGTTCGCCCTGGTGGCTGAAGGCAACATCATCAAAGTGCAACGACGGTAGCGGAGCAATTAATGCAGCGTCCATCATGGGAACGTTTAGTGAGGTCATCCCATCCGCCTTTTGGTCAGTTCACCCACCACATAGGCGCCGGCATTAACCAGCATGACCAGTGTCAGCAGCACAATGCCCAGTCCCAGCGCCAAAGGCAGATCGCCCTTACTCGTTTCCAGTACGATGGCGGTGGTCATCACTCGCGTGACACCCTCGATATTGCCGCCGACCATCATCACGGCACCTACCTCGGCGCTGGCGCGGCCAAAACCGGCCAACAAAATGGTCAATAGCGCAAATCGGGCATCCCACAGCAGGGTGGGCATCATGCGCGATCGTGACATGTTCAGTGAAATAAACTGCTCCTGGTACTCGCCAAGAAGTTCATCAACTTTTTGGCGCGAAAGCGCTGCCAGGATTGGCAACACCAGCACTACCTGGGCAATCACCATGGCGCTTGGGGTAAACAGAAGTCCCCACTCGCCCAGAGGTCCGGCGCGCGACAGCAGAATATAAACCGTGAGCCCGGCCACGACCGGTGGGAGTCCCATCATGGCGTTGAGCGCGATAATGGCGCCGCCCCGACCAGGAAAGCGCCACAGCGCCACCGCCGCGCCTAACGGAAAGCCGATGACAGCCGCAACCAATACCGCCAGCAGCGAAACCTGCAGCGACAGGATCACGATCTGGTAGAGCGTCGCGTCCAAGTTCAGTACCAGCGACAGCGCTACATACAACGCATTGTTATTTTCCAAAGCTGCGTCTCCTCAACATTGAGCATCCTGTCGTGTTCTATTACGCTTTGCATCAGCTAGTGAAAAATATGCAGCTTAAAATAGGAAATCAATTAGCGGATAGCAGGAGAGAGCCATGCCCCTTCCCGCTTACCTCACCACGGCTGAAGTCGCCGAGTATTTACGTTTGAAAGAGCGAAAAGTTTACGATCTGGTCAGCCAGGGCGTAATTCCCTGTGTGCGGGTGACCGGAAAGCTGCTGTTTCCGCGTCAGCGTATTGATCTTTGACTGATGAATCACCTGGAAGGGGACGACTCAACCAACACACCAACCCCGCAGGTGCTGGCGGGCAGCCAGGACCCGCTGCTTGAGTGGGCTATTAAAGAAAGTGGCGCAGAGCTGGCGCTGTTGTGCCAGGGCAGTGGCGATGGTGTGCAGCGGCTGCTGGATGGCCGAGCTATGCTCGCCGGGATGCACATCTGGCATCCGGAAGGCCAGCGCTATAACGACCCCACCACGCTGGGACTGACCGGAATGCGCGATCTGGTGTTGATTCGTTGGGCAAAACGTCAGCAAGGCCTTCTGCTTGATGCCGGCAATCCTCACCGCATTAAACGACTCCAGGATATCGCTCGCCCGGGACTGCGCATCGCTCATCGGCAACCCGATGCCGGTGTAAGTCACCTACTGCAAAGCTTGTTGTCACATCACGGTATTGATGCCAAGTGTCTGACCTGGGCAGCCAACCCGTCGCTGAGTGAGGATGACCTTGCACTGGCCATCCGCCAGGGCGAAGCGGACGTGGGTGTAGGCATAGAAGCGGCCGCCAGGCGCCAGGGACTGGAATTCATTCCGTTGCAACAAGAAAGTTTTGACCTGGCCATGCGCCGCCGCCACTACTTTGAACCTGCAGTGCAGCGGCTGTTGGCGTTTGCGGGTTGCGAGCGCTTTATTCAGCGAGCGGAGGCTCTGGGTGGGTATGACATCAGCGAATTTGGGCGGGTGGTTTATAGCGCGTGATTTGCACCGCTACGGCGCCCAACGGTAAGGCGTAATTTCCGCCAAGGTGCCGGGCAATGAGACCTTTTCAGCAATTCGGGCAATATCTCGATGCAGCGGCACCAGCGCGATTATTCGCTTGGTGTTTCTGACAAGATCGCTGATTTCGCGGACTTCCGACAGCAAATGATCGAGCGACTGTGCCACCAGCTTGGGTTCGCCGGTGGTGCCTCCCGAGCGGAACCAGATGTGGCTGAGTGTGCCGTCATTGAGGTTCTCGCAGATCAGCTCACTCCACTGACTCAGCTGATGTCGCCGCAACAGCAATTCTTCGGCGCCGGTTTTTTCCAGCTTGAAGAATTCTGTCACTTTGCGAGCGACCGCAAGCTGGTCAAGTGAATCGAGGGCTGCGGGTCCATCCCGCAGGTGGTCACTGGCTTGTAGATCTGCCAGCAACTCATTTGCGGAAACACCTCTTTCAGCAGACAGGGCTGCTGTTATGAGGTGCTGCAAGGCTACGGTGCAGCTTGCAATAGAAATCTGCATGTTCTGAATTTAAATGCGCTTGACGAAAACCCAGAAGCTATCTTCGTCGCCCAGTGCTTTTTTCATATGAACTTTGACTTTGGTGGGCTTCATTTTGTAATCGAAGGTGTACTCAAACATGGTGCTCAGATTGCCGCTATTCACGCCATCCCGGAACTTGCCATAGAACTCTTTGCTGTTGGTGCAGGGAGCCACTTCGGTGAAAAAATTCTTGCCAATCACTTCGCTTGGGTTGCGACCGGTAATTTCGCCTTCCGCCTTGTTGTATTTCAGGATCTTTCCTTTGGCATCGAGGTTGATGGCGCCAAAAGCAAGATTTTCGATGTCTTTGTCGCTCATCTTCGACAACTGGTTACCGATGTCGTCTGAGCCAAACTTTACCATTTCGATAGAATCACCTTTATTGTTGCGAATACTCGCCGGTACATGTCTACAAAGCTTACGGATATTTGCTGCGAAAGGATGGCTCGCAGATAGTAAGTTTTGTGTAAATTGTTAAGAATAGGAGGTTTGTCAAAAGGTTCCCATCGTACTTTTGACTTTGCACTATTTGCCGGTCTTGCTTGAACGTAACTTGGGTTTCTACATTGATACACTGGACAAACAATGAGTCGGCCTTGACTGACCGGACGAAAAAAAACTGGATGATGCGGTGCCCCAATCGCTCCTTGCCCAACCCCTGAAAATCCGCTGCGGTGCCGTCTTGCCCAACCGAATTGCCAAAGCAGCCATTATCGAAGGACTGGCAGACGGCTGTCAATGGCCATTTATTTTGACCCACCTTTGGCCAATAAAATTGACCCACCTTTCATAGTCTAGCTTGTTGTCTTCTGCTTTAGCCGATAGCTTTC
>LJZQ01000004.1 GCA_001314845.1 Marinobacter excellens HL-55
CTACTCACAGGAACCCCTTGAAGCGCTGGTGGCCGAGTGCGCGGGCATGCGGGAGACACCGGTCGAGGCGATGGATCATTTCATCGAGCAATGGCTGGGACTGCTTGCGAACAACCGGAAATACCGGCAGTCATTCGAGATTCTGCTCAACAAGACGGAACTGACGGATGCCATGAGCCGGACGTTGAAGCGTGAGCGGGCTTTGACAAAGTCGATCATCGGGTTGTTTCAGGATCTGGTCGGGCGGGCTGTTGAGGAAGGGACGATCTCAACGCAGGAAGATCCGAAGGATCTAGGGTTGCTGTGTTACACCTATCTGATGGGTATTACCCAGACCTGGCTATTTGCGCCGAAGTTGTTCTCGCTGAAGAAGGAAATGCCGTTTTTTCAGCGGCAATTCTGGACTCTCTTGGGAAGGAAATCGCCGTAAAGCGTTGTGAGAGTGGCGCTGTAGCCGCAGGCAATACAGGGGTAGCGATGGTGAGTGGGTAGCCTGTCAGGGACTGTCGAAAACAGGGATGTTTTCGTCAAGCGTACACGGACGTATTCACAGCGTGTCCCTGACAGGCTGCCCGCTTGCCAGCGCGGGCGCCTGTCTCTATGCGCAGGGGCGACTCAGAACATCTTCAGGTACCGCTTCACCTCCCACTCCGACACGTGGTTCTGGTAGCTCTCCCACTCCCCTTTCTTGTAGTCGACAAAGCTCTTGAACATGGCTTCGCCGAAGACTTCCTTGGCCAGCGGGTCGGCCTCGAAGGCTTCCACCGCTTCCCCCAGATTGCGGGGCAGGTATTCGATGCCCTGCTCGGCGATCTCCGCGTCGCTGTAGTTGTACATGTTCTCGTGATGCGGGGCGCCGGCGTCCAGGCCTTCCCGGATGCCCTCCAGGCCAGCGGCCAGGATCAGGGCGCTGCCCAGGTAAGGGTTGCAGGCAATGTCCGCTGCGCGGCATTCGATACGGCCGCCCACGCCGGGGATTCGAACCATGTTGGTGCGGTTGTTGGAGCCATAGCACATGAACACCGGCGCCCAGGTGGAGCCCGACATACTGCCCTGGCGCACCAGGCGTTTGAAGCTGTTGACCGTGGGGGCAATGACGGCGCTGATAGCAGCACCGTGTTTCAGCACGCCGGCGATGAAGTGATAGGCGATCTTGCTGACGCCGCAACTGTGCAGGTCGTCACCGTTGGGCTCGAACAGGTTCTCGCCGGTTTTGATGTCCGCCAGCGACATATTGTAGTGGGCGCCACTGCCGGTGCGGTCGGCAAAGGGTTTGGGCATAAAGCTGGCGAAGGCACCGTGTTTGCGGGCGATTTCGTTGGCCATCATGCGGAAGAACACCAGGCGGTCGGCCATGGTCAGGCCATCGGCGTATTTGAAGTCGGTCTCGAACTGGCCGTTGGCGTCTTCATGGTCGAAGGAATACACATCCCAGCCCAGCTCGTTCATGGCATCCACCAGCTCGTCCATGATGGTGAAATTGTCCATCAGGGTGCGCGGGTCGTAACAGGGTTTGCCAAGGGTGTCGCGGTCGCTCAGCGGGGCAAAGCCACCGTCTTCGGTGTCCTTGAACAGGAAGAACTCGGTTTCAATACCCAGATTAAATCGGTAGCCCATCCCGGCTGCGGCTTCGAGCTGCCGGCGGAAGATGTTGCGGGAGCAGGCCTCAAACGGCTTGCCATTCAGATACAGGTTGCCGGGAAACCACGCCAGCTGTCGGTTCCAGGGGCAGATGGCGACGCCGTTGGCGTCTGGCATGGCGGCCACTTCGTCGTCGGAGATGTCTTGGGGCACGCCGTCCAGTGCGGCGCCGGTATATAGCTCCGAGCCCTCCATCATTTGGCCGAGGTGGGCCACCGGGACGAATTTGCCCTTGCTGATACCGTGAATATCCACATAGCTGGCAATGGCGTACTTCACGCCGGCGTCGGTGAGTTGCTGTTTCAGGGCCTGGGTGTTGGTCAGGTCAGTCATCTTGATTCCTCTTGTACCCGTTAACACGGGCTGTCGTTGTGTGTTCTGGCACGTTTCTTTCTACGTTTCCCCCATTCAACTTACATGCCAGCATGTATATATAAACTGAAAAGGCGGCATTCCAGAACCTGAAAACGTCTGGACGCAGGAGAACCAAAATGACTAAAAACCAATGGCTTAAAGATTACTTCGAAGCAGGAGACCTGCCATTATCCAGCGGCGGGACCCTTCGTTCGGCTCGCCTGCACTATCATCAGATCGGGCACCTCAATGCACCAAAAGACAACCTGATCCTGCTGCCCACGTACTATGGTGGTGCAGCGGCGGGCAACCATCCCTGGGTGGGGCCAACCAGCCCGCTCAATCCCGATAAGTACTGCATTGTCATCCCCTCCATGCTTGGGGCCGGCGAATCTTCTTCACCCGCCAACACGCCAGGGTCGCAATCGGGCAGCCGCTTCCCGGCCATCAGCCTTTACGACAACGTGATGCTGCAAAAACGACTGGTCGAAGAGGTGTTCGGTGGTGCCAGCCTGGCCCTGGTAATGGGCTGGTCAATGGGCGGCATGCAGGCATTGCAGTGGGGCTGTCTGTTTCCTGAGCAGGTCCGTTCCGTGCTCGCCACCTGCTGCACTGCCCGATGCTACCCGCACAATCAGGTATTCCTGGAGGGCGTTAAGGCCGCCCTGGCTTGTGATCAGGCTTTTCAGGACGGCCACTATCAACAGCCACCTGAACGTGGGCTGCGTGCGTTTGGCCGGGTCTATGCGGGCTGGGCCTATTCCCAGGCATTTTTCCGGCATGAGCGCTGGCGCGAGTTGGGGTTCCAGTCGATCGAAGGCTTGCTGCAATTCTGGGAACAGGACCACCTGGCGCAGGATGCCAACAACCTGCTCACTGTGCTCAACACCTGGCAGCAGGGGAATATCGGCAACAACCCGGTGTTTGAGGGCAACTATCAGGCGGCACTCGCCACGTTAACCATGCCAGCACGAGTGATGCCTAGCGCTACCGATCTCTATTTTACCGCCGAAGATGCCGCACAGGATGCCCTACAGATGCCAGGTGCCAGGCTCGAGGTACTGGCGTCGGAGTGGGGCCATATTGCCGGTGGCGCCGGGCGAGAATCACAAAGCCAGCGAAAGATTCTGGCCGCCGCCGCAGAGCTGCTGTCAGAGCAAGCGTCATAACGGTGCACCCTGTGCAGCCATGCACCGGGATAGCGCAGCCCGGACGCCATCACAAAGCCGGACAACACCTCGAGCGCGGTATTACGGGAACTGGCACGCGATCTGCAAAGGCTTGTCAGCAAACCGACAAGCAAACGCTGTTTTTAAAACCCAGTCCGTTCACAGCAACACCGCAACGTGTGCGGCAACACAACGAAGACAAATGGGTGACTAGGGTTCCGGTCCTGGCTGTTATCAGTAACAGCAGGATGGCTGGTCCGAGAGTTACCGACCTCTGGGAGGTTACACGGCGGGACAAAAGCCCGGGAGACCGAATCGCAAGGGATGCCATCCCGCGATCACCTTGCCGTGTTGTGTGACCAGAGGAGACCGACTATGCGATTGATCAACCGCCACCCCGGGCGGGTTTCAGCCATCTTGCTGGGATTATTGCCCTTTCTGTTGATCATGCTGATATACAGCCTGGCCTCCCAGCAGCGCCTGGCGGATAACCCCAACGACAAACTCCTGCCCGGCCTTGAACAGATGACCGCGGCGGTTGATCGCATGGCCTTTCAGGAGGATCGCCGCAGTGGCAATTACCTGATGTGGGAGGATACCGCCGCCAGCCTGAAACGCCTGGGCATGGGGGTGGGTATCGCAGCGTCGCTGGCGCTGGTGGTGGGCTTGCTCAACGGAATTCTGCCCCTGGTGCGGGCCAACCTTGCGCCATTGGTTTCAGCGCTGTCCATGGTGCCACCGCTGGCGATACTGCCCATTCTGTTTATCGTGTTTGGTCTTGGCGAGCTGTCCAAAGTGATGCTGATTGTCATTGGCACGGCGCCGGTCATGATGCGGGATGTGGCACAGCGAGTCCGGGAACTGCCCGGCGAACAGCTGATCAAGATCCAGACCCTGGGCGCCAACTCTTGGCAGGTGATCACTCGCATGGCCCTGCCGCAAACCCTACCGCGCCTGATTGACTCAGTCCGGCTCAGCCTGGGCCCTGCCTGGCTGTTCCTGATTGCCGCTGAAGCCATCGCTTCAACCGAAGGCCTTGGCTACCGGATCTTCCTGGTGCGGCGCTACCTGGCCATGGATGTGATCCTGCCCTACGTCATCTGGATTACCATTCTGGCCATCGTGATCGACCAGATTCTGCGCTTTGCCAATCGCAAACTGTTCCCGTGGTACAACGCCGGAGGCCACTGATGAGCTTTATTACGGTTAACAATCTCTGGAAAGAGTACGGCGACCAGGTCGTCCTGGAAAATCTGAACCTGTCCGTTAAACAGGGTGAGTTCTGTACCCTGGTGGGTGCGTCCGGCTGCGGAAAGTCAACCTTTCTCAAGATGCTGCTGGGTCAGGAAGCCCAGACCCGTGGCGATCTGCTGCTGGATGGCACCGCCTTTCCTGCCGAGCCCGATCGTAACCGTGGCATCGTGTTCCAGCGCTACTCGGTCTTTCCCCATCTGACCGTTCGACAGAACGTGCTGATGGGGCTGGAACTGGAACAGAAGCCGTTGCTCGGAAAGCTATTCGGCAGCGCCCGCAAAGAAGCTTTGGCGCGTGTAGACGCCATGCTGGAGTCCGTCGGTCTGAGCCCGTCCGCCAACAAGTGGCCCCATGAGCTTTCCGGTGGTATGCAACAGCGCCTGGCCATTGCCCAGTCCCTGATTATGAGGCCCCGCGTGCTTCTTCTGGACGAACCCTTCGGCGCCCTGGACCCCGGCATTCGCAGCGACATGCATAAGCTGCTGTTAAAGCTATGGCAGGAAACGGGCACCACCATTTTCATGGTGACCCACGATCTCAAGGAAGGTTTCTATCTGGGCACCCGGTTGCTGGTCTTCGACAAAACCCGACACGACCCACACAGCCCTAACGCATACGGCGCCACCATTACTTATGATTTACCAATCGGCCAAACAGATCGGACTGTGCTGGAGCATATAGACCATTCCGTATCAAAGACTGCCCGCTACCAGGCAGCCTGACACAAAAGAGGCTGCCCTTAGGCAGCCCACTCTTCATCAACCCCTGCCCAATGGCCGAAGACTTTTAGTTGCCGGATACAGACTCGACATAGGTACGAATCGACCAGATTGCGGTCTGGCCCAGGTTGCTCTTGAACGAGGGCATGCCGCGATCGGTGCCGTTCATGACTCGCCCAATGTAGTACTCGTCGTCCCACTCGGTCAGTTCCCGCAGATCCGGCGTCAACCCACCAGACTGCGCCTCGATGCCGTGGCAGCCTGCGCAGTTGCCTGCGTAGGCACTCTTACCAACCTCAACGGCCTGGTCGTTGAGGGCTCCGTGTTGGTTGCCTTCACGGAACGGATTTTCGTTCAGTGCTTCTGTGCCAAGATCAGGCAGGTCACCAGTGTCCACCGGCTGAGGCGTAACATTTCCATGACCGAAAGCAACGATCGTCCATGACAGACTGGCTCCAAGAATAAGAGTTCTGAGGCTGTTGTGAGACATCATAGCGGTTTACCTTTTGTTTTATCTGAATGCCTGCGGCGTCCGTTTCGGGACCGCCACATGATTGCAACCAGTCTATGCAAGGCCAAAGCCTGCACGTAACTCCACTTTCGATTTCCCGGCCTAGTTCCTTGGTAGTACGCTCCTGGAACAGCAGCCAAAGCATGAGACGCCCGGGCTCATCTCGAAAACTTGATAAAAATCATCGCCCACCAGGCCTGCCGGGAATTTTTCCCGCCTCTTGATTCCAATAATCCCGCTTTTACCGTGTGTTTATCCGTCGCCGACCTAGACGGGGCGCGCTAATACTTTTAGGCGTCAACGCACAACCGAATTGCGTTTGTCACAACAACAATCAAGGGGAAAGTGATGAAAACAAATTTTAAACAACGCCCCCTGCTGCGTAGCGTCAGCCTCGCGCTTGGCCTCAGCTGTGCAGCGGGATTTGCCCTCCAGGCACAGGCCAAAGACGTTACCTGGGAGGATATCCTCAACGACGCCGAAACAACCGAGAACGTCCTGGGCTACGGCATCGGCCCCAAGGCACAGCGCTACAGCCCTCTGGACACGGTCAATCGAGACAACGTAGATCGCCTGGTCCCGGCGTGGTCATTCTCTTTTGGTGATGAGAAACAGAGGGGCCAGGAGACCCAGGCATTGATTCATGACGGCGTCGCCTACGTCACCGGTTCCTATTCCCGGATCTGGGCTCTGGACGCTAAAACCGGGGAGAAAATCTGGGAGTACAACCACCGTCTTCCCGAGGGTATCCGCCCCTGTTGCGACGTTGTGAACCGGGGCGCCGCAATCTTCGGCGACAAGGTTTTCTTCGGCACCCTGGATGCCGGCATCGTAGCCCTGAACAAAGACACCGGTGACGTCGTGTGGCGCAAGAAATTCGGCGATCACGAAGCGGGTTACACGATGACCGGAGCACCGACTCTGGTTAAGGATCAGCAGAGCGGCAAGGTCCTGCTGATTCACGGCTCCTCCGGGGATGAGTTCGGCGTGGTCGGCAAACTGTTTGCCCGCGATCCTGATACAGGCGAAGAAGTCTGGATGCGTCCCTTCGTTGAAGGTCATTACGGTCGTTTGAATGGCGAGCAAAGCACAACTACCGGCGACCCCCGTGCACCCAGCTGGCCAGATGATCCCTCCCGCGACACCGGTAAGGTTGAGGCCTGGAGCCATGGTGGCGGCGCGCCCTGGCAAAGCGCCAGCTTTGATGTAGAGACCAACACCATCATCGTAGGTGCCGGCAACCCCGCGCCCTGGAACACCTGGGCACGTACATCCCCAGGTGGAGATCCACAGGATTACGACAACCTGTATACCTCTGGCCAAGTGGGCGTAGATCCTACAACCGGCGAAGTTAAGTGGTTCTATCAGCACACACCAAACGATGCCTGGGATTTTTCCGGCAACAACGAGCTAGTGCTGTTCGAGTACACCGAAGACGGACGTGAAGTTAAGGCTACGGCGCACGCTGATCGTAACGGTTTCTTCTATGTGGTTGACCGCACCAATGGAAAACTCGAGAAGGCCTTCCCCTTCGTTGACAACATCACGTGGGCGACTCACATCGATCTGGAGTCCGGTCGCCCGGTTGAAGCAGAAGGACAGCGTCCGTTACCTGTTCCGGAAGGCGAAACCCGCGGAGAGTCCATCGAAGTGTCTCCTCCCTTCCTGGGCGGCAAGAACTGGAACCCGATGGCTTACAGCCAGGACACCGGACTGTTCTACATCCCGGCTAACCACTGGAAAGAGGACTACTGGACTGAGGAAGTCACCTACAAGAAAGGCGCTGCTTACCTTGGACAGGGCTTCCGCATCAAGCGCATGTACGACGATCACGTGGGCATCCTGCGCGCGATGGACCCGATGACCGGTGAGTTCAAGTGGGAACACAAAGAGCGTCTCCCGCTGTGGGCAGGTGTACTTACCACCAAGGGCGGTCTGGTGTTCACAGGTACCGGCGATGGCTTCTTCAAGGCGTTTGACGCCGAAACCGGTGAAGAGCTCTGGAAGTTCCAGACCGGCTCCGGAATCATCTCCTCTCCGGTCACCTGGGAGATGGATGGCGAGCAGTATATCGGTATTGCTTCAGGCTACGGTGGCGCTGTTCCTCTCTGGGGTGGCGACATGGCTGAGCTGACCAAGCCGATTTCGCAAGGCGGTTCCTTCTGGGTGTTCAAGATCCCGTCCTGGGCGACTGCATCCAACTGAGCAAACCGCAAGGCCACGAGATGGTTCGTGGATAAATGCCAGGCCTGAACGGCCTGGCATTTTCAACACTGTGAATGCTGTACCCGGGAGAACAATGATGAAAACACTGGTAGCAATCGCGCTGACTGCGTTTATCACGCCGGCACTTGCCGACGACTACATGGCCGACCTGAAGGTTCCCGAGATCAATGGCTGCAAGCTGCAACCCAAAACCGACTGCCGCGGCGCAGATCTGAGCGGTGCCAATCTCTCGAACATGGACCTGAAGCAGGCCAACTTTGAGGGTGCCAACCTGACCGGGGCAAACCTGAGCCACGCCAACCTGCGAGGAGCAGACCTGAGCGGTGCGCAACTGGATGAGGTGATCGCCCACAGGGTAAACCTGTATCGGGCCGACGTTCGCGGCGCAAAAATCAGAAACGCCAACCTTCAAGGTGCGCAGGCAGAGTACCTGTTCGCGCAGGGCGCCGATTTCACAGGGACCGATATGACCGGAGCCAATTTCGATTTTTCGAGGTTCTCAGGCGCCACCATGGTTGATTGTAATCTCAACTTTGCCAGCTTCGAGATTTCCTGGATGCCGAAGGCAAACCTCGAAGGATCAAATCTGTTCGGTGCCAATCTTCAGGAGGCAAAGTTGGGACACGCCAACCTGTCGAATGCCAACATGAATGGTACCCGGATTCATTTCGCAACGTTTGAAGGCACTTTCATGGAAGGTTGCGATGGTTGCCCGTTTGACTGGTGAGACAAGTTGCAGAATCAGGCTAGCTCATAAAATCAGGAAAGGTGGGAGGCAGATTCTGAAAGCTTCCCGACCTTCCCATAATTCACGAGCCCCGCATCCGCGGCCCGGTGCAATAGTTCGATCGACGAATTGATGCCCAGCTTGCCTTTCAGAACCGCCAGGTGATTCGCCACCGTTTTGGTACTGATGTTGAGGCACTGGGCAACCTCACGGGGTGAGGAACCACGAGCCGTGAGGATCATTATCTCCAGCTCTCTCTGAGTGACATCGCCCAGACGCGAATCGTCAATGCCCTGATTGGCAAAGGCCAGACGCGTGGCAAGCGCATGCTCAAGGTAAAGCTGGTGGTCAGCTACCCCACGCACAGCGGCAATGAGCTCGGAAGGTCGGCAATTCCGTGACACATACCCCAGAGCGCCGGCATCCAGAGCCTGGCGAACCAGGGCAGGATCATCTATCACCGACGCAAACAGAACGGCACTGCGACGCCAGCGCGCTTTCAGTCTCTTGCAAAGTTCCAGACCCGAAAAATCCGGAAGCAGGAGCTCGGTGACAACAATATCGGCCGTCTGCTCAGCGTACCGGGACAGCGCCTCGGCGCCGGAATCTGCCTGGTCAACAATGACACCGGGCAGCATGGTTCGCAGCAGGCAGGCGATCCCCTCTCTCGTAATGCTTTGACCTTCTGCCAGCAGTATTCGCATCGTTGCCTCCAAGGACAATCTTCGAGTTTCAAAATCTCCATCTTTTATCCTATCCCCACATCACAGCCCGAAAATGGTTCTTTAGTACCAACTCTTTGCTACTTTCCGAATATTCCGGTGCCAAACGCCATGCCCTATGCTGGACCGATGCAAGACAGGATTTGGCGACTATGGAACTGCTGGCAAACGAGGTGAGCTTCCGTTACGGAACTCGTGAAGCCCTGAAAAACATCAGCTTTCGGCTTAAATCCGGGCAATTTCACGGGCTTCTGGGGCCGAACGGCTCCGGAAAGACCACCCTGTTCGGCTTGATTACCCGCCTTTTGGCAATGCAGCGGGGACAGATCAGACTCGGGCAGCACCTGCTTAATCGCCATGCGCCGGAGGCTATGAATTCCCTCGGGGTAGTTTTCCAGCAAAGCGCTCTCGACCCTGACCTGACAGTACTGCAAAACCTCGAATACCACGGCGCACTGCAGGGTATGGGCAAACAAGCTCGCCATCAGGCAATAGACCGCGAGATGTCTCGCTTTAGTCTTAATGGCCGTGCTGGCGCCCGTGTCCGGACACTCAGCGGAGGGCATCAGCGCCAGGTTGAGCTAGCGCGCGCGCTTTTGCATAGCCCCAGCCTCCTGATTCTGGATGAACCAACTACTGGACTGGACCTGGATACCCGACATGGACTCATTTGCCATATTCACCAGCTCTGCCGAGATGAGGGCCTGACTGTGCTATGGGCCACCCATCTGGTTGACGAGGTATGGCCAACGGATAACGTACTGCTCCTTCACGAAGGTCGGCTAAAAATGCAGGGCATTGCCGAGACTCTGTGCCATCAAACTGATTCCGCTGATCTTAGAGAGCTAATTCAAACTCTTGGTAAGGCTCAACCCTGATGAAAGTCCGCTTCTTCTGGCACGCTTATCTGGGCATTCAGAGCCGGGAATGGCAGCGCTTCTGGCAACAACGAAACCGCTTTGCCACAGCGCTGATTCGCCCCTTACTTTGGCTGTTTATCTTTGCCGTCGGCCTCGGGCTCTCGGACAACGGATACAACCTGAAAGGCTCCAGCCAGACGACCAGCTATCAAGGCTATCTCGTACCCGGTCTCTGTGCCATGGCCATCCTCTTCAACAGCATGCAGAGCGCTCTGTCCATCGTTTATGATCGGGAAGTTGGCAGTATGAGAGTACTGCTGGTCAGCCCATTGCCCCGCTGGTTTCTGCTATCATCTAAATTATTGGCCATGGGGACACTATCAGTCATCCAGGCGAGCGCCTTTCTCGCGATCGCCTGGATGACGGGGGTGGTCGACATCGGGCTGATACCCTTGCTTTTTGTTCTGCCCGTTTTTCTGATGGCCGCATTGATGCTGGGCTCACTCGGTCTACTGATCGCAACCTGGATCAAGCAGCTGGAGAACTTTGCCGGTGTCATGAACTTCGTGATTTTCCCGGTGTTCTTTTTGTCCTCGGCCCTTTATCCTGCCGAGAATTTTCAAGGTCGGAACAGCCTGCTCTACGGTCTGGTCATGGCGAACCCCTTTACTCACGTGACTGAAGCCATCCGCCACGCCCTGACTCTGTCCTGGCATCCCCAGTCATTGGCCTTCGCCATCGCAAGCACCGCATTACTGGCACTTTTCGCCGTTCGAGGCTTCTCCCCACAGCGAACCAACGTTCTTTAAAGGTCACGCAGGCAAAACCAGTACTTTGGTATTACCCGCTTCAATCCCATGGTCTCATTTATTGTTGCCCGGAGGTGTCGTGTAATAATTGTTGAACAACAATAACTGGCGACAAAGCCACCCGGGGAGACCACATGACGATGCCATTCGCTCAGACACGCTCCGCTGATACAAGCTATCATGTTCAAAATCAGCGCTCTGAAGATCAACGAAATCAGGTGATAAATCCCATGGAACCGGCCTACAAGATTCTCATAGCCGACGATCATCCTCTATTCCGGGAGGCAATCAGCAGCGTGATTGCTTCAGGGTTTGAAAATACCGAGATAATCGAAACCGAAAACCTCGACAATGCATTAGAGATCGCCAAGAACACCGACGATCTTGACCTGATATTGCTTGATCTCAATATGCCGGGAATGCACGGTCTGAATGGCCTGATTACCCTGCGTAATGAAGCGCCCAGCCTTCCTGTGGTCATTGTGTCGGCGGAACAGGACAAACAAGTTGTCCTGCAGGCGATAACCTATGGCGCCATCGGATTCATAACCAAATCATCTCCACGGGCGGAAATGACGGAAGCAATTCAACAGATTCTAAACGGCAACGTCTACCTCCCCTCAGATATCATTCGTACCAGCAAAGAAAGCCACTCTCGCAGACACAGAAACGATGAAAATCCGATTTCACCGGAAATGCTCAACTCGCTGACCCGTCGCCAGTTACTGGTTTTAGAGCGCATGGCCAAGGGCGAGTCAAACAAGCAGATCGCTTACAATCTGAACATTGCCGAAACCACAGTCAAAGCACATGTATCTGCAATACTGCGCAAGCTAGCAGTTCACAACCGCGTCCAGGCGATACTCTCCGCCGGTGATGTCGATTTCAGTCATTACCTTAAACGTTGATCAGATCCCAGTCACACCTGGTCCTGCAGTTTGCTGAAAACGTGATTAAGCACACTGCGAAGTTTCAGCGGCTTGACCGGCTTGTTCATCAATAGGTACCCCAGCTCGCGAATGTGCTGCTTCAGCTCGTTAGTGTAATTGGCCGTGATCATCAATACCGGCGCCGGCTGACTGCGCCGGCCATTGATCTGGGCAACCGCATCGACACCGTTATCATCGTTATCCAGATGGTAATCCGCCAGAACCAGGTCCACCGGTGCGCTGGCGATATCCACTTTGGCGTCCAGATCAGGCACAGAGACGGCGGTCACCACCCTGCAATCCCAACCCTCCAGCAGGGTTTTCATCCCCTCACAAATGGCCAGGTCATTATCAATCACCCAGACTCTGGCACCGGACAGGCCATGATCCACCTCAGCCTTCTGATTATCGCTGGTCGCCGCCGGCAACGGTTGCAGCTGGCCCAGTGGAACCCGGACCGTGAACACTGAGCCCTTGCCTTCAACGGAGGCGACGGAAACCTCGTGCCCCAGCATTCGGGAGACCTTGTCGACGATGGCCAGCCCGAGGCCAAGTCCCTTGTCGGCCTGGGAGCCACTGGGACGAATCCGCTTGAACTCCTGGAAAATCTCGGTCAGCTTGTCTTCGGGAATACCTGGTCCGGTATCCCATACTTGTAGCAGGATATGGTTCTTCTGGCGGCGGCACCCCAGTAGAATTCGCCCGTGCCCCGTGTAACGGATCGCGTTGGTCAGAAAGTTTCTCAGAATCCTGGCCAGCAGCTGGGAATCGGACTGCACCACCGCCGACGACGGCACGAAATCCAGCCGCAGCCCTTCCGCCAGCGCCATCTGGCGGAACTCCCGGGCAATATTGTTAAGCAAGTCTCTTAGGTCAAATGCCGTGACATCCGGTTTGATCACTCCGGCATCCAGCTTGGAGATGTCCACCAGCGTGCCCAGCAGGTTCTCGACATCGTCCAGAGAGGTGCTGACCGAGCGCACCAAGCCCTCAGCCCTTGGGCCGAAACTCTGCTCCTGCAGCGCACTGGTAAACAGGCGGGCCGCGTTCAGTGGCTGCAACAGGTCGTGACTGACCGCCGCCAGGAACTTGGTTTTCGACAGGTTGGCCTGTTCAGCCTCCAGTTTTGCCTCCCGCAGGCGGGCCTCCACTGCGGAGCGTTCCGCAATTTCCTGCCGAAGCTGGGCATTCAGCCCGGTCAACGCAGCCGTCCGCTCGCGCACCCGCTTCTCCAGATCATCATAGGCCCGCTCAAGGGCAAGCGCGGTTTTCCGGCGATCGGTGATATCCCGAATCAGCACGAAGAAACCAACGACTTCTCCGTATTCATCGACATTGGGCACATAAGACCGAAGCATGTATCGCTGCTCACCACCGACACCGGCCTCATCAAACTCGAACGTCACGCTGTGGCCATCCATGACCTCCAGAATCTGGGGTAACAGCCGCTGGTAAAGTTCCGGCTCGTGCACTTCGTCCAGGCGCATGCCCAGGGGGGACTGCCCAGGCCGACCATACCAGGCCTGATAAACCTTGTTGCAGAACTGCACGGTCAGATCGGCACCCACGTAGGCAATCAACGCCGGGACGTGATCGGTCACCACGCGAATCCAGCGCTCACTTTCTTCCAGCGCCTTGATGCGCCGGGCCATTTCGCTGTTTTTGACGTCGGTGATATCCGAATACAGAACCACCAGCCCGCCTTCCCGGGTGGGCCTTTCGGTCATCTGCACCCAGCGACCGTTGGACAACAGGAACACGGTGCCCTCAGCATCTTCGTGACTGTGCTCCTCCACGATCAGCCCGGAACTCAACGCTTTCGATTTCACCTCGTCTATCGGGGTGCCCGCTGCCGGCACCGGCACACCGGCATGGCGCCAGTAACTCCGGAAACGGCTATTGGTTTGAATCAGGCAGTGGTTGTGGTCGAACAGCACGAAGCCATCGGCAATGCTTTCAATGGCATCGTTCAGGCGCTGACGCGAGGTCTCCGCCTCTTCCCGAGCACGGATCAGGGCCTTGTTACTGGCCTTGAGTTCTTCCATGGTCAGGTTCAGGGCTTCGGTACGCTCACGCACCTGCTCCGCCAGTATCACGGAATGTTCAAACGCCGCGTAGGGCTCCGGCTTATGGGCAGAACCAGACTCCACCCGCACAATCAGGGCATCGCGGATTTCACGCAGGCGCTGATTCTCCGCCTCCAATTCCGCGATACGCTGGTCTTTCTCCACCTCTCCAGAAAACCCGGGGAGGTCAGGTGCTGAACTCAGGCTGGCCAATGACCACCCCCGTAAAGGTCTGATTGATGTGCATGCCGTTGAACTGCTCACCGTAGGTGTTGAACCCCACCACTCGGTGCGCTTTTAGAAATTCAGAGACTGCTTCACTCTGGCCGGTCAGTTCGGCCTCAAGCCGCCGCAGGAAGCAGTCACAGCCGAGGGTGACCAGGGGTGTTCCGACCACCCGTTCAGAAGCTTCAATCTGGGTCCGAACGCTGTCCAGGAGTGAGCCCGGCGTCATGGCGGTCATGACGATGCCGGTTTCCACCGCACAATAGAAGGTCAGGCTAAGATCCGCATTGACTCTCTGGATGGAGCGAACGAAATAGTTCCCCCCCACACGAACACCCAGGGGCCGGAGGGCGAATACTTTCCGGTCGAGCTCATCCAGAGCTACCCCGACAGTCCGAGCGTAGACTTCCGCTGCGGGCTCCGCGTTCAATTCGTAAACGGTACGGCTTTGCGCACAGGCCCGGGTAACCACCAGCTTTTCATCCCGTGGTTCCATGTGGTGAGTAGAAAATACCCGGAAATCCAGCGGAGTATTCACCAGCATCACGGTTGCCGCACCGCAGTGAAATTCGCCATCGTAGTAGACGTGGGTATCGGCCAGTCGCTCGTCATCGCCGGCGGAACCGCCAAACTGGGGGATAGTGCCCAAGGCCGCATTGAGGGTCGCCAGCACCAGCTCTTCACGGCTGGAAAGGCCGTCCAGCAGGGTGATGGCAAAGGTATTGCCCTTGACCGGCGCCAGCTTGGCATCGCGGCAGGTGGCCAGCATCTGGTCTATGACGCCCTGGGCATCCTGAAGGGTGAATCGATCCAGTTGCCGAATCAGGGCGCAGTCGATGGCAAAGTAACGGGCATCAAAGCCGATGGCACTGATGCAGCCACGGTCATAGCCCTGCTCGGTAATTTCGCCGGCCGAGGTGCAACCGTATACGCGCACGCCGGCGAACGCAGTTTGTAAGGCGGGGCCTAAGGTTTGCAGGTCGTACTCGACCGAGCAGAAAAACAGCACACATCCCAGATTGTCGTGGACTAGCCGCTCGGCAAGCTCAGCGGCGGCCAACTCTGGCTCGCGGACACTGGAACTGGCTACACGCACGGCGGGTAAGTGACTGACTGGCTTCATCGGTAGCCTGCTCGGAATCCGGGAATCTGAAAACGATTCTACGCCTTCTGAGCTACTGGCCAATGCGACTTCAGTGCATTTTATTGGCGAGCCAAATCTGCCGTAAGCCATTGATTATTTTCTCCTTGAATCAATGTCCGGTGGCGCAACCAGGTTTTGGCGAGTGCAAACCGGCACTTTAGTCTGATACGGACATCGCAAGCGCACCGGCATCCTGCCGGGTGCCTGCGATGCCAACTGCGGGAGGCAAGCCCCTCAGAACATTATAACAGCGCCCAAAGCCAGGGTGTTGGCGTCTGCCGTTTTCACACCGCTGGATTTGGTTTCCTGTTCGAACATGTTGTATTCGGCCACCAGCTTGAAGTTGCTGTTTACATCGTGGAACACGGCCACAGACATGTTCTCGGTTTCGAACTTGCCCTGATCGGAATCGGTCTCACCGTAGGACACCACAAAGCGGTTGGCACCCAAGGTATAGGACGCCTGAACCAGGTAACCGTCGGCATCCTCTTCAGAGGCAAGGGCGCCATCGGTAATCAGAACCGGCACATCGCCCTTGGAGGTGAAACCTGACGCAGTCAACGACAAGCCAGCCACTGCCGCTTTCACACCATAGCCAACACCCTGACTGTCGATCTTGGTGGTGGCGTTCTCCGAGCTCTGGTGACGACCGTTTACCCAACCGGTCAGGGCCACACCGTTGAGGTCAGCGCTGTAAGTCACTTCCGCCTCAAAACGCGGTGCGGACTGCTCAGACTGGGCACCCGGGGTGGTATTGGCAGGCTCAAAGATACCCGTAGCAACGTTCAGACCACCCATGTCCGGTGACCGATATGTGATCTGGGCTGACGGGTTCGGATAAGGGTAACCAGTGCCGATATTACCGAAAGACACCCCAGTGGCGGCACCCGGAGAACCAAAGCCCATCAGGATCTCGTCCAGGAAAATATTGGAACGGGCATACAGGCCAAAATCCTTACCAATCAGGACCTGACCAAAGCTGCCATCCACGGTGGCATACAGTTGACGCACGTCGATAGAAGTATCCGTTGGCGACTGCAAGCTGTCATTGATGGTGCTCCAGAACGAGGAACGCCCGCCTAAGGTCAGGTCACCCATCTCCTTGCTGAAATTGAACCCGATGGTGTTCGGAAGGAAGCCCATCTTGACGTCTGAATTACGTACGTCAGCCGCCTTGTTATCGCGGTTCACGTAAAACGCATTGAAATATCCGTCCACCGAAAAACTGGTGCCGTCTTCGTTGTAGAGTTCAATCGCCGCATTGGCTCCGGCACTGGCTCCCATGGCCGCCATCATGGCAATGGCCAACCCTGACTTTCTGAAGTTGTTGTTTTTCATACATCCCCCGGTTGTTTTTTGGAAATCTGGGATCAGAGGGCCGGCTTATCCGGCCGCTCCAGGCGAGGTCTGACGCCTGATTTCCATGGTCGGTGATGCAACAACAGCGGGGAATGCTTCCAGGGAGCAGGTTTTCTGCTCATTTGGGATGCATGTGAAATGAAACTTTAGGAGTACGACTACGAGGAAAGACCGCTCGGGAAGTGGTCCAGTTCAGACAAGCAGTCATCAAGAAACTCATGGGGGTTGGCCAGAATGGCTTCGTCCGTCACGACACCAAACTGCACCTGGCCGGCATAGCTGACAATACTCACACCCAGCCCGATATCGCCCGCTTGGGGCACCCAGAACATCTGCTCGGTGATGGCGCAACCGGCCAGGTAGCGGGTCTCCGGCGTACCGGGCACATTGGAAACCACGGCTGAGGCCTTGCGGAAAAACAGGTCGGCCAGTGGTTTGCGACCAACCTCCGGCAACAGGGCGGCGCTGGCGGCAAGCCCCCAGGCGATCCCCGGCTGCCAGCTCTTTTTGAGTTTGCGGGTTTCATGCTTGATGCGGAACAGCCGCTCAAGGGCGCTCTCGCCATCCACCGGTAAGGGCACAAACACCGTACCGAAACAGTTGCCGGGCTCGCCCTCTTCCGGCCGGATTCCCTCCGGCAGCCGCGAGCGGATATCCACCGGTACTGCCGCATGCATCACCGCATCGTCCAGTTGTTCCGGTGACATTCCAAGGCGTGGACGCACCGCAGCCGCCACACAGGCCAGCAGAACATCATTGATGGTGGTGTTGGTGACCTGAGCAATCTCTCGAAACCGATCGAGCGGAACCGGATCAGACCAACGGCATTGTCGACGGCCCAAGAGCGGGCGTTTCAAATCTGACGGGGAATCTTCCTGCACCGCCAGAAACTGGCTCACCTCGTGGGCAAAGCGCGTGCTATTTCGCACCACCTGCTCCGCAAAGCTGTGCCCAAGCACGCCTTCCCCCTCCTGATCTGAGGGCATACCCTGAAAGGCCTGAGATACCTGCGCGCCAAACCACTGCTGCGCCGACTCTATCCAGCGCCCCAGGCGAGGGAGCTCAGGAGCGCCGTACACAGCGGGATACTGTCTGGGCGAGGCAGGGCAAAGTCTGGCAAACATCCCGAGCAGCGATAATCCATCGGCATAACAATGATGCAGTCGCAGCAACACAGCAGCACCACCCTCAGCGTTGGGGGCCAGCCAAAACTTCCAGATTGGCCGGTACAGCGGTAAGGGTTCATTCAGCCGGGCCGACACCCAATCCTGCAACTGCTCGCGATCAAAACGATCAAGCGCAACGTCCAGGTGGTGGGATACTGAAAAGGTAGGGTCTTTTTGCCAATACCAGGCCGGCGCTTTCCAGACCGGGCGGCACAGAAAACGCTCCCACGCCACCCAGTACACACTCAGAAACTCCCTCAGCCGGCCGGCGGTGAGCCCGTCAACCCGAAGCATGATGGTGATGGTCATGGGATTTTCCGACCGTTCCAAAGCCAGCCAGGCCGAATCCGAAGGCAGCATGAGATGCGATTGCTCTTGGTTCAAACCTGTCGTTCCCCGGTCAGTAAACTGGTAAAGGCCAATTCACCATTGTGCCAGACTCCGGATAGGGGCTCCATCATCCGCACACACCTCGCAGAGTTACAAATAATTACACAGAAGTAACCCTTCAGTCCTATACTGGTTATATGTCTTGATGCAATGGTTATTAAAGACACCGTGATCGTGATCACTTGGCTACAGATTCCGGAAATTAACGGCGTTGGCGCCACTCTTTCACAATTAGAAACGCGGTACATATAGCAAACCGGCACATCCAAAATTAAGAATAATCAACCATTGCGCTGCCGGGGGGAGATGAATCATGAAAGCCAGTCATGTTCGCAAACTGATTAAACCGATCGAGAGCGCCTACTCCGAGATGTTCTCCGGTCAGGTGTACCGCGTCGGTAAAGGCGCGGTGTCGGTACGCAATCACAGCGGCACCGCCGAACACACGGTGATTGGCGTGCATGGCTTTCTGGAAAATCACTGCTATTTCACCCAGGCCTATGACGGCCCAACCACAGAATTGATCCTGCTCACTTGCAGCAACTATCACATTCCGGTAAACGGCGTCACACCCGATAACGCCGATTGGGAAGTGCCGATCAAGCACCCTGAAGGCACCATTGAATACGATGCCTGTATCCTGAACCAGGCCCTGCGACACTTACCGACCACCCGCAACATTCGCATTCATGGCCATTCACGGGGTGGCGCCGTCATCCTTGAAGCCATGCAGCAGTGGCCCGAGCTGTACGAAGACGCAGAAATCGTACTGGAAGCACCGGTATTGCCCCAAGGTAAACTGCATGCGCTGGTCACCACATTGCTGGAACCTGTCAGTCACGGCATGTGGCCCTGGCTGATCCGCTTGATCAACAGCGCCCCGCAGTCCGCTTATGGCCAGACTTTTTTCGGCAAAATGAACCCGCGCAAACGGCAACTGCTGGGCAAACTGTTCTTTGCTACCAAAGATCACCTGACCATTGTCCGTAACATCGAAAATATCATGGACTGGATGGAGCGCACGGACAGCTCTGCCTACCAGCATGTCCGCCACGGCACCTTTCTAATCCCGGCCACGGACCGCATCCTTGATCGCACCGCGATGCTCGCCAGTGCCCGCACCAGCCCCACCACCATGAGGATTGTTGAAACCGAAGCGCCCAGCCACTTCATCACACTGGACAGCAAGGAATGGGTGCCCGGTCTGGAAACATTGCCCGCCGCGGCCCAGGGCTAACACCCCGACAGCACAAAGTCAGATGCAGGACTCGCCCCGCTTCGCTAAACTGAGCGCTTTTGGGCGGCACTAGCGCCGCCTGCCCGGTTTTGGAGCCCTGAATGTATCGTGAGCGCCTTGTCACAACGGAAGTGAACTCAGAGAACGCCCACCGCCTGAGACGGCTTTTGCTGGAATACCATGATTTTCGCCAGATCAAAGCAGCTCACCCTTTGCTAAACGACACCAAGCGCATTGCCAACTGGCAGGCCAATCGTCTGAAAGCGACGCACCAGGATCTGTACCAGAATCCGGGCTACCATACCGGGCTGGAATTTCTGCTCACGGATTTGTATGCCCCCGCCGGCATGACCCACCGGGATGACAACATAGACCGGGTATTCCCGAAGATGGTCAAGTGGCTTCCGGACCACCTTTTAAATACCTTTGCCGGGTTGGTTGAGCTGAATCTGGTTACCCAGAGTCTCGACCTGGAGTTGGCCGAGTGGTTTGCCGGACGCGGCACCACGACCACCCAGATCAGTGGCCAGGCCTACTGTGAGGCGTATCGTGCCAGTCGTCAGTTGGCCGTTCGGGAGCGACAACTGCATCTGGTCGCAGACACCGGCCAGCAGCTGGACCGCTACGTGCGCAACCGCACCCTGGGCTGGCTTCTGTCGATCAGTCGGGGGCCGGCCGAGATGGCGGAACTGGGTGATCTGCACAGTTTTCTGCACCGGGGTTACAGCGCATTCCGGAATATGGACAAGGTCGACGCGCTGATTGATCGGCTGATTGGTCGAGAACAACAGGTTATGCGAAACATATTGGCGGGCCACCCGGAGCCGTTCATGCTGCCGGGCGACCTGTAACCGGGATCAAGCCTTGATGATCTGATCCAGCTGGGAATGGATTTCCTGCTCAATGCGGGACTTGAACGGGCGCAGCATCAGGCCTAGCTCCAGACGGATATGCAGGTCGTTTTCAGCGATATCCAGCTGCCCTTTTACGCCACTGCGCTTGAACCTGAGGAGATCGCCCTCCCACTGATAGTTGACGTCAAACTGCTTTGACAGATCTTTGGCCAGCGTTTCGGCTGCCTCCCGGGCGTGTTCCTTGTCCAGCGTGTGCGCGCGGTGAATATCGATAACAGACATGAATCAGTTTTCTCAGTAGTTTTGAAAGGGTTTTACAGTGTAAGTCGGCAATAAACTTGTAGCCAACCCCTCAGCGGTTAGAATACGGGATCAGATTCTGACAGGACCATTTCTCATGAGCGAACAGCAAACGCCAGGCACGCCCGGTAACGGCCAGGACGACGTGACCCACTTCGGTTTCCGCAACGTGCCGAAAAGCCAGAAGGCCAGCCAGGTTGCTGAAGTTTTTCACAGCGTAGCCGGCAAATACGACCTCATGAACGATCTGATGTCGATGGGCATCCACCGCCTGTGGAAGCGCTTCACC
Organism: Marinobacter excellens HL-55; assembly: GCA_001314845.1. Taxonomy (GTDB): domain Bacteria; phylum Pseudomonadota; class Gammaproteobacteria; order Pseudomonadales; family Oleiphilaceae; genus Marinobacter; species Marinobacter excellens_B. Next base: position 20,952 of record LJZQ01000004.1, read on the forward strand.
ATTGAGCTGAGCGGCGTTCGCCCGGGCCATCAGGTACTCGACATTGCCGGCGGCACCGGCGACCTGACCATGAAATTCTCTGACCTGGTGGGGCCTTCCGGCCGGGTGGTACTGGCCGACATCAACGCCTCCATGCTGCAGGTGGGGCGCAGCCGCCTGACCGATCGGGGTTACGCCGGCAACATCGAATACGTGCAGGCCGACGCCGAACACCTGCCGTTCCCGGATAACAGCTTCAATGCCGTGTCGATTGCTTTCGGTTTGCGCAATGTGACCGACAAGGATCAGGCCCTGCGGGACATGACCCGCACCCTGAAACCCGGCGGCAAGCTGATGGTGCTGGAATTCTCCAAGCCCAGCAACCCGCTGCTGAGCAAAGCTTATGATACCTATTCGTTCAGTGCTCTGCCGTTGATGGGCCAGCTGTTCGCCGGTGACAGCGAAAGCTACAAGTACCTGGCCGAATCCATCCGCATGCACCCGGATCAGGACACCCTGAAGGGCATGATGGAAGACGCCGGCCTGGTCAACTGCAAGTACTACAACATGACCGGCGGTATCGTTGCCCTGCACGTCGGGATCAAGCCCTGATGTTTCCTGGCCCTACCCTGTCGTCCGCCGCCAGCGCCATCGCAGAGCTGGGGCTTAATCAGGCGCTGGAACTGGATACCGCAGGCCGTCAGGCACTGCTGGCAGCTCTGGTGGGGCCCGTACAGTTTACCATCACCGCGCCACTGCCCATGGCCTGGACACTGAACCGTGTTGGCGAACGGGTTCAGGTGCGCAGCCAACCCGCCGAGGCCCCAGCCCTGACAATCTCCGGCCGGGCCATGGCTTTTGCGGCCCTCGCCATGGGCGACGACCGGGTATTTGCCGATGAACGACTGCTTGTGGACGGCAACACGGCCCTGGCCCATCAGCTGCAGCGAGCCTTGAGCCAACTGGAGCCAGACTGGGAAGCCGCCATGGCCCGGCACCTGGGCGACGTACCGGCGCATTTTCTGGGCAAGAGCATCCGCAACGCAGTGCACTGGAGCCGGAACGCCGTCAGTACCATGAACAGCAACGTCGAAGAATACCTCCACGAAGAAAGCCGTGCCCTGCCCGGGCGCCGCGAGCTGGAGGCTACCTTTCAGGATATCGACGAGCTGAGCCTGCGCACCGAGCGCCTGGAAGCGCGCCTTAACCAACTGGACTCATCCGGTAGCCATTACGATACGGAGAAGCTGTGACCCGTCTGCGACGCCTGTTCCGAATTGCCTGGGTATTCTGCCGTTATCGGCTCGACACCTTTTTGCCCCTGGCGGAACTGCCCACAGCCCTGAAGGTGTTCTTCCTGCTGGCGCCCTGGCACCTGTTCCCCCAGCCCAAGCTGAGCAGAGGCGACCGCCTGCGCCTGGCGCTGGAAGAACTCGGCCCGGTGTTCGTCAAATTCGGCCAGATTCTCTCCACCCGCCGGGATCTGCTGCCCGACGACATGGCCGAATCCCTGAAACAACTGCAGGACCGGGTACCGCCCTTCCCCAGCGATCAGGCCCGGGGCATTATCGAAAAATCACTGGGAGCGCCGGTGGCCGAGCTGTTTGCCGAGTTCAGCCCAGACCCGATGGCCTCGGCATCGGTCGCCCAGGTACATGCAGCCACGCTGCCCAATGGCCAGAAAGTCGTGGTCAAAGTGCTGCGCCCAGGCATCGACAAGGTCATCCGCCAGGATCTTGGTTTGATGTACCTGATGGCAGGATTGCTTGAGAAATACTGGACTGAAGGCAAGCGCCTGCACCCAGTGGACGTGGTGGCCGATTATGACGCCACCATCCACGACGAACTCGATCTGCAACGAGAAGCTGCCAACGCCAGCCAGCTGCGCCGCAATTTCGACAACTCGCCACTGATCTACATTCCATTTATCGATTGGGACTACACCAGCAAGTCGGTGCTGGTGATGGAGCGCATTCACGGTATTCCGATCGCCGATGTGGCCAAACTGCAAGACGCCGGCGTAAACATGAAGGTACTGGCGGAAAAAGGTGTGGAAATCTTTTTTACCCAGGTGTTCCGGGACAGTTTTTTCCACGCTGACATGCACCCGGGAAATATCTTTGTGGATGTGTCCAACCCGGCCGATCCGAAGTACATCGCCATTGATTTCGGCATCGTCGGCACTCTGGCACCGGACGATCAAAGCTACCTGGCCCGCAACCTGCTCGCGTTTTTTCGCCGCGATTATCGTCAGGTCGCCCAACTGCACATACAATCCGGCTGGGTGCCGCCGGATACTCGGGTAAACGAATTTGAGGCCGCCATCCGCACCGTGTGCGAGCCAATTTTCGAGCGACCGCTGAAAGACATCTCATTCGGCCACTTCCTGTTGAGATTGTTCCAGACCGCTCGCCGCTTCAATATGGAAGTACAGCCACAGTTGGTATTGCTGCAAAAGACCCTACTCAATGTCGAGGGACTGGGCCGCCAGCTGTACCCGGATCTGGACCTGTGGAGCACTGCTCAGCCGTTTCTGGAAAAGTGGATGCGTCAGCGAATCGGCCCGGCCGGGCTGATCAAATCGGTGCAAACCCACCTGCCTTCGTGGCTGGAGCAATCACCGGAGATGCCGCAACTGGTGCACGATGCCCTGTTGCAGTTGCGCGGCAGCGGCCCGACCGAAGCTCAGAACCGTGCAACCCTGGCATCGATGAAAGAACAACAGCAGCGCAGCGAGCGCCGCTGGCGTCGTGGCTTTATTGCCGCCGTACTTGCCGGAGCAGCCCTTGTAAGCAGCCAGCCAGACGTTCAACAGTTGTTCACCCATGACATGCCGACCTGGGGCTGGGCCTTGCTTGCGGTGGCGGCAGGCGTCATGCTCCGGGGCAGCCGCTAAACAAAAGATTGTCAGGATTCATGAAAATGCAAGATTCCACCACTAATGTCGAACGGCCTGACTGGCTCGACCAGATTCGCTGGACTGACGACGGCCTGGTGCCAGCCATCGCCCAGGACGCCGACAACGGCGATATTCTGATGATGGCCTGGATGAACCGGGAGTCACTGCGACTGTCTGTTGAAGAAGGTCAGGCGGTGTATTGGTCACGCTCCCGAGGCAAGCTCTGGCGCAAGGGTGAGAGCTCAGGTCATCAACAGGTACTCCTGGACATTCGGCTCGACTGCGATGCCGATGTCATTCTGCTGAAAGTGGAACAAAAAGGCGGCATTGCCTGCCATACTGGACGGCGAAGCTGTTTTTACCGGACCCTGGACAATGGCCAGTGGGTCAGTGCCGAGCCGGTACTGAAAGATCCGAATGCCATCTACGGCAGTAAGTGAGGAGCAGACACCGTGAGTGATGTACTGGAACGCCTGGCACAGGTACTTGAGGCCCGAAAAGACGCCAACCCGGACACCTCCTACGTGGCCAGCCTGCACGCAAAGGGGCTGAACAAGATTCTGGAGAAAGTGGGCGAAGAGTGCACTGAAACCCTGCTGGCAGCCAAAGATGCAGAGCATTCCGGAGACACCCGGGATGTGGTTTATGAAACCGCCGACCTTTGGTTTCACAGCATGGTGATGCTGTCCAGGCTTGGCCTGGGCCCGAAAGACGTCATTGATGAGCTGGCCAGTCGGTTCGATTTGTCTGGCCTGGAAGAAAAAGCGTCACGCAAACCGTAAAGAGGTACCCCTAACGGGGATTTCCGGGAACGGCACACGTTGGCGTACAATGTCATGCAACAGCAACAATTGAATGAGGACCCCTCATGGGTATCAGCATCTGGCAACTTTTAATTGTACTCGGCATCGTCATCCTGCTGTTCGGAACCAAAAAACTGCGCAACATCGGTACCGATCTGGGCGGCGCCATTCGTGGGTTCAAAAAATCCATGAGTGACGATGAAACCAAGCCCGCCGATCCCGACAGCCTGGAAGGTCAGCAAGAACAGCACCAGGCCCAGGCCGAGGAAAAACCTCGCGAAAAGCAGAGCTGAGCACGGTCTGAATGTTCGATATCGGCTTTATTGAGCTGCTGATCTGCGGCATCATCGCGTTGCTGGTACTCGGCCCCGAGCGGCTGCCTACGGCTGCCCGGGCGGCTGGCCGCTGGATTGGCGGTGCCCGGCGCATGGTCAGCCAGTTCACCTCGGAACTGGACCGGCAGCTCAAGGCTGAGGAGCTCCGGGAGGAGTTGCGCAAAGCCGGTGACGTGGGGCTGGACGATATGGAAAAGACCGTACGCGGCGCCCTGGACGAGGCGAAAAAGTACGAACACATGATCCTGCCCGACAGCGAAACCCGAAAACCCCGGCCAGCACCGGCAACACGCCGGGTCGCTGAGGAGGTCAATGCCGAGAAACCGGCCACCGAGTCACCAGCGGCCGACCGTGCGGAGAGTGCCAACATCGACAGCCAGACCACCAGCCCGTCCTCAGAGAGCTCATCGGATAATCGTTCATGAGTGGTAACCAGTCACCGCCCGAACAGCAGGAAATGCCGCTGATCGAACACTTGCTCGAGTTACGCAACCGGCTACTGAAAATGGTGCTGGCTGTCATCATCTGCTTCGCGTTCATTTACCCATTTGCCAACGAACTCTACCTGTGGCTGTCCCAGCCATTGCGGGAACTGTTGCCAGTCGGCCAGACCATGATTGCCACCGACATCACATCGCCGTTCTTTGCGCCTCTGAAACTGGCTCTGGTGTTGGCGGTCTTTGTGGCTATCCCGGTGATTCTCTATCAGCTCTGGAGCTTTGTAGCGCCTGGTCTGTACACTCACGAGAAGCGCTTGGCCTTTCCCCTGCTGTTCACCTCGGTACTGCTCTTCTATGCCGGTGCTGCCTTTGCCTATTACGTGGTGTTCCCGCTGGTGTTCGGCTTTTTCACCGCCATTGGGCCTGAAGGCATCGTCGAGTTGCCCGACATCAGCAGTTATCTCAACTTTGTTCTGAAGATGTTCTTTGCCTTTGGCGTGGCCTTCGAGATTCCCATTGCCACCGTTTTGCTGATTCTGACCGGCGCCACAACGCCACAGGATCTGGCTGCCAAGCGCCCCTATGTGGTGGTGGGTTGTTTCATCATCGGCATGCTGCTGACCCCTCCAGACATTATCTCCCAGACTCTGCTGGCGGTGCCCATGTGGATTCTGTTTGAGGTCGGCATTCTGTTTGGTCGCCTGGCTTATCGCCGGGCCGAAGAAGACAACGCTGAGGGTGAGTCCTCTTCCGGATGAATCAGGCCCTGTTGTTTGAGGAAGACTTTATCAGCGCAGACCGGGCCCTGCTCAGGGGCCGTCGGTTAGAGCACCTGAAAAGCATCATCAAGCCCAGCGCCGGCGACTGGATTCCGGTTGGCCGGGTCGATGGCCTCATGGGCCAGGCCCGGATCATCCAACTCACAGACAGCGAAGCCGAACTTCAGGTCACACTGGACCACCCGGCCCCACCCGCGTTACCGCTCACCCTGATTCTGGCCATGCCAAGACCCAAAATGTTCCGCCGCGTACTTCAGACCTGCGCGTCGTTAGGGGTGAAGGATATCTGGCTGATCAACAGCTACAAGGTAGAGAAGAGCTTCTGGCAAACACCCTGGCTTTCCGATGACAACCTGAGGGAGAACTTGACACTCGGCCTTGAGCAGGCCAAGGATACGGTGATGCCAAAGGTTCATATCCGCAAGCTGTTCAAGCCCTTCGTGGAAGACGAGCTGCCGGCTCTGCTGACCGGTAAGCGCGCGCTGGTTGCTCACCCTGGCCGGGCACAGCCTTGCCCGACCCACCTGGAAGAGCCGGGCGCACTTTGCATTGGTCCTGAAGGTGGGTTTACCGACTATGAGGTTGGTAAACTGGAAGATGCCGGCTGCCAGGGCGTACATCTGGGCCCACGCATCCTGCGGGTGGAAACCGCCGTACCAGTGCTGATCAGCCGACTGTTTGACGCTTGCCGCTAGCGATTCCTTAACCCTCGGTCTACTCGTGGATACCCATCGCCTGGGCAGCAATCCGGTTTTTTACCGGAGCCAGTTGATCCAGCCAGCGCATGCCGGTATTCCGCAACCACCGTATCGGCAACTCATCGCGGCCAAACAGCTGCTTGAAACCCTCCATTGCCGCCATCATGGTGAGATTCTCACCTTTGCGACGACGCTGATATCGGGCCAGCACCAGGGCATCGTCTGGCGCAAGACCCAGCCTTTTGGCGCGTTCCAGCTCCTGCAGCAAGACTCGCACATCGCCATAGCCAAGGTTGGCACCCTGCCCGGCAAGCGGGTGAATGGTGTGGGCGGCATCACCCACCAGCACCAGACCATCCGCCACATAGTCCTTGGCATGGCGTTGGCGCAGAGGAAACGCAAAGCGCTCTGACACGGCCTCTACCTCGCCCAACTCCCTCTCTATGGCCATTTCCAGTTCACGGCGGAAGCTATCGGTATCCAGCGCCATCAGACGTCGGGCTTCCTGGGTATCCTGAGACCAGACGATGGAGCAGAAATGCTCGTCTCCGGTTTCGTTAGCCAGCGGCAAGAACGCCAGCGGCCCGGTCAGGGAAAATCGCTGCCAGGCGGTGTAGCGATGTGATTGCCGGGTGCGCACCGTGCAGACAATGGCCTGCTGATCATAATCCCATTCCCGCGTTGGCAATCCTGCCCACTGACGCAGTCTGGACAGGGCGCCGTCTGCCCCCACAACCAGGCGCGCGTTCAAACGGCGACCATCGTCCAGCTCAACACCCTGGTCATGTGCCCAGGATTTGACCCGAACACCGTCAATCACAGCAACCTCGCTGTCTGCCAGTTCCTCGAACAGGGCGCGAACCACGTTCCGGTTCTCAACGATGGTGCCCAGCGACCGGGCATGCAATTCCGCCGCGTCAAAATGAATGCGGCCAGTGCCATCGCCGTCCCACACTGTCATTTCCCGATAACTGCAATGCCGCGCCGCCTGCACTCGTGGCCAGGCACCGAGTTGCTCCAACAATCGCTGACTGGCCAGGGAGATGGCACTGACTCTCGGCTCAAAATCCTCAACGCCGGTCGCCGGTTGCGGTGGCACCAGCTGGGCGTCCACCGGTGCCCCTTCTACCAGACCCACCCGCCAGCCTTGACGGGACAATCCCAGGGCCAGAGCAGAGCCAATCATGCCGCCGCCGACGATCAACACGTCAAATGACAAGTCCTTGGAATCAGTGGTCATTCGGGGCAGCTTCCTCAACTGTTTTAACGGATGAAATCACCGGTCTGCGGCCACCCACGCCCATCGCTTTACGGGCAAACCAGCGCTTGGCGCCCGGCACCAGATCCAGCCCGATCAGGCCAGAGTCCCGGGCAACAGCCAGGGGCGGTAAGGATTGCCCGAAAATGCGTATCAGGGAATCCGAAAACTGCACGGTTTGCTGCCAGTCCTGCCGATGCAAACGCTGGTACTGACCGAGGATGGCAAGATCGCCGATCGGCGTGCCCTCGTTCACTGCCCGGCGGAACTGCTCCACCAGTGTCATCAAACCCCGCAGTGCAAGATTAAAGCCCTGACCGGCAACCGGGTGCAAAGCATGCGCAGCGTTACCCACCAGCGCGACGCCGGGACGCACAGACTCATTAACGGTGGTCAGCTTGAGCGGATAATGGTGACACTCGCCAATACGAGTAAAGCGCCCCAGGCGCCAGCCGAATCGCGCCTGCAACTGCCGGCACCGGGCATCCTCTGGTAACGCCAGAACCTCTTCCAGCGCCGCATCAGACAGCGTCCACACCAGTGCCGACTGGTTTTCCGGCCGGGCCGGCGAGCCATGAGGCAAAAGCGCCATGGGGCCAGACTCAGTAAAACGTTCAAAGGCTGTGAACTGGTGACACTCGGCCGTGGAGACGTTGGCGATCAGGGCATTCTGGCCGTAGTCTTCGGTGCGGGTCACAAAGCCCAACTGTTCCCGCAGGCCAGAACGCCCGCCGTCAGCCACCACCAGGCAGCGGCCGGTCAGAGTATGCTCTTCGCCATTGTTGCGAATACCAACGCTGACACCACCCGGGATATTGGTCATGCCGATGACTTCGGCAGGGGCCTGCCAGCTGACATTGGTCGCCAGCAGTGCCCGCATCAGGCACAGACCCATCCAACGGTTGTCTGCCACATATCCCAGGGCCTCTTGACCCTGATCGCCCGCGTTCAGGCGGGTCGCTCCAAAGCGGCCCCGGTCCGACACATGAATATGGTGAATAGGCGTGGCGTGCTCGGCGAGCGCCGACCACAGCCCAAGATCCTCAAAAACCAGTCGGGAGCCCCAGGCCAGTGCGGTTGAGCGCGCGTCGTAGCTAGGCTGATAGTCGTCGGGTAAAGCCTCTGGCGACAGCGGAAAACTTTCCACCACCGTTACCCGAAGTTCTGGCACCACACGGGCTACCGCCAAAGCCAGGGTTGCTCCGGCCAGGCCGCCCCCGGCGATAATCAGGTCGGTATCGGTGCTAGGCTCAGTCACGGGTCAGTCCGCCATCAACGATTCAATTTCAGCGACGGTTTTCGGCACATCGTCGGTCAGCACGCGGCAGCCATCTTTGGTCACCACCACATCGTCTTCAATGCGGATACCGATACCACGCCACCGCTCATCCACATTGCTGTTATCCGGCGCAATGTAGAGCCCCGGCTCCACCGTCAGGGCCATGCCCGGCTCGAGCTGACGCCAGGCGTCACCGACCTTGTAATCACCCACATCGTGTACATCCAGGCCTAACCAATGCCCGGTGCGATGCATGAAGAAGGGTTTGTAAGCCTCGTTAGCGATGGCGTCTTCCAGGGTGCCGGTAAGCAGGCCAAGATCAATCAGTCCTTGGGTCAGCACTTTCAGGGCCGCCTCATGAGGGTGATTCCAGTGATTCCCGGGACGCACGGCGTCAATGGCCTCGTATTGGGCCGCCAGTACCACTTCGTAAAGGGCTTTCTGCTCCGGACTGAACTTGCCGCTGACCGGAAACGTACGCGTGATGTCAGAGGCGTAGCATTCCAGCTCACAACCAGCGTCGATCAACACCAGATCGCCATCCTTCAGCGGTGCGGCATTTTCGATGTAATGCAAAATGCAGCCGTTGGCGCCGCCACCCACGATGGACGGGTAGGCCGTGGAACGGGCACCGTGCCCCATAAAGGTGTGGATCAGCTCGGCTTCCAGGTTGTATTCATGGCCACCACGTCGGGCCCGCTTCATGGCGTTGCAATGGGCCTCAGCACTGATCTGCCCGGCCTTCGCCATCACCTTCACCTCAGCCGCACTCTTGTACAGGCGCATGTCGTGCAGCAGGTGCTCCAGAGCGACAAACTCCCCGGGAGGATGCGCGCCTGCGCGTACCTTGCTGCGTATTACCTTGACCCAGTCCATCACCTGATTATCAAAAGCATGATCTTTGCCGAGCGGGTAATAAACCCGGCTACGCCCTTCAATCATGCCAGGCAGAATGTCATCGATGTCGGCAATCGGAAACGCATCATCCAGGCCGTAGCGCTCGATGGCGCCTTCCGGTCCGACCAAGAAACCATCCCAGAGTTCTTTCTCCGGGTTCCGCTCCTTGCAAAACAATACGGACTCTCCGTGCTCACGTCCGGGAATCAGCACCAGCACGGCTTCTGGCTCACCAAAGCCGGTCAGATACTGAAAATCACTATCCTGACGGAACGGATGCAGCACATCACGGTTCCTGACCCGTTCCGGGGCGGCCGGCACAATGGCGATGCTGTCTGCCGCCATGCGATCCATCAGCTTGCGCCGGCGCTCGGCGAATTCTTTCATGGGAATCATTGAGGCCATGAGATCTCCAGATTAGTGCAGTGTCGGCGCGCCACTGGCCGGCTTTTCCGGCTCATTGAATTCAGTAAACACCGCCAGCGCGCCCAGACGGACGTATTCGGTAATTTCCAACAACTGTTGCTCACTTTCTTCATCGGAATTTTCGTCTTCCGATAACTGACTGATCGCGACCATATCCTCAATCAGCTCCCGGATTTCGTCCGGTGCCTGGCCGAGCGACTCGCCCGCGGCCAGCGCCATACCTTCGAGAAAACCGCGCACCCAGGCAATCAGCGCCTCCAGGCGTTGCTCGATGGCATAGTCATCATCTGGCAGCAACGGCTGAAAACTGAGATCCGAAGACTGCAACTGTGCCAGCACGCGGTCGTAGGCATCATTCATAAACGGCGCCAAGTCGTCAGACTCAGTCATCGCCTGCTCGGCCAGCCCCATCTGCTCGCAGACCATCGCAAGCCATTCGTTCTCCTGGATACGAGAACCAGCCGCAAGCCGACCACAGAGCACGCCGTGCAGCTCAGAGGGATGACTGAAGGCTTTGTGAATCGTGTAAACATTGGCCCAGCGCTCGAACTCGGCAGCGCGGGCGGCACCCGTGGTGTCAGTATCAGACATGAAACCGTGTGTTCCTGTGTCGGGGGAGCAGCCAGGCTATCTGCCGCGGCGCTCCGCATACATGTTTGCAAGCCTCTATCCTAGCATTCCGGCACGCTTGTGGCACTTGCCGGCACACGGAGGGCTTGCTTTTATTCCGCCAAAAATCAAAAATGTTATAACATATCAAAAACAGTCAGAGGTATCCGATATGCCCACCCTGAACGCTCCCATTCGCACGCTCTCCCTGGTGCTGGCATCCAGCCTTGCAGCCATGCCGTCTTTGGCATCAGACAACCCTTCCGCGCACCAACATGGCCACGCTGATCTTCAGATTGCGGTGGATAACGAGCGGATCGACCTTTTGCTGCTATCGCCGGCTTACAACCTGATCGGCTTCGAGCACAAGCCAAGGACCGATGAACAGCGCCAGCGGGTGCAGGCTGTAGAGAGCTGGTCCGCAGAAACAGCGCTGATCAATACTCCGGCCGGAGCCTGTACCATCAACTCAACAGCTCTTAACGCCAGTTGGGGCGACAGCAACGACCACAAGCCTCACCATGACCACAAACACGCTCACGACCATGAGCATGGTGAAGATCACGCATCGAACTCCCCTCATACCGATGTGGAAATTACCCAGTCGCTGAGTTGCCCGGGCCTGTCTGCAAACACCCAGCTGGAAACCACCTTGATGACGCAGTTCCCGGAAATGGAGTATTTGAATGTGCAATGGGTTGGCCCGCAAGGCCAAGGCGCCGTTCGCTTGACGCCCGCCCAGGCGAGGTTTCAGCTAAACCGTTGAGATTACTCGCTGTAAGGTTTGACCGATGCCGCAGCCATTGAATAGGACGAAGTGCCGAGTTCGGTCTCGGTGCGATCAATCACCAGCTTGCCCTCGATCCAGACCGGGTCATAGAGGGCCTGCAGGGTAAAGCCCTCGCTGGCTTTGACGTGGATAATCTGATTGGGCGGTGGCGGCGGTACGTGAATGCAGGCGCCGTAATAAGGCACCAGGAAAAACTCGAGGATGCGCATGTCGTCGGTCACTTTCAGCGGCACCACAAAGCCGGGTATCCGGCCATCGACATCACCCATTTCCGGCACCACCCGCCCGGTCATAATTTCGTCCGGCAACAGTGCCGGGCCCTCTCCGTCATGCTCGATTTCAGGCATACTCTCGAGCAAGGCGAGATCTTCAGCGGGCATCAGCTCAAGCCAATCGATTTCCCGGGTTTCTGAGTGGACAGCGGATGCAACCATCAACAGCAAAAGCGGTCCAAGCCGCGCCATCCATTTTTGGAATCTCAAGATAACAAGCATCAAATACCACTCCCCATGGGGTCAACCGTGCAACGGACGCCATCATACAACGACTAAGACTATACGGATATGAGCACCGAGACAGAACAAATCCAGGCCAGTTCCATTACACCTGCGTCAGCCATCACAACCCGCCAACTCCGATTCTGCTGGCCTGGCCAGGTAAACGCGCCGGTGTTCCCGGATATCGAGCTAGCCCAGGGTGAGCATCTGTTCCTGCATGGCCCAAGCGGCACCGGCAAGAGCACACTGCTTGGCCTGCTGGCCGGCATGCTGGCACCGGATTCCGGCTCCGTCGACTTACTGGGTCAATCTCTTAACACCATGCGATCGGGTGCCAGGGATCGTTTTCGCGCCAACCACATGGGTGTTATTTTTCAGCAGTTCAACCTGGTCCCTTACCTGAGCGCACTGGCCAACGTCACTCTGCCCTGCCGTCTGTCGCCGCTGCGCCGGGCGCGCACCGAACCCGACCACGATACCGCCGCCATGGCGCTGTTGGAGCACTTGGCCGTCCCGGAGAGCCATTGGCAGCGTGGCGTTACCGAGCTCTCGATAGGCCAGCAACAGCGAGTGGCTGCCGCCCGGGCACTGATTGGCGCACCCGAAATCATACTGGCCGACGAACCGACCTCCGCCCTGGACGCAGATAACCGGGACCGCTTTCTCGACTTGCTGCTAGCGCTCGCCGAACAACGCCGGTGCTCCGTGGTTTTTGTCAGTCATGATCGGGCTCTGGCCAGCCACTTCCATCACCAACTGGCACTCGGAGGTGAGGCATGAGCAAGGTTCGCCTCGCCCTGTCGCTGGCCACCGCCAGCCTCTGGTATCGCCGTAGAGTGCTGGCTCTGGTTTGTCTGACTCTAACACTGAGCGTGACGTTGTTGCTGGGCATTCAGTACCTGCGCACCGAAATCCGGCAATCCTTCACCAGCACCATCAGCGGCACCGACTTGATTGTCGGCGCCCGCAGCGGCCAGCTCAATCTGTTGATGTACACGGTATTCCACATTGGCGATGCCACCAACAACATCCGTTGGTCAACGTTTCAGGCGATGGAGCAGGACAGCCGGATTGACTGGTTGATTCCGATCTCGCTGGGCGACAGTTATCGGGGCTACCGGGTAGTGAGCACTAACGATCAGTTCTTCAAGCGCTTCCAGTACGGTAACGATCAAGCCCTTGAGCTGTCGCGGGGCGAGTGGTTTGATGACCTGTTCGACGTGGTCCTGGGCGCCGGCGTGGCCCGGCAAATGAACCATCAGGTCGACGATGAAGTCGTGCTGTCCCACGGCGGGGGCCGCACCAGTTTTTCCAATCACACTGACCTGCCCTTCCGGATATCCGGCATACTTGCGCCGACTGGAACGCCGGTAGACCAGGCCGTGTATATCAGCCTGGAGGCTATGGAGGCGATCCACGTGGGCTGGGAGTCCGGCGTTGCCATTCCCGGCCGCACACTGTCGTCAGATCGCGCCAGGGCACGGGATTACAAGCCCGATTCCATTACCGCGGCATTTGTCGGCCTCAGCCAGCCCATCCTGACCTTTCAAGTACAACGCCAGCTCAATCAGTCCAGCGAAGAGCCCTTATCTGCCATACTGCCCGGCGTCGCACTGAGCGAACTGTGGCGCATGATGGGGCAGTTTGAAAGGGCCTTGCTGGCCATCAGCGCGTTTGTAGTCGTCACCAGTTTGATTGGCTTGATCGCGGTATTGCTTACCCTGCAGGCCCAGCGCCAACGGGAGATCGCCATTCTGAGGGCAACTGGCGCATCGCCATTGTTGATCGCCTCACTATACAGCTTTGAGTGCGTGGCCCTGGCCCTTGCTGCCTGTGTGTTTGCGCTGACCCTGGGCGGAAGTGCCATTTACGGCCTGAGCCCCTGGTTTTTGGAACAATACGGCATTCAGATCAGTCTGCGCGCCCTGAACCAACAAGAGTGGCTGCTGCTCGGTGCGATCCCGATTGCCGCCTTGACGGTATCGCTGCTGCCGGCCATCACTACCTGGTGGCGGAGCCGAAAGCTGGGTTTTGGTGCTGGCAGTGATCTCTGATCGATGCACAAAGGTGACATGCATCACGGCATATCACGCCATGACAAGGCGTTAAATTGACCGGTCCTGCATCGACACTTATAGTTACTGACACTTAAATCACCGTTGTTGGGCACGTCATGGAACAGTCCGAAGTACAGGCATTAGCGGACAAGCTGGACAAGCTGATCGAGCATTGCGAAAAGCTGGAGAAGGATAACGCCCTGCTGCGAACGCTGCAGGACGACTGGAATCGTGAACGAGCCCAGTTAATGCACAAAAACGATCTTGCCAAAAACAAGATTGAAGCCATGATCGGCCGCCTCCGGGCGCTGGAGCACCACTGATGTCGCAGCAGTCAACCACCGTTGAAGTCAGAATTCTCGACAAGGAATACCTGGTGGCTTGCCCGCAGGAAGAGCAAGAGGCGCTGTTGCGCGCCGCCAGACACCTGGACAGCAAAATGCGGGAAATTCGTTCCAGTGGCAAAGTGTTCGGCACTGAGCGCATTGCCGTAATGGCGGCGCTGAACATCACTCACGAGCTTCTGGAGCGTGACACCATGTCTCATGCTACCAGCAGCCTGCTCAGAGCTATGGACCACCGGCTGGACGACGCCCTTGGCGGGCCCTCCGACAACCGATCCTGAAAGATTCCGGAAATGGGGGTTGCAATCGGCCCCGCCAGTGCCCGTATAATGGATTCAACTTCCTGGGCTGTTCGCTGGTCGGGTACGTCCTCGAGCCGATGCGCACTACCCAGGTGGCCACTTCAGGGCATTGTGAGCACGTCCCCCACGGGGGAAAGCCTAATATGTCACAGCGGCCACCGACCTTGAACTTTGGGTTCAAGGGCCACATCCGATAACGGCAGCCCGGGAAGCTTTATTTTGTCTCAATACCCCTCCCCCCATCCGTTTGAAGCTCACCCAGATCCATTTCCCAGAAGCGAGTTGCGCAGGCAGTTACGCCGTCAACGACGATCTCTTTCTTTTGAGCAACAGCAACAAGCCGCTGACCAGCTCGCGCTGAATCTACTGAAACACCCGGACCTGAAGAGGGCTCGCCATATCGGTATTTACCTGGCTAACGATGGCGAGATAGACCCACAACCCTACATTGATTTGGCCCGGCGCCGTGGCATTCGGTTTTACCTGCCCGTCTTGCACCCTGTTTACCCTGGCAAGCTGGTGTTCAGCCCTTACGTTTACGGGGTTCAACTGACCGAAAACCGCTTTGGCATTCCCGAACCCCCGTTTCCAAAATCAAGGCGCAGGCCAGCCTGGGCACTGGATGCCGTGCTGTTTCCGTTAGTCGGTTTTGATGAACAAGGTGGAAGACTGGGTATGGGCGGGGGTTTCTACGACCGAACGTTTGCTTTTAGCCGGATTCGACCGGCCATGGTGCCAAAGTTGATCGGGCTGGCCCATGACTTTCAGAAAGTAACCTCACTGCCAATCGAGCCGTGGGATGTGCCACTGCACGGCGTAGTGACGGACGACGCCTGTTATCGGTTCAGGCGCTGATCGGCCGGCTGCATGAAGCTGGTTAATGGAGCCTGCCGGTCTGCACGCTTGTCTTCCGAGGCCTGGATGGACGTAAACCCAGTCACCACAAGGCCGACGGCGAAAATCAGCACAATGGCGCGAATGATATCCGGCTTGCGATCCATGACTCGTGTTCCTGCTATTTTTAGAATTAATTGGCTGGAAAATCAGACGACTTCTCTTGACTCCAAGAATTAGACGAAAGACTAACACGTAACTCCAGTTTTACAATTTTTGACTCGTTACAGTTATGTAAGAGTTTTTGGCGCGCAGTCCGGATCGGTCCTGGCCCCCGAATCAGGGGGTGGATGGGCTTTCCGAAACACGCTCCTTCGGCACATCCATGTGACGCTTGGGCTTCGCCTCTCAACGCTAATTGCTCCTGCGTCGCGCTGAGAGTCCTGGGCAGGCCATCCATGGCCAGCCCGTGAAGCGCTCTCGCGCTCCACCCCTGGCTGCGCACAGTTTCGTAAAGCCCATCCACCCCCTGATTCTACTTGGGTGATCTGGCCCGATTTCTACTTCTCTTTTGCGCTTCCGTTACCTGCCCCCAGGAACAGCCGGTAGGCCTCATTATCGGTCATGTTCTCATAGCGGAAACCGACCTTCTCCAGCATGCCTTCAAAGTCGGCAATCTCATCACCGTCCACCTGAGCCCCCAACAGCACACGACTGTATGCCGCGCCGTGGTTGCGGTAGTGGAACAAAGAAATGTTCCAGCGAGTGCCAAGGGACATCAAAAATTTCAGCAAGGCGCCCGGGCGTTCCGGGAACTCAAACTGGTACACCACTTCGTTGGCCACTGAGGGAGCGTGGCCGCCGACCATGTGGCGAATATGCTGCTTGGCCAGGTCACTGTCGGTCAGGTCTATCACCGAATAGCCGGTTTCGCGAAGGTCCTGCACCAGCTCTTCCCGGCCATGGCCGCCGGCCTGGATCTGGATACCGACAAAAATAGTCGCACTCTCGGAATCGGAGTAGCGATAGTTGAACTCGGTAATACTGCGTTTGTGCAGGGCATTGATGAACGACTTGAAGGCGCCCGGGCGTTCAGGGATGGTCACCGCCAGGATGGCCTCGCGCTTCTCACCAATCTCGGTGCGCTCGGAGATGTAGCGCAGCCGGTCGAAGTTCATGTTGGCACCGCTGAGCGTGGCGATCAGATTTTCGTTTTCGATCTGCTCCCGCTCGATGTACTTCTTGATGCCGGCGACGCCCAACGCACCCGCGGGCTCGGCGATGGAGCGGGTATCTTCGAATACATCTTTGATCGCTGCGCAGATTTCATCGGTGGATACCGTGATCACCTCATCCACATGATCCTTGCAGATTTCCCATGGGTACTCGCCAATCTGTTTGACCGCCACGCCGTCGGCAAAGATGCCGACTTCATCCAGAATCACCCGCTCGCCCGCAGCCAATGCAGCCTGCAGGCAGTTGGAGTCTTCCGGCTCAACGCCGATCACTTTAATCTCCGGGCGCAAATACTTGATATAAGCCGCCATACCGGCAATCAGTCCGCCACCACCCACGCAAATAAAGATGGCGTGGATTGGCTTGCTAAACTGCCACATGATCTCCATGGCCACGGTGCCCTGGCCGGCAATCACATCCGGATCGTCGTAGGGCGGAATGTAGGTGTAGCCATGCTTCTTGATCAGCTCCTGGGCGTGAGTGGCGGCTTCATCAAAGGCATCGCCCCTGAGCACCACCCGGGCACCGTGATCCCGCACTGACCGCACCTTGATTTCAGGCGTGGTCTGGGGCATCACGATCACCGCCTTGATACCCAACTTCTTCGCGGCCAGCGCCACACCCTGAGCATGGTTGCCGGCAGAGGCGCAAATCACCCCTTTGGCTTTCTGCTCTTCAGAGAGCTGGGCAATCCGGTTGTAGGCGCCACGAATCTTGAAGGAAAACACCGGCTGAAGGTCTTCACGCTTGAGCAGAATATTATTGCCAAAGCGCTTGGACAGGCTACGGGCTTCAGTCAGGGGTGTTTCGATGGCGACGTCATAGACCCGCGCATCGAGAATCTTCTTGATATAGCGTTGCGGCATGATGGTTCCGGTTGCTGGTGATTGGCGTGGAAAAACCTACAGTGTAGAAACTTTGCACGGCGGCCGTCTATAAGCAGAGACCCTGCACGGGTATAATGCGCAAAAATCATCCCGCTTTTCCGGAGCCCACCATGACGCAGGACGAACTCAAACAAGCCGTTGCCAAAGCAGCCGTGGACTACATTGCCCCGAAACTGGAGCGCAGCAGCATTGTCGGCGTCGGCACTGGCAGCACGGCCAACTTTTTCATCGACTACCTTGCCCAGTACAAGGACGAATTCGACGGCGCCGTAGCAAGCTCAGAAGCCACCGCTGAGCGCCTGAGAAAACACGGTATCGAAGTCTACGACCTGAACAGCATCAGCCAGATGGAGTTTTATGTAGACGGCGCGGATGAGACCAATGAACACCTGGAACTGATCAAAGGCGGCGGCGCCGCACTGACTCGTGAAAAAATCGTCGCCGCGGTGGCCAAGACCTTCATCTGCATTGCCGACGGTTCCAAAATGGTGGGCATTCTCGGTGACTTCCCGCTGCCCGTCGAAGTTATTCCCATGGCTCGCAGCCATGTTGGCCGGGAAATCGTAAAACTTGGCGGCGACCCGGTCTACCGTGACGGCGTTACCACCGATAACGGCAACATCATCATCGACATCCACAACCTGGATATCTCCCGCCCGATCCAGATGGAAGAAAAGCTGAACAACATTGTCGGCGTGGTCACTAACGGCCTGTTCGCCCGCCGTCCGGCGGATCTCTTGTTGCTGGGCACCAGCGAGGGCGTGAAGAGCATTACCCGTAGCCGAGCCTGACTGCTTGCGGACTGCCTCAAGAAAGCTGGCCAACCGGGCCAGCTTTTTTTGTGCCCGCCGAAACCTAAACCAAGCGCTTGCTTGGTAGATAGAATTGCGCGACACTCGTTCCATCGAAAAACAAGTACACAGGGAGCGAATCCGTGTCTGACTACTTCAACGAAACCCACGAACAGGTGCGCCAGACCGCACGCAAGTTCATCGAAGCCCACGTTCGCCCGCACATCGACGACTGGGAAGAAGCCGGCGAATTCCCCCGGGAAATCTACCAGCTCGCAGGCGACGCAGGGCTTCTCGGCCTTGGCTTTCCAGACGCTCTGGGCGGCATCGGTGAGGGTGACGTGTTCTTGAAAGTGGCGGTATCGGAAGAGCTGATGCGCTCCACCTCCGGCGGCTTCGTCGCGAGCATCGGCTCCCTGGATATCGGCCTGCCGCCGGTGGCCAAGTGGGCCAAGAAGGAAATCCGGGAACAGATCGTACCTCCTGTATTACGCGGCGAAAAAATCGCTGCGCTCGCGGTTACCGAACCGGGCGGCGGTTCCGACGTGGCCAACCTGAAAACCCGCGCGGTAAAAGATGGTGATCACTACATCGTCAATGGCAGTAAAACTTTTATCACCAGCGGCACCCGCGCCAACCACTACACCGTGGCCGTGCGCACCGGTGGCGAGGGCCACGCCGGCATCAGCCTGCTGCTGATCGACCGAGACACCCCGGGCTTCTCCACCGGCAAGAAACTCAAGAAAATGGGCTGGTGGGCCAGCGACACCGCCGAGCTCTTCTTCGAAGACTGCCGGGTACCGGCTGACCGCCTGATCGGCGCCGAAAACGCCGGGTTTATTGCCATCATGAGCAACTTCCTAGCCGAACGCCTGAGTCTGTCCATCATGGCCTACATGACCGCCCAGCTGGCCTACGAGGCGGCCCTGGACTACTCCAAACAACGCCAGGCCTTCGGCCGCAGCATCGCCGGTTTCCAGGTGACTCGTCACAAGCTGGTGGACATGGCCACCCAGATCGATATCGCCCGGGAATACACCTACCGCTGCGCAGCGCTCATGCAAGCCGGCAAGAACCCGATCAAGCAGGTGGCCATGGCCAAAAACTTTTCTGTGGATGTGTGCGAAAAAGTCACCCGCGAGGCGGTACAGCTGTTCGGCGGCATGGGGTATATGCGGGAATCAGTCGTAGAGCGCCTGTATAGGGATGCCAAGATTCTGTCCATTGGCGGCGGCACGACGGAAATCATGAAGGAGTTGATTGCCAAACAGATCAGGCTTTAGGGCTGACCTGTTTGGTCTTCAGTTTTCAACCGGCACGATATCCTAAATATCCACCCACTATTGAGCCCAGAATAGCCAGTGCCGGCAGCGTGAAAACAACAGCATTCAGATTGCCACCAAAAAAATCACCGGACCTTTTCAGTGAGAACAGACTGTTAAACGTTTCGATGACCACCGGTGTCAATCCCACAAACCAGCCCGCCACAGCTCCAATGACTAAACCGAAAACTATTCCAATGAACACCATAAACCACTGCATCACAACCGATCCTTGTCAAAGGGAGCGAACCAACTACTTCTTAACATCCAGCATGCCGTAAGGGCGTTCCCGAACACCCTTTAACAATCCGACAATCACATCCGTGCCTTTCATCGGCGCCATCTCCGGGTAGTCTTTCATTTCGATCGACCCTTCGATTTCAAAGTGACCGTGGCGGAAGCTGTTCACCTCGCCGTCCGTGGCTACCCAGCGGAATTCCCGCTCGGTATCACTGTACTTGCCATCGCTGATAAACAGGCGACCCTTGCGTCCGGCGACGGTCATTTTGCTGGAGGCCAGGAAAGACAGCATCCCGGTGTTTCGGCTCTTCTCTTCCTTCAGTTCAGCCTCACTTTGGTAGGTACCAGCCATGAGCACAAAACGGGAACGTTTACCGTTGAAGAACTCCATGGCATAGCCCTCTCGCTCAGGCGTCACCGTGTTCACCACCACAAACTCCCGGTCCAGACACACGCCTGGTTTGTTGTGGGGCCAGGGGTGGTATTCCAGAGCGTTCGCCCGTTCTTGCATTTGGGTCAGGCGTTCGTGGTAGATGGCTTTGTAATCAGCTTCATCTCGAGAGACATTTCCCAGTGCACCCTGCCCTTGGATGGCAATGGCGGCTTTTGCGGGCGGGAAGTCCCTTAGAAAGTGAGTTTCGAACTTGTGACTGCGATCAGGCTTTTCTCGCATCCCTGGAATTTTTCGTCTGTCTGCATAGTAAACCAAGGTTTTGAGGTCACCTTCCGGTTCCGAATGCACGTAATGGGTTTCGACAACTTCCTTATTGCGCACTTCTTCCACTCGCGATCGCCACTCGTCAACCCGATACTCCCCCCGATACGCCGTATCGTGACGCACTTCGTCTGGTGGGTACACCGAAGCCAGAATCAACTCGTCGTTGTAACCGCTATCGATCAGTTTCATATCCGCAGGCAGCTCTAACTGGTATCGCCCTGCGCAGTGTTCCGTAAACTCGAATACCGGGAGTTCGTCTTCTCGCATTTCCATCTTGCTCATAGCCAGTCCTTGTGTAGTTTGTATCAGCAATAGAAGCCCAGTCAGGGCACTGCGGGTAATCGGCGACATTCAGCCTCCCAGTTTTCGGTGTATGTCCGGCAACAGGATCTGCAACTCCCCCATAACCAGATCCCGGACATCCGGGCAGTTAAAAAAGCCCTGATGCTCCTCCGTTGCGGGCAGACCCAGCCGCTTGAGGCCACCAGCGGACCTGGGATGATCACCCGCACCCGCATGAACGGTGCCGTCTCCCGGCGCCGTTTCTGATTGCAGCTTATATTCCGTCGTATTGGCCTGAGGCGGGGGTGGGGGATGGTACTCATACTTAGCCTGTTCCAACCAAGCATCCACAACCGCCTCGTGTCTTTGCTTTTCCTGAGGCCCGTACAGACTCACCGTACCATCGCCGAAGAAAACAGCATGATTCTCATTGCGGTAAACTTGCCATTCATCCCTTTCGCCGTCTGAGACTTCACCACCGTCCCATGTACATCGGTCAAACGAAAGATCGTTATCATTATTGCTGTAGACCAGGGTAGTGGTGTTATGGAAGCTATCTGCTAACGTCTGATGAAAATCAGAACATTCCTTTAATCTCAGGTCCATTGCGAATTCATAGTCATCTAGCTGATTACCTTCTGAGCAAGCACTCCCAATCTCCGGCGCCAACAACTCCGGCTGAATCATCCGATACCAAACATCAAACCGGGAATAAAAATCAAAAACCGAACTCCCGACCCCAATGTCCATCATTTCCGGTTCCTGATCCCCGCTTCTCAGGTACAGCCATTCCGCCTGGTTATCCGCTGTGCGGTATAGCTGATTGGGCAAAAGCTCAAGCCCGCCCTGACAGAACCCGAGGATAGATGTCACATCTGCAGCATTTTTACCGAGCACCAATTTGGCAGCTCCAGATTCACCCGCCCGGAACTTTTTATAGGTCGCCGGGCTACCATGGGTCGGCATCGCGCCGTGTATGACCGCCTCTACCTCACTTTCCAGCCCTGCTATGGAAAAGCCCGCCCGCGAGGCATAGCCACCCATGGAATGGCTGATCACCAGAAACTTGACGTCTGCCGGGCCGATACCACGCTCGTCCTGGTCCACGATTTGTTGACGGAAGTCGCCGATCCGGTTTTTCAGGCGCTCGCCCGCAGCTTCGTTACTCAACATCCAGTTGTAGCCCACAGCGAACACAGGAAACCGCAAGCCAGGATACAGTCGTGACAAAGTGCGGGCCTTGTTCTCCAGAAACTTCAGGAAGGGGCCGTAGCTGTCCCAGTGCACCTCACCCCAACCATGCTGGCGCTTTTCGTCTATCTGGGCAGGGGGAACTGCGGTATAGGTGCGAAAATAGTCATCCGCACCTTCATCCACTTCGAGTAAGTCATCATCGCGCTCAACAACAGGCGTGCCTCGACGCTTGGCATCACCGTTTACCAATAATTGCTTACGTTTTACCGGCCCGGCAAACACAAAATCACTGACTCGAGGAACCACTCCCACATAACGGCGGGCCGTCCGGCCTCTTTCAACCAAGCCGTCACCGCGCTCCTTCACACCAATCCAGCGGCGCCGGAACCATTTACCGATAGCTTCGAGCTTTTCGTCGTCGTCCTCCGCCCGGGCATCAGCCATTTCCTGTTCCCGCTGCGCTTTGATTTCGATGGCCGCACCACTGGGGCCTTCAAAAGCTGCGCCCGCAGCAGGATCCCAAACAGAGCTACCGCTCCTGCGATTTTTCAACCTCGTTCCCATAATCCCTGGCACAAACACCAGAGCCACAACGCCCGGGCGGCACTGGCAATCCTCATTACAACTCATCCACTTTCTCCTTGTGTTGCTTGTGCTCCCTTGCCCATTCCAGCACCCGCTCTGCCCGAAACTGCTCGAGCGCTCCGGAATATAGATAACCTTGCACCTCCGCATGCTCGAATGCGTCAGGCACGGAGTGCAGCGCTTCCAGCAGGAGCGTGACTGCGGGCAGGCTCGTAAAACCGGCTTCTGCCGCGCGGCTCAAGCCTGCATCCAGTTGCGCCTTGCATTCGGGCCAGTCTGCCGGTGGATCGGGCAACTCCAACAGGTGGCGCGCCAACGCATATTGGCGAACTCGTTGCTGTTGGCTGGGCATGCGATCTAGCTCTTCCTGAGTCAGTGTCCATGCCATCATCAGGCCACCGTTACTGCGGTATCACCTTCGAGCACCACGCCGCCGTGAGCCGTAGCGCTCCCCTGCAACACAACTGGCACGCCGTTCACGGTCAACCCGGGAGCACCCTGGCTCAGGGTGTCGGGCCCGCCGACTTTGCAGTTGCACTTATGGCCCTGCAGGGCAACCGGCGTACCGTTGACGGTAAAGGCCCCATCGCCCTCGGCAATGCCGCCACCAACGTGGGGCGTGTTACCCGAAAACATCGGGCACATGTGGTAATGACCTTTCAATGAAACGGGAATACCCATCAGATTTCCTCCATGAACGACAGGTGACCACGCACGAAACTATCTCCGACTTTGTCGCGCGGCCAAAACTGATATTGGTATGGGTGCTGGTACGGATTGAGATCGGCATGAATCAGCACATCAAAAGGAGCCAGGAACTCATCGCAGCGAAGAGGCGACAAATCTTCCAGGTAGGGGCTGAGCACTCGCGGGTCGTACCACCGAAACCGCGTTGTTTCTCCGCCAGGCAAACGGGCATACACCCGCGCCCGCAAGGCATCCGCCAGTTGTTTCTGTCCGAGGGAGCTCGCAATCCAAAGGCTGGCGTGGCCCAGCGGATCTTTCTGCAAACACACATCGATTGCCCCGGCTTCTCCGTCAACCGCAATGAGCCAGGGGCCGCTGTCGGCGAGCTCTTCGTCCTGCTGACGGAACAGGGAAATCGTGTCCAAGCCAGCACCACGGGCAAACCACAGGGGTTCGGGACAGGCGGCGGCATCCAGTATCAACCACTGCACGCCCTGGCGTATCAGCGCATGCCGTCGCTTGGCGTTATTCATGCACCGTCCCCGCACGCGGAGCAGATATCAACCAGCGGCGTCCCCTCCCGAGCCGCGCTTTCCAGAGTTTTAATCTGAGAGACCGCACCGGTTGAGACCGCAACCGGACCGTTCAGTTTGATGGACGGTGAATCAATGGTCACGCCACCGGAGCCAATGGTGATTTTGCCCCCTGGGCCCTGAATCACAACACTTTCGCTACCGGTGAGAGTGAGATTCCGGGTGTGAATCAGGGCGCTCTCACCAGCCTCGACCAACACCTTGCCCTGCACTTTCTGGGTGTAGTGGCCACCCACTTCCAGGTCATGATTGGTATGGCTGTATTCGTGCCGGCGATCGGTCACTTCCAGGCGGTAATTGCGGCCAACGTTGGTAAACCGATCACGGGTAACATCCAGAGTCTGATCCTGGCCAATGATGGTTTTCTGGTCGCGGCCAATATCTATCTGTTCGTCACGGGTTACGTTCAGGCGCTGGTCGTTGCCGATGTGTTTTTCACGATCATTACCAACGGAACAGGTCTGGTTGTTGTATATCTCCAGCTCGTGATCTTTCTGGGCCCTCAGATAAACAAGTTGCTTGTCTTTTTCGTCCTCAAAGCTGAGTTCATTGTAACCACCACCCTGATGGGTCTGGGTGCGGAGGACCGTTTTGGTTCTGTTGGTGGGCAAGCTATACGGCGGCATATTAGTGGCATGATAGGTCCGCCCGGTGATAATAGGCTGATCCGGATCACCATCCAGAAAACTCACGATGACCTCATGCCCCACCCGCGGCAGAGCCACCACGCCGTACTGCCCGCCAGCCCAACCCTGGCTTACCCTTAACCAGGCGCTGCTGTGTTCATTGTCCTGGCCATACCGGTCCCATGGGAAAAGCACCTTCACCCGACCATAGCGATCGCAATAGATTTCTTCGCCTTCAGGTCCAGTGACTCGAGCTATTTGAGGCCCATCCATGACTGGACGACAGTTGTCGTTTGGCGGGCACCAGTTTACGGTGGCCGGAACCCCGCTGAACTCATTGGTGTAGGTGGTTGGCTCCTGACAGGCATCCTCCTCCAAGGCCTGCGGTTGAACCTCTCGATGAACCACTTCGGTCAACAGCCAGTCCCCATTGACGGCATCATCGAAATGCCCCTCAAGACCAACCCGACCGCCAGCAGTGAAATCCGCTCGGTTACTCTTGCCCGAAGCGGTGCAGGCATTGCTCCGCAGAGACTCAAGGCGGGCCTTTGCAAATGGGGCGCCAGACGCATCCTGTTTATACCGCCCCGGATAATCGAAATGTTCATAATCCGGGCGCTGTTTCGAGAGATCCGAAGCTACCTCCATGTGATCCAGCCCGTAGGCGGGATTCGTGAAGGTGTAGTCTTTCATGGCGACCCCTGCAACGCTGACACGATCCAGGGTGTCAAAGGCGAACACACACTGCTGCCTGGAGCCCCCACCCGCCGTTGCATTATAGAGAGCGGAAGGCAGCGCTAACGCCTCGCGGTGATGATCCGCCAGGATCAGTTCGGTGCCATCGGGGCCATGCTCAGCACGATAGTGCCAGCCTTCTTCTGCAGCCAGTCGCTGGATAAATGCCAGATCCGACTCCCGATACTGAACACAATACTCCCGCTCTTCCGGCGTGCGCAGTAAATTGAAGCGAGCACCAGTGATGCCGCGCTCCTCGAGCATGGCACCAATGATCTGTTCCGGCGACTGGTGCTGAGAAATCCGGCTGTTTCGCCCTAGCCCCAGCCTCCAGAGAGGCGAGCGGACAGTGAGGCGATAAGCGGTTCTCCGGTGGCCCGCAGAACCTCGTCCAAATTCTGCAACCACTCCACGGAACCGGCGAAGCAACTCGCCGTCCTGGAAGACACTCAACTCGGCTTCCTGTTCAAGCAAGTCGGCTGCCGCTATACCTGACCGTTGGCTGAATGCGCTGATGGTGAGAGAAAAAAACTCAGACAAGGCTTCTCGCACTTCGAATTCGAAAACCTTAAAGAGGTCGACTGGCTGTTCACCAATCGTCAAGGAAAACTGGAGTCCGTTTCCAATTTGCATTCCGTGCATCCTTTGCTTGATTCAAGCTTCTTCCTGATGAAACATAAAGTCATGATTCATCGAGCTCAATGGCGATCAAAACTTGCTCAAGATTAGCAGTTCACCAGGATCAATCAAATCCCCGAAAGATTGCATTTCGTTTATTTTCGGACCGACCAAGGTTTAGTTTCGAATAGCCATAGAGTCCCGTATAATTGCGCTCACTTTTCAAACGCAGTTAAACGTACCTATCGCATCAGGAAGGATCTCCCATGCAATTCGACAACATCCCCGCTGGCAAGAACCCACCAGAAGACATCTACGTCGCCATCGAAATCCCGGCTAATAGCTCCCCGGTGAAGTACGAACTGGACAAAGACATGGGCGCCCTGCTGGTTGACCGCTTCATGGCCACCCCGATGTTCTACCCGGCTAACTACGGCTTCATCCCCCACACCCTGGCCGACGACGGCGACCCCCTGGACGTCTTGGTAGTGACCCCCTACCCGATCCAGGCTGGCTCAGTTATCCGCTGCCGCCCGGTGGGAGTCCTGAACATGGAAGACGAAGCCGGTGGCGATGCCAAACTGGTTGCCGTACCCCACGACAAGCTGACCACCACCTACCACGATGTCAAAGAAATCGACGACCTGCCGGAGCTGCTGCGCAACCAGATCCGTCACTTCTTCGAAAACTACAAGACACTGGAGCCCGGCAAGTGGGTGAAAGTGCAAGGCTGGGGCAATGCCGCCGAAGCCAAGCAAGCCATTGTTGACTCGGTAAACGCCTACAAGGGCTGATATCGTTTCAGGCACAAAAATGCCGGGCAGTTCTGCAACTGCCCGGCTTTTTCGTTTTGTTTTACCTTTAGCCTCGCGACAACAGGTCTCGCATATCACTGATCGCCGCATTGGCTCGGGACAGGTAGGCCGCCATTGTCAATGAGTGGTTCGCCAGCACGCCAAAGCCACTGCCGTTCAGGATCACCGGGCTCCACATCGCGCCCTGGGCACCCTCCAGCTCAATAATAATCTGCTTGACGCTGGCCATGGCGTTCTTATCTTGCAGCACCTTGCGAAAGTCCACCTCAATGGCCCGGAAAATGTGCAGCAACGCCCACGAACTGCCGCGAGCCTCATAGAATACATCGTCGATTTTTGTCCAGGATGTCTTTACTTCTGCCCCACCGGTTTCTTCCTGCAGCGGATCATCCGGATTCAGATTGGCCATGGCTTCAGAGACCGATGCTTTGCCCACGCTTTCACCCAGCGTTCGGGACAAGCTACCCAGACGGGTTTCAAGATCCGCCAGCCAGTTATTCAGATTATCCGCCCGGGCGAAAAACTGAGCATTGGGCTGCTCGGCATGAGACAAACGATCCAGATAGCGATGAAGAGCATCGATCCCCCGCCGATACTCTCGCTCGGTAGAAGGAATCGCCCAACTGCCGCTGTCAAAATGGAACTGGGGTTCTGCGATGATCAGGTCCGGATCTTCTGCGGACTGGCTCTGGGAACGGCTGATATCCCTGCGCATGGCCCGGGACAGATCCCGCAACTGCACCAGCACACCGTACTCCCAGTTTGGCATGTTATCCATCCACAATCCCGGCGGAAAGATGTCGTTCGAGATGTAGCCGCCCGGCTTGTCCAGCAAGGTCTCAGCGAGCTGGATCATGGTTGCGGTGGTCGCAAAACCCGCCACGGGCTCTCGCCCCATGTCGCTGGCCAGCGTCCGGGTGTGCTCGCGCACGGAGAACGTATCTGGCTCACTGCTCCAGTACATACCCAGAACAGTGGTCACCAGCAGGTACACGACCAGCAATGCCAGGACGACCTTTCCGATCACACCACCACCGCCGGCGTAATCTTGCATGTCGTCTTTTCTGTCGCTGAAGTACTGTCTGATTTTGCCCGGCATAAGGCTAGGTATCCCCTGTCGATGATTGTTCGGCAGCATATGGCCGCCCCAGATGGTATCCCATGGATCCGTCAATACCCAGTTTACAGAGTACCGAGTATTCAGCTGCGGTTTCCACTCCCGTCGCAAAAACCTTCACACCCCGGCTGCGCGCGATCGCGACAACGGATTGTAGCCAAAACCGGTTCTCATCGTGACCGTCCAGATTGTGAATAAAACTGTTGTCGATGCGCAGCGCCTTGAAAGGCAGATTCTTCAAATAGCTGAACGGCACGCCACCAACGCCGAAATGGTCCACCAGTACCGGGACGCCCAGCCGCACCAGCGCCCGCACCAGTAATCCGACCTCCTTGCGATGATGGTGAATGGCCTGCTCTGCAATGCCGACCCAGAGCCGGCTCACCAGGTCACCGGCGGCCGTCAAGCTTGCCACAATCTCATCCCTGAAGGCCGGGTCTGCCACTGACGCATTGCCCAGTGAAATCGCCAGGCGTTCCTGCGGATGCCGGGCAAGTCGCTCTATTACCCTTTGCACCAGCAATCGGTCGATATCGGCAATCAACCCCAGGCGCTCCGCCATGGGCACAAACAAACCGGCTTTGAGCACACCGTCAGCGGTATTGATGCGTGAAAACACCTGATGATGCACCAGCGCCTGAGACTCGCCCTGCACCATCGGCTGAAGCCACAAAGACAACTCCCGGTCGCGAACGGCCTGACTGATGATGGCGCGCCAAGTTTCCATGTTGTGATGGGTATCCAGACCACCCTCCGCCAGCCAGCAACACGACTCTTCCCGTTGCTGCGCCGCGCGCAGGGCCTCGTCTGAGGCCGCCAGCAAGTCTCGGCTGCCGGCGCCCTCGACGGTCACCGCCAGGCCGGCATGGATAACCGTGTCCATGGGCGCAGCAAGGTCGGCGTAGATGCCATCGAGGGTCGTCAGCAACTGGCCGGCCCAGATCCGGACATCCGCGGCGGACGCGCCTGGCATAAACACGGCAAACTCTGCGCCGGTTCGGCGCCCGGCAAACGAGCCAGCGTGCTGTTTGACAAAATCCCCGAGACCGCCCGCGACCTGCTTCAACAACCGATCACCTTCACTACGACCGTAGGCACGGGTGTAGTCGGCAAAGTAACCAAGCTGGATCATAATCAAGACACCCGGCGCAGACCTCTCCTCGGATTCAAGCTCAGCCCTCAGCCGCTGATCAAACGCAGAACGGCTCGCCAGGCCGGTCACCGGGTCCTCGTTGTTCACCTTGCGCAGATGCTGTATTAATTTACCCTGTCCCTGAAACAGCTGACCGAGATCATCCGCCATCTGGTTCATCGCGTCCGTCACCTGATTCAGTTCACGGGTCGAACGAACCTGAACGCGCTTCCGGAAATCTCGCTTGCCCAAGGCCCGGGCCTGGGCCTCAACGTCCTTGAGCGGGCGCAACAGACGGCGCAGCAAAAGATACAGCGATAAAAGCCCCGTACCACCAATGGCCAGAACGCCCGCCAGCAAACCAACCGTGATTCGCCAAAGGTCGTCGTAGGCGCGCCCGGGATGACTGACCACCTGAACCTTACCGAGGCGGGACCAGCCCCGAACCACCTCGGCCTCGGCCATTGTTGACGGCAGCGCCGCTGATCGGATAAACCAGTCTGGCGCTGCCGTGCCCTGCAAAACCATACGTCGGCCTGCGATAACCTCACCGTCGTGCCCCACATACTCGACGGAGAGATAACGACCGCTGTCGAAGACCGCGTCAATCAAAGAGGCCGATGCCACGGGATCAGAGCCATCAATGGCGTTAGACAACGATAAACCCGTAGCCGTAGCGCCATCTCTGGCGTGATCTCCCAGTTGATCCGCCACATAGTCCCTGAAATGGCCGTAGCTGGTGGCAAACGCGGCGGCAAGAATGAGCACCAGCAAACCGCCGGTGAACAACAATAATGAGGTCTGCAGGGTGATGACTCCCCGCTGCTGACGAGTGAAATGTGCAAGCGTCCCTGCCATGGCTGCTCGGGCCCCGGTCCGGTGAATGGTCTGTTGGCTGTGTGTGACCTGTACCGCAGAGTTGACAAACATTTACATAGCGCAACCTACGCCGACAACATTAAACACTATAGACTCTGCAAAAGGACTACGGTTAAAAAGTTCGTCCTGCCGGATCGGACCACTAAAAACGAAAACAGACAGGCCGGAGCACAATGAACGACGAAAGCCAGAAAGAAAAACTCAGGCAGCATTTTGCACGCCGTGTCACCACCCAGGCCAGGGTGGTTCTGGATACCTGGCAGAAAATCCGTGAAAACCGTCAACAGGCCGCGGGCCACCGGGAGGAGTTTTTCTCGGCGACCGACAAACTGGTGCGTTATGCCAAACGCTTCGAGATGGAAAGCCACACTGCGGCAGCCGAGCATATCCTCAACTTGTTGGCCGACTGGCACCCAGGCACGCCGCTGGGCGATGAGCACGAACGCCAGCTCGAAGATGCCACCGAGGCACTGCGCCATTGCACCCAGCGGCGCAGCGACCAGGAAGAAACGGACACCCCTCAGCAATACCGGCGCACGCCGGTTTACATCGCCCTGTCCAACCAGGAAATGGCAGCCCGACTGATTCGGCAACTGGAGTTTTTCGGTTTTCGCGCATCAGCTTTCGGCGCAGCTTCAGAGCTGGCCGAGGCCTGCGCCCTGAGCAAGCCTGAGACCATCCTGATGGACGTCAATTTTGGCGGCTCGGCCAACGCGGGTATCGGGACGGTAGAGCAGCTGCAGGAGCAGCACGACACCCCCATTCCGATAATCTTTATGAGCGATGATGATGGCACTATTGAAACCCGACTAAGAGCGTCCCGCTGTGGCGGCGAAGAATTTTTCTACCCGGCCGTGGACCCCGGCCAACTGATCGAGAAGATCGAAACCTACACCCACGGCAACACCGTCGAGCCGTATAAGGTGCTGGTTCTGGACGACTCCCGGGCCCAGGCCAAATATATGGAGACGGTGCTCAAGAAAGCGGGCATGACTGCCCACATCATCACCGACCCCATGCAAATCATTCATGCGCTGGAAGAGTTTTCTCCGGAAATCATCATTCTCGACATGTACATGCCCGGCTGCACCGGCATGGAGATTGCCCGGGTTATTCGGCAGCAGGATCGTTTCCACAGCGTACCGATCATCTATCTGTCGGCCGAAGAAGACGTCACCAAGCAGCTGCACGCCATGAGCCTGGGCGGCGACGACTTCCTGACCAAACCTATTGATCCAAAACACCTGATCGCCACGCTCCACAACCGTGGCCGCAGGGCTCGCTCGCTGCTGGCGCTGATGATCCGCGACAGCCTGACCGGCCTGTACAACCACACCCACACCCTGCACTTACTGGAACAGGAGATTGTGCGCGCCCGGCAAAAGCAGCAGCCCCTGTGCTTCGCCATGCTCGACATCGATTATTTCAAGAAGGTAAACGACACCTTCGGCCATCCGATTGGTGACCGCGTGCTGCGCAGCCTGTCCATGTTCCTCAAGCAACGCCTGCGGAAAACAGACCACATCGGCCGCTACGGTGGCGAAGAGTTTGCCATCATCCTGCCCAACACCCGCCCGGGTGACGCCCGCAATGTGCTGAATGAAATCCGTGAACGGTTCTCTGAGTTGCTACAGCCTGCTGGCGACCGGGAATTTAACGTCACCTTCAGTTGCGGCATTTCAAGCTGGCAGGACGACAATGCCCAGATTCTGTGCGAGCGCGCAGACCGGGCCCTCTATACCTCCAAGGAACACGGGCGCAATTGCGTCACCCTGGCGGAATCCTGAGCCCTCGGGGCCGGGCACAGCGCCCGGCCCCATGAAACCAATGTCGAATACCGACTCCGCCTGTCATCTACGACAATCATCGTTATCAACGAAATGTCATCGCACGGATACCATTTGCTGTGTAATCTTTTAAAGGCTGATGGACGACCGGCAAGATTGTCAAAAAGTGTTGATCTGAAGGTAACAAGTACGCACCATTGAGGTAACGTGCCGTTATCGTCGGCGATCCTGAAAAAAAGATATCAAGGCAGACAGAACCATGTCGACCATACTTGTACTCCATGGCCCCAACCTCAACATGCTCGGCACCCGGGAACCGGAGGTTTATGGCTATGAGACTCTGGCGGACATCGACGACCGTTTGCGGGGAAAGGCAGCAGAGAAGGGCCACCATCTGCTGCACCTGCAATCCAACGCAGAGTATGAGTTGATCGAGCGGATACACGAAGCCCGGGCCGAGGGGGTGGATTTTGTCATCATCAATCCCGCCGCCTTCACCCACACCAGCATCGCCCTTCGGGATGCCATGCTGGCGTCCGGCATTCCGTTCATTGAGGTGCATCTTTCTAACGTGTATGCGCGTGAGGCCTTCCGCCATCACTCCTATTTTTCAGATATCGCCGAAGGCGTTATCTGCGGGCTGGGCAGCCAGGGTTATGACCTGGCCCTGCAGGCTGCCCTGCATCGAATTCACCGATAGACCAGAGACAACGGGACTGGAACAGTTATGGATATTCGCAAGATTAAAAAGCTGATTGAACTGCTCGAGGAATCAGACGTCGAGGAGCTGGAGATCCACGAGGGAGACGACTCGGTTCGTATTTCCCGCCGTCGCGAGCAAGCGGCCTCCGCCGGTCATTACGTGAGCCACTACTCCGCCCCCGCCCCGCAAGTGCCGGCGCCGGCTGCCGAAACAGCACCCGCTAGCGCTCCAGCGGCGCCGGCCGCTATCAATGGCCATGCCGTAAAATCGCCTATGGTCGGCACCTTCTACCGGTCACCCTCACCCAGCGCCTCCGCCTTTATAGAAGTAGGCCAGAAGGTGAATGCGGGCGACGTCATCTGCATTGTTGAAGCCATGAAGATGATGAACCAGATCGAGGCCGACAAAGCCGGCACTGTCACCGAAATTCTGGTCGAAAACGGCCAGCCGGTGGAGTTTGACCAGCCCCTGGTCGTCATTTCCTGAATTCGGTGATTGCAAACCATGGCTATGTTAGAAAAAGTTCTGATCGCAAACCGCGGTGAAATCGCCCTGCGCATCCTCCGTGCCTGCAAAGAGTTGGGCATCAAGACAGTGGCGATTCACTCCCAGGTAGACCGTGATCTCATGCACGTTCGCCTGGCGGACGAAACCGTCTGCATCGGCCCGAACAGTCCGACTGAAAGCTACCTGAACATCCCAGCCATTATCAGCGCAGCGGAAGTCACTGATTCGGTGGGTATTCACCCGGGCTACGGCTTTCTGGCTGAGAACGCTGATTTTGCCGAGCAGGTCGAGAAGAGCGGTTTTCGCTTCATCGGCCCCCGGGCAGAAACCATCCGCCTGATGGGTAACAAGGTGTCGGCCATCGAGGCCATGAAAAAGGCCGGTGTGCCGACGGTGCCCGGTTCTGACGGCCCGCTGACAGAAGACGACGAACGCAACCTGATGCTGGCTCGGCAGATCGGTTATCCGGTGATGATCAAAGCGGCTTCTGGTGGCGGTGGTCGGGGCATGCAGGTGGTGCACTCCGAGGCTGCTCTGCTCAAAGCCGTGCAAATCACTCAGACCGAAGCCAAGAACGCCTTCGGTGACCCGACCGTGTATCTGGAAAAGTTCCTGGAAACGCCACGGCATGTGGAAGTTCAGGTGCTGGCCGACATGCACGGCAATGTGATTCATCTCGGTGACCGGGACTGCTCCATGCAGCGCCGCAACCAGAAAGTCATTGAAGAAGCGCCGGCGCCGAACGTCAACGCGGAGTCCCGGGAGCGCACCCTGAAGGCCTGTATCGATGCCTGTAAGGAAATCGGCTATGTGGGCGCAGGTACCTTTGAGTTCCTGTATCAGGACGGTGAGTTCTACTTTATCGAAATGAACACCCGGGTACAGGTAGAGCATCCGGTGTCAGAAATGGTTACCGGCGTCGACATCGTCCGCGAACAGCTGCGCATTGCCAGCGGCCTGCCGCTGCAATACAGTCAGGACGAGATCCATATATCCGGCCATGCTATCGAATGCCGGATCAACGCCGAAGACCCGCAAACCTTTGTACCCAGCCCCGGAAAGGTCAAGCACTTCCATGCCCCCGGCGGTAATGGCATCCGTGTGGACTCCCATCTGTACAGCGGTTATACCGTGCCACCGTACTACGATTCTCTGATCGCCAAACTGATCACCTGGGGTGACGATCGGGAAATTGCCCGCCGGCGCATGAAGAACGCCCTGGATGAAATGGTGGTCGAGGGCATCAAGACCAATCAACCTCTGCATCGAAAACTGGTACGCGATGGTGGCTTTAAACAGGTAGACTTCACCATCCACTACCTCGAGAAACTGATGCGGGATTAATCATGCCCTGGATACAACTCCAGATTCCAGCTGATCCGGACACTGCGGATCAGCTGGAGGACCTGTTAATGGAAATGGGCTCAGACGCCGTTTCCATGGAAGACGCCGCCGACCAGCCCCTGTACGAACCCGACCCCGGCACCACGCCGCTATGGAGCCAGACCACCGTCACCGGACTGTTCCAGTCTGACCGGAATATAGAGCAACTGTGCTCGGATATCCGCGACGCCTGGCATCAACAAACCCAGCAGTCCCTAGCCGAGATTGACGTCACCCTGGTTGAAGACAAAGACTGGGAACGGGCCTGGATGGACGACTTCCATCCTCTGCAGTTTGGTGAACGCCTGTGGATTGTGCCCAGCTGGTGCGATGCGCCAGACCCTGACGCCGCAAACCTGCTGCTGGATCCCGGCCTTGCCTTTGGCACGGGCACTCACCCGACCACTGCGCTTTGTTTGCAATGGCTGGACGGTCAGGATGTGGCCGGAAAACAGATTACTGACTATGGCTGCGGCTCGGGCATACTGGGCCTCGCCGCCCTGCTGCTTGGCGCGGATCATGTGATCGGTGTCGACACCGACCCTCAGGCTCTGGAAGCCAGCCGTGACAATGCCCGCCGAAACGGTGTTGAAGATCGCCGACTGGACCTGTACCTGCCCGGTAACGACCCGGACACCCGCGCCGACGTAATGCTCGCCAACATTCTGGCCCAGCCTCTGATCAGCCTGGCACCCAGATTGGCTGAGCTGACCCTGCCCGGAGGCCACCTGGTGCTTTCCGGCATCCTGTCCCATCAGGCCCGGGAAGTAATGGCCGCCTACGAGCCCTGGTTTGTGATGGACGAGCCTGAGCAGAAAGAAGACTGGATACGCCTCACAGGACGGCGCAAGGACGGATGACGGGCACGGCGTTAACGACTAAACTGCCTAATTCGTAACGATCGTGCCACGATCAATCAGCGATCAAGCTTTCAGGAACGAAGCATGCCCCAAAGCAGCCTGCAAACACAGTGCCCCAATTGCGAAACCCGTTTCCGGGTGACCGACGAGCAACTCAGTATCGCCGGGGGCAAGGTTCGTTGTGGCAGCTGCATGAAGGTGTTCAACGCCGTCGAACATCAGGTCGCCAAAGCCACTGGCAGCGCTACCGCAGACAAAACGACACCCAAGGCTCCAGACGCCAGCGGCCCTGCAGCAGGCTCCCTGTCCAGTGCGGATGAAGATGAGTTCGTATTTGCAGACAACCCGGAAGAGGACGCCGCGGAAGGTCGCTATGCAGGCACCAAACTGACCTTTTCGGAAGACGAACTGAGCGACAGCTTTCGCGGCGTTAACGAAACCGAACAGTCCCAATACCAGGACGATGACCTGGCGCCCGGCAAACACGCCGTTGATGAAAGCTGGGCCGAGGCCATGTTGTCGGACGATCAACCCAGACAGGCACCTGAGCAACCTCGGGCGAGCGAACCCGCGCCTGAACAGCCGAAACCCGCCAAAGACAAACGCACGGAGCCCGGTCTTGACCTGACGCCTCCGGACGATCAGCCAACCCCTGAGCCGGTTGAGGACACCACAGCTGACGAACCCGAACCATCTGCCCCCCAAACAGAAGGCGCACTGGCCTCAGCCAGTGAGCTGACGATGGCCGCAACGGACGATGACCGGCCCGCCAGCGCGCCGGAGCAACGCCCTCGAGCAGAGCAGTCATCCGATACTCTCTATCGGGATTTGCGCAGAGACCCGGTGTCTGTCAATCAGGGCGGAAGCCGACTACGTACAGCGCTTTGGGGGCTCGTCGTCGTAGCCCTGCTGGGCGCCCTGGTGGCTCAGGTGACCTACTTCCAACTTGACCGCCTGTCCGCCATTCCGCAACTTCGGCCTTTCTATGAAAAAGGCTGTGAACTTGCCGGCTGCGACCTCAAACCGCTCATCAACATCGAGGCTATGCAGAGCCGTAAACTGGTGGTAAGGACCGACCCCGGCAATCGCAGCCAGTTGATTGTAGATGCGGAGATCGTCAATCGCGCCGGCTTTGAACAGCCGTTCCCGGCCATTGCGCTAACCTTCTCAAACCTCAACGGTGACATCGTGGCGCAGAGCACGTTTACGCCCGAGGAGTACCTTGCCGGTGATGCCGAGGCACTGGACACCATGCCCTCGGAAACGCCGGTGAGAATCGCCATCAGTATCCGTGACCCAGGTCGCGATGCGGTTAATTACAATCTGAGCTTCCGGCCCTGGGAACCTTGACGCCAGTCAAGAACCCGGGCCAGCCGAGCAAAAGTCAACCAGAAAGCACGAAAAATAATCAATTTTTTAAGCCATTTCCCTCTTCAATCACACCGTCCCCAGCGGTATCATTATCGCCCTTCGGAATGGGACCGGTCATAAATTGAACAACCGCTCCACACCGAACCTTGCTTAACTCGCTGTGACACGGACTCAGATCATGCTGCCGACGGCAAAAATCGGGCCGTACACCCTGCCCAACCCGCTCATTGTTGCGCCTATGGCCGGCGTAACGGATCGCCCGTTCCGGCAGCTTTGCCGACGAATGGGGGCGGGCCTGGCAGTGTCAGAAATGGTCATAGCAGACAGCAAGCTCTGGCATACGCGCAAATCCCGCACCCGGATGAACCATGAAGGTGAGCCGGAGCCCCGGTCGGTACAGATTGCGGGCGGCGATCCGGAGATGCTGGCCGATGCGGCCCGACAGAATGCCGAATTTGATGCTCAGATTATCGACATCAATATGGGTTGCCCTGCCAAAAAAGTGTGCAATAAGGCCGCCGGCTCAGCCTTAATGAAGGATGAGAAGCTGGTCCGGGAAATTCTGGAAGCGGTGGTTAACGCGGTAAACATTCCAGTCACCCTGAAAATGCGCACTGGCTGGGACCGGGACAACCGTAACGCCACGGTCATCGCCCGCATGGCAGAGGACGCTGGCATACAGGCCATAGCCGTGCACGGTCGCACCCGCGCCGATAAATACAACGGGGACGCGGAGTACGACACCATCGCCGAAGTAAAGGCCTGCGTGGGCATTCCGGTATTCGCGAACGGCGACATTGATACTCCGGAAAAAGCCCGGCGAGTTCTCGAATACACCGGAGCCGATGGCTTACTGATCGGTCGCGGTGCTCAGGGCCGACCCTGGATTTTCCGGGAAATATTGCATTACCTGCAAACCGGAAAGCACCTGCAGGCGCCGCCGCTGAATGAAGTCGAGCAAATTCTGACAGAACATCTGGCAG
Organism: Marinobacter excellens HL-55; assembly: GCA_001314845.1. GTDB lineage: Bacteria > Pseudomonadota > Gammaproteobacteria > Pseudomonadales > Oleiphilaceae > Marinobacter > Marinobacter excellens_B. The sequence continues at coordinate 58,229 of LJZQ01000004.1, forward strand.
AACTGCACAGCTTCTACGGTGAAAAAATGGGTGTGCGTATCGCCAGAAAACACGTGGGCTGGTATCTGCAGTCACACGACGAAAGCAAACAGTTCCGCCAACGCTTCAACGCGATCGAAGATGCGCTGGAGCAGAAAGACCGAATCGAACAGTATTTTTCAGGCTTACGAAATGGAGAGGTATTCGCAGCATGACCGCTGAGACTTTGGCAAACGACAACCTGAGCACACCGGCCAACGATGACATGCATCAGTTGCATACGGTGAATAACAGCGGCAACAGCGTCACCCTGCGTGATAGCGTGGAAGTTGCTCTGAAAAACTATTTTGAGCAGCTGGACGGCACCCCCGTCTCCGAGGTGTACCAGCTGGTACTGTCGGAAGTGGAAGCGCCGCTGCTTGAACAGGTGATGAAGTACACCCGCAACAACCAGACCAAGGCATCCACCATGCTTGGCCTCAATCGCGGCACCCTGCGTAAGAAACTCAAGCAGTACGGTCTGCTATAATCAGACCAGACCCAAAAGGGCCTCCCGGATCCGTTCGCGAGGCCCTTGTTCTTTATACCCAGGCTACATCCGGCTTATCTGACCAGCGAAGAAAGTGACCCATGGCAAATCAGGCTAATACCCCCGTCCGTCGCGCTCTGATCAGCGTGAGTGATAAAACCGGCATCGTCGAGTTCGGCCGTGCTTTGACTGAACGCGGCATAGAGCTGCTGTCTACTGGCGGAACCTTCCGCCTGCTGCAGGAAAATCAGGTTCCCGTCACCGAGGTGTCTGACTACACCGGCTTCCCGGAAATGATGGACGGCCGGGTCAAAACCCTGCATCCGAAGATTCATGGCGGCATTCTGGGCCGTCGCGGTACCGACGACACCATTATGGGCGAGCATGGCATCAACCCCATCGACATGGTGGTGGTCAACCTGTACCCGTTCGAAGATACCGTCGCCAACCCGAACTGCGACCTGGCCACCGCCATTGAAAACATCGACATCGGTGGCCCCACCATGGTCCGCGCGGCAGCCAAGAATCACAACGACGTCGCCATCGTGGTCAACGCTTCCGACTACAGCCGGGTTTTGAAGGAGCTGGACGACAACGACGGCGAGCTGACCTACAGCACCCGCTTCGACCTGGCCGTGAAAGCCTTCGAGCACACCGCCGGTTACGACGGCGCCATCGCCAACTACCTGGGAGGTCGCACGCCGGACAACGACAACGCCGACTTCCCTCGCACCTTCAACGCCCAGTTCGTGAAAGTGCAGGACATGCGGTACGGCGAGAACCCGCACCAGCGTGCCGCGTTCTATGCCGAGCGCAACCCGAGAGAAGCCTGCGTGGCCACCGCCAAACAGCTACAGGGCAAGGAACTGAGCTACAACAATGTGGCCGACACCGATGCCGCGCTGGAATGCGTAAAGCCGTTTGCTGACCCAGCCTGTGTCATCGTCAAGCACGCCAATCCCTGTGGTGTGGCCATTGGCGCCGACATCCTGCAAGCCTATGAGCTGGCCTTTGCTACCGACCCCACCTCAGCTTTTGGCGGCATTATTGCCTTCAACCGGGAACTGGACGCAAACACCGCAAAGGCCATTGTTGATCGCCAGTTTGTAGAAGTGATCATCGCCCCGAGCATCGCCCCGGAAGCGGTCGACATTGTTGCCGCCAAAAAGAACGTGCGCCTGCTGGCCTGTGGTGAATTTGACGGCGAGCGCGCACAGACCATGGACTACAAGCGCGTAACCGGCGGCCTGCTGGTACAGGATCGTGACCTGGGCATGGTCGCGATGGAAGATGTGAAGGTGGTAACCAACCGTCAGCCCACCGAGCAAGAGCTGAGCGACCTGCTGTTCGCCTGGGAAGTGGCCAAGTACGTGAAGTCCAACGCCATCGTGTACGCCAAGGCCGGTCGCACCATCGGTGTCGGCGCCGGCCAGATGAGCCGGGTATACAGCGCCAGGATCGCTGGCATCAAGGCCGCCGATGAAGGCCTGGAAGTCAAAGGCTCAGTGATGTCATCGGATGCTTTCTTCCCGTTCCGGGACGGCATTGATGCGGCGGCTGCAGCCGGCATCACCGCGGTGATCCAGCCGGGTGGTTCCATGCGCGACCAGGAAGTAATCGATGCCGCCAATGAACACGGTATCGCCATGGTCTTCACCGGCATGCGCCACTTCCGTCACTGATCAACGCATTCAGGAGCACAGCATGAACATTCTGGTTATTGGCAGTGGCGGGCGCGAACACGCTCTGGCCTGGAAAGCAGCACAGTCACCGCTGGCGGATAAAGTATTCGTGGCACCGGGTAACGCCGGCACGGCCCGGGAACCGAACCTGGAAAACGTCGATCTGGACGTGATGGACCTGGACGGCCTGGCAAACTTTGCCAAACAAAACAACGTGGGCCTGACCATCGTCGGCCCGGAGGCGCCACTGGTTGCCGGCATCGTCGACAAATTCGAGGCCCAGGGCCTGCGGGTGTTTGGCCCGAGTGCAGGTGCCGCCCAACTGGAAGGCTCCAAGGCCTTCACCAAGGACTTCCTGGCGCGTCAGAAGATCCCGACCGCCGACTACGCCAACTTCACCGATGTCGACCAAGCCCTGGCTTACGTGCGTGAAAAGGGCGCACCGATTGTGGTCAAGGCCGATGGCCTGGCCGCCGGCAAAGGTGTGATCGTCGCCATGACTCTGGCCGAAGCCGAAGACGCCATCCGCGACATGCTTGCGGGTAACGCCTTTGGCGATGCCGGCAGTCGCGTGGTGGTTGAAGAGTTCCTGGACGGAGAGGAAGCCTCGTTCATCGTCATGGTGGACGGCAAGAATGTACTGGCCATGGCCACCTCCCAGGACCACAAGCGCGTAGGCGACGGCGACACAGGCCCCAATACCGGCGGCATGGGCGCTTACTCCCCTGCTCCGGTAGTCACTGCCGAGGTGCACCAGCGCATCATGGACGAGGTGATCTACCCCACCGTCAACGGCATGGCGGCTGAAGGCCACCCATACAAGGGCTTCCTGTACGCCGGCCTGATGATCGACAGTACCGGCGCCCCGAAAGTGATCGAGTTCAACTGCCGCTTCGGTGACCCGGAAACCCAGCCGATCATGCTGCGCATGAAATCTGACATGGTCGAGCTGTGCCTGGCTGCGGTAGATGGCAAGTTGGACCAATGCGATTCTGAGTGGGACGAGCGCGCTTCAGTCGGCATCGTGCTGGCCGCCGGCGGCTACCCCGCCAGCTACAACAAGGGCGATGTCATCTCTGGCCTGCCAGAGACCGAAGTGGACGGCGAGAAAGTCTTCCATGCCGGCACCAGCCTGACAGATGGTCAGGTTGTTACCAATGGCGGCAGGGTTCTTTGCGCCACCGCGCTGGGCAACACCGTCACCGAGGCCCAGCAAAGGGCCTACGTTCTGGCTGAAAAAATAGAATGGCGGGGTGCCTTCTATCGCAACGACATTGCCTACCGAGCCATTGCCCGCGAACAGGGCTGAATTTTGTCTTAGCTCGACAACACCGTCAGCCCGGTCATTGACCGGGCTTTTTTCTGGAGTACTGTTAGCCCCTCAACAATACTCATAACGAAAAGGAGTTCCGTGTGCAGCGCACCCCCGTCAGCATTTTCCTTATATTGGTCACCACGCTTTTGGTCAGCGCCTGTTCCAAACAGGCCATCTACGAAAATGCCATCAGCTGGGAGCGCTCCAGCTCAGGCCTGGAGACAGCACAATTATCCATCGGAGAACTCGACATTACCTATCTGCGCAGCAAAGAGACCGTCGATGCCGACACCCTGGTGCTCATACATGGCTTTGGCGCCAATAAGGACAACTGGACGCGCCTTGCCAAAGAACTCGAAGGAGAGTTCAACATTTATGCATTTGACCTTCCGGGCCATGGAGACAGCAGCAAGCCCCTGGATATCGGCTACCGGTTTGAAGATCAGGTTCGCTATCTGAATCAGGTATTCGCTGAACTGGGCATTACCCAGGCGCACATGATGGGCAACTCCATGGGCGGCGCCATCACCGCCCTCTATGCGGCCACCCATCCGGAACAGATTCAGACCGCCGTACTGTTCGACCCCGCGGGCATTTTTGAGTATGAAAGTGAGCTGGTCGACCTGGTGCTGGACGGCGACAACCCCCTGATCCCGAAAAAGGCAGGCGACTTTGACCGGCTGCTGGATTTTGCCCTCGAGAAGCGACCATTTGTACCCTGGCCAATCTTCGATGTTATGGAAGAAAAAGCCATCGCCAACCGGGACGTGAACGAAGTCATCTTTGCCGCCATTCGCGACAGCGGCTTTGAACCGGACTTCCGCAACGCCATCACTCACATTGAAGCACCCGTGCTCGTGGTCTGGGGCAAACTTGACCGGGTGATCGATTACCGCAACGCCGATGTCTTTGTTGAGGCTATTCCTGACGCCCGCAAAGCCATACTGGACGACGTAGGCCATGCCCCGATGGTTGAAGTGCCGGCAGAGTCCGCACGGTTGTTTCGTGAGTTTCTGGTTGACAGCCAACATTGAAACCTTCGACTACTACATTTAACACCTGAAAGACGGTAGGCTTCGGGTTCTCTTTTAACCCCGTGATAAGCACCCGCTATGCCCGAAGCCATCTGGATTTCCTTCGCTTTTACCCTTGGCCTGTTTGTTAAGGCGATCGGCCTCCCCCCCCTGGTAGGTTACCTCGCCGCCGGCTTTGCGCTGAGCGGCATGTCTGTCATGACAGGCATCGAGGTTGAAGAAACGGCCGTGCTAAAGCACATCGCGCACCTGGGCGTCTTGTTGCTGTTATTTACGGTTGGGCTCAAGCTCAAACTTCGGTCGATAGTCAGCCCGGAAGTCATCGGCGGAAGCCTGCTGCACTTCTCAATCACCTGCCTGGTATTCGCCCCAGGGTTGTATTGGCTTCTTGATCTGGACTGGACAACGGCCCTGATGCTTGCCATTGCCCTGTCGTTTTCCAGCACGGTATTGGCAGCAAAAGTTCTAGAGAGCAAGCGTGAACTACGAGCATTTCATGGTCGTGTTGCAATTGGTATTCTGATCATGCAAGACCTGATCGCCTTGGTTGTGATGAGCATTGCTGCTGGCAAATCTCCTTCCGAATGGGCGCTCCTGATCTTTGGACTACCCCTACTAAGACCGTTTTTATTCCGATTACTGGACGCCAGTGGACACGATGAACTGCTTGTACTCCTGGGCTTGCTGCTGGCACTGGTTGTGGGGGGGCTGGGCTTTGAAGCCGTCGGGCTGAGTTCAGAACTCGGTGCGCTGATCTTCGGTGCGATGCTGGCCAACCATCCACGATCCCAGGAACTCGCCAAGTCCTTATGGAGCGTAAAAGAAGTCTTTCTCGTCGGCTTTTTCCTGCAGATCGGCATTGGCGGGCTACCGGATCAGCAAGCACTTACATTTGCGGTTGTGACCGCATTAGTCCTGCCTTTGAAGGGCATTCTGTTCTACTTCCTGTTGCTGCTTTTCCGTTTGCGCGCCCGCAGCAGCTTTCTGACCTCGCTATCGCTCACCAACTACAGCGAATTCGGCCTGATCGTCGCCAGTGTTGCCCTACCCGAATGGCTGGTGCCGCTAGCCATCACCGTGTCGATTTCCTTTGTCATTTCAGCCCCGCTAAATCGCTTTGCGCATGGCATCTATGAGAAAATCGGCTACCGGATTTCCCGTTTTGAAAGCCACAAACGACACCCGGACGAACAACCGATTTCACTCGGCGATACCAGAATTCTGGTTATGGGTATGGGGCGGACCGGTACGGCAACCTACGATTGGCTATTACCCCACGAGCCTAAACTGATGGGGCTTGACTCCGATCCGGCCAAAACCGAACAGCATCAAAACCAGGGGCGCAATGTTGTGTTCGCAGACGCCGAAGACACCACGTTCTGGGAGGGCCTTCATATGCCAGACCTGCAATCAGTTGTCCTCGCCATGAACGACATCGAAGGCAAACTGATTGCTGCCCGCATGCTGCGTAAACTTGGCTTCACGGGTTATATTGTGGCCCACACCATGTATGCCGACGAAGCGAAAAAAATACACGAGGCAGGCGCAGACGACGCCTACCTGACCATGAGCGAGACCGGTGTTGCCTTAGCCAGCCACCTGATGGAGAAGACCGAACTTCAACCAAGCCCAGCTCAACAGCCATCTTAAATATCAACGTCCAAGGGTAAGGATGCCAACTATATGAGACCCTGCCATGTTTGACCTTGATGAAATGACCCGCGGCAGCATGACCCAGATGACATCGCTGCATGAACATCGGCTGGACTTTGTGGCACGCACCCTCTGTAGTCGGGGAGGAAAAACAGTGCTGGATCTTGGCTGCGGCTCCGGCTCGCTACTTTACCGGCTGGCCAAGACTCCGGAATTCGAGCGGATTGTGGGCCTTGAGCAGTCGGGCGTGTCTATCCGCCAGGCTCGACTGAACCTGGCAAACTGGATCGAAGACCGTCCCGATCGCATTCGCCTCGTGACCGGTTCCTACAGCGAACCGCAACCCGAACTCACCGGCTTCGACCTTGCCGCCATGGTTGAAACCATCGAACACGTGAATCCGTCGGAACTGTCAAAAGTCGAGCTTGCCGTGTTTGGTAGAATGCGCCCGACGTTCCTGTTCATGACCACGCCCAACAGTGAATACAACCCACTGTTTGACCTGGAACCCGGAGAGTTTCGCGAAGAAGACCATAAATTCGAGTGGAACCGCATGAAATTCCGCCAGTGGGCCAGCGGCGTGGCCAACCGCAACGGCTACAGCGTCCGCATTGGCGGCATCGGTGACCAGCACCCGGATCTAGGCCACCCCACCCAGACCGCCGCGTTTGAATTAATCGCTTAATGCACAGGTGCGGAAACCGGTATAAGCATCGTTACGCACAGGCAGATAGGCCTGCCGGTAAGTGCCCCGGATCAGATTCGATGAGGTGGCACAGCCACCGCCTCGGGTCACCTTGTGATCACCAAACTGCAGTGTCGACATAAACGGATACATATCCACCTTGAACCCGTCATAAGGCAAGAACTGACTGCTGGTCCACTCCCAAACAGTACCCACCATCTGCCGGCAACCAAAGGGACTGTCTCCTGCCGGATAATCAAATACCGGATTACGGGCCATGGACCGGGCATCCATATCCACCCGCGAGCAATCCGGCGCCTCATTGCCCCAGGGATAACGCCGGAACGACACTCCCGGTTTGTTGGCCAGCGCAGCCACCTCCCACTCATACTCCGTCGGCAACCGCCGCCCGGCCCAATTACACCAGGCCTCAGCCTCCCAGTAAGTCACATGAGTGACCGGCGCGTCAGGCTCCGGTGACAACCACTGATCAAACACCCGCTCCTGCCACTGTTTCTCATGCCAGCGCCAATACAGCGGATGCCTGGGCGAGCGCATCATCGGCTCAGAGGCGCCATGCACCAACGCCACATCCACCTCCGACTCCAGCCACCTGCGCCCTCCAAACGACCACAACTCCTGCCGCTGATAGCCACCGTCCTCAACAAACACCAGAAACTCCCGATTGGTCACCGGCGTTCGACTCATCGCAAACGCCTGCAACTCCACCTCAAACCGCGGCTTCTCGGCATCAAAGGCAAAATCCCCACCGGCAAAATCATCCGACTCGCCCGGCATGCCGATCAACCAACGCCCGGCCGGAATCTCCACATCCCCGCTGACCGGCTGACCCGGCGCAGGGCGATCACCCTTAAACTCCGCCGGCGCCGGATAGCCCACCGTCTGCCGGCACCAGATCAGAGACTCGATGTGCATGTTCTGATGAAACACCGCATACCGGTAGAGATACAGCTCCCGATCCGTCAGTTCCCGACTCTGAATACGCTCGGCCATCCGTTCGTAGATGGTATTGAAATATTTGAGGGTTTCCGCACGCCCCGGAAACAGATCCCGCCGCCAGCGATCACGGTGTTCAACGTGAAAAGAGTCCCACAAGTCATCCATTGAAGGATCGTAACTGGGCGTTCCATCCAACAGGTTGAACACGAACACCTCGTAGAAGAATGCTGAGTGGCCCATTTCCCACAGGGGCGGATTCACACCCGGGTGGTATGGCACATCCAGCCTCTCCTCTGGAAGGGAACGAACCAGCCGCTCAGTGCGGGAACGGGCCAGCTCCAACTCTTCCAATATTTGTGCCTTGTAGCTTTCAGCTACCATATCTTCAGACTCCATAGAATCCAGCTCCCCAGTTACGGGAAGTAGTGGTGGGAAGGCCTTTTGGAAACCTTGCGGAGCCAAGGATGGCGGAGCAGAGCGTACATGGATGTATCCACAGCGTGTTTCCAAAAGGCCTTCCCACCACTACTTCTTACTCAAAAACAGGATAACAAAGAAAAAACCGCCGGGGGCAGAAACCCGCGGCGGTTCGGTAGCTATGGATACGATAGGTAAAACGGAATCAGCTCAACCTACGCTGCCTTCCTGTGGCTTTTTCGCCAATCGGCCAGATCTTCGATCAGCTTGTAGAACAACGGCACAAAGAACAGCGCCAGAGTACTGGCTGCCAGCATACCGCCGACCACCACCGTACCGATCTCCTGGCGACTGACCGCACCAGCTCCGGAACTGAACGCCAACGGCAGCGTACCCACAATAAACGTCAACGCAGTCATCATAATCGCCCGGAAACGCTGACGTGCCGCGGTGCTGGCCGCCTCAAACGAACTCATACCCGCCTTCCGGTTCTGGGCCGCAAACTCCACGATCAAAATGGCGTTTTTGGCCGCCAGACCAATCAACACCAGCAGACCCACCTGGAAATAGATATCATTCGGGAACCCCCGCCACAAAGACGCCAGCGCCGCACCGAACACACCAAACGGTACTGCCGTTGCGACGGCCACCGGCAAGCCCCAACGCTCATATTGGGCCGCCAGAATCAGGAACACCAGCAGCAGGCCCATGCCAAACGCCAGCGCACCGGAATCCGCCGAATCCTGCAACTGATAGGCCTCACCCGTCCAGCCCAGCAACGTATTGCGATCAAACTGCTCACCCGCAACCGCCTGTAGCGCCTGAATTGCATCACCGGTGGTGTAGCCTGGGCCCGGATCCGCCAGCAGCTTGGCCGCAGGGTTCACGTTGAACCGGTTCAGAATATCCGGACCACTGGTGCGCTCCAGGTTGACCAGAGAGCTCAGCGGGATCATCTCGCCATAGTTGGAACGGACAAACACCTTACGCAGATCGTCCGGATGGCTGCGGAACTCCCCTTCAGATTGCAGATTTACCTGCCAGTTACGGCCCTGCAGAGTGAAGTCGTTCACGTACAACCCCCCAAACGTGCTCTGCATGGTGGTAAAGATCTGATCAATCGGCACACCCGCAGCCTGTGCTTTCTCTCGGTCTACGTTGGCCTGATAGCGGGGAATGCCGGTGTCCAGGGTAACCCGGACATTCTGCAGTTCCGGGCGCTCATTAGCGGCCTGGGTGAACTGATCCGCCATTGCCTTGATTTCAGTCGGGGTACGCCCGCCTCTGGCCTGGATATAGCCCTCAACGCCCCCAGTGGTGGAGAGTCCCTGGATTGGCGGCGGCGAGAATGCCATCACAAAGGCCTCTGGCATGCCAGCGCCAATGCCCATCACCTTGTCGGCAATCTCAGCAGCACCCTGGCCTTCGCCTTCCCGCTCGGCCCAATCCTCCAGCGTCACAAAAGCAACGCCACTGTTGGTCCGCAAAGCGCTGGAGATGATGTCAAAGCCGGCGAACGCGACGACGTCCTTCACCTCTGGCAAGTCGAGCATCTGCTCCACCAGTTCATCGCGAGTCTGTTCGGCTCTGCTAAGGGAAGACGTTGCAGGCAGCGATAACGCCGTCAGCACGAACCCCTGGTCTTCTTGTGGCACCAGGCCAGTCGGCATTCGGTCAAGCAGGAAGACCACACCGCCAATCATGGCGGCAAACAGTAAAACACCCACAATTGCGTGCCTCAAAAGCCAGTCAACACCGGCGGAGAATCCGTTGGTCAGCCTATCGAAACCGGCGTCAAACCAACGGAATACCGTCAACTGCTTACCTTCGTCTTTACCCAGCAGCAGTGCACACATGGCCGGCGTCAAGGTCAACGCCACCACGCCGGAAATCACCACCGATACCGCAATGGTGATGGCAAATTGCCGATACAGTTCGCCACTCAGCCCTCCAAGGAAAGCCACCGGGGCGAACACGGCCACCAGCACCAGCGTGGACGACACCACCGCGCCCGACACCTGACCAATCGTAGCGACTGCGGCGTTGTAGGCTGACATGCCTTCTTCTTTCATTAATCGTTCAGCGTTCTCCATGATGATGATGGCATTATCCACCACCACCCCAATGGCCAGTATCAGCCCGAACAGAGTCAGAAGATTGACCGAAAAACCTAGGGCCTGCATGCCCGCGAAGGTGCCAATCAGCGACACCGGAATGGCAATCAGTGGAATCAACGTGGCCTTGATATGCTGCAGGAACAGGAAAGTAACCAGCACCACCAGCAAGACCGCCACCACAAACGTGCTGATCACCTCCTGAATGGAGATATCAATAAACCGGGTGGTGTCGTAGGGCGCGCTGTATTCCAGTCCTTCCGGGAAGCGTTCGGAAATCTCGGCCATGGCCTGATTGACCGCATCGGCAGCGTCCAGCGCGTTGGCACCAGGCTGCAGGTATACCCCCATCGGAACGGTCGCGCCGCCATTGTAGGTGGCCGCAAAGTCATAGTTCTGGGCACCCAACTCTATGCGGGCCACATCCTTCAGTCGCAGTGAGGCACCTTGCTCATCGCTTCGCAGGATCACTTCGCCGAATTCTTCCGGGCTGGTCAGTCGGCCCGGGGCCGATACGCTGAAGGTAAAGGCCTGGCCCTCGGGTGCCGGCTCTGCACCGATCCTGCCGGCCGCAAACTGGGCATTCTGGGCCCTGAGCGATGCCGCCACATCGCCGGGAGTCAGCTCATACTGGGCCAGTTTGTCTGGCCGCAACCAGACCCGCATCGAGTAATCCTGCGCCCCAAACAATGAGGCATCACCAATACCCGGCAAGCGCACCAGTTCGTCCAGCACATTGAGCAGGGCATAGTTGGATATCTCCACCACATCCATCGAGTTGTCCGGAGATGACAGGGTAATAACCTGCAGAATAGAGGTCGACCTGGCCTCTACTTTCAGGCCCTGATCCCGGACCGACTGAGGCAGTCGCGCCAACGCCTGCTGTACGCGGTTGTTGACGTTGATGGTAGCCTGGTCAGGATCGGTTCCGATCTCGAAGGAAACCGTCACCCGGAAACTTCCAGAGTCCGTCGCGTTGGACTCCAGATAAATCATGTCATCAACGCCGTTGATTTCCTGCTCCAGTGGCGCCACCACGGAATCGGCAATAACACCGGCACTGGCACCCGGAAAGCGACCATCAACCACCACTTGTGGCGGCACTACGTTGGGGTACTGCTCCACGGGCAGACCCACAAGAGACAGCGCACCGCCCAGCGTGATGATGATCGAGACGACCGTCGCAAAGATCGGCCGGTCTATAAATGTGCGCAACATCAGTCTGCGCCCTCCCCGCCATCATCGTTGGTGACATTAACCTCAGCGCCGTCGCGCAGGTTAACCAGGCCGCTGACGATGTAACGATCACCGGCATCCAGGCCGCTCAGCAGTATCTGCCGACCATCGCTGACCGGGCCCAGCTCAACCTGCCGGCTGCGGGCTTTACCCTCATCATCAACCACAAAAACCACCTGGTTTTCTCCGGACTGGCCGATGGCCTTCTCCGGCACCGTGATGACATCTTCGAAATTCTGCAGCTCAACCCTTACCCGAACAAACTGACCCGGCACAATGACATTTTCCGGATTGGGGAAGACCGCCCGAGCCGATACCGTGCCAGTACGCGGATCAAGAGTGGACGCAGTGAAATCAATGCGCCCCTCGCGCTCGTACTCCTCACCGTTCGCCATAATCAGCCTGGCAGACACATTCTGCTCCTCACCCGTACCGACCATTCCCTCACGGGCCACCCGGCGAATATTGGCATCGTTCTCCGGCAACGCGAAACGTACGTGAATCGGGTCCAGTTGCACTATGGTGGTCAGCAAGGTGCCGGTATCGATAAGACTGCCTTCCGGGAAATCTTCCAGACTGGTTACTCCGCGAACCGGCGCGGTAACCTCAGTATAGCCAAGGTTCAGTTCGGCCTGCGACACGCCAGCATTGGCCACCGCCAAGTTGGCCTCCGCCAACTCCTGTGCGGATTGAGCAGAATCACGCTCCCGCTCACTCACCGCATTACGCTGAAACAGCGAAGATATCCGGTTCCACTCACGCTCAGCCTGGCGCAGATCAGCCTGGGCTACCTGGCTCTGGGCTCTTGCCCGCTGCAAGGCCGCCTCTGCCGGCTTTCGGTCAATGCGGAATAGCGCATCACCCTCTCGCACCATCTGGCCCTCGTTATACAGGCGCTCTTCCAGAATGCCTTGTATACGCGCACGAACCTCCACCTCACGGGCACCTCTGGCACGGCCGGCGTAATCCTGTCTGACACTCACGTCTTCGCTCTTGGCGGTCTCTACAACCACTGCGGCCGGTGGCATACCACCATCCTGCTGACCATCCGATTCGTCATTACTACAGCCCACCAGCAGTAGGAAAAAAGACAGGCCGACAACCACAAGCCCTCTCGGGACCGTTGGACGTTGGGACAGTTGTTTTGGCATGGCACGATCTCCTGAAAAACCGGTGTTGACTGAAAGCGGGGTAAAGGCCGCCTAAAATACATTCAGTCGTGTATGTATGTAAACTGCTATACGATATACTGCGGTTTTTTCGAGCAGATGACACTGCACCATGGCACGAAGAACAAAGGCAGAAGCAGAGGCTACCCGCGAATCGATCCTGGATGCCGCCGAACAGGTGTTTATGGACAAAGGCGTTGCCAAAGCCTCACTGGAAGAAATCGCACGCGCGGCCGGGGTCACCCGGGGTGCGGTGTATTGGCATTTCCGCAACAAGCCCGACATCCTGGACGCCATGCTTGAGCGCGTGCGCGCGCCACTGGCCGAAATGATCGACGAAGCCATTGCTGTCGGTGACAGCCTGGAACGCCTGAAACAGGTGTGCATCATTGCCCTGCAGAAGCTGGCGAACGATACCCGTTACTTCAGGGTTTACTACATCCTGTTCCACCGAAACGAGTCGGACCAGGCCATTGAAAAGCACAAAGCGCTGTCGATCGAAGCCATCACGCTTGTTGGTGACATTTTCGCAAGACCTGACAATGCAGGCCGCCTTCATGCCACCCTGACTCCAGAGACTGCTGCGTTCCTGCTGCATACCCAGATGCTCGGCATCTTTTTTGACTGGTTAGCCGCACCCGACCGCCGGCCGCTTTCCGACATGGCACCACTGCTGGTCGAGACCGCATTCCGGGGTTTAATGGCTAATCACTGATCAGCCCCAGACCCAAAGAATCATCGGCACACCGACCACGGTGACCACCATCGATAACGGCAGACCAAGACGCCAGTAATCACCAAAGCGATAGCCACCCGGCTCCATCACCAGGGCATTCGACTGGTGCCCAATCGGTGTCAGGAATGCGCAAGAGGCGCCCACCGCAACCGCCATCAGCACCGCATCAGAGGCCAGTCCGAGCTGGGCCGAAATACCCAGAGCAATCGGCGCCACGAGAATGGCCGCCGCGGCATTGTTGACCACATTCGACAACAGCATGGTACCCACCAGAATAATGGTCACGGCCACCCAGGCCGTCTGGCCTTCCGCAATGGCCAACACCTGATCGGCAATCAGTGCTGCACCGCCGGTTGTTTCCAGCGCCTGCCCCACCGGAATCATCGCCGCCAACAGCACAATGACAGGCCAATCAATAGACCGGTAAGCATCGCTGGCATCAATCAGACGAACCAGCACCATGGCCACTGCACAGGCAACCAGCGCCACCGGCGGCGCCAGCCATCCTGAGACAATCAACACAATGGCCGCGATAAACAGACCAGCGGCCAACCACAATTTGTTTTGTTTGCCCAAAGTTAAGCCCCGCTCCGCCAATGGCAAACAGCCCAGGGCCTGTAGGGTCGACAGCAGATTCTCCTCATGACCCTGCACCAGCAGAATATCCCCGGACCGGAATCGGATGTCTGCCAGTCGCCGCTTCAATCTCTGGCCCTGGCGAGCGACCGCAACAATGTTCAGGCCATAGCGCTCTCGCAGATTCAGCCGGTTTGCGGAACGCCCGATCAATCGTGAGGAGGGCGCGATGACCGCTTCAGTTAAACGGACATCACCGGTGGTCACGCGATCTTCAGCACCCTTGCCCGGCTGCCCGGAAGCTTGCTGCGACTCGTCGTCATCCACCTTGTCATCACTGACGGTGGTTGCCAGAACCAACCCGCTGTATTCAATAAACGCCTGCAGACTCTCGGTATCCGCCTCCACCAGCAACACATCGCCCTCTCGTAGTACGCTGAACGTCGACGGTGCAGGCGAGGTCTCGTCATCCCGAATCAGCGCCAGCACCACCAGGCCTTCGTCAGTGTCACCGGAGGTCAGCAAATTGTGCAGTGTGCTGCCCGCGTAGGCAGAGCCCTCTGGCACTTTCAACTCAGTGACGTATTCGCCGACGCTGAACAGTTTCTCACCACTGGCTGGATCGTCCCGCTTGGGCGTCAGGCGCCAGCCTGCCAGACCGATAAACGCAAGACCCGCTGCGGTGATCGCAAGGCCTACAGGGGCAAAGTCAAACAGACCGAAGGAGCCAGCTTCCCGATAACTGGCAATGATGATGTTTGGCGGTGTCCCGATCAGGGTAATGGTCCCGCCCAGTAAAGAGCCGAAGGCCAGGGGCATTAACAACAACGAGGGCGAGCGGCCGGACTCTCGAGACATCCAGATGGCCACTGGCATCAGCAGGGCAAGAGCTCCAACGTTATTGATAAACCCCGAGCACAGGGCAACCACCAGCGTAAGGGTGATCACCTGCAAGACTGCATTATGACCGACTTTGCCAAGCAACCGGGCAACGGCATCCACCACTCCGCCATTGACCAATCCCTGACTGATCACCAGCACCGCCGCCACGGTAATCACAGCCGGATGGCCAAACCCCGCAAACAGCTGGTCAGCCTCAATCAACCCGGTCAATGCCACTGCCAGCAAGGCCAGCATGGCAACAACATCAAATCTCAGACGGTTCCAGACAAACAGCGCGAGGGTCAGCCCCAGAATAAGGAACACAATCCATTGGTCAGACAACATCATGTCATCGCATCTCAATTCAAGTATCCAGGCAAGCATCAAGGATGATAAGGCATAACGTATGCCGGAAGTAGCAAAGCCAAGCAACAAGCAGAATTAAATCTTGCACATAAGAAAACCCCGCATAGCCAGAAGCCATGCGGGGTTTTCTGTGGCCAGTAAACGCCGGAGCCCTTACTGGAACATCATGATGTCAGTCGATCAGAACTGGTTCATGGTGTTGTCTTTACCACCGGCCTTAAGAGCCGCGTCGCCAGCAAAGAACTCTTTGTGGTCGTCGCCGATGTTAGAACCAGCCATGTCCTGGTGCTTAACAGTCGCGATACCCTGGCGGATTTCCTTACGCTGTACGCCAGCAACGTAGGCCAGCATGCCTTCGTCACCGAAGTAGCCTTTGGCCAGGTTGTCGGTAGACAGAGCGGCAGTGTGGTAAGTCGGCAGAGTGATCAGGTGGTGGAACACGCCTGCTTCACGGGCTGCGTCACGCTGGAAGTTAGCAGTCCATTCGTCAGCCAGCTTGCCCAGTTCAGTGTTGTCGTACTCGGCGCTCATCAGAGCAGCGCGGTCGTAGGCAGACACGTCCTTGCCTTCTTCCTTCATCGCATCGAATACCTGCTGACGGAAGTTCAGGGTCCAGTTGAAGGACGGGCTGTTGTTGTAAACCAGCTTGGCGTCGGGCACCACTTCCTTGATGCGGTTAACCATAGCAGCGATCTGACCAACGTGCGGCTTCTCAGTTTCAATCCACAGCATGTCGGCGCCGTTCTGCAGGCTGGTGATACAGTCCAGAACAACACGGTCTTCGCCAGAACCTTCTTTGAAGCAGAACAGGCCAGAGGCCAGACGCTTCGGCTTCAGCAGCTTGCCGTTGGACTTGACTACCACGTCGCCGTTCTCGATCTGGGAAGCGTCTTCGATGTACTCGCCATCCAGGAACGCGTTGTACTGGTCGCCCAGGTCGCCCGGCTCGTTGGTTACAGCGATCTGCTTGGTCAGGCCAGCACCCAGGGAGTCAGTACGGGCAACGATCACGCCGTCGTCCACACCCAGCTCCAGGAACGCCAGACGAACCGCATTGATCTTGGACAGGAAGTCGGCGTGAGGAACGGTCACTTTACCGTCCTGGTGGCCACACTGCTTCTCGTCAGATACCTGGTTTTCGATCTGGATACAGCAAGCACCGGCTTCAATCATCTGCTTGGCCAGCAGGTAGGTCGCTTCGGCGTTACCGAAACCAGCGTCGATGTCGGCAATGATCGGCACAACGTGAGTTTCGTGGTTGTCAATCTGCTTGATCAGCTCAGCAGCCTTGGCACTATCGCCAGCATTTTCAGCTTCTTCCAGAGCACGGAACAGGTGGTTCAGTTCCCATGCGTCAGCCTGGCGCAGGAAGGTGTACAGCTCTTCGATCAGGCCAGAAACAGCAGTCTTCTCGTGCATGGACTGGTCAGGCAGAGGACCAAATTCGGAACGCAGAGCGGCAACCATCCAGCCAGACAGGTACAGGTAGCTGCGCTTGGTGGTTCCGAAATGCTTCTTGATAGAGATCATTTTCTGCTGGCCGATAAAACCGTGCCAGCAACCCAGAGACTGGGTGTACTTGGAGGTGTCGGCATCGTACGCAGCCATATCTTCACGCATGATCTTGGCGGTGTACTTGGCGATGTCCAGGCCTGTCTTGAATTTGTTCTGAGCGCGCATGCGGGCAGCGTGCTTAGGGTTGATCGCGTTCCAGGTCGGGTTTTGCTTCAGGATGGAAGCAATCTGATCGACGTCTTGTGAGTAGGGCATGATCTCTATCCTTTCTACGTGAGTGTTCAAAAGGGACGAAACGCCGCTGCCAGGCAGCGTCCGGAGCCAGCATCCTGCTCAACAACCGAGCAGTTGGCTGACGTTGGGCGTTACTTTAGTGCTTTCGAATTTATAATTGAAATTTATATTATGTATTTCCGGCATTTTTTGTATGAATACATCAAAAGCATGGATAACCAGGTTGAATGCTCACTTGCGCTCGGTCATTCTCAGCATACGGCAACATGCTATGATTCAATCACTTGATAAACTTCACGGGCGCATGCGCCCACGTATGCCAGAGGTATTGAGTGTTCTACATCCGCGCATTCGGCCATTCACTGCTGCACGCTCTGAAAAATCTGCTGCCGATCGTGGTTGTGGTTGTCTTTTTCCAGTTGGCAGTATTGCAGCAGGTTCCCGACAATACATTGAGCATGGCCATCGGTTTGCTGATCGTGGCTGTGGGCGTGGCTCTGTTCCTTCAGGGCCTGGAGCTTAGCATCTTCCCAGTCGGCAAAAGTCTGTCCAACCAGTTTGCCAAAAAAGGATCGCTGCCTATCCTGCTGTCTTTTGGCTTTGCCATGGGGTTTTCTGCCGTGGTGGCCGAGCCGGCACTGATTGCCGTGGCCCAGCAAGCGCAGGACATCAGTGAAGGTAAGATCGACGCACTCACTCTGCGATTGCTGGTCGCCACCTCCGTGGGCATGGTCATTGCGCTCGGCGTATTCCGCACCATCATAGGCTACCCGCTGCACTGGTTCATGATCATCGGCTACATCACCGTAGTGATCGTCACCTGGTTTGCGCCTGAAGAAATTATTGGCCTGGCCTACGACTCCGGCGGAGTTACCACCAACATTGTGACTGTCCCCTTGATTGCCGCCCTGGGTATCGGTCTGGCCGCCTCTATCCGGGGCCGCAACCCGCTGACCGATGGCTTTGGCCTGGTGGCGCTGGCGGTTATGGTGCCGATGATCACTGTGCAACTCTACGGCATTATAGTCTTCAGTGGAGGGGTGTCAGAGGACGCCTCGATGATGACACTTCATGATGATAGTCAGGCTATTTCCGGCGCCCTGAAAATGCTGCTGGAACTGGCCGAGATGGTGCGGGATGTTCTGCCGATCATACTAACCATTCTATTCTTCCAGTACATCGTACTGAAGCGTGGACTGTCCAACCCACGCAAAATCCTGTTTGGCTTTGTTCTGGTCATTTTCGGCCTGTACGCCTTTGTGGTGGGCTTGAAAATGGGCCTGTTCCCGATTGGCACCAGCATGGCCGAGCAGTTGATTGAACTGGAACGCTTCGGCTTCATTTACCTGTTCGCGTTTTTGATCGGCTTTGCCACCACCATGGCCGAACCCGCTTTACTGGCAGTCGGCAAGCAGGCAGAAGAAGCTGCTGC
Organism: Marinobacter excellens HL-55; assembly: GCA_001314845.1. GTDB lineage: Bacteria > Pseudomonadota > Gammaproteobacteria > Pseudomonadales > Oleiphilaceae > Marinobacter > Marinobacter excellens_B. Next base: position 76,743 of record LJZQ01000004.1, read on the forward strand.
CGGGCGAATCAATGGCAACGCCATCCGGCTTCTGGTTGCCCTGGGCGTGGCCATCGGTATCAGCATCGGGGTGCACAGGATCATCGTCGGTGGCTCCATGCATTATTACATTATGGGTGGCTACACCCTGGTGATTATTCTCACAGCGCTGGCACCCAAATACATCGTGGCACTGGCCTATGATCTTGGCGGGGTTACTACATCGGAGGTGACCGTGCCACTGGTAACCGCTCTTGGCATTGGCCTGGCCACCAACATTGAGGGCCGCAACGTGCTGATTGACGGCTTCGGACTGATTGCTTTCGCTTCTATATTCCCTATTGTTACCGTGATGCTTTACGCCATTATCATGCAATGGCGGGCAGACCGCAGAGAGGTGCACACATGAAGTTTTCCGTTCTAGTCGCCATTGTTCCGGAAGAGCAGGAACAGGAATGCATTGACGCTGCCCGTGATCTGGGCGCCGGTGGCATTACGGTTCTTTCCGGCCGGGGCATCAGCAATACCGCCAAAAAAACCTTCTTCGGCCTCACCTACGACGGCAGTCAGAGTGTGTTGGTGATGGTGCTTGAAAAAGGCCTGTCATTGCAGATCCTCAAGGCCATCCAGCATCTGCTGATGCCGAAAGAAAACGATTCGCAGGGCCTGGTGTTTACCCTGCCACTGGAACACCTGGGAGGCATTGATATGTCCCAGTTCCACAAATTTGAACAGCACTTGAAAGACAACTTCTGAGGAGCGCCAGGCATGAAGCTGGTTAAAGATGTGATGGTTAGCAATGTGGTTTGTGTGTCTCCCTTCGCCAAACTGAGGGAAGCCCTGAGCCTGATGAAGATGCACAATGTAAAATCCCTGGTGGTGGAAAAGCAGCACCCCAACGATGCTTACGGGCTGATCACCTATACCAATGTGCTGAAAACAGTGATTGCAGAGCAAGGTGATATTGACCTGCTCAACGTGTACGACGCCTGCGCCAAACCCGCTCTCGCGGTAGGTAAAAGTCTGGCCGTGCGCCACGTCGCCAGTCTGATGACCGAGCATCGGGTCAAGCGCGTTCTGGTGCTTGAAGACAATGACTTACTGGGCTTTGTCACCATGGACGATATCATGGCGGTGTTGCTGGAGCAGGTGGAATAACCCACCGCCCAGTCATCCGCAGCTCAGCACCACCAAACGGTCACCGCCCTGCAAATCGAGATACTGATCCCGGGGAGGATTCAACGTCAGGTGTCGACCCCGATCATCGGCGCTCGCCCGAAACACGCCTAACGCAATTTCGCCTCGTTCGGCGACAATCTTTTCGAGCAGCTGAAAATCGGCACTGGCCGGCAAAGGGTAGTCGTGCGGATCGCGGAACTGAATTTCTGCGCCGCCCACGGTAAACAGCTCATCCAGCACCACTCGCAACTCCCGGCGCAGTGCAACCTGGGCCAGAACGTGGCTTAAAATCATGGGACTGATCAACATTTCACTCTGATGGCCATACAACAGGTGCCGGTTGTCCGGGTCACTCAACTCCATGATCACCTGTGGCCGGTGCAGTGATTCAGCCAGAATATCCTCCAGTTGCAGATACCCCACCATGGCGCGGGCGTCTGCCTCCTCACCGGAACCGATGCGATCGCTGCTCAGTAACATCACCGTGTCGTAACTGGCTGGGTCCAGACTTCTCAAGTCCTCTTCTACCATATAATCTGCTTCGAGCAGGCGGCCGTTAATGGCGTCCAGGTCAACGCCATAACGGGCAATCTCCCGCTGACGCTCTTCCAGGGGTATGGCCGACACCATGTCCAGCTGAAAATGACGACCACTGTAGCTGCCAAATTCGGCAGACAAACTGGGTACACGGCGATTCCAGCCAAGCACCAGAACCCTGTGAGTACCAGGCCCTGCCTGTTCGGCAGCCTGAGCTTGGGCCCGTTTGATGCTGGCCAGCGGTTGCACTTTCGGATCTGGGCCGGTGTGCTGATAATCACTGGCAAGCAAGACAACGCGGTCTTCATTACGAACAACCGTGTCGGACGGTGCAAGCAAATTTACCTTCCAACCGCTGCCAGCAGCGGGGTGCAACAAGCCCAGCACAATGGCATGGGGCCTTTGGGTTGCCAGCTCCGCCAGGGTCAGGCCCTCTGCCGTTTCGCCGCCGCGCACGAAGATTTCACTGCCCTCACCGGCAGTCAGTAATTCGTTGTAGACTTCCGACAGGTTGGGATGAAGGACATTTTGCACCATCAATCGGCTGATGGTGACATCGCCTGCCACCACTTCCACCGCACCGGGATAGGCCCGTTCGATGACCGATAATTTGCGCATGTCCTGAATTTCAGCCACCACATAGGGCAAGGGTGCGCTCAGGTGCCGCGCCTGTGCAGCAATGGACAAGAGTGCCTTGACGGTCTCGACATCGGAGGTCACCAGACTGCCAGCATGATGCGTCTGGCTGGGCACGATCACGGCGGCGGCATCCAGGCATGCCACCCGGTGCAGGGCGTCTGGCTGAATCGCCGAACCACTCCGCAGAATTACCTCGCGGGCGCGACTGCCCACTCCCGGTTCGTTTTGCAATTCGTGCAGCTGCGCTGCGCTGGCTTCTTCCGCCAGCACCACTAACCGCAACTTCTGGGTGTCGTGTTTTTCCAGGAACCGCTGCATACGGCCGGACGATCCGAACAACTCGGCCACCAGCGGCGGCGTTTGGGCGGTCCAGCCCAGCACGACAAAATGATTTTTCAGGGTAACCGGTGTCAGCCCCCGCTCAAGCTCTTCCATCTTGGCAATCAGCCAGCGAGTCAGGATAGCCACCAGCGTACCCATGAACACCACGTAGCCCAGAATCGTCAAAGCCGTGGAGATTATGCGTTGCCAGGTGCCGACATCATCACCGAGGTAGCCGGGATCGGTCAGCCGTAAAAAGGCCCACCAGACGGCGGCACCCGGATCATCAAACTCCCCGCCCTGAGGCACCACCAGTAATCCGCCAATCAGCGAAATCAAACCGATAAACAGTCCGACAACCAGCAACTGAAAGCCGGCACCTTTGACAAGCTGGCGTTCAAGAACGAACTTAACGCGATCAATAATTCGAAAGGGCAACATACCGATCCTTTTTGCGAATACCCTGATGTGTCACCTAGGATAGAACAAACCTCCCCCATAAGGTGACCCCCAACCATGAATCGACGAAACATAAGAGTGGGACTGTCGCAGCCTGTGGCGTTACTGCTTGCCATGGTCACTTGCTCAGCGGCGCTCGCCAGCACCGCTCACATTGCTCAACCCTGGCGCGCGGATGCCGTCGTACTTGGTCGTGATGAAGCCTTTGGCACCGAACGGTTTCTGCATGAGCTGACCTTTCGGCATCTGCAAGCATTGCCCTCAGCCACCGGCAACGGCATTCGCGGCACCGGCGGCAGTGTCAGCAGCCGCCGGTTGTACTTCGACTTCCGGTTTCGTCAGGACTTCGGTTTCCGGGACGATCAGAACGGCTTTTTGCTGGACATTCAGAGGGGCGAAGACCTGGACGGCCCATACCAGAGACAGCTGGTCGGGTTCCGGCAAAATCTCGGGGATAAAACCGAAGTCTGGCTGCAAGGCGATGTGTTTTCCGACAAGGCCGAGTCCGACATTTATCTCAGCACCCGCCATCACCTGACCGACCAAAGCTGGCTGCACGCCACCGTGATCCTGCCGGACTACTACTTCAACGACAAAACCGATACCGATGACCGCTTTGAAAAGAAGCCTGGATCCTGGTTTCTGCAATGGCACAGTCAGGGCTCGTCTGCCGCCGAGGGTACAACGGTGTCGGTCAACCTGTCCCCTGATTCACGGTTCAGCAGCCAGCGGCAAGCGCTGACGGTCAGCAACGAATCCCAGAGGGCCGCGATCAGCCATCGCCAGCAAGCGGGCGACTGGCTGTTCAGTTTACACCTGGAGGGGGAGCACACGCGGCGCGACTACTGGCTGCAGGACCCCGAGGAAAATCGCACCACGGGTTTTGAGCGGGATCATATTAAAGCCCGGGGATCGGTGACTCTGACGCCACACACGTTATTGCCAACCTTCGGCCTCGCCTGGTTGCAACTGGATGAAACCGGCTACTTTGGAAGAGAGCTGGATGATAACGGCAGCATCCGCCGGCGGGAGCCAACGGTCTTCGGGGAAGTCACCCTGCAGACAAGCCGCAATACCACCGTCAGCCCGGGCATATACCTGAGCGCACCCGAGATACGGCAAACCTTCGGGCACGGAGAAGATCGTAGACACACCGGCTTTACCGGCAAGCTAGCAGTCCCCTTTGCAACCCGGCTGTCCGCGAATAATCAGGCGATATTGACCCTGAACCCCACGTTCTACCTGCACAAATTCGGGTTTGGCGGTGGCAACCTGCAACTGCACTGGCCGTTGTAAACGGCTCAGACCATTTGCGGGGCGCCACGACGGGCACTGAGCGTCTCCAGGGCCGCGGCCAGCGACGGGTAGAAGCTGCTGACTCCCGGTTCCGGCTTGAGCCCGGCACGGGCCAGTGCCCGAAGGGGCTGGAACTGAAGGTCAGCAATGATCACTTCCGTTCCTGTTTTTCGGCACTGGTCGATCAGTTTGTTCAGCGCAGCCAGGCCGCCGGCGTCCAGTACTGTTACGCCATCCATATACAGCACAAAGCCGCGGGTTTCCCGGGACAGCTCCGCCAGCTCACCGAACACCCGGTCTGCGGCGGCAAAAAACAGCGGGCCATTGATCTTGAACACACGCCAGCCTCTGGGCAGCCCCACCTGCACTACACGCTTGTTGTCGGTAATGTCAGTGACCTTCGTCATCTGCGCCATTTCCCGCATAAACAGCACCGCGGCCAGCAACACCCCGGTGGTGATGGCAATCACCATGTCCAGCGCCACGGTCAGGCCAAAACAGGTCAGAAATACCAGCACATCGCTGCGCGGGGCGGTTTTCAGGAGATGCACAGCCTTGGGGGCTTCACTCATGTTCCAGGCCACCATAATCAGCAAAGCCGCCATGGCAGGCATCGGCAAGTAAGCGAGCACTCCCGCCAAAGACACCAGTGCCAGCAACACCACAAGCGCGTGGATCATGGCAGACACCGGCGATTCTGCACCGGCCCGGTAGTTGGCCGCAGACCGGGCTATGGCAGCGGTGGCGGTAATACCGCCAAAGAAGGGCACCACAATGTTACCGATGCCCTGCCCCATCAGCTCGCTGTTGGCGCTGTGGCGCTTGCCGGTCATGCCATCCAGCACCACCGCGCACAACAGCGATTCGATGGCACCGAGCATGGCGATGGCAAAGGCCGCTGGCAACAGTTCCTGAACAAGACTCCAGGACAGCCCCACCGGCTCACCCTGGGCGTTCAGCTGCTGCCAGGGCCAGGCAAACTCCGGGAGGAAAGGCGGAATGCCGGCCCCGGTACTGCCATCCGGTAACAGATAGCTGAAACGGGAACCGATGGTTTCAATGCCGGCGCCGTTGGCGTTAAACCAGATTGCCAGCAGGCTGCCGATAATCACCGCCGGCAGGTGCGGCGGCACCGGGGTTTTCAGCCGGGGCCAGAGCAACATGACCGTCAGGGTGATGGCAGCTACCAGCGTACTCATGACATCCAGAGCCGGCAGCTGCTGGACCAGTACTGCCAGCTTGTCCCAGTAATGCTCTGGCATGGCTTCAACTGACAAGCCGAAGAAATCTTTTACCTGCAGGGTGGCGATCACCACCGCAATGCCGCCGGTGAAGCCCAGAGTAACGGATTCCGGGATATACTCGATAAAACGACCCAGGCGCATCACCGCCATTATCACCAGCAGCACCCCGGACATAAGGGTGGCCAGCAGCAAGCCACCCAGACCATAGCTTTGGGCAATGGGATACAGAATCACCACAAACGCGGCGGTAGGGCCGGAGATGCTGTAGCGGCTGCCTCCGAACAGGGCAATCACAAAACCGGCAATAGGGCAATCACAAAACCGGCAATAAAGGCGGTATACAGACCATACTGGGGGGCAACGCCACTGGCGATGGCCAGCGCCATGGCCAGGGGGATGGCAATAATACCGACGGTCATGCCGGCCATCAGGTCTTTCAGGAAACGGCCACCGTTATAACGCTCATCCACACAGGCTTCACGGAAGGCATGGGCAATCCTCAGAGAAAACAGATGAGCGCGGTGCGACATAAACCTTTTCCCAGTTGCGACGATGACCCAGTCATTATATGCTCATAGGAATTACATTCAATGTTAACCTGATTAACATGCTATGAGCACTGCTACCTATGACCAAGGAAAACCGAACCGCCCGATTGACGCTACTGATCGATCCGGAGAAGAAAGCGGTCTTTGAGGAACTGTGTAAGGCGGAGGATGTCACTCCTTCCCAGAAAGTCCGCCAGTTTATCCGCGAATACGTTGAACAGAGACTGGGCGAAGACTGGCGCGAACGGCGCACCGACAAACCTGAGTGAGCACCGCCAATGGCCGTACCCAAAAGCTTTCGTACCCCTGTGCTGGCCCTCTGCATGGCACTGACGGCAGGTTGTGCCCAGCTGCCCAAACCGTCTGGCACAGGGCCAGCGCAACCGCAAACCCTGTATGACAGCGTACTGTTCGACAGCCATTCAAGCCAGCCAGTCACCATCGACAACCTGGCCCGCGTACTGGCCAGCACCGATGTGGTGGTGATTGGCGAATATCATGGTCATCAGGGCTCGCACCTTCTGCAGGCGCGGTTACAGCAACAGCTTTACCAACACCGTCCGCGCCAGGTGCTGACCCTGGAGCAGTTCAATCTGGATTTCCAGTCGGCGCTGGACAGTTATCTGGCGGGCATGACCGGCGAAACCGAAATGATCGAAGACACCAATGCGTGGGACAACTACCGGGCTTCTTACCGTCCGCTGGTAGAATTTTCCCGGCGCCATGATCTTCCTGTTTTTGCCGCCAATGCCCCTGCCGATGTGGTTCGTTGCGTTGGCCGCACCGGCCCGGACTACCTCGATCGCTTGCCCGCCGACCAACGGCAAACACTGCCGGAGCAGCCTTTCCAGGACACGCCCGCTTACCGGGAAAAGTTTGTCGAGGCCATTAGCGGCAGCCATGGCCAGGGCGATCCCACCATGGCCGAGCGCATTGATAACACCTACAAAGCCCAACTACTTCGCGACAACACCATGGCCATGCGTATTTTGCAGGCCCACCAGCAACACCCGGACCACCAGGTGGTGCACCTCACGGGCACCTTTCACAGTGAGCAGGGGCTGGGTACCGTGGCCTTACTTAAACAACAAGCGCCTGAGCTTTCCGTGGCGGTGATCAGTCCGGTGTTCTGGCCAGACGACGAACAGGAAGCACCGCTGGCCGGCAACCTCGACAAAGGCGATTACCTGTATCTGATCCAGCCTTTGCCGGCAGAATTCCGGGACACGGATCGTCGGCAGAACGCCATTCGGGAACGTTTTAGCAGTGGACCAGAAGTCCAGTGCATCACAGAACAGGCACTTTGATTCACACAAGGGATTGAACCATGAAAGTTGTTGTTGCCATCATACTTGGCCTAAGCCTTGTCCTCTCTGCATCATTGCTGAAAGAGGGGCTAACCGGCCTGAAAACGTCGGATCGCTATGTCACCGTCAAGGGCGTTGCCGAACGGGAAGTGCAGGCCGACCTCGCCCTCTGGCCAATCCGCTTTGTGGCCACGGGTAACACGCTTGAGCAGGCTCAAGATAAAGCGCGCAGCAGTCGGGAAGCCATCTTCGCCTTCCTCGAGTTACAGGCCATCGACAGGAACGCCGTTGAACTGCAGCGGCTGGATGTCACCGACACCCGTGCCAACCCCTATCAGGGCGAGGGCGAACAGAAGTTCATCATCAACCAGACTCTGATGGTGCGCAGCAACCAGATAGACCGCATTCGCCAGGCGGCCCAGAACGTCAGCGAACTAGTGGATTCAGGGGTGCTGCTGACCACGGATTACGGCCCGGGCGGGCCCACCTACCTGTTCAGCGGCCTGAACGATATCAAACCGGCAATGATTGCCGAAGCCACCTCCGCGGCTCGGGAAGCGGCCCAGCAGTTCGCCCGGGATGCCAACGCCAGTGTTGGTGGTTTGCGCCGGGCCAATCAGGGGGTATTCCAGATACTGGCCCGGGACCAGGCTCCGGGCGTCTCGGAACAGCAGCAGCCGGTGAAAACGGTGCGCGTGGTCTCAACCGTCGACTATTACCTCGAGTAACGCCCGCTTACTGGGTTTGCACCATTTCGTCGGTCACCTGATAGTCACCTGCCAGCCAGCGCAGAACCTCGTTGGCGGCCGGGTGATCAAAGGCATCGTAGGTGCGGATCAGCGCTTGCTTCTTTTCATCACTGATCCGCCCCAGCCCGGCATCCTGCAGCACCAGCAAATCCGTCTGAAGCTGGTTCGCCAGATCAACCCCCAGCAATTCCCGGGCTGCATGGTGAAACGCCTGGCCATACTGGTAGTTCGGCCCGTGGCGGTACGACTCCGCCAGCGTTAATGCCGGTATGGCGGTCAGCGCGGGCTGCAAAGCCGGGTTAATGGCATGACCCGCCAGGTGCGCAGCGTTGTTGGCGGGGCGCCCGGTGAAGGCCCGCAGGTGCAAATGCCGGGACATACGGTCGCCATCATTCACCGGGTAGTTATCCCAGAGTACCGGTTTTCGGCCCAGGCGATCCCCGACACGCTTCAGGTGCCCGGGCGAGATTTCCCGCGAACAGACCTCTTCGCCGGTCCAGAACACCCTTACCTCCTTCGGTAACTCAGCACCCAGGGTTTCCAGATAGTCCGCCGGGCGTTCGCCGAACACCCGGTCAAGCACCGGGTCGTCAGAGTAGTAGGTGGGGCACATGCTGATGGCGGGAGCCTGGGTATGATCCCGGACCCACCGGATGATGTCCGCCTGAGTGCGCGCCAGCTCCGGCACTTCAGAGCGCATGTCATCAAACAGGATGGCCAGCTCCTGAATCCCCATCCGGTCAAGCAGCCGCAGTTTGGCCGCCAGTGCTTCCCGGGCGGCATCATCAAACTGGTTGAAAACCTCGAACGGGCTCAGGCCTACCCCGAAACGCACCCCTTCGCGCCGGCACAGCCGGGCAAAGGATTCCAGCTCGGCCGCCTGGTCTGCCGGATGGGGCTCCTGCCAGCGACGCCGAAGAAAAGGGTCAGCCTTGGGGGCATACAGGTAAAAGCTGTAACCGTGGGCTGCCAGTTGCGTCATCAGCCGCCCCCGTTCGGTCCAACTCCACATCGGGCCATAGAAACCTTCAATCACACCCAGTTCAACAGTCATGACCTGCTCGCTCCCTGATTATCGCATTCATTGCTCAGCTACGTTCAAGTGTACTCCGGATCGACTGGATAACCATGAACGAAACGTCAGTGACCGGCAAGGCAATCGTATACTCCGGCGATAGGCGCCCGGGCACCAGCGGGCTAAACTATCGGCTCACTTGCAAGGGAACCCGGCGCACCATGCCGATGCCCGAAATCGCCTGACAGGTCTGGACGCCCTGCGTGGACTTGCAGCACTGGGCGTTGTCTTGTTCCATTACCAGCCCTATTACGACCGGCTCTATGGCCACTCTTTCAGCAGCCCCGGCTTCCTCGGTTTCGGGCGCTATGGTGTGCACCTGTTCTTCATGCTCAGCGGCTTTGTGATTTTCATGACCCTCAAACGCACGCGTACTTCCGGCCAGTTCGCACTGGCTCGTGCGTTCCGCCTGCTCCCCGCTTTGTGGGCCGGGATCGCCCTCAGCTATCTGATCGTTCACTGGCTTAGGCCGGCAGACAGAACCGTCAGTTTCGAGGCCGCCCTGATGACTCTCACGCTGATGCATGAGTATCTGGGCTTCCCCCATGTTGACGGCGCATACTGGAGCCTGGTGATTGAAGCCACCTTCTACGTGTGGATTGCGTTGCTGTTCTATGGTCTGGGCGAATGGCGCAGGATGCGTCTGGCGCTCTGGCTCTGGGTGCTGGTCAGCTATGCCGGCGTTATCTGGTGGAAAGCCATACCGGACGCCCTGGATTTTCTGCTGAAGGATCTGTTGTTTGTTCGCTACGCGCCACTGTTCATCAGCGGCATGCTGATCTACCGGGCCTATCGTGACCGGCGCTTGCCCGCCATCGATATCGCCCTGCTGGCCCTGAGCATCGGCCACTGCCTGATCGCCTACAAGGCGCCGTTTAATCTCTTCGTGCTGGCCTGCTACGGCACTTTTGCGCTGGCGGTCGCCGGCCACCTGAATATGCTGTCACGCCCCAGCCTGCTCTGGCTGGGAAGCATTTCCTATACGTTATACCTGGTTCATCAGAACATTGGCTATGGGCTGATCGACCTGACCTATCAGGCAGGCCTTCCGGGACAACTGGGGGTAGTGCTGGCACTGACTGTAGCGATTGCCCTGGCCGCTGTCCTGCACTCCGGCATCGAGAAGCCAGCCCTGGCTTATTATCGACAATGGCGCGCCAACCGGCCGACACCTACAGCACGCACCGTCATTGCGGCGGAGCGCCCTCAAGAATGATTTCGACGCGGCGATTACGGGAACGCCCCTGCCCAGTGTCGTTCCGGTACAGGGGCCGGGTGTCGGCATAGCCGACAGCCTGCAAGCGGCTACGGGCGACACCAGCTGCTTCGAACAGGCGCACAACACTGCCCGCCCGGGCTGATGACAGCTCCCAGTTGGAAGGAAAACGCGAGGTTTGTATCGGCAGGCTGTCGGTATGGCCGGCTACCGTAATCTGGTATTTCGACTCTGCCAGCAGGGGCACCAGATTTTCCAGCTGCCGGATACCCTCTGCTGACAGAACCGCTTCGCCGGAGCCAAACAAAATATCGTTACTGATCCGGAAACGGACACCATCCTGCTGTGGAATCACCGTTATATCATCGCTCAGGCCTGCCACCTGCAGAGCTTCCCGGGCCCGCTCGGCAAAGGCTTCAGATTCGTCAGCCTCCGGTGTCACTGCCAGTTCCGACTCGGCCGCTATCGGCTCAAGCGCTTGCGGCGCGGCAGTCACCGTTTCGTCTGTCAGCGCCGAAGGGCCGCCAGACAACGCCAGCATCACCACAAACATCACCAGCAACAGGGTGATCACATCCAGATAAGTGATCAGCCAGCTTTCCTCCTCGGTGCTGTGGGTCACCGGAATGCGCAGGTAATCCGCCCGTTTCGCGACACCGGAGGTGGCGTGTTCCAGATCAGGCATCGGCTGCGCCACCTGTACGACCGGCCTTGCCCCTTGCTCCGGCAGCTGCTGCCGGCCGTGGATCACGGATTTCATCTTCGTAACTAGCAACGAAGGACTTGAGCGTTTCCCGCATCAACGACGGACTGCGCTTTTTGCACATCATCGAAATACCCTGCATCACCATCCGCATCAGAATGATGCGCTGCTCGGTGCGCCGCTCAAGCTTGACCGCCACCGGCTTGAAAATCAGATTGGCCAGCAGAATGCCGTAGAAGGTGGTCATCAGCGCGATGGCCAGCTGCTGGCCGATCACCGCCATGTTGCCACCGCCCAGCAGGAACATCATGTTGATCAGCCCCACCAGGGTGCCGATCATGCCAAAAGCAGGGGCAAAGCTGGCCATCACCCGGAACAGCTGGGCTTCGGCATGCTCCCGGGCGCGTAGCCGGGCCACCCGCCATTCCAGAAAATCCATGATGTCCTGTTCCGGGTTCAGCTCGATCACCAGCTGCACGCCGGAGCGCAGGAACGGATTGCGAACATGCTCCAGCTCCCGCTCCACCTGGGGCAGTTTGCCATCGATCCACAACCGGGAAATCCGCACCAGTTCGTCAATGTCTTGCTGGGTATAGAGTTTCTCGTTGCGCACCACCGTGCCCAGCAACTTGAAAACCCTGAGCACTTCTTTGAGAGGAAAGGATATGAACGTTGCCGCCATGAGGACCTACTGGCAAAAGCCGTTGCAGAGTATGAAAATCAAGCCGACCCGAAAGCCATGAACACCCGCCTTTATGACTATGGCGTGCACAAACCTATCGAGAATGAACGCACCTGCGACACCCACTACAACGACCTGGATTTTGCCGGCATTGCACGGGAAATTTTCGATTTTCACGACCAGGTGATGAACCTTTATGAGAATCTTATTGGCAAGGCCGAGATTCCGGAGGCCGAAGCTCTGTTGGAGAATCTGAAATCCCTGGAGGAACACGAAGCCATGCGCATGGCCAGCCAGATCGGTCGAATGGAAGACCTTTGAGATTAGACCTATGTCGTAGATAGCCACATTTTTACTGCGACCGCACCGCCGTAGTTGTTAACCTGAACTAGAATTGCAGAACACATTGCGCTTTTTAATAAAAGCCCGTTCTGATCATTAGAAACAATTACAACAAAGACAAGAGGATAGAAGAGCAATGAAAATCCGTTCTGTTCTTTCCGCGGCTGTGCTGGCAGTAGCAACAACATTTGCCGCCACTCAGGCGCTCGCGCAAGAGAAGTTCACCCTGAAACTGGCCGAAACCTGGGGCCCAAACTTTCCGATCTTTGGTGACACCACCAAAAATTTCGCCGAAACCGTTGAGAAGATGTCCGACGGGCGACTGGTCATACGCATCGACTCAGCCAACAAGCACAAGGCTCCACTGGGCGTGTTTGACATGGTCAAGGCCGGTCAGTACGACATGGGCCACTCGGCCTCCTACTACTGGAAAGGCAAAGTACCCGAAACCCTGTTCTTTACCAGCATGCCCTTTGGCATGAACGCCATGGAACAGTACGCCTGGTTCTACCATGGCGGCGGTATGGAGCTAATGCAGGAAGTGTATGAGCCCCACAACATGCTGTCGTTCCCGGGCGGCAACACCGGTGTGCAGATGGGCGGCTGGTTCCGCAAGGAAATCAAATCCCTAGACGACCTGAAAGGTCTGAAAATGCGTATTCCGGGCTTTGCCGGCGAAGTCTTCGCCGAAGTGGGCGTAAACCCCACCAACATTGCCCCGGGCGAGCTCTACACCGCCCTTGAGCGCAACACCATTGATGCGGTTGAGTGGGTAGGCCCGGCACTGGATCTGCGCCTTGGTTTCCAGCAGATTGCCGACTACTACTACACTGGCTGGCATGAGCCTGCCACCGAGCTGCAGTTCCTCGTCAACAAGCGTGTCTGGGAACGCCTGCCGGCAGACCTTCAGGAAATCATGCGCGTTGCCATGCGCACTGCCTCCTATGACATGCTGGTGCATTCCCAGCACGCCAATGCGGAAGCCTGGGCCAACATCAAGGAAGAGCACCCGAACGTGCAGATCAAGCAATTCCCGGATGACATCTTCAAGACCATGTATGACGCCAACAAGCGACTTCTGAAAGCAGCCGCTGAAAGGAATGAGCTGTCTGCCCGAATCGTGGAATCCCAGGACACGTATCTGCGCCAGAGCAGAGCCTATACTGACATCTCGGAGCGCGCCTACCTGAACACCATGGCCGAAGTCGAGTAAACTCAGGCCATTAGGCAACAGAGCCGGGATCGCTCAAAATAGTGATCCTGGCTTTTTCGTTTAACAACTACTGGCATCCGCTTTGCGGAGGAACAAGCTCCATGCGCTGGATTATCAAACTCGACAAGAGCCTCGCCTGGCTCTCCAAACTGTGCGGCTGGATCGCCTGCCTGGCCATGATATTGATGGCTCTGAACGTGTTCTATGACGTGGTCGCACGCTATGCATTCAATGAAGTATCCATCGCCATGCAAGAGATGGAATGGCATTTGTACTCAGTGGTGTTCCTGCTGGGCATTCCCTACGCCCTGCGCACTGACGGGCATGTGCGGGTTGACGTGTTTTACACCCGATGGAGCAACAAAGCCAAGGCTTGGATCAACATCATTGGCGCTGTCGCGTTTGTGATTCCTTTTGCTTACCTGATCGGCCGCTATGGTTACAGCTTTGCGCTGGACTCTTTCCAGATGGGCGAAGGCAGCGGCGATCCTGGCGGGCTGCCGCACCGATGGATTATAAAAGCAATTATTCCCCTCAGCGCGTTCTTTATGGCCACCGCCGGACTGAACATGGTTACCTATGCCATCCGAGTGCTGTCCGGAGAGAAAGGATACGTCGGTGAGCACAGCGCAGGAGGCCTCGCATGATTGGCATGATTATGTTTGGCGTGGCCCTGATCATGCTGATGTTTGGCTTTCCTGTTGCGTTTACCTTCGGCGGAGTGGCGTTGTTTTTTGGTATCTTTGCGGAAGGCATGGATCTGTTCGCCTTCATGCCCTACCGCATCATGAGTGTGATGCAGAACACCGTGCTGATGGCGGTGCCCCTTTTTATTTTCATGGGCGTAGTGCTGCAACGCACCAAGCTTGCTGAACAGTTGCTCACCTCCATGGGCCGACTGTTTGGCGGTTTACCCGGCGGCCTCGCCATTTCAACCGTTCTGGTTGGTGCTCTGCTCGCGGCCTCGACTGGTGTGGTGGGTGCCAGTGTTGTCGCCATGGGCCTGATCTCGCTGCCGGTCATGCTGGCGCACAACTATGACAAGCGCCTGGCCACCGGCACCATCTGTGCGTCTGGCACCCTCGGTCAAATTGTACCCCCGTCGATTATCCTGATCATTCTGGGTGACGTTCTGGGCCTGCCGGTCGGTGACCTGTTCAAAGCCGCAGTCGGGCCAGGCATGGTTCTGATCGGCCTGTACATCTTTTACATTCTGATCCTGACCCGGTTCAAACCGCAGACGGCGCCGCCCATGCCACCGGACGACAGCATCAGCCGCGGTAAAGAAATCCGCGATGCCCTGCTCGCCATTATCCCGCCCCTGGCGTTGATTGTGGTAGTGCTTGGCTCAATCTTTACCGGCATTGCCACACCTACCGAGTCTTCAGCCCTGGGCGGTGTGGGCGCAGTGATCCTGGCCATCATTTACCGCCAGTTCACCTTCAAAATGGTATGGGACGCGTCGAAGGATACCGTCAAGGTGACCGCCATGGTGTTTGCCATTCTGATAGGTGCCACAGCTTTCTCGATGGTGTTCAGCTACACCGGCGGCGATTACCTGCTGGAAGAATGGCTGCTGATGCTTCCTGGTGAGCAGTGGGGCTTTATTATCCTCGCCATGCTGGTGATCCTGATCCTTGGTTTCTTTATCGACTTCGTAGAGATCTCCTTCATCATCGTGCCCATTCTGGCGCCGGTTGCCGAAGCACTGGGCATTAACATGGTGTGGTTTGCCATTCTGGTGGCGATGAACCTGCAAACCAGTTTCCTGACACCGCCATTCGGATTCGCTTTGTTTTACCTCAAAGGCGTGGCACCGCCCAACGTGAAGACGACGGACATCTATAAAGGCATTATTCCGTTTATTCTGATCCAA
The DNA here is from genome assembly GCA_001314845.1 of Marinobacter excellens HL-55. Lineage (GTDB taxonomy): Bacteria > Pseudomonadota > Gammaproteobacteria > Pseudomonadales > Oleiphilaceae > Marinobacter > Marinobacter excellens_B. The sequence goes on from LJZQ01000004.1 coordinate 92,108, forward strand.
CTGCTGGTGCTTGGGCTGATCATCGTGTTCCCGGAATGGTTTGGGATGAGTTCCTCCTACTGACCCCTTCAGGATCGGGCCTCCGGCCCGATCCTTTCTTCTTCCGATGTTTCTGTTTGCCGGCTCTTCTGCTTTCGCCACCTGACAATTCCTGATCATTTTCTATACTAAAGGCTAACCGCGACTCTCAGTTCTGCATTCGGGACGACGCCGAAAAACGCGAAACAAAGGGAGAAAGTATTCATGCCACAGGGGACAGCCCGTAAAGCCGACTATTCAGACAAATCCACCAAGGCTAACATTCTGAGCTTACCGCTGGACGCCATGGAGGCAGAGCGGGAGCTACATGGCTACGAACGTTGGCTGATTAACAAATTGATGCGTACGGCGGGCACACCACCGATCCGTTTCCGCCTTTGGAACGGCGACCTGATTGAGCCGGAGCAGTCACCGGCCCGATTTACCTTGCACTTGAAAGACCACAAGGCGATGTATGCCCTGGTGGCCAATCCTAATCTTGCCTTCGGCGACCTCTACAGCGCAGGGCGCCTTGATGTGGAAGGGGATTTGCCAGATTTGATGGAAAGCCTGTACCGGTCCGTGCACGCCGCCCGTCAAAAGTGGCCTCGCTGGCTGGATGCGCTGTGGCGCAATCATAATCCCCGCTCAACAGGCATTACCGAGGCCAAAGAGAACATTCATCACCACTATGATCTGGGCAACGAGTTCTACCGACTTTGGCTGGATCAGGCTGAGATGCAGTACACCTGCGCCTATTACGAAAACGCCGACAACACACTGGAACAGGCGCAGTTGGCCAAGCTCGAACATGTTTGCCGGAAACTGCGATTGAAGCCGGGCATGACCGTGGTCGAAGCGGGTTGCGGCTGGGGTGGCCTGGCTCGGTACATGGCTCGAAACTACGGAGTGAAGGTTCATTCCTACAACATCTCCCGGGAGCAGCTGGCTTACGCTCAATCGGAGTCTGAAAGCCAGAAGCTGGACCATCTCATTACCTACGTGGAAGACGATTACCGCAACATCACCGGCCAGTACGATGCCTTCGTCTCGATCGGTATGCTCGAGCACGTCGGCAAGGAAAACTACCAGGCTTTGTCGGAGTTGATTAAGCGCAGCCTCAAGCCCAGCGGCATCGCGCTCCTGCACAGCATCGGGCGTAACCGCCCCATGCTGATGAACGCCTGGATCGAGAAACGGATCTTCCCCGGTGCCTACCCGCCCAGCATCGGTGAGTTCATGGCAATCTGCGAACACAGCGATTTTTCTGTTCTGGACGTAGAAAACCTGCGCCTGCATTACGCCCAGACGCTGGACCATTGGACCGAGCGCTTCGAGGCCAGGGCCGACGAGGTCACCGCCATGTACGACGAGCACTTCACCCGCGCCTGGCGCCTGTATCTGGCCGGTTCCATCGCGGCGTTCCGGGCCGGCTCCCTGCAGTTGTTCCAGGTGGTGTTCACCCACGGCGACAATAATCAGCTGCCTCAGACCCGGCAGGAACTCTACACATTTCCGGCTACACCAGAGGGGGCCTGATGGATTACTGCGACATCATTATCGTGGGTGCCGGCCCCGCCGGCTCAACCCTGGCACGGGCCATGGAGGGCTCAGGCAAACGGGTTCTGATCATCGACAAACAATCCTTCCCGCGCGACAAAACATGCGCCGGCTGGGTGACACCGGCCGTGATGAACAGCCTTGGCATTGATCCGGACCACTACGCTACGGGCCGGACACTGCAACCCATTCGCCGGTTCCGAATCGGCATGATGGGACAGAACGCGGTTGAGAACGACCATGGTGATATCGTCAGCTACGGTATCCGGCGCTGCGAATTCGATGCCTACCTTCTGGACCGGGTTGATGGCGATAAAAAGCTGGCAACACCGGTAAAATCCATCAACCGGAGCAACGGCAACTGGGTGATCAACGAACAATGGCAGACGCCGCTTCTGGTGGGTGCCGGCGGTCATTTCTGCCCTGTGGCCCGGCTGTTGGGTGAAGGCCCCGGCAAGCATGAAACCGTTGTCGCGGCCAAGGAAGTGGAATTCGAGATGACCCCGGAACAGGCACGCGCCTGCGAAGCTCGCGGCGACACACCGGAGCTCTGGTTTTGCCGGGATCTCAAGGGCTACGCCTGGGTCTTCCGGAAAGCCAGCTTCCTGAATATCGGCCTGGGCCGCGAGGACAACCATCGGTTGACCGATCACCTGGAGGCTTTTGTCGAGGAAATGAAACAGGCTGGCCGGATACCTTCTGACCTGCCCGGCCGCTTCAGGGGCCACGCTTACCTGCTTTACGCCCATGCCAACCGGCCGCTGGTGGATGATGGTGTGTTGCTGGTTGGAGATGCTGCCGGCCTGGCCTATACCCAGAGTGGCGAGGGCATCCGGCCCGCCATCGAATCGGCACTGATTGCCGCCAATGTGATCAGGAGCGCCCCGGATTATTCCGCGCTGTCGCTGCAGACTTATGGTGAACGGATTGCCAAGCGTTTCGGAACCCGGGCCACCGATCAGGAACCTGGATTTGAAATACCGGAGTGGCTGAAACAACCCATCGCAAGCACACTGATGCGCTCGCACTGGTTCACCCGAAAGGTGGTAACGGAGAAGTGGTTTCTGCACCAGGAGGTGCCACCATTGGATGTCGCGGTTTAGATGCACAAAAGCCGGGCGATAGTGCCCGGCTTTTGTTTACCGCTGATGCCACCCACGATTCAGAAGCGGGTTGGCACCGTAACGGTTATGCTCAGAACTTCACGCGCATGCCGGCCAGGAAGCCCAGGTCCGCATCTTCACCGTTCTCCTCGAGATCGCTGTCTGCGATTTCGGCAAAGGCACTGACGTTCTTCGCAGCCGGGAACTTGTAGGTCACGTTGGCGTACCACTCGGTGATATCGTCAGCGTCATCCACTTCTTTATTACCCATACCTACCGCAACGTCTGTAGTGCTGGCAACAGCGAACACAGCAGCAATGTTGTACTGGGTGGTTTCGAAGTCATCTTCATCGGTCATGCTGTAGTCAGCTGCCAGATTCATGAAACCAAAATCATAGGAGGCACTGACACCCCAGGTATCGGCGGATTCAGCAGCGTCGGCAGCGCGGGATTGCTGATAGGCCGCAGCCAGCTCAAGATCAGCCAGTTTCGTTGCTACGAACAGGTCATAGAACTCACCTTCATCATCAGCAGCATCCATTTCATGAGAGGCTGCGATGTAGACATTTTCCAGCTCGACATCAACTCGAATGCTGTCATTGCCACTGGTCGCGATGCCGTCAAACCGATCCTCATCAATGGTTTCTACTTCATACGCCTCTTCGATACCAAACTCGTCACCTGCGAAATTCTGATTACCGAAAGAGAAGGAGACGTTCTGGTACTTCAGACCAAGGTAAGCCTCTTCAAGACCATTCTCGCCATCTTTGTTATAGCCATAGTCCAGACGACCAAAGGCGGTCAAGTCGTTGCCCAGATCGTAAGCTACGTAGTTTTTCAGCTCCAGATCGTCATACTCAACCTTAAGCCGCTCATCGAAGCCGGTTTTCTCACGGAACTGAACCTGGAAATCACCATTCAGCTTGTAAGTAAAACCGTCTTTCTCATAAATAGTTGCAGCGTTTACAGAACCTGCGGCAACAGTAGATACAGCAACAGCCAGAAGAAGCTTCTTCATTTTGGAACTCCACTTTCAGTTTGGTTTGGTGATTATTGGTTGCTGGAATCAACCCAGCTGTCCCACTCTTTTCGAGTTTGTTCATCAGCTTTCAGATACCAGTAGCGCAGCATCCTGCTGACCATTTCCTGATCCGGATCGGCTTGCGAATCCAGCAACAACCCTTCCTGGTTGGTTAACGGTGCACCGCCTGCGGTGGCTGCCGGAGCAGTCACTGCGGCCGCTGCGCCGGAACGGTTATAGGCCGCCAGCTCGCGGGCATAGTCCCGTACCAGCTGAAAACCTTCTTTCTTGAGCACGTCAGCCGTGAATGCCACTGGCTGGCCCTGGCGATCAGCCAGCTGCCAGTTACCCTGGTGATTAAGGCTGTCCATCTCGTTACGGGAATCGATGTCCGGGGCACTCAGGGTCAATTCGGTGTCAGCTGTGTCGAAGCGCACAACAAACGCGTCGCTGGTTTCCAGAAGCTCTTCCCGGCCAATCTCGGTGGTGCATTCCACCACCAGCTGCTGGGTACCATCAGCCAAAGTCATGGTCTGGCCAGGTGAAGCTGTCTGCTCGCTGCCCTGAACCGCCTGCACGTTCACGCAGGACCCGAGGGTCAGCTGCACCTCAGCCATGACTGGCAGTGGCATAAGAGCCATCATCAAACTGGTAATGCGGGTAAATCTCGTCACGCTCTGAATCCAATATCTGGTTACCGGCGATTTCTGGAAGCAGGCTAACCACTGAATGTTAAAAACAGGTTTCAGTTAATCCTTTTCACGCCAAGGCGTTAAAAAAGGCCGGGCACACCCGGCACAGGAGTTAACTCAATTGAGACGACACTATGGAGGGGGGTTATGACAGAGCTATTACAAAACGGTATGGAAAGGCGTTTTTTTAGACTTAGCACTAAAAAAATGAGCCGCACCCGAAGGTGCGGCGCGTCTCAGATCACCCGTTTTCGAATGACGGATGACAACTGCTCAAAACCAATGACAACAACCAGTATTACAAGAATGATGGCGAGCGCCTTATCGAACTGGAAAAGCCGCATTGCCGTAGACAACTCGACACCAATCCCCCCAGCGCCAACCAGGCCCAGGGTGACAGCTGAACGAATTGCTTTTTCGACACTGTACAGACTGGTCGCAGACATGGAGGCCAGGGTTTCAGGCAGGATGGCCCCCATGATGACAGACACTCGGCCAGCGCCGCTGGCGGTCAGCGCGTTAGCCGGCCCCGGGCGCACTTCTTCAATTCGTTCTGAGAAGAACCGCGCAGCAAAGCCTATGGTGTCCAGAATAATGGCGAGAATGCCTGCCAGGGGCCCCAGCCCAACAGCGACAACGAAGATCAAGGCCCAGATCAGATCCGGTATCGTCCTCATGGTGGCAATCAGAAATCGGGTAACCGCTCGGACAATCGGGTGCGGCGATGTATTGCTCGACGCCAACAATGCGAATGGAACGCTGAGAATAATTCCAAGGGCCACACCCACGATGGCCATATAGAGAGTTTCCAGCATGGCGTTGGCAATAACGTCCATATTCGACCAGTCGGGTGGTATCGCTTGGCCAATGAAAGTCGTCAGATTCCGCGCGCCTTTCACCAACCTGTCCCAGGAAATCTCGGCCGAACTGAATCCCTGTGCGAACAGAAACACAAAGGCCAGAATGACAAACCAGGCAAACCAGGACGGCGAGGTAAATCTTGCTGGGGTACTAGCACTCAGAGGCTTATGCTCAACACTCATGCCGGCTCCTCCTGCATTCCGGTGCCAACCCCGGGCAAACCGTAACCATTCGAGGCACTGTCCACGCGAGTATCTCCCTGATAAAGCTCCGCCAACGATTCGTTGTCTGCGTTAACCTGCTGGGTATCAAGAACGATCCGGCCCGCCTTCATTCCAACAATTCTGTCTGCGTAGTTCTTCGCAAGGTCTAACTGATGCAGCGAACAGAACACGGTCATTTTGTGCTCTGTTACAACTTCCCAAAGCAGATCCATCACCTCCCTACCGGCCTTGGGATCAAGACTGGCGACGGGCTCATCAGCAAGAATAACCTTAGGGTTCTGCATCAACATTCTGGCGATGGCAACTCGTTGCTGCTGTCCTCCTGACAGGTCCCGGCAGCGATAGCCGGCCTTATCCGCCATTCGAACCCGCTCCAGGCAATGCATGGCTTTTTCCCGGGTAGTGTTTGGCGCCAGCGAATTCCATACGGTTAACAAGCCGCCCGGTCGCTGCCCCATCGCACCATACAGCACGTTCTGGAACACACTGAGGTTTTCAACCAGATTGAACTGTTGAAACACAACACCAACGTCCCGGCGGATGCTGCGCAACTGCTTGCCCTTAGCCGACGTAACGTCTTTGTCGTCTATTGAAATGGTTCCCGATTGTGGCCTCTCCAGTCCGTTGAGGCACTTCATCAGAGTGGACTTTCCGCAACCGTTAGCGCCCAGCAGCACGACCCCTTCACCGGCACCAATGGTGAGGTCCAGGGAGCGTAAAACATGCAAAGCCCCGTAATATTTGTTCAAACCGCTAATCTTTATCGAACTCATACTCTTAACCTGGAAAAAAGCCCGGGAATGCAGGCACCCCGGGCTGTGTTGTCTGTAACAGGAAACCTCATTCTCAGTTCAGGTCGATACCTGCGTTCACGTAGGCTTCCTCAACAACGGCGTAATCTTCGGGATGAATATCGAAAGCCATGTAGGAGTCACGGTTGAGGAACTTGCCCTCATTCCGTTCAGTAGCAATCAATGCCTCCCACAACTTGTCCCGGTTAGCTTCGAGCGTTTTGCGCAAGCCGGTTTTGCACTCTTCCGCGAGGTTTGCCCTCATAACAACCGGATCACCGGGAAGGCGGTCGCTTTTCGCGATTACACGGTAGCTTCCACCCGGGTCCAGCGCTTCGATCTTCTCGATATCGCGATTGCCACCGCCCATTGCGGCGACATCGTCATTTACCAGGGCGGCAATCCGGGCATCACCCGCCATGACGATGTCCAGGTCGCGGTCCAGGTCCAGCCCCGCCTGAACCAGCATCTGGCTCGGGAAGATATGGCCGCTGGTAGACCCCACATCTTTGAGTGCCACGCGCTGACCCTTGAGGTCTTTCAGGCTTTTAACCGTGCTGTCGCTCTTCACGAAAAAGCTACTTCCGTAATGGGGACGCTCAATGGTAAAGAGGATGTCTACCGGCTGACGCTTGTTAAACAGTACAAATTCTGACGGGCCGGCAAACACCAGTTCAACATCATCGAATTGCAGCGCACTGCCAGCCGCCGTGCGGTTGCTCAGAGAGAACATTTCCAGGTCCAGGCCGGTTACAGCCTTGAATTCTTCGCTGAACGGGCCGAAGGCGTCCCGTAACTGGCCCATGCCTTCAATACCGGTATCGGCCATACGTATGGGGTTGGGGCAGACTTCGTTAAGATCCGACTCGGCTGCAAGAGCCGGAATATTCATAACAACGGAAAGCGCAGCGACGGCGGCACCCTTTACAGCGACTTCACGGATAAACTTCATAGTTTTATTTACTCCAGAATAAGGACCCAACAAGGTCATAGGAATTTATAGTGTGGAGAAGCTAACAATCATTGATGACAAGTCGTTTACAGCATTCTGCAGTCTGGAGGGCAAAACCAGTAGCAGTCAGCCGTGACTGCCACTGATTCAATATGAGCAGGGAGGGGTTACTCAGCACTCAATTCAATGACGTCGATTCCGAAAAGGGTTGTCGTTCCGCTTACCTCATTACCAACCACCAGCATCGGCTTTCCGTTCGGACTATTCTCTGACGAAATAAAAGCAAAGCCCTCAGGACCAAGGTCGCCAGCCATTCCGTCTTTCAGATCATTCTCAGACACGGAGAAATCCCGGTTGTTCAGGTACTGTACGAACTCCGGATTCTGAGGATTGGTGACGTTGTAGACCATGATGCCGCCGACACGCTCCAGGCCGATAAAGGCAAAGGTCTGGCCGTTAATTTCACCAACGGTCACGCCCTCCGGCTCTGGACCTTTGTCGTCTGAGCGGTTATCAAAGGAGTTCTCGTCGTTGTTGCCGTTGAAGTTGTCAGGGATCAGGCTGGCGGTGATGCGTTCGAATTCGCTGCCGCTGTCAAATACCCGGGTGCCGTCGGCAGACCAGATGGAGAAGGAACGTGCGCCGTAGGAGTACAAGGTGTCGTATTCGCAGTTGTTTTCCACGTAGATTTTAACGTCGTCCACGTCCACGTTACCGTCGTTGTTGAGATCACCCAGGTCGGCAGGCAACTGTGAAGGATTACAGTCGTTGCTAATGCCCATGGTAGAAGTTGTTTTAAGGCGACCCAGGTTTTCGTCGTCCTGAATTCCGGCGATTCCGGCAAGGGTGCCAGTCAGGGTAAGGTCTTTGACCCGGAACTCTTCGGTCCAGGTGTCGTAGTCCCTAGCGTCACCTTCATTGGCGGTAATGTAGTAGGTCTTACCGTTGAACCCGTAGCTGGTAATTGCATCCGGCTGGTACATGCCTTTAACCGGCCAGTTACGGATGTTTATACCGCTGTCACGGTTACTGGCGTCTAATTCATTGCCTAGGATGCTATGGTCCTTAAAGCCAAGCGGCACGATGGCCGTGATTTCACCGGCGGCGATGTCCAACTCGGCCACGGCGTTGTTTTCCTGCAGGGCAACCCAGGCTTTGGTGTTGTCGATGGATACGGCAATGTATTCCGGTTCCAGGTCCTGTGCCAAGCTGGCATCGGGGCCGAATATCCGCAATCCAGTCGCTTCCAGGTCTGCCTGCTCAGCATCGAACCCGGTGAAACCGGCGGTGGTCACGGTGGCAGAAGCAACGCCATTGGAGAGATCAATGATGCTTACAGAGCCTTCCGGATCAATCGTGTAGTCGTCGCTGGGCTCACCTTCGTTGGCAACCAGGACTTTCTTGCCATCGCGCGTGAACGTCAGCATGTCTGGCAGGGCACCAACTGTGACTTCACCAATTTTGTTCAGGTCAGTGGAGTCATAAAATACAACTTTGCCGGGATCTGTCTTTGGATCTGCTTCGATGGCCACAGCCACAATATCGCCGTAGACAGCCACACTGTTTGCGGGGCCGCCTTCTGCGGTCGCATCAATGCTACCTAGAAGGTTGGGCATCTCAGGGTCATTGATATCCAGTACATCAACAACTTTGTCATTCGCATTGATCACGAACAACCTCTGATTGGCAGGGTCATGGGCCACAATCTCTGCGGCTGATTCGTCGAAAACACCACTGGCGTATGTGCCGAGCACATTCAATTCAATCAGGGTCTTACTGGTGCCTGGTGCACCGTCATTTCCATCATCGCCATCACAACCGGCAAGCACAATCGCGGATGCCAAAACTGCTGTACTGAGAAGAGTTCTAGAAAACGTCGTACAAACCTCGTCAACTATACCAATGTGTCATTTCACAACACACCCTATGGGGTCTGCATGACAACGAAGCGTCAGATTAACGATAGTTCCGAGTCAGATTTGTTACACCAAAAAAATGGCGGCCAACTGGCCGCCATTCACGATAACGCCTGAGCTCTAGATCACTGACCCAGATAACTCCGATACATCCACACCGTTTTTTCCTGCTGAGAAATGTAATCGCTCATCAGGGCTGCGGTACCTTCGTCGTCGGCCTCGCCGGCCAGGCTCAGCAGCTCACGCTGCTTGGCGATCAACTTGCCGAAGCTTTCTACGATGTTGCCTACGGCTTCTTTGCCATCGGCTACGTCTTTGCGCTCTGGCACATCAGACGTCTCAATGTAGGTGCTGTAGGCGTGGGAGGGCTGATGACCCAAGGTCAGTACCCGCTCTGCGATCTCATCGATTTTCAGCAGCAGATCGTCATACAGCTCCTCAAACTTGGCGTGCAGTTCGAAGAAGTTATCACCCTTGATGTTCCAGTGGTAACCGCGCACGTTCATGTAGAATATCTGGTAGTTAGCCAGCAGCCCATTCAAAGAATCTGCAAGCTTTTGCGTCTTGTCTGTATCCAGACCGATGAAATTCTTACCCATATTGAACCTCCTGATTCGCGTTAGGGTTTTCACTTGCTATAGCGACGAGCTTACGCCCGAGCGCCTGGTGACTGAAGTTTAGTTGTTTAATCCCGTTGATAGCATTGGATTATATCAAAATCTTAAAATCTATAGCCCCCACCTATCAATGAGCATTGCACAATCTATTTGGAAATAGTTCTCGTTTGTCTTTAAATGGATACAACAACTTGAACGATGCGGAGCTGATCATGAGCGCACTGAAAGATTTTGTTCACAACCACGGTGCAAAGGGTGACCAGTCACTGTTAAAGACGATTACCTTTGCCATAACCCACTTTATCGTGGCGTTCTCCGTCGCTTACCTGCTGACCGGCGACATCCTGATCGGCAGCCTGATTGCGATGGTCGAGCCTGCCATCAACACTGTGGCCTACTTCTTCCATGAAAAGATATGGGCCCGGCATCAGCAAAATACAACCGTTGAAGGCCCCAGCTTACGGCACAATACCGCACCGGGTTGCTGATTGAGATCAAACCAACTGCACTCCAATAGTGGGCCGGGTCAGACCCCGGGCCCACAATCCATGCAACCTTCGGCCGGTTGGGGGCCAATTTTGAGGTTTCGGTTCAGGTCTTTCAGTGCCGTGCGCAGACCCTCTTCAATCACCGGGTGGTAAAAAGGCATTTCCAGCATCTCACTGATCGTCAGCCGCTGCTGTGCTGACCACGCCAACAGGTGGGCGATGTGCTCTGCCGCTGGCCCGAACATTTCGGCACCCATAAACAAACCGCTGCCATGTTCCCCGTACACTCTCAACAGGCCCCGGTCTTTACCAAGCACCTTGCTGCGGCCCTGATCTTCGAAACAGACTTCACCCACCGCAAAACAGCCCTGGCACTTTTCATCAACCTGACTGATAGTCAGCCCGACCGAGGCAATTTGCGGGTCGGAAAACACCACCGCCAGCGGCGTTTTGCGCAATCCGGCCTGCACATCCGGCCAGGCCGCCGCGTTGTCTCCGGCTATGCGGCCTTCATCGGCTGCCTCGTGCAGCAATGGCCGATGGTTGTTCACATCACCGGCAATAAAAATATGACTGTCGCCGCAGCGCAGGGTGTGGTCGTCAAAATTCGGCATGCCCCGGTCATCCAAATCAATTCCCGCATTCTGGATATCCAGGTTATCGACGTTCGGGCGCCGACCGGTGGCTGCCAGCAGGTAATCAAACCGCTCCTGATGCTCCTTGCCATCCTCCACCCAGGTGACCTCAACACCTTGCTCTGTGCGCTCCACCTTTTTGGTGTCGGCTTCCGGGCTGAGGGCAAATTCCTCACGGAAGGTGTTCAGGGCATAGTCACGAATCTTTTCATCCCGCAGGCCACCAATGCCGCCGCTGACGCCAAACAGTCGGACACACACGCCCAAACGGCTCAGCGCCTGGCCCAGCTCCAGACCAATCACACCCGGACCAAAGACCGCGACCGAACCGGGCAGATCCTGCCAGTCGAATATATCGTCATTCACAATCAGACGGTCTTTGGCTTCTTTCAGAATGCCTGGAATGTTGGCCCTCGACCCAGTGGCAATGATAATGCGCCCGGCCCGAACTTCGGTGTGATCGCCCACGGCAAGTCGATGGCTGTCGACAAACCGGGTATGCCCCATCAACCGGTGTTCTGCCGGCAGAGACTCCATGGAGCGAACCACCGGCGCGACAAACCGGTCCCGCTCGGCACGAACCCGCTCCATCACTCGCCGTCCGTCGACCCTGACATCACCCGCCAGCACACCAAATTGATCTGCCGTGGCAACATCGTGAGCCCGCTCGGCGGCCGCAATCAGCAACTTGCTGGGCATACAACCGACCCTTGCGCAGGTGGTGCCATATTGCTCACCCTCGATCAGCACCACGCTGTCGGTTACTTTGCGCACCCGCTGATAAGCGACCATGCCAGCGGTACCTGCGCCAATAATCGCGACATCTACTTCACGCTTGTCCATCATGCCTCCCGGCGATCAAAAACCCGATATTTCGGCCAGTTAAACTGCAAGTATAGAAACCTTACCGGTACCTGACAGGTGAAACCGGGAAAAAATCCGCTTATGCTTGCGAGTCACGAGCAACCTGTTTAGCAACCTATACACGTTTACCGGAGATCTCAGGTGCACAATTACTGGCTGGAATTCTTCTCGGTCGCACTGGTCCACCTGCTGGCAGTCGCCAGTCCGGGCCCGGACTTTGCCATCATGCTCAGGCAAGCGCTGACCCAGTCACGCCCTAATGCCTTGCTCAGTGCCTGCGGTATCGGTCTGGGTATTTTGCTGCATGTGGGGTATTCCTTGCTGGGCATCGGGCTGATCATTCAGCAATCGATTATGCTGTTCACCATACTGAAAGTCGTCGGGGCACTGTATCTGCTCTGGATTGCCTGGCATTGCCTGCGGGCAAAACCGGGCGGCGTTCACATCGAGGCAAAGGACGTCAAAGTCCAAACCGGCTGGGGAGCGTTTCGGCTGGGGTTTCTGACCAACGCCCTCAACCCTAAAGCCACGCTGTTTTTTGTGTCGCTGTTTTCAGTGGTGATCAACCCCGGCACACCCATGTTGCTGCAGGCCGGCTATGGCCTTTACATGGCGTTTGCAACCGGGCTCTGGTTTGCCATGGTGGCGGTGTTCTTCACCCAACCCCGTGTCCGCCGCGGATTTAGCCGATTCGGACACTGGCTGGACAGGCTGATGGGGGGCGTTCTGGTGCTGCTGGCCGGACAACTGCTGCTGTCTACAGTGACCGGATCAGAGCCTCCGTCTGTTCCCACGCCAGGCACGGATCAGTAATAGAGCAACCGTAGATCAGATCGTCACCGTCATCCTGGCGGCCGAAGGTCAGGAAGCTTTCCAGCATCAGGCCTTTAATGTGCGTGTTGCCCGCGCGCTTCTGGGCCATGACCTCACGGGCAATGCCCAGTTGCCGCTCCGCTTGCTTGCAGGCGTTGTCGTGACTGCAATCCACCATAACAGCGGTCGACACACCAGCCTTCTGCAGTTCGGCCACGGCCTTGGCAATACTCCCGGCGTCGTAATTGGTCACGCCACGGCCACCACGCAGCACCAGATGAGTGTCCGGGTTGCCCGCCGTCGTGACCATCACCGGCGCCCCGGCGTGGGAAATACCCAAGTGGTGATGCGGGTACGAGGCAGACTGCATGGCATGGGTGGCCACCGCTATTCCGCCATCGGTGCCGTTTTTGAACCCGGTCGGCATGGGCAAACCGCTAACCATTTCCCGATGAATCTGGGATTCGGTGGTGCGCGCGCCGATCGCCGTCCAGCTCACCAGATCCCCCAGGTAGTCCATCATGAAGGGGCTCAGGGCTTCGGTCGCCAGGGGCAGTCCAAGCTCCGACAACTCTAGCAACAGCTTGCGGGAACGCTCCAGGCCTTGTTTCAGATCGCCCTGGCCGGTGCGTTCGGGATCGTACAACAGTCCTTTCCAGCCAACGGTGGTGCGAGGTTTCTCCAGGTAGGCCCGCATGACAATCAGAAACTGGTCACTGACATCGTCCGCCAGCGTTTTGAGCCTGGCACCGTACTCCAGCGCCGCCTTTTCATCGTGCAGGGAGCAGGGCCCCATCACGATCAGGGTACGCGGGTCCTGGCCGTGGAGCACGCTCCGGATCTGGTCCCGGTAGCCGGCAATAGCGCGGGTCAACGGCTCACCGGCCGGAAACTGCTGGCGTAATTCGGCCGCTGTCGGCAAGGTTGCTTCCTGGCGGTGCTGGCAGGCACTCACCGTGTGGGTATCCAGCGTCTCAGATTTCAGAGGCATGTTCATGTCAGTGTTCCCAATTTCCCTGTGTCAGAATCAAAAAAGCCCCGGCTGGGCTACCAGTCGGGGCTTTGTGGAGTCCGGTGGCAGCCTGGGTTTCTTGCCGGGCTGCCTTCCTCGTTGTTCAGTCGATGAAGATCTTATGGGCGGCCCGGGCTCTGGATAAAGTAAAAGCCATAACCAAACCACCAAAAATACACAGCAGAACCTACGGCCTTCAGTTTTTCACCGAAAGCTTTCAGAACATTCAATTGACAGGCTGCGTGTTGTGTCTTCATGCTTTTTACTATAACCCCGTGGTTTTCAGATTGGCAACCCGCAATCCGGATTATTTTGCGGGACCACTTGACGCGGCTCCGGAGGCCCAGATGACGATACGCCCAACGCACTTGTCGATAACTACCCTGCTGGCCCTCGTGTTGGCAGTGTTTTCGACACTGACCCATGCCCAGACCGAATCCCGGGTGTATCAGCTTAACAATCGCACTGCCGCTGATGTTGCCATTCAGGTCCAGGAGCTTTACCAGCAGGCTCCGGTCTCGGTCACCGCCCGGGGCCAGCAACTCGTTGTCCGTGGGCAACCCGAATTGCTGGATGAGATCGGCATGCTGGTCCAGTCCATTGATGTCCCACCAGTGCAAATGCGCATCAGTGTGCGCTACCGCCAGGACATAGGCGGCAAAGAATCCGGCGGCGGCGTGACGGTGTCTGGCAACCGGGCCGGCGCCAATGTCGAGCGCCGGACCATCAGCACCAATTCCAGCACCGAACGACAACTGGTAGTGCAGGATGGCCAGTCAGCACACATTACTTCCGGCAATGTACGCACGCTGCCTTTCGCGATACAGGGTGGCCGCAATCCGGCTGCCATACTGCAACAGGTCGAAACCCGGAGCGGCTTTGTGGTCTCACCACAAGCCATTTCCGATCAGGCGGTTGAACTGAGCATCATGTCGTTTGAGGCAGACCCGGCAGCGATTCCCGGGTACGAAACGGAGGCGTTGATGACCACACGCCGGGTTGAGCCCGGGCAATGGGTGTCACTCGGTGGCACCAGCACTTCCAGCAGTCAGCAGCAGGATGGCATTACCTATCGGGTGACCGGAAACCGTTCCGAAAATCAGTCGGTTGATTTAAAAGTCGACATCCTGCCCTGATCAGGGGCTGCCCTTGCCCAGCAAGAGTTCCCGGGCTTCATTCAGCTTGGCGGCCAGGTAATCATTGCCGCCCCGGTCCGGGTGCACCTTCAACATCAGCCGGCGGTGAGCGGCAGTGATTTCCTCCGGCGAACAGCCGGGCTTTACACCCAGAATATCGCAGGCTTCTCGCTCGGTCATCGAGCCACCGGCGGCAACCTTGGCGCCACTTCCTGACTGGCCACCTCCGGAATCGCCACTATCCCCCATGGCCTTGCGAAACATGGGCGCAAACCGGAGCAAGGCCGGCAGCTTGCGCAACAGTGGAATCACTGCCGCCACGGCTGCCGTCAGCACATGCACACGTCCGGTCAGTACCATAAACAGCAACATGGCTCCGCCAACCACCAGGACTGCCTTCCATACCGCCGCTTTTTGACCCTCTGGTGACAGCGCCCCCCATTTTTTCAATATCACAAACACGGCGGCAGCCAGTGCCAGGCCGAGAATCAGTTGCATTGCCACTCCTTATCATCAAAATGCTTGAGGCAAAATTAACGGGCCAGGGCTTTCGTTGGTCAATATGCACTGACACTGCCAACCTCTACAATCTGAATTGCCTGTCTCGCCGTAAAACCTGCGCAGTAGATGTACTATGTATTGAAGGCAAACTAGTGACAAATAAAGACTCATTTTGTAGCATCCTATTTGTTATAGCTGAGCCAGCATTCTGTTAGAAGAATGTCGTTATGGTCGCCACAATCTGATTCGCTAGGACAGCTTTCAGCCTTCCCATCAAGGTGACCCAGCCAGCATCAGGAACCCAGCCCCAGGAATTCATTTATGCGCACCGCGTCCCGTTTTGTCATCGTCATCATTTTTCTGGGTGTCGTCCTCGGCGGCATCTTCGGTTACAAGTTCTACGAATTTGGCCAGATGCAGGAAATGTTCTCCCAGCCCCAGCCACCCGCCATTATTTCAGTGACAGAGGCCACCACCGAAAACTGGCAGCCGAGCATCAAGGCTGTTGGCAGTGTTGAGGCCATCAATGGTATTGAAGTAGCCAATGAGGTGCCCGGGGTTATTGAAAGTATCAATTTCGAATCTGGTGACGCAGTACAGAAGGGTGACGTCCTGATTCGCCTCGATGCCGCCATCGATGAAGCTGCACTGCGTACCCGCCGTGCCGAAGCCCAGCTGGCACAGCAGGAATTCAAGCGCGTATCAGACCTGCTACCAAAGCGGGCGGTGTCGCAGTCCCAATATGATGAATCCAAAGCCAACTATGACGCCGCCCAGGCCCGGGTTAACGAAGCCGAGGCTCAGCTCAGCAAGAAGGTGATCCGCGCGCCCTTTGACGGCAATTTGGGCATCCGCATGGTCGACCAGGGCCAGTACATCGCCACCGGCACCCCGATTGTGGAGATCAACATGCTCCACCCGATCTACGTGGATTACACGTTGTCGGAGAAATACCTGCCCAATGTTGATCGAGGCTATCCGGTTACCGTGACCGTTGCCGCTGCTCCCGATCACCTGTTCGAAGGCGAGGTCAGTGCCATTAATACCTCAGTGAATCCGGAAACCCGAACCGTTCGCATGCGCGCCACTCTGGATAACCAAGACGGCACACTTCGCCCGGGCATGTTCGCCTCTATTCAAACCGGACAGCCCAGGGATAACGAAGTCGTCACCCTGCCCAGAACCGCGGTTTCCTACAACACCTACGGAAACTTTGTCTTCGTGGTGGAGGAAAATGACGATGGTGAGCGAGTGGTTAACCGCCGCAGCGTCACCACGGGTGAGGTTCGTAATGAACGAGCCGCCATTCTGTCTGGCCTGGAATCCGGCGAAACTGTCGTTGCCAAGGGCCTGTTGAGGCTGCGTGCCGGTCAACGGGTGGAAATACAGGACGAGTCCGATCAGGAGGCGTCTGAGTAATGCGCTTCACTGACATCTATGTGCACAGGCCAGTATTGGCCACCGTCGTCAGCTTGCTGATCCTGTTGCTTGGTGCCCGGGCGGCCATGGAAATGGAAGTTCGCCAGTATCCAAAGCTGGAGAGCACCACGGTGACGGTCACAACCGCCTACCCCGGGGCCAGCTCAGACCTGATCAAAGGCTTTATCACCACCCCACTTCAGCAGGCCATTGCTGAAGCCAGTGGCATTGATTATCTGAGCTCAACCAGCTCCCAGGGCGTGTCAACGATTGAGGCCAAAATGGAGCTCAATTACGACGCCAACGCCGCCCTTGCCGAGATTCAGTCCAAGGTTGCCAGTCAGCGTAACGTCTTGCCGGGCGAAGCGCAGGACCCCGTGATCACCTCCAGCACCGGTGACGACAACGCCCTGATGTATATCGCGTTCTACAGCACCGAACTGGAAGTGCCCCAGATCACCGATTACCTGACCCGCGTGGTGCAACCCAAACTGCAGGCTCTCGCCGGCGTGGGCAAAGCCCAGTTGCTGGGCCGTACCTTTGCTCTCAGAGTCTGGCTGGATCCTGAGCGGCTGGCCGCAGTCGATATGACTCCGGTCGAAGTTGCAGACAAACTGCGGGCCAACAACTACCAGGCAGCCGTGGGCACCACTCGTGGCAAATACACGGAGATCAGCCTGACCAGCGACACCGACATCGCTGACCCCGATGCCTTCCGCAACCTGGTGGTCAAACAGGCCAACGGCACCCTGATTCGCCTGCAGGACATTGCAGAGGTCGAGCTGGGCTCCCAAACCTATGACCAGCTGGCGCTGTATAAGGGTGAACCGGCCACCTACGTTGCTATTGAGCTGGCGCCGGGCGCCAACCCGCTAACCGTCGCGGGCCTGGTGAAAGACGAACTGCCCGATATCGAAAGCCAGCTGCCCAGCGGTCTGGACGTTCGCCTCGCCTACGATGCCTCAGACTTTATCGAAGACTCCATCAACGAAGTCATCGCCACCCTGCTGGAAGCGATGGTGATCGTGCTTGTGGTGGTGTTTTTGTGCCTGGGATCCATCCGCGCAGCCATCGTACCCTCGGTGGCCGTGCCGCTGTCCTTGATCGGTGGCGCATTCATCATGCTGATCTTCGGCTTTTCCTTGAACCTGCTGACACTGCTGGCACTGGTCCTGGCCATCGGACTGGTGGTAGACGACGCCATAATCATGGTTGAGAACGTGCACCGGCACATCGAACAGGGTGAATCCCGATTTGAAGCTGCCCTGCACGGCGCCCGAGAAATGGCCACCCCGATTATTGCGATGACCACCACGCTGGTGGCGGTCTATGCACCGATCGGATTCATGGGTGGCCTCGTGGGCTCCCTGTTTACCGAATTTGCCTTCACACTGGCGGGTACTGTCGTCATTTCCGGCATCGTGGCGCTGACCCTGTCGCCCATGTTGTCGGGCAAGGTGCTCAAGCCCCACGGCAATCCTGGCCGGTTTGAAATACTGGTAGAAAAGACCTTCAATGGCCTGGCCAGTGGCTACAAAACAGCGCTCACCTCCCTGATGCAAACCAAGTCTGTGGTGGTGTTTTTTGCCGTGGTGGTGCTGGGTTCGATCTACTTTATGGTGATGATGAGCCAGAACGAACTGGCGCCGACCGAAGATCAGGGCATCCTGTTCTACCAGGGACTGGGGCCACAAACCTCAACACTCGACTATCTGTTTGAGCACGGTCAGGAAGTGCAGCAGCGCATGTCAGAGGTGCCTGGCTACAATGAAGACTTCATGATTCTGGGCATCACCAGCCCCAATGCGGTATTTGGTGGTTTCAAACTGGCACCCTGGAGCGAGCGGGAAATCAGCCAGTTTGATGTGCAGCCCCAGCTGGATGAGGAACTCCGGAAAGTGACCGGCCTGCAAACAGCGGTCTTCCCGCTTCCGGCGCTGCCTGGCTCCGGTGGCGGCCTGCCCTTCCAGTTCGTGATCACCACGGGCGGCAGCTATGAACAGCTCGATGAAGTGGCCGATGAACTGCTGGGCAAAGCCATGCAGAGCGGCAACTTCATGTTCCTGCAAAAATCCATCAACTTCGACAAGCCGGTTACCCGGATCAACGTTGACAGAGACCGGGTGGCGGATCTGGGGCTGTCCATGCGCGATGTTGGTCAATCACTCTCCAGCATGCTCAGCGGTGGTTACATCAACCGGTTCAACATGGAAGGGCGCTCCTACCAGGTCATCCCCCAGGTGGGCAACGACTTCCGCATCAGCCAGGAAGCGCTGGACGACTACTACATTCGTACCGGTGGAGGCCAACTGGTGCCTTTATCGAGCGTGGTCAGCTTCAGTCAGGATGTTGAGCCCTCCAACCGCACCCAGTTCAATCAGCTGAACTCTCTGACACTGCAGGGCGTTGTCATGCCAGGTGTCGCGGCAGGCACGGCCATGGACTTTATGGAACAAAGTGCGGCCGACGTGTTCCCGCAGGGCTTCAACTTTGACTACACCGGCGAATCCCGCCAATTGGCCACCCAGGGCAGCGCCCTGATGGTGACGTTCTTCCTGTCGCTGTTGGTGATTTATCTGGTGCTGGCCGCACAGTTCGAAAGCTGGCGTGACCCCTTCATCATTCTGGTGTCGGTTCCCATGTCGGTGGCGGGTGCCATGGCCTTCATTGTTCTGGGCTTTGCCTCCATGAACATCTACACCCAGGTGGGATTGATTACCCTGATCGGGGTGGTGTCCAAGAACGGCATACTGATCGTGGAATTCGCCAATCTGCTGCAGAAGGAACAGGGGCTAAGCAAGTCGGATGCCGTCATCGAGGCAGCGGCCATCCGGCTGCGCCCAATCATCATGACATCCCTGGCCCTGATCTTTGCCATGGTGCCGTTGCTGATTGCCGTCGGCCCGGGCGCAGAAAGTCGTTTCGCGATCGGACTGACCATCAGTGCCGGACTGGGCATCGGTACGCTGTTTACGGTCTTTGTGCTACCGGCGTTCTACATTTTGCTGGGCCGTGATCACCACGGTTCCGAGATGAGTGAAGATGCTGGCGATGAAGGCAAGGATGACAGCGCGGTCAAAGCCGGCGGCTGATCCTGCAGCTGGCGCCGCCACTGGACCGTCTCGCTGGGCAGTTCGCCGAAGTGCTCACGATAGAGCGCAGCGAACCGCCCAAGGTGTGAAAAACCTGCGTCTGCTGCATACCAGGAGATGTGGGGCACGTCGCACTGACAGTCCACGAGGCGTCGGCGTACCCGGATCAGGCGGCAGCGTTGATAGAAACGGTAAGGCGTCAGGCCAGTTTCCCGTTTCATCAGGTAATACAGATTGCGCTCACTGGCACCCGAATGCTGGGCCAGTTCCGGCAGGTTGAACACCCAGTCGGGCTCGCCTCTCATCTTCTCGATAACCCGAACCAGACGCCGGTCCAGCACCGGAAGTTCTTCCGGTACCCGCGCAAGTCCAGACGCCAACTGCTGATTCAATCGGTCAAAGAGCGCCGCTGTCTCAAGGCGTGCGTCCTGATGATCCTGAAAATAATCCGATTTCACCAAAAACCGCTGGACGTGCCCGGCCAATGCCGCCTCCAGTCCAGGCGGATGCCAGGCTGGCACAGACGCAGCAATCGGGTAAACCAGCACCAGCCGACTGCCCTCACCGGCCTGCAGAGAAAAACGCGTCCCCGCCGGAAGGATCGCCAAAGGAAATGCCGTCAGCCGACAACCATCCTGTAACCTGACTTGCCCCTTCACCACAGCCACAAGCAGAGTCCGGGGCAACAGCCAACGATCAAATGACATATCCTGGGCCACGTCCAGAACGCAAACGGCACCGGCCTCCACCTCGAGGGCAGACATCGAACCCGCGACCGCCTGGGGACGAGCCAGCTGACAAGCCTCCCCCGGGCAAGCCAGCAGCTCGCGAATAGCCGCCAGCCACTCGCCACAACCCGCTCTGTTCAGGCGCAGATAGGCTTCCAGTTCCGGATTGGCATTGAGATTGCGCATAGGTCTCGAAAAAACAATGGATGACTCAGTCGTTGTAAGCCACACCGGTCCATCGCCCTAGCCAAATCTTGCAAAATGCCCATTAAAAGGGCGCAGACTCAATTTTTATTGATGTTCATCAATCTTGAACCAGGAATCACACCGGCATTAACTCGGCAAACGGCAACGGCCGGGCCAGGCCGGATCCACGCAAACAGCAATTTCCCGAGCCGACACAATAAGGTAGTCTGACGATCCAGCGGTTTGTTTTAACCGGTATCATCAACGCCATCATCAGGATCGTCAGCACCTTGACCCTCGGAACACTCTTCTGGCTGTTTGTCGCCGGCTTTCTTGTCTGGTACTGGTGGCGCGCCAAAGACATCAAGGACTTTGTCCTGCAGGCGGCGAAGCGCTACTGCAAAACCATGGATGTACTGCTGCTGGATGAAGCCGTGTATCTGCGCGGGCTTTGGTTCAAGCGGGATCAACACGGCAACCTGCGGGTATGGCGCCGCTTTCTGTTTGACTTCACCACCACCGGTGAGGAGCGTTACACCGGCAGGATCATCATGCTTGGCCGCAACATTCTGCAGATGGAGCTGGAACCTCACCGGTTCTAAGTCTGCGCAGCGCGCTAAAACCCACCTCACCCAAATGGGTGATTACCGTCACATACCCTGCTCCGCAATACTCCTGAGTGCATTACGACAACCAACAAAAACAACAGGAGTCACCTATGCATTACGCCATGCCTTTACGGCTGATGGCCACGGCCTTCATGCTGGTTTTCTCAATGATGAGCCACGCCAACTACACCAAGACCCAACACCCGATCGTGCTGGTTCATGGGGTCACCGGGTTCAATACCATCGGTGGCCTGGTCAACTACTTCCACACCATCCCCTGGAATCTGGAGCGCAGTGGCGCCCGGGTATACAGCGCCAGCGTATCGTTTGTGAACAGCAGCGAGCAGCGAGGCCAGCAGCTGGCCAACTATGTGAATGGACTGGGCCATGCCAAGGTAAACCTGATGGCCCACAGCCAGGGCGCACCCACATCCCGGGTCACCGCCTCACTGATTCCCCATCGTATCGCCTCTGTCACCTCCATTAACGGCGTGAACAAAGGCTCGAAAGTCGCCGATGTGCTTCGCGGCGTACTGCCACCGGGCAGCAACATTGAAGGTGGCGTAAACGCCATTGCCAATGCGGCCGGCAGCCTGATCAACGCCCTGTCAGGTGCCAGCAATCCTCAGGATGGCCTTGCCGCCCTGCAAACTCTGACCACACCCGGCACCACCAACCTGAACAATGCCCTGGGCTGGAAAGGGGTCAACCGTAACGCCTGCGCCGGCACCGCTGAAGATGTCTGGATCAACGGTAACAAGGTCAAGTTCTTCTCCTGGACCGGCCGCGGTGTGTGGACCAACGTGTTCGACATTACCGATCCGTTCCTGGGTGTTACCTCTCTGGTCTTCGGCAGCGAACCAAGCGACGGCCTGGTCGGCGTTTGCTCCACCATGATGGGCAACGTTATCGGAACCCATTACGACATGAACCATGTCGACGCCATCAACCATCTGCTGGGCGCACGCTCGCTCTGGACCAACCCCGTCAGCCTGTACCGCAGCCACGCCAACCGACTGAAAAACCGAGGACTGTGAGAAAAGCATGACCAGAAAATCCATCGCAACACGTCGGTGGCTGGTTCCCGGAGCACTGCTGGCCCTTGTGGCCGGCGGTGCTTTTTGGTGGGGACTGGATGCGCCAACCGCCACATCTCCGGATGCCTTCACCGCCGCGCCCGACACCTTTCAGGAATCCGCCACAGTCGCAGAAGCGCCGGCCTCACCCTCACCGAAACCGGATAATCCGCCGGCACCCGAGTATCGCACTCCCTCGAGTCTTGGCCCCAATCCCTTTGCCAGCTCACTTGAAGGCACGGATATAGACGGCGTTTTGCAGGCCGATGCCAGCGGCCGCTTGCTAGTCGGGCTTGAGGTAAGGGACTTCTTTGATTACTTCCTCAACACCGTGGGGGAAGTCTCGCCAGAAACGGCGATTGGCCAGATTCAGCAGATGGCTTCACAGCACCTGCCCGAAGCGGCGGCCCAAGAGGCAATGGTGCTGCTTGACCAGTACCTGGCCTACAAGCAGGCGTCACTGACCGTCATGCAGACAGAACTGGACCCGAGCCGTCAGTTTGATCCCGACTATCAGCTGACGGCTCTGGGAGATGCCCTTGCGCAACTGAAAAGTTTGCGGCGAGAGACCTTTGAAGCCGACGCCCGGCAAGCGTTTTTTGGCATGGAAGAAGCCTACAGCGAATACACGCTGGCAACCCTGGCCGTTCAACAGCGCCCCGACCTGACGGATGAGGGCAGACAGGCCTTGTTGGACTGGCACAGAAATCAGTTGCCGGAGGCATTAAGAAATACCGAGCAACGCCTGCACGACAACACCATTGAGCACCAACAACGAGTGCACGCAGTGGAGGCCGCAGCCTCACCCGAAGCCGCCGGACAGCGATTGACGGAACTTGGGCTGGATCAGGAAAGTGTCGACGGTGTGGTAGGTTACCTGCAACAACGACAGGCGTTCGACCAGCGCTTTCAGACCCTCGACAAGGCGTTGCAAGACCGAACAACATCCGGGCTGGTAGAGGCCGAGCGTCAGCAGCAACGAGAAGACCTGTTGCAGCAGTATTTTCCTGACGAGCAGGAGCAAACCTGGGCCCGCCTGAAGCTGCTGGATCAAACCTGACGGCAAGATGTAATAGCTCCCGAATGCCACAGCACATTACAATCGGGTGACGAACACTGCTGGAACCCGACATGACGGCCGACCAGATCAAACACCAGCAAGCCAGTGGTTTTGTATCACTGCGATTTGCAGCGCCACTGGAAGGCCACTATCGATTAACCCGCTCCGCCATGATCCGGCAACGGGCACGCGTGGCGTCCGTTGCCGGACTGCTGATCTTCGTGATCTATGCCATGGTTGACATACTGACGCTGCCGCCCGAGCTGGCCAGAATCACCGCCAGTATCCGCCTGCTGATCAGCTGCCCGATCATTGCCACCACGCTCTGGCTGGCCCACCGCGCCAGACCTTCGGATCAAGCCTTCGAGAAGCTTTATACCCTGGCCTACATCGGCGGTGGGCTCAGTGTTATCGCGATTATTGTGGTCGCGAGGCTGCAGGCTTACCCCCTGCCCTACGAGGGCATGATTCTGATGCTGATGTTTGGCTACTTTGCCATGGGCCTGCCGTTTCTGGCGGCGTCTCTGTCTTCCGGGCTTTTGGTCGGTGCCTATCTGATGGCGGAATGGTGGGCGGGCACACCGATGGAGACAACGTTGACCAACGGTTTCTTTTTGATGACCGCCAATATCATCGGCATGATCGGTGCCTGGATCAGCGATCACCGTCACCGGGCTCACTTTCTCGACCGCCAGCTACTGGACCTGATGCACCAGGCCGCCGAAGACGAGAGCCGGCGCAAAACCGAACTGATCACTGCCGCCAGCCATGATTTGCGCCAGCCGTTGAATGCCATCGATGTAACACTGGAGACCCTCAGGCCAAGCCACGACAGTCAGCAGCAAGCGGCCATGGTTGGCCAATTGAAAGAGACGGTAGTGCACCTGCGCCGTCTGCTGGAGACCGTTTTTGACAGCGCTCGCCTCAGTGAGGGCATGATCCGGCCAGATATCCAGCCGGTAGGCTTGCACAACATCCTGCAAGATATCCACGACCTGATGGACTGCACACTCGCCAGCCGGGGCATCCGATTGAGCCTCCCGGAAGACGCCTACCGTCACTGTGTTATGGCCGATCCAAGCCTGCTGTTGCGGGTGTTACAGAATCTTGTTGCCAATGCCGCCGATCACAGTGGCTGCGACAGCATTCATCTGGCAATCCGGAACCACGGCACTCACCTGCGGCTGCTGATCGAAGATAATGGTCAGGGCTTACCCGCAGAACTGGAGGACCGGTTATTTCAGCCCTACGTGCGCGGCCGTGGCCCGAGCCATTGCCCCGGCCTCGGGCTTGGCCTCACCATCGTGCGGGAATTCACCAGCCTGATGCACGGGCGTTGTGGGGTTGAGCCACATCCAAAAAGGGGATCGGTATTCTGGG
Source organism: Marinobacter excellens HL-55 (assembly GCA_001314845.1). Classification (GTDB taxonomy): domain Bacteria; phylum Pseudomonadota; class Gammaproteobacteria; order Pseudomonadales; family Oleiphilaceae; genus Marinobacter; species Marinobacter excellens_B. Next base: position 116,861 of record LJZQ01000004.1, read on the forward strand.
TCGATCTGCCGTCTACAGCCAACCCAGACGCCGGGCCTTGTTAACGCACTCGGTCCGGTTATGCACTCCAAGCTGTGAAAAGATGGCCTTCAGGTGGGTTTTGACGGTGTGTTCGGTCAGATCCAGGCTCTGGCAAATACGCTTGTTGGGAAACCCCTGAGCCAGCAGAGACAGGACCTCGAGCTGCCTCGGAGTCAATGGCACCTCGGCATTCAATGGCGCAACACCGCCCGGAAAATAGCCCTGCCCCTGACTGATAGCCCGCATCATACGAACCAGCGAGGCGCGGCTGGCCGATTTAGCCAGAAAACCGCTGGCACCCGCCGCACGAGCCGCCCGGACGGTACATTCGTCGTCACTGCTGGAAATGATCACGACCGGCGGCAGTTGGTCATGAACGGACATTCGAGCGAACAGAGACAAGCCCGCCTCGCCACCTAAAGCAAGGTCCAGTAACACCAGATCGAACTCCCGGCGATGCACCAGGCAGTCGGTCGCGGCTTCAACCGAAGACACGATAACCACCGACTCCGCCAACCCCTCTTGCTGAACCAGTCCCGACAGTCCTTGGGCAAACAGGACATGGTCGTCCACCAACAAGATCTGCTTGAAAGGCAGGCCAGTCGATGGGGCTTCAGGCAATGCGCCATGCTCAGGCATTGTCACTATCATTATCGGATTCCCGCGCTGTTTATTTTTGTTACTGCGGATACGCCACTATCAGCCAGACAGACCAGCCACTCAGAGGCCTGCTTAACATTTTATGACAAAAAAGGCCGATAATAGTGCCAGAAATCCAGCAGGTTGAAACCAAACCGTCATATTTCTGAAGCATCCTTCCCCAGTCCAACCATCTGTTATCCCGAAGGTTTTCAGAAAATGACACAGCCAGCACGGAAAATCCTCAAGCACTGCCTGTCACTTGTTGCCCTGACGGTGCTGTCACAGGCGTCGGCCCATGAACTGGAGATACACGGCTCCAATACCGTGGGCGCCACGCTCGCACCGATGCTGGTAACCGGATACCTGCAGCAGATGGGTGATGGCGAGGTGCGCAGTCGTCCAACCGGAGAAGAGAACGAACAGGTGCTGAGCACCACGGCAAAAGGCCAGAGCCTGAGCGTATTGGTTGCCGCTCACGGATCCAGTACCGGTTTCCGGACGCTCGCCAGTGGCCAGGCCGGCATCTGGGCTTCGTCCAGACCGGTGAAAGGCGATGAAGCCGAGCAGGTGCAAGCGCAGGCAGATCTCACCGGACTACAGAGCGAACACGTCATCGCGATTGACGGCCTGGCGATTCTGGTACACCCGTCCAACCCCGTCAGCGAACTGAGCATTGATACCCTGGGCCAGATTTTTGCGGGACAGATCCGCAACTGGTCCGAATTGGGCGGAACCGATCGGCCGATCAACCTGTATGCCCGAGACGATCGCTCCGGCACCTGGGACACGTTCAAATCTCTGGTGCTCGGCAAATCCTACCGTCTGGATAGCTCAGCTCAACGCTACGAATCCAACGATCAGTTGTCAGACGACGTATCCAGTGATCCCGGCGGCATTGGTTTCTCCGGCCTGGCCTCGGTACGTTCCAGCAAACTCCTGGCGGTCTCTGAGGGCGATGCACCGGCGTTACGACCCAATCAGCTAACCGTTGCCAGCGAAGACTATCCGTTGTCTCGACGCCTGTTCATGTACACCATGGGCAGCCGCACACCGGCGATCGCCAGCGAGCTCATCGAATTCGCGCTCGGCTCCGATGGCCAGGCCCTGGTGGCTGAGTCTGGCTTCATCTCCCAGAACCCCATAGCCGTGAAGCCGGAGTTCGAGGCCTCTGTGCCAAAAACCTTCCGCCGCCTGACAGAGAATTATCTCAGATTGACCGTCAATTTCCGGTTTTCCGAGGGCCGCACTCAGTTGGACAACAAGGCTCACAGGGATCTGCGCCGGATCAAGCACTATCTTGAGCAGCAGGGACGATCCGCAGATGAACTGCTTCTGATTGGCTTTGCCGATACCCAGAGCCACGAACTGCGGGCCCAGATGATTTCGGAACTGCGAGCGCTGTCTGTCCGCCGGGCTCTGAATGACGCGGGAATCCCCCGTGTTGCCTACACCGGCTATGGTCATTACATGCCCGTGGGTGGCACCGGCAATCAGCGCAATGGCCGGGTGGAAGTCTGGATCAAGGAGCGCTAGCCACCAGAACTCCGGGGATTGCCCACCGTCCGCCCATAACCTTCGGCAATCCCCTATCCGTGCCCGTATCACAAGGCTGTTGGGGTTACCTATACTGCCGGTATCATCCCCCAACAACAGACCGGGACAATGGACATCAAAAACGACCACCGTTACGCGATCAACCTGAACGTACGGGGCATCCAGCCCTCCGCCACCCTTCGCATCAACGAGCTGAGCAACCAGTTGCGGGCCGAAGGCAAGGACATTATCAAGCTGGGCCTTGGCCAGTCACCGTTCCCGGTGCCCGAGCGGGTGGTCGACGCACTGAAAGTACACGCGCACGAGAAAGACTACCTGCCGGTCAAAGGTCTGAAAGGCCTGCGCGAGGCCATCGCCGGCTACATCAACCGCAATGAGCGCATGCGCTGCACCTGGGAAGACGTACTGATCGGCCCGGGTTCCAAAGAGCTGCTTTTTATTCTGCAGCTGGCTTACTATGGTGATTTACTGATTCCACGCCCGAGCTGGGTGTCTTACGCGCCCCAGGCCCGCATCATCGGCCGCTCGGTACACTGGCTGCCCACCCACGCTGAAAACAACTGGCAACTAACCGCAGAAGAGCTCGACATCGTCTGCCGTGACGACCCCTCGCGTCCGCGCATTCTGATTCTCAACTATCCGTCCAACCCGACCGGCTGCACTTATACCGATGACCAACTGCTGGCCATTGCCAACGTGGCCCGTAAATACAAGATCATTCTGTTGTCCGATGAGATCTACGGTGAGGTTCACTTTGAAGGCCGGCAAAAGTCCATCGCCCGTTACTACCCGGAAGGCACCATCATCAGCACCGGCATGAGTAAATGGCTCGGTGCCGGCGGCTGGCGCCTCGGTACATTCATCTTCCCGCCGGAATTGCGTCCCCTGCAAGACGCCATGGCGATCATCGCCAGCGAGACCTTCACCTCCACCGCCGCCCCCATTCAGCATGCGGCCATCACCGCCTTCAATGGTGGTGAAGACATCGACGAGTATCTGGCCCAGTCCCGCCGGGTGCTCAAGGTCGTCGGCGAGTACATGTATCGTCGCCTGAGCGACATGGGCGCGGTGGTGCAGAAGCCGGAAGGTGCTTTCTATCTGTTCCCGGATTTCTCCAGCTTTCAGAGCCAGCTGGCCCGCAAAGACATCAAAACGTCCCAGGCGTTTTGCACCGCACTGCTGGAAGACACCGGCGTGGCCATTTTGCCCTCCAGCGATTTCGGCTTTGTACCGGATCACATGGGCGCACGACTCGCGTTTGTCGACTTCGATGGCACTCAGGCGCTGGCCCTGGCCGGTGGCGATTACGCCAATCAGGATCTGGGTGACGACTTTGTCAAACAGGCCTGCCCACGCCTGATGGTGGCGATGGACAAGATGGAGGCGTGGCTGAAGAGCCTGTAACCACACCGTGGTAGACTGGCACCCTCACGTATTGAACAACCGGGGGTGTCATGTCTGATTCTGTTTCGCTGAAGGAAATCACCGACTTTGCCGAAGCACTGGCTAAAGAAGCCGGCGAGCTGATCCACCATGAGCGGGACCAGAACACCCTGCGCACCGACTACAAGGACCAGACCGAGCTGGTCACCCATGCCGATGTGATGGCCGATGAATTCATCACCGGTGCCATCCGCGCACGCTTCCCGAATCACCGCATTCTGTCTGAAGAAACCATGCCGGACCTGTCTCAAGCAGAGTCGCTGGACACCCCGCTGTGGATCATCGACCCGATCGACGGCACGGTCAATTACGCCTACGGCCACCCACAGGTCGCGGTGTCCATCGCCTACGCCGAAAAGGGTCAAGTACAGGCGGGCGTGGTGCATGCACCCTTCCCGGGCGAAACCTTCCGGGCCACCAAGGGCGAAGGCTCCACGCTCAACGGCATGCCCATCAACCACAGTGGCGCCACTGCCCCCCGGCAGTCCCTTTTCGCCACCGGCTTTCCGTACACCAAGGACAATCTGCAGCCGCTGATCAGCCGCCTGGATGCCATGATTCACCAGTGCCGCGACCTGCGCCGTATCGGCTCCGCAGCGCTAGACATCTGCTGGGTGGCCTGTGGCCGACTGGATATCTACTACGAGAACGTCAGCCCATGGGACTTCGCGGCGGCCCGTCTGATTGCCTGGGAAGCCGGCGCCACGGTGGGTCACTTCGGTGAGGTGCCGGAAGGCTATCCGGCCGACCTCTGGGGACGGGATATACTGATTTCTGCACCGGCGGTGTGGGAACCGGTTCGGTCTATCCTGCGGTCAGCCTCCGGCTACGACCTGGGCTCGGCACCCAGCTTTTGAAGTTTGGAAGGCTGAACACCCAAGTTCAGCCCCAGACCGACTCTGAAACCAGCGCCCAGGCCTCATCGAAATCGGCCGAGGGCAAGCGGGAAAACGACGACCGCACAAAGCGCTGAATGCGGCCTTCGAGGAGGACCATGACGAAGTCGGCGCTACGGGCCGCACTGGTGCGGGGCCGCAGGTTCTGACGGATTTCGCCTTCTTTCAGAGCCTGCCGGAACTGGGTTTCCAGGCGTTCGAAGAACTGCGAGGCGCGCTTGCGCAGCGACTCGTCTTCGCCCATCAGGGCATCGCCGGTCAGCACACAGCACAGACCCGGATTGCGTTCAGCGAACACCAGCACCAGATGCACTAGCTGCTGCAAACGCACCCGCACATCTCCCTGCTCCTGCAAGATCACCTGGCAACGGGAAAACACTGCCTCTTCGGCGAACTCGATGAGCGCTTCGAACATCTTCCGCTTGCTGGGAAAGTGCCGGTACAGCGCGGCTTCGGTCACGCCCACGGTTTTGGCCAGGCCCGCCGTGGTAATGCGGGCGCCCGGATCGTTTTGCAGCAATTCAACAAGGGCCTGCAGGATGCTCTCCCGCCGGCTGGGTTTCTGGTTGGTCATAACAGGACTACAGCGCTCTGGTTTTTGATTCTTCTGTATTCAGAAAAACGTGCCGTCGATGGGCGACGACGCACTGGCGTACAGCTTCTTCGGCATACGTCCAGCAAGATAGGCCTCACGGCCGGCTTCAATAGCCAGACGCATGGCATTGGCCATTCTGATCGGGTCTTTGGCCTGGGCAATGGCGGTGTTCATCAGTACGCCGTCGCAGCCCAGCTCCATGGCGATGGTGGCGTCAGACGCGGTGCCCACGCCGGCATCCACCAACACCGGCACCTTGGCGTTCTCAACAATCAAACGGATGTTGTAACGGTTCTGGATGCCCAAGCCGGAGCCAATAGGCGCCCCCAGCGGCATGATTGCCACGCAGCCCATTTCTTCCAGGCGCATGGCCAGCAGCGGGTCATCGGAGCAATACACCATCACCTTGAAACCGTCTTTGATCAACTCTTCTGCGGCGGTCAGGGTTTCTGGCATGTTCGGGTACAGAGTTTTGTGTTCACCCAACACTTCCAGTTTGACCAGATCATGGCCATCCAACAGCTCTCTAGCAAGCTTACAGGTGCGCACCGCATCTTTGGCGGTATAGCAGCCGGCGGTGTTGGGCAGGATGGTATAGGTTTTCGGAGAAATCACATCCAGCAGGTTCGGTTCGTCCGGGTTCTGGCCCAGATTGGTCCGGCGCACGGCCACGGTGACGATTTCGGCGCCACTGGCTTCGATGGCGTGACCGGTTTCCATCAAGTCGTGATACTTACCGGTGCCCACCAACAGGCGGGACTGGTAGATCCGGCCTGCGATTTCCAGAGGTTTGTCTTCGGGGAGCTGGATGTGCGGTGTGTCTGTCATAACCTACCTGCGTTCAGTGAAAAGAGGGTTGCGTTCGCGGTGCAATCAAAAGGAACGCTTAATCAACCGCCGCCAATGGCATGAACCACTTCTACCCGGTCGCCTTCGTTCAGAGCAAACTCGGGATGCTGGCTACGGGGCACAATGTCTTCGTTAACCTCGACTGCCAACCGTTTTCCGGTCAGCGTGAGGCGCTCAATCAGCACTGCGATGGTAGCTCCCTCAGGAAGTTCCATGCCTTCACCATTTACCTGAACCAGCATGATCCGGATCACCTCCGTTATTTTTTCAGGGCCGCTGCCGCCAGCAGAGCCCAGCCAATCATGAAACAGACACCACCGACTGGCGTCACCGGCCCGAGCCAACGGGCACCAGACAACACCAGCAGGTACAGACTGCCACTGAATAACACAATACCCACCAGCCAGAAGCCGCAGGCCATCACCAATAACCGGCGCGACAGGCCCAGAGCCGGCATCAGGCTGGCGGCGACCAGTATCAAGGCGTGGTACATCTGATAGCTGACGGCAGTCTGGAACACCTCCAGACCCCGCTCGCTGACCACCTGGCGTAAGCCGTGGGCTCCGAAAGCACCGGCCATGACCGCCAGCAAGCCCGCGAATGCACCAACCGCGAGTGCCCAGCGAATCGCCATTACCGGGGGATTAACTGCAGTCACAGTGAATCAGCTCTCCGCTATCCAGGTTCATCAGAGTCAAAGCGCCACCCCAGACGCAGCCGGTGTCCAGGCCGATAAAACTCTCACTGCCGGTATGACCCTCCAGTGCCGCCCAGTGGCCAAAGATGACCTTTACGTCGTCCGTTCGGGGATAGGTAAACCAGGGCGCGAAACCCGCCGGCGCGTTGTCTGCGGATTCTTTGGTGGTCAGCTCCAGGCTGCCGTCTTCCGCGATAAAGCGCATACGGGTAAAGTAATTGGTAATCACCCGCCAACGGTCCATGCCGGTGAGGGTATCACACCAGCGCTCGGGCTGATTGCCATACATCTGGCTGAAGTATTCCTGCGCATGGCCACCACGGATCACCGCCTCCACTTCCCGGGCGCAGGCGATCGCCTGATCTACGCTCCAGATATGCGGCAGTCCGGCATGGGCCATCACCAGATTGCGAGTCTCGTCCCGAACGCACAGGTATTGCTGACGCAGCCACTGAATCAATCGGTCGTGGTCCGGCGCCTCCAGAATGTCGTGCAAGGTGTCTTTCTTTTTAGGGCTGTGACCACCCAGCGCGACCGCCAACAGGTGCAGATCGTGATTACCCAGAACCACCACCGCGGCGCTACCCAGACTTTCGATGTAACGCAGAGTCGCCAGTGAGGACGGGCCACGGTTAATCAGATCGCCCGCCACCCAGAGCCGATCCCGGGACGGTGAAAAGTCCACCTTGGCCAGCACGTCCTGCAAGCGTTCATAACACCCCTGAATATCGCCGATGGCGTAGTCAGTCATTACTTACCTCGTCAGCTCCGGTATGCGCCGCACCAGCATCGACCAGCAAATCTGCAATCTGTACGTAATCGGCCAGGCTCAGATTCTCCGGGCGTAATCCATCGTTGATTCCCAGAGACTGCAGCTGCTCGACGGTCACCAGCGTCGCCAGAGCCTTGCGCAGGGTTTTACGACGAGCGTTGAACGCGGTACGCACCACCGCCTGCAGGGTTTTCAGGTCTTTGGCCGGATGAGGCAGTTCTTTGTGAGGAACCAGCCGGACAATGGCGGAGTCGACTTTCGGGGCCGGCCGGAACGCGCCCGGGCCTACCTCGAACAGAGGCTGCACCTTGCAGAAATACTGAGTCATGATGCCCAGGCGACCGTAGTTGTTGTCACCCGGTGTGGCCGACATTCGCTGCACCACTTCTTTTTGCAACATAAAGTGCATGTCTTGCACCACACCGGACTGCGCCAGCAGATGGAAGATCAACGGTGTTGAGATGTTATAGGGCAGATTGCCAATGATGCGCAGGGGGCGGTCCGTGACCAACTGGCTGAAATCGAAGCTGAGTGCGTCGGCCTCATGAATCCGGAACTCCGGATAATTGAAGAACTTGGTGCGCAACACCGGAATCAGGTCCCGATCCAGCTCCACCACTTGCAAGCGCGGGTTCACCGCCAGAATTTCTTCGGTGATGGCGCCCAGGCCAGGACCAATTTCAACCATCGAATCGTCAGGCTTGGGACCAATCGAACGGACGATCCGTTCGATCACACCCGGATCGTGCAGAAAATTCTGGCCGAAGCGTTTGCGCGCCTTGTGGCCGTGCTGGTTACTCATGAGTACTCTCCGGCTTTGGCCGCCCGACGACTGCGGGCCATGTGCTCGCCCACGCGAATAGCTGTGTGCAGGCTGCCGGCATCGGCTTTACCGGTACCGGCAAGATCCAGCGCCGTGCCGTGATCCACCGACGTGCGCACAATTGGCAAACCCAGGGTAATGTTGACGGCGCGGCCAAAGCCCTGATATTTCAGTACCGGCAGCCCCTGGTCGTGATACATGGCCAACACGGCATCGGCATTCTCAAGCCAGTGAGGCGTAAACAAGGTGTCGGCCGGCAGTGGCCCGGTCAGCTCAATACCATCCTGACGCAGTTGTGCCAGCGTCGGTTCGATCACCTCGATTTCTTCCCGGCCCAGATGGCCACCTTCTCCGGCGTGGGGGTTCAAGCCCGCCACCAGAATGCGAGGCTTCTCAATGGCGAAGAAGGTTTTCAGATCGGCATCAAGAATACGCGTCACCTGCGTCAACCGTTCCGGAGTGATCGCCGCTGCCACCTCTTTCAGGGGTAAGTGAGTGGTTACCAGAGCCACCCGCAATTCTTCGGTGACCAACATCATGACTACCCGCTCAACGCCGCAGAGCTCTTGCAGAAATTCGGTATGGCCACTGAAGGCAATACCGGCCTGGTTGATCACACCTTTATGGACCGGCGCGGTCACCATGCCGTCAAAGTCGCCATTCAGGCAACCTTCAGCGGCAACGGTCAGGGTATCCAGAACATACTGGCTGTTGGCTATGTCCAGCTGGCCGGCAACGGTCGTTTGGCAGCCGTTGACGTGAAAGACCGACAGGTGGCCTGCGCGGGTTTCCGGTGCCTGACCCGGCTGCCAGTCATGCAGCGTTACCTGCAGGCCCAGTTGGATGGCGCGATCGGCCAGCAACGGTTTAGCCGCCACTACCACAATGCCGGCATCTCGCGGCTCACCGGCCAGCTGCACACACAACTCTGGCCCGATGCCCGCCGGCTCACCCGCGGTCAAGGCCAGAATGACCGGGCTACTCATGATGCGTCGTCTTCCTCAGTAGCCGGGTTCAGATCGGCGTACTCGCCTTTGAACTCGACAAACGCTTCGTCCCGGATTTCCCGAAGCCAATTCTGCAGTTCGGTTTCAAACTTGCGCTGATAGATTGCCTGACGCGCCTGGGACTGACGATTATCAGCCGTCACGTCCTGTTGACGACGTTCTTCAACTTCAAGGATGTGCCAGCCAAACTGGGAGCGAATCGGGCCATAGATCTCGCCTACCTCGGCTTCCATCATGGCCTGTTCAAATCCCGGGACCATCTGACCGGGGCTGACCCAACCAAGGTTGCCGCCGTCGGAACCAGACACCGGGTCGTCCGACAGTTCCCGGGCCAGAGTGGCGAAGTTGGCGCCGTCCTGCAGCTGTTGGTAGATATCCCGAACGCGGGTTTCGGCCTCCGCCTCAGTCACCGCTTCTGATGGACGAACCAGAATATGACGCACGCGATGCTGCTGGATCACCATCTGCTCCTCGCCACCGCGCTTGTCCATCACAATGACCAGGTGAAAGCCGCTGTTATTCTCGAGCACGTCGGACGGTACCCCGACCTCCATATCCGGGACCACCGGGGCCACCAGCGATGGCAACTGGCTATCGGTACGCCAGCCCAGGTCACCCCCTTCAAGGGCGTTGCCCGCATCAGACTCGGCCACCGCCACTTCCCGGAAGTCACGACCGTCCAGAATTTGCTGGCGCAGGTTCTCGGCCTTGGCCCGAACCTCGTCAACCGAGGCTTCGTTACCCGGATCATCTACCTGCAGGTAGATGTACGCCAGCCGGTACTCTGCGGCGTCCGGACCCCGTCCAGCCTGTGCCTGCAGGTAATTCTCCACTTCACGGTCAGTAATCCGTACACGATTACCGACCCGGCGCTGCTGAACACGGCCAGCTAGCATTTCGTCGCGAATCTGCTCACGGGCCTGCTGATAAGTCACACCCTCTTCTGCCAGCTGCTCCTCAAACTGAGCCAGTGTAAGGTTGTTACTACGGGCGATGTTGCTAAGGGTTTCGTTCAGCTCGTTATCGCTGATGCGCATACCCATCTGTTCTGCCATCTGCAGCTGGATGGATTCTGAGATCAACTGGTCCAGCACCCGCTCTACCAACAATTCTCTCGGTGGCAATCCGGTGCCCTGGGCGCTGAGTCGGCCCACAATGGTATTAACCCTGGCTTCCAGCCCGGTCTGCAAAATCACATCGTCATCGACAATGGCCACCACTCGGTCCAGCACTTTTCTTTCAGCATGGGCCGTCAGCGCCAGAGCCATCATGGCCAGCGTCAAAAGCAGAGTCAGTCCGTGGCGTAAAGTCGCCTTCATAGTCACCTCTTGGTTCGTTGTATTCTGCGCCATCCGGCCGGGAACAGGGCCGTCAGGCTTTGGTTCGCTTTAACGGCGCTGAGTTCCAAACCGCCGGCGCTCGCGCTCGTCATAACCGTAGATCGCATCCGCAATGTTATCGTTGGCACCGCCACTGCCGCCCAATCCTTTCAGCTCGATCCGGAACAAGATGCGGTTATCCAGTTGTTCATCATCGGTCAGGTAGTTTTGATGGACCACCTGCACACTCCAGCAGCAGTTATTGTATTCAAGGCCGGCCAGGGTACCGACCGTTCGGTCCAGGCCTGAGTCGTACACCCACCGACCAATAGCACTGATACGGTCGGTTACCGGGAACACCGTGCCAATGTCGGTCTGTTCAAGCTCGTCCGGGCGGCTGTAAGTGTGGCCCAGGGTCGCCAAATAACGGTAGTCCTCAGAATGGAAGATCAGCTGACTGCGGCCTTCTTCGGTGTTGCCGGTGTCATGGTCCCACAATCCTGAACTTCGGATTTCCAGGTTGTCTATCGGATTCAGTACCAGCTCACCTGCCAGCGGTGAACTGCTGCGGTCCGAGGCCCCCAGCCCGAAAAGGTCCACCTCCCGGTCGTCAAAATAGTGAACCTGGCCAATACCCACCCGGGCCCGCTCGGCGCCGGTGAGCAGATCATTGAAGCGGCTGGTCAGAGCAACCGTCAGTTGGTTAGCATCGCCCACCCGGTCACCCCCGGTAAAGCGGTCACGCTGGAACAACTGATCAAAACGGAAACTTTTCAGGCCGGAGTCAAAATCTGGAATATCGTTCTGATCCGCATCGGCATCGGCCCAGGCGTAATAAAAACGGGGCTCCAGGGTCTGATTGTAGGGAATATCAAACAGACTTGAGCGCCGATCGAAATACAACCCGTTATCCCACTCGAATACCGGCACGGTGCGGTCGAAGCTGCTGTCTGCCAGCGCGTAATCTTCCAGATCGTAACGGGTGTAATCGAGACTCACCGACGGCCGGCTGAAACCCCACAGCGATCGCATGGGCAAAGCCAGCTCGGGAATGGCCCGCACCCGCTGACCGTTAGCCCGGTCAAGACCGGTGAGCGTATCGTTGTCGCGATAGAACCAGGTGTACTGGCTTTCGAGGCCTGCTTCAAAGGCGCCCAGCCCGGCGGTCCCGGCATAAATCACTTCAGGCAACTGGGCATAGGGCTTGTCGACATCGGCAATTCGCTCAGTGATGGTCTGGTAACCGTTCAGATAGGCATCAAAGTATTGATTCTGGCCCGCGTAACGCACGCCGCCGCGGCGCTGCAGATGCGTGGCCTGATTGATTTCCAGTGATCGGTTCAAATCACTCAGATAATCCTCATCAGACACCACCGAGTAGTCGCCATAGCCGGTCCAGCCGCCGCCCAGGCTGGCCAGGGTACTGAAATCCAGCGCCCAGCGCTCGCCATCGGCACCGGGATTTTCATCGCCAAAGGCAGGATCATCGTTAATATAACCCAGCTGCAGCACCGACTCCCCGAACCGGCTGAGATAACGCCCCTCTGCCTCGGTAAACAGGCCGCGGCCGTGAATGTATTGGGGGGTCAACGTAGCGTCGTAATGGGGAGCCAGATTCAGGTAATAGGGCAAGGCCAGGAACCCGCCACTGTCCGCACTGGAAGAACCGAACTGAGGATACAGAAAGCCGGTTTTGCGACGCTCATCAATGGGAAAGGTAATGTACGGCCAATAGAACACCGGGGTGTCGAGCACCTCCAGGCGAACGTGTCGGGCTGAGCCGAAACCTTCGGCCTGATCGAGCTCGATGTCAGACGCCACAATGGCCCAGTCATTCTGGCCGGGGCCACAAGTAGTCAGCAGACCATCGCTGATCAGCACCTGGTTTTCCCCTACCCGGGACAGCGACGACGCTTCGCCGCGCATCTCGGATTCGTGCAGCAAGAACGTGGCCGTGTTGATATCCAGCTGGCCAGAGGTCGCCGAATATCGGGCACTCTGGCCCGTCAGCAGAAAACCCTCGCCGCGGCTGACCAACGGCCCCTGCAGCTCCACTTTACCCGATTGAGTATCGTAGCGGGCTTCGGATCCGGTGGCCTGAAAACTGCCCTGGCGCATGCGCACATCGCCCTGCAGGTAAAGCTCGCTATCCAGCTCGTAACGTGCGTTGAGCGCGCTGGCTTCGATCGGCACCACGCCGGCGCCACCCTCGGGAAACAACGGCAGCTCGCCGCCGGCCGTACCGGATGGCAAATAGCCGCCATCACAGAAAGCCGGCAACTGTGCCTGCACATCTGCCGGCAACTCGCTTCTCGGGCGCCAGTCGATCTCGGCGGCACTCAGGGCCCGGCCCGGACTTTCCTCCGCCATGGCCGCCAACGGAATCAGGGCCATCACCAGCAAAAGCCCGCGAGAGCAGGGCTTGAACCACAACAGGTGACGGTAGCGACTGGGCACGGTGGCGAAGTTCCTGATCCGGATGAATGGTGGCTTGATAAAAAAAACAGATGCCTAGTTTACACGCGCCCTAAGGCCTTGTTAACGGAAACACCGCTGCAAATCCGTTTTACGCTCTTTATACTCCTCTGCTAACGTTCGCTATTCGTCAATAACCTCAGGAAGCACTGCATAGCCATGGATATCCGTCTGCAACGGCTGACCGAATGGGTCAGGCACATTCCCGGTTTTGATACCGCCAGCCCTGAGCCCGTTTCCGGTGATGCCAGCTTTCGTCGTTACTTCAGGACTTGGCAAGAATCACCGGGCCAGCCTCGCGCACCGTTCATCCTTATGGACGCACCGCCCGAGCACGAAGACTGCCGGCCCTTTGTCACCATTGCCAGGCACTGGCGAGATCAGGGCATTAACGTGCCGGCCATCATGGCCGAAGACCTGGAAAACGGGTTTTTACTGCTGGAGGATTTTGGCGATCAATTGATGCTGACCACGCTGACCGAGGGCAACGCCGACAGCCTGTACCAGAAGGCCCTGGATGAACTCAGCCGCATCGGGCAAATACCCGAGCAACCCGGCCATGCTCTACCTCCTTATGATGCAGCATTACTGGATCGGGAAATGGCGTTATTCACCGACTGGCTGCTGGACAAGCATCTGAAGGTACCGCTCGGCAATCTGGAGCGCGCCCTCCTGGACACCGCCTTTGGTTTGCTGAAAGAGAGCGCCCTGGCGCAACCCCGGGTGACGGTCCATCGGGATTACCACTCCCGAAACCTGCTGATTATTCCCGACCGAAAGCAACCGGGCGTGATTGATTTTCAGGACGCCGTGCGCGGCCCGATCACCTATGACGTGGTCTCATTGCTCAAAGACTGTTACCTGCGCTGGCCGGAAGACAAGGTGAGGGAGTGGCTGGAATACTTCCGCATCACCAGCCTGAACGCCGGCCTGCATCGCGCCGACCCGGACACCTTCCGGCAGTGGTTTGAGCTTATGGGCATGCAACGCCACCTCAAGGCCGCCGGCATTTTTGCCCGCCTGGCCATTCGTGACGGCAAAACCGGGTATCTGGCTGATATCCCTCGCACCATCAGTTATCTACGCGATGCCAGCGCCCGGCAGCCGGCCCTGCGCCACTTCCACGAGTGGCTCTGCGACGTGATCATCCCGGCCGTTGAGCAGCGCATCGGCGCGCTGCCTGCACCGGAGGCCGCCCCGCTGTGAAAGCGATGATCCTGGCCGCCGGCAAAGGCGAGCGGATGCGACCGCTGACTCTGCACACGCCCAAACCCTTGCTGATCGCCGGTGGCAAAGCCCTGATCAACTATCACCTGGAGAACCTGCACAAGGCAGGCTTTCGGGATGTGGTGATCAATCATGCCTGGCTCGGGCAACAAATTGAGCAACAGCTGGGCAACGGCAGCCAGTTTGGCCTCAACATTCGCTACTCGGCCGAAGGCGAGCCACTGGAAACCGCCGGCGGCATCGTTCGGGCGCTGCCGTTACTGACCGAGGATGGCGACGATTGGTTTCTGGTGATCAACGGTGATATCTGGACCGACTTCCCACTGGACCAGTTACGGCCCCCTGCCAACTCCGATTGCGACGCGATTCTGGTCATGGCGGATAACCCGGATCAGCATCCGGACGGTGATTTTCAGCTGGCCCCGGACGGCAGCCTGAGCTCAACCGGTGCCAGCAAGTTGACCTTCTCAGGCATCAGCCTGCTGCACCGAAGCCTGTTTTCCGGGCTGGACGATCGTGCTGGCAAGCTCGGACCGGTGCTGCGCAACGCTATGGCCAACCGCCGGGTGCAGGGACTGCACCACCACGGCCAGTGGGTAGACGTAGGCACGCCACAGCGATTGACGCAGCTTGATGACATGCTCAGCCGGGACGAACCGACACCATGACCAAAGCCAGCCCGCCGCCATTACCGGCAAGGATTGAATCTGCGTTTACCGATCTGCTCCGGGAGTTGTCCAGTTGCGGACATCAGGCCAGCATCCTGATGGAACGGGCAAGACTGCCAGGCTGGTGCCGCAAGCCCCTGTTCTTTTTTCTGGGCTATATCGCGAAAGCCGACGGCAGGGTCATGGAGGCCGACATTCGCTATGCCGAATCCTTGATGAAAGCGCTGAAGCTGTCGACCCGGCAACGTAAAAAAGCCATCGAACAGTTCCAGCGGGGCAAAGACAGCGACCACTTACCCTTACGCCTGGGCATGACGCTCAGACTGATGACCGGGCTCTGGCCGGGCCCCGTTCTGAAAACGGCGATCTGCCTGTGTCATGGCGCCCAGGTAATGGGGCAGCCCGGCAAGGCTCGACGTTATCGTTGTGAAGACGCGGTTGACCGGATTGGTTTGCCTATGACCGTGAGTGACGACATCTTCGAAAGCTACGCCAGCAAAGTCTGGATACGCAGCACCCGCAACGTCAACAAGCCCACCACCTACGAGCAAGCCTGTCTGATTCTGGGTGTTACCCGCAGAGATGACATGGAAACAATCAAGCGCGCCTATCGCAAAAAAGTGTCTGCCTGCCACCCGGACAAACTCGCCCAGCAGAAACTGACACCGTCAGAGATGGCCATGGCCAAAGATCAATTGCTGAGCTACCAGCAAGCCTGGGAACTGATCAAAAAGCGGAACCGCGCCCTGTAATGAGGCACCGCCCATAGCCGTGGGGCGGGCCGTGATCTTCCTTCAGCGCGTAAGCCAGGCGCTGATGCGACCGGCCAGACGATCCGCATCGGACGTTTCGGGCGGGTTTGCCAAGGCCACGGCCTGACGCTGATAGCCAGCAACCTGCAGCCTCCCCAGGGCCGCTGCCCGCGCCACCCCGTGGCGGCGAGCAAGGCCCTCGCTGCCGTGCAGATCCAGCACCTGCCAGGACCGCTCCGCGGCCAGCAATTCCGGCAGCGCCGCCAGTCGGTCCGGCGGAAAAGCCGGAGCCAGCCAGATGACTCCGGCGAGCGAGTCACGCCCCGACGCCCACCCTGTTACATAGTCGGCTGACCAACCGATGCCGGCAATGCCCGGCTGCTCATAGCCCCGCCTGGCCATGTCCTCGGCAGCCGCATCAAGCAACTCCCGAATCGAGTTGCGATAGTCCGCTACCAGCTCCGCCAGCGCGTCGTCTGCCGCAACGTCGATCATTACGGAGGCCTGATCGGGAGCTTCATCGGCATCTCCCTGCTCGTCCACCTCAGGTCCGACGGGCTGAAGTCGGCGCCTTACCAGACCTTGCGGAGGCGGCCGGAGCCCGAGCGTCATCACCGCAAATCCACGCTCGGCCAGGGTCTGGAGCAAGGGACCCGACAATCCCTCAGCGGCGTTCTGCCCCTCGTCCGCCAGCACGATCAGCGCACCTCGGCCCGGCGTTCTCAGCTCTGGCTGAAACATCGCCAGCGCGCGGCCATCATCCTCCAGATCCAGCCACACCGCCCGCTCCGGGTAGGCCTGGGCCAGCGACCACTCGCCCAGACCAGACACCGATGCTGCCCGGCGCTCAGCCAGCCGCTCAGTGCTGTTTTCAGGCGCCGACTGATCATCATCCTGAGCCAGCACATTGGCAGACAACCCGATCAACAGCCACCCGCAAACCCAAAGCTTAGCCCGACTTCGTATCAATTCTGTGTACCTCACGCTGCGAAAAAGCATGGCAAACTGTTAGACTAGCAGGGTTCCTGTGCAGCCGATAATTCACCTGATCGAGAGAGCCCCTGATGAACCCTTTTCTGATTGCCCCATCCATCCTCTCTGCCGATTTCGCCCGTCTCGGCGAGGAAGTCGATAACGTGCTGGCCGCCGGTGCCGACGTAGTGCACTTCGACGTGATGGACAATCACTATGTGCCTAACCTGACCATCGGACCCATGGTGTGCGAAGCGCTGCGCAAACACGGCGTTACCGCACCGATTGACGTTCACCTGATGGTGTCGCCGGTGGACGACCTGATCCGCATGTTCATCGATGCCGGGGCCAGCTACATCACCTTCCACCCCGAAGCCTCCAACCACATCGATCGTTCGCTGCAACTGATCCGGGACGGCGGCTGCAAGGCCGGGCTGGTGTTCAACCCGGCCACCTCGCTCAGCCACATGGACCATGTCATGGACAAACTCGACATGGTGCTGATGATGTCGGTCAACCCCGGTTTCGGTGGCCAGAAGTTCATTCCCGGCACGCTCGACAAGCTTCGCGAAGCCCGTAAGCGCATCGATGCCAGCAACTACAACATCCGGCTGGAAATCGACGGCGGTGTGAAGGTAGACAACATCCGGGAAATCGCCGAAGCCGGGGCTGACACCTTTGTCGCTGGCTCTGCCATTTTTAACACTCCGGACTACAAAACCACCATCGACGCCATGCGCGAAGAACTGGAGCAGGCCCGTAAGGTCATTGGCGGATGAGCCTGAAAGGTCTGTTCAACGCCCGCTGGCCGGGTGTTGCCCTGTTTGACCTGGACGGGACGCTGGTCGACAGCGCGCCGGATCTTGCGGCCGCCGTTGACCAGATGTTGGCGCACCTGGGCCGAAGCCCCGCTGGACTGGCCAACGTGCGCAACTGGGTGGGCAACGGCTCCGGCATTCTGGTACGTCGCGCCCTGGCTCGTCAGATTGACTGGGCGCCACCAACGCCGAAAGACGATGCGCTGTTCAAAGACGCCATGGCGATTTTCTATCACGCTTACCAGCAACTGAACGGCCAGCAAGCAGTGGTCTTTGACGATGTTAAAGGCTGTCTTGCGCACCTGCAAACCCTCGGCTGCCGGATGGCGGTGGTGACCAACAAACCGGACCAGTTTGTAAGTCCGTTGCTGAAACAAACTGGTCTTGATCAGTACTTCGAGGTGATCGTGGGTGGCGACACCCTGGCAGTGAAGAAACCTGACCCGGCACCGTTGCTGCACGCCATGGAAAAACTGGGCGGCACCCGCGGTACCACCGTTATGGTGGGCGACTCCGCAGCCGACATCAGCGCCGCCCGGGCGGCAGGCATCCCATGCGTCGCGGTTCGGTACGGCTACAACTTCGGCGCGTCCGTCGATAGCCTCGGCGCGGACGCGGTGGTTGATTCGCTGAGTGAGCTCTTGTAAACATGCAGATCCGACTTCAGGAAACCGAGACATGACACCCGAGCAATTCTCCGGGCTCGCCCAGGCCGGCTATAACCGTATCCCCGTTTACCGCGAAGTGCTCGCGGACCTGGACACGCCCCTGAGCACCTATCTGAAACTGGCCAGCGGCCCGTATTCCTATCTGTTCGAGTCGGTTCAGGGTGGCGAAAAATGGGGCCGATACTCCATTATTGGTCTGCCCAGTCGGGAAATCCTGAAGGTGTTTGATCACCGCATAGAAATCAGCCGCAATGGTGAAATCGTCGAACAGGCCGAGGTGGACGATCCACTGGATTTCGTGGATCAGTACCAGAAGCGCTTCAACGCTCCCGATCTGCCCGAGCTGCCCCGTTTCAATGGCGGCCTGGTAGGCTACTTTGGCTACGACACCGTGCGCTACATCGAGAAGCGTCTGCGCAAGAGCTGCCCACCGGATAGGATTGGCACCCCCGACATCCTGTTGATGGTGTCTGATGAAATCGTGGTGTTCGACAACCTGCGCGGCAAACTACACCTGATTGTGCATGTGGACCCGGCGGTAAACGGCGCCTACGAACAGGCCCAGGCCCGGATCGACGAACTGGAAAGTCAGCTGCACCGGCAAACCACCAACGCCCCGCGCACCCCGGAACATCTGCGCGGCAAGGTCGTCGACGAAAGCGACTTTATCTCCGGTTTCACCCAGGACAAATTCGAAGCCGCCGTCGACAAGATCAAGGGCTATGTTCTGGACGGCGACGTTATGCAGACCGTCATTTCCCAGCGCATGTCGATTCCGTTCGAAGCCCCGCCATTGAATCTGTATCGCTCCCTGCGGGTGCTGAATCCGTCGCCCTATATGTACTTTCTGGACCTGGAAGACTTCCACATTGTCGGTTCTTCACCGGAAATCCTGGCCCGGGTCGAAGACGACGAGGTCACCGTGCGGCCCATTGCCGGCACCCGCAAGCGAGGCGCCACCGACGCCGAGGATAACGCACTGGAAAGAGAACTGCTGGCTGACCCGAAAGAAATCGCCGAGCACCTGATGCTGATTGATCTGGGCCGCAACGACGCTGGCCGGGTCTCTGAGACCGGCACCGTCAAGCTGACCGACAAGATGATCGTGGAACGCTACTCCCACGTAATGCACATCGTCTCCAACGTGACCGGCCGGCTGAAAGAGAACACCAGCTGCCTCGACGTATTGCGCGCCACCCTGCCCGCCGGCACGCTGAGCGGTGCCCCGAAAATCCGGGCCATGGAAATCATCGACGAACTGGAACCAGTCAAGCGTGGCGTCTACGGTGGCGCCGTCGGCTATCTGTCGTTCAACGGCAATATGGACACCGCCATTGCCATCCGCACCGCCGTGATCAAGAACAACACCCTGCACATTCAGGCCGGTGCTGGCGTGGTGGCCGATTCGGTGCCGCGCCTGGAGTGGAAGGAAACCATGAACAAGGGCCGTGCTATTTTCAGGGCCGTGGCCATGACCTATAACGATTACGATCACTGAGGCCGTATTCGGGGCCACTCACGCTCACACGGAGACCATGAATGTCTTTGTTCACCAAATACGGTCAACTGATCGCCTTGCTGGCCCTTGCGCTGTTTACCACAACGCTGCACGCCAGCGGTCCATTGCGGATCGCCGCAGCGTCTGATTTGCGCTACGCCCTGAATGACATCGTTGATCTGTACCGTGAGGCCCGCCCGGAAGCGAACATTGAGGTGATCTATGGCTCGTCCGGCAAGATGACCACTCAGATCATCAATGGCGCGCCCTACGACGTGTTCTTCTCGGCAGACATCTCGTTCCCTGAAAAGCTCCAAGCCGAGGGCCTGACCACCACAGAGCCATCGGTCTATGCCATCGGCCGCATCGTGATCTGGAGCAACACGCTGGACGCCGCCAGCCTCACCCTTGAGGATCTGGCCTCCGACGCCATCACCCGCATTGCCATCGCCCAACCCGACCACGCGCCTTACGGTTTGCGCGCCAAGGAGGCCATGCAAGCTGCCGGGGTCTGGGAGGCGGTACAGAGCAAAATGGTGTTTGGTGAAAATATTGCGCACACCGCCCAGATGACCGAGTCCGGCGCCGCGCAGGTCGGCATCATTGCGCTGTCTCTGGCCAGCTTTCCCGAACTGGCAACACATAACCATCACCTGATCGACAACGCCCTGCACAACCCGCTGACCCAGGGCTACGTGGTCACTCGGCGCGGCGGCCAGAAATCCGAGGCAATGGCCTTTGCCGAATTTATGGCAACCGAACAGGCGCACAACGTCATGACCCGCTACGGCTTTGTGATACCGGAGTAGGTCAAGCCAGGCCACCGACCCGACTATGGCAGTAAGGGAAGTTCATGTTCACACTCGGACCCGCAGAATGGCAGGCCATTGAAGTCACCTTCAGGCTTTGCCTCTATACCACCCTTATTCTGCTGGTGCTGGCCACACCCCTCGCCTGGTGGCTGGCCAACGGACGCTCCCACAGCCGGGTGGTGGTGCAGGCCGTCGTCGCCCTGCCCCTGGTGCTGCCACCCACAGTGCTTGGCTTTTATCTGCTGTTGGCCCTGGGGCCGCGCGGCGTGGTTGGAAAAACCCTCGAAGATCTGGGCTTTCATCACCTAGCGTTTACCTTTGAAGGCATTTTGATTGCCTCGGTCATCTACTCCATGCCCTTTGCCGTGCAGCCGCTGACCGAAGCCTTCAAAAACCTTGGCCGCCGGCCTGTCGAGGTAGCCAGCAGCCTCGGCGCAGGCGCCCTCGATCGTTTTCGCACGGTGATCCTGCCACTGACCCGCGGCGGTTTTGTGGTCGCAGCCACCCTGACCTTTGCCCACACCCTGGGTGAGTTCGGCGTCATCCTGATGCTCGGCGGCAGCATCCCCGGTGAAACCAAGGTATTGTCCGTGCTGATTTACGACCATGCCGAAGGCATGAATTACGCCGCCGCCCACAGCCTGTCGCTGATGCTGCTGATCTTTGCTTTTGTGACTCTGTTTGTGGTTTACAGCATTACCCGCCGCTTCCGGGTGGCCAACCTATGACCATTCACGTTAAGGCCCGGTTGCGACTGGGTGACGACTTTGAGCTCAAGGTTGACCACGAATTACCGCTGGAGGGCGTGACCGGGCTGTTTGGCCGGTCCGGCTGCGGCAAAACCACCCTGCTGCGCCTGATTGCCGGCCTTGAGCGGGTCAAAGGTGCCAGCGTGCGCTTTGGTGATCAGGCCTGGCAGCAGGGCCGGCGCTTTGTGCCGCTGCACCAACGGCGTATCGGACTGGTGTTTCAGGAGCACAGCCTTTTGCCGCACCTGTCGGTGCAGGACAACCTGCTCTATGGCTACCGACGCACGCCGGCTGCCCTACGCCGCCTGCACCCAGCCGAAGTGACCGCCATGCTGGGCATTGACGACTTACTCAGCCGGCGTATCGATCAGTTATCCGGGGGGCAGCGCCAGCGGGTGTCTCTGGGTAGAGCCTTGTTGATCAGCCCGCAACTTCTTTTGCTCGATGAACCCATGGCCGCCCTCGACACTCAGACAAAACGCGAAATCATGCCATTTCTTGGACGCATGGCAACCGAATCTGGCGTGCCGATCATCATGGTCAGCCATTCCCCGGACGAAATCGGGCGTCTGGCAGACCGGGTTGTGTTCATGCAGGCCGGGCAGATACAGCGGATAGAAACCTTGCACGAATCGCTGGCCAGGCCGGATTCACCCCTGTTCGAGGACTCTGGTGCCGTATCGGTACTGGAAGGCTCTCTGGGCGATGTCGAAGAGGACGGTGTTCGGCCCTTCGGGCCACCCGAAGCGCGGCTCTGGGTGCCCAGTGTGGAACAGCCCCCAGCCAATCACTGCCGGCGGCTGCGCATTCTGGCCAGAGACGTCAGCCTGTCGCTGGTGAGCCCGGAGCATATCAGCATCCAGAATCACCTTCAGGTGACTATTGAACGCATTGATCCGCCCAAAGCTAACCGCTGTGTGGTGGCCTGCCGAACCCGGGACCACCAACTGCTACTGGCGGAAATCACCTCCCGGGCCATGCGCCAGCTTCAGCTCGAAACCGGCAAACCGGTGTACGCTCTGATAAAGTCGATCGCGTTGCTGAAATGAGCCCAGCCCCGGATCTGGTTACTTTTCACCCCGGCAACCCGTTATTGTACCGGGGCCGGCGGGCTGCAATAATCCTTGTCCTGTTCACCCTTCGCTCCAGGCTATGGTTATTGTGAGACATATCGAGAGCAACACCGCCGGCATGGCGATACAATCCACTGATCAAACGGACGGTTAACATCGCTATGCTGCTGATGATCGACAACTACGACTCCTTTACCTACAACGTCGTTCAGTACCTGGCGGAACTGGGTGCGGATGTACAGGTATACCGCAACGATGAAATCAGCATCGAGCAGATCGAGGCGCTGAAGCCAGAACGCCTGGTCGTCTCCCCGGGGCCCTGCACCCCGAACGAAGCCGGCATTTCAATGGACGCCATCCGCCACTTCGCGGGTAAGTTGCCTATTCTGGGCATTTGCCTGGGCCACCAGGCCATTGGCCAGGTATTTGGCGGCGACATCATCCGGGCCGGGCGAGTCATGCATGGCAAGGTGTCGGCGGTATACCACGAAGACACCGGCGTTTTCCGGGGCCTGAACGACCCCTTGCAGGCGACGCGTTACCACAGCCTGGTGATCGACAAGAACACCCTACCGGAGTGCCTGGAAGTCACCGCCTGGACCCGCAACGACGACGGCTCCATCGAGGAAATCATGGGCGTGCGCCACAAGACCCTACAAATCGAAGGCGTGCAGTTCCATCCCGAGTCCATCATGACCGAACAGGGCCATGAACTGCTGCGCAACTTCCTGAGAACATAACAAGAGGCCACCGCCATGGACATGAAACAAGCACTCAACCGCATCGCGTCCAACCTGGACCTGTCCCGGGAAGAGATGAAAGACGTCATGCGCATCGTGATGAAGGGCGAAGCCACCGACGCCCAAATCGGCGCCTTCCTGATGGGCCTGCGCCTGAAAAGTGAAACCATTGACGAGATCACCGGCGCCACCGAAGTCATGCGCGAGCTGGCCACCGGCGTGACCGTCAACGCCGAGCCATTGGTGGATATCGTCGGCACCGGTGGCGACGGTGCCAATCTGTTCAACGTATCGTCGGCTGCCTCATTCGTGGTGGCCGCCGCCGGCGGGTTCGTCGCCAAACACGGCAACCGGGGCGTATCATCCAAGAGCGGCAGTGCCGATCTGATCGAGAAAGCCGGCATCAACCTGAACATGAAGCCGGAGGAAGTGGCCCGATGCGTAGAGCAGATCGGCGTCGGCTTCATGTTTGCGCCTTCCCACCACGGTGCGATGAAACACGCCATTGGCCCCCGCAAGGAACTGGGCTGTCGCACGATTTTCAATATCCTCGGCCCGATGACCAACCCGGCCGGTGTGAAGCGTCAATTGATCGGCGTCTTCTCGCGCGAACTGTGCCGGCCGATGGCGGAAGTGCTGCAACGGCTCGGCGCCGAGCACATCATGGTGGTGCATTCCAAAGACGGCCTGGATGAAATCAGCCTGGCATCGTCTACCCACGTGGCGGAGCTGAAAAACGGCGAAATCACCGAGTACGATCTGACGCCGGAAGACCTTGGTATCAAGAGCCAGTCGCTGGTGGGCCTGTCGGTGGATGGCGCCGAAGAATCCCTGAAGCTGATCCGAGCGGCTTTCGGTCGTAATCATGACGACACCACCGAAAAAGCCCGCGACATGATCGCCCTGAACGCCGGCGCGGCGATCTATATTGCCGGCCTGGCACGAACCACCAGAGAAGGCGTCGACATGGCTCTGGATGCCATGGGTTCTGGCCTGGCGGCAGGCAAAATGTCTGAGCTGGCTGATTTTTCACAATGTTTTTGAGCGCCCGGCCTGTTAATCACTGAGCCGGGCGAGCCNNNGCTCCCTTCCGAAACACGCCCGTGAATACGTCCCTGTAGGGCTTGGCTGCAGCCATCCATGGCTGCAGACAGTTTCGGAAGGGAGTCCCCACCGGCTCTCGCAAACTTTATACGGGCCTGATATGACTGAACGACATTTAGACAAGACCCCTACCATCCTTCGGAAAATCGTTGACCGGAAGTGGGAAGAAATTGACGAGCGGAAACCGAAGGTTTCGATCGCCGATCTGAAAGCCATGGCGGGTGACCAAGCGCCGGCACGTGGGTTTGCCAAAGCGTTGCGTACACGCATCGAAGCCCAACGGCCCGCGGTGATCGCCGAGATCAAGAAAGCCTCGCCCAGCAAAGGCATCCTTCGCGATCCGTTTAAACCGGAACGCATTGCCGAGAGCTACGAGAAAGGCGGTGCTGCCTGCTTGTCAGTACTCACTGATAAAGACTTTTTTCAGGGTCATGAAGACTATCTGAAAGCGGCCCGCGCGGCCTGCAGCTTGCCGGTTATCCGCAAGGACTTTATGGTCGCGCCTTACCAGGTTTACGAAAGCCGGGCCATGGGTGCCGATTGCATCCTGTTGATCGCCGCCTGCCTGACCAAAGACCAGATGCAGGAGCTTGAGGGCATTGCCCATGACATCGGGCTGGATGTGCTGGTGGAAGTGCATGACGGCGAGGAGCTGGATGACGCCCTGACCCTGAGCACGCCACTGGTGGGTATCAATAACCGCAATCTGCACAACTTCGAGGTGTCTCTCCAGACCACGTTTGACCTGCACCAGCGCATTGGCCACGACCGGCTGACCATCACTGAAAGCGGCATCATGACTCGGAATGATGTGGAAGCGATGACCGCGCAGGGCATTTATGGTTATCTGGTGGGCGAGTCTTTTATGCGGGCGCCAGACCCCGGCGAGAAATTGCGCGAACTATTTGGCTGAGCGGTTCGGATCATCGGTTATTCATTTAAACCCGGCTATGGCCGGGTTTTTAATAACCAAAAAACAAATAAGATATGTCGCCTTGTTATTGGCACCTGGCCTGCCAAACTCATTAAAATAGCTATCAAAACAACGTGCTAACAAGCGGGCAGACCAACCAATGAACACCAGAATCGCTCTTACCCTGGCCTTGATGATCCCGGCTACACTGGCCTTTGCCGACGACCGGTCCAGCGCCCAAACGGCTTTGCTGGCGGCTTCCTGTGCTAACTGCCACGGTACTGACGGCAAGCTGGCCGGTGCCATTCCGGCCATTGCCAGCCGCCCAGCGACGGCCCTCGAGTCTCAGTTGCTTGATTTCAAACACGACGAACAGACCCGTGCCACGGTTATGCCGCGGATTGCCAAAGGCTATTCCGACGAAGAGCTGAAAGCACTGGCCCAGTATTTCTCCAACATTGACGCCGCCAGCAAGCAGCGCTGATCCCACTGACGACAGAAGAATCGAGACCATGACCAATAAAAGCATCAAAAACCAGGGCCTGACCTCGTCCCGTCGTGATCTGCTCAAGCTGATGGGGGCCGCTTCCGCACTACCCTTGCTGGGTGCCTGCAGCAGTCTGGGCGGCAGTAAAGAGCTGTCCGCCCGGGTAGTGGTTGTCGGTGGCGGCTTTGGCGGGGCCACGGCGGCCAAGTACCTCAAGCGCAGCGCACCACAGCTCGACGTAACTCTGATCGAGCCTAACAAAGTGTTTTATACCTGCCCGTTCTCCAACCTTGTATTGGCGGGCATGCGCTCCATGGACAGCATCAGCCACAACTACGACGAGTTGCGCGCACTGGGCGTTCGGGTGATTCACACCACTGCGCAGGACGTGGACCCGGTTTCCCGCACCGTGAGCCTTGGCGATGGCGGCAGCGTCCGTTATGAAAAACTGCTGCTGTCACCAGGTATTGATATCCGCTGGAACGCCATCGAAGGCTACGATCAGGCGGCGGCGGAACACGCCCCTCATGCCTGGAAAGCCGGCGACCAGACCCGTCTACTGCGAAGACAAATCGAAGCCATGGACGACGGTGGCGTGTTTGTGCTGACCGCCCCGGCCAACCCCTTCCGTTGCCCGCCAGGGCCCTATGAGCGGGCCAGTCTGGTGGCGCATTACCTGAGCCAGCACAAGCCGCGCTCCAAGGTGCTGATTCTGGACGCCAAGGACAACTTCTCCAAACAGGGCCTGTTCATGCAGGGCTGGAACGAGGTTCACGGTGACCGGATTGAATGGGTCGGGCTTTCCGGCGACGGCAAGGTGACTCGGGTCGACGCCCAGAAACGTGAAGTGGAAACCGAATTTGGCACCATTCACAAGGCCTCGGTACTGAACGTGGTACCACCCCAGAAAGCCGGTTTCATTGCCGACCGGGCCGGAGTCACTAACGAGTCCGGCTGGGTGCCGGTGGATCCGATGACCTTTGAGTCCACTCAGGTGAACGACATCTACGTAGTGGGTGACGCGACTCTGGCCGCGCCCATGCCGAAATCCGGTTTTGCGGCCAACGCCCAAGGCAAGGTTGCGGCCGCGGCGATCATCGCCTCCCTGGAAGGTCAGCGGCCGCTGGAGCCGTCTTGGGCCAACACCTGTTACAGCCTGATCAACCCGGAATACGGCATTTCCGTGGCGGCCGTGTACAAAATCCAGGAAGGCCTGATTTCGGAAACCTCGGGCGGCGTGAGCGCGACCGACGCCAGTGCCACCGTGCGTAAGCTGGAAGCCGAATACGCGGTGGGCTGGTACAACGCCATCAGCCAGGACACCTGGGGCACTCGGCGCTAAGGCAACCCTATGAGCAGCCTGTTTGCTGATCACTTGAGCGCCGTACTCTGGGCCGGGGCTCTGCTGGGCCTAGGCTACGGCATGATCGCCCAATGGAGCCGGTTCTGCCTGCTGCGGGGCCTCGTGCACCGCTGGCAGCAGAACGATGGCCGCCGGCTGCGAGCCTTCGCTCTGGCCATGGCGGTCGCCCTGATCGCCAGCCAGGGGTTGGCCTGGTACAGCGGTATTGATCTTCAACGAACGCCTTATCATCCCAACGGGCTGCCGGTGATCGCACTGATCCTCGGTGGCCTGCTGTTCGGGTATGGCATGACACTGGCCAATGCCTGTGGTGCTCGATCGCTGGTGCTGCTGGGCACCGGCAATCTGCGCTCCCTGCTGGTACTGCTGGTGCTTGGCATCTCGGCGTACATGGCCATGTCTGGTGTTCTGGCCGGATTCCGACTCTGGCTGGAAGACCTGTACCGGCTATCGCTGCCCGCCACCGACCTGACGGTGCTGACCAGCCCCCTCGGACTGGACCCGCCCACCGGTAGACTGGTGATCGCCAGCCTGTTGTCGCTCGTATTGCTGGTATGGGTCGTCTCATCCCAAGCGCTTCGTTCCTCACCGCGGGACTGGCTGGGCGGACTGGTCATCGGTTTGATGGTCGCTGCCGGCTGGTGGATCACCGGGGTGCTGGGCGCCGACGATTTTGATCCGGTACGGCTGGCGTCATTGACGTTCGTGGCACCGATTGGCGACGGTCTTCAGTATCTGATGCTGTCGACGGGGACGTCCCTGCGCTTTGGCGTCTCCGTGGTGGCCGGCGTGGTGATTGGCAGTCTGCTGATGGCGCTGCTGACCCGCGAGTTTCGCTGGCAGAGTTTCAATGGCCCCGATCATACCGGGCGGGCCATCACTGGCGGAATAATGATGGGCGTGGGCGGCATTCTGTCGGTCGGCTGCACACTGGGGCAAGGTTTGAGCGGATTTTCAACGTTGGCGATTTCCAGCGTGTTGGTGCTTGCGGGTATAGTGGGCGGCGCACGGCTTGCTGTCCGCGTCAGTGGCCCAGATACTCCTTGATGCGGTGTGAGCTGACGGGATCAGTTGACTGATTTTTTGCACACAGAGGTTTCAATGATTGCACGCGCCCTGCTTGGCACTTTTCTGCTTATTCTGATGACCGCCACCGCTGTCGCTGACCAACGCTGGCAGCGGGAAGATTCGGTGATGGCCGCGCTCGATGGCAGGGTGCCGGTGCTGGAGGGATTGGCGCTTGAGTTACCCCTGGTGGCCGAAGACGGCAGCAGCGTCAACCTTGCCGTGAAGTTCACCGGCAATCTGGAGCCCGGTGAACACATCCAGACAGTTCGGCTGTTTGCGCCCGGCAATCCCCGCCCGGAAGTGGCCGACTACTCCCTGAGCGCACACACCACGTCCGTGGATATCGCCACCCGTGTTCGTCTGAGCGAGAGCCAGCAAGTGGTGGCACTGGCCATTACCAGTCAGGATCGTGCATTTATTGCGACCCGAGACGTACGGGTAACCGTCAGCGGCTGTCTGGTGGGCACCGGTGAGCAGGCAGCGATGACCATGCAGAATCCTCGCGTCGCCTTTGCCGGCCAGGCATCCAAAGGTCAGCCGTTAACGGTCCGCACCCTGATCAACCATCCCATGGAAACCGGATTGAGACCGGATGGCGAAAGTGCTGACGAGGTCGAGCAGCAACTGGTGGAATCCCTGACCGCTACTCTGAATGGTGAGAAGGTTTTCAGCAGCCGCTTCTACACCGGCACCTCCGCCAACCCTTATGTCCAGTTCCGCATAGTGCCGGAGCAGACGGGTGAACTGCAGCTGACCTGGCAAGACCAGAACGGCGACGTGGTAGAAACCCGCCAGCCCGTTCAGTTCTGACCGCAACGCCCATCGCCGGTTCAGCCGGCCAACGCTTCCTGTAGCAGGTCCTGAAGGTGGTCGGGCAAACCGCCCGCCAGCTTCAGGGCGGCCTCATGGCCCCGGGGCGTCATCTTGCCCCAGGTGCGGCGCACAATGTGCAGCCACTTCTCCCGTTCATAGTCCGGTTTTTCATCGTAAAACTGCGCGAAGTAACGCTCCAGAAACACCATGCAGGCGACGTCTTCCAGCAGCTGGGTATCTTCATCCTGGCGCAGCTCACGCTTGGTCAGAATGGTTTCTACCCGCTCGCATTCTTCTTGCGGATAACCACACCGGGTCATGATTTCTGCCGCCCGCCGGCCGTGCATCCGGCCACAGGCCTGGCGCCACTGGTAATAGTTCTTGCGCCCCTCGCCATAGTCAGCGCGAGGCATGGTCCAGCGCTCGATATGCTGGGCCCGGCAGGCAATCTGCATGCGCGCAGAAGCGGCTGGCTCCAACGCCGACAGCCAGCGCGTCATGTGTAGACTATAGGCATATTCCCTGGGTAAGGTCTCGGACCCCACCTGCTCCTGGTTCGGATCGGCGAGATTGGCCTGATCAATCAATTCAAGGGCTTGTTCTAGTCGTTTCTCGTCTGTCATCGCCATTTCCTGTTTTCACCCCACTATCGGGTAGGCCATTAACACTGTAGATCCGCGTGGGATTTTGATTGAGAATTGCAATATATTGATCGTCAAATCACTTTAGGAGACGGCTCATGTCCACCTTCAGGCCCGCAGTTCCTGATAAGTGGCAAACCGCCTTCGAAGCTTACCGCGAGCGCATGGAATCCGCTCTGGTCTTCGGAGGCGCCTGGTTGCTGCTGGCAACGGTATTTCTGTACCACGTCTCCCACACCTATTTTCACCACCATGAGGTGGATCTTGGCCAACTTGAGCTGTGGTTGCGGCTGCCCGTCATCATCGCCGCGGCCCTGGCGCTGATCAACCACCACACCGGGTTCCCACGCTGGCCAGCACGCTATTTTCTGCGCTTGATGGGTCTGACCCTGAGCTTCCTGGCGCTGTCCCTGCTGTTCCTGTTCGCCAGATACGAACCGCTCATTGTCAGTGAGGTGTCCGATGCCATGACCGTTGCCTTTTTCGGAGCCACCGTGCTGGGATTGCGCAGCTTCCGGGAGTGGCTGTTGATTGCACTCCTGCCGATCACACTGTTTGCTCTGGCGGCCATCATCGCCGACCTGCCGATGTTGATGTTGGTCGCGGTATTCATCGGACCGGCACTGATCATGTTCGTGACTTGCACGCTGATGATGTTTGTTCGCAACATTGCCATTCACGAGTTCCTCTCCCGCGAACAGCTGAACGAGATGGCCACCACCGACACCCTCACCGGACTGCTTAACCGCCGGGCCTTTATGGAACTGATCCGTCAGGAACAGGCGCGGGCGCAACGGGCCGGCGAACCCTTCAGCGTCATATTGGCCGATCTGGACGAATTCAAGCGGGTAAATGACACCTGGGGCCATGAGACCGGCGACGATGTGCTGAAAGAAACCTCGGCCCGGCTCCGCAAAGCCCTGCGCCAACAGGACGCCCTGTGCCGCTGGGGCGGGGAAGAGTTTCTGGTGTTGCTGCCTGGCACCAACAGCCATGGTGCCATGATCGTGGCGGAAAAGTGCCGGGACAGCATGCAGAACATTCCGATGGACATGCATGGTACATCTCACACCCAGACCATAAGCCTTGGTGTTGCTGTCTTCCACGCAAACGAGGCGATCGATCAGTTGATCAGCCGAGCCGACGGGGCACTGTACCAGGCCAAAGAAAACGGCCGGAACCGGTGTGAGCTGGCCGGTCCCGACGTCTGAATCAGGCCTGTGCCGACGGCCGGGCTTTGATCCGCTCAAACCAGTCCTGCAGATTGGTCTGCTCAGGCTTGAGGCGGATGTTTACCACCCGGGCGAACGCCAGTGTGGTAAAGGCGTTAATGTCGGCGGCGGTAAAGCGGTCGCAGCTGATGTAATCCTTGTCTTCCAGGTGCGTATTCAGGAACTGCATGAACTTCTCTACGCCCTTGCCACACTCTTCGCCCCATTCCTTGATGGGGTTCATCCGGTCCTTGAAGTAGCCGGTGGTGTGCTGGAAACACATGCCCGTCGGCATAAAAAAATAGAACTCGATCCAGCGTAACCACTGCTCAATCAGTGCTTTCTCAGCCGGAGTGTTGCCCATCAGTGTTGGGGCATCGGGATAGGCTTCCTCAAAATAACGACAGATAGCCATGGTTTCGGCAATGCAGGTACCGTCGTCCAGCTCCATCACCGGCACTTTTTTCATGGGGTTGCGGGCGACGAATTCCGGGCTCAGATTTTCGCCCTTTTCGATGTCGATCTGCACAAATTCGGCTTTCTCGAGCAGGCCTTTCTCGGCCATGAACATGCGGACCCGGCGGGGATTGGGTGCGGATCGGGTTTCGAAGATTTTCATCTTGTTATTGTCTCCATTGAGCTAACGGGCTTGAACCGATGAGAGTGACGGCAAAAAAAGGTTGCGTCAAGCAACTGTCAGCGCCCCGGTAGCCAGTCCCTGATCTGCCGGATCAGCCACTCGGGTTCATCCAGCGGCAGGTCATGGCCTGCGTCAGGATGCAGCTTGAGAGTCCAGCACCAGCGCCGTTCCAGTTCGGCACTGCACTGCCAGTGCACAATCCGGTCACCTTTGCTGGCCAGCAACAGTGCATCGGCGAGCGGCGCTTTCGGCTGAGGTTTGTAGCGGCTCGCGGCCAACAACTGGGCCGCCGCATTTCGATAGCTAACCGGGCGCTGACGCTGGATGCTGTACCAGGCTTTACAGAGATTCAAAGGCAGTTCCCGATTGGACGTCAGCCTGAGGATATCGCGCTCCCGGTGGAACAGCTCACGCCGGGTGAGCAAACGCAGAATTCGGGGCCAGGCCCCCGGCTGCATTCGGCGCCAGGGCCGACTGAATCCGGAGCTGGTGTTGATCAGAATCAGATGCTGCAGTTCACCATGCTCTACGTGCTGCGCCCAATCCAGCGCCACCATGCCGCCCATCGACAGTGCCAGGACCGAATACGGGCGGGGTATGTGGTGAATCTGCTCCACCACCTTCTGTCGGATACCGGCAATCGTTGCCGGGCTGTCATCGCAATAATGAATGCCGGTACCGGGCAGGTCGACCAGGTGAAATTGATCCTGTGGAAACGCCGCACGCAGTTGATCCGGAAACCGGCCCCAGTGTACGTGTTCCCGGGTCAGCCCCCGGAGCAGTATCCAGTGCATATCATCGAGTATCCCTGTACCAGTGCATAATCGCGGCTTCTCTGAGCATGGACTCCTGTTCGCCGGAGGGCAACCAGTTGTGGTGACTGGCGGCTGCATTGAGCAGAAAATCCATCCAGCTGAGATGACTGCGCAACACCCGCTGATGCCGGTGAGGCGCCAACGGATTGAAAAACCCGTCCAGACGCAACAACTGTCTGGGACGCTTACGTATCCAGCGCCAGGAGCCCATCTCCAGGGTCAGGGGCAAGAAAACGCCTTTACTCTCGCGGTTCACCTGCTTGTAGAAGTAATCCCACAGATCGCCATGGGTGAGATAATGAGCAGACTGGGGCTCAAAACGGTAGTTATGGTTGGGATAAGCCTTTTCCCAGATCAGTTTCAGCGCCATCACCGAGTCGATGCGGCGCATGGGGCGGCGCCGGTACGCGTACGGAAACCAGATCTGGTCCTGCCAGCCAAAACCGGAATGGCAGTCCAGCGCCACGCTGAACGGGCGCCCGGGCAGGAGTTCCTGGATGACCCGTTCAAGGGCCAGATTCTCAGGCTCCATGCCTTGCTCGGGATCGCCGGTATACCAGGGCAACTTCGCTGACAGGCGCTGCCCCCCCAGCATGAATGCGCTGCGGTCCTGAGCGGTAATTGGAGCATTGCGCATCAGGTCCACCCCATTGGGGTTACTGCGCTGGTTCAGATACATGCCACCTGGGTTAACAATCGGCAGCAGGGTAATGTGGACTTTCTTGAGCAGATCTTCCAGATGGCCGTCCCAGCCGAGCCGGGCCATCAGCGACGCCAACCAGGCCATAACCACCTGGCTACCGATGCGCTCCAGTCCATGGACACCGCCCACCATCAACACCACCGGCACATCAGGACTGTCCGAGCCCAGGTCGACCCGGTAAATGGGCAGAGTCAGGCCCCGGACCGACACCCGGTCAGCCACGCGGGTGGTGACAAAATCAGGCGCCTCAGCCAGCTGCCGTTCAAGCTGAACCAGTTCCGGCAGGAAGGTTCTGAGCTGGCGTTTCTGCTGGCGATCCCGGCCGGCCTGCTCGGCCGGGATCACGCTGTGGGAGGTCAATACCCGGAGTTCGGTCATGCTCAGATCTCTGACGGCTAAACCTGAGACCTTACTCTGCGAATGCTGCAGTTAATTGACAATAACCGTCTCACGGCTATTACCTCCACTTACTGATTTTCCGAGTCTGACCGAAAAGCTGTGATGGTGTCGCCGGCGGCTGTCCGCAACAATAGCTCGCCGTTGCGGCCAATCCGGCCATCAACAACCTCCGACATAAGGCCGAGAAACCGGCGCTCCTGTTCCATTAACGCCGGCGCGCAGGCCATCATGGTGGTCGCCTGCTGACCGAAAGACAGACCCTCTCCGGTCAGCTGATAGCTGCCCATGTAACGGTTACAGGAAGCCTGGCCAGCCACCCGGCCATCCGCCAGAAACTCCACGGTCATCCGGGAGCGATCA
Source organism: Marinobacter excellens HL-55 (assembly GCA_001314845.1). Classification (GTDB taxonomy): domain Bacteria; phylum Pseudomonadota; class Gammaproteobacteria; order Pseudomonadales; family Oleiphilaceae; genus Marinobacter; species Marinobacter excellens_B. Next base: position 150,448 of record LJZQ01000004.1, read on the forward strand.
ATCATTCCGGTCCCGGCCAGGTCTTCCACTATCCACTCCGCGCCCCGGAACAAACGCTCCCGATCACCCCCACAGCCGACGTAGGTCTCGCCATCGATGGTCAGCCGCACCTGAGCCGGGTATTGTGCCCCGGCCATGTTGTCTTCGCACAACTGATGGGCAATGCGGAACTCCAGAGACTGGCCATTAAACTCCGCCTCGTAGGCACGACCATGACGGTTGGCGAGGGTTTCCGTCAGGGCAATATCGTCGATCACTTCCTGATCGTAAAGACGGCTCAGAGTCATCTGATTCTGCTGTATCCGGGCCGACCAGAAGGGCTCAGTGCCAATCGCTCGAAATGACGTCTCGATAGCGCCCGGCTCAAGGCACTCAGGGTAGGTCTGTCCGCGCAAGGTCAAGGTGCCCCGCTCGCCTTTACCCCAGAACCGGGTATCGGGGTCGCCGGGCGCGACATAAAGCGCCCCGGAGGCAGCCACTGCAGGTTTCAGAAGCACTCGTCGATTCAGGTATTCCAGACCCACCAGATCACTGCCTTCGGAGCCAGTGATCCGGATGTCCAGCTGACCACAGCGATAACTCCCATATTCGGAAAGCCCGTCAGACTGAGGGTTAGAGGCGCAGGCCGCCAACCCAAGGCCAACTACGGCCACGACGGACAACGGCAAAACTCGTCGCATAAACATGAACACGTCCTCTGTTGTTCGAGACTACAGATCGGTAGTTTAGAGATTCTGCAACCGATAAACCACGTCTATAAGCACAGAGAACCAGGCTGCCAGTCGCCAGGACTGGCAAGAACCGTTTATTCCGAGTCAATGACTGAGGGGATGGCGGTAATCCTCGTTCCGTTCACGGTTTCAAGCACCAATCGTCCACTGGGCTCAAATCGGTAATTCTGAACATCACCCAGCACCCTCAAGAACCGGTTTTCCTGATGCATCAAATTCTCCGGGCACGCCATCCGCGTGGCAGCCATTTGCGAAAATTCCAGCTGACTGCCGTCTGCACTCCAGCCACCTTGATAGACATTGCATGAGGAGTTGCCAGAGACCCGACCCTCCTCCGCAAAACGAATAGTGACATCACTGTCAGCTTCAACCGGCTGGCCATCGATATCCTGAACCTGCCATTGACTTCCCGCCAGGACGATCCTTTTTCCCGCCTCTCGTTCCTGAGACAGTGAGCAGCCCCAAAGCGATCCTGTGACCAGCAGCATCGCCAGGATATTTTTCGCAAGATTCATACAATCCCCTGTAATAATGAATGTCATTCAAATTCTACGCCTCACCGGTTGGGAATTCGGTGACATTAGAGTTAATCTTGCGTCATTCCGAAACCGGGAGCTCCACCATGGCCATCAAGCTCTATCAGTTCTGCATTTCCCACTACTGCGAAAAGGTTCGCTGGGCGCTGGATTACAAAGGCATCAAATACGAAACCGTCAATCTGCTGCCAGGCCAGCACGTCAAAGCCATTAAAAAGATGACCGGGGCAGAATCCTCGGTGCCGGTACTGGATCACGATGGTCAGATTATTCAGGGCTCGGCGCAAATCATCGATTATCTGGAACAGGCGTTCCCCGAACCCACCCTGACTCCGGACGATCCGGCATTGCGGCAACAGGCCCTGGACTGGGAGAAGAAGCTGGATGAGCTGGCAGGGCCCGCCATTCGCACCTGGGTGTACCACTATTTTCTCCAGCGCCCGAAGGTGGTGATTCCCCTGTTGGCTGCGGGAACGCCCTTCTACAATCGCATCGCGCTCAGTCTGGCCTTCAGCAGGGTTGATGAGATTATGCGTAACTGGATGAAAATAAATCAAAAAACAGCTGATGCCGCCCAGCAAACTCTGGAAGATCTGGTCACCGAGCTGGCTGAAATTTACGGCCAGCGCCCCTACCTGGCAGGCGAACAATTTAGCCGGGCCGACCTTGCCGCGGCCGGCTTGCTGGCGCCGCTGTTTCAACCTTCCCAGTATCCTGTGCCCTGGCCCAAACCGGCGAAGATTCCCAAGCCGGTGCAAGCCTGGTTGAACGATTGGCAGCCTAAACTGGAGTCCATCGCCCGGATTTACCAGAAGCATCGGTAACCAAAACTGGCTGTCGGAAACGGCCAGTGTTGCTGGCGCAATAGGACAGTGAGATCTGCCGTGGTTGTGCCATGATGGCCAATAACAGGAACTACAGCGGATTGATCTATGGCGTTGATGGACATGATGCAGGCGGTGCTGGAAGACAGCGGCCTGCTGGCAATCTGGCAGGTACTGGCGCCCTGGTTGGCGCTGGATGAGCGACAGCTGATTTTTGTGGTCGCCACTCCGATTTTCATTGGTGTGGCGATCTGGGAATATCTAAAGATCCGCCACGATCCTGCCCTGATGGACACTCGCGAGGCCATTCGTAACTTCGCTCTGGGTGCCGGTTATCAGACCACAGAACTGCTGTTTGCCGGCATCATCGCGTTTCCCCTATACGCACTGTGCTACCACTACCGTCTGTTTGAGCTGGAACTGAACTGGCTGACGGCAGTGCTTACCTTTGTCGGCGTCGATTTCTGTTTTTACTGGATGCACCGGGCCAGTCACCGTGTGCGCTGGTTCTGGGCGGCCCACGTGGTCCATCATTCGTCCGAACGCATGAACTTCTCAACCGCCATGCGTCAGAACGCCACCAACATATTCAACGGTATGTGGATGTTTTATCTGCCGCTGGCGCTGATCGGCTTCAATCCAGTCTGGATTGGCGTGGCCTATGCCTTATCGCTGGTCTACCAATTTTTCATCCACACTACTCTGGTGGGGCGCCTGCCCGCCCCTGTCGAAGCGGTATTCAACACCCCCAGTCACCACCGGGTGCACCACGGCCGCAACCCCGGTTACATTGACCGCAATTACGGCGGCACGCTGATCCTCTGGGACCGGCTATTCGGTACCTTTGTTGATGAAGATGCCAAAGAACCGCCCGAATACGGCATTACCCGTCCGGTGGCCTCAAATAACCTGATTGTGCTCTGGACTCACGAATACGTGGACCTGTTCCGCGACATGCGCCAACCCGGCGGATTATTGTCTCGACTCCAACATCTATGGAAACCGCCGGAGTGGCAACGCCCGGCCGCAAAGGAACCGGGCCCGGACCATGCGCAAGCAAACTCTGCAACTGACCAGCACTGACCACCACCAGATCACTGTTACGGTTTTCGAGCCGGATCTGGCGCCCCGCTGTTGTCTGGTGATCAGCCATGGCATGGCCGAGCACGGCGACCGCTATGCCGGTCTGGCACACTGGCTAGCTGACCAGGGCGTTGCCGTCGTCACCTATCACCATCGTGGCCACGGCCCGGGCAGCGCCCATCCGGGTCACTACGCTGACCGTCAGGGCTGGCATCGGGTGGTGCAAGACCTCCACCAGGTGGTCAGCCACACCCGAGCACAATTTCCAGGCTGTCCTGTGGCCCTCCTTGGCCACAGCATGGGCTCGTTCATTGCCCAGAGCTACATTCAGCAGCATGGTGACCTCATCGACACCCTGATTCTGAGCGCCACCAATCGCATCCACCGCAGTCAGCTGAAAGTGTCACTGGGACTGGTCAGTCTTATACGAATGCTGCGCGGCCAACGCCACCCCAGTAAGACCATCAGCAAGCTGACCTTCGGCAAGTTCAACCGCCAGTTTCAGCCGGCCAGAACGACCTGCGACTGGCTTAGCCGTGACCCCGAGCAGGTTGACCGATATCTTACGGACCCTCACTGCGGTTTAGAGTGCAGCGTCGGTTTATGGCAGGATTTCATCGGAGGCATGCTGAGCATCGACCCCCGGCACTGGCGCACAGACCTGCCCGTTCACCTGTTCGCCGGAACCGACGATCCGGTTGGTGAGAAAGGCAAAGGTATCCGCAAGCACTTTCAGGCTATCCGCGAGGCCGGTGTGCATCAGGTAACGCTCAGACTGTTTGATGGCGGCCGCCATGAAATGCTCAATGAAACCAACGCTGACGACGTCTGGCACTTTCTTCTGCAATGTCTGCCTGGCCAGGCTATGCCCCAGAGCCAGACCGCCCAGGCTCAAACTGACACCACCGGCATGGTTTCTGGCCTGTTTAGCGGCTGAGTCGACCGTTCGATACCGCTAATGTAACCGGACTTCATTCGTCCCACAGGGTTGCAATCAACGTGAGCATTGAACGTGAGCACTGGGTCACCAGCGGTGACCTGATTCTGTATGCCAAAGCCGAAGGAAACCCCGATCACACGCCTCTGGTACTGGTGCATGGTTATCCGGACAATCACACCGTCTGGGACAAGGTGACCGAGCAATTAAAACAGGACTATCTGGTGATCCGCTACGACGTTCGTGGCGCCGGTCGCTCCGACAAACCGTCAGCGACCAGCGCCTACCGGATGAAATGGCTGGCCAGGGACTTGAAGGCCGTGGTCGATGCCGTGATACCCGGCCAACCCTTCCACCTGATCGCCCACGACTGGGGCGCCATTCAGAGCTGGGAAACGGTCACCACCGGTGCGCTGAACGGACGCATTCGCTCCTACACGGCCATTTCTGGCCCATGCCTGGATCACGTCGGGTACTGGATCAGAGACCAGATCACGGCATTCCGTTCCGGAGGCACTGGCAAAGTACTACGACAACTTGCCAGCTCCTGGTACGTGCTGATGTTTCAGCTACCGCTGCTTCCGGAAAGCTTGTGGCGAGCCGGCCTTGACCGACGGTGGCCGGACTACCTGAGAAAGCACGAGGAGGTAACGGAGGCGCAGTTCAGCCCGCTACAAAAAGCCGACGGCCAATACGGCGTCAACCTTTACAGGGCCAACTTCCTGTCCAAGTTACTCCGACCCGAACCCCGCAAAGCGGCGTGTCCGGTGCAGGTCATTGTTCCAACCCGGGATGCCTATGTTGGCCGCCAGCTGACCGAGCACCTGGCGCAGTGGACCGGCAAACTGACACTGCAGGAGCTGGATGCAACGCACTGGGCACCGGTGACTGAACCGGAAGCCGTCGCCCGATCCGTAAGGGAATTTGTCAGCGCCCACCACCGATACTGATGACTTCGCCATAACGCAAAAAGGCCGCTGTTACACAGCGGCCTTTTTAGAGAGATCAAACCGGCTTGCGGTCAGCGGGTACCGTAAACCACCATGGTTTTTCCCTTGACCCGCACCAGCCCCTGGTCTTCCAGAGTCTTCAGCACACGGCCAACCATTTCCCGGGAGCAGCCAACGATGCGACCGATTTCCTGACGGGTAATCTTGATCTGCATGCCGTCCGGATGAGTCATTGCGTCTGGCTCTTTGCACAAGTCCAGCAAGGTACGGGCAACCCGACCAGTGACATCAAGGAAGGCGAGATCGCCCACCTTGCGGGTGGTCTGGCGCAAACGCGACGCCATTTGTTCACCAATAAAATACAGCACCCGGGGATCCTGTTGCGCAATTTCCCGGAATTTGGTGTAGCTGATCTCCGCCACTTCACACTCGGTCTTGGCTTTGACCCAGGCACTGCGGGAATCCATGTTATCAAACAGCCCCATTTCACCGAAAAAGTCGCCGGCGTTCAGGTAGGCCATGATCATCTCGCGGCCATCATCATCTTCAATAATAACGGTGACCGAACCCTTCACGATGTAGAAAAGGGAATCGCTTTTGTCACCGGCATAGATAATCGTACTCTTGGCGGGGTAGCGCCGACGGTGACACTGGGAGAGAAAGTAATCCAGATGTTTGGTTTTCTGCTCAACCGGCTTGATGATGGTAGCCATAATGCGAGATGTGCCTCCTGAGAGTCTGGCGATTCCTGATTTTTTTCTGTCCCGCATTTCCCTGCAGGTTTCATGCTTTTTATATATGTGGGCAACAACTTATAACAAGAAGGCCACAATTCGGCAACTCGAAAGCCGATACAAGTTGTATCCGGTCGCAATACGGCTTTGGTCGCAACGGCTCGGCTGCTGGCAACGCAAGACTATGCTAGCATCCGACCTCTTGACTCAAATCGCCCACCAACCTGTTACTGCCCAGGGAGAATCCAATGAAAGCAACCGTCGACTGGACCGGCAATGCCAGCTTCAAAGCTACCAGTGGCAGTGGCCACAGCGTGCAACTGGACGGTCCACCAGACCACGGCGGTGAAAACCTCGGGCCGCGCCCGATGGAGATGCTGCTGATGGGTGTGGGCGGTTGCTCCGCGTTTGATGTGATGAGCATTCTCAAGAAAAGCCGCCAAGAGGTGACTGCCTGCCACACCGAACTGGAGGCCGAGCGCGCCGACGCCGTACCGGCAGTGTTCACCAAAATTCATCTGCATTTCGTGGTGACCGGCCACAAGCTCAAAGACAAGCAGGTAGAACGGGCGGTCAGCCTGTCTGCAGAGAAATATTGCTCTGCCTCTATCATGCTCGGTAAAGCCGGCGTAGAGATCACCCACAGCCACGAAATCCGGGAAGCGGGGTAACGGTTCCGGCCCTCCCGCCCGCGCCGACCCCTGCCCGGCTTCACCGTAAGCAAAAATGTCATTGCAGATACTATTCAACGACACACACGGTATGCATAATACGCAACTTTCTCCGCCGGTCTGCGCAAATGGTGATCAATTTCCTCACCTGGTCAATAGTCGGTGGCGGCCTCGGCAGGGTGACTGACGTCACCCTGCTGTCATTCATCTCCACTATACGGAGGGGCTGAGCATGGAATCCAAACTCCAGCTGCACGGTTTCAATAACCTGACCAAATCCCTGAGCTTCAACATCTACGACATCTGTTACGCGCAGACCGAAGAACAACGCGAAGCCTATATCGATTACATCGACGAGATGTACAACGCCGAACGTCTGACCCAGATCCTGACCGATGTGGTCAAGATCATCGGTGCCAACATTCTGAACATCGCCCGCCAGGACTACGAGCCTCACGGTGCCTCCGTCACCATGCTGATTGCCGAACATGAGATGACCGACGGCGAAGCCGATAACGAGGAATCGCCGGGCCCGCTGCCCGACACCATCGTGGCACACCTGGACAAGAGCCATGTGACCGTTCACACCTACCCGGAAAGCCATCCCCACGATGGCGTGAGCACCTTCCGGGCTGACATCGATGTATCTACCTGCGGCCTGATTTCGCCATTGAAGGTCCTGAACTACCTGATCCACAGTTTTGATTCGGATGTGGTCACGGTCGATTACCGAGTGCGCGGCTTCACCCGCGATGTCGACGGCACCAAGCACTACATTGACCACGACATCAACTCGATTCAGAACTACCTGACCGAAGATACCCAGAACGCCTATCAGATGATCGACGTGAACGTGTATCAGGAAAACATGTTCCATACCAAGATGATGTTGAAAAACTTCAACCTGGACAACTACGTGTTTGGTGTGAACGCCGGCGACCTGGACCCGGCCGAAGCCCAGTCCATTGAAGACCGGCTACGCCGGGAGATGCTGGAAATCTTCTATTCCCGCAACGTGGAATAAGCGTCTGAAACGGCGGCCGAAACCGGCCGCCGCTGCTTCTTCAATTTTTTTGATGTGCCCCGCCAGAATTCTGCGTTTTCATCCTCGGCTTGCGCCCGCTTTAATAGTGGCATAGCAACCTGAAGGAGGACGATATGACGCTCCGCGCCCTGAAACAGATCATACCCGCACTGGACACCTCAGACGGTGCCGGTGTTCGCATCAAACGTTCGATTGGCCAACGCCAGACCGTTCGCATGGACCCGTTCCTGATGCTCGACGAGTTCGGCTCTGAACAGCCCCAGGATTACATTGCCGGCTTTCCCAGCCACCCACACCGGGGCTTCGAAACAGTCACCTACATGATCGAAGGCCACATGCTGCACGAAGACCACCTGGGCAACCAGGGGAACCTGCGCAATGGCGGTGTGCAGTGGATGACAGCGGGTCGAGGTATTGTGCACTCTGAGATGCCGCAACAGGAGTCCGGCGTGATGCGCGGCTTTCAGCTCTGGCTGAACCTGCCGGCCGCTGAAAAGATGAAGCCAGCCGGCTATCGGGACATTCAGCCAGAGGACATTCCGGTGTTCACCCACGCCGGCGCAACGGTGAAACTGATTGCGGGAACCTTGACCGTCAGCGGAACCGAAGTCACCGGCGCCGTTACCCGCAGCAGTACTCAGCCAATTTACGCCGACATTCACGTGGAGCCGAATGCGCAAGTGTCCCTGCCCGTCCCGGAAGCCTTGAATGCCATGCTCTATCTGTACGAGGGCAACACCAACCTGGTCACCGGCGATGAGCGCACCGCGTTGAGCCTGTCCGCCGCCAACGTGCTGGCAGACGGCGACGAGATAATGCTGGAAGGAGGCGACGCTGGCGCCAGACTGTTGCTGATCGCGGGGCGGCCGATTGGCGAGCCGGTGGTTCAGTACGGTCCGTTCGTGATGAACACCCGTGAGGAAATCGAGCAGGCACTGCGCGACTATCAGTCTGGTCGCCTGACTGCCTGACCCCTAGGCAAACGTTTTGCCCGCCATCAGTTTCTGCACCATGGGCCTGATAATCAGGTCCATGGCCAGTGCCATTTTGGGCCCCGGAATGACCAGCGTGTCGTGGCGAGACAGGCTGCTCTGGGGGATCACCTGCAGCAACCAGCCAAGATCCACATCGGTGGCATCGCGGAAATGAATCACCACCATGCTTTCGTCTTCTGTGGGCACATCCCGGGCAATAAAAGGATTGGAGGTATCCACCAGGGGGATGCGCTGAAAGTTGATGTGAGTATGGGAGAACTGGGGCACGATATCGTGCACATAGTCCTCCATCCGGTTAATGATGGTCTGAACCACCGCTTCCTGACTGTAGCCCCGTTGATTGGTGTCCCGGTGAATTTTCTGGATCCACTCAAGATTTACAATGGGCACCACGCCGATCAGCAAATCAACATACTGGGCAATGTTGATGTTCTCGCTGACCACTCCGCCGTGCAGGCCCTCATAAAACAGCAGGTCGGTGTCTGACGGCAACGGCCCCCAGGGCGTGAAGGTGCCCGGCTTGTGACCGGCTCCAACCAGCGACCGGTCTTCATCGTGAACATACTCCCGGTAGCGTCCGTTGCCGGTATGTCCATAGTCATAAAACAGCGCTTCGAGCCGATCAATATGATTGGCGGCCAGGGCAAAATGGTTGCGCTCCCCGAACTGACCCTTGGCTGCCAGCCGCGCCATTTGTTCACGGGTATAACGATGAAAACTGTCGCCGGCCACCATCGCAGCGCGGATATCTTCCCCCGCAAACAACCTTCTGAAAATCTGACCGGTGGTGGTGGTACCCGCGCCGGAAGAACCGGTAACGGCAATGATCGGATGGCGTTTGGACATAACAGACGGGTTCCCGAATCAGGTGAGGCTGGTCAGTAATCTGGGCTTTTCAACCACAAAGCCCTGAGCATAATCCACACCCAGCTGCCTCAGCATATCCAGAACCTCGCGGGATTCAACCTGTGAGGCAATCACTTCCCGACTCATGTAGTGCGCCATATCAACCATGGACTTGACCATGGCCTTGTCGGTCTGGCTCGACATCAACTGCGCGGTAAAAGCGCTGTCGATCTTGATCAGATCCACGGGCAATGAACGCATGAACTGGAACGAATTCGGTCCACTGCCGAAGTTGCCCAGGCAGAACCGGCAACCCAGCTCTTTCATCTCTAGCATGAAATCCGCGACCGCCTGCACATCGGCAATGGCGGAGGCTTCCGTCAGCTCAAACCACAAACGCTCGATGGGGGCGTCTTTTTCACTGAGTTTTTCGTAAATGAACTCCAGTAAGGTCTGGTCGTTCAGGGAATGCCCGGACAGGTTAATACAGACTCCGCCCACCGGATGCGGGTCGGAACCGCGATCCCGGAGCCAGTCCAGCATGTGGCCGACCACCCATCGGTCAACGGCCTGCATCCGGTCATAGCGCTCTGCCATCCGCACAAAATCGCGGCCGGTAATCAACTGGCCGCTGTCATCATACATGCTGATCAAGATTTCATACTGAGCCGCCATCTTGGCTTCGGCGTGGAGCGGAATGATCTTCTGGCACCGCAGCAGCATGCGTTCTTCATCCGGATCGGACAGGCTGGCCACGCGGGCGGCGATCTGTTCCTGCCGGGCCTGATCGTCAACACCCAGAGCGTACTCAGACAATTTTCCGGGTCCGTTCTTGCGGGCGGCTGACAGGGCCTGCTCCGAACTTCTCAGCCAGCGTTCCGCGCTCACCAGGGCCGGCAACTCCGGTGCCAGGCCAGCGTTAGCGGACAGCTGATAAGAGCGACCGCCAAACGAAAACTCTGCAGACTCGATAGCCCCAATGACCGCTTCGGCAACCTCGGCGCCCTGCTCTGCGGCCACCAGCATGGCAAACTCGTTACCGCCCAGGCGTGCCACCGGCATACCGTCACCGACATGCTGGCAGATGAGTTCAGCCACCTGTCTGAGCGCCTCATCACCGGCTTGAGAACCGGCGGTATCGTTAAGCAAACGAAAGCCCCGAAGATCAAGGTGCAGGAGCGCCCGGGTGTCTTCTCGCCGCGCCAGCTGCTGCTCCAGCATCCGCTCGAACTCCCGTCGGTTCAGCAACTTGGTCAGCTCGTCATGAGTCGACGCCCAGGACAACTGGTCGTATACGTTGCGCACCATCCGATCGATGCTTTCATCCACCAGCGGACGCTCATACTGGCTGTCTGGCACAATGATGCCTTTGCGCATCTGGCGGGCCAGAGACTCAAGGTCAAGCTCCACCACCCGCATACCCTGATGGTTCACAAAAACAAAACGGCTGAAGCCCCGGGCCACCCACACTAACCGTATAAACTGGGGCGCGTCGGGGCGGGTCTGGTCCCGCAGCCAGTCACCGGTCCGCAGCTGTTGGGCACGGCTGACCCAGCGCTGCAGGCTGCGTTGCTCCCGCTCATTGAGCGTCTGCTTGTCGGCCTTTGCCGGTTTGGCCGCCGGAATTTCAACCATTTCGGAGCTTTTGTCGGGCCTGCGGATGAGGAATTGCTTCAGTTCATCCCGAATCTGAGATGACGGCATGTGGTTGCTCGAAATTGACGCCAGCCCATCCTGGATCAGTCTCAGCAATTCCGGCAAGTTAACACTGCTGTTGGGATCATCGGCAAACGCCAGCAACGAGTCGATCACCGTCAGATAATCCTGCCACAACTGACTGTCCGCGCCCTGACGAATCCAGGTCAGTGACAACAGATCCCGCCAGCCACCTTCGAGCAAGCTCACCAGGGCCCTGGGCACCTTGCGGCCGGCGATTTTCTGGTCCACCGCCTCAGCCACAGCCGCCTTCGATTCGGCCACTTTCTGAGCACCCTCAGCAGCCGCGGTCACCCGCTCAACATTTCTTCGGTAAACCAGGTTTTGCCGGTCAATCAGGGTGTCCAGTTCCCCCAGGGTTTGCTCAAACACCCCGGTGTCCTGCTCAAATTCAGTGGCGATGCGCTGGATCAGCTCGTCCACCCGGCGCTGAACTACCGGATTCAGGCGGCCACCCTTGACGCCAAGCTGAGCCAGGCGATTCATCACACCCCGTACCGGGCTTTCCTGGTCCTCAAAAAATGCCGGGTCCCGCATCACTACCTTCAACACCGGCACTTCCAGCTGGCGCATGCGGGCCTGGGCATAGTCACTGAGCTTCGGGCTTTCCACTACGCTGGTGAAGAAACGGTCAACAACGTCCAGGGTTTCCTGCTGATCATCATTCAGGCGGGCTTCACCCATGTCTTTGACTTTTTTGACCACCCGTTCTCGCAAGGGCATGGCGGGCTCATCCGGGCCTGCTGCCTTTAGCTGAAGCTCCTGCAGTTCACGGTGCAACTCCCCCTGCGACAGCGGCCGGGCATTCGGAGCAAAAGCCTGCTCGGGGCGCTCACCCGACTGCAATCGACTCGATTGCAATGTGTTCAGCAGATTGCGCACGGTCGAAAATGCCGTCTGCGCAGCCCGGGCGTAACCGCGGAACTCGCCGGATACGCGGTTTTTTATACTGCGCACTGACGATTCGGTGCTGGCGGGCTCTGGAGCAGCACGGCTCGCCGCAGGGGGGGGCCGCTTAGAGGGATCAGCGGATTGGGTTTTGGGGGGCTCCGGCACATCACGCTTCGCTTGCGTGTGATCGCTCAGATACTTGGACAGATCGAGATCAGGCAGCACACCGTGACGGATAAGAATGTTGTTGAGCTCATGATACAACGGTGCCAATTCTTTCAGCACCGCTTGCTCAAACGTCTTCAAACAGACTTTTTCGACTTCCCGGGTGGCCTTGAGTTGCATCAGGGCAAGATGGAAAGCTTCGCACACCAGCGCCGGGCCAAGCGGATTCTGGTGACCGGTACGGTTGGCAATATTCAGGTTGTCCAGGCGCAATTTGAGCTGCAACAGATCACCCCGATACAAGGTATCGGCACGGGTCACCATCACCCGTATCGTCAACCAGTCTTCAAACTCGTTCTTGTCGACCACAGACAACTCGGCACCCGGAACGCCTTTCTGTGCCGGCTTCAGGGGCGATTCGAGGTAACGGGCCATGTGATGCCAAAGCACCCGCTGGCGAGCCTGCAGCTGACCGGCAGCATCCATGTATTCATTGGCCAACTGATCGTTCGGTGCTTTCTGTGCGGCTTTTCGCAGCGCATCGGCGGTCTGCACGAAACAGGCGTCCATCAGGGGCTCGATAAATCGAGTCACCGTCTTGGCACACTGGTGCAACACAAACTGAACCCGTTCGCTGGGCGCTCTCAAGGATGAGCGAGACTGGTCGCCGGAACTGCCGCACAGTTGCAGCATCGCATTCACCGCTTCCGGATTGGAACGGGTAAAGTTAACACCCATGGCGCCGTCAATTCGACGCACAGTCCTTACATGCAGCTCATGCCGGCGCTGGCCATCGATACCCCTAAAGCGTACTACCAGCTCGGGCGGCTGATGTTGTGCGAATGCCCGGTCAAGCTTGCGGGAAGTTTGCCCGGAATAGCGAATGAACAAACCTTCCCCACAAAAGTCCGCAATCTGGCAGGGCAAGGCATTGCCTTGTCCATCCTCGATCTGCGCGGCGAGTTTAATGGGTTGTCGGATACTGGTACGGCGATCTTTCGGATCCATGAACTACCTGATCAATTTATAAGCCGTCTTGGCCGCCAAGTCAGAGCGCATTGGCGAACATCCCTGATTCGGTGGCTATGGCCACCTGCTATGATATGCATGAAAGCTGATTTGCGCCCGGCTAACAAGGCGCGGGGGCTGCCAGGCAAACACCCGGTCGGAACACCGGTAACACTCATAATCATAATAGTCTGTTTCATGAGACAGCTTAGTCAGATCTATCTTGTTTTGCTACTGTTAGCAGGGCTCCAAGGGTGTACGACCATTGGCTACTACGGCCAGGCCGTGGGCGGCCATTTGTCACTGATGATGCGTGGCCAACCGGTCCAATCCGTCTTGACTGACCCACAAATCAGCCCGGAGCTTCAGCGCCAGCTGGAGGTGGCCCAGTCTGCCCGCAATTTTGCCCAAGACACCCTGCAATTGCCGGTCGGTGGGGCATTTACCGACTATGTCGAGCTGAATCACCCCTGGGTGGTGGTCAACCTGGTGGCGGTTCCCGAATTATCCCTTGAGCCCCACCAATGGTGCTACCCGATCATCGGCTGCCAAGCCTATCGAGGCTACTTCAACCTTGAGTGGGCACGCAAGGAACAAGCCCGGTTTGACGAGCAGGGTTTCGACACCTTCATCGGTGCCGTCACCGCCTATTCTACCCTGGGCTGGTTTGACGACCCATTGCACACCGGGTTTACCAATCTACCGGAAGACCGGATGGTCGCTCTGATCTTTCATGAGCTGGCGCATCGGGCGGTCTACATCAAGGAAGACACCGCCTTCAATGAAAGCTTTGCCACCGCGGTGGAGCTGGAGGGCCTTAAACGCTGGCTGGAGCGCGAACACTCGCACTCCGGCTTTGAACGGGCTTTGCTCAGGCTGGACCACCGTAACAATACGCTGAAGCTGGTCAATCAGGCCAGCCAGCAATTACAGGCGCTGTTCGAGCAACAGGAGCTACTGGGTGTTGACGCTTTAAGGCAGCAGAAAACTTCGATTCTAGAGGAGCTGGCCCAACACTATGCACTACTCTCCGAGGAATATCCTGAGCCGGGCCCCTTCGGTGTGCCCCCGGTGCAGCTCAACAACGCCAATGTCGCCCTGTTCCAGCAGTACAATCGGTACGTACCTGCGTTCCGGCAACTGTTGAGGGATAACGGCGAGGACTTTGGGGAGTTTTACCGAGCAGTAGAAGCACTGTCGCGCCAGAACGCCACAGAGCGGGAGCAAGCGCTCACTGCTCTGTCAGAGCGGTTTGTAGAACACCTTTGAATTGCGCTGGGTGTTGTATGACGCCAGTTTGGGACCTGGCAGATCCTGCACCGCGGTCGGCAAAAAGCCACGTTCCCGGAACCAGTGTTCAGTCTGGGTGGTGAGCACAAACAGCTTGCGAATGCCTTGGGCCCGGGCCAGCTTTTCAACCATGGCCAGAATATCGTCACCTCGGCCAGCCCGCCGGTATGACGGATCAACTGCAAAGCAGGACAACTCGCCGGTGCCTTCGTCCGGATAATGGTAAAGCGCGGCGCAGCCAACAATGGTGCCATCACGCTCGGCCACTACAAAACGGTCAACCTCCGTCTCCAGCATTTCCCGGGAGCGACGCACCAAGATACCTTGCTCTTCCAGGGGCTGGATCAACTCCAGTATGCCGCCAATGTCTTCCACCCGGGCCTGACGAATCTGCTCGTAATTGTCGCCGCTGACCAGAGTTCCTGAGCCGTCCCGAGTGAACATCTCCTCGAGCAGTGCGCCGTCTTCGGCGTAACTGATGATGTGAGCCCGGCGCACGCCTTTAATGCAGGCATCGCACGCTGCCTTCAGCAGAGCAGCATCGTGGCCGGTCACCGCATTGTCGTTCAGGCGCTCGGACGCCTGCCGGGCAGAGAGTTCACGGATCAGTGAGCCGTCTTCTTCGAGCAGGCCTTCATCGTCAATGAACACGATCAGTTTTTCGGCCTGCAAGGCGGCCGCCACCTGACTGCCAACGTCCTCGTAGGAGAGGTTGAAAGCGTCACCCGTGGGCGAATAGCCCAGTGGTGGCAGCAGTACGATATGGCCCAATTCAAGCAACTGTTCGATGCCCCGGGTGTCGACCCGACGGACTTTACCGGTGTAGCCGAAATCCACACCATCAAGCACACCAACCGGCTTGGCGGTGACGTAGTTGCCACTAGTGACCCGGATCCTGGCGTTGTGCATGGGGGAATTAACCAGACCCATAGACAGCTGGCTTTCCAGGTAAGCTCGCAAGCCCCCGATGGCTTCCATGACCAAAGGCAAGTGGTCATCTGGAGTGATCCGCAGGCCACGGGCGAAGGTGGATTCCAGACCGGCGTCATCCAGGCGCGACTGGATCTGCGGGCGACCGCCGAAGGCCACCACCAAACGCACACCCAGACTGCTGAGCAGAGCGATGTCGTGAATGATATTGATGAAATTGCGATGCTCGATAGCATCGCCAGGCATGGTCAGAACAACGGTTCGGCCGCGATGAGCGTTGATGTACGGAGATGAATGGCGGAATCCGTGCAGCCAGTCGTTCGATTTCAAACCTTGCTCCCCTTCCTTCACAGACAAAATTGTTTGATCAGCCCGCGCAAGATATCCACGGTCGGTTGTAATTGCGACATCTCGATAAACTCATCCGGCTGGTGAGCCTGGTCGATGGACCCCGGGCCCATTACCAGGGTTTCCAGACCCAGCTTCTGCAACCAGGGTGCTTCGGTGGCGAAGGCAACCGCATGGGCGGTGTGGCCGGTGAGTTTCTCACAGGCCTTGACCAGAGCCGCATCGGCCGGGGTTTCAAACGGCGGTACGCCATCAAACAGGGGCTCAAAGGTCAGGTTCAGCTGCCGGCGTTCGGCCAGCGGCTGAATCCGGGTCAGAATGCTCTGACGCAGTGTGTCCATGTTCATACCCGGCAACGGGCGCAGATCAAAGTGCAGTTCGCACTGGGCACAGATCCGGTTGGGGTTGTCGCCACCGTGGATGCAGCCGAGGTTCAGGGTGGGCACTTGTACCTTGAAGTTGGGGTTCTGGTACTTGTCTTGCCATTCGCCGCGCAACTTCAGCAATTCGCCCATGGCTTCGTGCATGCCTTCAAGTGCGTTGCGGCCGAGATCCGGGTTGGAAGAGTGGCCAGATTGGCCATCAAACCGGAGCCGCTCCATCATGATGCCTTTGTGCATCCGCACCGGCCGCAGACTGGTGGGTTCTCCGATCACCGCGTAGCGGGCTTTCGGTTTGCCGGCTTCAGCCAGTGCACGGGCACCGTTCATCGAGCTTTCTTCGTCGGCGGTGGCCAGGATAATCAAGGGCTGCTGCAAAGGCTGATCAACAAAGGCTTTGGCGGCTTCAATCGCCAGCGGGAAAAAGCCTTTCATGTCGCAGGTACCCAGACCGTACCAGCGGTTGTCTTTTTCGGTCAGGGTAAAAGGATCGCTCTGCCAGCGTTTGTCGTCGAACGGCACGGTGTCGGTATGGCCAGACAGCACCAGGCCGCCGGAGCCGCTGCCGAGAGTAGCAATCAGATTGTATTTACCAGGCATGCCCGGCACTTCCAGGATATCGACTGCGAAACCCATCGGCTCCAGCCATTCCGCCAGGGTACGAACCACCGCTTCGTTGCTGTGATCCCAGTCCGGCGACGCGCTGCTGATAGACGGCAGCGAGATCAGCCGAGTCAGCATCTCGCGGATACCCGGTACCGAGTTTGCGTTGTCAGTGCCTTGCACCATGTCAGCCTCCCGGCCATTGACGTCAGTCTGACCGGCCCCGCCGCCAGACTTCAAATTGCCTGATCGCCCGGATCAGTATCGGATAAGCCACTTCGCCACCGGCCACGGTGCGCGACACTTCCAGCTCGCGCTCCCCGACACTGACCAGGCGACCTTCCACCTGGTTTTCGTTAGACAGTGTCACCCGAACCTGGCGCCCGATCCATTGCTGAGCGCTGTCCAGCTCCTGCGCATACCACTGCGCAACACCCGGCTGCTCCCGGGGCACCACCGGCTCCAGAGCTTCCAGCGGAAGCTGCGGCGCCGGCGCCTCTACCTCTGTGAGGTAGATGTCGGGCACGCCGGCACCGTTATAAAAGACCGACTGGGCAGTTGTGGCCTCGCCCTCTGATCTAACGGGAATACCCAGGATTTCAGAGCGGGGCTGAATAGCAACAATCAGCTCGCCACCCTCAGTCAGCCATTGGCGATACAAGGCCAGCATCTGATCGCTGGCCTGATAACCGCGGGCTTGCAGGCCAGCCTCCAATGCAGCCACGGCGTTACCCGCCCATTCCTGTACTTCCAGCCCGGTTTCTCTGGCGCAATAGGCCGAGAGACGTCGCATCAGACCCGCGTCGCGAAAAGTCACACTCATCGGTTGGGCACTGCTCGACAAGGTCGCCTCCCATCCGGAGAGGGCGATCCGGGCACCGGGCCAGTCCAGTTCCAGACTGCCCGTGGTGGCGGTGTTCAGCTCGGCCCGGATACCCTCCGCCCGTTGTTCCAGTCGCAGATCACCCTCAATCGCCGAAATGCCCATGCGCATGAGGTCACCGCTACCGATTTGCTGGCGTGGATCGGGCGCACAGGCCAGAGCAACCAGCGGTGTCAGCCCGGAGTCAACCTCGGCACCGGCCGTCACCCAATTACGAAACATGGTTGGTTCCAGCACCATACTGGCTTGCTCAATAACCAACTGCCAGGATGCGGGCAAAGGGGCCGGAGTTGCCAGTGTCGCCAACAAGGCCTGAGGCGAGCCGGCATCAAACTCAAGCACACCCAGCTCCAGAGGCTGGGTTAACCGGAAGTTTTGCCACCGGGACTGTTTCAGAATCACCCGACCATCCAGAGAAGATCCGATGCTACCGCGCTCCAGAACGCCGTAGTCCGAAAGTTCGGCGCGGGCCTCTGACATGCGTTGATCGGTCAGCCACCAGACGCCTGCCTTGAAGCCGGCGAACGCCAAAATTCCCACAATGATCAGAAATGACAACAGGCGTTTCATCCGGTTGCTCCGGCTCAGGTGAATCAGTTACGGGAAATCAGGGTACCGACACCCTCGTCGGTAAAGATTTCCAGCAAGCAGGCATGGGCAACACGGCCATCAATGATGTGTGACGTGCGCACACCGTTTTCCACCGCGCTCAGAGCGCATCGAATCTTGGGCAACATGCCGCCATGGATAGTGCCGTCCTCAATCAGATCGTTGACCTGCTGCGCCGTAAGGCCAGTCAAAACCTTGCCCTCTTTACTCTTGAGGCCTGAGACGTTGGTCAGCAGCATCAGCTTTTCAGCCTTCATGGCTTCCGCCACTTTGCCCGCGACCAGGTCGGCGTTGATGTTATACGACGCGCCATCCGGGCCGACGCCAATCGGGGCAATTACCGGGATCACATTGCTGCGGGTGAGCATGTCGATGACTTCAACATTCACGCTGGCGACTTCACCCACGTGGCCGATGTCGATGATTTCTGGCCGCTCCAGTTCCGGCGACCGATCGACCACCTCCAGTTTGCGGGCGCGAATCAGATTGGCATCTTTACCAGTCAGCCCGACGGCGGTGCCGCCCTGAGCATTGATCAGAGACACGATCTGCTTGTTAACCTGGCCGCCAAGCACCATCTCCACCACGTCCATGGTTGCCGAATCGGTCACCCGCATGCCATTGACGAAGCGGGACTGAATGTTAAGCCGCTCCAGCAGCTCACCAATCTGGGGTCCGCCGCCATGCACCACGATCGGATTGATGCCCACCAGCTTCATCAACACCACGTCCCGGGCGAAGCTGCTCTTGAGCTCTTCGTTTTCCATGGCATTGCCGCCGTATTTGATCACGACCGTCTTGCCAGTAAACCGTTGAATATAGGGCAGGCCCCGGCTCAGTACCGAGGCCACCTGCATTGCTGTTTCACGATCCAGCGCCATGGTGATGTGTCATTCCTTGCTGTCAGAAAATAAGTAGGTTCAGAAATCCGCAACCAGATCCGGTGCGGCCTTCTGCAGTTGTTCACGGAATATTGTCTTGATCCGTTCCAGCGCGTCGTCGGTTTCAGCCTCAAAACGGAGTACCAGAACCGGCGTGGTGTTGGAAGCCCGGCACAGGCCCCAGCCATCGGCGTAATCCACCCGGATACCGTCGATGGAGCTGATGTTGCCGTCGCCAAACTCGCCCACCTGCCCCAGACGTTCAATGATCGCGAACTTCTCGCTCTCCGTCACCTCGACGTTCAGCTCAGGGGTACTGATGTCCTCAGGGAAGTCAGCAAAGACATCCTCGCTGTGGCGGTCTTCGATGCCGAGGATTTCAAGCAAGCGGGCCGCCGAGTACAGACCGTCATCAAACCCGTACCAGCGCTCACCGAAGAAGATGTGACCGCTCATCTCGCCCGCCAGCAAGGCACCGCTTTCCTTAATTTTTGCTTTCATCAAGGAGTGGCCGGTTTTCCACATGATCGGGCGACCGCCAGCCTCCGAGATCACGCCTGCCAGGCGGCGGCTGCATTTGACGTCGTACAGCACATCCGCACCCGGGTTGCGGGAGACAACATCGCGGGCAAACAGCATCAGCAACCGATCGGGCCAGATAATCTTGCCGGTATTGGTAACAACGCCCACGCGATCACCGTCGCCATCAAACGCGAGTCCGATATCAGCCCCGGTTTCCTTAACCTTGGCGATCAGATCCTGCAGATTGGCAGGCTTACCCGGGTCCGGGTGATGATTCGGGAAGTCCCCGTCTACCTCACAGTACAACGGCGTCACTTCGCAGCCCAGCTCTTCGATCAGCATCGGGCCGAGTTCGCCCGCGATACCGTTGCCGGCATCAACCACGACTTTGAGCGGCGCTGCCACCGCAATATCACCCACAATCCGGTCCAGATAGGCCCGGCGCACATCTTCTCTGGACTGAGCGCCCTGACCCGACGTGAAGTCGGCGGTCTGGATGCGCTGATACAACTTCTGGATTGCCTCGTCCGACAGGGTTTCTCCGGCCAGCATAATCTTCAGGCCGTTGTAGTTGGCCGGATTGTGACTACCGGTGACCATCACCCCAGATCCAGTCTGCAAATGGTGGGTAGCAAAATACAGCACCGGCGTGGGTATCGCGCCCACATGAATGACGTTACAGCCCGTCGCCATGATGCCTCGGGCCAACGCGTCAGCCAGTTCCGGACTGGAATGACGGCCGTCGTACCCGATGCAGATCGAGGTGACACCGCGATTGGCTGCTTCCGAGCCGACCGCACGACCAATCACCTCAACCACCTCAGCAGACAGGCTTTCACCGACAATGCCCCGGATGTCATAGGCCCGGAAGATCTCCGATGCGACATCAACCGAGGGCAACATCATCTCTTCAACTTTCGGGATGTCTTTATCAAACAGGGAATCTTCGGAACCCCCAAAACCCAGCACATCCTCATCACCATCCAGCATGTCGATATCCGGCATGTCCTTGTCCTGGAACAGCGGTTCTTCTGCGGTGGCTGAAGGCTTCTTGCCAGCGGCCGAGCCGGGCTTGGGTTTGGCGTTTTCAACGGATTTGGCAACACGCTTTTCGACCATCTGCGCCAGCCGATAAAGCACTTCACCGGTGGAGGCCACCATATCCCAGCGGAAAGTCGGCAGCTTGACCCGCTCGCCGCCAAACACCTTGTGGGACCACTGGATCAGGGCCGTAATGTCCTGACGGATAGTGCGCTGGGCTCCGCTGAGCAGCATCCAGATGACAATGGCCGCAACCAGCACAGGCACGCCGATCATCAGAGCCAGAACCACCGGGCTGATCAAAGATGCCGGAGCCGATGCCGGCTGATAAACCACCGACCAATCCGGATTCAATAGCGTTCTGGCCTCCGCCGGGCCGGCCCCGTTACCGGCACTGGCAACCGTGCGGGACGCCCCAGAAACCGCCTGCAGCAGCGACAACTGACCACCCATCTGCCGATTGGCCACCGACAGCTGTGGTTGCAGACTTGCGGCATCGTAGACCGCCAGAACACTGCCTACCACTGCATTACTGTTCGGATGGCGTACCGGCGCAGCAAACTGGAAATACCACTGATTGTCTCTAGGGAACGCATCCGGCAACAAGGACTGGCCATTCTCAGCCCGTCGCGCCAGTTCCAGACCGGCAAAACCCAGCAGGGTATCGCTGTTGCCAGTACGGGGGATGTTCCGGTAACGGAACACAAAGACGGCCTGCGTACCGGGCAAGGCAGCCTGCAGCTGACTTTCCAGTGCTGCAAGGTCACCCTGACTGGAAATCTGATCGGCCACATAACGCTGGTTGGCCAGAGCTCGCACCTGCTCCTGCTGGGCGCTGAAATACTGGTTCAACCGTTTCTGGGCACCGTCAGCCTCCACCACACGGGCTTGCTGATAACTGCGCTGAGCGGCTGGCTCCGCCACCAGAAAATGCAGCAACAGGACCGCCGCCACGCCCGCCAGGATGACAACCAACGCCTGATTCAAAGCCACTGAGTTGAGGCGCTTAAGGCCAGAACCCGAGGGTTCGGCCGTTCGCTTGTCCTTTTCACCGGGTTTCTTATCGGATTTTTTTTCAGGTTTCTGCACGGGCTGCTCGTCTACCGCCGATTCCTGAGCTTTCTTCTTGCCGAATTTCATAGTGCTTCCCGCAGTTATTTTTAAATCCCGGACCATCGGTTATGCGCAAAGTATAGACGCCGGTCTATCGAAACGCTGCCACCCGGTCACTGACTCCCGGTGGAGCCGAAGCCGCCCTCGCCCCGTGCACTGGTATCAAACTCTGACACCACCTCAAATTCGGCCTGCACCACGGGCACCAGCACCAACTGGGCAATGCGCTCACCAACCTCGATCGTGAATGACGTCTGGCCCCGATTCCAGCAAGACACCATCAACTCGCCCTGGTAGTCGGAGTCGATCAACCCCACCAGATTACCGAGCACAATCCCGTGTTTGTGGCCCAGGCCGCTGCGCGGAAGAATCATCGCCGCCAGCGACGGATCCGCAATGTGGGCAGACAGCCCAGTGGGAATCAGATGCGTCTCACCGGGTGCGATGGTCAGCGCCTGCTTCAGTCCCGCCCGCAGGTCCAGGCCTGCTGAGCCCTCAGTTGCGTATTCCGGGAACGGAATCACACCACCGATGCGATCATCCAGAATTCTTACCTGCAGTTTTTTCCGATTCATCAGTTCCCGACCTTCTTTGTATGTTCGGCAATCAACGCCACCAACGTCGCCGCAATGGCGTGTTTGCTGTCCGGGCCTATGGCCTTCTGTCCTTCAGGCCAGAACACGGTGACGGCATTGTCGTCACTGTTAAAGCCAAGCCCCGGCGCGGAGACATCGTTGGCAACAATCATGTTGAGTTTTTTGCGTTGCAGTTTATCGGTGGCATAGCGCGCCACGTCTGTCGTCTCAGCCGCAAAGCCTACGGTAAACGGCGCATCTGGCCGGGCCGCGATTGTGGCCAGAGTGTCCGGATTGCGTACCAGCGCCAGCGACATGGCATCGCTGGTTTTCTTGATCTTGTCACCGGCACAGGACTCCGGCCGATAATCCGCCACCGCAGCCGTGGCGATAAAAACATCGCACCCCTCACCGACCGCGCGCTCCGACTCCCGCAGCATGTCTTCCGCAGTAACCACCGGGCGCACATCAACGCCTTTGGGTGCCGTCAGGTTAACGGGACCGCTGATGATGGTCACCCTGGCCCCGGCCTGGGCCGCTGCGCCGGCAATGGCATAGCCCATTTTCCCGGAGCTGTGATTGGAGATGTAACGGACAGGGTCAATCGGCTCACGGGTAGGGCCTGCGGTAATCACCAACCGCTGGCCAGCGAGAAGGCCTGCCGTTTTCTCACCGAACGCTTGCTGCACACACTCTGCAAGCGAGGCCGCTTCGAGCATTCGACCCGGACCGGTATCACCGCACGCCTGTTCACCCTGATCAGGCCCCCAGATGGCAATCTGTGGATCTTCGGCCAGCAAGGCCATGGTTCGCTGGGTCCGATGGTTTTTCCACATGGCCTGATTCATCGCCGGCGCCACCGCAATCGGTGCCTCAGTGGCACAACATACCGTGGTTAACAGGTCATCCGCCATGCCGTGAGCCAGACGGGCCAGAAAGTCGGCAGAGGCGGGAGCAACCAGCACCTGATCCGCCCACTTGGCCAGTTCGATGTGCCCCATGCCGGCTTCTGCTTCCGGATCCAGCAGCGACGTGCGCACCGGCTCTCCGCTCAGCGCCTGGAAGGTCAACGGCGTTACGAAGGCTTCTGCACCCCGAGTCATCACAACACGTACTTCATGCCCGGCTTTTTTAAGCAATCGCACCAGTTCGGCGCTTTTGTAGGCAGCAATGCCACCGGTGATTCCCAGCAGAATTCGTTTGGCAGCCATGGGGGCTCCGTAATCCCGTAAAATGAAAGAGTTATAAGATAGCACGCCCTTGCCCGACAGGCAGCCTGTAGCGCTATCCGTTCGTTTACTGAATGTTACTTTTTAGAGTAACCTTTGTAATTCTGAGAACCCGATGCAGGAAGCATCATTTATTGACCAGCACGCAAGGACGCAATCCATGAGCCAAACCGACTGGCCTGCCGATGAACGCCCCCGCGAGCGCCTGCTCGCCCATGGCCCCGAAGCCCTGTCCGATGCCGAGTTACTGGCCATTTTTCTGCGCACCGGCACCACCGGGATGCCAGTGATGGCGCTGGCCCGGCATTTGGTGACCGAATTTTCCGGCCTGCGCGGCCTGATGACGGCCTCTCGCAGGCAGTTTTGTGATGTAAAAGGACTAGGCACCGCCAAATACGCTCAGGTCCAGGCCGCCATGGAGATGGCTCGGCGCGTGATGGACGAACCCCTGCGCCAGGGCGACCCGCTGCGCTCCCCTGACGATACCAAACGCTTTCTGACCAGCCGGCTGGGCACCTACCCGCACGAGGTCTTCGCCGGACTGTTTCTGGATAATCGGCACCGGGTAATCCAATACCGAGAGCTGTTCAGGGGCACCATAGACGGTGCGGCCGTATACCCCCGGGAGGTGGTCAGGCAAGCCCTGGAGGATAACGCCGCTGCGGTTATTTTCGCCCATAACCACCCGTCCGGCGTTGCAGAACCGAGCCAGGCCGACATTTCCCTGACCCGCCGATTGAAAGAAGCGCTCGGATTAGTCGATATCAGGGTTCTTGACCATATGGTTATCGGCCACGGTGAGGTAATATCCCTCGCTGAACGAGGATTGATGTAGCCGTCCTGAAGGTAGCCCCGGTAAACTGGACAAAATCCCAACAATTTTTTGCGTTGGCCGGCCAGTTCTGGTATAAAAGCGTCCCTTTCTGGCGGCGTCTGGCGAGCAGCGCTCAGTTTATAGGCGTGAACCGGAAGCAGATATTGCTTCTGTGCAACCAGAGACGCATTAAATAACGAATTCGTATAGATAGACCATTGCTCAGGTCGGAGGCAAGTATGTCCAGAGTTTGTCAGGTTACCGGAAAGCGTCCGGTTACTGGTAACAACGTATCCCACGCGATGAATCACACTCGTCGTCGTTTTCTGCCGAATCTGCAGAGCCACCGTTTCTGGGTTGAAACCGAGAAGCGTTTCGTGAAGCTGCGCGTATCCACCAAGGGCATGCGCATCATCGACAAAAAAGGCATTGACGTCGTACTGGCCGATCTTCGCGCCCGTGGCGAGAAATTATAAGGAACCCTATCATGCGCGAGAAAATCAAGCTGGTATCTTCAGCAGGCACTGGTCACTTCTACACGACCAACAAGAACAAGCGTAACACTCCGGAAAAAATCGAGATCAAAAAGTACGATCCGGTTGTCCGCAAGCACGTTGCGTACAAGGAAGCCAAGATCAAGTAATTGATCCCGGCGCCATAAAAAAACCCGGCCAGCGAGCCGGGTTTTTTTATGGCTGAGAACCGGTCAATAAGTCTCCAGATAGCCTTTCGGTAACGCGATATCCATCGCAATGGGCAAATGATCCGACACCGGATAGCTGATCACCTCAGCCCGGCGAATCTCCAGGGAGGGGCTCACCAGTATATGGTCCAGCGCTTTTTCCGGGCGCCAGCTGGGGAAGCTGTGCGCGGTTTCGGGCAGCGCAATCAAGCCGCTTTCCTTTAACGGCGTTTGTGTCAGCAGCTGTTCGGCATGGGCATTCATATCGCCCATCAGCACCACATGACGGTAATCGGCTATCAGATCCCGGATAAAACCCAACTGCCGCTGCTGGGCCGATTTGTTGAGCGAAAGGTGCATCTGCACCAGGATCAGAGGGTCATCCTCGGCACCGTAGCGGGCAATGATGGCGCCCCGCCCCGGAATCAGCCCCGGCAATTTGTGCTCGGTCACGTCCAGCGGCCGGTAACGACTCAACAGGCCATTGCTGTGCTGGGCGATGTGGCCCATGTTCCGGTTCAACTGCTGATACCAGTAAGGAATGCCGGCCGCCTCGGCCAGATACTGCACCTGATTGATGTAACCGCTGCGCAGACTGCCACCGTCACATTCCTGCAAGGCCACCACGTCGTATTGGCGGAGCAAGGTGGCAATGCGGTCGAGGTTTTCGATGCGCCGGCGATTGGGCAGAAAGTGCTGCCAGCTTCGAGTCAGGTAGTGGTGGTAAGACGAGGTGTTGATGCCCACCTGGATATTGAAGGTAAGCAACCGGATGTGACGGTGAGCCTCAAACTCGGGCACATGCTCGCTGCCCGAGCTGGAGCCACGAGGACCTTCCGGTCCTCTGAGAATGCCATTGAGCTGGTTTCGGAACCGCTTATACATAATCGGGGATTCCCACGCTGAGCCAGAACGCGCCCCTCACAGAATCATGGCTGATTACTGCGACGCCGCGCGCTCCCGCTCGACCAGATGATCGACTACTTCCAGAACGGCTTCATGCCCGCCAGCCATGGAGGCACTGATCACGTACTTGCCATTTACCAGCATAGTCGGTGTACCGGTGATGCGCGCACCACGAATCTTTGATTGCGCCTGCTGCACCCGGGCACGAACCCCAAAGCTCCGGTAGTTGTTCAGAAACTCCTCAGCATCCACATCGTAGCCACTGACAAAGTCTGCCAGCGCTTCCGGGGTGTTCAGCGGGCGGCGCTCGCCGGCCAGGGCCGTGAACAGCGCGTCATGCACCTTGTCCAGCTCACCCATGGCCTCCAGCGCGTAAAACGCGTAAGCATGAGGTTCCCAGCTCTGACCCAGTGCTGCCGACAGCTTCACAAAATTCACGTCGTCCGGCGCCTGGTTAGCCCAGGACTCGACCAGCGGCTTGAAGGTATAGCAGTGGGGGCAGCCATACCAGAACACTTCAGCAACCTCGATACCCTCATCTGAGGCGGTACGAACCGGATTATCCAACGTCTGGTAGTGCTTGCCTTCCTGCCAGGACTGAGCCTGAGCAGTAACACCAAAAGCAAGGGTAAAAGCCAATACCACAACAGTGCCTAGCGTTCTTATCATCGGGAGTCTCCGAGTTCTGTGTTCTGAAGTAAGAAAGAGTATGACCCAGCAAGGTGCAAAAGTTCCACCGCTGGGCCAGGGGAATCGTTACGATAAGGTAAGCAGCAAAAACCCCGCATCAGCGGGGTTTTGTCTTCAGCAACTGCGAAACCGGACTGACTTAGTTCAGGCCGGAAACGTAGTTGGCCAATGCCTCAATTTCTGAATCGCTCAACTTGGAAGCGACATCTGCCATGATGGCCGCATTCGCACCGCCGGCACGCTCGCCGTCACGGTAAGCTTTCAGTTGCTCGGCAACATAATCAGCTGTCTGGCCACCAAGGGCCGGGTACCCTGCAGGCTCATTGCCGGCTCCATTGGGGCTGTGACAACCCGCACACGCTGCAACACCTGAGGCCATGTTACCACCCCGGTACAGCGCCTGACCCTGCTCGACCAGGTCCGGATCGGCCTGACCTACAACCATCTCTTGCTCGTTGTAGTAAGCAGCCAGATCCCAAAGGTCCTGATCAGACATGTTATCCAGCAGGCCGGTCATTTCCGCGATCGGACGATCTCCGGATTTAATGTCCACTAACTGCCGGTACAGATATTTCTCACCGATACCAGACAACTTGGGGTACACCGCCATAATCGGCTGCGCTCCACCTTGGCCATGACACGCCGCGCATACTGCCGCGTTCTGTTCACCTGCTGCTGGATCTCCTGCCCCGTGAGCCATTGCTGTTAGGCCAACTCCGAGAACAACTCCTGCGATCAGTCTTTTCATGCTCGCTCCGCTTCTCTCATCTTTGTATCTTGAAAGTATTCTTCGTGGTCCAGCCGGCAAGCGCTGAACGTTCAGGCTCAAAACCGGGGCTTACAGCGGCAACGCGCAGCGTCCCACTGGAAATTGGTGTAGCATTATACATTAATCGCCAACAACTGAAATCCAAAGGAACACCAACCGTCGTGGACTCTGACCTGACTCAAAAAAGCGTTTCCTTCAACAGTGCTCGATTTCTGATCAGCGCGTCCCGGCTGGACGAGTGTCCGCCCGACATCGGAGCCGAGATTGCCTTTGCCGGACGTTCCAATGCCGGCAAGTCCAGCGCTCTCAATACCATCACGGTCAACGGCAAACTGGCCCGGACCAGTAAAACGCCAGGGCGCACCCGGCTAATCAACTTTTTCACGCTGAACAAAGAAAACCTTCGCTTGGTCGACCTTCCCGGTTACGGCTACGCCAAAGTTTCACGCGACATGAAAGACGATTGGCAAAAGCACCTGGGCCATTACCTGAACGACCGCCGCTGCCTTCGCGGTCTTGTACTGGTCATGGACATTCGCCATCCACTCACGGATTTCGACCAAATGATGGTGGAATGGTGCGAACATAACAACCTGCCATTGATGATTCTTGCCACCAAGGCCGACAAACTGAAATTTGGCCAGGCTAAAACCGCCATGCTGGGTATTGCCAAAAAGCTGAAAGAGTTCCAGTGCGTGGAACATCTGATCATGTTTTCCGCCACCTCAAAACTGGGACTGGATGAGTGCCGGGCAGCCCTGACCAACTGGCTGGAACCCCCGGAAGAAGCCGCGCCCCTGTAAAACGAAAAAAACCGGTCTACCATCAGGCAGACCGGCGAAACGTCAGGGTTTGCGACGTACCTGAGAACTCACTCAGGAGACGCGGGAAATGTCCGGTTTCCCACGTCAGTTACTTGGAGTGCCCGGGTTCGTAAAAGTTCAATTTTTGAGTAAATTTTGATCAACCCTTTACGCCACGCCGCCCACTGCATTCAGCCGAACACCTGACTGCTCAGTCGTTTCGGGCAAGGTAGGGCGATACTTCTCGCGCAGCGCCAGTACCCGCTCCCGGTATTCCGGTGTCAGGTAGGGCAGTTCCAGTGTCAGAACCTGATAAATACCTTGTTTCAGCTCTGTCAGCGTTAGATTCGCCTGAGCATCAGCGGCATGCGCTGTTTTCAGAAAGGCCATCCAGTTGGTGATGACCAGCCAGACATTGAGCGACATGGCCGATCGCAACTCCGCGGGCTGTGGCGCGATGATGCCGCCCTCGGCCAACTTGCCGAAGATACGATCAATGGCCGCCAGGCACCGATTGGTAAACTCCCGGTAGTCCTGGCGCAGTCGGGGATCGCTGTCGAGCAGGTATTCCAGATCCCGGTGAAAAAACCGGTAACTCCACAGACCATCAAATACTGACTCCAGATAGAAGGTGAGATCCTCCAGAGTAATGGCCCGGTCTTCCGGAATATCGAGGTAATAATCTACCAGCTTTTCATACTCCTGGAAGATCTCGTAAATAATGTCCGACTTGTTGCGAAAGTGGTAATACAGGTTGCCCGGAGAGATCGCCAGATGGGCGGCGATGTGATTGGTGGTGATGTTGCGCTCACCCCGTTCGTTAAAAAGCTCCAGGCTGGATAGTAGAATCTTGTCTCTGGTTTTCATCGTCTCGCCGGTGATTGTTGTTATCTGCATCACGGATGGCCCGATGAGCCATCCGGCATTTCTTGACTGCCTAGAGTATATACTCTAATAATAGCCCCAAGTGCAAATCGACCAGATTTTGGCCAACCAAAAATATCAGGCTGCGGGAACCTGCCCACAGCCGATGGGGAGAGAAACATGGGTGCCACCGTCGTTCAGCTCACCGAGAGCAAAAAGCAGATTCAGCATACTCATCGCGTGTTCGAAGATCAGAAGAAGGCTTTCCGGAGCAATCCAACGCCCTCGCTGACCGAGCGTAAGGAAAATCTGAAACGGCTCAAACGGGCATTGCTGGCCCATCAGGATCGCTTGATTGAGGCTATCGATCGGGATTTCAGTTGCCGTTCCAAAGACGAGACGCTGATCGCAGAGGTCATGCCCTCCATTCAGGGCATCAATTACTCCCTGAAGAATCTGAGCGACTGGATGAAGCCTTCCAAGCGCCATGTCTCCATGCTGTTCCAGCCCGCCAGCAACAAGGTGCATTACCAGCCCAAAGGCGTGGTCGGCGTCATCGTGCCCTGGAACTACCCGTTGTATCTGGCCGTCGGCCCGCTGGTAGCGTCTTTGGCGGCGGGTAACCGCACGATGATCAAGATGTCGGAGTTCACCCCCCACACGTCCGCATTGTTCAAGGAAATCATCGAGTCGATGTTCCCGGAAGATCTGGTCTCGGTGATCAACGGTGAAGCCGATGTGGCCGCGGATTTTTCCCAGCGCCCGTTTGATCATCTGTTGTTCACCGGCTCGACCACGGTTGGCAAACTGGTGATGCGCGCGGCAGCCGAGAACCTGACACCGGTCACGCTGGAACTGGGCGGCAAATCACCGGCCATTGTCTCGCCGGATGTGCCGATGGAAGATGCCGCTCAGCGCATTGCCTTTGGCAAAGCCTTCAATGCCGGGCAAACCTGTGTGGCGCCGGATTATGTAATGTGCCCGGCTGATCGCGTGCAGGCGTTTGTTGATGAGTTCCGGGCCCGCTTTGCCGAAATGTACCCGAGCCTGCGGGACAACGACGATTACACCGCCATTATCAATGAGCGTCAGTATGAGCGGCTGCAGGGTTATCTGGAGGACGCTCGCGCCAAGGGTGCAGAGTTGGTGGAGATCAATCCGGCCAATGAGAATATGAAGGATGGCACACGGAAGATTCCGCTGACACTGGTGCTCAAGACCACGCCGGATATGAAGGTGATGCAGGATGAGATTTTCGGACCCATCCTGCCGGTGGTGAGTTATGGCAATCTGGATGAGGCGATTCACTACATCAATGATCGGCCGCGGCCGCTGGCGCTGTATTTCTTTGGCTATGACAAGTCGCACCAGCAGCAGGTGGTGGACCACACGTTATCCGGCGGGATGTGCATCAACGATTCGCTGATGCATGTGGCGCAGGATGATCTGCCGTTTGGGGGCATCGGTGATTCGGGCATGGGCCATTACCATGGCCGCGAAGGTTTCCTGACGTTCTCCCATCACCGGGCGATCTTTACCAAGCAGAAGTTCAACAGCGGCAAGTTTGTGTATGCGCCGCATGGAACGGCTGCTCATCGGATGGTTTATAAGCTGTTTATTCGCTGATTTGAGGTTTTGCTTCTGGCCCAGCCTTCGAGTTGGTTGCGGCCAGGAGGTGAGAGGCCTTTCCGGGACACGCCGTGAATACGTCCATGTAGGCTTGAGCAAAACATCCCTGTTTTGCACAGTCCCGAAAAGGCCTCTCACCCCCTGGCCATCATGCAACGTGCTATCCGCCTAAAAATAACAACGATAGAAGACGTATCAACATGACTGATCACATCTCGCACCATCACTCTGGCATACAACCAGAGATGAACAGACGCAGCTTCCTTAAAACCGGCCTCGGCGGCACATTGTTTCTCGCGAGCGTCAGCATGACTGCCGGCCTGACAGGTTGTGCCACAGCGCCCGCAGGAAGGATCAGCGCCGTCGACACCCGCACCGATGCCGGTTATCAATTCCAGTTTCTGAGCCGGGACGATATTGCACTTTTTGAAGCACTGCTGCCGGCGATGTTTGCCGGCGCCTTGCTGGAGGAGTCGAATCAGCAGCGGTTTGCCATTGCCGGAACCATTGAGCGGATTGATCAGGGCATTGCCATGTTCGGGCCGGCGAATCAGCAGGAGCTGCGCAAGCTGTTTGATCTGCTGAATTTTGCCCCTACCCGGATCGCACTGGCGAGGGTCTGGTCGGACTGGCCGTCGGTCAGCACCGAGGGTGCGGATGCCTTTCTTAATCGCTGGCGCAACAGTCGTATCGGGCTGTTGAACAACGGCTACATCGCGCTGACCAAGATCAGCAACGTGGCTTTTTACGGCCACGAGACGCATTGGCACCTGTCTGGCTACCCCGGACCTCCCCCGTGGGCCGTTGATGCCCTTCCCCAATTCCAGAACGCCTGATCACCTGCCGGATAACGGAGAGCAGTATGTCCATGAACGATCCTATCGCCCGGGGCCTGGCTTCTGGCTGGAAGGTTACCGATGCCAGCAAACTGACGACCAATCAAACCGTTGAAGCAGACGTGGTGGTAATTGGCACCGGCGCCGGTGGTGGCACTACGGCGGAGATTCTTGCCAAGCAGGGGTTGTCCGTCGTTCTGGTCGAGGAAGGCCGGCTGTATTACCAGAAAGACTTCAAGATGGATGAGCTGACCGCTTACGCCAGCCTTTACCAGGAAGGCATGAGCCGGGTGACGGCGGATGGCGCCATTGCCGTCCTGCAGGGACGGTGTGTAGGCGGATCGACCACGGTGAACTGGACCAGTAGCTTCCGGACACCGGATGAGACCCTGAATTACTGGAGCCAGTCTCTGGGCCTGGGCGACCTCACACCAGACGCCATGGCACCCTGGTTCGGTGGGCGAGAGGAACGCCACACCATGACTCCATGGATGACACCGCCCAACCTGAACAACGACATTCTACGCCAGGGTTGCGAGCAACTTGGCTACTCCTGGCAGGTCATCCCGAGAAACGTTAAAGGCTGCTGGAATCTGGGCTACTGCGGCGTGGGCTGCCCCACCAACGCCAAGCAGGGCGCACTGATGACCACCATACCCGGTGCCCTCAACAACGACGCCCAACTGTTCCACGGCCTGCGTGCCGAGCGACTGGTGATGAATCAGGACCGCATCGATTACCTGCAGGCCAGCGCCATGGGCCCGGACGGCGTTAGCCCATCGGGCGTGACCGTCACCCTGAAAGCCCGCCACTTCGTGGTCGCCGCCAGCGCCATCGGCTCCCCCGGTCTGTTGTTGCGATCCGAACTGCCAGACCCCTATCAACGGGTCGGCAAGCGATCGTTCATCCACCCGGTCAATGCCACCGTCGCCCGCATGCCGGCCCAGGTCGACCCGTTCTACGGTGCACCTCAGTCCATCTACTCCGACGAATTCAACTTCAAACACGGCGTCGACGGCCCTGTCGGTTACAAACTGGAAGTGCCGCCCCTGCACCCCGCCATGGCCGCCGGCGTCGTACCCGGCCACGGCAAAGAGCAAGCAGGCAACCTGGGCCAACTGCCCCACATGCAATCGGTCATCGCCTTGCTCCGGGACGGCTTCCACCCGGACAGCCCCGGCGGTACCGTCTCCCTGCGCAAAGACGGCAGCCCGATGCTCGACTACCCGATCACTGACTACCTGTGGCAGGGCATCCGTGAAGCTTACCTGCACATGGCCGAAATCCAGTTCGCCGCCGGCGCCGAAGCCGTCCAGGCCATGCACCTCGACTCCGACTGGTACACCAGCTGGAACCAGGCCAAAGCCGCCATCAACAACCTGCCCATGAGACCCCACCGGGCCCGCCTGTTCACCGCCCACCAGATGGGTGGCTGCGGCATGGGCGACGAAGCCAAAGACTCGGTAGTTAACGGCTTCGGTGAACATCATCACGTATCCAACCTGAGCATCCACGACGCCTCGATCTTCCCCACCAGTATCGGGGCAAATCCGCAGTTGTCGGTGTATGCCTTGGCGGCAAGGAACAGCACCAGACTGGCGCAAAGATTGGTTAGAACGTAACGCCATTCTCGGAGCGGCATGCAGGATGTTAGCCGCATGTGCAGCGTCTTCCCTCCCGGGAATGTCGAAGGCCATGGATGGCCTGAGTCAAGCGCACATGGATGTGCTTGTAGCGTTTCCCGGGAGGGAAGACGCTGCAGATGCCACGCAAACAACCAAGACAACCTTGAACAGGGCTCCGGACTACAGCGCGCCTATGGTTCCTGCTATCCTACGGGCATCAACAAAAGGAGCTGTGCATGCCCAAAGTTATCTACCCAGGCACCTTCGATCCGATCACCAACGGCCACACCGACCTGATTGAACGGGCTGGCCGCATGTTTGATGAAGTCGTCGTCGCCGTAGCCTACAACTCGAAAAAGCAGCCCCTGCTGAACCTCGAAGAGCGCTGCGAGCTCGTCCGCAAGGCCACCACACACATCCCGAACGTCAGCGTTACCGGCTTCAGCAACCTGTTGGCCGACTTCGTCAGAGAACAGAACGCCACCGTCATCCTGCGCGGACTGCGCGCCGTCTCCGACTTCGAGTACGAATTTCAGCTCGCCGACATGAACCGCCGGTTGGCGCCGGAAATCGAAAGCGTGTTCCTGACACCGGCCAACCACCTGTCCTACATCTCATCCACACTGATCCGGGAAATCGCCTCCCTGGGCGGAGACGTTTCCGAATTCGTCGACCCCGCCGTCGCAGAAGCCCTCGCCAATAAGTTCAGTGGTTAAAGCCTACAGCAGCGGGGGCAAAGGAATCTCAAGACCATTGATGTCCAGCACCAGATTTTCCATGCGACCGGCCATCACCAGCTGATCACCGCTCTCCACGAGCAGGCCCTGCTTGATCAGCGGCGCCACCTGCATGCGGACTTCCGGGTAATCTTCAGCCAGCGCCAACGGCATGCTGAAATCCAGTGAGCCCGTCAATTGCTGCATGACCATCAGCATATTGGCGCGCTCGCTGTCAGACAGCTCAGGATGCGAAAGCTCCAGATTGCCCTCCACCGGACCCTCCGGAGTCGCCAGACTCAGTTCCCGTATGCCGGCCGAAAACCCGGCAGCCGCCAGACCCCGAACCGAATCACTGAACCGCTGCATCATTGCCATCTGCTGCTCAAACGAGGCTTGCGGGGATTGGCCTGCCGGCGGCTGCGCCATGGTTTGCATCTCGGTCATGACCGCGCTGAACGCATTCCAGCTGGCCACATCCAGGCCATCCACAGCCACTTCCATCCGGTGCGGACCAAAGGCCTCACCCTCCAACGCCACTGAGTCCAGGGCCAGCAACATGGTCGAGTCCAGGCGCTCGCCCTTGCGATCGGCCTCGCTGTGACTGGTCAAAGACAAACCGCTCAGGGTCACCGGTTCAGCCTGTACCCCCTGCAAGGTGACCGACTCTACCGTCATGGTGCCTGAACCCGTCCAGATATCGCCCGAGAGCCAAGCCAGGCTTTGCTCCAGCTGAATATTCTCGATACTCACGTTCATGGCCGGACCAACCACAACCACCGCGGGCCAGACCATTAGCATGTTGGCTTTCTCGCCCATGCTGCCAATGTCCAGTCGTGCCAGGCCGCCGCTGCTGCGGAATGAACCACCGCTCACCGGATGGTCGATCTGTGTGACCGGTGCCTGCAACTCCAGCGTGGCCGATCCCCAGACCCGGGTTTCGAGGGTCAGCTTGGGGTCCGCCTCAGGAAACCAGTCAGCACCTTCTGGCTGCCAGCCCTGGGTTGGCCGGAAGTCCAGATAACTGCCGGTTACACCGTGAGAAACCTTAACCTCAAATTCAAATTGATTGCTTTCCCCGGTGGCAGGGTCCAGCAGAGTCACCGTACCCGACACCTCAGACCCCAGAAGGCCTCGCTGGTATTTGTCGGTTTGCATGCGCAGGAATGGTTGAGCGCTGTTCACTTCCTGTGTGGCTTCCTGCCAATGTTGCTCGGTCAGAAACCCCACACCCCAGGGAGCCACACCGGCAACCACCAAAACCGCCGCGCCGGCGATCATCCATTTTTTTAGATTCAAGGTTCCAATCCTGTTGTCTGATTATGTCGTGCCGAAAAAAACGGCGTATCAATTGAGTTTGGCCGTCAGCCGGTCCAGCAACACCAGCTGCGAAGCCATGCGCTCTTCGCCCTCAGCGGGCTGGTTCTGGATATAACTGCCGTCTGGCTGCAACACCCAGGACTGGCAATTGTCGACAAGATAGGCATCCAGATCATCCCG
The DNA here is from genome assembly GCA_001314845.1 of Marinobacter excellens HL-55. Lineage (GTDB taxonomy): Bacteria > Pseudomonadota > Gammaproteobacteria > Pseudomonadales > Oleiphilaceae > Marinobacter > Marinobacter excellens_B. The sequence goes on from LJZQ01000004.1 coordinate 185,818, forward strand.
CAGGCGGGCCAGCAAGGCCGGCTCTTCAATCGGAAACGCCGTTTCAATCCTGTTCAGCAGGTTGCGCTCCATGCCATCCGCACTTGAACAATACACGTCCGGGTGACCGTTATTGTCAAAATAATAGACCCGGGTATGCTCAAGAAAACGCCCGATAATCGACCGCACCCGAATGTTTTCGGACAAACCGGGCACGCCCGGCCGCAAGCAGCAGATGCCCCGGATGACCAGATCGATTTTTACCCCGGCCTGAGACGCACGATACAGCGCCTTGATCATCTCAGGCTCGGTCAGCGCATTGAACTTGAAGATAATGCGTCCCTGCTCACCGTGACTGGTCTCCCGCTCGATCAGGCTGATCAAGCGGTTGTGCAGCGTAAACGGCGCGTGGAACAGTTTTTTGATCTTGAGCGCCTTGCCCATGCCCGTCAGCTGCTGAAAAAGTTTATTAACGTCATCGCCGATAGATTCGTCGCAGGTCATAAAGCTGTAGTCGGTGTACAGCCGGGCATTGCCGGCATGATAGTTACCGGTGCCCAGGTGTACGTAACGGCGCAAGCGGCCTTCTTCACGGCGAACGATCAGGATCATCTTGGCGTGAGTTTTGTACCCCACCACGCCGTACACCACGATCACCCCGGCTTCTTGCAGGCGACTGGCCAGCTCGAGGTTTTCCGCTTCACTGAACCGTGCGCGCAACTCGATGACGGCGGTCACTTCCTTGCCCCGGCGGGCAGCGTCCGCCAGTGCCTCAACAATTTCGGAATCGGCACCGGTGCGGTAAAGGGTCTGGCGGATGGCCAGCACCTGGGGATCTTTCGCCGCCTGGCGCAACAGATCCACTACCGGACTAAAGTTTTCGTAGGGGTGCAGCAACAGCAAGGGGCGCTTGCGGATGGCATCGAACATGGATTCCTTGCTGCGAATCTGGCGCGGAATCGACGGTGAAAAGCTGGAATAGGTCAGGTCCGGGCGATCCACCAGACTACCCACCGCGAGCAACCGGGTCAGGTTGACCGGCCCGTGCACCTGGTAAAGATCCCGCTCGGTCAGGCCGAATTCACGCAGCAGGAAATGAGTTAGCTCGTCCGGGCAGTTGTCAGCCACCTCCAGCCGCACACCGTCACCAAACCGACGACTGAGCAACTCGCCCCGCAGCGCGGAGGCCAGATCGACCAGATCATCCTCCAGTTCAAGGTCGGCATTGCGAGTCAGCCGGAACTGATAACAACCTTTGACCTCCATACCCGGGAACAGCTCATCGGCGTGGGCGTGGATCATCGACGACAGGAACACCAGATTATCGCCACCGTCACAGACATCATCCGGCAGGCGCACCAAGCGCGGCAACGAGCGTGGAGCCGGCACAATCGCCATACCGGTTTCCCGACCAAAGGCATCCTTACCGTCGAGCTCAACGATGAAGTTCAGGCTCTTGTTGACCAGCCGGGGGAACGGGTGCGATGGATCCAGCCCAATCGGGCTGACCACCGGCAAAATTTCTTCATCAAAGTAATTACGCACCCACTCCGCCTGAGCCGGCGTCCATTCCCGGCGCCGGACAAAGTGAATGTTTTCTTTCTCCAACTCGGGAATCAGGATGTTGTTCAAAATGTCGTACTGCTCATGGATGTATTCATGGGCCACACGACTGATCTCCGCCAGCACCTGCTCATGCAGCATGCCATCGACGCCCACGGTTTCACGACCGTATTTGATCTGCTGCCGCAGTCCCGCAACCCGGATCTCAAAAAACTCATCCATATTACTGCTGAAAATGCAGGAAAAGATCAGCCGGTTAATCAGCGGATGGGTCGTGTCCAATGCCTGTTTCAAGACGCGGTAATTGAACTGCAGCTGGCTCAGCTCCCGGTTAAAGAAATTTTCACTGGCGTCCAGGTTGATCTCTTCACCGACTGGCGGCACCTCTACCGGCGCAGGCACACTGTGATCATCGCTTACTGCTGACTGTACTGTCTCGGTCGTCATTTCTCATTACATCCATGGTTGGTCCGGGCTCTCGATGTCCCGTCTAGGTTCGCGCGCGATCCTTCATCAGTCTCGCTGCACGCACCGCAAAATAGGTCAAGATGCCATCGGCGCCCGCCCGGCGCATGGCCATCAGGCTTTCCATCATCACCGCATCACCATCCAGCCAGCCATTCTGGGCTGCGGCCATGTGCATGGCGTACTCACCACTGACCTGATAGACAAAGGTCGGCACCTGCAATTCGGTTTTTACCCGGTACACGATATCCAGATACGGCATACCGGGCTTGATCATCACCATGTCAGCGCCTTCGGCCAGATCCATACTCACTTCATGAATCGCCTCGTCACTGTTGGCCGGGTCCATCTGGTAGGTCGACTTGTCGCTCTTGCCCAGATTGGCGGCAGAACCCACCGCGTCCCGGAACGGGCCGTAATAGCTGGAGGCATACTTGGCAGAGTAGGCCAGAATTCGGGTATTCACATAACCGGCGCCCTCCAGGGCCTCCCGGATGGCGGCTACCCGGCCATCCATCATATCGGACGGTGCCACCACATCCGCGCCAGCATCGGCATGAGACAGCGCCTGGTTGACCAGGGCTTCGACAGTGACATCGTTGAGCACATAGCCGTCGTTATCGATAATGCCGTCCTGGCCGTGAGTGGTGAAGGGGTCCAGTGCCACATCAGTAATCACGCCGAGATCGGGATAGGCCTTCTTGAGTGCGCGAACTGCGCGCTGGGCCAGACCGTCCGAGTCCCAGGCACCCGAGCCGGACAAATTCTTGCGCTCAGCCGGCACCACCGGGAAGAGCGCCACCGCAGGAATACCCAGCTCCAACAGCTCCGCCGCCTGCGCCACCAGTAAATCGACGCTCAGGCGTTCAACCCCAGGCATGGAGGGCACCGCCTCCCGCTGATTGTCACCCTCCAGCACGAAAACCGGGTAGATCAGGTTGTCCGGGCTAAGCTGATTTTCCCGGACCAGACGACGGGAAAAATCACTGGCGCGATTGCGGCGCAAACGGGTAGACGGATAAGCTCGACTGGACAGCGACGGGCGCAACTTTGGCACGAATAACCTCCTGAATATGGATGGTTCTGAAAAGTAATGACATCATACACCTCAGGGGCCCGCCATTGCAGGTCAAGGACAAGCGTGCCGTTGATTGATGACAAACTAATTACAAAAAAACGGGCGGCTTAAACCAGCCGCCCACAAACGAAGGGATTCCGTTGGAAGGACGTCAAAGTGAGCGGTTGTTAAAGCCTACCTCTACTTTACGGGGCGAATCAGAACGCAGCGATGTGTCCAGTTCCTGTATTCTGCCCCCGCCCTGTAAAAAGGCTTCGATGTCTGACTGCAACTGGGCCCTTACCCGCGCCCGGCCGGCAATCGAATGGTTATCATCACTGTCGCCACTCCAGGTACTACCGGACTGCTCCAGATTGCTCTCGTCGAATTCACTCATGCGGTTATCTCCATCAACGAAAACAAAATTCCAGGTGCTGTATAAACCCGATCGGGCAACACCCCGTCTCGACCGCCGGCCGCCTGTGGGCCCGTCTTGGCGTCTTTATAATCCGGTTTCCGTGACAACGCTATTTCCTGACAACCCTTTTTTTGTAATTTTTTGTAAGCCATCTTAAGCGCATGATTTTAATGACGTATAAAGAGGCTTCACAAGGCCCGACAAATTGACACAAAGAATGAATAGTGATTCACTACTTGCCAAGGAGCCAGCATGGCTTATCGCGAAACAGAGAAGATGCGGCAACGTAAAGCCCAGGCGCGCAACAAGATCATCGAGTGCACCTGGGAGTGCGTCGCAGAAGGCGGTTTTCGTGGCGCCAGAGTCACCCGCATAGCGGGCCTTGCAGGCGTCGCGACTGGCACCATCTATCGCCATTTCGAATCCCGCGAGGATCTGTTTGCCGAGATCTTCCGGCTGGCGACACAACGGGAAGTCGACAAAGTTGCCGAGGCATTAAACGTGGCGGGCAGCGCCGTTGAGCGGCTAGATAACGCTCTGCGGAAATTCGCCCAACGGGCGCTTAAGGGCCCCATGAAAGCCTGGGCCCTGATCGCCGAACCGGTCGACCCGAAAGTCGAAGAAGAGCGACTGGTTTACCGAAAAGCTTACGCCACCCTGTTTGAACAGGCGATCCGGGATGGCATAGCCGAAGGCTGCCTCCCGGAACAGAATCCCCGATTGAGCAGCACCTGCCTGGTCGGAGCCATATCAGAATCCCTGGTGGGGCCGCTGTCGCCAACACAGACAGACGCCGCTCTAGGCAATGACAACAACCAAGATGAACTGGTCAACGCCATCGTCTGCTTCTGCATCCGGGGGTTGACCGACTCCAGGAGCTAATCATGAACAGCCCGCAACGCAGCCATCGTCCAGCCACCGAGCAACCGCCGAAGGACGACCGCTACCTGTCCGCGACCCATAAGGTGACCAACCAGCCCGGTGCGCTGCAAGACTACAACCTCTACGAACAGGACATCGCATTGCGGGAAGCAGTGCTCCGCGAAGGTGCCGGTCACGCCCATGACGACCTGAGCCAGTTCGGCGCCTGGGCCGGTAAAGCCGACACCATCGAACTGGGCCACCTGGCCAACGCCAACAAGCCCAGCTTCCGGACCCACGACCGCTACGGCCACCGGGTTGATGAAGTCAGCTTCCACCCTGCGTATCACGAATTGATGCGCGTCGCCCTGGAAAACGGCCTGCACAGCTCCCCCTGGACCAAACCGGGACCCGGCGCCCACGTAGCCCGGGCCGCAAAATACTACCTGCATTCCCAGGTAGAAGCGGCCCACTGCTGTCCGATCACCATGACCTTCGCGGCCACCCCGTCCATCCAGAACCAACCAGACCTGGCCAAACTCTGGGCCCCGAAAATCCTGGCCAACGAATACGACAGCCGCAATGTGCCAGATACCGAGAAAACCTCCGTCACCATCGGCATGGCCATGACCGAAAAACAGGGTGGCAGTGACGTACGCGCCAACACCACCCGCGCTTACGCCACAGGTCAGGAAGGCCCCGGCCAGCCCTACGAACTGGTCGGCCACAAATGGTTTGTCTCCGCCCCCATGTGTGACGCCTTCCTGGTGCTGGCCCAGACCGCCAGCGGCCTGTCCTGCTTCCTGATGCCCCGGTGGCGCCCGGACGGCACTAAGAACCCCTGGCAGGTCCAGCAGCTTAAAAACAAAATGGGCAACGTCGCCAACGCCTCCAGCGAAGTCGAAATCCGTGGCGCCCTGGCCTGGATGGTCGGCGAAGAAGGCCGCGGCGTACCCACCATCATCGAAATGGTCGCCATGACCCGCTTCGACTGCATGATTGGCAGCACAGCCGGCATGCGCCAGGCCGTCGCCCAGGCCACCCACCACAGCCACAACCGCAGCGCCTTTGGCGCAAAGCTCAGCGAGCAACCGCTGATGCAGAACGTACTGGCCGATCTGATCATCGAAAACGAAGCCGCCCTCGCCTTCACCCTGCGCGTGGCCCGGGCAATGGACAACCAGAACAACGAGCACGAACGCCTGCTGGCAAGACTGACCACACCCGTCGGCAAATACTGGATCTGCAAACGCACCCCCAACCACGCCTACGAAGCCATGGAATGCATCGGCGGCAGCGGCGTGATGGAAGACTGCATCATGCCCCGTCTGTTCCGGGAATCCCCGGTCAACGCCATCTGGGAAGGCAGCGGCAACGTCCAGTGCCTGGACACCCTCCGCGCCATACAGAAAGAACCCGAAAGCCTCGACGCCTTCTTCAAAGAAGCCGCCCAAGCCAAAGGCACCGACCGCCGCTTCGACCAGTTCCTGGCCCAGCTCCAGCAAGATTTCGCCGACATCAGCGACTTCCAGTATCGCGCCCGCAATCTGGTCGACCGCCTGGCCCTCGTCATGCAAGGCTCCCTGCTGCTGCGCTTTGGCGACAAAGACGTCGCCGACGGCTTCTGCGCGTCCAGACTGCAATCCGGCGGCGGCATGAACTACGGCAACCTGCCCTCCGGCACCAACCCGGCGGCGATTATCAAACGGGCAACGCCTGTAGTAGGCTAGAAAAAAACCGATCAGCTCGTGCCTGACATCTAAGAGGGCGGGCTGAAGGGACTCCCCGTAAAATGTTTGAGAATCGGGGAGGAACAGCTTTCCAAAACCTTGCGGAGCCATGGATGGCGGAGCAGAGCGTACAGGGAAGTATTCACAGCGTGTTTTGGAAAGCTGTTCCTCCCCGGTTCCTCCACCAAAAGCTGGACCCAAAAAATGTCAGAAGCCCTGAGAAAGCTGCTTAGGGAAGGCAACTCGCCAACCCAGACCACGATCACTCCGCACATCGGCATCCTGACCCTGCACTTCCAGCTCTACGCCTGCGAAGACCTCAAAGCCAAACGCAAAGCCTTCACCGCCATGAAAGCCGTCTGGGGCAAAGAACCCGACCTGGCCGTCAGCGAAACCGCCGACCACGACGCCCTAGACTGCGCCACCTGGACCATCGCCGCCCTCGGTGCCAGCACCCAGCAAATCACCCAGCGCCTCGACCAGGTCGAAAAAGACATTCAGGACCGCATCGACGCCGCCATCCTCGACGTCCACCGCGAAATCCTCTGACCCGACCCAACAACCAGAATATCCAATACCCCCGGGGCATAGCGTCAATCCTGCTCAAGCCTTATACTACGGCCCCTCAGGGAATACATGACCTGCCAACAGGCAGGACAGCATTACAAATGCCAGGCCCCGCCTGGCCCCGTCCGCTGGGTTTCCGGAACCAACCCCTCGGATAACCACTGAATTGTGTGTGGATCTATGACCGGAAAAAAGAAATCCGCTCAGGCCTCGATTGAAGCCATGTATCGCGTATTCACGGTGCCCGAAGCACCGGAATCGACGCTGAGCCGCATAGACCAGAACATCTCCCGTAACCTGGCTGGATTTCTCCAGGAACACATCGTTGCCGTCGAACGAGACCTGTCTGACGTCGAAAAGAACTTCGCCGACTCCGTGATCCCGGAAAAACCCGTATTCGTCTCAGAGCAAGCCCAGTTCCTGCTCGACAAACTCGTGGCCAACTCCGTTCACACCGCCTCACCGGCATTTATCGGCCACATGACCTCGGCACTGCCCTACTTCATGCTGCCGCTGTCCAAAATCATGATTGCCCTGAACCAGAACCTGGTCAAAACCGAAACCTCCAAGGCCTTCACGCCTATGGAGCGCCAGGTACTGGGCATGATTCATCGGCTGGTGTACCAGCAAGACGGCGCTTTTTACCGCAAATGGATGCACGACCCCCGGCATGCCCTTGGCGCCATGTGCTCCGGCGGCACCGTCGCCAACCTGACCGCCCTGTGGGTCGCCCGAAACCGCGCCTTCCCGGCCGAAGGCAGTTTTCGTGGCCTGCACGAAGAAGGCCTGTTCCGGGCCCTGAAATACTATGGCTACGAAGGCGCCGCCATCGTCGTCTCCAAACGCGGCCATTACTCCCTGCGCAAAGCCGCCGACATCCTCGGCCTGGGCCGTGACGCCCTGGTACCGGTCGACACCGACGACAACAACTGCATCCAGACCGACGCCCTGCGCGATAAATGCCTGGAATTGCAGAAACAGAAAATCAAAGTCATGGCCATCTGCGGCGTGGCTGGCACCACCGAAACCGGCAACGTCGACCCATTGGACGCCATGGCCGACATCGCCCGAGAATTCGGCGCTCACTTCCACGTAGACGCCGCCTGGGGTGGCCCAACCCTGTTTTCCCGCACCTACCGGCACTTGTTGCGGGGCATCGAAAACGCCGACTCGGTAACCTTCGATGCCCACAAACAACTTTACGTACCCATGGGTGTCGGCCTGGTCGTGTTCAAAGACCCAAGCCTGGCCAGCGCGGTAGAACATCACGCCCAGTACATCATCCGAAAAGGCTCCAGAGACCTCGGCAGCACCACCCTCGAAGGCTCTCGCCCGGGCATGTCCATGCTGATCCACTCCGGCCTGAAAATCCTGGCCCGGGAAGGCTACGAAATCCTGATCGACCAGGGCATAGAGAAGGCCAAAACCTTCGCCCAGATGATCGACGAGCAATCAGACTTCGAACTGGTCACCCGACCAGAACTGAACATACTGACCTACCGTTACTGCCCGGAAATCGCCCAGCAAGCCTTGGCCGCCGCAGACGAACTTCAGGCAGAAAAAATGAACACCTGCCTGAACCGAATCACCAAGTTCATCCAGAAAACCCAGCGGGAACGCGGCAAAGCGTTCGTCTCCCGTACCCGCCTGGAGCCGGCCAAGTATTACCACTTCCCCTGCATCGTGTTCCGGGTGGTATTGGCTAACCCGTTAACAACACCGGAAATTCTGGAAGACATCCTGAAAGAACAAAGGGAGCTGTCGAAGGAAAACGGTATTGCAGACGAGATCGCGATTCTGCACCAGATGGCCGAAGCGGTGTTAAAGCAGAACCAGAAAGAAGCCAAACAGGCCTGATTTTACCGGAAATCACTCAAAGCTTTGGGGCGGGGCTTGTGGGAGCCCTTTCCAAAACCTTGCGGAGCCAGTCGGAGCCACGCAAGGGGGTGGGGGAACTTCTCCCAAAACACGCTGTGAATACATCCCTGTACGCTCTGCTCCGCCATCCATGGCTCCGTAAGGTTTTGGGAGAAGTTCCCCCACCCCCTTGCTCAGAGTTCGTTTTCAATACCCGAATCAATCAGTAAAGCGCGTCTTCGTCATCCAGCACTTCGTGCAGGATCTCCAGAAACATCTTGTCCGCCTCGCTCCAGTTCTCCGGAATACGGATCGTAGTGTTGGCACTGATCTCGCGGGCAATCAACTCGTCAGAGTTGGGCTCACCCTTGTACTTGCGGGCAATCTCCATGGATTTAACTGCAATGGTCGGCTCACTCATCACCTTCTTGATGAACACCCGTAACTCTTCAATCATCTTGGCCTGACGACTCTCGGACGATGAACTCATTCTCTACTCCCCGAATGTGAACCACCGCAAAGCAAACCCGCTTCGCGCAATGCCTCTAGTATGGCCAAACAGCGGAGCTGTCACCAGCCCCCGATAAACGATCAGCCCAGCAAGCCACGAAGGGTAAAGAACAGGAACGCCGCCATCAAGGCTGACGCCGGCACCGTAATAATCCAGGCCGCTGCAATTCTGAACAAGTGTGAACGCTTGACCATCTCTTCCTTATAGATATTTTTCAAACGCTTACGCTCGGATTTCGACAGTGGCACCTGATCTTTTTTCTTCTTGGCCTGCTTCAACAGGTATTCCATTTCTTCAACTGAGGCGTTGCGGAAGTCTTCCAGGAACGGTTTCAGGCGCTCCTGTTCGGACGGATCATGATGCTCAATAATCTTGTGCAATTGGGTCGCATAGTTAGACTTCAGATATTCGCGCAGGAAACCAACACCAAACACCCCGCCAATGGCGATGTGAGTAGAACTGACTGGCAAACCCAACTGAGACGCCAGAATCACGGTCAATGCCGCCGACAACGCAATACAAAAAGCGCGGGTTTTATCGAGCTCGGTAATTTCACTGCCCACGGTTTTGATCAGCCTTGGACCAAACAACATCAGGCCTACCGCCAAACCAAAGGCGCCTACCAGCATGATCCACAAAGGAATACTGGCCGTCGTCACGACACCGCCACCGGCTTGAATGGCATCGTTGATGGCAGCCAACGGACCAATGGCGTTCGCCACATCGTTAGCCCCATGAGCAAAACTGAGCAACGCCGCCGCAAAGATCAACGGCCAGGTGAACAGAGCGTTGACGCCATCGGTGCTGTTTTCCATGGTGGCCGCTTTACGGCCTACCAGCGTGCGCATAATGAAAAAGACCACAACAGCAACCCCCAACCCCACCAGGGACGACTGCACAAAGGTCAGATCAACCAGCTTGCTCACGCCTTTGATCATCAGGTATGTGCCAAAGGCCCATGCCATGATCGAGACCAGCCAGGGAACAAACGTACGAGCAGAAGCAACCAGATTCTGTCGATACAGAACTGTCTTTTTGATGGCGAACAGGAACAGAGCCGCCAGAACACCACCAAGCACCGGAGAGATCACCCAGCTCGCGACTATTTTGCTCATCACTGACCAATCAGCGATGGCCCAGCCGCCAGCGGCGATACCGGCGCCCAGAACACCACCAACAATGGAGTGCGTGGTAGACACAGGCGCGCCCATCCAGGTGGCAAGATTCAACCACAAAGCACCCGCCAGAAGAGCCGCGGTCATCAGCCAGACGAACGCCTGCGGATCTTCCAGCGTGGTCGGGTCAATAATCCCGCCTTTAATGGTCGAAACCACATCACCACCCGCAATGATCGCACCGCCAGCCTCAAAAACAGCCGCCAGTAAAACAGCTGCCCCCAGTGACAGAGCACCAGAACCCACCGCCGGGCCAACATTGTTGGCGACATCGTTGGCACCAATATTGATGGCCATGTAGCCACCAATCACTGCAGCAGCCATCAGCAGAGTATTGTTGGGCAAACCCTGACTGAAAGCGCCGACCATTATCCAGACAAAGAGTAAGAAAAGAACGCTGAGGCCGACCCTGTAACGTTCCGTGGAGGGGCTGGTGAGAATGGTATCCAGAAAGCTGCCGGAACGGGCCATAGTTAGGGGTTTCTCTTTTAAGCTGAGTGAAATTCGGGCAATCTCGCCGCGGGGTGCGAACTATAAAATTTTTGCCATACAATTGAAACATAACTGACATATAGACAGACGTCACATTCCGAGAAAAGGGCCTGCAACTGCCACATAAATTGACGCATACTCCGCCAAAGCGCGTCATAAAAATGATAAAACCGGCTTATGAACGAAAAAACGATCGCCAATCACCCTGATTCAAGCGAACAGGAAGAGCGGCAGATATCACGACTACTGACCGGTCTCTCGGCAAGCGCGGTCATCTTCCTTGCGGGCATTGGTGCAAAAGCCTGGCATGCAGATCACACCACTCATGCCTGGGTATTGTGGCTGTTTATTCTGCCTATCGTCCTGAACATGGGCTGGTATACCTTGAAACGGGATCGCTTTGTCCAGAAGACCGGCTTGCTGATCACCGTCAGCCTGCTGTTTGCCTACTTGTTGGCGTCCGGCGGCGAAAGCAACACCGGGCCCCTGTGGTTCTATGTCTTTCCGCCCCTGCTGTTTTATCTGACTAGTCTCAAGGGCGGCACCGCTATTCTGCTGTTCTGCTACCTGGTTGCCCTTATTGTTTTCCAGTTTCCGGGCTTGCCGTTTGTGACGGCAGAATACTCGATCGATTTCAAAATCCGTTTTTTCGCCACCCTCACTTTCGAGTCCCTCTTCTGCTTTGTGCTGGAAGCGAGTCGTTTGCGGGCCCGCAACAAGTTGCTGGAGCTGGCCAAAGCTCATGAATACGCGGCGCGCACCGACGAGCTGACCGGGCTGGCCAATCGCAGAGACATGCAGAGCCGCCTGAACATGGAGTTCTCGCGGTTCAAACGGGCAGGCCACCACTTCTCTGTGGTGCTGATCGACCTGGACCTGTTCAAGCGGGTCAACGACGACTACGGCCATGACGCCGGCGACGCAGTTCTGCAACAGTTTTCAGGCCTGGCCGGAACCATCATCCGGCAATCGGATGTGGCCGCACGTTGGGGCGGCGAAGAATTCCTGCTGTTGTTGCCAGATACCACACTGCTGCAGGCGCTGACACTTGCAGAGCGCCTGCGATCGGAAGTGTCCTCAACCGAATTCCGTCACCAGGGGGTGTTATTGCCCGTCACTATCAGTGCCGGCGTCTGTTCTATCTCCAAAGCCAATTCGGTAAATGAACTGCTCAAGCAGGCCGACATCCAACTTTATAACGCCAAAAATGCCGGCCGAAACCGGATAGCGCCCAGAGTCCGCAGCCAGGAACATCCCGAGCAGACCAGTACTCCGGGTCCAGAAGCTTGAGCAAGCGGATTGCCCCCGCTATGATCGGGCACGGATGGCCACTCGGCCAAACGTTCAAGCAGCAAAAGGCAGTCACATGGCAGCAATTCGTATTCTGGTAGGCAGCGTTTATGGCGGGGCGTTGCTGACCGCTCGCCGCATTGGCAAAGAACTGGAGACCGAGGGGCACCAGGTGGTCGTTCTGGAAAACCCGCAACTGGAAGACATTACCAGCAACGACGACGCCCTGCTGGTATGCACCTCCACCACCGGGCAGGGCGAGGTGCCGCCAAACCTTCTGCCTTTCTATGTCGATCTGAAAGACCAGTTACCACAGCAGCCAGGCCGCCCATTTGGCGTCATCGTTCTCGGCGACAGCTCCTACGGTGACACCTTCTGTGGCGCCGGCGCCTTAATGGAAGAAGCTCTCTACGAAACCAGTGCCCGCAAGGTTGGCGACTCGCTGAAGATTGATGCCCTGGAAACCCTGGAGCCCGAAACCGAGGCGGTGCCCTGGGCAAAAAGCTGGGTTAACGGGATTTGACCTTTGGTAACACAAGTTACCAAATTGATGGGCAACGTCGCTTGAGCCGCCTCCGACGACAGGCCATACTCGGAGCCATAATGATAAAAATGGTAATCTGTGACTCTGATGATTCCGGCTAAATTACTGGCTCTGCTGCTTCTGTTTCTGACTTTGCCGCTGACCACTCAAGCGGCAAACCACTCGTATATCCCGGAAATGGAATACCTCAGGCTGTCTACGGACACTCAGTTGACTCCGCAACAGGCGCTTGACTCGGATCGATGGCAGGCACTGCCGGAAACAACCCCCAACTTTGGCTACATCCGGGACCATATCTGGCTGCGTTTTCAGATCAGGCATCCGGAACTGATCACACTGCTTGAAATCAGCTACCCACCACTGGATTACCTCGATTTCTACCTGATTCAGAACGAAACGATCATTCAACATGTCAGTACCGGCGATAAGCTGCCGTTTGCGGAGCGCCCGGTCAAACACCCGCATTTTCTGTTCCCGTTCCAACTCGAACCCGATCAGCAATACCAGATACTGCTCAGAGTACAGACTGATGGTGCCATGCAAGTACCCCTGAAACTCTGGAACAGCCGCAGCCACTTTGAAAAGGCCTCCACTGAGAGTCAACTGCATGCGGGCTACTACGGCATTCTGATCACTGTTATCTGCTTCAACCTGTTTGTCTTTGTGGCACTGCGAGAGCAGGTCTATCTGCTGTACGTATTGTCTACCCTCGGCTACCTGATCCTGGTGGGCAGCCTGAACGGCATCACATACCAGTTGCTGTGGCCAGACCTGCCCGCCTTTCAGAACCGGGCCATGTTGCTGACCGTGCCTTTGGCCATGGTCTTCACGTTACTGTTCTCCCGATCCTTTCTAAAACTCAGTCGGACAAGCCCCATTCTGGACCGGCTGATCCTGCTAACCATTGCGGTAAATCTTGTGGTCGCAGCAACAACCTTTGTGGTCGACTACAGTACCGGCAGTCGCCTGACCGTAGCTCTGGCCATTCCCAGCAGCCTGCTGCTGACCATTGTCGGACCGATACAGTGGGCCAGGGGCAACCCTCAGGCGATCTATTACACACTGGCCTGGGGCGCGCTCACCCTGGGCAGCGCCATCACAGGGGCCAACAAATACGGCCTGATCCCCAACAACTTTATTACCGCCTATGGCATGCAGATTGGCTCTGCCCTGGAAGCTATTTTACTGAGCCTGGCACTGGCGGTGCGCATTTACCGGGAACGACAGGACAAAGTTCTCGCCCGGGAAGCCGAACTGCGGGCTCTGGAGGCCCGGCGCACGGCCGAGCTCCGGCTAATGGACCAGGCACTGCATAACCCCCTGACCGGCCTCCCCAATCGCAGCAGTTTCGAGATGCGGCTGAGCGAATTGATGCAGACAAGTGGCCAAAAACGCTTTGGCATTGTGATCATTCACCTGAACAACCTGAATTCGGTTACCAAAACGCTAGGACACCGGAACAGTGATCGGATTCTGGAACTGGCATCGAAACACTTCAATGCGGTGATTCGTGATGTACCGGGCGCCCTTGCCATTGAGCAGTCTGACGTTCGCAAATTTTACCTGGCCAGCCTGGAGCCCCAGACGTTCGCCTTTCTGGTCGATGCCAAACAGGCGGAGTCTGCCCACCGAACGGTACTACGCAGCATAGATGAAGTGCGCTACCCCATAGACTTTCTGGGCATGCAGGTGCCGCTCGCCCCACAGCTGGGAGTTGCCTTTTACCCCGATCACGGCACCGACGCCAGCACCCTGATCCGCCGCGCGGTCATTGCCGAAGGTTCTGAACGGGCACGGGAACGAGGCATTGCCTACTACAAGGCTACCCGGGATTCCTACAGTGCCGAACGACTGACCATGGTCACCGAACTCCGGCACGCAATCGACAACCACGCTCTGGCACTCTATCTACAGCCCAAGCTCTCACTGAAAACAGGTAATATTGATGGCCTCGAAGCCTTGATCCGCTGGCCGGACCGGGACCAACCCGTACCGGCCGATGAGCTGATTGCGCTCGCTGAGCAAAGCGGCCTGATCAAACCTCTGACCCGCTGGGTATTGCAGGAAGCGCTGGAGATGCGCGGCCGGTTACTGGAACTGGGCTTTGAAACCGGCATCGCCGTGAACATTTCCCCGAACAACCTGAGGGAGCCGGATTTTGCAGTGTTTGTTCAGCGCCTGATGCAGAGCTACCACGAGCATATTGGTGCGATCACCTTTGAGGTCACGGAGACCTCCATGATGCAGGACCCACGGAACTCACTGAAAGCACTTAACGCCCTGAATGCTGCCGGCATTCCGCTAGCCATTGATGATTTCGGCTCTGGCTATTCGTCACTCTCGTACATCAAACAGTTGCCGGCCAATGAGATAAAAATTGATCGATCACTGATTACCGATCTGGCAGACCGCGAAGAGGATAGAGTCATCGTCCGTACCACCATCAATATGTGCCAAAGCCTGGGCTACAAGGTGGTGGCGGAAGGCGTGGAAGATAAGGCTACACTCAAACTGCTGAAAGAGATGGGCTGCGATCTGATCCAGGGTTATCTCCTGACCAGACCGTTGCCGTTTAACGAGATGGTGAGCTGGCTATCTGATCAGCCCTGCCGTTCGCGGATCAGCGCCTCCTGAGTCGTCGAGGCCACCAGCACACCATCCCGCGTAAAGAAATTACCTCGATTGAAGCCACGCCCGCCAGAGGCGCTGGGGCTGTCTTTGTCGTACAGCAGCCAGTCGTCCATCCTGAAATCCCGATGAAACCAGATGGCATGATCAAGGCTGGCTACCTGCATGCCTTTGCTCATGAAGGTTCGCCCGTGCGGATTCAGGGATGTGCCCAGGAAGGTAAAATCGGAAGCGTAGGTCAACAGGCACTGATGCAACACCGGGTCATCCGGCAACGGCCCCATGGCACGAAACCAGTTCTGACGATGAGGTGGGCGCTTCTCTGGCTTGAACGGATTGACCGGATTGACGGGTCGGATTTCAATGGGACGATCCCGGGTCAGCAGATCGCGCAGGTGCTCCGGCACCTTCTCGGCAATCAGCTTGCCCCAGTCCTGCTCAGACTTGAGTGAATCCGGGTCTGGCGCCTCCGGCATCGCCAACTGATGATCCAGGCCCGATTCAGCAACCTGAAACGACATCGAGCCGGTCAGGATTTCCTTGCCATCCTGCCGGGCTATTACCCGCCGCACCGCAAAAGTGCCGCCATCACGGACCCGCTGCACCTCGTAATCAATCGGCATGCTGTGGTTGCCAGGACGCAGGAAATAAGCATGCAGTGAGTGGCACAAACGATTCTCCACCGTGCGACTGGCCGCCATCAGCGCCTGTCCCAGCACCTGACCGCCAAACACATGGGGAAAACCCAGGTCTTCGCTCTCACCCTGAAAATGATCATCACCGATGGGGGATAAATCCAGCAACTCCACCAGCTTTCGGGTTACTTCACGCATGCCTGCTCCTGTCGTTTGTTAGCTCACGAACGGGTTTTCTACCCCAGACAGGACAATTTGGCAACGACTACTGGTAAAGAAAGCGGAGAATCGGGGCCGTCTGGCCCCGAAGGCGAGCTACATCAATCCTGATGGATGGGCGGGACTTCTTTCGCCAGAGTCTGTTTTTCAACCGCAAAACGACCTGTCACGGCAAAGCCAAGCGTTTCACCTGCTGACGAGATGAACAGTGCTTTGACGTCGGAGCCCTCCTGTTCGACTTGCCAGCTGCCCTCGGCACCGGCCGGCGGTGGGCAAACTGCGGTCGGGCAGCAAGGTGTCTTGATCATGATCGGCATAGTGCCGTAGCGAACTTCTGTGCGCTCGCCTACCAAGGTTTTTGCCAACGCCCGGGCACACGCCATTAACGGCAATACGTAGAGCAACACCTGGCCATCCACCTCGGCACAATCGCCCAAGGCATAAACATCTGCGGCCGAAGTCTCCAAGGCACGGTTAACTTTGATGCCTTTGCCGGCATCAATACCCGCTGCCTTGGCAAGCTCCGTGCGCGGGCGTAGACCTACGGCTGAAACAACAAGGTCTGCCTCCAGCGTTTCGCCATTGGCAAGCGTCAGGCGGACCCCGGCGGCGCTGTTGTCTACCCGGTCCACGACCGTGCCCAAGTGAAACCGCACTCCCAACTCGGTCAGTTCGTGCTGCACAGCATGGGCGGCGGGTTCCAGCAAAAGGCTGGGCATCACGGCGGCATCCGGTGCGATCACGTCCACCTCATAGCCGCCATTACGCAGGTCGTTGGCAAACTCACAACCGATCAGACCAGCCCCCATAATGGCGACCCGCTTGCCGCCCTCCAGAGCCTTCCGGAAGGCCCGGTAGTCCATCAGATCATTGATGGAGTGAACACGCTCCAGACCATCCCCGGCCAGCGCAAGTCGAATCACATCCGCGCCCCAGGCCAGCACCAGCTTGCTGTAGCCCAACCGCTGATCACCCAGCACCAGTTCGTGGCGGTCGGCATCGATGCCAGTCACCGTTGTGAAGCTCCGTACCTCAACACCAAGTTGCTCGGCCATGGCGTCGGTGTTGGCCTGCGCCAGCCCCTCGGCGTCCTTGGCCTTGGTAAATCCGGTCGACAACATCGGCTTGGAATAGCTCACGCCGTCGTCCGCCGTCACCATCACGATCGGGATATCCTTGTCCAGCTTGCGGAACTCTCTTACCAGTGAGTACCCGGACAAGCCGGTACCCACAATCACAATCGGTGCCTGGTCGATCATCATCGTGCTCCGTTATCAGCTGATTTCGATCATCTCGAAGTCTTCTTTGCCAACGCCACAGTCCGGGCACACCCAATCTTCAGGCACGTCATCCCAGGTGGTTCCCGGCTCAATGCCGTCTTCCGGCCAGCCCTCGGCTTCGTCGTAAATCAAACCACAAACTACACACTGCCACTTCTTCATACTTGCTCTCCGATAAGTGTTGGTCGAATATTATTGTCTGACAATACAACAATCAAGCTTTGCTTTCAGAAATAGAAACTGCGCGACCAGTCCAAACGCTTTAAACAGCGGGCATAATACCTGCCACCTCGCCGTTGACCAATGCCATCATGGACGGGCAAGCCACGGGTTTTGTGCCAATAGCCATAATTACAGATGCATAGGTTGCCATACGCCCCTCCCTTCGGTGCGCCCTATTCGGTATAATAGGCCGCTTTACGACAGGATCCGAACCGTTATGACCGATACCGTCGCCGAAATGAACCAGGTCATGGCCGAAGCCGACTGCCTGGTGAGTGAACCGCAGGTAAGCTCAGCCATCGACTCGCTGGCGCACGCCATTACCGATCGCCTCAAAGACTGCAACCCTCTCCTGTTTTGCGTCATGAACGGCGGCCTCATCCTGACCGGCCAACTGTTGACCCGGCTCAAATTTCCAGTGCAGGCCGAGTATCTGCATGCCACACGCTATCGTCAGGAAACCACCGGCGGCATTCTGGAGTGGAAGCTTCAACCCGAGGCGGACATGAAAGATCGTACCGTCTTGATCGTCGACGACATCCTCGATGAAGGTACGACACTCTGCGCCATTGCGGATTACTGCCTCGCCCACGGTGCCCGCGAAGTGCTGACCGCTGTGCTGGTCGACAAGGATCACGGCCGAAAGGCCCGGCCGGGTCTGAAAGCGGATTTCACCGGTCTTTACGTGGAAGATCGCTTCCTGTTCGGTTATGGCATGGACTACAAAGGCTACTGGCGCAACGCCCCCGGGATCTATGCCGTCAAAGGACTGTGACCGGAATCAGGATCTGACCATACCAGTCACGCACTGGTATCGCTCCCTGAGCGCCGCCGGGTTATACAATCCCGAGGTGCATGGCGCGGCCCGTTACTGGCTGCAGGTGGAAGGATCATTTACCCGCGCACTGCAGCAGCAGTGCCGGCACCGCTTTCATGTCGAGGTATGCACCGAAGGCTTTGGTGTGCCGTCAGCGGAGGAAGCCAGGCGACTCGGCCTGGCAGCCCGGCAACGGGCGTGGATCCGGGAGGTCCGATTGTGCGGCGATAGCCAACCCTGGGTGCTTGCCAGAACCATCATCCCGCAGGCCTGCCTCGAAGGTAAAGGGCGTCGACTCCGCAACCTTGGCAACAAACCCCTGGGCGCTTACCTGTTCAGCAGCCCGGACTGGTTGCGCGGCCCACTGGAAACCGGCTTGTGTCAAACCACCCGGCCCCAGCAACCGCAACTGGCGCGCCGCTCGTTGTTCCATCGCGGCAAAGACGCCCTGATGGTCGGCGAATATCTGCTGCCAGCTCTCTACCACAACAAACACCGGCTTTAATCCTCACCACCACGCTGGCTATAATCTGCCCTGCCCCACGCACTCATCAACGGATGATCCGAGCCATGCTGCAAAACGCTTTGCCAGAACACGTCCAGATCCGCCTGACTGACTACGCAAAACTGCTGCGAATCGATCGGCCTATCGGCACTCTGCTGCTGCTGTGGCCAACCTGGTGGGCGCTCTGGCTGGCTGGTGAGGGCAGCCCATCTATTGCCAACATCGTGATCTTCACCCTCGGCGTGTTCTTCATGCGAGCGGCCGGCTGCGCCATCAACGACTTTGCCGACCGAGACCTGGATCGACACGTCAAACGCACCCAGGATCGTCCGCTGACGACGGGCCGCATCAAGGCCTGGGAAGCTCTGGCCCTGTTTAGCGGCCTGTGCCTGGTGTCGTTTCTGATGGTACTGCTGTTCACCAATCCGCTCACCCTGTACCTGTCGTTTGGTGGTGCCCTGCTGGCATTTATCTACCCGTTCATGAAGCGACACACCCATCTGCCACAGCTGTTCCTGGGCGCAGCCTTTTCCTGGGCCATACCCATGGCCTGGGCAGCCGAAGCCAATGCACTTACCCAGCTGACCTGGCTGCTGTTTACCGCCAACGTACTCTGGACCGTGGCCTACGACACCCTCTATGCGATGGTTGACCGGGATGACGACGTCAAGATCGGCATCAAATCGACGGCCGTTCTGTTTGGTGAAGCCGATCGCGCCATCATTGGCGGGCTGCAAGCCATGGTCGTTGTGATTCTGATTATGGTCGGCGACCAGGCCGAGCTGGGCAGTTTCTATTACCTGGGCGTTGCGACTATGGCGACGCTTTTTGTATACCAGCAGTATCTGGCCAGGGAACGCTCCCGGGAGGGCTGCTTCAAAGCCTTCCTCAACAATAACTGGGCGGGCTTTTCGGTTTTCGCCGGGCTGATACTGGATCTGATGATCTGACGCCCAGACCCACGCCTTATGTCATATACTTGTAACAAAGACACGCTGTAATGGACCGGCAACAATAATCGGGGAGCAACACTGGGGCTCCTGGGGTCTGACACAGGTTAATGCTCATGACTGGAAAAACTGTCCTGATCGTCGATGACGAAGCGGCCATTCGCGAAATGATCGCGGTCGCTCTCGAAATGGCGGACTACGACTATATTGAGGCAGCGGATGCCCGCGAAGCCCATGCCCTGATTGTCGATAAACAACCGGATCTGATTCTGCTCGACTGGATGCTGCCAGGCACCAGTGGTGTAGAACTGGCCCGCCGCCTTAAGAAAGAAGAGGCCACCGCAGACATCCCCATCATCATGCTCACCGCGAAAGTGGAAGAAGACAACAAGATCCAGGGTCTTGAAGCGGGAGCGGATGATTACATCACCAAACCGTTCAGCCCGAGAGAGCTGGTCGCTCGCCTCAAGGCGGTGCTTCGTCGTGCCACGCCACCGGGCGTTGACAGCCCCATTGAAGTCGATGGCCTGACTCTGGATCCCATCGGTCATCGTGTTACCTCAGCCGAGGGCGCTCTGACCATGGGCCCGACAGAATACCGCCTGCTGCAGTTCTTCATGACCCATCAGGAGCGGGTGTACACTCGCTCACAATTGCTGGACCAGGTCTGGGG
Organism: Marinobacter excellens HL-55; assembly: GCA_001314845.1. Lineage (GTDB taxonomy): Bacteria > Pseudomonadota > Gammaproteobacteria > Pseudomonadales > Oleiphilaceae > Marinobacter > Marinobacter excellens_B. The sequence continues at coordinate 206,256 of LJZQ01000004.1, forward strand.
CGGCAATGTCTATGTCGAAGAACGTACGGTGGATGTGCATATTCGGCGATTGCGCAAGGCACTTGGCGACAAGTACGATCACCTGATCCAGACTGTCCGGGGTACCGGATACCGGTTTTCAACAAGGGCCGCCTGAGCCTTTCCGGCCACAACGCATCAGCGCCGGACACACAACAAGGCAGTATTTGATGCAACACAACTGGTCACGTTATCTTCGCCTGATTCTTGTTGGCCTGGCGGGCACCACCCTGGTCGGCTTGTTTTTCGGCCAACCACTGCTGGGCCTGTTGCTCGGCCTGGCGATCTACCTGTGGTGGACTCTGGTACAGGCACGACGGCTGCATCAATGGCTGGCAAACCCAAGCGCGCCGGACGAACCTCCGCAAAGTGTCGGGCTTTGGGGTGACATCTTCGACAATTTGCACAAGGTACACCGGGCTCAGCTGCTGACCCAAGATCGCCTGCGTGCGCAAATTAACCGCGTGCAGGAATCCACCAATGCCATGCGTGATGGCGTAATCATGACCGATGCCCGAGGGGCGATGGAGTGGTGGAACGGCTCGGCGGAATACCTGTTGGGATTCAAAACTGACAAAGATCGGGGCCAATACATCCACAACCTGATCCGCACACCCGCCTTCAAAGCCTACTTTGATGCTCGCGATTACCGGGATCCGCTGGATATAAATTCGCCCACCAAACCGCACATTCATCTGCAGATTCAAATCAGCCTGTTCGGCGATGATGACCGCCTGATCGTGGCCAAAGATGTCACCCGCCTGTACCAACTGGAGCAGATGCGCAGAGATTTTGTCGGCAACGTGTCGCACGAAATGCGAACACCGCTGACCGTGATCAGTGGTTACCTGGAAACGCTGGTCGATCACGCGGATGAACTGCCCCCCAAATGGCGACGAGCCATCAACACCATGGCGGCCCAGTCGTCGCGGATGGAGGCACTGATTACCGATCTGATATTGCTATCCAAGATCGAGACCGGTGAACACACCCTGGACGACTCACTGACCGATGTGGATGCTCTATTAACCCAGATTTGCCACGACGCACGAGCGCTCAGCGGCGACAAAATGCATCAGATCACAGTGCAGGTGAACGATCAGCGGCTGCTGAAAGGCGATGAAAGCCAGCTCCGAAGCGCCTTCTCAAACCTGATTTTCAACGCGGTGAAATACACCACGGCCAACGGCAGCATTAACGTCTCCTGGAGCACCAATCGGGACGGCGCTCACCTGTCGGTCAAAGACAGCGGCATTGGCATCGATCCGATCCACATCCCCCGACTGACTGAGCGCTTTTACCGGGCCGATCCAAGCCGCCATCAAGACACCGGTGGCACCGGGCTGGGCCTGGCCATCGTCAAACACGTATTACTCAATCACGACGGGAATCTGGAAATCAAAAGCAGGATCGGAGAAGGCAGCGAATTTATCTGCCACTTCCCCCGGGAACGCCTGGCCGAGCGAATACCGGAAACATCCGGCCACTGATCAATGGTGTCCAGGGTCAGCGACCGCCAGCCCGAAACCGAGCCACAAAGCGGGACAGGTCTTCCAGCTTCTTTGGGTCTTCGTCAACGAACCGGATCGTCACACTGACAAAATCGGTGTCCTGGCGCTTATCAACCGCCTGCAACTGATGCACATAACCGTTCAGCCGTGCCATCTGGCCGTCACCAACCTCGATGTCGACCACGGCCTGATCAAGAATGCCCGGGAACATTTGGTCGCGCTTGGCAATGACCCGCACCTCGGTCAGATTGATGTCTTTCACCACTGATTTGAGCGTACTGTCGGAAAACCTTACAGATGCAAGACTCATGGAACCGCGCGCTGCCAGCTTGGCAGCGGCCGGGGCACGGTTCGACGTCGCGAGCAGCGGATTATCTGCCTCCGGTGCCCGGGAAGGCGAATCTGGCCGGGCTTCCGGGCCATCGCGTTTCTGAGTCAGCAGCGTGGCAGACTCCTTGAATGCGTCTGCCGGGCCATCCATCGACTTGCCACCCCGATCCATTGCATCTTTCAGCCGGCGCCCCATCACTTTGATGATTTTTTTGCTCAGGCCCTCAGGACTGAACGGCTTGCCGAGATACTCCGAAACCCCTTCCTTGACGGCCTCAATAACATGGTCCTTATCGCCCCGGCTGGTGATCATGATAAACGGCACTTTTTCGTACTGCGGCTGCTGCCGCATCCACTGCAACAACTCAAGTCCGGACATCTCCGGCATTTCCCAGTCGCAAAGCACAAGATCAAAACTATTGCGCGACATCAGAGACTGCGCCCGGCGCCCATTCTGGGCATCGGTCGTCTCAATCACCGGGAAACGCTGGCGCACCGTTCGTTTGACCAGATCCCTAACAAAGCTGGCATCATCCACCACCAGCGCTTTCAACGTTGCCATAACTACATCCACTCCGGGCTTGCCTGCATCCGACAACTATAGAACATCCCTGCCCAACCGTGACCCACCCACAACAAAAAGACGACAAACGCGACACATCACACCCGGCATTAAAGAATTGTCACCCATCACGCCTAAATGCAGTGTTTTCCCATGCTTGAAACAGGCTACCATGGCTCTAAACAAAGCTATTCAATGTCTCGCGAGGTTTCCTGTGGCTCATCTGACGACCCGGTTAATTATCCGACGCACCCTGGCGGCGGTATCACTGAGCACCCTGGCCATAAGCGCCCAAGCCCAGAGTGTGCCGACCATGACGGACGCCGAATTCAACGAGTGCAAACAAACCCTCGAAGCCACCGCCCTCAGCGCGGGTGTCAGTGAAGGCACCACACAATCGGTAATGGCAGACGTCACTTACCTGGAGCGGGTAATCGAGTTGGACCGCAGACAACCGGAGTTCACTACGACTTTTGCCGATTATTTCAATCGCCGGGTGAATGAGGCCCGTATAAGCAAAGGCCGGGAATTGCTCGAAACCCACCGCGAATTGCTCAACCGGGTCACTCGCGAAACCGGCGTGCCAGCTCCGTACCTGGTCTCTTTCTGGGGCCTTGAAACCAACTTTGGCAGCTACTTCGGCAAGATGTCGGTACCCAGTTCTCTGGCCACCCTGGCTTGTGACCCCCGCCGCAGTACCTTCTTTACCGAACAGTTCGTGGCCGCCCTGAAGATCATCGACGAGGGCGCAATTCCGGCGGAACAGATGGAGGGCTCATGGGCCGGTGCCATGGGCCATGTCCAGTTTATGCCCACGGTGTTCCTGCAACATGCGGTGGATGCCGATGGCGATGGTCGACGAGATCTCTGGAACAGTTTGCCGGATGCCATGATGTCCGCTGGCCGCTTTCTCCAATCCATGGGCTGGGACGGCGACTATCGTTGGGGCCGGGAAGTGCTGCTACCTGAAAACTTCGATTTCGGCCTGACCGATGGCCGCCGCCTGCCGCTGGACGAATGGCGCGACCTGGGTATCACCGATGCCTTTGGTAATCCGCTGGCCCAGGAGCCCATTGAAGCCGCCTTGGTGGTACCCAGCGGCCATAGAGGCCCAGCGTTTCTGGTTTACAGCAACTTCCGGGTGATCATGGGCTGGAACCGCTCAGAGTTCTACGCGGTGTCTGTGGGCCATCTGGCGGACCGGATTGCCGGCGCCGGAGGACTGCAAACTCCGCCTCCGGAAGATCAGCCTACCCTGTCCCGCGATCAGGTTATTCAGCTGCAGGAAAGCCTGAACAGCAAAGGCTACGACAGTGGCAAGCCTGATGGAATCATGGGTTCCAACACCCGAAAAGCTATTCGAGCCTTTCAGAAAGCCGAAGGGTTGATTGCCGATGGTATGCCCTCGAAGTCCCTGCTTGAAGAACTTGGGCTTCACCTTGAGAGCTGACGGCTAACCTGTCAGTTTTTTTTACATTTGCAACAAAATCACCCTGTAGATTACTGAAAAATAAGCATATAAAACCTGGCATGGATCTAGCTTGATCAATATCACGAGCCCCAATCAATTCCGGGGAAGACAGATCCAACAGGTAACAGGGTATAGACTATGAATAATCTTATGAAAGGACTCGTTGCCAGCACGGCCATGGGCTTTGCCGGCACTGCCGCAGCATTTCCAGTGGACCTGGAATCGGTAAGCGGGGCTTGGGGGGCACCAACCAATGGCAGCAATATCCAGGGTGTTGGCACCAGTGAGCTTCGCTGGGGTACCGGAGAAGAAACCTGCTCTGGAAAGCTGTGGTGGACAACCTGTTCAAATGGCCCGCAGAGTGGTTATGGCTTCCAGGGGCCTGCCAACTTGCCGGAGACCATCACATCCGATGACGCGTTTGTTCTTGGTGTTTTTACCCACTTCAACAACCCGATCACCGGAAGTGCCATTACCGGCGTCAGCCTAGATGTGTTTGCAACCTTCTCAACAACGCCGGTGGACAGCAACGTAACAGGCCCCTACACGTTCGAGTTTCTGCATAATGAAACCCCGAACGAAGTCTGCGGCCCATTATCCTGGCTGTTTGGCTGCTCGGCTCAAGACGTCGATGACATCGTTCGGCTCGACAATATGATCGAAAGTTCAGAGTTCCAGTTCGGCTCAAACATCTATTCTCTGTCCCTGCTTGGTTTTGAGGGTGGTGCGGATTACGTGACTACGTCGGAAGGCCAGGCCACATCGGTCAACCTCCTGGCCAAGCTCAACGTTCGCTCGGTCCCGGAACCCGGCACTCTGGCCCTGCTTGGCCTCGGCCTGGCCGGTCTAGGCCTGACCCGTCGTCGCAAAGCCTGATCGTAACCTGCACTGGCGACCGCCCGGTCGTCAGTGCTTTTCTCCCTCCCCCTCGTGATCTGATTGCCGAATCCAAGCATAATATCTGACACATCACTCAGATACGGTTTCGGAGATCCATGGATTCCATCACTCAGGCTGCTCTTGGCGCGTCCATTGCCGGGGCCATCGCCGGCAAAACGCTGGGCAGATCCGCATTACTCACCGGTGCGCTCATCGGCACCCTGCCCGATCTCGACGTGGTCATCGACTACGGCACCGCCGTGGCCAACTTCACCCAACATCGCGGTTTCAGCCACTCCCTGTTTGTTCTTGTGCCCTTGTCATTCCTGCTGGCGTGGGGGCTTTGCCGCTGGAAACCTGCCATTTCCTATCAGCGCTGGCTGGCACTGGTCGGGTTGATACTGGTCACCCACCCCTTGCTGGATGCCTTTACCACCTATGGCACTCAACTGTTCTGGCCCTTGGGCAGCCCCGTGGCGCTCAACAGTATTTTCATTATTGACCCGCTGTATACCTTGCCCTTACTGATCGGCTGCCTGGCGTTCCTGATTCGCCCACCCGCCTTGAAAGCGGTCGCGGCCGGGCTGATGTTATCGAGCCTGTATCTGGGCTGGAGCCTGGTAGCCCAACAGATGATCATTGAAAGAGTACGCCCGGCACTGGCGGAGGCGGGCATGACGCAGGCTTCGCTCATGGTTCAGCCCATGCCCTTCAACACCGTGTTGTGGCGGGCTACCGCGATCAATGAGGACTCCAGAGTCGAAATCGTTACCGGCTTTCTGGATAACAGCGACCAATTGAACCTGGAGTACTTTGCCCGCAATCCGGACATTGCCCAGTCTGTTGCCATGCTGCCGGAGGTTCGCCGTCTTGAATGGTTCACCAAGGGCTTTTTGCACTATGAGCAGACTGGCGGTCAGATCACCGCGACCGACATTCGTCTGGGTATTCCCGGGGCTCACCCCTTTACGTTCATCGTGGCCGAGACCACGGATGGCGACATACTGGAAGTGACAAGCAGCCAGAAGCCCAGACCTGCAATCAACCGAGACGCCCTTCCGCTGCTCTGGTCGCGACTGACCGGCGACGCTCCGGTGCTGTGCCTGGCCACGCTCTCGATTCCGGAACAGGGAAAAGCCTGCTGATGCGCCTGGACCAGCGTATCGCCACCAGTTCGGATCTCTCCCGCAAGGATGCGCGGCGAGCCGTCATCAGTGGCCGGGTATCGGTGAACGGCACGCACTGTAAAAGCGCCAGCACCCACGTTCACGAGCAGGATCAGGTCATGCTGGACGATCGGCTGCTGACTCTGCCCGGCGATCTGTATCTGATGATGAACAAACCTGCCGGGGTGATCAGTGCAACCACCGACAGCAGCCAGCCGACGGCGCTGGACCTGCTCCCCGCAAACCTTGCCAGGCACGTCCATATCGCTGGTCGGCTCGACAAAGACACGACAGGCCTGCTGTTACTGACCAGCGATGGCCAGTGGTCGCATCTGGTCACATCGCCTCGCAGGGATTGCGTCAAAACCTATCGGGTAACCCTGGCAGAACCATTGCCAGACGAGGCCTTCGTGATGCTCGAGCAAGGTGTACAACTGCACGGCGAGGACAAGCCAACCCAACCGGCTCATGTGCTGGTTCACTCTGAAACCACGATTGAGCTAACCATACGGGAAGGACGCTACCATCAGGTTAAAAGGATGCTGGCAGCGGTGGGTAATCATGTAAAGGCTCTGCACCGCTTGAGCATTGGCGCCATTACACTGGATGACACACTGGCGCCAGGCCAGTATCGCGCGCTGACGGTAGATGAAATCAGCGCCATCCGCGAGCGGGGTTAATCCTGCCCGGCAATGCGCTCAAACTTCTGGGCTTCCAGATTTTTGCGCACCGCACCCGCCTCGAACACTTCACCGTTCATCGCGATATAAACGCCCGGCGGGAGCAGCTGAGCCGCCGCCCAGGCAAAACCGATGTTAAAGGTGGCGTCGCTCCGTCGCATTCGGGCCGGTTGCATTGCGCCGGTCAGAACAATGGTGCGATCGCTCAATGGTTTCAGGACCTGCGCAGTCTGGGCCATGGTGTCGGTGCCATGAGTAATCACAATCCTGGCAGCATCCGAAGCCTCAACCGCCGCGAGGATGCTTGCACGGTCATCGTCGGTCAGCTCCAGGCTGTCTTTACGCATCAACTCCCGGATCTCATAACCATCCTGGATATTGGCTTCCCGGAGCAGCTCCGGCAGCAGGCTGTCGCCGATCTCAAACGTACTGTTGGCGTCAAAATACACCTTGTCGATAGTGCCACCGGTGGTCATTATCTGAATCATGAGTGCCAACATCCTCTCTATTGTGTGGCGCGAGCCGTCTGGCTCCGTTCCGCCGCCACCCAGGCAGCATTTTTTTCTTGCTCATAACGTTTTGCGGCCGCCGCTACTGAGCCCGGCTCTCCCGTCGCCAGCCAACGTTTGATACGCCCTGCATCACCCATTGGAGAACGGGTGCCCAACGAATCCAGCAAAACGGTAATCACCGGCTTTTCATCCATGTCGGACACCATGATCAGACAGCGTCCGGCATCAGACAGATAACCCGTCTTGCTCAAGCCAACGCCCCAGCTTTCACGGTGCACCAGCGCATTGGTATTGCCAAACGACAGGCTGTACCTGGGCCCTCTGAACTGAGCCCGGTAATAACCAGTCGTTGAGAATTCACCGATAACCGGATGGGCCATGGCCGCATTGGCCAGACGGACCAGATCGGCGGCGCTGGAGACGTTTTCAATGGAAAGCCCGGTGGGGTCAACAAATCGGGTATTGTTCATACCAAGCGAACGTGCTTTCGCGTTCATGGCGACAACAAAACCGTCGAAGCCCACGGGAAAGCTTCTCGCAAGCGTGTAAGCGGCAAAGTTTTCGGAAGACATCAGGGCAATGCGCAGTACGTCCCTGCGCTGCAGCTGGGAGCCCACCCGGATTCGGGTCCAGGCATTAGCGGCAGCCGGTAAGTGACGCTCTTCAAAGGTCAACCACTCTGACATATCAAGGCCGGATTCAACCACCACCAGGGCCGTCATCAGCTTGGTGATCGACGCTATCGGTACCGGTCGTTCAGCGTTTTTACCAAACAGCAGTGTGTCGCCACCGGCGATGGCGGCCGCTGCGTTTACCGACGCAAGTGCGGGTCGATCAGCGACGGCGCCATAGCTACCGGTCGCGACAAGGGATAACACAACAGTCAGCAACAATGGTGAAATAAAAAATTGCTTGATCAACAACATACTGCTTGAACACTCCTGAGCCGAATCCTGAAACACCGTTTACGGCCATTACTATACCAGTGCCTATCAACAGGTGTGCAGGTCTCATTTTAATCGACCGTTTAAAACAGGAAATGCAAAAAAATTAAAAATAGGATAAAATTTCATTAAATTCATAATGTTACATATCGTTAACGGTTGTAAGTTCTCGTAAATTCCGGCCTTGATGATTGTCAGGATGTTCAACGAATGGATTCCGAGCCAGCAAGCCAAACAGGCAGCCTATCGCTGACCAAGCCAGCCTCCATTCGATGGCTGAATCGCTGGACGCCATTTATTATTCTGCTGCTCGCGGCTGGGTACGGCTTGACCGCCGCCCTACTGACGCCCTCTCCCACTCAACCAGAACGCATACCATCGGCCAACAATACTCATGCGCCGACGATTGAGTTAAATTCCGAAACCCGATATCTGCTGGCGCCATTGGCCAATGTCCTCGAACATGGGCACAACAGGCTCTGGCGCCCGCTTTCGAACGACCGTGCAGGTATTGGCTACCCCAATCAGCCCGCCACGTTTCGGTTTGAGTTAACGACCTCAGGCACAGAACCGGTTGCCAGTCAGGTGGTGGTGGCTGCGCCCTACCTGGACCATCTGGAACCGGCCCTGATTCACCCTGACGGGACTGTCGAGAGATTACCGGTGATGGGCGACCTGTACCCATTCGATATTCGGCAAGTCGCCCTGCCCCAATGGATCTGGCCAGTGACTCTCCAGCCAGGGACAACCACCCTGCTGGTCGAAGTACGTAACAGCGGACCGGTTATGTTACCGCTATCGGTGGCAGACGGTCACCAGGTGATCAGCGAGGGCACGTTTACCGTCGCCTGGAAATCCTTCGTGACAGGCTTGCTGGCTTTTGCCCTGCTGTTCAATCTGAGCATCGTCGCGAAACTGAAACGGCCGGGGCTCGCCTGGCTCAGCGTTCTTACCATCGGTGTCATCTATAGTCAGTTAGTTCTGGATGGCTTGGGGCAATGGTTGCTCTGGCCAAACCTTCCGGAGCTCAACTCCCTGCTTTCAGTGAGCCTGCCGCTATGTCTGATTGCTTTGTGCGAGTTTACCCCACACTTTATGGCGGTCAGCAAACCGGTCGCCATCGCGCTGCGGGGATTCAGCGTCGCCGCCGGCGTGCATCTGATTGCGTCGCCGTTAGCGATACCCATACTAGGTCAAGACGTGTTTCTGGTGATCAGTGCTGCCGGCGGAGCCTTCGTTTTTGTTCTGGCATTCAGCCAGTTGCGCCGCCAGCCCTATGCCCGCTATTTTGCACTGTCCGTGCTGACCATTCTGATTGGTTCCATCATTACCTCACTTCGAACCACCGGCTGGCTGCCGATCACACCGTTTACAGACTCAGCCTTCTTTCTGGGCGCGGCCGCAGGCTCACTGATCCTGACCAGTGGTGTCGGGCGCCTGCTGCTGGAGGAGCGTAAGCGGCGTCTGAGCTCAGATGTTCTGGCGCGGGAAGAACAAAGGCTGCGAGCTCGTATTGAGCAGGACTATGACCGGGTTCTGAAAACTCATAGGGTTACCGGAAAAACCAATCGCCCCATGCTTGAGGAAACCTTGGCCAGCATCGACAGCCAGAAAACACCTTACCTGCTTTGCCTGGCCAGACTGGCACGCTTTAACGAACTGGAACAGGCTCTGGGCTACCGGGCCGCAGAGGATCTGCTCAAGCAGTACCTCCGGCAACTCAACCGCTATCTGAAGCGCACCCTTGGTGACCGGCTGATCATGATCAACGGTTATGGCATCGCAACGCTCGATACGGTAAACCATGCCTTCGCGATGATACGCAGCGACAGTGATCGGGATTGCGAACTGATAGAAACTGTCAGCCAATGGCTGTCAGAAAACTTTCAGGAGGGTCAGTTCTCGTTCTCCTGGGCGGCGTCCGTAGGGGTAGCTTACGCGCCGGATCACGGAACCGATGCCGCCAGCGTTCTCTAAGCTGCAGGCTTTGCTTCCCTGGATGAAACCCGCACTTTGGCGATTTATGACCCGTCGATCGCCGACTGGCAATACCAGCAACAGATTCTGATGCTGGACGTAGAAGGTGCCCTTCGCTCCGGGGAGATGTGGCTGGAATATCAACCCAAAGTGAATATCCGGGATGGCAAAGTTCGCTCAGTCGAGGCGTTGATTCGCTGGCAACACCCACAGTTCGGCCGGATTCCTCCTGATCACTGGATTCCGCTGGCGGAGCAGGTCGGCATCATTCACTCGGTCACACTCTGGGTGCTGGATCAGGCCTGTCAGGATTTCGCGGCACTCAAGGCCCGGCAAGGAGACAGCATTGGGGTAGCCGTCAACATCTCGGCCAAAGACATTGCCCACCCACTGTTTCACGAGGAGGCCGGCGCCATCACCCGGCGGCACGGTGTCAGCCCGGCCTGCGTTATTCTCGAGATCACCGAAACCGCCGCCATGGCGGATCCGGACGTTGCCAGAAACACCATCCGAACGCTGAGCCAGATGGGATTCAGAATTGCCCTGGATGATTTCGGCTCGGGCCACTCATCGCTCGGCAATCTGGCCAGCTTTCCGCTGGACGAATTGAAGATTGACCGCAGCTTTTTAACCGATGTGTTGCTCCACCCCGTCCGCCAGAAAATTCTGAGAGCAGCCCTGGAGCTCGGTGAAGCACTGGATCTTGACGTGGTGGTAGAGGGCGTTGAGGACGAAGCTATTGCACTGTGGCTACAGCAGTTCCCTGGCCTTCATGGCCAGGGTTATTACTGGGGCAGGCCGGAAAGAGCAACCGCGCTGCGGTTAACCGCCAATAATGACTGATCCGCTGCCAATAGTGACCCCACCGCAGGACACGGCGCTGCCCGTAACGGCGGCAGGCTTGCCATTAATCATCACTGTGGCTGAGCCAGCCGCAATAGCGCGGGGATGGGGGGGATGCTTGGGTTTGGAGTGCGGCGCCAAGGGATCGCCAAGGCGTGCGACCGGCCTACCATCAACCAGCACGTCGGGTGAGCCTGCAATAACCGGTGTGGGCGGAAATCCCTGATGATCTGAACCCAGATCACCCAACAGCACGATGGCTTTACTCATAGTCTGATTCCTTTCAGCGCGATTTTAAGTTGATATCCTATAACGAATCGCCGACCAACCCAAGCCGACATGTCCACCTGGCCCCTTCATGGCGCTTCCGAAAAGATGCAGTTACGACTGATCTGCATCAAGAGCGATGGCGCCACAGCGCTCTAAACTTATTTCACACTTACCCATGCCACGGAGGCCGTTTATGTCATCGCCCATAACACCAGGATCCACATCAGCCACCGCTGCTGACGGTGCTGCCTGGCAGCGCTGGCAAAAAGGCTATGGCGTTATCCAGCATTCCGCCGAAACCGGGGGTCGAGTTCAAGCCCTCGCAACCAAACTGGTTGCAGCCGGGCTACAACCCGACCCAGACACTGTTTACCAGAAACTGGCCTACCTTGATCGCCTGACCAGCGCCGGACTGTGGCTCGTGGTCCATATGACCTATTGTAACCGGGTCGACATTTCCGGTGCAGCGCTGTCAGCCCAGGATTTCAAAGCGTCGCCGGAGGGCCACACCGGCGGTGCGCTGAACATGGTACCGGCTTACGCCGCCTACCTGGCGCTGAACAACCTGACCGGCCAAACCCGCAGCTGGCTGATGGGCCAGGGACACTGTGTGGCAGCCGTTGATGCACTAAATGTTCTCACCGGCAACCTGCACCCGGAGCAACGCAGCCGCTATCAGGCAGCGGAAGGTTTATCACGGTTAGCCTCTGATTTTTACAGCTATCGCCAAAATCCCGACGGCACCATGGCCTCGCCCCTGGGCAGCCACGTTAACCCGCACACTGCCGGCGGCATTATGGAGGGTGGTTATCTGGGTTTCGCCGAACTGCAGTATGCTCACATGCCGTTACCCGGCGAATCACTGGTGGCGTTTCTGTCCGATGGCGCCGCTGAAGAGCAGCGCGGCAGTGACTGGATTCCGCGCTGGTGGCGCGCAGAAGACTGCGGCTCGGTGTTACCGATTATGATCGCCAACGGTCGCAGAATAGAACAAAGAACCGAGCTGGGCACCCGCGAGGGGCTGGAGCGCTTCGAAGAGCACCTGCAGGCCCGGGGCTTTGATCCGGTCCGATTTGATGGCCGCGACCCGGCGGCGTTTGTCTGTGCGCTGTTCGACATGGAACAGGCCCTGGAGGCAAACGGCAAAGCCGCCATCAAGCGCGAAACCGTTTACCCTGTGCAGATTCCGTATGGCATAGCGGAAACGGTCAAAGGTTTCGGCTTCTATGGAGCCGGGCAGAACTCGGCCCATAACTTACCACTGCCCGGCAGTCCGCGCATTGATGCCCGGGCGCGCGAGCTGTTCAATGAACACATCGATCCGCTCTGGGTCAGCCCCGAAGAGCTCGAGTGGGCCGTGGCCGCGCTGAACGAGCATCAGCAACAGAGAAGGCCCATTGAACGTGATCACCCTCTGGCGGTGCGTGATCCCCGGGAACCGATCATGCCAAAGCTGCCATGGAGCCAAAGCAAGGCGTCTCCGATGGCCGCCGTGGATGACTTCTTCCGGGCCCTGGTGGCCAGCAATCCTGATCTTCGGCCACGGGTCGGCAATCCGGATGAACTGTCCAGCAATCGCCTGACCGGCGTTCTGAAAGACCTTAAACACCGGGTCAACGATCCGGAAAGCGATGACGAATCCATCCACGGGCATATCATCACCGCACTCAATGAGGAGGCGGTGGTATCGGCCTGCCTGGCCAACAAGGCCGGGCTAAACCTGGTTGCCAGCTACGAAGCCTTCTGCGTGAAGATGCTCGGAGCCGTCCGTCAGGAACTGATCTTCGCCCGGCACCAGAAGGAAGTGGGCCGCCCGGCTCGTTGGCTAGGGTTCCCGGTCATCGCCACCTCCCATACCTGGGAGAACGGCAAGAACGAACAATCCCATCAGGACACCACTTTCTGTGAAGCCATGCTGGGCGAAATGAGTGATGTCTCCCGGGTCTTGTTCCCTGCCGATTACAACAGCGCCCTGGCCGTGCTGCCTTCAGTATTCCGTGAGCGCGGCAGGATCAGTTGCATGGTGATTCCGAAACGGGAGCGCCCCTGCGTGTTCAATTCGACGGAGGCAGATACACTGGCAAAGCATGGCAGCCTGGTGGTCGATGAAGACACCTCGGCCGGCACCGAGCCCGTGCTGATCATTGCCAACGGTGCCTATCAGCTTTCTGAGGCAATTCGTGCCTGCGAGCGCCTGCGTGAAACCCGCACACCATTCCGACTGGTCTATGTGCAAGAACCTGGCCGTTTGCGCCAGCCTCGGGATCCGTTTGAGGCCGAAGCCTGCCTGACCGAGTTTGAACAGGAACGGCTGTTTCCGCATCGTATGCGTCGGCGGGTTGCATTAACTCACATGCGCCCGGAAGTCTTTCGTGGACATATTCACACACTGTTTCCCCAACCACTTCATACCCGGGTGCTCGGCTACATCAACCGGGGCGGTACACTGAACGAGGCCGGCATGCTGTTTGCCAACCAATGCTCCTGGGCACACGCCCTGGCTGCCTGTGCCGACGTCATGGACAAGCCGCCCGGCGAATGGTTGTCCAGCGCCGAACTGGCCGCTGTTGAGGGTCGGGGAGACCCTTCTGTGATTACCCGCGGGCTGGCCTGAGGATTCGCCTGCGTATAGCGGTTTCAAGCTCCAGCAACAACAGCACGGCAATGCCTGCCAGAGTCGCAAAGCCCAAAGACTCAACAGTCAGGGCACCGGTACCAAAGGTCGTCTGGAACCAGGGCGCGTAGGTGAACAGCAACTGAAGGCCAATCACCGCACTAACCGCCAACAGCACAATCGGTGTTCCCAGCACGCCTCTCAGCGTGATGGAGGGAGTATCGAGGTAGCGCACCGCAAACAGGTAGAACACCTCCATGGCAACGAGGGTGTTCACCGCCAGGGTGCTTGCCACCGCGGTATCATCGTACCGGTGCATGGCCCAGAACCAGGCGCCGAAAATTCCGATCAGGAACAGCAGCGATACGAACGCCACCCGCCAGACCACGAAACCCTGAAGCAAGGATTCGTCTTTTGGCCGTGGCGGCTGTTTCATCACCCCCGGTTCGGGCGGCTCGAACGCCAGAGTCATCGCCAAAACCACTGAGCTGACCATATTGACCCAGAGAATCTGCAACGCAGAGATGGGCAACGTCAGCCCCAACAAAAGTGCGGTGACCAGACTGACCGATTCGCCACCGTTGATCGGCAGCAGAAAGGCAATGGCCTTGCGCAGATTGGCATAAACAGTTCGACCTTCGCGAACGGCGGCGGCGATACTGGCAAAGTTATCATCCAGCAGCACCACCGACGACGCCTCGCGGGCGGCCTCAGAGCCTTTCACACCCATAGCAATGCCCACATCGGCACGCTTCAGGGCCGGGGCATCGTTTACACCATCACCGGTCATGGCCACTACACCGTGTAACGCCTGCAGCGCTTGCACCAGTCGCAGCTTGTGCTCTGGACTGGTGCGGGCGAACACATCCACTTCTCCCGCCAGCGCCGCGAGCTGGTCATCGGTCAGATCGTCCAGCTCCTTACCGGTCAGTACTCGTTCACTATTCCGCAAACCCAGTTTGCGAGCGATCGCGCCCGCCGTCAGGGCATGATCCCCGGTGATCATCTTCACCCGGATACCGGCATTATGGCAGTCTTCGATGGCCCGAATGGCCTCCTGCCGGGGTGGGTCCAGTAACCCCACCACACCCAGCAGCTCGGCTCCCTGCTCAAGGTCCTCAACCACCAGTGAGCCCGCCCCCGAAGCCATGGGTCTTCGGGCAATCGCCAGAACACGCAAGCCTTCTGACGCCATTTCGGTAATCGTCGCCTCCCACGCCCGATGATCCAGGGCCACGGTATCCCCTGTCGCGGTGACCTCCAGCTGACACATATCCAGAATGCGTTCTGGCGCCCCCTTTAAATAGGCGACTTCGTGGCCATGGTGGTCGTGGTGAAGCGTCGCCATAAAACGAATACGCGTATCGAAAGGGATCTCGTCAATCCGGGGCCACTCACCGCTGCTGGCCTCCACGTCGAATTCAGCCTTACGGGCAAACACTTTCAGTGCCGCCTCCATGGGGTCACCGTGAATCACTGGCTGCCCCTCCCGATCACTGATGCTGGCATCGTTGCACAGCGCCGCCGCTCTGGCCATTTCCGACAGCAACACAGAGTCCTCAGCCAGCTGATCCTGCTGGCAAACCGATCCCTCAAAGCTATAGCCTTCGCCAGTAACCTCAAACCGCTGACCACCGGCAACCAGCGCAGTCACCATCATCTCATTACGGGTCAAGGTTCCGGTTTTGTCTGAACAGATCACCGAGACCGCACCCAGTGTTTCGATCACCGGCATCCGACGCACCACGGCTTTACGCTTGGCCATCTGGCGCACACCGATAGCCAGGGTGATGGTCAGGATGGCTGGCAGGCCCTCAGGGATGGCCGCCACCGTCAGGCCCACCACCGCCATGAACAGCTCCCGGAATGCCAGGTCACTGAACGCCAGCCCCCCGAAGAAAATGGCGATGCCGGCCAAAATCACGATAATCGACAGAACACGGGCAAACCGATCCATTTGCTCCAGCAACGGTGTTTTCAGCGTGGTTGTGGTTGCCAGCAACCCGGAAATTCGGCCAATTTCTGAGCCGGCACCCGTGCGAACCACCACCCCCCGGCCCGTGCCCGTGGCCACCATTGTGCCGGAGAAAGCCATGCTGACCTGATCTCCCAGCGCCGAACCCTGATCGACCGACTCGACACCCTTATCAACCGCTTCGGATTCGCCAGTCAGAATCGCTTCTTCAATTTTCAGGTTATGGCATTTTTCCAGGCGAATGTCCGCTGGCACCCGATCACCCGGTTCAAGCAGTACGGTATCTCCCGGCACCAGGCCGGCCGCGTCTACCTGATGCTGCCCATCCTCCCGAACGACACGGGCTTTTGGTGCCAGCATGTGCCGTATTGCTGACAGCGCCTGCTCAGCTTTACCCTCCTGAATAAATCCGACCAGGGTCTGGATCACCACCACCGCCAGAATCACACCCGCGTCCACCCAATGGCCCAGTGCCGCGGTAATCACAACAGCCGTCATCAAGACATAAATAAGAAAATTCCGGAGCTGACGCCCCAGCCTTGCCAGTGGTCCGGACCGGCGGGTTTCCGGCAGTTGGTTAGGGCCATAACTGGCGAGACGTGCAGCCACATCTGCATCGTTAAGCGGGCGGTCTGCCTCGAGCTGCTTACGGGCTTCGGAAGCATCCAAAGCATGCCAAAAAGTGTCAACTGGCGCGGTCGAGCGGTCGGTATTCTGGGACGTCACGGACGAACGGTTGGGCATAGCCTGCTCCCTGCAAACGGATTGCCATCCACTACACAGTAGATTCGAGAAACTGCCAATGCTTCAGATCAATCTGAACACAAGTGGCTCACTGAATCGATGGCCTGATCTTGCCTTTAGCCATCGAGCTGAAAAACCGAGATTCACAAAAAACGGGAGCCTGAGCTCCCGTTCCTATTTCAAGTACCGTCGGGCATCAGCCGCTTATAAACACCGGCCCAACGCCCATATTCCAGAGCAATACTGAGCCGACCCGGGTCGAGACCAGTATTACAAGAGCCACGGTTAGCAGTGCCCCGGCGTACATCACAGCACGATCCTTTTCGATACCCATAACAATGGGCAAGCCATCAAACATTAGCCAGGCACCGTAGCAGGCAGCCGCCAGAAACACGATGGCGTTAAACCACGGCACCGGATACAACAAAGCAAAACCCGCCAGGAACAGCGGAGTGCAAGAGTATGCTGCCAGAGCAATACCGTTGGAAGGAACGTGTTCCTCCTTGGCACCGTAGGTTTTGGCCATCCAGTTAATGGCGTAACCCAAAGCAAACACGCCCACGAGCATTGCGAGATAGGTCAAGACGCTGAGCTGGAAGGCGCTTATTTCGGTCAGTTTGATCAACCGTTCATTGCCGACCGACCAACCAAAATGCGCAGTTGATATGTAGGCACAGATCGGGGCGATCGCGGCCAGAATGACAACGTAAGTTACGTACAACCGGGTTGGATGTTCGTGTTCTTTCTTTATGGATTCCCACTCTTGGTCCGGGTGCGTAAACAGACCAAACGCGTGTGACAGAAGCATAGACCACCCCCTCGTTATTAATCTTATTGGTATGGGTGGATACGGCGCCCAAACAAGTTCGGACTTATCACCGTTCCTGCCCTTTACTATAGTCAAGTTTAGCCAGGTTAACAGAGCAGGCTTATGCTATTTTATCCAACAAGGCTGGCTAGCTGGATCGTTTCGTTCTTAGACATGCAGTCATCGAACCGGTGATGCTGGTCGTAAAAGAAGGGCTATCCAACCCACACACGGAGTGAACAACTTCATGATTTCAACAAAAACAACAGCACGCGCCACCGCGCTGGCCCTCGCCGTTTCTGGAGCCAGCGCACAGGCGGAACTGCAAACAGAACAAATCACCTATGAAGTCGACGGTCAATCGTTCAGTGGTTACCTGGCCTGGGACGATGAACAAAAAGGCAAGCGACCAGGCGTACTGGTGGTACATGAGTGGTGGGGCCATAACTCCTTCGCACGGGAGCAAGCCGAAAAACTGGCGGCATCCGGTTATACCGCCTTTGCCTTGGACATGTACGGTGACGGCAAGCTGGCTGAGCACCCGGATACTGCCCAGGAGTTCATGCAGGAAGCCACCAGTAACTTGGAGCAGGTTAAGGCCCGGTTCCTGAAAGCCAAGGAGATCCTCCAAAGCCACGACAGCGTCAACGCAGACAAAATCGCAGCGCAGGGCTATTGCTTCGGCGGCGCCGTTGTCCTGAACATGGCCCGCATGGGGGTAGAGCTCGATGGGGTTGTAAGTTACCACGGTGCTCTTGGCAGCCCGATTCAGGCCGAGGCTGGCTCAGTCAAAGCCAGGGTTCAAGTCTACACCGGCGGTGCTGATCCGATGGTACCGTCTGAGCAGGTGGCCGGTCTGGTGAGAGAGATGCAGAACGCAGAGGTGGATCTTACGCTGGTCAGCTTCCCCGGTGTGACTCACTCATTCACCAATCCAGGTGCCGATGAGGTTGCCGAGAAATTCGGAATGCCGATTGCCTATGATGAAAGCGCCGCCATGCGCTCCTGGGATGGCACGATCCGTTTTTATCAGGAAATATTTGCGGACTGAGATGCAGCCGCCAGATACGCAAAAAGGCAGCCGAGGCTGCCTTTTTTGATGTTCCTCAACCTGTAAAGGTTACAGAGGAACAACGTTCTCCGCCTGAGGACCTTTCTGGCCCTGAGTAACGGTGAACTCGACCTGCTGGCCTTCGGCCAGAGTCTTGAAACCAGAGCCCTGGATGGCGCTGTAGTGAACGAATACGTCCGGGCCGCCTTCACGAGTGATAAAGCCAAAGCCTTTAGCTTCGTTGAAGAACTTAACAGTACCGGTAGTAGTAGAC
>LJZQ01000002.1:0-128745 GCA_001314845.1 Marinobacter excellens HL-55
CTCGGGATCCTCAGGCATGGGGGGCTGGGTGAACTGTTCGGCGCTTGGCACGGACGGAGTCTTTACCTCCGGAGCGATCGGCTCCGGAGTCACAGCTGGTGCGTCGGCGATGGCCGGTGCCTGTGTTGGTGCGGGTTCTTCGGGCATTGCCGGTTGCTCAGCGGTTTTAGCTGAGGCGCCCGAGGTGGTCGCCGCAATGGTATCGCTCAGCGCTGGGGTGGCCAGCTCGGGCAGATCCTTGCGGACCGAGGCAAAGCCGGCTGTCACCAGGAGCATTAATGCGAGGGCGTTGACAAACAGTAGTGGTCTGAAATCGACCATGATGGAACCTCTTGATCCAAACCTTCCGGATGCTTTGTTATGGTTTCATCTTACCCACTGTCTGCAACGTTATGTAACAGAAAGTGTCTGAACATGACGAGAATGCTGGCCAAATCACACTTTGTCCGGAAGCTGGTCATGGTTAAGCTGCTCCCAGGACTTCATGTACACATCGGCTTCATATTGATAGGGTGACCGGAACGGCGTCAGCACAAAATCGAACACCAGAAAAAATGAGCCGATGGACAGCCAGGCAATGGTGAGAGTGCTGATGGTGTTGGCCTGCTGCTCCGGATTGGAAGCAACAAAGGCCTGGAAAACTGGAATAAGATCTGACGCCATCACCACCGGATTAAAGCTGGATAGCACAAATGGCAGCCAAAAGGCGATAAACACCGGGAAAAACCCATAGGACCAAAGCAGTCGCCGCAGCAGATAAATGGCAACTTCTCGCCAGAATCGATGTCTTATTTCCGGAACCTTGCGGATGCGCTCCAGGTATTGGCGTCGCTCGGCCCACCAGGCGGCGACCTCCGGGGCGTCGATGTGCTTCTGGGTTCGGTCTGTCATAATTCGGCAGGCTACCTTGTAGAGTCCGTTCGGTGCATCATATCTGATACTACGTGTTACTCTGTAATTCTCCAATTGTTCAATACAAAGGAACGCATTAATGGCTGCAGTTACCGACAACGCAATTCATCCCGCTTTCGAGAAACTTCGCAGTCACCGGATCAGCACCCTTAACGTTGACGTTGAGGAGTATCGCCACAAAAAAACCGGTGCCCGCCACCTTCACCTGGCCGCAGATAACGAGGAGAACGTCTTTTTCGTCGCGTTGCGCACGTTCCCCATGGACTCGACCGGGGTGGCTCATATTCTGGAGCATACCGCACTGTGCGGCAGTGAGCGTTATCCGGTTCGTGATCCGTTTTTCATGATGATCCAGCGGTCACTCAACACTTTTATGAACGCCTTTACCAGCAGTGACTGGACGGCCTATCCGTTTGCCAGCATGAACCGCAAGGATTTCGACAACCTGTTGTCGGTGTACCTGGATTCGGTGTTTTTCTCCAAGCTGGATCCGTTGGACTTTGCCCAGGAAGGGCATCGCCTGGAATTTGAGAAGCCGGACGACCCGTCCAGTGAGCTCGTTTACAAGGGCGTGGTTTATAACGAGATGAAGGGGGCCATGAGTGCGCCCACCTCCCAACTCTGGCAGAGCCTGACCAGCCATCTGTTCCCGACAACAACCTATCATTACAACAGCGGCGGCGAGCCAGACCACATTGTCGATCTGAGCTACGAAGATCTGGTGAAGTTCTATCGCCATCATTACCACCCCAGCAACGCCATTTTTGCGACCTACGGGAATATTCCGGCCCGCGAACATCACGAGAAGTTCGAGGAGCTGGCCCTCAAACGCTTTGACCGTCTGGACATCGAGCTGCCGGTGCACGATGAGAAGCGGATGTTTGCCCCGCTGCGGGTAGAGCAGGGTTACGCAGTGAGCGAGGGTGAAGGCACAGAGAACAAAACCCACATTGTGACAGGCTGGTTGCTGGGCCACAGTTTTGATCTGCAGGAAAACCTGGAAGGCCAGTTGTTGTCGGCGGTGTTGCTTGAGAACAGCGCCTCACCGTTGATGCGGGCACTGGAGACCTCAGACATCGGGCATTCGCCGTCACCGATGTGTGGTCTGGAAGATTCCAACCGGGAAATGACCTTTGTTTGCGGTATCGAGGGTAGCGAGCCGGAGCGTCGTGGTGATCTGGAAGCGCTGATTGAGTCCACGCTCGAGAAAGTGGTGGCCGAGGGGGTCAGCCACGAGCGGCTGGAGGCCATCCTGCATCAGCTGGAGCTGCATCAGCGAGAGATTGCCGGAGACAGTTTTCCTTATGGTCTGCAGTTGATCATGAGTGCCATTGCACCGATGGTTCATGGTGGCGATCCGGTCGAATTGCTTGATCTGGAGCCTGTGCTGGCGACCCTGCGAGAGCAGATCAAAGATCCGGACTATGTGCCGGGGCTGATTCGTCGCAAGCTGCTGGATAATCCGCACCGGGTAACGCTGACTCTGCGCCCGGATGAAAAACTGGAAGGCCATCACCAGCAAGCCGTGCGGGAGGCGCTGGCCCGCCGCAAGGCAAGCCTGACCGAAGCGGAGGTGAGTGCCATCATCGAGCGTGCCAAAGCGCTGGAAGAGCGCCAGTTGCGCAAAGATGACGATTCCATTCTGCCGAAAGTGGGGCTGGATGATGTCCCTCTGCAGATGCCGGAGCCTGAAGGTAGCTACGACGCCGAAACCGGCGCAACGGTCTATTCCCGCGGTACCAATGGTCTGATTTACCAACAGATTGTGTTACCGGTGCCGGCTCTGACTAGCGATGAACTGTTGTTGCTGCCTTACTACACCACGCTGATCTCAGAAGTGGGTTGTGGCGACCTGGATTACCTGCAGATGCAGGACCGGATTTCTGCGGAATCCGGTGGTATTGGCGCGTCGTTTTCAGCCAAGGGCCGCATCGACGACGTTCAGAATCTGTCCGGTTATCTGATCTTCAGCGGAAAGGCGTTGTCCCGTAACAGCAAGGAACTGACCCGGTTGCTGAAGGATGTTTACACCGGCGTGCGCTTTGACGAGAAAGAGCGCATACGTGAAATCATCGCCCAGATTCGTGCCCGCCGTGAGCAGGCAGTCACCGGCAGTGGCCATGGTCTTGCCATGGGCGCAGCGGCTCAGGGCTTGAGTGTCGGGTCCTGGCTGTCCTTCCGGCTTGGCGGCTTGGCAGGTATCCGTGGTACCAAGGAGTTGGACAAATCGCTCAAAGATGAGAGCACCCTGGACGCCTTCTGCGCCAGCCTCGCGGCATTGCATGACAAGATCCGCAAGCAGAGCCGTCAGTTCCTGCTGATTGGTGAAGATGGTCAGCTGGCTCCCATGCTGGACGATCTGAAATCCGCCTGGGCAGGGGATACCGGCCAGACCAGCGAGGGTTGGTCCATGGAGCCGGTGAGCTACAACACCCGTGAAGCCTGGTTGACGTCGACCCAGGTGAACTTCTGTGCCAAGGCATACCCCACCGTTGCGGTCGATCATCCAGACGCTGCGGCGTTAACCGTTCTGGGTGGATTTTTGCGCAATGGTTACTTGCATCGCGCTATCCGTGAAAAAGGCGGTGCCTATGGTGGCGGAGCTGGTCAGGATAGCGTAAATGGTGTGTTCCGGTTCTTCTCATACCGGGATCCGAGACTTGCGGAAACGCTGGATGATTTTGATGCAGCGCTGGCCTGGCTGCGCACAGAAAACCATGAAGCCCAGTCTCTGGAAGAGGCGATCCTGGGTGTGATCGGCCAACTGGACCGGCCTCGGTCGCCGGCTGGCGCGGCTCGCCATGCGTTTCATAATCAGTTGTTCGGGCGGTCTGCCGAGCAGCGCGCCCGGTTCCGTGAACGGGTGCTGTCGGTCACCCTGGATGAGCTTAAACGGGTGGCTGACTCCTGGCTGAAGCCGGAAAACGCCAGCGTTGCCGTAGTGACCAGCCCGGACAATCGTGCCGTCGCTGAAAGTCTCGAGCTGGACATCCAGGAGCTCTGACCGCGGAGGGACCGTTGATCGCCTGCGGCCAGATGCTGCTGCAGGCGATCAACGGTGCCGTTTAAGGCCTGTGCTCACCATAATCCGCGTGGAAATTTCTTCCACCGAGTAAGCGGTGGTGTTCAGGTACGGAATGCGCTCTCGTTTGTACATCAATTCAATTTCTTCCACTTCGTGCATGCACTGCTGTATGGACGAGTAGCGGGAGTTTGGTCGCCGTTCATTGCGAATGGTGGCCAGGCGCTCGGGCTCGATCGTCAGTCCGAAAATTTTCTCTTTGTGGGGCCGCAGGGCCGCCGGCATTTTCTGGTCGTCCAGGTCTTCTTCGGTGATCGGATAATTGGCCGCCTTGATGCCGTATTGCAGGGCAAGGTACAGGCACGTCGGTGTTTTACCGCTGCGAGATGCTCCCACCAGAATCAGGTCTGCCTCGCTGTAATGTCTTGTGCGGGCGCCGTCGTCGTTGTCCAGGGCAAAGTTGACGGCGTGGATTCTGCGCTCGTAGCTGCCGGCATTGCTGATCGCATGGGATTTTCCGACCGAGTACGAAGACGACGAGTTGAGCTCTTGTTCCAGGGGGCTCAGAAAGGTGCCGAAGATGTCGATCATGAAGCCTTCGGCGGTACTGATGATGTTCCGGACACTGTTATTGACGATGGTGTCGAAAACCAGTGGCTGGGCGCCATCCACTTCGGCGGCCTTGTTGATGCGCTTGACCAGCGTGTGGGCCTTTTCTTCGTCGTCGATGTAAGGCACGGTGACCCGCTCAAATTCGATTTTTTCAAACTGGGCGAGCAGCGCATGGCCGAGCGCCTCGGCCGTCAGGCCTGTGCCGTCAGAGATAAAAAAAGCAGTTCGTTTCATGATTTGATCCGGTCCGGTTTTAGGCGAGTCCCTAGGTAATTCCCGCAGCTTACAGTATCATACACGCCATATTCGAGACTCTGCGCCATCAAGAATCAAGGGAGACAGGCTTTGGAAGATTACATCATCTGGTTTGACCACCTGGGAATGTCCGATGTTGACCGGGTTGGAGGCAAGAATGCTTCTCTCGGTGAAATGATCAGTAATCTGGCCAATGCAGGTGTGACTGTCCCTGGCGGTTTTGCCACTACGGCTCATGCGTATCGTGAGTTCCTGGCGACCGATGGCTTGAAAGGGCGTATTGATGAAGCCCTCGACGCGCTGGATGTCAGCGACGTAAACGAGCTCGCTCGGGTGGGTTCCAAAATCCGTCAGTGGGTGATCGACACGCCATTCCCTGAGGTGCTCGATAATGCCCTCAAAGAAGCATTCTCGAAACTTCAGAATGGCAACGAAGACATGGCGGTTGCGGTGCGCTCTTCCGCCACCGCCGAAGACTTGCCCGATGCCTCCTTTGCCGGACAACAAGAGACCTTTCTGAACGTGGTGGGGTTTCAGCAAATCCGCACGTCGGTAAAAGAAGTGTTTGCCTCCCTGTTCAATGACCGCGCGATTTCCTACCGGGTACACCACGGCTTTGATCACAAGCTGGTGGCCTTGTCTGCCGGTATTCAGAAAATGGTTCGCAGCGAAACCGCGTCCAGCGGGGTTATGTTCACCCTGGATACCGAATCCGGTTTCCGCGACGTTGTCTTTATCACCTCATCTTACGGCCTGGGCGAAACGGTTGTGCAGGGCGCCGTGAATCCTGACGAGTTTTACGTACACAAGCCCACGCTTGAGGCCGGCCGTCCGGCGGTGCTGCGCCGTAATCTGGGCAGCAAAGCCATCAAAATGATTTACCACACCGAGCCTGGTGAAGGGCAGCTTGTGGAGACGGTCAAGGTAGAGCAGGAAGACCGCAATCGCTTCTCGATCACCGATGCAGAAGTGGAAGAGCTGGCCAAGCAGGCCATGATCATTGAAAAACACTACGATCGTCCGATGGACATCGAGTGGGCCAAAGACGGCGACGACGGCAAGATCTACATCGTTCAGGCCCGCCCTGAGACTGTAAAGAGTCGCTCCTCCGCCAACGTGATGGAGCGTTATCTGCTGAAAGAGACTGGCAAGGTGCTGGTGGAAGGTCGCAGTATCGGCCACAAGATTGGCAGCGGTCCGGTCAAGATCATCACCAGCATCAATGAAATGGATCGTGTGCAGGTTGGAGACGTTCTGGTTACCGATATGACGGACCCGGACTGGGAGCCGGTGATGAAGCGTGCTTCTGCCATCGTCACCGACCGTGGCGGGCGTACCTGTCATGCCGCCATCATTGCCCGCGAACTGGGCATTCCCGCTGTCGTGGGTTGTGGTGATGCGACCGAGCTGCTGAAAGACGGTCAGGCGGTGACGGTATCCTGCGCCGAAGGCGACACAGGCATGATTTATGAGGGCGCGCTGGATTTCGAGCTGCGCGAAAACACCGTGGATTCGATGCCCAATATTCCGTTCAAGATCATGATGAACGTAGGTAATCCGGACCGGGCCTTCGATTTCCAGGCGTTGCCCAACGAAGGCGTCGGCCTGGCGCGTCTGGAATTTATCATCAACCGGATGATCGGTGTACACCCGAAGGCCCTGTTGAACTACGACGGCCTGCCCCGTGACATCAAGCAAACGGTCGACAAGCGCATTGCCGGATACTCGTCGCCGGTGGATTTCTATATCGACAAGCTGGTTGAGGGTATTTCAACACTGGCAGCGGCGTTCGCTCCCAAGAAGGTTATTGTGCGTCTGTCAGACTTCAAGTCTAACGAATACGCCAACCTGATTGGTGGCACCCTGTACGAGCCGGACGAAGAAAACCCGATGCTGGGCTTCCGTGGTGCTTCTCGCTATATCTCGGAAACCTTCCGCGATTGCTTTGAGCTGGAATGTCGTGCCCTGAAAAAGGTGCGCAATGAGATGGGCTTGACCAACGTTGAGGTGATGGTTCCTTTTGTGCGGACCGTGGGCGAGGCAGAGCAGGTGGTCAGCCTGCTGGCGGAGAATGGCCTGAAGCGTGGCGAAAACGGCCTGCGCGTGATCATGATGTGCGAACTGCCGGCCAACGCCATATTGGCAGAGCAATTCCTGGAGCACTTTGATGGTTTCTCCATCGGCTCCAACGACCTGACGCAGCTGACGCTGGGTCTGGACCGGGACTCCGGCATCATCGCCCACCTGTTTGATGAGCGTAACGACGCCGTCAAGGCGTTGTTGTCCAACGCCATCCAGGCGTGCAAGAAGGCTGGCAAGTACATCGGCATCTGTGGACAGGGCCCATCGGATCATCCGGATCTGGCCAAATGGCTGATGGATGAGGGTATCGATACGGTATCCCTGAACCCGGATTCCGTGCTGGATACCTGGTTCTTCCTGGCCGACGAGAAGATTGACTGAGCACGAACATTTCGGAAAAGGAGAGTAGTAAGGTGAGCAAGATCATTACGCCAGATCTGTGCGACGAGTTTCCGGAAGTGCAGGTGGTTGAGCCTGGCTTCAACAATTACGGTGGCGTGCGCCAGTTTGGTGGTGAAATCGTCACGGTGAAGTGCTTTGAAGATAACTCCGTGGTCAAGGAGCAGGTCGGCCTGCCGGGCAATGGCCGGGTGATGGTGGTTGATGGCGGTGCGTCAAAGCGCAATGCCTTGCTGGGCGACATGCTGGCTGAGAAAGCGGCAGAGAATGGCTGGGCTGGTCTGATTATTTACGGCTGCATCCGGGATGTGGACGAGATTGGTCAGACTCACCTGGGGGTTCAGGCGCTGGGCACCGTGCCCCGGAAAACCGACAAGCGTGGTATCGGTGACCTGAATATTCCGGTCACGTTTCACGGTGTCACGTTCCGGCCCGGCCAGTACGTGTACGCTGACAACAACGGCATCATTGTTTCGGAGAAGCCGCTGGTTTGATCGGCAAGCAGGCAGGCACTGAGCGCAAACAATAACGGCGGCCATTGGCCGCCGTTTTTTATTGGGTCACTTCTATGATGTTAATGCCGAGCAGATAGCCGTCACCGTCAGGCTCACATCGAACCACCTCACAAACGGTTTCCAGCGGCGGAAACTGCTCGTCAGCAGCCTCCAGGCGCGTTTTCAACTCCTCTCCCACTGTGAACGGGCTATCCACGAAGAGCTGCATTCCTGCGGCGCTCAGGTCCCGACAGATACCGATCACCGTGTCGCCGTGAGCGTTGGAGATTTCAATGCGGCTGTTCACCTGCATTCTGTGAAAGTCGCGTTTCTCTGAGTAATCTTTCATCGTTTTATGCCCAGTTGTCGGTTTTTCTTGTTGGTTTCAGCATGGGGACGAGCAAAGCAAGCAGCACGCCCCCAAGCACCAGGCCGGCCCCAAGCAGCATGAAATCAGAATCCTTGCTGGCTTCGAGCCGTTCGTTTTCTGCGGTCAGGACTTCCAGATCGTTGCGCAGTCGTTGATTGTCCTCGAGCAGTTCGCGATTTCGGCGCTCCAGATTGATGGAGTCAGAGGCAATATTCTGGATGCGCTGCAGTTCTTCCTGAAGCTCTTCGGAGCGATTGGACAGACTGCTCTCTGAATTCTGCAGATTGTTGCGCTCTTCGGTGACCGTGGCAAGCTGCTCGCTTACCTGGTTTAGTTCAGTGCGAGTCTCTTCTAACTGACGGGTAGCGGTTCTCAGGCGATCGGCTGCAATGGGTTGGTTGCTCAGGTACTGGCTTGATACCCAGCCTTCGGTTCCCTTTGGTGTGCGTACCTTGGTATAGCTGTCGCCAACTTCGAGCACTTCGAGGGGGGTCCCGCTGGGAACGGCATTCTCTATGATCCGGAACTGAGAGCCAGCACCGGAGCGCACAGGTAAGTAAAGTTGGTCATCTACCCACACCGTACGCGCTTGGGCGACCGAGATCGAGCTGATAATAAGTAGAAGGCTGAAAACAAGACGGAGCGGTGTCACGGATTTCGTTCCCTGATATTGTCTGTTATTGATGATGCAAAAGCGCAATTCTGTCACAGAGTGACCGGTATTCAAGCAATTGCGGGTTACAATCCGCTCATGCTCGCTACCCGCCCGGGCAGGCCCCCGGAGCGGCTCAAGGCAAGGTGATTTTATAGGGCTTTACCTTGACCGACTGGTAGACACCCGCGGCGATGTAGGGATCGTCGTCTGCCCAGGTTGTGGCCTGTTCCAGCGACTCAAATTCGGCAATAACGAGGCTGCCACTGAAGCCGGCTTCGCCAGGATCCGGAGAGTCGATGGCCGGGTGCGGGCCAGCCACAAACAGTCGACCGTCGGCCTTGAGGGCTTCAAGCCTTGCAAGGTGCGCCGGGCGGGCTTCGAGTCGCGCGGACAGGCTGTTAGGTACGTCTTCGCTGATAATGGCGTAATACATGGGTGCTCCGTTAGAAATCAGGCTTTGGTTACGGCCAGGTAGCCAACACTGTTACACTGCAGGCTACCGCCTTATTCAGGAATGTTTGTGACTATACCTCAAGACCCGAAACCGTGCATTGATCTGCATTGCCATACCACCGCTTCAGATGGTGCCCTGGATCCAGAGCAGTTGGTTGCCCGGGCCGCAGAGAGGGGGGTCAGCCATCTGGCGATCACCGATCACGACACCATTGATGGCCTGGCCAGGGCCCGGGCCGCATCGGCGGTATTGGGGCTGGAATTGATTAACGGTGTGGAATTGTCGTGTGTCTGGCGGAGTCATACCATTCATGTGGTGGGGCTGGATTTTGATCATGCTAATGGCGACTTTCTTGAGGCGCTTGCCCGCCAGAATGACAATCGCTGGCAGCGAGCGAGATTGATCGCCGACAAACTGCACAAATTGAAGGTCGACAACTTGCTTGAACGAGCCACTGCCATGGCCGGTGGTGATGTGCCGGGGCGGCCTCATTTTGCTCAGGTTCTAGTTGAGGCGGAGGTGGTCCCGAAAGTAGCCCATGCGTTCAAACGTCTTCTCGGCGCCGGCAAACCTGGCGATGTGAAAGCCTGTTGGCCGGAGCTGGACGAGGTGGTTCAGTGGATCAATGCCGCTGGCGGCATCGCGGTGTTGGCACACCCCCGCAAGTACCGGATGACGGCGACCCGGTTGCGTGACCTGACCGCTGACTTTCGCAGGGCAGGGGGGCGGGCTATTGAGGTGTCGGTTTCCGGACAGTCCAGCGGTGATCTGGGCTTCGTGGCTGAGCTGGCAAGACGGGAGCAATTACTGGCATCACAGGGCAGTGATTTCCACTTTCCCGGTGCGCCCTGGTGTGAGCTGGGCAAGATAGTAAAAATGCCAGAGGGGCTTGAACCCGTCTGGCATCATTTCAGGCAACCGGTGGGCGTTTAACGCTCAGTCCGGGGCGTGGAACAACAAGTACAGATCGGTCAGAGAATCCGGTATGGCTTCCGCCATCCGGTCCGACAGCGCCGCATCGTTGCGCACATTCTGAAAGTCTTCATCCTCAAACAGGCCTGAAAGCGTGAGCATCGGCACCATCAGGTCCGCTACTTCGTCTTCATCAGCCTCTTCGAGCCAGGATTCCTCGTGCTCGAGGAAGGTGTCAACAAACCCCGCGCACCAGTTCTCCAGCGCGTTCATCGGGTCGCCGTCTTCTGGCTCAGGAAGCTCCAATGGCTGGCCCATGTCCAGTGCCTGGGCCATATCTCTCGTCATCTGAGTGATGCAGCGAGTGAAGATCTCGGGCAACTTGCCATCAGGAAGTTCGTCTGCGCCGGTGGCAAGGCGGAAGATATCTTCCGCCGCCAGGCTGACCGGACCAACAACGCTGGCACAAACCACTCCATGAAGCCCGAAAAAATCCAGGGCGTCTTCGCCCCAGGGCTCAGCAAAGAGGATGTCTTCCAGCGTTTCAATGTCCGAGTTTGTCAGCATAATCAATTGCTCCCGGATTTTTTGGCAGCTTCGGCTGCGCGCTGGCGCTTACGGACTTCCCGTGGGTCGTTGTAAGCGCGGCCTGGTGTGACCGGCACGTCGGTTGGGGCAACGTAAGGCTCTGGCGCCGGAGCCTCAGGCTTTTTGGCCGGGGCTGGCTTGGAGCTGGCCGGCTCTTGTTCTGGCTCTGGCTTGGGTTCGGCAGCTGTCGGAGTTGTCTCCGGTTTGGCTGGCTGGGTCTCGGCCTCTGCCTTCGGCTGCTCAACGGCGGGTGCCGCTTTTTCAGGAGCCTCCGACTTGTCAGCTTTAGCGGGCTCGGCGCTCGGCTTTGGTCCGGTTTCCGGAGCGTCTGCCTTGCCTGCACTCTCAGTTGGAGTGGCAAGTGTCTCAGCACTAGCGCTATCAGCGGGCTTTTCTGCGCTTTCGGCAGCTTTCGGCTTACGCTGACGGCTGGCGGGCCGAGTCTTGCGCGGCTCAGGGGCTTCTGCTGGTTGCTCCGCCTTTTCTGGCGCGACCTCAGCTTTGACTTCCGGTGTTGCTTCCGGCTTGGCCTTGGTCTGCTCTTCAGGCTGTGCCGCATCCGTTGCTGGTGCGATTTTGTCCTGCGCAGCCTTGGGTGCCTCAGCGTTGACCAGCTGCTCGGCAGGCTTCTGCTGGGGCGCGGTCTCTTTTACCTCGACAGCGCTGGCGTCGGAACTCTTTTCTGGCTGAGTATCCTTCTGATGCCTTTCGCTGCGCTCGGCTTTGCGTTCTGCCGCTGTGCTGGCTGGTGTTTCTGCAGGTGAGCCATCCCGGCCGCGCTGACGACGAGGCTTGCGACGCTTCTCGTCACCGCCTTGTTTGTCGTTGCCTGGCTTATCGTTGACCGGAGCTTTCTGGCTGTCCTGTGGCTCCCGGTTTTCTTTCTGGTCCTTGGGGTCACGCTGGGGGCGGTTGCGGTTTTGATTGCGCCCTTGTGTGTCTCTGCGGCCATCGCGGCGACCGTCGCCGGACTTGTCAGCACCCTTGCTGTCGGTCTTGGTATCGGTAGCCTTGTCTTGCGGGCTCTGGCGATTCTGGCCGGTGCGCGACTGCTCATCATTGCGACCGCGATTACGACCGCGATTGTCGTCGGTGCGACCCTGCTGGCCACCCTGGCGACGTTCGTTGCCACTGCGGTTAGCACCCGGGCGCTGGTCGTCTCTGGCGACGCGTGACTTGCGGCGGTCCTGTCTGACCTGGTTGCGGCGTTCTTCGTCGCGATCGCGGCTTGTGGTCGTGCGATCCTGGCCGCTTTGTTCCTGCTCATCGCGGAAGAAGCAGGCGATTTTCTTGCCAAGCTTGCGGAACAGGCCTTCTTCGGGCTCTGCGTTGGCAGCTGGTGTCGCAGTTTGCGTTTTCGTCGCAGCAGGTACCGGGGCAGAAGGGCGGATCGCCTTGACGGCGGCCTGTTCACGTACTGGCTTCTCGGTGCTGGCAACTTCCGTCGGGATCTCTTCCCGTTCGTTGTATTCGTGAGCCACCTGATGGCTGGCAACGTGTTCCGGGGCTGTTTCGTCCAGTCGCATCCGAACAATTTCGAAATGCGGTGTTTCCATGTTGGGTACGGGCACCACAACCACGGCCACGCCCTGTCGAGCCTCGATATCGGCCAGCTGCTTGCGCTTTTCATTCAGCAGGAAGGTAGCGACAGACACCGGCACAACGGCCCGAACTTCTGCGGTTTTTTCTTTCGAGGACTCTTCATAGATCAGGCGCATGATGCTCAGCGCCAGGGACTCGATACCACGAATCGTGCCTTGTCCTTCACAGCGTGGACAGACTTCGCTGCGGGTTTCGCCGAGCGAGGGACGCAGACGCTGACGGGACATTTCCAGCAGGCCGAAGCGGGAAATCTTGCCCACCTGTACGCGGGCACGGTCAATTTCCAGTGCTTCGCGCATTTTCTGCTCGACTTCACGCTGATGCTTGGCCGGTGTCATGTCGATAAAGTCGATGACAATCAGGCCGCCCATATCGCGCAGGCGCAACTGGCGAGCGATCTCTTCCGCCGCTTCGAGGTTGGTCTGCAGGGCAGTTTCCTCGATGTCGTGGCCTTTGGTGGCCCGGGAGGAGTTGATGTCGATAGAGACCAGGGCCTCGGTAGGGTCGATGACGATGGAGCCACCGGAGGGCAGTTTCACTTCACGCTGGAACGCAGTTTCGATCTGGCCTTCGATCTGATAACGGCTGAACAGGGGGATCTCATCCTTGTACAGCTTGATCTTGTTTTCGAATGTCGGCATGACCGCGCGCACAAAACTGAGCACGTCTTCGTAAACGCTGTCGGCATCAATCAGTACTTCGCCGATGTCCTGGCGAAGGTAGTCGCGCACGGCACGGATGATGACGTTGCTTTCCTGATGGATCAGGAACGGCGCTTTGCGCTCACCGGCGGCTTGGGTAATGGCTTCCCAGAACTGTACCAGGTAGTCCAGGTCCCATTGCAGCTCTTCTGCGGTCCGGCCGATACCGGCCGTGCGCACGATGATGCCCATCGATTTGGGCACCTGAACGCCGTTCATGGCATCTTTAAGTTGGGCCCGGTCTTCGCCTTCGATGCGGCGGGAGATGCCGCCGGCGCGAGGGTTGTTCGGCATCAATACCAGGTAGCGGCCGGCCAGGGAGATAAAGGTGGTCAACGCGGCGCCTTTGTTGCCGCGCTCTTCTTTATCGACCTGGATGATCACTTCCTGGCCTTCGGAAACTACTTCTTTGATATTGACCTTGCCTTCAATCTGGCCAGGAGATTTCTTGAAGTATTCCTTGGAGATTTCCTTCAGGGGGAGGAAGCCGTGGCGGTCCGCACCGAAATCGACGAATGCAGCTTCAAGGCTTGGTTCAACGCGGGTGATCCGGCCTTTGTAGATGTTGGCTTTTTTCTGTTCGCGGGTGCTGGATTCGATATCCAGGTCAAACAGCCGTTGTCCATCTACCAGAGCTACGCGCAACTCCTCGGGGTGAGTCGCATTTATCAGCATTCTTTTCATGGAAAGAAAGGGTTCCTGTCGTTTGTTAGTGACAGAAAACCGGGGGGAACTACATCAGCGAAGCAGGATGTGCGTGCCGCGGGCCCTGAAAAAGCAGGGCGGCCGGCGGCCAGACGGATCAGACCTTGTTAGGGTGTGATCCTGTATGTCTGAGACCACCGCCTACGTTGCGCCTGCCTGAAAGCGGGGGCGTGTTGCATAGGGTGAGTGTCTGTTGACGCATAATATCCGTTTTCAGGTTCACACAAGCCCTTGGGTCTCACGTCGTATTAGTAAGCTGACGGCCCGGGTTCGCGTGGTAGTGATTCTCGCGATGTCGCCCGACGGTTTTCCGGTCGGTTTTTCCTCTCCCGGGCAGATTGCAGCCTCTCTGGGTCTGACCTGTTGGTCCGGGAGCTTGTCTCATGCCGTGCCCGATAATGATTGGGCTTGCGGCGTTCAATCTCTTAATCAGTGTCGGTATACTGCTGCCGCTCCGGCTTCTGACCAGAGTCCGTCAGGCCGTAGACAAACGGCAGAGCACGTCGGAATATAACAGTAATACCGTGACCATTCAATCCTGCATTTATCCATCGAAAAGGTACGTCATGTCGCGCAAGCCAGCCGCTCGTAAAAAACCGCTACCAGGCGGCAAAACGCGCCATCAGGATAACTCGGGGGCTGCCCGCACGGGCGACGCAGCGCACCCACGGGCTGAGCCGTCAGCGGGGCAGGTCCAGAAGGGCGTTCAGCTGGTGCCTGTTGACGAGGATATGGCGGGGCAGCGGGTCGATAATTTCATTTTGGCCCGCCTGCGGGGCGTGCCCAAAAGTGTTGTGTACCGCATTGTCCGCAAAGGTGAGGTCAGGGTTAACAAGGGCAGGGTGAAGCCGGATACCCGGTTGAAAGCCGGGGATGTGGTGCGTATTCCACCGGTTGTGCAACAGAGCAAGCCAGAGCAGGTGGCGCCGGGGAATCGGGTCAAGTCGGTCATGGAGGCGGCGGTGGTATTCGAGAATGACGACATGCTGGTTGTCAACAAGCCCTCCGGTATCGCGGTTCATGGCGGGAGCGGGTTGAGCTTCGGGTTGATCGAAGTTCTGCGCTCGGCCCGGCCGCAGGCTAAATTTCTTGAGCTGGTACACAGGCTTGACCGTGACACCTCAGGGCTCGTTATGGTCGCGAAGAAGCGTTCGGCGCTGCGGGTGTTGCAGGATGAACTGCGCCAGAAGCGCATACGTAAACACTACCATGCACTGGTGGCTGGAACCTGGGTTAGCTATGTCGGCCGGGTGAATGAGCCGCTGTTGCGTTATGAAATGCCCAATGGTGAACGCCGGGTGAAGGTTAGTGCCGAGGGCAAAGAGTCCCTGACCCTGTTCCGCTGCTTGCAACGGTTTCAGGGTTACAGTCTGGTTGAGGCCTCTCCGGTGACCGGGCGAACCCATCAGATTAGAGTGCACAGTGCCTGGGCCGGGCATCCGATTGCCGGTGATGACAAGTATATGGATGAGGCCAGTCTAAAGGCCTTTCGCGCCGTTGGCGGGCAGCGTTTGATGCTTCATGCCCGGGCTCTTGAGTTCACGCTGCCCGGATCGGGTGAGGCAATGAAACTGGAAGCGCCGTATGATGAGGCCTTCGCCAAGGTGCTCAAAGAGCTTGAGCAGCGCAGTAAGGGAGCCTGTTAATGGACGTAAAAGTAGTTATTTTTGACTGGGACGGAACGCTGATTGATTCCGTTGACCACATTGCCGATAGCCTGCATCAGGCGGCAACCGATCTGGGTTACCCCGAACTCGAGCGCGAAGCCTATCGGGATATTATCGGGTTGGGCATGATAGAGGCTCTGGAGCGCCTCTATCCTGGGTTGAGCCGAGAGGAAATTGTTCGGATTCGTGAGGGCTATGCGGGGTATTTTTTCCAGAAAGTGACCAGGCCACAGAATGTGTTTGAGGGTATGGCTACCATGCTGTCGGATCTTCGAGGCGCTGGTCGTGGCTGCTCGGTTGCCACTGGCAAAAGCCGGCGGGGCCTCGAAGGCGCGCTGACCTCGAGTGGTCTGGGGGTGCACTTTGATATTACCCGTTGCGCCGATGAGACCCGATCCAAGCCGGACCCGTTGATGCTGGAGGAGATTTTGTCATTTTACGGTTACGCGCCAGAACAGGCGGTGATGATTGGTGATACTCGTTACGACCTGGATATGGCGCGGCGGATTGGTATGCCTGCCATTGGCGTTGAATGGGGTGTGCACAAGCGAGATGTGCTTGAACAATACGATCCCCACGCGGTGGTGAGCTCTGTTGACGAGCTCAGGCGTGTGTTGGGGCTTTGATCTATACGCAGTAAAGGAATAAAGGATGAGTGACTGGGATTCAGGTAAAGAGTCTGGCTGGGGCGATAAGCCGGCAGAGCGTGATCAGACCGAGGCCCCGCGCAAGCGCGGATTCTTTGGTGGCAAGCAGCCGGCCATGCCCCCGGAATCCGGTCGGGACTGGCGCCTTATTGAAAAGCTGGTCATGTCCTTGCAGGCGGAGCAGCGCCGAAGCCGGCGTTGGGGTATCTTTTTCAAGTTTCTGACGTTTGGTTATCTTTTTGTGTTGCTGCTGTTGATCAAGTCACCGCTTGGCGGGGGCGTTGACTCAATGACAGGTAGTCACACTGCGCTGGTTGAAGTGACCGGTACCATCGCAGCTGACGAGTTGGCCAGTGCCGATAATCTGGTTGGGTCGCTCAGGTCAGCGTTTGAGGCGGAGGGTTCAAAGGCCATCGTTCTCAGGATCAACAGCCCGGGTGGTAGCCCCGTGCAGTCTGGTTACGTCTACGATGAGATCCGGCGTCTGCGAGAAGAGTATCCGGAGAAAAAGGTCTACGCCGTGATCTCGGATGTTGGTGCGTCCGGGGCGTATTACATCGCCGCGGCCGCCGACGAAATCTACGCAAACCGCTCCAGCCTGGTGGGTTCCATTGGAGTGATTGCCGGGGGATTCGGGTTCAGTGAGATGCTTGAAAAGATCGGTGTGGATCGTCGCCTGTATACCGCGGGTGAGAGTAAGGGTTTTCTGGATCCCTTTTCGCCAGAACGGGAAGAAGATGTAGCTTTCTGGCAAAGCGTGCTGGAAAACACCCATCGCCAGTTTATCGATGCCGTTAAAGAGGGTCGGGGTGATCGGCTGGTAGAGGATGAGCGATTGTTCAGTGGCTTGATCTGGAGCGGTGAGCAGGCGGTGGAGCTGGGTCTGATTGATGGGCTTGGCAGTGCGTCCTGGGTTGCCCGACAGTTAGTGGGCGAGGAAGAGTTGGTCGATTACAGTCGTCGTCGGTCGCCATTCATGGACGTGGTGGATCAACTCGGTGTTGCCGTTGGTGATGGCGTGGCAACGCGTTTGCTGGAATCGCGCCTGGAGTTGCGCTGAGCCGCAATAAGTATGGCCCGCGGCTTCAAGGCTGAAGCAGCGGGTTCAGGCCGCACCGGGCCAGGATGTCGGTGAGGGCGATCAGTGGCAGGCCGATCAGGCTGTTGGGGTCTCGCCCCTCAAGGCTGCTGAACAGCGTGATGCCAAGTCCTTCCATTTTGAAGCTGCCGGCGCAGTCGTAGGGCTGCTCTTTATACAAGTAGTTGCTGATCTCCTGCTG
Source organism: Marinobacter excellens HL-55 (assembly GCA_001314845.1). Classification (GTDB taxonomy): domain Bacteria; phylum Pseudomonadota; class Gammaproteobacteria; order Pseudomonadales; family Oleiphilaceae; genus Marinobacter; species Marinobacter excellens_B. The sequence goes on from LJZQ01000002.1 coordinate 17,358, forward strand.
GCTCAGATTGCGGAAATGAACGGTATAGGTTTCGCAGCAGCTTTCTAGTGCGCCGGTGCGAGTGTCGAGTACCGCGAGCCCGGTCAGGAAACGAACGCATTTTCCGCTGCTCTCGCTCAGTTGTTGTTGGGCCTGCTCATGGCTTCCCGGTTTGTTAAGCAGCGAGCCGTCCGGCAAGGCAGCAACCTGGTCGGAGCCAATGATGATGCGCCCGGGGTACTGGTGTTCCAGTGCGCGTGCTTTGGCGACCGCGAGTCGAAGAGCCAGTGCCCCTGCCTTTTCGTTGGGGCGGGGTGTTTCGTCGATGTCCGGGCTGGCGCAGTCAAAGGGCATGCCGAGTCGTTCCAGCAGGCTTTTCCGGTAGGGTGATGATGATGCCAGCACTAGCTCGGGTTTTGTCATGACTGTCTTTTGCTCGGATTAAGGGGGCGTTCTGCGGGCCTGTATCGTAAAATACCCTTACACAGAGCGAAAGCCCCGGCAGAAAGTAGATTAAGTCTTTGACAGCGGCGGGTCTCGTCCCTAAAATTGCGCGCCTATGTCCAAAGCACCGAACGCCGAACTGCCGAAATCCGTTGACCCTAGCCGGTTGGCAGAGCAAAACACGACACTTGAGGGGGTAATACCACTCGGGGGTCTTGTTCGTTTTCGAGAAGCGGTGCCGGGTTTGCAGGGTGGCAGTGAATGCCGCGTGAAACTGGCCTTTTATCAGGACAGTGAGCGCCGGAGAGTTGTGTCAGGTGAGCTGTCTGCACCGGTTATTCTGGAGTGTCAGCGTTGCATGAACGATATGCAGGTCACGCTTACGTCCAGTTTTGATCTGGGTCTGGTTATCAGCGATGAACAGGCTCAGCGGTTGCCCAAGACGCTGGAGCCGTTCCTCTTTGAGGATTTCACAGCGGATTTGTGGGCGATGGTGGAAGACGAGCTGCTTCTGGTATTGCCACCGTTCCCTCTTCATGAAAGGGATGAGTGCCCGGCAAAAGAAGATCTGGAGGCGCTGGAGCCGTCAAAGGCACCCAGCGAACCCGAAGTAAAGAAAAGAGAAGATAACCCGTTCAGTGTACTGGCGGGTTTCAAGACGACTAAGCACTAACGTTTTCGTTAATAGGTCAGGAGCTTATACCATGGCTGTACAGAAGAATCGCAAGACCCGTTCCAAGCGTGGCATGCGCCGTTCACACGACGCGCTGCCTACATCCGCTCTGTCAACCGACGCGACCACTGGTGAAGTGCATCGTCGCCACCACGTGTCTCCGGACGGTTTTTATCGTGGCAAGCAGGTTATTGAGGCTCGCGACGAGTAAAATCGTCGGGAACTCTTTCTAACCCGTGACGCATGGACGAGCGGTGAATAAACCGGTCACCGTCGCCATCGATGCCATGAGTGGCGATCGTGGCGCCGAGGTGGTTGTCCAGGCATCGCTGGAAGCAGTGCGTGAAAATGAGGCCTTGAGTCTTGTTCTGGTGGGAATCCGGAGCGAGCTCGAGGCCTTGTTGCATCAAGGCCACTCCAGAATCCGCATCGTTGAAGCGGCCGATGTGGTGCGCATGAACGAGCGTCCGTCTCATGCGTTGCGGCATAAAAGAAATTCTTCCATGGCCATCGCCCTTGGCCTGGTTCGTGACGGTGAGGCCCAGGGCTGTGTCAGTGCTGGCAACACCGGGGCTTTGATGGCGTTCGGGCGCTCGATTATCCGTATGTATCCGGGCATTGAGCGGCCAGCCATTGCCAAACTGATCCCTTCGCTTCGTGGCCGCTGCCACGTTCTTGATCTCGGCGCCAACGTCGATTCCAGCGCTGAAAACCTCTACCAATATGCCCTGATGGGGTCGTTGATGGCGTCGGCTATCTGTCATCAGCCGGAGCCGAGGGTGGCGCTGCTGAACGTGGGTGAAGAGGAAATCAAAGGTAACGAACAGGTTCGTCTTGCCTCTCATATGCTCGCTCAATGCGACACCATCAACTACATTGGTTATGTCGAGGGTAGCGACCTTTTTCGGGACGTGGCAGATGTTGTAGTGTGTGATGGCTTTGTCGGCAATATCGCCTTGAAAACCGGTGAGGGTGTTGCCGGCCTGTTGATCGAGTTGCTCGAGCAGGCGTTCACGCGCTCCTGGTATGGCCGATTTGTGGGTCTGCTGGCCCGTCCGATTATCGGTCGTTTGCTGCAGTTGATGGATCCGTCCCGTCATAATGGCGCCAGCCTTCTGGGCTTGCAGGGTGTGGTCATAAAAAGTCATGGCAACGCCAACGAGCGTGCGATGCTTGCGGCCATCCGCCAAGCGGTTCGCGAAGTGGAGCAGGAAGTGCCGAGCCGTATTAATGAGCGACTCGATGATTTGATGCTCTGATCCCTCGGACTATCAGCGATTGAGACTAAAGTAGGCCCGCATTTGTCGCGATATTCACGGATAATTGGCCCGAGTTGTACTATTGGCTAATCTCCAGAAACCCTTCAATAACGATAAGATTCCGCCCATGAAATCAGCGTTTGTTTTCCCCGGACAAGGCTCTCAATCGGTTGGCATGCTCAAGACAGCTGCCGACCTGTGGCCAATGATCAGCGAAACCTTCGATGAGGCGTCCAACGTTCTTGGTTATGACGTCTGGCATCTGTGTCAGCATGGTCCGGTCGAAGAACTGAATCAGACCGCGGTGACTCAACCCGCTTTGTTGACCGCCAGTATTGCCTTATGGCGGCAATGGTGTGTGGCCGGCGGCCCCCGGCCGGACTATATGGCTGGTCACAGCCTTGGCGAATACAGTGCACTTGTCGCTGCTGAAAGTCTGGATTTTATCGAAGCGGTCAAGCTGGTTCAGCTTCGCGGTGAGTTGATGCAAGACGCGGTACCGGCAGGCCAGGGCCGAATGGCGGCGATTCTGGGCCTTGAGGATGATGACGTTGTGGCAGCGTGTAAAGAAGCTGCCAACGGTGAGGTGGTTGCCGCCGTCAATTTTAACGCACCCGGGCAGGTTGTTATTGCCGGGTCAGCTGCGGCGGTAGAGCGCGCCATTGAGGCGTGTAAGGCCAGGGGTGCTCGTAAGGCCATGCCACTGCCTGTCAGTGTGCCGTCCCATTGCGCTTTGATGAAAGGTGCCGCTGAGCAGCTTTCGGAAGCGCTGGAAGACATCCGTTTTAACGATGCTGTCATCCCGGTGGTGCAGAATGTTAATGCGGCCGAGGCCAGGGATGCAGAGACTCTGAAAGCCAATCTCCTCAAGCAGCTATACTCTCCTGTCTTGTGGACGGATTCGATTCGGTCACTGACCGGTCAAGGTGTTAGTGTTGCAGTTGAATGTGGTTCTGGCAAAGTGTTGGCGGGATTGGTAAAGCGCATTGACCGCGACCTGCCGGTACACAGCATTGAAGATCCCGATTCTCTGGCCAATGCCATGGCGGCATTCGGGAAGTCTTGATAGAGGGAGTGGTTTATGTCTTTGGAAGGCAAAGTGGCGCTGGTTACCGGCGCAACCCGCGGTATTGGTCAGGCCATTGCCCATGAGTTGGCAAAGCACGGCGCTGAAGTTGTCGGCACGGCAACCAGTGCCGAAGGCGCTGAGTCGATCACCAGTGGCTTGCAGGCGGCCGGTTACAAAGGGTACGGCATTGTGATGAACGTTGCCGAGCCTGACAGCATTGAAGCAGGGCTCAAGCAGATTGCTGAGCAATCGGGCGCTCCGCTGATTCTGGTCAACAACGCGGGCATTACCCGTGATAACCTGCTTATGCGTTTGAAAGACGACGACTGGTCTGCAGTGCTGGAAACCAACCTGTCGAGTGTTTTTCGCACCAGCAAAGCTGTACTTCGTGGTATGGCCAAGGCGCGTTGGGGCAGGATCATTAATATCAGTTCGGTGGTTGCCGGCATGGGGAATCCCGGCCAGGGCAATTACTGTGCTGCGAAAGCTGGTGTTGAAGGGTTTACTCGAAGCCTGGCAAAGGAAATGTCCAATCGCGGCATTACCGCCAATTGCGTCGCACCCGGATTTATTGACACAGATATGACTAAAAAACTGGACGATAAGCAACGTGAGGCTATGCTGGAAATCATACCGGCAGGCCGTTTGGGAGAGCCTGGAGAAGTCGCCTCGGTGGTGGCCTTCCTGACTTCTGACGGCGCTGCTTATGTAACCGGCGAAACCATTCATGTGAATGGCGGCATGTACATGGGTTGAGCCCGTTTCCGGGCTGTGGTGCAACCCCTTGTCGTACAACATGTTTACAGAATCCCTGCTTGTTTGCAGGTAGGGTTTAAACTAAACTGGCAATTATTGGATTGCTTGGTTGACACATAAAGTGAGGACATTATGAGTACAGTTGAAGAGCGCGTTAAGAAGATCGTTTGTGAACAGTTGGGCGTTAAAGAGTCCGAAGTTCAGAACTCATCTTCTTTTGTAGAGGATCTTGGCGCTGACTCACTGGACACTGTTGAGCTGGTTATGGCCCTTGAAGAGGAATTCGAGACCGAAATTCCTGACGAAGAGGCCGAGAAGCTGGGCACAGTTCAGAACGCGATCGACTACATCGTCGCGCACACCTGATACTCTGCTAGTCAGATAGCCAGGCCAAAAGCCGTCCTTTGAATCTCAGAAAGGGCGGCTTTTTTATTGCCTGAATGAATGCCATATTGGGTAGAAGTTACACAGAATAATCAGGTGAACAGCGTTATGAGCAAGCGGCGAGTTGTGATCACGGGTATGGGGATGCTTTCTCCGGTGGGGAACGATGTGGAGTCCTCATGGAGCGCTATTCGTGCCGGGCGCAGCGGAATCGGATTGATCGATCGCTTTGATACGACCGACTACAACACCCGTATCGGTGGGGCGATCCGTAACCTGGATATCGAGCCTTATCTGTCGACCAAGGAGGCGCGCAAGCTGGACCCCTTTATTCACTATGGTCTGATTGCGGCACAGCAGGCGGTTGATGACAGTGGCCTGGAGCAGTATGGTCAGCTCGACAAGGAGCGAGTGGGCATAGCCATTGGTTCGGGCATAGGCGGTCTGGAATACATCGAGAAGAATGTGCTCTTGATGGAGAAGTCTGGCCCCAGGAAGGTATCACCGTTTTTTGTGCCCGCTTCTGTTATCAACATGATTTCCGGTAACGCTGCCATTCGATTTGGCTATAAAGGGCCAAATATTGCCATTGTGACGGCTTGTACAACCGGTACCCATAATATTGGCTATGCGGCCAGGACCATCGCCTATGGCGATGCCGATGTCATGTTGGCCGGTGGTTCCGAGATGGCGACGACCCGTTCTGCTGTTGCGGCATTCTCATCCGCCCGCGCACTGTCGACCCGAAACGACGAGCCCGAACAGGCGAGTCGCCCCTGGGACAAGGATCGCGATGGCTTTGTGCTTAGTGATGGCGCCGGCGTTCTGGTCCTGGAAGAGCTTGAACACGCCAAAGCCCGCGGCGCCACCATACATGGGGAGATTGTCGGTTTTGGTATGAGTGACGACGCCCATCACATTACCTCGCCCCCTGCCGGCGGTGACGGAGCGGCCCGTTCTATGCGCAATGCTATTCGTGATGCAGGCCTGAAACCGGAGCAAATTGACTACATCAATGCCCATGGCACGTCCACACAGGTGGGCGATATAGCGGAAGTGGCCGCGGTAAAATCGGTGTTTGGTGCTCATGCTGAAAAGCTTGCGATGAGTAGCACCAAGTCCATGACCGGTCACCTGCTCGGTGCCGCCGGTGCAGTCGAAGCTATTTTCTCGGCCCTGGCCGCGCGGGACGGCGTGTTGCCGCCCACCATCAATCTCGACAATCCGGATGAAGGTTGTGATCTGGATTTTGTGCCGCACAAGAGTCGGCCATCTGATGTGCGTGTGGCGCTGTCAAATTCGTTCGGATTCGGTGGCACCAACGGTACTCTGATCGTCGCCCGCTACCAAGGCTGAGACTACAATGTTCCAATTGGTTTGGTCGGACGACGATGGCGTACCGGCTGGTGATCGTGGTCTGGCTTACGGTGACGGCCTGTTTGAAACCCTTTTGGTGACCGGCGATCGGCCGTACTTATTGGGATATCATCTGGACCGAATCAGCCGGGATGCGGGTCGCCTGGCAATCCCGGTTGCACGCTCGGAACTGGAGCAGGTCTGCGTTCAGGCCGTGGCCCGATATACGGGTATTTATGGCTCGGCCAATTGGGTTCTCAAACTGATGCTTACACGGGGTTCGGGTGGGCGAGGCTATCGCCCGGATCCTGTTGCTCAGCCCAACCTGATCATTTCCCACTCTGCCGCCCCCGCGATGACAGATCCGGGTGGTGTTTTGGTGGATTTTTCCAGGATTCCGCTGACCGTTAACCCCTTATTTGCCGGTATCAAATCCCTGAACCGCCTGGAGCAGGTGATGGCGGCACGGGAGTTACGCGGCGAAATATTTGAGGTGTTGATGAGTAATCGAGACGGTCACGTGCTGGAGGGCACACGAACCAATGTGTTTGTTCGCTCCGGCGACGCCTGGATCACGCCGCCGTCGTCAACGCTTGCAGTCGCCGGCGTGATGCGCCGATATGTGCTGGATTGTTTGCACAGCGCCGGCCATCAGGTCAGGGAGGCTGCGTTGCAGCTGGAGGATCTGGTGGGCGATCGGTGCCAGGGTGTATGGCTGACCAACAGTGTGCTGGGTGTGGTACCGGTTCGCAACCTGGCGGGTCATGATTTGCCTGTCGACCAGCGACTTGCGACAATCGTCGGCTCACCGGCAATACTGGATTGAATCTCGTGCTAAAGAAGTTACTGGTTGTTTTGATTGCTGCGGGCGTGCTCCTGACGGCTGGCACCGGCCTCTGGGCCTGGCAGGGTTTGCAGACGCTGCAGCAGCCGGTTGCCCTGGAAGAACCGGTGCTCTTCTCGGTTGCCCCGGGGACCGGATTCAGTCACTTGGCCCATCGCTTTGAAAGTGAAAATTATGTACCGGACGCTCTTTGGCTCAGGCTTTATGGGCGACTGAACCCGGAACAGACCCGAATCAAGGCGGGTGATTACGAGTTTGTGCCAGGGATGACACCACTTGCCATGATTGAGACCATGGTCGAGGGTAAAGTGAAGCTGTGGTCCGTGCAGTTTATCGAGGGCTGGACCTTCCGGGATCTGCGTGCTGCCCTGGCGCGCAACGAGCGTCTGAAAAAACTGACGACAGAATGGACCGATGAGCAGGTGATGGAGGCCATGGGTGCAGAGGGTCAGCACCCCGAAGGCTGGTTCTTTCCTGACACTTATCTGTTCAGCGGTGGCGAGTCGGATCTGGATATTCTCAAGCGTGCTTATAATCGCATGACGGCAGTACTTGAGGAGGAGTGGCAGAACCGGTCCGAGGGTTTGCCCTATGACTCGCCCTACGAAGCCTTGATCATGGCTTCGATTGTGGAGCGTGAAACCGGAGTGCCCTGGGAGCGCCAGGAGGTCGCCGGAGTGTTCGTGCGCCGGTTGCACAAAGGCATGCGCCTGCAGACCGATCCTACCGTTATCTACGGTATGGGCGATCAGTATCAGGGGCGTATCCGACGCAGCGATCTGAGGGCCTACACGCCTTATAACACATACCGTATTAATGGTTTGCCACCGACACCGATTGCTTTGTCTGGTCGGGAGTCGATTCACGCCGCGCTCAATCCGGAAGATGGCGACACCTATTATTTCGTGGCCAGGGGTGATGGCAGTCATAAGTTCTCCAGAACTCTGGCCGAGCACCAGCAGGCGGTCCGTGAGTATCAGTTGAATCGCCGGCAGGACTATCGGTCATCTCCTGCACCAGGCACGCTGAATGAAAACAGCCGGGAAGAATGATGCAAGCCAGAGGTCGATTTATTACGTTTGAGGGCACTGAGGGCGTTGGCAAATCCACGCAGCTTGAGAACGCTGCCAACACCCTCAAACAGCTGGGTATCGAGTTTGTTGTGACTCGGGAGCCTGGCGGTACGCCCATGGCGGAAAGCATTCGGGAATTGCTGCTGGCACCCCGTGAAGAGCCGGTTCATGAAACCACCGAACTGCTGCTGATGTTCGCTGCCCGAGCCCAGCATCTGCATAACCGTATTCTGCCGGCTCTTGACCAGGGCAAGTGGGTCTTGTGTGACCGCTTTACCGACGCAACGTTTGCTTATCAGGGCGGGGGGCGCGGGGTGCCCAGAGAGCGGATCGCGTTGTTGGAAGCGCTGGTGCAGGGTGATATCCGGCCTGACCACGTTATCTTGCTGGATGCGCCGGTTGAGACCGGCATGTCCAGGGCACGTAAGCGGGGCGAACTGGATCGCTTTGAGCGCGAGGCCCAGGCGTTTTTTCAGCGCATCAGGGATACCTATCTGGAGCGGGCGACTGCGCAGCCATCAACCTATCACATCGTCAACGCCGCGCTTCCCCTTGAGCAGGTGTCGGCCAGTGTGTCTGCTTTACTGGCGGCACTGGCAAAAATGCCGGCGCAGGTCTGATACCGTCGTTTTTAGTTGCTTTCGTGCACTTTTTGTAATGATCTGCTTTAATTGATGTACATTCTCAGTTAACGGCCGGCAGCATTGATGCTCAACGCAAAACTCCTGAAACTTCCTATCGCTGCTCATCAGCATCGGCATGAACACCACCAGATTGTTATCGGGGTGAGGGGAGAAGCCGAGCTCAGTGTTGATGGAACCGGCGCTAGCCTCGATACCTGGCGCGCCTGTGTGGTGCCGACCGAGGCCAGCCACGATTACTGTGGCGATGACCAGAACCACGTGCTGGTCATCAATCTTGATCCACTCGCCCCTGCCATAAACACCCCCGCCCATGCGGATTACGAACGGATGATGCGGGTTTTCGAGCGACCTCGCACCTTGCAGATGGACAGCAAGCTGCAAGGACTGGTTCAGTTTGTCGCCAGTGAATTTGACCGGGCTCCGGACAACATCACACTTCAACAGCATCTGGGCGCCAGCGTGCTGTATTGCATGGCTGATCGTATTGTTGACCGCCAGGTTCACGCGACCCATCGAAGCGTTATCAGCCCTGAGGCCATACGCCGCTACATTATGAGCAATCTGCACAGGAAGGTTACCGTCGAGGACATGGCGAGCGAAGCCTGCCTGAGTGTCAGCCGGTTTCATGAAGTATTCCGCGATGTGGTCGGTACCACGCCCCACCAGTTTCTTTTGCAAACCCGTCTTGAACAGGCGGTTCACCTTTTAGCCTCATCGCCTCTGTCGGTGTCTGAAATCAGCTACCGAACCGGGTTTTCTTCACAAAGTGCTCTGACCAATGCGTTGCGCAAGCACAGGGGTACCACGCCGTCAAAATTGCAGAGTAACGAGAGAGTTGCCTGAAATAGTTCGTAAATTCGGGAGTCCCGTAGGATTCTGTAAAAGAATCGTAGGATTTTGTAAGCCGTAGGTCCGTAGTAATACTAATTTAATGTATCTGTAGATTCGTCTTCTTTCGCGGCATATGTGGCCAAGAGTGAGTCGAGATTAACGGTGTTTTTCAGGAGTTTTGCGGGGGCCTGCCCCGCTCCAGTTCGGATGGATATTGGGTACACAAGAACAACGGCACAGCAAGCAGGCATTTTGCCGGGCCTGTGCCTTAAGAGCGGATGTTATCCGACTCATTAAACCGGAGGAGCCTTATGGCTATTGGTGTTTGGATCAGTCTATTTGCATACTTTGCGGTCATGATCGGCATTGGCATATACGCCATGCGCAGATCTACATCGTCATCGGAAGATTACATGCTGGGCGGGCGAGCTCTGAGTCCAAAAGTGGCGGCCCTGTCGGCTGGTGCTTCGGATATGAGTGGCTGGTTGCTGCTGGGCTTGCCCGGGGCACTGTTCGTATCCGGCCTGGCTTCCGCCTGGATTGGTATCGGCCTGTTCGTAGGTGCGTTCATTAACTGGACTTTGGTTGCGCCGCGACTTCGTGAGCAGACTGTTCATTATGGCAACGCCATTACCATCCCGTCTTTCCTTGCGAACCGATTCCCGACTCAAGCGCTCTCGCTGCGTACAGTATCGGCCATCGTTATCGTTATATTCTTTGCAGTCTATACTGCGTCTGGCCTGGTTGCCGGCGGCAAGCTGTTTGAAAGTGCGTTTTCCGGCATCTTCAACTTCGGCGGCTTGAGCGACTACGGCGTGGGCATTGTCATTACTCTGGGTGTGGTTTTAGCATACACCGTGGTTGGCGGCTTCCTCGCGGTGAGCATGACGGACTTTGTTCAGGGGTGCATCATGATGTTTGCGCTGATCATCATGCCGGCGGTTGTGCTGTTTGGCGAAGGCGGTGGTGGTTTTGCTCAGGCATCAGAGACCCTGAACAGTGTTGATCCGACGCTGCTCTCATGGACTGAAGGGCTGACCTTTATCGGCTGGTTGTCTGCGGTTACCTGGGGTCTGGGGTATTTTGGCCAGCCCCACATCATCGTGCGCTTCATGGCAATTCGTACGCTGAAAGACGTTCCCATTGCCCGTAACATCGGCATGGGCTGGATGGCGGTTTCCCTGATTGGTGCCATCTCCCTGGGTGTTTTTGGTCGTGCTTACGCGATCCGCAATGGCATGGATGTCGCTGACCCTGAAACCATCTTTATCATTCTGGCAGACCTGCTGTTCCATCCGCTGATCACAGGCTTCCTGTATGCGGCGTTGCTGGCTGCGGTCATGAGTACCATTTCCAGTCAATTGCTGGTGTCGTCGTCTTCTCTGACCGAGGACTTCTACCGCCTGTTCCTACGTAAGGAAGCGACCGATAAGGAATGCGTCAACGTGGGCCGGGTTTGTGTTGTCCTGGTTGGTCTTGTTGCCGCTGTCATTGCGTCCGATGAGAATTCTCAGGTTCTGGCTCTGGTCAGTAACGCCTGGGCAGGTTTCGGCGCTGCCTTTGGTCCGCTGATTATCCTGTCGCTGATGTGGTCACGCACCAATGGTGCGGGCGCGATCGCAGGCATGATCGCCGGTGCCGGTACCGTTATGGTCTGGATCTCTCTGGGCTGGAACGGCAGCTTCATGGGCGGCCCTGGCGTCTATGAGATCATTCCGGGCTTCATTATCGCCATGATTGCTATTGTTGTGGTCAGCCTGGCGACCAAGGATTCCGGTGAGTACCAGCACATCACTCGGTAACCAAGAGCGGTAATAGTGCTCTGAACAAAATCAGGGGCTCCTTCGGGGGCCCCTTTTTTGTATCTGCACAACAACTCGCATCGCTCAGACATAAAAAAACGCCAGCCCGAAGGCTGGCGTTTTCATGGAGCTAAACCTTGAAGGTTAGTGCTTAAGCAACGTTCGCTTCAGCGGCCTTCTTGGTGTAGTTCTCCATCTGGTCGAAGTTGAGATACTTGTAGATCTCTTTCGACATGCTGTCCAGATCCTTGGCGTACTCCATGTACTCTGCAGCGGAGGGCAGTTTGCCCAGTACCGCGCCCACAGCTGCCAGTTCCGCAGAGGTCAGGTACACATTGGCACCATCACCCAGGCGGTTCGGGAAGTTACGGGTAGAAGTAGACAGAACGGTGGACTTGGCAGCCACGCGCGCCTGGTTACCCATGCACAGGGAGCAGCCCGGCATTTCGGTGCGAACACCGGCAGTGCCGTAGATGTTGAAGTAACCTTCTTCCATCAGCTGAGCCTGGTCCATCTTGGTGGGAGGAGACATCCACAGACGGGTCTTCAGGGGCTCTTTGTTCTGCGCCAGCAGTTTACCTGCTGCACGGAAGTGACCAATGTTGGTCATGCAGGAGCCGATGAAGACTTCGTCGACTTTGTCGCCAGCCACTTCAGACAGAGTGCGGGCATCGTCCGGATCGTTCGGGCAGCACACGATCGGCTCTTTGATGTCGGCCAGATCGATTTCCACCACGTGAGCGTATTCGGCGTCTTTGTCGGCACGCATCAGCTTCGGATTGGCAATCCACTCTTCCATTTGCTGGGCACGACGCTCCAGGGTACGCGGATCGCCGTAACCTTCGGCAATCATCCAGCGCAGCATGGTGACGTTGGAGCGCAGGTACTCGGCTACAGACTCTTCAGACAGGTTGATGGTACAACCGGCAGCAGAGCGCTCGGCAGAGGCGTCAGACAGCTCGAAAGCCTGCTCAACGGTCAGCTGTTCAAGACCTTCGATTTCCAGGATACGGCCGGAGAATTCGTTGATCTTGCCTTTCTTCTCAACGGTCAGCAGGCCTTGCTTGATGCCGTACAGCGGGATGGCGTGTACCAGGTCGCGCAGGGTGATGCCGGGCTGCATTTCGCCTTTGAAGCGAACCAGAACGGATTCCGGCATATCCAGCGGCATAACACCGGTTGCTGCGGCAAACGCCACCAGGCCAGAACCGGCCGGGAACGAGATGCCCATCGGGAAACGGGTGTGGGAGTCACCACCGGTACCGACGGTGTCTGGCAGCAGCATGCGGTTCAGCCAGGAGTGGATGATGCCGTCGCCCGGGCGCAGGGAAACACCGCCACGGGTGCGGATGAAGTCCGGCATGGTGTGCTGCATTTCAACGTCAACCGGCTTGGGGTAAGCGGCGGTGTGACAGAAAGACTGCATCACCAGATCAGCCTGGAAGCCCAGGCACGCCAGATCTTTCAGCTCGTCACGGGTCATTGGACCGGTGGTGTCCTGGGAGCCAACGGTGGTCATGTGAGGTTCACAGTAAGTGCCTGGGCGAACGCCCTGGCCTTCATCCAAACCACAGGCCTTACCGACCATCTTCTGACCCAGGGTGAAGCCCTTGGTGCCAGCTTCTGGATCTTTCGGCAGACGGAACAGGTCGGTAGCGCCCATGCCCAGTGCTGTGCGAGCCTTGGCGGTGAGGCCCCGGCCGATGATCAGCGGGATACGGCCGCCAGCCTGAACTTCGTCCAGGATCACGTCAGACTTGAACTTGAATTCGGAGATGGTCTCGCCGGCTTCGTTCAGGATCTTGCCTTCGTATGGGCGGATGTCGATCACGTCGCCCATGTTCATGTTGTCTACGGGTGCTTCGAATACCAGGGCGCCGGCATCTTCCATGGTGTTGAAGAAGATCGGGGCAACCTTGTTACCGATACACACACCGCCGGCACGCTTGTTGGGCACGCCAGGAATGTCGTCACCGAAGAACCACAGAACAGAGTTAGTGGCAGACTTACGGGAAGAACCGGTACCCACAACGTCGCCGACGAAGGCAACGGGCAGGCCCTTGGCCTTGATTTCATCGATCTGGCTCATCGGGCCAGTCACGCCGGGCTCTTCCGGCTTCAGGCCGTCGCGCTCCATTTTATAGGCGGCGCGGGCGTGCAGCGGGATGTCCGGGCGGGACCAGGCATCCGGTGCGGGCGACAGGTCGTCGGTGTTGGTTTCGCCGGTCACCTTGAACACGACCATCTTGGTGCTCTCGGGAACCTTGTTCTTCTTGGTGAACCACTCGGCATTGGCCCAGGACTCAACTACGGACTTGGCGACGGTGTTGCCAGCGTCCATTTTTTCTTTGACGTCGTTGAACGCGTCGAACATCAGCAGGGTGTGCTTGAGTTCTTCACCGGCCAGCTCGGCCAGTTCGGCGTTGTCCAGCAGATCAACCAGAGTGGCGATGTTGTAGCCACCCTGCATCATGCCAAGCAGCTGCACAGCTTTTTTGCTGTCGATCAGCGGAGAGCTGGCTTCGCCTTTAACAATGGCGGTCAGGAAAGCGGCCTTTACGTAAGCGGCTTCGTCGACGCCCGGCGGAACGCGGTTTTCCAGAAGGTCAACCAGGGTTGCTTCTTCACCGGCAGGCGGGTTTTTCAGCAGCTCGATCAGACCTGCAGTCTGCTCGGGGTTCAGGGGCTTGGGTGGAATACCCAGGGCTTCACGTTCAGCAACGTGTTCACGGTAGGCTTCTAACACGATATGGACCCTCATCAGTTGGAATGTCCCTCGCCGGTGGCACGGTGCCTGGCGGGAGTTTTTTGGCGAAAAGGCCGCAGGAGCCTCTGAATAACACCTAAAATCACCGACGAGGGCTTCAGGATTTATTCAGAGACTCCTTGATCTGGCGCTGCATTCTATAGGAAAGCACTTACAAAGTTAAGTTGGACAGAGGTCGGAGAGATCTGTTAGCTGCGCTATACTGCGCGCTTTCCTGAACCTGACCCGATCGGATGATATGAGCGACGCCCTGCAAGAGATACATGACTTTCTGCCTTGCCGCACGCCAGCAGCATGGATTGAGAATGCGTTGGCCAATCAGGATTTGCTGCTGATTGACCATGCCCACTGTGAAAAGAAGGCCGCCTCAACCGCGCTCAGCCTGATGTACCGGTACGTAGACAACACCAATCTCCTTAACAAGATGTCCCGTCTGGCACGGGAGGAGTTGCGACACTTTGAGCAGGTGTTGGCGATCATGATCAAACGCGGTGTGGCCTATACCCATTTGACGCCTTCGCGCTATGCGGCCGGACTGCGGGAGCCGGTGCGCAAGGACGATCCGGGCCGTCTGGTGGATGTGCTGATTGTCGGTGCCATCATTGAGGCCCGCTCTTGCGAGCGGTTCGCAGCGCTGGCGCCGTTTCTGGATGAAAAGCTGGCGGATTTCTACAACAGTTTGCTGAAATCCGAAGCTCGACATTATCAGGATTACCTGAAACTCGCCGAGCAGGCCAACGGCGGGCCGGTGAGTGAGCGGTTGGCGGAATTTCTAGCCCTGGAGCAGCCGCTGATCGAGATGCCAGATTCTGAGTTCCGGTTCCACAGCGGGCCCGTTGTGGGTTGATGGGTCAGAGCTCTTTGCACAACGTCATCCAGCGGTCGATGCCGGCGCTGCGGTACTTCTGTTTGTGCAGGATAAAGTAGAACTGGCGATCAAACTTCCGGTGTTCTGGAACGGTCAGGGGCACCAGGCTGCCGCGTTTGAAGGCGTCTTTCAGCACCAGTTGTGACAGGCAACCAATACCAAGGTTGGCCTCCACCGCTCTTTTGATCGCCTCGGTGTGTTCCAGCTCCAACAGAACCGTGAGATCTGGCAGCAGGCCATGCATGCCGCGATCAAAACTTTGTCGAGTGCCGGAACCCTGTTCCCGCATAATCCATATGGCCTGCCGAAGATCCTCATCTGTCAGGGCTTCTTTGCTGGCGAAAGGATGGTCAGGGGAACAGAAGGCCACCAATTGATCACCGCGCCAGGGAATCACTTCAAGTTCGGTGCTTTGCAGTTCACCTTCAATTAATCCGATGTCCAGCTCGAAATCTTTGACACGACGGGCAATGGCGCTGGTGTTGGCAACCTCCAGTGAGACTCTGGGGTGGTTAGGTGAATTCATATACTCAGCCATAACACCTACTGCAAGGTAGTTGCCGATGGTCAGGGTTGCTCCAACCTTCAGCGCGCCCACCTCAGAATGTTTGCTGAAGGCCTGTTCCAATTCGGTGGCCTGAGCGACGAGGGCCTCTGCCTTGGGGCGATAGAGTCTGCCCAGTTCGTTGAGTTGCAAGCGCTTGCCGACACGGTCAAAGAGCTGGATATCAAACTGGCTCTCCAGCTCTTTGAGTGCGCTGCTGGCCGCGGACTGCGACATGGCAAGGGATTCCGCTGCCCGGGTGATGTTCTGGAAATGGGCGGCTGCGAGGAATACCTCGATTTGACGAAAACTATACTTCATAATCGATCAAGCCGGATAGGTAGGGAAGAATGTCCCGTTTGATCGATACGTTAGCGGTTCAGTGTGATTTATACAACCGCCCGGGATGGCTCAAGGCATCATCAATACCGGGTATGGGCTGGCCGCGGCAACATGTTCGGTTGTGCTACCAATCATTATCTCCTGGATAGGCGTTGAACCCCTTTTGCCCATGATGGTCAACAGCGGGCGGGTATCGTTGATGGTTTGAAGGATCTGGTCTACCGGCCGGCCGATCAGAATGTTCCTGTGTACGTTGGGGAGTCGTTCTGCCAGCTCATTGATTTGCTGTTCTGTTGCCTCATCAGATTGTTCTGGTTGTTCGGAGTGAGCCCATACCACGCGCCCTGCGCGTTGGTTTGCCATAAGCTTCTCGAAAGCTGTCTGCGCATTGAATGAGGCTTTTGAGCCATCAGTGGCGAGCAGAATTTCCTCCTCCGCGGCGGATGGCTGATCCTGAACTGGAATGATCAACAGCGGAACTCTGGTCGTCCTGGCAAGATTCAGGGCAGTGTTACCGAAGAATAGTTCTTTACCAACCCGGTGGCTGCGATTGCAGGCTATGACACCGTCGGCTGTCAGACGTCGGGCCAAGGCCTGTACTTCCTGGGCAACAAAACCGCTCGCTACATGCGTTGAGGTTTCCACCCCCAGAGCCCCGGCCAACGTCTCGCCAATCGTGCGTAGACGCTCGGTTGCGGCGCCTTCAGTGTCGTTCCGGTGCAGGCGCTTGTGAGTTTGCAGAACATAGGTGAGGGTTACTTTCTTGGTGCCCAATAGCCGGAGTAATGCTGGCAGCTGCTCCATGGCTTGCTCCCACTCTTTGGTGTAATCCACGGTCAGAATCAGGTGTTCAAGCATGGTGTTCTCCTTTGCAGTGGTTCAAGTCTTGCGCTGATACCATCAAGGCTAGACCAGTATCGGAATGCAGGCCATGACGCTGGTCAGTTTGCCGAGCGCGCATATTGATTAAATCGAACAGCCATATGGGTATTGCCTGTTTTGTCGATTTATCGTGGCGAGTTAAACTTTAAGCATCGAATCTCCATATAACTATGTGAAGTCTAAATAGTGAGGCTGCCATGAGTAATCTGATGAAAGAAACGGTCACCAGCGTCCATCACTGGAACGATACTCTGTTCAGTTTCAAGACCAGTCGGGACCCGGGTTTTCGTTTCAAGAATGGTCATTTCGTGATGATTGGCCTGGAAACTGAAGGCAAGCCGCTGATGCGGGCATACAGTATCGCCAGTGCCAATTATGAGGAAGAGTTGGAGTTTTTCTCGATCAAGGTGCCTGATGGCCCCTTAACATCGCGTTTGCAGAAAATTCAGGTGGGCGACGAGATTTTGGTCAGTCGCAAGCCTACTGGTACTTTGGTCCTGGATAACTTGTTGCCCGGGCGTAACCTGTGGCTGATTAGCACCGGCACCGGGCTGGCGCCGTTTATGAGCATCATCAAGGATCCTGAAGTCTATGAGGCCTACGACAAGGTTATTCTGACCCATGGCGTGCGCTATATATCTGAGTTGGCCTATCAGCAGGATATTCAGGGACTGCCGGATAACGAGTTCTTCGGTGAGATGGTGCAGGGTAAGCTGTTGTACTATCCAACGGTAACCCGCGAGCCTTTCCGTAATCAGGGCCGGCTGACCGACGCCATGGAGAATGGAAAAATTACCCGGGATCTGGGTCTGCCCGAGTTCGATCTGGAGCAGGATCGCTTTATGATCTGTGGCAGCCCGAGTATGCTCAAGGATACGTGCAACATTCTGAACAACATGGGGTTTCGGGAAGCACGCGGTGGTGATATGGGGCATTTCGTGATTGAGCGGGCGTTTGTTGAGCAATGACCTTGATCCGCTGGTCAGCGCAGCCAGTTCCGGATCTGCATGGCCAGTCGCTCGGCGTCCGTGAGTGCTTCTCGTTCCGCAAGGAGTTTGGCAAGAACATCCGGGCGGTCAGTGATAATGTTGTCAACGCCCATATCCAGTAATCGGGCCATATCCTTCGGTTGGTTAACGGTCCACACATGCAGCTCGTTATCGGCCTTATGAGCTCTGGCAACCGCAGCAGGACTGGCTCTGTTCATGCGCAGAGCAAGAATATCGTAACGGTCTTGCCACAGCGGCCCTACCACAAACTGGGCCAGCAGTGCGGTTTTCAGTCTGGGCTCCATGTTCTTGGCTTGCTCCAGAACTGGCCAGTCCGCTGCCGCCATTATGGTCCCTTCCACGGCGTCATTGTCTTGTAAGGTTCGGATAAC
The DNA here is from genome assembly GCA_001314845.1 of Marinobacter excellens HL-55. Taxonomy (GTDB): domain Bacteria; phylum Pseudomonadota; class Gammaproteobacteria; order Pseudomonadales; family Oleiphilaceae; genus Marinobacter; species Marinobacter excellens_B. The sequence continues at coordinate 35,256 of LJZQ01000002.1, forward strand.
CTCCGTCACCAGTGCTTCCTCGTTCCGGTTCGGCTTCAGATCGACGAACAGTCGAGACTGGCCGCGCACGGCGTCGATGGCTTGCGCCAGCGTGGCGATGTTTTCTCCGGCGAAACTGACATCAAACCATGAGCCTGCATCCAGCGCCTGGACGTCTTCGAAATCGACGTCGGTGATACGTTCCGGTTTTCCGAAAATGCGCTGCATGTCGGCGTCGTGCCAGAGCACAGCGACGCCATCACGGGTCAGTTGTACATCTATCTCAATATAATCTGCACCGTCCCTGACCGCCTGATGAATGGCACTCAGGCTGTTTTCCGGTGCCTTGAAGGCGCTGCCTCGATGAGCGGTAATGGTCGCGTTGTCGTTCTGCTCAAGTGATGTCACCAGCCAGAAACTTTGCAGCAGTACGAGCACGATGACCAGCCCCTCCAGCAACCAGGCCTCACGGCCGGTTTTCGTGTTGGGTGGGGTTACTGATGGCTGTAGCCAGTGCGCCTGGTGACCGGTAATGCTCTGATGCCGGGCGACGATCAGCGTGCCAAGAGCTGAGCTGGCCAGAAAGGTCAATGCAAGGCTTGTCAGCAGGTATCCGCCCATCAGCAGGATGACCGTGGGCAGCAGAACCGGCATCGTCTCCGGTAACACCTGAAACAGGCTCGCAGCCAGCAGGTTAAAAGCCAGAGTTACCAATGCCGGGGCCAGAAAAACCGCCAGTATGCCAAGGGCCAAGGTGCCAGCAGCGGCCTGCGGTGTGCTTTTAGTGCGCAGCTGGCTGTGCCTAAGCGCCTGGATTGGCGGGTCTCCGTCCAGCATCAGAATCGGGATAGCCAGAATCCACCTCAGAAACAAGGCTCCGTTTGCCAGCATAAGGCCAGCGAACATGACCACACAAAAGCCCGCAAACCACCAGAGAATGGCCGGGCGGTCGAGGTTAAGAAGGTAAGGGTCGTAATGGGTCAGCAACAGATGCCAGGCAATTCCTATTCCCGTGACAAAGGGAAGAGCCAGCACAAGGTGGGCCGCTGTTTGTAGGGTGGCCAAAATTGCCAGCGCTGGAAAACGTCGGCCAACCCCCCAAAGTGCGCGGATGGTGGCTCGCAGTGAGTGGTCTTTTGGCTGGGCGGCGATCAGGGTAATGCTGGCTTGCTGGAGTATGATAAGTAGCGCCGTGAACAGCACCGTAATCAGTAACCAGAATACTCCACCAGCAGAGGTCAGGAACTCGAGTAGGCCGCCGGAGGTGATGGCAGCATCCCCGGTCAACGGCCGGAGTGCTGAAAGGGCTGCGGTCACCAGTGGCGCAATCACCGCAATAGAAAGCCCGGTGAAGGTCAGATAAAGCACGAGCAACGAGCGATGATGATGCCTGAGAAGTGCCATCGCCTGTCGCGTCAGGGCGTTCAAGATCATGGGTCCTGCGGTGTCTGAAGTGTTGCACTTTCGGTCAGTGCAAACCGCTCTTCAATCGTCAGAAATGGATCGCCTTCGACTTCCTGCAGGCTACCAAACAGGCGTTCTGGATCGAATGACCAGGTGCTGCACCGGGTCATCAGTTCTGTGCAAGCGAGCAAGGTGCCGGTTTCGCGAAGGAAGTACTTCATCCCGGTGTAGGTGTCGGCAAGCATGATGTCTCGTGATTTTGCGATATCGGTAGTCAGCAGGCTGCGGCCAATCATGCGGCCGGCCTTGTCACCATGACCGGTCACATCGAGGATGGTGATGGGTATGTCCAGTTGCGTGACTATCCGGTTATCAGGTGCAAGTTGGTCCAGATACGCTTTACTGGGCGGGCGAATGGCAAGTACGCCAAGATTGCTGTTCAGTGGCAAAGATTCGTGGTCATCCCGGATAAATCCGCCAGACTCATCGGAGCTGACAATAACCAGCGTGTTGTCGAGCACACCGGCTTGCTCAAGGTCTGCTAACAGCCGGTCCAGAGATTGTGCCATCACTCTCATGGCATTGCGGCGCGGGGTTTGAGCTTGAGGAAGTGTCAATGTGTCAGCATCTGATGCTAATTGCTCGGAGGCGAGTTCCTGTTCGGCCTGTTCGCCGATCTTGAACGGATGATGCGTACCTACGTTCAGCGACGTTACGAACCACGGCGCTTCCTGTTCATCCATTTGGCGCAGGCGCTGTGCGATGTTGTTGAAAAACTCGGGGTCTGGCGGCCCCCATCCATCGGACTCCTCGCCCTCGATAAACGTGTTCGCGCCGGTGACGTCGTCATAGCCAGCCTGTGACATGAACGCATCCTTGTTCATGTATTCGATGGGAGCTGCCTGCCAGTATGCGGTGTTATAGCCCTGATCCCGGAGTTTTTCGGGGAGACAGTCCGGCGTGACGGAGCTGCTTGCAACCGACTGCAGCTTTTCGGACGGTCTGCGCAGATCCGGGTAGCGACCGCACACCAAAGTGTAGGTGCCGCGATCGGTTTGCCTCTCCATGCTCAGCATGTTTTTGTAGATTCGGAATCCAAATTCATCAAAGGTTGCCTCCAGCGTATCCAGGGACACCGCCGGAGTGAGGTTATGGTATTCGCTGACAGAGGGCAGGTAGCCCCCTGACAGCCCTTCGATCAGGATCAGCAGCACGTTGGGCCGGGATGTATGGGCTTGATTGCCGACTTCCTGATGAAAGAAGTTGGTCCGGCTCTTAAGGGGCTCACTGATTTCGGCGGTTTCATCACCGATGGCGGTGCCTACCGGATTGAGAATGGCGCCCGGAATCTGCGCCAGAGTGCTGGCCACAACGTTGTTTGCAGGCGTGGTCAGGCTGGGAAACGATAAAGAATAGGTGATGATGACCAACACCGTTCCGGCCAGCAACAGCGCCGGTTGACGGTTCGATACAGGTATCCACTGACGGTGCAGTCGATGCAATAACCACGCGAGTACCAGGTAGCCGGGCAAAGTTAATAAATACAGGTTCAGCAGGCTACCGGTAATAAATGTGGTGTCCATACCTTTGCTGGCAAAGGCGAGCTTGAACAGTGTGCCATGGGTGCCAAGGTGCATGCCGGCAACGTAAAGTGCGCAGCCAAGCAGAGTGATCAGTATGCCTCGCAAGATGCCGCCAGACAGCTGCAGCAGAACCGCCAGTATGAATGCGCCAGCGATGTCACCGCCGAGAGTGCCCTGCAGGCTGGGCACCACGCCGCTTTGGGCGATCAGCAATCCCCGGGCGATTAACAGCCAGACCAGCGCGAGAAAAAATGTCTGTGTGAAACAGGCGAGAGAAAAAGCCCGGTTCTTTTCCATTGGTGTACCTGTATGCATTGGTTAACTTATAGAGTATGAGGCAAAGTCGGGTAGCTTCAACCGCTGGTATCCGAATGAATATCCGACTAGATTGTCTCAAGGTTTAAGGAAATGCTTGGAATTTCATGGGGTTTGCAATAAGGAATCGGAATGGAAAGCAGCCTGTTAACGAACAAATCTGTCCGGATCGTAATCGCAGGTACAGTTGCCGTGCTGTGCGGCGCCTTTCTGGGCAGTCTGGTTCAGACTCAATTTAATCTGGCGGCGCTTTCGGGGTTGGGGGCATCGTTCAGCCTGGGCGACCGGTTGTCGGCTATGGTAATGGATCTGCTGAGTTTTGCTCCAATTTATGCCGCATTGCTGGCTGCTGCACTGATTCCTGGTTTTCTGGTGACCGCGGGCTTGTTGCGCCTGTTGGGGTTGCCCTGTCGTGAGTGTTGGTTCGCGTTCGGTTCCGCCATGGCCTTGTGGGCGACGCTGACCCTGGTCGACAGCCTGGCGCCAATGCCTACGTTGATTGCGGCAACACGTTCGGCGCCTGGCTTGTGGGCCATGCTGGCGACAGCGGCGGTTGCGGGCTGGGTGTTCGCCCAGATCACCAAACCAAGGTCCACGGGTGGCCGCGGTAGGATGTCGTTGGCCATTATGGTGTTAACAGGCGTTGCGGCCAGTCCGGAACCGGCCCTGGCGGAAGTACCTGGCCAGGTGGATTACCAAGTCGAGGTGGTAGCGCAGGGCCTCGATCACCCATGGTCGATTGCTTTTTTGTCGGGTGGCGCGGCCCTGGTGACAGAGCGCGGTGGCGTGCTCAAGCATCTGTCACCGGACGGTGAGCAAACAGTGATCAGCGGGGTGCCGGCAGTGTTTGCCTCTGGCCAGGCGGGCCTGTTTGATGTGCTGGTTGAGCCGGGAGCCGGTGACACAGTTCGAGTCTTCCTGACTTATGCCTGCGGCCGGAACAGCGCCAATCACCTGTGTGTCGCCAGTGGTGATCTGACGGGCACAGAGTTGACCGATGTGCGGGAGATCTTTCGGGCCAAACCCGCGAAGTATGGCAATGCCCATTATGGCGGTCGAATGGCCTGGCTGGGGGATGGCACCCTGTTGGTTACGCTGGGCGATGGCTTTGACTTCCGGGAGGAGGCGCAACGATTATCCAGCCACATCGGCACCATCGTGCGGTTGAACCCGGACGGCTCTGTCCCTGGGGATAACCCGTTCATAAACCATGACGGAGCGCAGCCGGAAATATTCAGTCTTGGCCACCGCAACGTGCAGGGCGTTATCTATGATGGTCGGGAAGATCGTATTATTGCTCACGAGCACGGCCCGCGCGGGGGTGACGAGATCAACCTGATCCGTGGCGGTGGCAATTATGGCTGGCCATTGGCCTCGGACGGCGTGGATTACACCGGTGCCCTGGTCACGCCGTTCCGGCGTTATGAAGGAACAATCGCACCTTTGTGGTTCTGGACGCCGTCTATTGCGCCCTCGGGGATGGCTCTGTATCACGGCCATCAGTTTCCGCAATGGCGTGGCAACCTGTTTGTGGGCGCGCTTGCGAACAAGAGTGTACACCGGATGATTCTGGCGGATGGTGAGGTGATTGCCACCGAGCGGCTTTTTGATGAGCTGGGGGAGCGCATTCGTGATGTGCGAGAGGGCCCGGACGGCGCGCTTTACCTCCTGACGGATTCATCGGAGGGCCGGCTGCTGCGAGTGGTGCCCCGTGATCCTCCGCAGGCTCAGATCATGGCATTGGATCCGCAGGCATTGGCCTGGGTGGGTGATCAGATATTCCGAAATGAATGCGCCGCCCGGCATCAATGCCTGGTGCACTGGAACGAGGGCGAAGCGTTTCCTTCTTTGGGTATTGGTCATTTCATATGGTATCCAGAGGGCCAAACCGGGCCCTTTACGGAGAGTTTTCCCGCTCTGCTGGCGTTCATGGTTGACCAGGGTGTCGAGTTGCCGGCCTGGTTGGATGCAGCCCGTAGCCGGGGTGCGCCCTGGCCGAACCGGGCCGCTTTTCTGCAGCAGGCCTCCGCATCTTCTCAGGTAGAAGCTTTGCGGGACCTGCTGTATTCCACTCGGGGGCTTCAGGTGCGCTTTATCCGGGAGCGAGCGGATCAATCCCAGGCGGCGGTGGTGGCGGCTGTGCCTGGGGCCAGGCAGGCGATCGTCAGGGAGCGCTTATGGCAGCTGGGGCAAACACCGGGCGGCGTCTATGCCTTGATGGATTATGTGAATTTCAAAGGCGAAGGGCTGGCGGAAACCGAGCGGTACGAGGGCGAAGGCTGGGGTCTGCTCCAGGTGCTTGCGGGGATGGACGAGGGCGACGCTTCGACCGTGCTGGATCGGTTTCGTGAATCGGCCGGCAAGGTGCTTACCCGGCGCGCGCAGTTGGCTGAAAATCCGATCGAACGTGAACGCTGGTTGCCCGGCTGGCTACGACGTCTGGAAAGTTATCGGGAGCCAGAGTAAGCAAGCTGGGCAGGCGAGACAGCCGTTGAAGCGTTAAGGCTCCAGCGACTGCTGCTTTAACTCCATTTCTTTGCCAGGTTGTGCCACCAGCCACCAGATATGGCTGTGCCAGTCACCGAGCACGATCCGGCGAGCAGGCATGCCGTTGGCCTCAAGCTCATGAATGGCAGGTCGATGGGTGTGGCCGTGGATCATCAGCTGCACGTTATGGGCTTCCAGCTCCTTGACCACTTCCTCCGGGGTGACATCCATGATCGCCTCGGCCTTGCCCTGATTTTTCGCCATCGAGACTTCCCGTAACTGGCGAGCCATTTGCTGGCGGTCTTTCAGGGGGCGGGCCAGCATCATCTGTTGCATCTGCGGATTGCGCATGGCGTTGCGGAATCTCTGGTATTCGACATCGGCCGTGCACAGACTGTCGCCGTGAAGTAACAGGGCTGGTGTGCCGTGCAGATCGATCACCGTTGGGTCGTTGAGCAGGGTGGCGCCGGCACGCTGGCAGAAGTCGTCACCGATCAGAAAGTCCCGGTTGCCGTGCATCAGAAAGATGTCGGTGCCAGTGTTGCTGAGCACTTTCAAGGCGCTGGCCACCTGCTCCTGAAGCGGGGTGCGTTCGTCGTCGCCAATCCACGCTTCAAAAAAATCCCCCAGGATGAACAGGCGTTCTGCTCCGGGCGCTTTTTCATTCAGGAACGCCAGAAACGCGCCTGTGATGTCCGGGCGCGATTCCTCAAGATGAAGGTCTGAGATAAACAGCGTGGTCACGCGTCCTCCAGAACCTCGGCTTTCTCGATAACAACATCCTCAGCAGGGACGTCCTGGTGGCCTGCCCGCATGGTAGTACGCACGCCCCGGATTTTATTAACTGTGTCCATGCCTTCGGCAATTTTACCAAACACACAGTAACCCCAGCCTTCGGCGTTCTTTGCGGTGTGATCCAGAAAGCCGTTATTTTCAACGTTGATGAAGAACTGAGCGGTCGCCGAATGCGGATCCATGGTGCGGGCCATGGCGACGGTGCCGATCATATTGCTCAGCCCGTTGTCGGCCTCGTTCTGAATCGGATCGCGGGTTTTGCGAGGGGTCATGCCCGGCTCGAAACCACCGCCCTGAACCATGAAGTTGCTGATCACGCGGTGAAAAATCAGACCGTCATAGAAACCATCGCGAACGTACTGTTCGAAGTTCTTTGCGGTTTCTGGTGCTTTCTCGTAGTCCAGTTCCAGTTTGATATCACCGTGGTTGGTTTGCAGCAGAATCATCAGGGCTTCCTGTAATGGAGGTTGGGTAAGTTTAAAGATTGTATTGTACGCAAGAGTTTCGTCCTGTGCATGAGTCTGGCAAGGATTTGTGAGTATAATAGGCGGTTTAAGGGAGCGCAGCTGTGCTTCCAGGTCCCATTCCCTGTTAACAGAGATTGTATGAGCGCCGAGTCGAAGAAAGCCCATAATTTTATTCAGAGCCTGATCGAAGACGCCATCACCAAAGGTGAGCATTCTGGCAAGGTTGTTACCCGTTTTCCGCCAGAGCCTAACGGCTACCTCCACGTCGGGCATGCCAAGTCTATCTGCCTGAACTTTGGCATCGCCGAGACCTTCGGTGGTGAGTGCAATCTTCGTTTTGACGACACCAACCCGGAAAAAGAGAGCCAGGAATACATCGACGCGATCAAACAGGATGTCGAGTGGCTGGGCTATAAGTGGGCCGATGAGGTGCTGTACGCCTCGGACTATTTTGATCAGATTTACGCCTTTGCCGAGGAGTTGATCGAGAATGGCAAGGCTTATGTGTGCGCTCTGAACGCTGAGCAGATGGCGGAGTACCGTGGCTCGCTGAAAGAGCCGGGCAAAAACAGCCCCTATCGTGATCGTCCGGTGGACGAAAGCCTGCGCCTGTTCCGGGACATGCGCGCGGGCAAGTACCAGAATGGTGAGCTGGTGCTGCGGGCAAAGATCGATATGGCCTCGCCGAACATCAATCTGCGCGATCCGATTCTGTACCGGATTCGCTACGCCGACCATCACCAGACCGGTGACAAGTGGTGCATCTACCCGATGTACGACTTCACTCATCCGATTTCGGACGCGCTGGAAGGCATCACTCATTCCTTGTGCACACTGGAATTCGAGGATCATCGGCCGTTGTACGATTGGGTGCTGGATAACATCACCATTCCGTGCCATCCGCGCCAGATCGAATTTGCCCGGCTTAACCTGAATTACACCATCACCAGCAAGCGCAAGCTAAAGCGCCTGGTGGACGAGGCCGTGGTGGAAAGCTGGAACGATCCGCGCATGCCGACCATCTCTGGCATGCGCCGCCGTGGCTATACCCCGGAATCCATTCGCAGTTTCTGCGACATGATCGGGGTTAACAAGGCGGGCGGTACCGTCGACGTTGGCATGCTTGAATATGCGATTCGGGAAGACCTGAATGCCCGTGCCCCCAGAGCCATGTGTGTGATGCGCCCACTCAAAGTGACTCTGACCAACTACCCGGCTGATCAGACGGAAACTCTGACGCTGCCGGTGCATCCGCAAAATCCGGACATGGGCGAGCGGGCAGTGCCCTGGAGCCAGGTTCTTTATATCGATCGCGAAGATTTCGAAATGGAGCCGCCACGGAAATGGAAGCGGCTGGCGCCGGATCAGGCGGTGCGCCTGCGCGGCGGTTACGTGATGACCTGCCGGGAAGTGATTCGCGACGACAGCGGCGAGATTGTCGAGCTTAAATGCGAATACGATCCTGCCACGTTGGGTGTTAACCCGGAGGGCTACAAGCCCAATGGCGTTATTCACTGGGTATCCGCTGATGACAGCGTTGAAACCGACATCAATCTGTACGATCGGCTGTTTAACCATGAATCGCCAGGCAGCGATAAAGAGGGTGATCTGATGGATCACCTGAACCCGGAATCCCTGGTCGTCCTCAAAGGTGCCCGTGTTGAGAAAAGTCTGGCGCAGCCCCGCACCGATCTGCCTTACCAGTTTGAGCGTGAAGGCTATTTCTTCTGTGATCAGGAGTTGACGGCCGGTGCCGGCAAACCCGTGTTCAACCGCACCGTCACCCTGAGAGATTCCTGGGCCAAGGGAGGTAAATAATGCGTATTTACAATACGCTGACGCAGCAAAAAGAAGCGTTTAAACCCATCGAAGCCGGCAAGGTGCGCATGTACGTGTGCGGTATGACCGTCTACGACTACTGTCACCTGGGCCATGGTCGTGTGCTGGTGGCGTTCGATGTGATCAGTCGTTACCTGCGCCACCGCGGTTATGACGTGCATTATGTGCGCAACATTACCGATATTGACGACAAAATTCTGGCCCGGGCCGATGAAAACGGTGAAGTCTACTCCGACCTGACCGGTCGCATGATCAAGGCGATGCATGAGGATGAGGCTCGCCTGGGTGTGTTGTCGCCGAGTGAAGAGCCCAGAGCGACCGCCTTCATCGATGAAATTATTGCGATGATTCATAAGCTGATCAGCAGTGGTCATGCCTATGCTGCTGATAATGGCGATGTTTACTTCTCGGTTAACTCCTTCCCGGACTATGGCAAGCTCAGCAAGAAAAAGCTGGAAGACCTGGTAGCCGGTGCCAGGGTAGGGGTGCAGGAAGCCAAGCGCAGTCCTGCTGATTTTGCCTTGTGGAAGTCAGCCAAGTCAGGCGAAGTGAGCTGGCCGTCACCCTGGGGTGACGGCCGCCCGGGCTGGCACATCGAGTGCTCGGCCATGTCGACCAAGTGTCTGGGCGACACCTTTGATATCCACGGCGGTGGCCCCGACTTGTTGTTCCCGCATCACGAGAACGAGATTGCCCAGTCCGAGTGCGCCACCGGCCACAAGTTTGTTCACACCTGGATGCACGCCGGTGCCATCCGGGTGAACAAAGAAAAGATGTCCAAATCGCTGGGCAATTTCTTCACTATCCGCCAGATTCTGGAAACCTATCCGGCGGAGGTGGTGCGCTACTTCCTGGTGTCCAGTCACTATCGTAGCCAGGTGGATTACTCCGAAGACAGTCTTGCTGAGGCCGGGCGCACCCTCACCAAGCTCTATCACGCGTTGCGCGGGATTACCCCGGCCAAAGAGAATGATGTGGCGGAAACCGAGCATGATCGCCGGTTTGCCGAGGTGATGGACGACGATTTCAACACTGCCGGCGCCATTGCGGTGCTGCACGCCATCGCCAATGACATTAACCACCACCGTCGTGAGGATCGTGAGGACCTGGCAGCTCAGAGTGCTGCGGTCCTGGTGCGTCTGGGTGGTGTTCTTGGGCTGTTGCAGCAGGACCCGGAGGCATTCTTTCAGGCTGACACCGGTGGAGAGTTGAGTGCTGACGATATCGAGGCGATGATTCAGGCTCGCGCTGCCGCCCGCAAGGCGAAGAATTTTGCCGAAGGGGACCGGATTCGGGACGAACTGCTAGAAAAAGGCATCATCCTGGACGACAGTCGTGAGGGCACCAGCTGGCGCCGCGCCTGAGCCAGGAAATTCGCAGAAAGTCGCATTGTGCTGTCCGGGAATGACCTTGTAGGGATTCTCACGTATAATGCGGCGCTCAAATTAAAGTGCCCCTGCGCTGAAAGGTGCGAAAAGGGGAGTCGGGAAACGTAACCCATTGAGGCAGACAACGATGACAGAACGCGTACAAATTGGCGGCATTCAGGTCGCGAAGAATCTGTATGATTTCGTAACCAACGAAGCGATCCCGGGCACCGGTATCGACGCAGATAAATTCTGGGCCGAGTTTGACAAGATTGTAAACGAGCTGGCTCCGCGCAATCGCGAGCTGCTTGCCAAGCGCGACGCCATTCAGGAAAAGCTGGACATCTGGAATCGTGACCATAAAGGCCAGAAGCTGGACATGGCCGAGTACAAGGCGTTCCTGAAAGAGACTGGCTATCTGGTTGACGAGCCCGGCGAGTTCAAAATTTCCACCTCCAATGTCGATCCGGAAATCGCCACCATGGCTGGCCCGCAGCTGGTTGTGCCGGTGATGAACGCCCGGTTTGCCCTGAACGCAGCAAATGCCCGCTGGGGCAGCCTGTACGACGCACTCTACGGTACAGACGCGCTGTCTGAAGAGAACGGTGCCGAGAAGGGTCGTGGCTACAATCCAGTCCGTGGCGCCAAGGTTATTGAGTGGGCCCGAAATCTGCTGGACAGCTCCGCGCCTCTGGCTGCTGGCAGCCACAAAGATGCCGCCAAGTATTACGTTGACGGTGGCAAGCTGGCGGTCAAGTTGCAGAACGGCGATGTGACCGGCCTGAAAGACGAGTCGGGTTTTGTCGGTTTTGTCGGTGCAGCCAGCGAGCCCACCGGTTTGTTGCTGGTCAAGAACGGCATGCACTTTGAAATCCAGATCGATGCCAGCCATCCGATCGGCAAAGACGACGGCGCGCACGTGAAAGACGTTTTGATGGAGTCGGCTCTGACCACCATCATGGACTGCGAAGATTCCGTCGCCGCCGTTGATGCAGAAGACAAGGTGTTGGCCTATAAGAACTGGCTGGGTCTGATGAAGAGCGATCTGGAAGAGTCGTTCGAGAAGGGTGGCAAGCAGATGACTCGCCGGATGAACCCTGACCGTGCCTACACCGCGGCAGACGGTGGCGAGCTGACCCTGAAGGGCCGCAGCCTGATGTTTGTGCGTAACGTGGGCCACCTGATGACCAACCCGGCTGTTCTGCTGAAAGATGGTAGCGAGATTCCGGAAGGTCTGATGGATGGTCTGGTAACCTCGCTGATCGCCATTCACGATCTGAAAGGCGGTGGTCAGTTGCAGAACAGCACCAAAGGTTCTGTCTACATTGTTAAGCCAAAGATGCACGGTCCGGAAGAAGTGGCGTTTACAAACGACTTCTTCGGCCGCGTTGAAGATGCTCTTGGCCTGCCGCGCTTTACCCTGAAAGTCGGCATTATGGATGAAGAGCGTCGTACTACGGTTAACCTGAAGGCCTGTATCCACGCAGCGAAAGAGCGTGCGGTCTTTATCAATACCGGCTTCCTGGACCGTACCGGGGACGAAATGCACACCTCCATGGAGCTGGGCCCGTTCATCCGCAAAGGTCAGATGAAGCAGGCAGCCTGGATCAACTCCTACGAGCAGTGGAACGTCGATATCGGACTGGAAACCGGCTTTTCCGGTGTTGCCCAGATCGGTAAAGGCATGTGGGCCATGCCGGATCTGATGGCCGGTATGCTTGAAGCCAAGATTGGTCATCCGAAATCCGGCGCCAACACCGCCTGGGTTCCGTCGCCAACCGCAGCTACCTTGCACGCCACCCACTATCACCAGGTGAACGTGTTTGACGTCCAGAAAGAGCTGGCCAACCGTCAGCGCGCGGCTCTGGACGACATCCTGACCGTGCCGGTGATGGACGATCCGTCGTCACTGACCGCTGAAGATATCCAGCAAGAACTGGACAACAACGCCCAGGGTATCCTTGGCTACGTTGTGCGCTGGATTGATCAGGGCGTGGGTTGTTCCAAGGTTCCGGACATCAACGACGTTGGCCTGATGGAAGACCGCGCAACCCTGCGTATCTCGTCCCAGCTGCTGACCAACTGGCTGTATCACGGCATTTGCACTGAAGCGCAGATCATGGAAACCATGAAGCGCATGGCGGCCGTTGTTGATCGCCAGAACGCCAGCGATCCGGCCTACCGCCCGATGGCTCCAGGCTTCGACGGGATCGCCTTCCAGGCGGCGCTGGACCTGGTTCTGAAAGGTCGTGAGCAGCCAAACGGCTACACTGAGCCGCTTCTGCACGCTTACCGCCTGAAGGCGAAAGCGAGTCAGTAAGAAGCTCTGGCAATAAAAAACCCCGCTACGGCGGGGTTTTTTATTGGTCTATTAGGGTCTGACCCCGAACGGGGTCAGACCCGTTATTCAGTCCTTGTGCAGCACATCCGCAGCGTAAAGAGTGTTCTCCAGCAGGGTGGCGATGGTCATGGGGCCTACGCCGCCAGGGACCGGAGTGATGAAGGCGGCGCGTTCTGCGGCGGCCTCAAAGTCCACGTCGCCGCGCAATTTGCCGTCGTCCATTCTATTGATGCCCACATCAATCACGGTGGCGCCGGGCTTTACCCATTCGCCTTTGATGATGCCGGGTTTGCCAACGGCAGCGATCAAGATGTCTGCTTCGCCCACAAACTTCTCGAGGTCATCAGTAAAGCGGTGGCAGACAGTGATGGTGGCGCCTTTAAGCAGCAATTCCATACTCATGGGGCGGCCAACGATGTTGGAGGCGCCCACAATGACCGCGTGCTGGCCTTTGAAGGGTGTGCCAATGGAGTCGAGCAGGGTGATCACGCCAGCGGGCGTGCAGGGGCGCAGAGTGGGCTTGCGCTGCATCAGGCGGCCGATGTTGTAGGGGTGAAAGCCGTCAACGTCTTTGTCGGGCCGGATCTTTACCAGAATAGGGTCTGCATCAAGGTGCGCGGGCAGGGGTAGCTGCACCAATATGCCGTCGATTGCCGGGTTCTCGTTCAGTTCATCAATCAGCGTTTCCAGGGCTGCCTGAGACGTGTCTTCTGGCAAGTCATAAGACAGCGACAGGATGCCCGCCTCATCACAGGCTTTGCGCTTGTTGCCCACGTAGACGTGGGAAGCCGGATCGTTGCCGACCAGAACAACCGCCAGGCCGGGTGCTCTCAGGCCCTTGTGTTTGCGGGTCTCAACGCCGGCAGCAACGCGTTGCCGGACCTGGGCGGCGATTTCTTTTCCGTTAATCAGTTTGGCGCTCATGATTCCATCTTGTCGGTTGGGCATGAATAATGGGGAAGTGAAGGCCGGGCATTGTCTCATGCTTCGGCATGAACGCCAACGTGGTGTACGGGTGGCTGATGTGCCAATCAAGAGTGTTTTTGGGTAGGGCGCCGGTCACCAGAATCACTGTTTTATCGATCTTTTTTAAAATCCGTGTTGACGGATGCCGAAGCCGCCGGTAATATGCGCGCCAACTTTGCTGAAGCACTTGTTGTTCAGTTTACGGGGTATAGCGCAGTCTGGTAGCGCGCCTGCTTTGGGAGCAGGATGTCGGGAGTTCGAATCTCTCTACCCCGACCATTTTCTGAATATTCAGGTGGGTGGACGGTCAAGCGCCCGTAGCTCAGCTGGATAGAGCACCCGCCTTCTAAGCGGGTGGTCGCAGGTTCGAGTCCTGCCGGGCGCGCCATTAAGTCGTCGGTCTGGTCAGGACCGGGATCGCCAAACCAGCAAAGTTGCACAAAGTGAAAGTAAGTGCTGAAAGGCACTGACCTGATGTGGTGGACGTAGCTCAGTTGGTAGAGCTCAGGATTGTGACTCCTGCGGTCGAGGGTTCGATCCCCTTCGTCCACCCCACTTTTTCCCCTGTTATGATTTCCGCATGTTCTGAACGTTTAAGAGCAGCGCCGGATACGCGAGAGTGGCGGAATTGGTAGACGCACTGGATTTAGGTTCCAGCGGGGAAACCTGTGAGAGTTCGAGTCTCTCCTCTCGCACCACCCTTCCTTTTTTTCGTTTTGCCCCCATTGTGTTTTTAAATTCCGGTTGTGGTCCTGGTCTCCAACCATTGCTGCGATGCACCGGGTGATTCTCTCGGCGGGGTAAACCGTGATAAACTACCGGCTTTTAATTTTGCGTCCCTTTGGGGTAGATCGCTCCGTCCGGGATTTGTTTTTAATTTTCATTCACATACAGAATCTGTAATTTGAGGAATCTCCATGCAAGTGTCTGTTGAAACGACCTCTAACATCGAGCGTCGCATGACGATTGGTGTGCCCGCCCAGGAAATCGACCAAGCGGTTCAGAAACGCCTGCAGGATACTGCTCGCACGGTTCGCCTGAACGGTTTCCGTCCTGGCAAGGTGCCCATGAGCGTGGTCAAGCGTCGTTTCGGTGAAAGCGTTCGCCAGGAAGTGGTTGGCGAAGCAATGCGCGACAACTACATCAAGGCACTGCAGGAGCAGGACGTCAATCCGGCTGGCTGGCCCAAGTTTGAGCCGAAGACCATGGAAGAGGGCAAAGACCTCGAGTTCGTGGCGATCTTCGAAGTGTTGCCTGAGATTGAGCTGGGCGACCTTAGCAAGGTCACCGTTGAAAAGCCGGTTGCTGAAGTTGCTGACAAAGATATCGACACCATGATCGACAATCTGCGCGGCCAGCAAGCCACCATGAAAGAAGTCAAACGCAAGTCCAAGAACAAGGATATTGTGACCATCGACTTCAAAGGCACCATTGACGGTGAAGAGTTTGAAGGCGGCGCCGCTGAAGGGCATCGTCTGACCCTGGGTTCTGGTCAGATGATTCCAGGTTTCGAGAAGGGCATTGTCGGCGGTAAAGCCGGTGAAGAGCTTGAAATCGAAGTTGAGTTTCCGGCTGATTACCACAGCGAAGACCTGGCCGGCAAGCCAGCCAAGTTCGCCATTACCATTCACAAAGTTGAAGAGCCGCAGCTGCCAGAGCTGAACGAAGAGTTTTTCAAGAAGTTTGGTATCGAAGCCGAAGACGAAGCCGCGTTCCGCGAAGAAGTGAAGAAGAACATGGAGCGGGAGCTCAAGCAGGCGGTATCCAACAAGGTCAAGAATGACGTTGTTGAAGGTCTGCTGGAAACCACGGAGCTGGAGATCCCGGCGGCACTGGTTGACCAGGAAATCGATCGCCTGCGCCAGGACGCGGTTCAGCGTTTCGGTGGTCAGGTTGATTTCCAGCAGCTGCCGAAGGAAATCTTCGAAGATCAGGCCAAGCGTCGAGTCAAGACGGGCCTGTTGTTCCAGGAAGTGGTCAAAAAGAACGACCTGAAAGCAGAGCCGGCCCAAGTAGATGAAAAGATCCAGGAGATCGCTTCTACGTATGAACAACCTGAGGAAGTGATTGCGCACTTCAGCAGCAACCCGGATCAGAAGTCTCAGATTGAGGCCTCCGTTCTGGAAGACGCCGTGGTTGACTTCGTGTTGGGTCAGGCCAAGGTGACAGAGAAGAAGATGAAGTACGAAGAAGCGGTTCAGGCTGGTCAACCCCAGCGTTGATCGTTCCGGGCGTCGCCCGGAACCGCTTTCTGGAAACAGCCGGCGTGTCCGGCTGTTTTCATCTGGGCTCAGTGGTGGCAGAGTATGAAGGTATTCCGACAATGACTTCCGGATACCCTGCCGAGGGGTCCATGCCCACAGTTCATAAGGAGTTCAGGCGCACATGACGCAGAAACCGTTTGATGGCCCTACAATGATAACCAGCGCCGGCCTGGTGCCGATGGTAATTGAGCAGACGGCGCGCGGAGAGCGTTCCTTCGACATCTATTCACGTCTGCTCAAAGAACGTGTGATTTTTCTGGTGGGCCAGGTCGAAGACCATATGGCCAATCTGGTGGTTGCCCAGCTGCTGTTCCTGGAATCCGAAAATCCGGACAAGGACATTCACCTGTACATCAACAGCCCGGGTGGTTCAGTGTCTGCAGGTATGTCTATTTATGACACCATGCAGTTCGTCAAGCCTGATGTGGCGACTTTGTGTATCGGCCAGGCTGCCAGCATGGGTGCGTTTCTGCTGGCCGGCGGGGCTCCGGGCAAACGAGCTTGTCTGCCTAATTCCAGAGTGATGATTCATCAACCGCTGGGGGGCTATCAGGGCCAGGCTTCGGATATCGAAATTCATACCCGCGAAATCCTGAAGATTCGTAACACCCTGAATACGATTCTTGCCCAGCATACTGGCCAGGATCTGGAAACCATCGCACGGGATACCGATCGTGATAATTTCATGGATCCGACCCAGGCGAAAGAGTACGGGTTGATCGATACAGTACTTGATAAGCGCGTACCGAATAAATAATACTGAAAGTCATCGCATCATCCCTGGCCGGCGTATTGTGTTGTAACTCCGGCCAATGAAGAACAGAGGTATTTCAATGGCAGATGAAAGAAACGGCAGGAGCGACGATAACGGCAAGTTGCTGTACTGCTCGTTTTGTGGAAAGAGCCAGCATGAAGTCCGAAAGCTCATTGCAGGGCCCTCGGTGTTCATCTGCGACGAGTGTGTCGACTTGTGTAATGACATCATTCGAGAAGAGATTCAGGAAAATGCCCAAGAGGAGGCCAGTGATCGTCTTCCGACCCCGGCAGAAATCCGTGAGACTCTGAACGAGTATGTGATTGGTCAGGATCGCGCCAAAGTTGTGCTGTCCGTTGCCGTCTACAATCATTACAAGCGCTTGCGTTATGGCGAAGGCAAGAGTGATGTTGAGCTGGGCAAAAGCAACATTCTGCTGATCGGTCCGACCGGCAGCGGTAAGACGCTGTTGGCAGAAACGTTGGCTCGTATGCTGAATGTGCCCTTCACCATTGCCGATGCCACTACGCTGACCGAAGCCGGTTACGTGGGGGAAGATGTCGAGAACATCATCCAGAAGCTGCTGCAGAAATGCGATTACGATGTTGATAAAGCTCAACGGGGCATTGTCTACATTGATGAAATCGACAAGATTTCGCGCAAGTCCGACAACCCGTCCATCACTCGCGATGTGTCTGGTGAGGGTGTACAGCAGGCACTGCTGAAGCTGATTGAAGGCACCGTTGCCTCGGTTCCGCCGCAGGGTGGTCGCAAGCATCCCCAGCAGGAATTCCTGCAAGTGGACACCACCAATATGCTGTTTATTTGTGGTGGTGCATTTGCCGGCCTTGAGAAGGTGATTCAGGAACGTTCTGATCGCAGTTCAATCGGCTTTTCGGCGAACGTCAAGAGCCCGGACGACAGCAAGAATACCGGCGACATCATTCGTGATGTTGAAACCGAGGATCTTGTGAAGTTTGGTCTGATTCCGGAATTTGTCGGCCGCCTGCCGGTGGTTGCCACGTTGACCGAGTTGGACGAAGAAGCACTGGTTCAGATCCTGACCGAGCCGAAAAACGCACTGACCAAGCAGTATCAGAAACTGTTTGATATGGAAGGCGTTGAGCTTGATTTCCGTAAGGAAGCCTTGCGGGCGGTTGCACGCAAAGCCATGGAGCGCAAAACCGGTGCCCGTGGGCTTCGATCGATTATGGAAGCGACCTTGCTGGACACCATGTACCAGATTCCGTCTGAGCATGATGTTTCCAAGGTGGTCATCGATGAAAGCGTGATCAGCGGTGATTCCGAACCGTTCAAGATCTACGCCAACACCGATCATGCCAAGGTTGTGCCGGAGGATTGACTCCGGCGAGATCGAGCAAACTGGTGAAAACTGAAAGGGGCGTTTAACGCCCCTTTTTCATTAGAGTGCAATGGCTAGCAACCGGCTTTAGACCCTGTAAAAAGATTGCAATTTTCGCCTGCGCCCCAATGATGGGTGATATGCTGAATTAAATGCTGTCAGAGGATTCCCTATGACCCGTGTATCTGAAGAAACTGTGCAAGATTACCCGCTGCTTCCATTGCGCGATGTGGTGGTGTTTCCGCACATGGTGGTCCCGTTGTTCGTGGGCCGTGATAAGTCCATTCAAGCCCTTGAGGCGGCGATGGAGGGCAGCAAGGAAATCCTTCTGGTTGCCCAGAAAGACGCTTCCACCGATGAGCCGGGTGCCGGCGATGTGTTTTCCATGGGCACTCTGGCGACGGTGCTCCAGATGCTTCGTCTTCCGGATGGCACGGTCAAAGTGCTGGTGGAAGGTAACGCCCGCGCCAGCATCACCGATATTTCGGAAGCTGAATACTTGTCTGGCCAGGCCATTCTGATGGATGAGGAAACGCTGCCGGAGCGTGAAGAAGACGTTCTCACCAAGACCCTGATGGATGAGTTTGAAAAGTACGTCAAGCTCTCCAAGAAAGTGCCGTCGGAAGTTTCCAATGCGTTGACCGGCATCACTGAGCTGGAGCGTCTGGTTGACACCATGGCTGCTCACCTGGATATGCGGATTCCGGAAAAACAGGAGCTGCTCGAAGCACTCGATGTGCGCAAACGCGTCGATCTGCTTCTGGGTAAACTGGATGGTGAAATTGATCTGATTGAGGTTGAAAAGCGCATCCGTGGCCGCGTTAAAAAGCAGATGGAGCGCAGTCAGCGCGAGTACTATCTGAACGAGCAGATGAAGGCTATCCAGAAAGAAATGGGTAACCTGGGCGAAGGCAACAACGATTTCGAAGAGCTTGAGCAGAAGCTCGAAGAAGCAGGACTGCCGGAAGAAGCTCGTAAAAAGACCGAGGCGGAGCTCAACAAGCTCAAGATGATGTCGCCCATGTCAGCCGAGGCGACTGTGGTTCGCGGTTACATTGACTGGATGTTGGCGGTGCCCTGGAAAAAACGCAGTCGCGTTCGCCATGACCTTGAGCAGGCCCGTGAGATTCTGGACAAGGACCACTACGGCCTGGACGAAGTCAAAAA
The DNA here is from genome assembly GCA_001314845.1 of Marinobacter excellens HL-55. Classification (GTDB taxonomy): domain Bacteria; phylum Pseudomonadota; class Gammaproteobacteria; order Pseudomonadales; family Oleiphilaceae; genus Marinobacter; species Marinobacter excellens_B. The sequence goes on from LJZQ01000002.1 coordinate 54,347, forward strand.
ACGCATTCTCGAATATCTGGCGGTGCAAAGCCGGGTGAAGAAGATTAAAGGGCCTGTGTTGTGTCTGGTTGGTCCTCCCGGTGTTGGCAAAACTTCGCTGGGTCAGTCCATTGCCCGGGCAACCAACCGTAAATACACGCGGATGGCGCTTGGTGGCGTGCGCGATGAGGCGGAAATCCGTGGCCATCGTAAAACCTACATCGGCGCTTTGCCCGGTAAGTTGCTGCAAAAGCTGTCAAAAGTCGGGGTCAAAAACCCGCTGTTCCTGTTCGACGAGATCGACAAGATGGGTATGGATCACCGCGGTGACCCAGCATCTGCGTTGCTGGAAGTGCTGGATCCTGAACAGAATCACACCTTCAACGACCATTATCTTGAAGTCGATTATGATCTCTCCGACGTGATGTTTGTTTGCACCTCCAACTCCATGGACATTCCATCGGCGTTGCTGGACCGCATGGAGATCATTCGGATCCCCGGTTACACCGAGGATGAAAAGGTGAACATCGCCTTGCGCTATCTGTTGCCAAAACAGATCAAGGCAAATGGTCTGCGCAAGAACGAATTGAACCTTTCGGAGGCGACTCTGCGCGACCTGATTCGCTATTACACGCGAGAGGCGGGCGTACGGGGCCTGGAGCGGGAGATTGCCAAGATCTGCCGCAAGGTCGTCAGGGAGCACGTTGAAAGCAACGACAAGGCCTCTGTGACCCTTACCCAGGAGATGCTTGAGGACTACTCAGGGGTCAAGAAGTTCAAGTACGGTCTTGCTGAAGAGAAAAACGAGATAGGGCAGGTGACCGGACTGGCATGGACTCAGGTTGGCGGCGAGCTGCTGACCATTGAGTGTGCATTGACGACCGGTAAGGGACGAGTGGTTAAAACCGGCTCCCTCGGTGATGTCATGCAGGAATCGATTCAGACGGCTTTGACAGTTGTGCGCAGCCGGGCTGCGGGTCTCGGAATCAGCGATGATTTCCATGAAAAGCACGATCTTCATGTGCACGTTCCGGAAGGTGCAACGCCAAAAGATGGCCCCAGTGCCGGTATTGGCATGTGCACAGCGTTGGTTTCTGCACTGACCAAAATACCGGTTCGGGCGGACGTTGCGATGACCGGTGAAATCACCTTGAGAGGTCGCGTTTTGCCCATTGGCGGCCTGAAAGAGAAGCTTCTTGCGGCCCATCGGGGCGGTATCAAAACCGTGATTATCCCTGATGAAAATGTCAGGGATCTCAAAGAGATACCAGAGAACATCAAAGAGTCTCTGGAGATCATTCCGGCGAAGTGGATTGATGAAGTTCTGGATGTTGCACTGGCGTATCCGCCGGAACCCCGCACTGCCGATACGACCGAAAAGGGCACTTCATCGAAAGCAAGTGATGATGCCGGCGATGCTGCAGAGCGCATAAATACACATTAAACCCGGGATGAGTTGTTGACATGCCTGAGAGCCCGTTGGTATAACTGTTTCGCCGTGAAGCAGCCAATACCAAGGGCTCCCGCGCAGTAAGTGCCTATTCCGAACACCGGTTAAATACCGAAAGGAATAAGAAAACTGAAGAATGGAATTCTCCGACCGCTTATGCGATAGTCGGGAACGTCCTCGAAAAACAAACCGACCTAGAACATCTTCAACCTGAAATCGAAGGGGTTTAGTGTGAACAAGTCCGAACTGATCGATGCAATTGCAGAGTCCGCAGACATTTCTAAAGCAGCAGCTGGCCGTGCGCTGGATGCTATGACCAACTCCATCACCGGTGCTCTGAAAAAAGGCGACCAGGTTACCCTGATCGGCTTTGGTACCTTTTCTGTGAAGGACCGCGCCGCTCGTACCGGCCGTAATCCGCAGACTGGCGCTGAAATCAAGATCGCGGCCTCCAAAGTGCCTGGATTCAAAGCAGGCAAGGCCCTGAAAGACGCCGTTAAGTAAAGGCTCTTTTTTTGGCAGCTTTCGCTTGCGGAGGCTGCCACAAGAATTCAAGGCGCATTCCGTACAGGGTGCGCCTTTTTGCGTTTGAAAGGAGCAACCGTGTTTGCACCTTGCGACTTCCACCAGCAGAACCTTGACAGGGATTCAGTAACAACATGCTTCAAGATATTCGGGATAATGCCCAGGGCACCATCGCAAAGGTGATTATCGGCCTTTTGATCGTTTCTCTGTCGATCTGGGGGATGGATGCCATCATTGGAGGATTTTCCGGAGAGCCGGAAGTGGCTACCGTAAATGGGGAATCCATTACCGAGCGGGAGTTTTTGCGAACCGTTCAGTTAGAGACGCAGCAGCGGCTTGGTCAGATGGATGATCCAGACCCTGCAATGCTCGACGAAGACCAGATTCGTCGTGACGTACTTGAGGGGCTGATTCAGGAGCGGGTACTTATTCTGGACGCACAGGATCAGGGCCTGGAGTTGTCAGACGCCGACATTGACGCCCTGATCACCCAAATGCCTCAGTTTCAGGTGGATGGTCAGTTTAACCGGGACCGGTTTGTTGGCACCGTGCGCAACATCGGCATGGGTGTGGGCGAGTTCCGCGAGAACATGCGCAAGAATTATGTGATCAACCAGATTCGTGCGTCCATTTCCCAAAGTGGTGTTGTGGCTGGTGAAAATGCGGCTCAGTTGCTGCGCATTCAGAATCAGACCCGTGACTTTCGGGTGCTGACGGTTGGTGCAGACAGTCTGGCCGATAAGATTGTTGTCACAGACGATGATATTCAGGCGTTCTATGACGAAAACGCTGCTGAGTTCCGTGAGCCGGAACAGGTCGACGCGGCGTATCTCACCTTATCGCTGGGCGCTCTGGCAGAGGCCATCGAAATCAGTGATGAAGACCTGCGAGCCTATTACGATGAACGGGCCGAAGAGTTTGCCAGTGAGGAGCGCCGGGCTGCCCACATTCTGATTGAGCCGGATGACGAAGCTGAGGCAACCCTGGAGACGATTCAGGAACGCCTTGACGCTGGTGAATCGTTTGCTGACCTGGCCCGGGAGTATTCGGTTGATACGGTCTCTGCCCGTGACGGCGGCGATCTTGGTTTCGCCGGACGAGGTGTCTATGAGGGCGCATTTGAAGAAGCTCTGTTTACCCTGGAAGAAGGGGTGATTTCTGAGCCAGTTGAAACCGGCTTCGGTATTCACTTGATTCGTGTGGAAGAGATTCGTCGTTCAGATGTTCCTTCTTTTGACCAGTTGCAGGCAGAGTTGCGGGATGAATTGGCGCGGACTCGCGCCAGTGAGCGCTTTGCGGAAGTGCGCGCTCAACTCGCGGACGCTGCCTATGCTGCGGAAGACCTGGCAGGCCCGGCTGAGGAGTTGGGGCTGGAGGTTCGCACCGTTGAAGGCGTTACCCGGGACGGTGGTGCAGCCCCGTTCGATCACGCCGGCCTCGTTCGCCAGCTGTTTTCCGACGACGTGCTTGAAGGTGGCTTTAACACCGAGCTGATCGATGTTGGCGATAATGTGTCTGTGGTGGCGCGTGTAAGTGAGTATTTCGAACCGCGCCAACGGGAACTGGCGGATGTTCGTGATGAGATTCAGGGCATGCTTGAAGCCCGCAAGACTCGAGAAGCTCTGGAAGCCAGGGCAGATGAACTCCTGGCGGCGATCGAGTCTGGCAGTGCACCTGAGACGCTGGACGCGGGTGACTGGCAGGAGTTTGAGGCACAGGGCCGGGAAGGCTCCGGACTGAGTTCCTATGTGGTACAGCGTGTGTTCACTCTGTCCCGCCCAGAGGCAGGTCAGCCGACGGTCGGTAAGGCGGTTGGCCAGAGTGAAGCCGCGATCATACTGGTTGATGCGGTCAACGAAGGCGATGTGGATAAGGAGGGTGCTGAGTTCCAGCAGCTGCACCAGTTCCTGACCCAGCTAGAAGGGCAGCGTGAATACACCGCCTACCAGCAGTATCTCAGAAATACCGCCGAGGTAAGTCGGGACTGATCGCAGATGGTCCAACGGTGAACAAAAAAGGGTGCTTCGGCACCCTTTTTTTATGGCTGTCAGCTGAGGGGGAAGCGGGTGGCTTTCAGGCTTTCCTTGATTTTCTTCAAATGGTCGAGGAAATCCGGTCCGCGTTTAAGAGTGACGCCGGTGGCAAGAATGTCGATCACCGTCAGGTGGATAATCCGGGACGACATCGGCATATAGACCTCGGTGTCTTCCGGGGCAGTGACGCCGAGTACCGCTGTGCAGGCTTCTGCCATCGGTGAATCAGGGTTAGTGATGCCGATAACGGTTGCGCCGTTGGCTCTGGCCAGGTGGGCTATTTCGACGGCCTCTCGGGTGCGCCCGGTGTAGGAAATCAGAACAATGGCATCACCCACTCCGGCGCCGGCAGCGACCATGCGCTGCATCAGGGCGTCGTCGTAGGATGAGACCGGAATGTTAAAGCGGAAGAACTTGTGTTGGGCATCCATCGCGACCGAGGCCGATCCACCCATGCCGAAGAAGCTGATCTGTTTGGCCTGTATCAGGTAGTCGATCACCGTGGCAATGGCCTGTGGATCGAGAGCTTGCCGGGCTTTGTCGAGGCTGGCGATGGTGCTCAGCATAATCTTGTTGGCAAATTCCGCGACCGTGTCGTCGGGCTCGATGTCCTGCCCGACATATGGGGTGCCGGTAGCGATGCTCTGGGCCAGGCGAATCTTGAAATCTGGAAAACCTGTGGCGGAAAAGCCCCGGCAAAAGCGGTTGACTGTTGGCTCGCTGACATTGGCCGCCCGTGCAAGCGCTGCGATGCTATAGCGGGTAGCGGCACTCGGGTCTCGCAGAATGGCCTCAGCAACCTTGCGCTCGGATTTGTTGAGGGTCTCCAGACGGTTCTGAATGTCTGCCAGCAGATTGTCGTCTCGGTGCGCGGTATTTGCTGCCATGCCTTGTGTACTCCCTGGTATGCAGGCAATTAAGGTTCAAAAGCCGGCGGATTATACCGTGCTTTGATGCGTTATCGGGTAGTAATTATATCAGCATTGGCGGTCCCACTTGGAATGTGGGCTGGCGGGTGTCATTATTTGGGTAAAGTTACGCAATAGTTACGTCAGGACGAATGGTGACGGCCGGGAGAAAGGGAATGGCGGGTAAGGTGCAGACGTCTTGCGATCTTATGGTGTTTGGTGCTTCAGGCGATCTGGCGCAGCGTAAGCTGTTCCCGGCGCTCTATCAGCTTGACCGGGCAGGTCTGCTTGCGCCAGACAGCCGGATACTGGCGATTGCCCGTGCACAGGCCAGCGAGCAGGACGTGCGCGCAAAGCTCAAGGCAAAGCTGAAGGAGCTGGTCAAGCCGGAGGAGTTTGATGATGCCCTGGCAACGGAGTTTGTCCAACGGGTCAATTATCTCAGGCTCGAGTTTACGGACACCGAAAGCTACTCACAGCTGAATAGCTGGCGTGCTGATAGCAATCAGCTGATCGTGTACATGGCCACTCCGCCGGCGATGTATGGTGTGATTGCGCGCAACCTGCGGGATCAGAGTTGCTGTACCGAGCGCACGCGCGTCGTCGTGGAAAAACCCATCGGCCATGACCTTGAGTCCTCCAAAGTGATTAATGACGAACTGGCGGAGGTGTATCGGGAGAGCCAGCTGTTTCGTATCGATCACTACCTGGGCAAGGAAACCGTTCAGAACCTGATTGCCCTGCGCTTTGCCAATAACCTGTTTGCCTCCCAGTGGGATCAGAACCACATCTCTCACGTTGAAATCACCGTTGCTGAAGCCATGGGTATTGAGGGGCGCTGGGGCTACTTTGACAAGGCGGGCCAGATACGGGACATGATCCAGAACCATCTGCTGCAGTTGCTGTGTCTGATCGCCATGGACCCGCCATCGGACCTGTCTGCAGACAGTATCCGGGATGAAAAGGTCAAGGTACTGAAAGCCTTGAAGCGAGTCACGCCGGACCTCATGGAGCAGTCAGTAGTGCGCGGGCAGTACACCGCCGGCACCAGCAACGGCAAGCCCGTGCCCGGCTACCTGCAGGAAGAGGGCGCCAACAAAGGCAGCGAGACCGAAACCTTTGTTGCCCTGAAAGTGGAAATCGACAATTGGCGCTGGTCAGGCGTACCCTTCTATATTCGCACTGGTAAGCGAATGCCGGAGAAAATGTCGCAAATCATCATTCACTTCAAGCCGGCACCCCATTACATCTTTGATCCGGATCAGAAGCATCTGGCCAACAACAAGCTGATAATACGACTGCAACCCGATGAGGGCATGGCTCTGAAAATTCTGACCAAGGACCAGGGTCTGGATAAAGGTATGCGATTGCGCCAGGGGCCGTTGGAACTGACGTTCTCTGAAACCTTCGATACTGAGCGGATTCCCGATGCCTATGAGCGTTTGTTGTGGGAGGTTATGCGGGGTAACCAGTACCTGTTTGTGCGCCGTGACGAAGTGGAGCATGCCTGGCGATGGGTGGACCAGATTATCAGCAACTGGCACGACAGCGGTGAACCACCCAAGCGTTATGCCGCGGGCACCTGGGGGCCGGTTGCCTCGATAGCGATGATTACCCGGGACGGCAGGAGTTGGTATGAAGACGCCTGAGCTCATGTTGCCAGAGGGCATTCAAACCTGCTTTCTGGAGAGTGCCGATGCGGTGGCGGTCCAGCTGGCCCGGGATGTCGCGGAATTTCTAAGGCAGAGGCTTGAGGCATCTCCCCGGGTGACGCTGGTGGTCTCTGGTGGCTCGACACCCGTGCCGTTTTTTCAGGCGTTGCGAAGCGAGACCCTGGACTGGTCGAGCGTCAATGTGGTGCTGGCGGATGAGCGCTGGGTGCCGGAAGGTGATCCGGCCAGCAATACCTCGCTGGTCAGAACGCACCTGCTGCAAGGCGCAGTGGCCAACGCCAGATGGATCCCCTTGAAGGTGGCGGGCGATGATCCGAGTCAGGCCAGGTCGGCCATCGAATCCGTGCTGGCCAAGCTTGAACTGCCGGTGGATGCTCTGATTCTGGGGATGGGGAATGACGGTCACACGGCATCACTGTTCCCGGATGCTCCGGAACTGGCGCAGGCGATGAATGCGCAACCGGGCCAGCGCATCGCCGTGATGACGCCGCCGTCCCAGGCACACCCGCGAGTGACGCTGACCAAGCCGGTCCTGGCTGGCGCCCGATTCATTGCGTTGCACCTTAAAGGTCAGGCCAAGCTCGAAACCCTGTCGCGGGCTGTCTCTGATATCCACGACTGGCCCACCATGCCGGTACGGGCATTTCTGAAGCCTGGCTTGCGCGTGTATTGGAGCCCCTGAACCGGACTGGCCTGATCATCAAGGAGACTGCTATGCCACAAGTATCCATGGAACATCGCGAACAAATCAGAGCTGTGTTGACGGCTTCGCCCTTGATACCGGTCATCACCATTGATGACCCGGAGGATGCGATACCCCTGTGTCGAGCCCTCGTTGACGGTGGCCTCAAGGTGCTGGAGATTACGCTTCGGACCGAGTTTGGTGTGGACGCTATCCGTCAGGTGCGCCAAGCGCTGCCTGAGGCTTTGGTCGGGGCTGGCACGGTCACAAGCATTGCCCAGTATCGGCAGGTGGAAAGTGCGGGCGCCCAGTTTGTTATCACGCCGGGCGTTACCGAGGCCATTCTGGATTTTGGCGTGACCTCCGAAGCGCCCTTGTTGCCGGGTATTGCGACCGCATCTGAACTGCTGATGGGCTATAGCCACGGGTACCGGTATTTCAAGTTGTTCCCGGCGGAGGTGTCGGGCGGGATTTCGGCGCTGAAAGCCTTTTCAGGGCCCTTTCCCGATGTGGTGTTCTGCCCGACGGGCGGTATTCGGCAGAATACCGCCTCCGCCTATCTGGCGCTGGAGAACGTGGCCACCGTTGGCGGTACCTGGCTGACGCCCGCGGATGCCATCGCCAACAAGGATTGGGCGCGGATCACCGAAATCGCGCGCGCCAGCCTTGCCAGTCTCGAAAAGGTGTGATGAATTCCGTGTTCAGCGGATGTCTGAGCCAACCTGAACAATCTTCATGGAGTTGGTGCCACCCTGAGCGTTGACGTAATCGCCTTTGGTGATCACGACCAGATCACCCGTCTTGACGACGCCACGCCTCTCCAATTCCTTGATCGCCAGCGCATTGACCTGCTCGTGTGCCAGTTTGGCTGAGTCGAAGGGGACCGTCTGAACACCCCGGAACAGTGCCACCCGGTGCTGTGTGGAATGGTGACGGGAGAAGGCGAAGATGGGCAGACTGGATTTGATTCTGGACATCAGGCGAGGCGTGGATCCGGTTTCCGTCAGGCAGATGATGGCTGCCACGCCTTGCAGGTGGTTGGCCGCATACATCGCCGACAAGGCGATGGCTTGATCCACTTTTTCCATGCTTTCGTGAATTCGGTGTTTTGACTGGTGCATGGAGGGCTGGCGCTCAGCGCCCAGGCAGATGCGCACCATGGCTTCGACCGCTTCCCGCGGGTAGTCGCCGACGGCGGTTTCGGCCGACAGCATGACGGCGTCGGTGTAATCCATGACCGCGTTGGCGACGTCAGACACCTCGGCCCGTGTTGGCATCGGATTGGTGATCATCGATTCCATCATCTGGGTGGCGGTGATCACGGCCCGATTGAGAACCCTGGCCCGTGAAATAATGTGCTTTTGTACGCCCACCAGTTCGGCATCGCCGATCTCCACGGCCAGGTCGCCCCGTGCCACCATCACGGCATCAGAGGCTTCAATCACGGCATCCAGGGCGGCGTTGTCATGGGCCAGCTCGGCACGCTCTATTTTGGCGACAAGGCCGGCCTCGGAGCCCGCTTCTTTAAGCAGACGACGGGCAACGTGCATATCTTCTGCGGTGCGCACAAAGGATACCGCGACATAGTCCGCGCCTAACTGAGCTGCGGTGACGATATCGCGCTTGTCCTTATCGGTCAGGGCATCGGCCGACAAGCCGCCGCCGCGTTTGTTCAGGCCTTTGTTGTTGGACAACGGGCCTCCGATCATCACGGTGGAGGTAATGCTGTGGGCATCGACGGCGTTGACTTCCATTTCGATGCGGCCGTCGTCCAGAACCAGAATGTCGCCGGGGGTAACATCGTTGATCAGCTCTTCGTAATCAATGCCAACCCGCTGGTCGGTGCCGGCTTCTTTATCCATCGAGGCGTCGAGCACAAAGGTCTGGCCTCGCTGTAGGGTTACCTTGTTGTCGGTAAAGCGGGCGATGCGCAGTTTCGGGCCCTGCAAGTCGGCCAGCAGGGCAACATATCGGCCTTGAGCGGCTGCGGCCGCGCGCACTCGCTGGGCGCGCTCTATATGTTCCTCAGCACTGCCGTGAGAAAAGTTCAGGCGGGTAACATCAACACCGGCCGCGATAATACCGGCCAGCGATTCCACGCTGTCGGTGGCCGGGCCAAGGGTGGCTACAATTTTGGTGCGCCTGAGCATAGTGCGTGTCCTTAATGTGTGTTCACATCGATAAATGGCTTGAGTATTGCTGATTGAACCTGAAAGACTTCCAGCAAGGAAGTACACTTACGTAGCGTGCCCATCAAAAATGGAGGGAACCATGCAGCCCAGAGTCTTGAAGGTCACCAACCGTATTATCGAACGGAGCCGGGCATCTCGCCAGGCCTATCTGGCCAGAATGGCGGCGCTCGGAGACCAGGAACCGCACCGGGGCACATTGTCCTGTGGCAACCTGGCCCATGGTTTCGCCGCCTGCCAACAGGGTGACAAGGATACCCTGAAGCTGATGAACCAGGCCAATGTGGCCATGGTCTCCGCTTATAACGACATGCTGTCTGCCCACCAGCCGTATCATCGCTTCCCCGACGTCATTCGCGAAGCGGCCCACCGCATGGGTTCAGTTGCCCAGTTTGCCGGCGGCACCCCGGCCATGTGCGATGGGGTCACTCAGGGTCAGCCGGGCATGGAGCTCAGTCTGTTCTCCCGCGACACCATCGCCATGAGCACGGCGGTAGCGCTGAGCCACAATATGTTTGATGCGGTTATGTTACTGGGAATATGTGACAAAATTGTGCCCGGCCTGTTGATCGGAGCGCTCAGTTTCGGTTATCTGCCGGCCGTTTTTGTGCCTGCCGGGCCCATGCCCTCGGGGCTGCCCAACAAGGAAAAACAGCGGGTGCGCCAGCTCTATGCCGAAGGCAAGATCGGCAAGGATGAATTGCTGGAAGCAGAAAGCGAGTCTTATCACAGCCCGGGTACTTGCACCTTTTACGGCACGGCCAATTCCAATCAAATGCTGGTTGAGGTGATGGGGCTGCATGTGCCGGGCGCGGCGTTTATTCACCCGAATACCCCGCTGCGGGACGCACTCACGGAGGCCGCTACCGAGCAGATTATCCGGTTGTCCCGGCCCCAGGGCGGCAGGCTTGGGCTGGCGGATATGGTGGACGAAAAGGCCATTGTGAACGCGCTGGTGGCTTTGCTGGTCACCGGTGGCTCGACCAATCACACCATTCACTGGATTGCGATAGCACGCGCCGCAGGCATCATTATTGACTGGAACGACTACTCGGAACTGTCGTCAGTGGTGCCGTCGATGACTCGCATCTACCCGAACGGTCAGGAAGACATCAATGCCTTCCACGATGCTGGCGGTACTTCCTTTCTGATTCGAGAGCTGCTGGATGCGGGCTATCTGCATGAGGATGTGAATACCGTGATGGGGCCGGGGCTGAGTCAGTATGGTCAAAAACCCCAACTGTCTGATTCTGGTTTAACCTGGCAGCCCGCGCCCGAGAATAGTCTGCGCCCCGATGTGCTCAGCAGTGCCAAACAGCCTTTCGCCGCCAATGGCGGCTTGAAAGTGCTGGAGGGAAACCTGGGGCGGGGGGTGATCAAAGTGTCTGCGGTGGCTGCGGAGCACCACTGTGTGGAAGCCCCGGCCGTGGTCTTCAATGATCAGAATGAGCTGAAGGCAGCCTTCGACGCAGGGGATCTGGACCGCGACTGCGTGGTGGTGGTGCGGTTTCAAGGGCCCAAGGCCAATGGTATGCCAGAGCTGCACAAACTGACGCCTTACCTGGGTGTTCTGCAAGACCGGGGGTTCAAAGTTGCCCTGGTGACCGACGGTCGGATGTCCGGTGCCTCCGGTAAAGTGCCGGCGGCGATACATGTCTACCCGGAGGCGCTCGACGGCGGGCCCCTGGCCAGGATTCAGGCTGGTGATCTGGTGTGTGTAGATGCGATCAATGGCACTCTGAGTGTCCGGCTGGATGAGGGCGCCCTGGCCGCGCGCGAGGTGGCCACCCAGGATCTGAGCGCCCACCATCAGGGCTACGGCCGCGAGCTGTTCGGCTGGATGCGCCGTGGCGCCAGCAACCCGGAGCAGGGTGCCAGCGCGTTCTGGACCCACGAGGCGTGATCACCAAGGCGTTTGCGCTGGTCGGGGACATTGGTGGCACCCATGCCCGCTTTGCCCTGGTTGAAAAGGGCTCAGTGACGCTGCTGGACACGCGTATTCTGAAATGCAGCGACTATGCCGGTCCGCAAGCCGCTATCGCCGACTATCTTGCCGGCGTTTCTGCACCGGTGACTGAGGCCTGCTTTGCCATCGCGGCTCCGGTTGTTGGCCATATGGTTTCGATGACCAACAATCACTGGCGCTTTGACACCGAAGAGTTACAGAAAGCCTTCGGCTGGCACCGTTTCAGACTGGTGAATGACTACACGGCGATGGCCCTGGGTGTGGTGCACGTGCCCGGGCATAAGCTGGTGCCCGTGGGGGCTCTCGCGGAGCGGCAGCCTGGCCCGTTGCTGATTATGGGGCCAGGCACTGGGCTTGGCATGTCCGCGTTGATCCCGGCTCATGCGGGTTGGGTGCCTTTGGCTACCGAAGGTGGTCATGTCGACTTCGCGCCGGCCGACGAAACGGAATCTCAGGTTCTGAATCATCTGCGGGCGCAGTTTGGCCGGGTGTCGGTGGAGCGTCTGCTCTGCGGCGAAGGATTACTCAATATGTACCGGGCATTGGCCACAATCAAGGCGTTGCCAGCCACCCTGACAACGCCGGAGCAGGTCACCGCGGCTGCTGTTAATGGATCGAGTGATCTGGCACGGCAAACACTGCAGCGATTCTGCAAGATTCTGGGGCAAGTGGCCGGTAATGCCGCGCTGACACTGGGCAGTTTTGGCGGCGTGTATCTGTGTGGTGGCATCCTGCCTGCGATCCTGCCGTTTTTTCTGGCCAGCGGTTTCCGGGACGAGTTTGAAAACAAAGGCCGAATGCGGCCCTTGCTGGCGGCAACGCCGGTATGGGTAGGGCAGGACCCACTAACCGGTCTGTACGGTGCCGCGGCGGCGCTTGATCAGGTTGGGGGCCAGTGATGACAACGCAGACCAGCGAACTGGAGAGTCTTGGCTTTGAGGCGCTCGTTCGCAGGGTGCGGGCTTGCACGCTCTGCCGTGACCAGTTGCCGCACGAACCCCGGCCAGTGGTGCAGCTGTCGGAGTCGTGCCGTATTCTGGTGGTGGGTCAGGCGCCGGGACGAAAAGTGCATGAAACCGGTGTGCCCTTCAACGACCCGAGCGGTGATCGCCTGCGGCAGTGGATGGGCGTTGACCGGGAGGTTTTCTACGATGACAGCCGGGTGGCGATTCTGCCCATGGGGTTCTGTTACCCGGGAACGGGCAAGTCCGGCGATTTGCCACCCCGGCCAGAGTGCGCGGACGCCTGGCGCAGCGCGCTGATGGCCCGGCTGGCAAACATCCAGCTGACCCTGGTGATCGGGCAGTACGCCCACGCCTGGCATTTACCTGATCACCGGGGCTCGGTAACGGACAATGTCCGCGCCTGGGCGCAGTACTGGCCAGGCATTGTGCCGATGCCCCATCCGAGCCCCCGGAACAATCTCTGGCTCCGCAAGAATCCCTGGTTCGAGCAAGAGGTGGTGCCGCAACTGCAGGGCCGGGTCAGAGAGCTACTCTGACAGCGCCAGTCCTGCGCATTCTGGCAGGCGTCTCGGGGCTGTCTGGCAGATATACATGTCCAGTGCCCGTTGTTGCTCTTCGCTGATGTAAAGACCTTGCTTGGTTCTGCGCCAGAGTATGTCTTCGGCGGTCAGGGCCCACTCCTCAAAAATCAGGTAATCCACTTCTTTTTGCGACAGGGTTTCGGTGTACCAGTGGCCCAGGTCTTCCGGGCGCTGGCATCGGTTGAGAATCCGGTAGCTGTCGGTACCGTAACTGCGGGCGAAACGGCGTATCACGGCGCTGTTGAGCCATGGAAAGTCAGCGCTCAGTTTTGCTTCCAGTTCGGCGTGGTTGCCAAAATCGCCGCCGGGTAGCAGCGCCTTCTGGGTCCAGGATTTGCCGGAGCCGGGGAAATACCGACAAAGCTGATCAGTGACCGCTTCGGCCAGTTTACGGTAGGTGGTGATTTTGCCACCGAACACGGAAATTAGCGGTGCCAGGTCGTTTTTGTCGTCTACTTCAAAGGAATAGTCTCTGGATGCAGACTGCGCCGTGCCGCCCTCATCGTCCATCAGCGGGCGCACACCGGAATAACTCCATACCACGTCCTCAGGCGCCAGTTGTCGACGGAAATACTTGTTAACAATGGCGAGCAGGTAGTGGGTTTCTTCCGGTGATATGGCAGCCTCGCGCGGGTTGCCTTCAAAATCCACATCCGTGGTGCCGATAAGCGAGAACTGATCCTCATAGGGGATCACAAACACGATGCGATCATCCTGATTCTGCAGGATGTAGGCTTCGTCGTCCTGGTTCAGTTTTGGCACCACAATGTGGCTGCCTTTGACCATCCGGATTTGCTTGGGTGCTTTCATGCCAAGGCTTTCGCCGAAGATACGGCTTACCCAGGGGCCCGTGGCGTTGACGATAACCTTGGCCTTGATGGTGCGGTGATGGCCAGTGAGAGTGTCCTCCAGGGTTGCCTGCCAGCCATTGTTGTCGCGACTGGTATGCACGCAGCGGGTGCGAGTGAGTATAACGCCGCCTTTTTGCTTTGCGTTACGGGCTGACAATACGACAAGGCGGGCATCGTCGACCCAGCCATCGGAATACTCAAAGCCTTTGGTGATGTCCTGTTTGAGCGGCGAGTTATCCTTGAAACTGATGGCCCGTGAGCCCGCCAGCAATTCCCGCTTGGCCAGATGATCGTACAGAAACAGCCCGGTACGGATCATCCAGGCCGGTCGCAGGTGAGGCTGGTGTGGCAACCGGAAGCGCATGGGCCACATGATGTGAGGCGCGTTGGCAAGCAGTGATTCCCTCTCCGCCAATGCTTCCCTGACCAGACGGAATTCATAGTGCTCGAGATAACGCAGGCCGCCGTGAATCAGCTTGCTGCTGCTGGAGGAGGTCGCCGAGGCGAGGTCGTTCATTTCGCACAGTAAAACCTTCAGGCCCCGGCCTGCGGCGTCCATGGCGATGCCCGTGCCGTTGACGCCACCGCCGATCACCAGCAGGTCATACTGGTCAGGTTGTCCTGACGGTTGGTCTGCATCCATTCGTTGATTACTGCGTTCCATTGTCACCCGCGCCGCTCCTGATCGTCCTTCATGATAAGGTTCGATTATCAAAGAATGCGGCGGAAGGGTAAAGCGATGGCGTCACGGTCTGGTGTGAACGGCGACGCATTTCCTCGTCGCCGGGTTTGAATCCGGAATAAACCAATCACAGTGAGGCGGGTTTTCCGGCTTCTCGCCGCCTTGCTTGCCATTCTTCCTGGCTCTGGGCGGCCTCATCTCCGGACATGGAATCGATAATGTCGAAGTAGTCCGAGCTGAATGGATCGGCCATGACGGTATCCCGGGGTTTGACCCGCACCACGTGAACGGTCTGAACATTCTGGTGGTCAAATGCGCGCCAGTGCTGTTCGTCTTTGAGGAGGCTGTAACGATGCCCTTCCAGCTCACGGATGACGCGCTGAGTGTTGGTGGATCCGGCTCGCTCTATGGCGTCCCTGTATTGGTAAACAATGCTGTAAGCCGAAGCGGCAGACGACGACGGGCGCATTTCGTACCGACTGGAGAAGGCCTCGACAAACTCTTTGCCACGTTGGTAGTTATTCTCATAAGGCAGATTCCACACCCAGGGTGCTGCGCCAACCACACCTTCCATGATGGTCGGTCCGACCTGACGGGCCATGCCCAGTGTCAGGTTGGGCACCACCACTTGCATACGCTTGGTCAGCCCCATTTCGTAGGCGGCATTCAGGGCTCGCACCATGTCGTCACCGAACAATACCAGCATCAGGACCTCGGCATCACTTTGTTCAGCCTGCTCGAGAGCTTGCCGGAAGTCGGTAATCAGGGCTCTGGGAAAGGGTGTTTTTGTGCCCATGTGTGTTTCTTTGTCTTCCGTATTCGAGAACTTCCGAACTGATTCCTCAATGGACCAACCCCAGGTGTAATCGGCGGTAATATAAAAATAGTTTTGATCTTGATGGTGGCGATTCAGGTATTGGCTCAGTGCCTTGGCCGTCATCCAGGCATTATAGGGTTCCCGGAACATGTGGCTGTGGCCCTCACTTCCGGTTGTCGCGTTGGAATAGGTCAGGGTGCCGAAGTACAGCCGGTTTCGGTCTCGAGCAGCCTTGCCAGAGGAAATTGCTACAGCACTGGATACGCCGCCGAATACCATCTGTGCACCTTCACGGTCGATCAACTCGGCGGTATTCTTCGCGCCCTGATCGGGTTCGCCCCGGGAATTGCGGATCACCAGTTCCAGTGGTTGGCCCATGACGCCGCCGGCCTGATTGATTTCATCTACCGCCAGGAAGGCGCCCAGTCTTTGTTGCAGGCCCTGGTCTTTGTAGCGACCGGTCTGGGGATAGTTCAGGCCGATTTTGATGGTTTCGGCATAGACCACCGCGCTGCCCAGCAACAGGCACGTCGCCAGCAGAAGTTTATTGAACGTCATGTGGATGGATCTCCAGTGTGATGAACCCCGACATCGGGCTGTTGTTTTTGTTTGGTTCAAGCGAACCGTAGTGTCGGCGGTCGTTTAGTGCTCAACAATGGGACCAAAGTGGAAAATTGGGTAACAATTTGTAGGTCATTGATATCACAAGAAATGCACCAATGTGGTGCGAAGCTTGGGCGGTAGATCCCGCGAAGGCATCAAAATGGGGCGGTTCGGGCAGCACTGCCCGGGTCGTGGCTATTATGTGTTTCGTCGTGGGCTGTATTGCCGACCGCTATGCAGTTTCAGGCCCGATCCTTGCTGTGGCTTTAACCTTTCCGAGGGGGTGAAGGTGTTTGATTCGCCCCGATGTCCGGTCTGGAGATAGATGCAATGACTCTGAAAAGTAATGCCATGAAGTTGTCTGCCCGTGAGTTGGCCTGGTTGCCGGTATGGGGTCTAACAGGAAAGCTGTCGATGGGTTGGTCCTGTTTTCTTAACCGCAAGATGTACCAAACCAACGAACAGATTTTCGAGAATCTGGCGAAGACAAGGCGTGAAGCCCTGATCGGCTGGGCGGATCATAAATGGTCGTTTCTTGAGTCCATGTCTGCACGGCTCGGTGAAATGGAATCCGGCCTGCTCAAGGCTGCCGTGGGTAAGGCCGGTGCTCGCTTGCGTGACATATCCGAGTTGTTTGTGGTTGCCGAAGACGGCGTGGTGCTGGCCTCCAGTGTCAGTGGCCGCGAGGGCAAACAGGATCTGGCCCCCGGCGCGGTCAGGAGAGGCATTGCTGAGCGCTTTTTGCACGGCCCCTATCGGGACGCCGTAACGGGCGCGCTGGGTAAAACCACCAGTCGGTTCCACGATGTGGTGACACTGATGTTCTATCAGCCTATGTTGCTGGCGGATGGACGACGTGCGGCACTGTGCGCAAGAGTGCCCAACGATGTGATGAGCGACCTTATTCAGCGTGAGGCCGGCCATGTTTTCGAGGAATCCGGTGACAATTACCTGTTTATGATTGAGAGTCGGTTTGATTCGTCCATTCAGCCAGGCACCGCTTTGTCACGGTCCCGCTTTGAGGATGCCACGTTCAGCCATGGTGATAACCTGAAAGAGGGTATCGAGACCGGTTTTGGTGTGGTTCGCATCAGGGAACACACGGAATTCGAAATCAGGTTTACCGATCCGGCAACCGGCCGTTTGCACCCTGGGGTGCGGGAGACCATTGCCAACGGCGACAACCTTTATGTGAAGTACCCCGGTTACTCCGATTATCGCCACATCCCGGTAATTGGTAAGGGCATCACGCTGCAACTGCCGGGCTCGCCAGACACCTGGGGCATGATGTGCGAAGGCGATCTGGAAGAGGTCTACCGGCGCCGGTCCATCAGCTGGCGCTTGTCCAGCCGCCTGGGCGTGCTTGCAACGGCGCTCTGGCTTGTCAATCTGACCCTGGCCATCAGTGCTGTTCCGGTCTGGATGGAAGGTGCAATCAATGCCCTGGCGCTTGTTGCCATGGTACTCCTATTCAGGGCCGCAAGCGTCAAACCGGTGTCTGAACAGCTCGGTAACATGGGCGATATCATCCGCGATATCGCCGAAGGTGGTGGCAACCTGCAACAACGGATAGATCTGAGCAAAACTCGCCGTGATGAAAGTGGCGACCTTGCGCGCTGGACCAACAGCTTTATTGATAGCCTGGATGGAATGGTGGGGCAGGTTCTGACGTTGGCGTCTGGCTCACGACAGGCGAGCGATCAATTGGTACAGCATAATCGCTCAGCGAATGAGCGGGTGCAGTCGGTGCTGAATCATATTGATGAGATGGTTCAGGGTGCGAGCGTGCAGGGCGATGAAATTCAGAACGCGTCAACCACCGCGGAAGAAATGAGAGAAAGCATGGATGCGGTGGTGGCGAAGGCACAGGCTCAGTTTGCCCGGCTCAGCGAGGAAGCCAGGAGCATCCGTAATGTGATCAACCGGTCAGCAGAAGGCATTCGAGCGGCCAACGAGCGCACGGAAGAAATCGGTAAAACTGCCATGGTCATCAATGACATTGCCGCCCAGACCAACCTGCTGGCGCTGAATGCGGCTATTGAAGCGGCACGGGCGGGTGAGTCTGGCCGGGGCTTTGCGGTGGTCGCGGATGAGGTGCGCCAGCTGGCAAGCCGAACCGCCAGAGCGACGGAAGAAATTGGTCAGCGGTTGCAGGGCGTGCAGGATGAAACGCAGCGAGCGGTGTCTGTTATGGAAGAGGGTATTTCTGAAATGGAAGTCCGACTGTCAAAGGCAGAAGCGGCGGCTGAGGATAATTCTGATCTGAACACGATGGTCGGCAAACTATTCAGAGCGATTGCCAGTATTGAACAGACCAATCGTGAACAGGGTCGCCAGACCTCGGGTGTTTCCGAGAGTGCCGCTGCAATGCGCGGGGTTGTTGAGGAGCTGACCACAAGCTCCGAGCGTGCCCAAAATGCGGCCGTCAAACTACAACGGTTGACCGGGCAATTTCAGGTTTCTGCCGAGGTTGCCTGATGTCAGGCCGGAACCCGGAGAGCCTGTGTTCAGGCTGTCCTGGGAATTTCCGGATTAAACAAGTGGTAGCAGTTGCGACCATCCCGCTTTGAGCGGTACATGGCAATATCGGCGCCGTTGATGAGTTCCTGCACCGTGGTGCCATCCTCCGGGTACAGGCTGACGCCGATGCTTGAGCCGATCTGAACATGGTGCTCATTGATTCGATAGGGTGTGCGGTTGATGTCGAGGAGCCGTTCGGCAACGGCCAACACATCGTTCAGTGCTTCCATCTCGGGCAGCAGCACGATGAATTCGTCGCCACCCAGACGCGCAAGGGTGTCGTCTTCCCGCAGGCAGTCGTGGACTCGACGGGTGAACTGCAGCAGGAGTTCATCGCCCACCGCGTGGCCCAGGGTGTCGTTCACTTCCTTGAACCGGTCCAGGTCCATGAACATCACGGCCAGCAGCATTTCCTTGCGGTGGGCATGGCGAATGGCGTGCTCCAGGCGATCCTCCAGAAGCCTCCGGTTTGGTACTCCGGTCAGGGCATCGTAATAGGCCAACTGGCGGATCTGTTCTTCGTTCATGCGGTTCTGGGTGATGTCGGTAAACAATCCGGCGTAGTGGGTGGTATTGCCTACGTCATCGGTGATAGCCGTGATCGTCAGCAGTTCCAGGTAGAGTTCGCCGGTTTTTCGTCGGTTCCAGATCTCGCCACGCCAGTAACCATGAGTTGCCAGCGAGTGCCACATGCGTTTATAGAATTCCGTGTCGTGACGACCGGAGGACAAGAGTTCCGGCGTGCGGCCGATCACTTCCTCGGCGGTATAGCCAGTTAACTGGCTAAAGGCCGGGTTTACAAACTCGATGCGGACGTCTTTGTCGGTCACCATGATGCCCTCGAAGGACGACTCGATCACCCGCTCTGCCAGTTGCAGTGTCTGACGGGATTTCGCCAGGGCCTGATCCCGTTGTTCCAGGGTTTTGCGAAGGTCATCAAGGTACATCTGTTCGGCGCCCGCGAGCATGTCATGGTAGCCGATGAGGCCGGTCACCTCGTTGTGTTGATTCACCACCGCCAGGTGGCGTATGCGATGATCGATCAGCAGATCCCGGGCGCGAATCAGGGGATCGTCCTCACTAACGGTCAGCAAAGGGCGGGTGGCCAGTTTGCTGACCGGGGTGTTGCTGGTGTGGCGCGCAATAAAACGCACCATGTCTCGCTCAGTCAGAATGCCGAGGCCTTGCTCCGCGCAGCTTACCACTACCGCATCGGTATGATGACGATGCATGTCGACGGCAACTTCAGCCAGGGGTTGAGTGCCAGGTACCAGAATTGGCGGTCGGAGCACGGCAGATCGTACTTCTCTCAATCTCAGGTAGGGTTCAAGGCCCTGATTAAGTGCAATGTCAGTCTGAGACAGTATGCCGACGGGCAGCCCCGCTTCATTGGTTACCAAAAAATGCCGCTTACCGCTGTCTTTGAGCCTGATGGCAGCTTCACCGACGTCTGTGGAGCTGGGTAAGGAAAGCACCGGCGCGCTCATTACAGAACTGACCGGCCGATTGAAATGGACCGGATTGGCGAAGTCGACAGCCAGGGCATCATGCTCGGTCCAGATGCCGATGACCTGATCGTTGTCGCTGATCAGGATAGAGCTGACCAAATGCTCCGACATGCGCGCTGCCGCATCGGCTATGGTGGAATCCGGGGCACACTGCAGCAACAGCCCGCTGTGCATGATGCGCGATATGGGAAACGACCGTCCCTGGCCTGGCTCGGTCATTGTCTCAGTCATAGTGTTTATTCACGTCCTGCCTCAGCGGCTTTTACTTTCACGTAACTGCCGGGTGCATCTTCGATAATCGTCAGCTTGCCATCGCCGGGCTGGCGGGCAGGTACTTGCTCACCCTCGTAGGTCTGAATCCAGGTTTTCCAGTGGGGCCACCATGATCCCGGATGATGTTCGGCGTCTTCAAACCAGCGATCGGGGTCAGCGCTTACGGTGTCGTTTGTCCAGTAACCATACTTCTCTTTGTAGGGCGGATTGATCACGCCGGCAATGTGTCCGGAGCCAGAAAGTACAAATGTTACGTCACCGCCATACACTTTCGCGCCTTCATAGGTGGTCTTCCATTTCGCGATGTGATCTTGCCGGGCGGACAGGAAAAACGATGGCACCTGAACTTCTGCCAGGTTGATGGTTTCGCCGGCCATGGTCAGTGCATTGGGTTCAACCAGGCGGTTATGCAGGTACATTTCCCGCAGATAATAAGTGTGCATTCGCGCGGGCAGGTTGGTGCCGTCGGTATTCCAGTACAGCAAATCAAACGCAGCGGGCTTCAGGCCTTTGAGATAATTGTTGGTCCAGTAAGACCAGAACAGATCATTCTCACGCAGCAGATTGAACGTGAACGCCATGGCACGGCCGTCCAGGAACCCTTTTTTGTTCATGGCCCGCTCAATACCGCGGATGGAGTGATCATTAATGAACACGCCAATTCCGCCGGGGTCGGAAAAGTCCAGCAAGGTGGTCAGGTAGGTGGTGCTGACAATAGGGCTGCGCTGTTTTTTCTCCAGCCAGGCCATGGTGGAACCCAGTAGTGTGCCGCCGATACAGTAGCCAATGGCGTTCATCTGCTCCTCGCCGGTGGCTTCTTGCACGGCCTCGATGGCGGCCAGTGGGCCAAGGGCCATGTAATCATCCCAGCCTTTGTCTTTTTGCCCGGGCCCCGGATTGCGCCACGACACCACAAACACCGTTTGTCCCTGACTGACCAGCCAGCGGATAAAGGAGTTCTTCTCGGTCAGATCCAGGATGTAGAACTTGTTGATCCAGGGCGGAACGATCAACAGTGGCCGCTGGGCAACGGTTTGGGTGGTGGGTGAATACTGAATAAGTTGCATCAGTTCGTTCTGGTACACCACCTGGCCAGGTGTGGTGGCCAGATTGCCGCCGACCTGGAACGCAGACCGATCCGTCATGGCCACATTGAACAGGCCCGGATTCTGGCGTATGTCCTCAACGAGGTTGCGGGCACCATCCACAAGATTCATGCCTTTGCGCTCCCAGGTAATGCGCAGCACTTCCGGGTTAGACAAGGGGTAATTGGACGGCGACAGGGCGCTGGTCAGCTGACGGGCATAGAACAGCATCTGGTCGCGACTCGGGCCGGGTATCCCTTCCATGTTCTCAACCCAGTTGAGGAATGCTTTGGAATTGATCAGGTAGGCTTGTTGCAGCACGTCAAAAGGCAGGTGTTTTTGCCAGTCCTCAGCCAGAAAACGGCGGTCGTCCGGGTCTGCCAATGTCACTGGCTCGGGTTGTTTTCCGGTCAGTCTGGCCAGGGTGTAGCGCGCCAGACCCAGGTGTTTTTTGGTCAGGTCAATTTCGGCACTGGCAAATCTCAGAGGGTGCAGCAGCAGGTCTTGTGCCATGGTGCGATAGGCATCTGAGGCCTCACTCAGCGTAGATAGCTTGGCATCGTCAATCATGCCGGTATCGCCAAGGAAGTTCTCCAGCTGCTGCTGACCTTGGCGAACATTGTCCTCAAAGGTCTTGACCAGTTGGTTTGTTGTTTTGCTGATGAAGTCCAGACCAAACATGACAGGCTCCTGTCGGTGAATAAAAAAACGGTCGGACCGGCGATGCCAGTCCGACCCTTGCAGCGCAGAGCTGGTCAGGCTGTGGTCTTGCTTCCGCCGGTTTTGCTGGCCGGGGCCTTTTCCTTGGCCGGTTCCGGCGCGTCGGCGGCGAATACTTGCTGCACCTGCTCGCGGGTTTCATTCAGGTAGTCCTGCCAGGCTTTCCAGTCACTGGTGAATTGCTCGCTCAGCGATTTCAATGTTTCTGCCTGCTCGGAGGTGACTTGCTTCAGCCCATCCAGATCCCGGACTTCTGCGACTTTTTTGGCCTGTTCCATGGCCACGTCGGCGTAGCGGCGAAAGGCTTCCATTTGCATCTCGGTGGCCTTGCTGAACTGGGCGAACAGGGTTTCATTAAGACGGTTGGCTTTGTCGAACATATCAGTGTTCATTGTTAACAACTCCTTTGTAAGGGATGGCTAGATGGACTAGCTTACGCGAAAGTCAATGACACGATTTTGACAGGCGTCAAACCAGAATTCGGCATATTCTCTAGGGTGAGGCTGATTCATTACCTAAAAGGAAAGCACGATGACCAACCGCATAGCCGAACTGGAAACCCTGAAGGCGGATCTCGAGGCCAGACTGGCCCGTTACGAGGCTCATCAACGGCGTGAAGCCGGCGCGCTTGATAAGGATTCTGAGGAGCGGGCCGCACAGACACAAAACGACGAAGTAGTGGACTCCCTGGAGCAGGAAACCCGGGTGGAACTGGTGCAGATAGCCCGTGCCCTGGATCGCATCAACAATGGCCTGGGGGATGAGTGCGAGGGTTGTGGCGAAGCAATCGACCCAAGACGTTTGCAGGTCTTGCCATATACCACGGTTTGTGTAAATTGCGCCGGTGACTAAACATTCCGACGTAATCCAACGAACCAGAGTGGTAACACATGACTGATCAGCAGGCGGCAGAGCAAAACTTAGAGGGGTTACCAAAAAGCCAGGTGATCGGCCTGATACTGGGTGCTGTGTTTTTGTTGATAACCTGGATTGTGCCAGCTCCTGAAACAATGGGTCAGGAGGCCTGGGCCGCGCTGGGATTGATGTTATTAATGGCCACCTGGTGGTCAACTGAAGCCATTCCCATCCCGGCCACCGCGCTGTTGCCCATCGTGCTGGTACCGGCACTGGGACTGGGCACCATCGGCCAGGCTACCTCGCCCTATGCCAACCCGATTATCTTTCTGTTTTTGGGTGGTTTTACCCTGGGGCTGGCCATGCAGCGATGGAACTTGCATCGTCGGATCGCTCTGTTGACGCTCAGGGCTGTAGGTGATCAACCCAGGCGCCAGATCGCCGGATTTATGCTGGCAACCGCGTTTCTCAGCATGTGGGTGAGCAATACTGCTACCGCTATCATGATGCTGCCGATCGGTTTGTCGGTGGTGGCCATGATGGATGCGTCCAACCCGGAGGGCGTGCGTCGTTATGCGACTGCGCTGCTGCTGGCGATTGCCTATTCCGCCAGTATTGGCGGGATTGCCACGCTGATCGGGACGCCACCCAACGCCCTGTTGGCCGCGTATCTGAGCGAGAATCAGGGAATTTCCGTGGGCTTTGCGCAATGGATGCTACTGGGCGTTCCGGTGTCTGTGGTCATGTTGGTACTGGCGTGGTGGTGGCTGACCCGCAAAGATTTCGGTGTGGGTGGCTCGGCAGACAGTGGTGAAATGATTCGGGCGGAGCTGGCCAAACTGGGCGCCATGAGCCGGGGTGAAAAACTGGTAGCCCTGGTATTCGTCACAACCGCTGCCGCCTGGATTTTCCGCCCTTTACTGTCGGCCAACCTGATGCCCTGGTTGAGCGACACCGGCATTGCCA
This sequence comes from Marinobacter excellens HL-55, assembly GCA_001314845.1. Taxonomy (GTDB): domain Bacteria; phylum Pseudomonadota; class Gammaproteobacteria; order Pseudomonadales; family Oleiphilaceae; genus Marinobacter; species Marinobacter excellens_B. The sequence continues at coordinate 78,178 of LJZQ01000002.1, forward strand.
TCGCTGCCGCAATCGCCATGTTCATTATTCCGGTCAACAGTAAGGAGCGGGTGTTTGTTCTGGACTGGGATTCAGCCAGCAAACTGCCCTGGGGTGTTTTACTGCTGTTTGGCGGTGGTTTGGCTATGGCCGGCGTGATCAGTAGCTCGGGGCTGGCAGAGTGGATCGCTGCAAGCCTGGGTGTCGCTGGCGTGTTGCCCACGCTGCTGATGATTGCTCTGGTGGCGACGGTCATTATCTTTTTAACCGAAGTTACCAGCAACACGGCGACCGCTGCTGCCTTTCTGCCATTGCTGGGCGCGCTCGCCATGTCTCAAGAGGTGTCACCACTGTTGCTAACCGTGCCGGCGGCGATTGCGGCAAGTTGCGCCTTTATGATGCCGGTGGCAACGCCGCCCAACGCCATTGTGTTTTCAAGCGGTCATATGAACATATCCGACATGATTCGTGCGGGCTTCGCCCTGAATCTGATGGGTGTGGTCGTGGTTACTCTGATCAGCTATGCGCTGTTGGGTATGGTCTTTACGCTTTGATAGATGCTGTATCTCGGGCTCGGGATTATGATCCCGGGCCCGCTCACCCTGCCGCCTCGACCGAGGCATGAACCAGTTCTCAAACCGCCCCATCAAGCCCCCCTGTGCAGCGACAGATTTGAGGCACAGTTATCTTTAAGCCCGTCGTGATTTCGGTATCTTACCGTAACAACATGTAACACGATAAGTTGCACACCTAATAAAAACAGGGACTTTCCAAAATGCTGCTGGTGCTGGCCGGATCCATTCTCACGTTCACCATGGTGCAGGAAGCAACCGAGGTCGAGCCATTTGACCGTGGCACCATCGTATTACAGCAAGACGTTGATCCTACCGACGTACGTCTTCGCTCCGACATTCGTGTTGAACCCCTGGTGGAGCAGAATTTCCGGAACATCGTTCGCCAGGCGTACGACTACAGTTGCGGCAGTGCAGCATTAACCACGGTTTTGAACTTCTATCTTGGCCGCAATCTGTCTGAGCGGCAGGTGATGGAAGGGCTGCTCCATTATGGCGAAAGCGAGCGCATTGTTGAACGACGGGCCTTTTCCATGCTCGACATGAAGCGGCTGGTTACAGCGCTTGGTTACCCTTCCGGCGGCTTCCGGGCAAAAATTGACGATCTGATGGAGCTGGATCACCCGGCTATCGTTCCGATTGACCACGCCGGATTCAAACATTTTGTGGTACTCAGAACCATTCGTGATGGTCGTGTGTACCTGGCAGATCCAGCCGTAGGCAACATCTCCTTTACCCTGGATCAGTTTCAGGAAAAGTGGGACGACAACGTTCTGTTCATTGTTTTTCCGGGTAGTGACAAGCCCCTCGACAATCTCGAGCTAAAAGAGGAAGACCTTCGGTTTGTTGATGATCAGACGATGACGTTACTGGCGCTGCAACAAATGCCGGCGTTTCACGAGTCCACAGAAAGGCGCATCCAGAATGTGCTCGAACGTCAGAAAAATAATCCGGACGGTAGCGTGGAGAATACCCGAAAACAGCTGTATTACCGTCGCAACTAATTTTTCGGGCAAAGCCCGAAACAGGAATAAAACCAATAAAAGTAGGGAGTCAGGATGAATCGTTGGTTTGTGCGAGGCTTTATCCTTGTTTCCGCGGCTGGTCTGCTTCCGGGCATGGCGTTGGCGCAGGACGGAAACGTGGACCAGGCGCGTGAGGCGCTAGCCCGGCAGGAGGGGGACGAGGATGCCACCAGGCAGCTGGAAGAGGTATTCCAAGCCGCGGAGAAGAACTATTCGCTGCAGAGAAAGGGCTCCCACTCCCTGAATTACTCGTTTGATTACTCATACACCGCTGACCAGCGACTGGACCTTGCCATTACTAATGGTTCTGTAAGAAACCTGGATGTGGTGCCGTCAGCGACCCACAATTTTACCAACGCCTTTTCATACGATTATGGTTTGCTGGATAACCTGACCGTGGGTACCCGTATCCCGTTGGTGGTCAAGTACGATACCGAAGACGACCTGTCAGTATATGATTTTGGTGACATTTCCTTCACCGGTCGCTGGCAACCCTTTGCCTATGTGCCGGGCAAAGTATCATCAACGTTCTTCGGCACCTTCAATTCCAAAACCGGTGTCAGCCCGTACGAAATTGACATCAAGGAGCAGTTGTCCACTGGCAGCGGTTATTACTCTCTTGGGGGCGGGCTCAGCATGTCCAAGGTGCTCGATCCGGTAGTCGTGTTCGGGTCGGTCAGTGCAACGTACAATCTGGCTCAGGATGGTCTGGAGCAGGTGCGAGGTGCGCGCTTGCTGGAAAAAGTTGAGCCTGGCTTCGGTTTGTCCGGTTCCGCTGGCTTTGCCTATTCACTGTCTTACGACATTTCGCTCAGTATTTCTGCCCAGCTCAGTTACAGCGATGAAACCGTGCTCACCTTCCGTAACGGTGACCAGGCGGTCGCCAAGGATCAGATGACCGGTTTTCTGAGCATGTCCCTGGGTACCCGGATCAGCGATACCACCATTGTGAACACAAGCCTGGGCATCGGTCTGACCGAAGATGCTCCGGATTTTTCCCTGGGTATATCCCTGCCCATTAATTTCTCCGGCCTCAAAGAGTGATTGAAGCTGCAGACGATTTAAGGGAAGGGAAGGACGTCATGGCATATTTCAGCCCGAAACGGCAGATTCTGGGAGCCCTCATCGCCGCGACCATGTCGTGTGGTGCTCAGGCCCAGCTTGCCCAGAACCTGACAATACACCCGAAGGCGTTGGCACTGGGTAACGCGGTGACGGCGGATCCGCCGGGTATCATGGCAATACACTACAATCCGGCGGGTCTGACCAAGCTGAAAGACCGGCAGTTTGAAGTGAACCTTCTGAGTATCTACCTGGACATTGATGCTGATTTTAACGCACCGGAGGGTTACGAGATTTTTGGCATTGATGGCCTTGAGATCGATCCTAATACCGGCAAGCAGCGCGACCCAGTGGCCAATAAACACAGCCACACCAATAACGTGGCGCTTTACCTGCCGGGGTATGGGATTCTGAGGGCGCCTCCTGGACCTGCGGTAGCGCCGTCAGCAGGTATCAGCATCAATCAGCCGGGTTCCAAACTGACCTTCGCCAACGCATTCTATCTGCCACTGGCAGCAGGGTTTTATCGTGACAAAGACGATCCTGGTCGCTATCAGCCGCAGGCCACGGCCTTGCAGCGGACGACGTATCTATCTCCGTCTGTGGGTTATGAAATCAATGATGAGTGGTCGGTAGGTGCGGGCATACATCTATCACACATGGGCATCGCCGCCGATCAGTACATGCGTGCCCCTAACATGTTGTTGGGTGTCGCGGAAGTGCTACAGGATGCCTTCAACTGCGAAAGTGGCGATGAGCCACTGCAGCCCTGGCTGGCACTGTGTGGCGGTAACGTAGGCCCCTGGGATGACATAGGTGCACTCAGCATTAATGTTCAGGAATCCATTTCGCCGACCTACAGCTTGGGTGTGCTCTGGGAGCCGACTGACTGGTTCCGCTGGGGGGCAAGTTACACATCAGAGGCGGACATGAATCTCAAGGGAACCTTTGAGATTGAATACACGGAGGATTGGTCCGGGTTCTGGCAGAGTGTCAACGGCTCTGTGCTCGGCGCCATTACGTCTGCCATCCTGAGCCTGCCATCGGGGGCCCCCCGCGAAGCAGGCAATGTGAGTATGGATCTGGTCTATCCCCAGCACTTTCAGACCGGCATCAGTGTTGACGTGCACCCCAAGCTTACCATCAATGCCGATGTCGGCTGGACGGATTACGCACAGTGGGATGCTTTTGAATTCCGCTTTGACCGTAACCTGGAATTCCTGAACGCGGCTCGCATTCTGTCGCCAGACAATGCGACGCCGAATACACTTCGCTTGCCTCTGGGCTTCACAAGTCAGTGGAACTGGGCACTTGGCTTGGAGTTTCATGCGTCTTCCCGTCTCGATCTGCGGGCAGGTGTGGAGATACGGGATTCGGTCATTCCTGATGATCAGCGTTCGATCATGGCTCCTTTTGGTGGTGCCAACCTCTATAGCATTGGCATGGGGTATCGGTGGGACAAGAACACGGAAATCGACATGAACCTGTCGTACCTGCACTCAATAGAAACCATTCCTGCCGACACCAGTTGCAACGTGAACTGTGACAACATCACCAACATCATCTATAACCCCTATGCCGGTCTTGATATCAAAACCTCGTTGCGGGTGGTGATGGCCGGGCTTAGTTTCCGAAAGAAGTTCTGACCAAGCTGGCTGGGAATGCTCATGACAACCGGTGAATGGAGACATCTGGCAGCGCCGTTGCTGACAGCACTGATACTGATGGGGTGTCAGTCCGGCAGCGGTCCCGTCGGTGAACGGGACGGCTATTTTTCCTGGGTGGACGAGCAGGGGCGGGTGCAGTACACCCGCATACCGGATTCAGAGCGAGAGGCGGCTCGTTCTCAAGCCGATGACACTTCGTCGTCTGATGGAACTCAGGCAACGGCACTCCAAGAAGACACCGAATATACCCTCGACAATTTCCCTGACGGGGATGAACTGGCGAAAGCGGGCAATGTTCGACCGGGGCAGCGTCAGCCATACTTCACCTGGCGTGATGCGGACGGCAACGTCCGCGTTAGTTATTTCACGCCGGACGCTCGAACCGATGTCGAAAAAGGCCTGATTGCTGCTCCGATTGAGCTCACACCTGCAAGTGTCTATCACCGGACCGAGAGCCACTACACGGAGCCGGTCGACGGTTACGACCCGGACGCCTTTGCCATATTGGGTATTGATCAGGAGCCGGAGGATGAATTTACCGGGTTTGACCGTCTCTGTTGCGATCAGCTTTCAGCACGCACGGCCCAGAAATGGCAGGAGGGGCGCGAGTTTGCAGTCCGGCTTGATCAGGCGTCAGCAGAGCATGATTTCAGTTCGGGCAGATCACCATTCCAGTTGATTGCCTTGCCATCGAATGAGACCACTCCGGCGTTTGTCGCACGGGTGCGCGCCTATGCCCACAACGGCCTTGTTGTGCCTTCCCTTGCGTTACTTGATCGTGAGTTTCAGCCCGTTCGCCTGGTCACCGATCTGGTCATGGACTACACGCCGGAAACCTGGCGTCAACGTGGCTACCTTGAGGCCTGGGTGCCTGTATTCCCTGGCCGCGGAGAACGTTGGCTGATTGTGTTCACCCGTGACCGGGACCTTCAGGGCCAGACCGTCATAGACACCAGGCAGGGCCCGAAAGCGATACCCCATGTCCGGTTTGGAGAGTTGGGCATCGCTACTTTTGAAGACTGAGGGGGGATTAGTCTTCTGGTTTATCCCGGTCAAGCCACTGCTGGGAGAGCCAGTAGAAGCTGCCTTGGCCAGCCGGGTGGGTGCAGTTGTAGCGGAAGCGACGACTCTGGAAGGCCTTGGGCGCTTCCACAACAACCGAGTCTCCGTTCACCTTGAAGTCGATACGCCCCATGCCGGAGGCAAAGCAGGTGAGCCTGTTTGCGTCCAGTTGTTCACCCAGGGGAAAACTCATGGCGGGAGGGTTGCGGTCGACAATGCCATCCGGGAGATCTTTCGCCGGCACCGGAAAAGCCTTGCTCAGCAGTTTGTCTTTCAGGCTGCCGAGTTGACCGTAAGCATTGGCCATAGGGAACCTCGGTAACCGGGTGTCGTGGGACCAGCGGCCGACCGCGCCGGATTGTTGGCCAAAGCCAAGCCAGCCTCGATCGGCCAGTTTGGCTTCCAGCGCTTCATCGAATTCGCCGTAAGGGTAGGCAAACATGGGTTCCTCGGCCCCGAGTCTGTCTTTCAAAACCTTCTGGGCTTCATCAAGACTGTGGTTTACCCGGGCTTGCCACTGGTCTTCAGGCTCGTTGCTCCGTCGCGCCATATGGGCATGGTCGGTGCTGTGATTGGCGATGGTGACGTGATCCTGGCTCCCTAACTCCCGGAGCTCGTCCCAGGTCATGTAGCCACGGGAGCCAATGGCATCGGTATTGACGAAAATGGTGTAGGGCAGGTTGGAGCGCTCAAGAATCGGGGCCGCGGCGCTATAGACCGAATCATAGGCATCATCAAAGGTAATGGCGACCTGGCTTTTGTCTTCGAGCTCGCCCGCCAGAGCTTGCCGGGTGCCGCTTAACAAAGGAACAACGTCCAGCTCGAGATCCTGAATCATCTTTATCTGGGCTTCAAATAGCGAACGGGAGGTGCTGGTTGCCCCGGGCGTGCTGTCGTCCACATGATGGTACTGCAATATCACCAGGTCGGCGTTGGCGGTGGTCGTGGCCATCATCAAGAGGGCCGTGATCATGGTGAGGATGTTTAACCGTTTGATTATGATCATTGTCTTCCTGGATCCCGCAGTTCAGTGAAGTGAATTATGCATAGTGTGCTTTCAGGACCGAAAAGGCCCCGTTAAGTTTCTGAATGGCTTCAGTATCGCCACCACGATCCGGATGCGCCTGCATGACCAGCTTTCGAAACCTTTGTTTTACCGGGGCAAACTGCTCAGGCAGCGCCGAAAAACCCAGCGTTGATGCGGCCTCGGAAACGTCTGGTTGAGTCGGCCTCGGGCGGGATTGCCCGCTCCAGAAGTCGTCCATCATTTTCTGGATGGTGTCATCTGACATATGGTACTTGGACAAATCCAGGTAGAAGGCTCTGAGCTTGTCTTCTTCCCCCGGTAATCCGTCACAGGCAACAGTATGCTGCTGACGGATGCTTAGCCGGAGTGGCGAAATACTTAACGCTTCTCCGAAGGTTGCCAACTGATCCCTGAGCGTATACAGCACGTGGAAGAGCAGAAAGTGCACCGGGTAGAGTTGATCCGGCAGATGATAGTTGACCGACCCTATCAGCTGCCAGGGTTGCCTCTGCAGCGCTTTTATCAGATCCAGCTCGCTCAATCCATCCGGCCCGGCGGCTCTTAATTCATGCTCTACCGCGACCAGCAAGTGTTGGATATGCTGGCTCAGCCACACACTGTCGCCGCCAGTGCTGGCGGCAACCGGTTTTCGGTCTGTTGCATCTGAAGAAGTTGTCATAGCTCCATGGTAAGCGAGTCAGCTTTGGCTTGAAAGTTCTGCCAAGGCGGGCAGGCCGCCCAAAAACAAGGTTGTGGAAAAAAGAGCGGCTTTCTCTGCTTCTTGCTGGCCCTGCTCAGGTTGTTGATGCACACGCTGGGCAACCGACATGCTGATATCGTAGGCCACTCCGAAAAATGCCGCGCACAGATAATCCGGGTCGAGGTCCGGAAGCAGCCCACGGGCGATGCCATCGCGGACATCTTCTTCCAGTGACAGCATGGCAAGACCGAGAATGTCTGAGCCGAAAAGGTTGCGCAGGGCGCGCTGATTCTGGTGTGCAAGCTCATAGACGACCGGGTCGCGGGCGGTGGCTGTGTACAGTGCCAGGTAGGCGTTATGAATGAAGTCGCGGGTGGAGCTGGCGGTGCGCCGGTGACGGCTCATGTCGTGATTGAGGTGTGAGAGAAAATCGGTAAGCAGGGCGGCAAAGATGTCCTGTTTACTGGAAAAATAATTGTAAAACGTGCCAGCCGCCAGGCCGGTGCGGCGGACAATGTCACGGATAGTGGAATTGTCATAGCCGTTTTCGCGGAAGCACTCTCTCGCAGCGGTCAAGATAGCGTTGCGATTGCGGATCCGGTTCATGGCCCGTTTTCCACTGACTTCCTCTCGTAAACTCAACATATCCATGTTGCTTTCCTGTCCCTGAAACTGTGTGACGCGTATAATTGCTTGCTAACTTATCCTGTGTACGTGCAAGAGTATGTCCCAAGCAATGACCGCCAATCTCGAACAGCTTCCTGCCTCAGAGCAGGATCGTCACCAGAAACTGGAGCTGAACAAGCTGCAGAAGCGTTTGCGCCGAGATGTCGGGCAGGCCATATCCGATTTCTCAATGATCGAAGCCGGTGACAAGGTGATGTGTTGCCTGTCCGGTGGCAAGGATTCCTACGCCATGTTGGATATCCTGCTGAACCTGCAGAAAAGCGCCCCTGTCGCTTTCGAACTGATCGCGGTGAACCTTGATCAGAAGCAGCCCGGCTTTCCAGAGGAGATTCTCCCCGAATACCTGAAAGCGCTCGGTATCGAGTATCACATCATTGAGAAGGACACCTACAGTATTGTTAAGGAAAAGGTGCCTGAAGGGAAGACCACTTGTGGCCTGTGTTCACGGTTACGGCGGGGAATTCTCTACAATTTTGCCGAGGAGCACGGTGTTACCAAGATCGCACTGGGCCATCACCGGGATGATTTGCTCGAAACCCTGTTTCTGAACATGTTCTATGGTGGCAAAATGAAGACGATGCCACCGGTTCTGCACAGTGATGACGGGCGCAATACCGTCATCCGCCCGCTGGCGTACGCCCGCGAGAAGGATATTGCCCGCTACGCAGCACTCCGGGACTTTCCGATTATTCCCTGCAATTTGTGCGGATCGCAGGAGAATCTTCAGCGTCAGGTGATCAAAGAGATGTTTCAGGGCTGGGATAAACAGCATCCGGGGCGGCTGGAAACGATGTTTCGGGCCATTTGCAATGTTGAACCATCGCACTTGGCCGACCCGAATCTTTATGACTTCAGGGAAGGAAAGCGTTTGGGCGGTAAGCGTCAAGCGGTGCAGACCGCCGAGCCAGATGTGGACTACGGGCGACTGGATGTGCTCAATCTTTGAGTCCTGAACGCCCAATCAGTGGATCAGCGCCTGCAGGGGCAGAGTCCACAAGCCAAAGAGAATCAGCAGGGCACCGCTGATTTTCCGGAGCGCGACATTGCTCTGGAAGTTGCGAATCCAATGGGCGGCGTAACCGGTGGCCAGCATGGATGGCAAGGTGCCCAGGCCAAAGAAAAACATGGTCAGGGCAGCGGTCGGCACAGTCGGCTGCAGGGCCGCCCAGCCCAGCGTGCTGTAGACCAGTCCGCAGGGTAGCCAGCCCCAGAGAGCGCCTAGCGCCACCGCCTGGCCTGGATTGTTCACCGGAACGAAGCGCCGGGTCAGCGGTGACAGCTTCCTCCATACCGGAGCACCCACCTTTTCTACCACGCGTATGCCTTGCCACCACTGTCCCATGGACAGTCCCATAAAGATGAGTAGCAATCCAGCGACTGTCATCAATATCATGGCGGCCCATCGGCCCTGACCGGCCACGCTGGTGCTCAGGATGGCGATCATTGCTGCAATAAGCGTATAGCTGCCTATTCGGCCCAAATTGAACGCCAGTAACATCAGTGACTGCCTGAACCGAAATCCTTTGCCGACCGGCAGGGCCATCGACAGGGAGGCGCTGATACCACCGCACATGCCAAGGCAATGGGCGCTGCCCAGAAGCCCGATCAGGAAGGCACTGGAATAACTGAGGTAGAGTTCTGTGGCCATTCAGGCTTTGTTGTCCGGCTGGTCTGCGTTGTTCTCTCGATCCTGAACATCGCCGGGCTCTGGGTCCGATTGTCGGGACTCCTTTGGAATCATATCGTTGTCATCATCGTAGAGGATGCGGTGAGCTGGGCCTTCGAGATCATCGTACTGGCCGTTCTTGATCGCCCAGGAGAACAGCACGAGCCCGCCGACCACCAGCAGCAGCATCAGCGGGACCAGGAACATGACTATTTGCACAATGCGCTCCTAAACGATAAATAGATCATTACGGTATCAAGCCGTAGCCTGAGAGCCAACCGTATCCGGTTCCTGGCCGGACCTTTTTGATGATGAGCCCAGGCGTAGAGCATTGAGCACCACCACAAGAGAGCTGGCAGACATCCCGATGGCAGCCATCCAGGGGGTGACCAGACCTGCCGCTGCGAGGGGCAAGGCGGCAACGTTGTAGCCAAAGGCCCAGACCATATTTTGTCGAATAATCCTGCGGGTCTGTTGGCTTGCCTTGATTGCTTCGACCAGTTGCATCAGCTGGCCGTTCATCAGAACGGCATCGGCTTTTAACTGGGTCAGGTCGGCAGCGGTGCCCATGGCCACGGAGATGCCGGCTCCGGCCATGGATGGCAGATCGTTCAGGCCATCGCCCACCATCATCACTTTGTGGCCTTCCGCGCGAAGTTGATCCAGCACTTCCAGTTTCTGTTCCGGTGACGCTTCCCCGATCGCCGTTCTGATACCCAGTGCCTCGGCAACCTGCTGCACGTGGGCTGATCGATCACCACTGAGAAGGAGGGTCTGTATACCGGCCTTATTAAGTGCCTTGATGGCTTGCGCGGCATCTTCCCTGATCTGATCGTCCAGTTGAAAGCGGGCGAGCCAATGCTCGCGGGTGGCAAGCCAGATTTCCATGCCAGAAGCGGTTTCCGCATGAGGTGGCGGGGCCGAGGTGTGCTGCTCAACGAACGCCTTGTGGCCGATAAACACCGGTTGACCGTTAAAGCTACCCGACAAGCCCCCACCCAGGTGGTTGCTAACATTCTCCACAACCACCGAGGTGCGCTGGTGAAAGACCCTGGCGATCGGATGTTCAGAGTGTTTTTCCAGACCAGCGGCCAGTTTCAGGCAGCTGGCTTGGTCCATATCACCATAGGTCTGGTTACCGGTCAGGGTAAGCTCGCCACGGGTCAGGGTACCAGTTTTATCGAAGACCACGGTGTCGATGCTGTTCAGGGATTCCAGCGTGTGGCCTTTGGTGGGCAGAAAGCCGAGTTTTCGCAAGCGCATGGTGGCCGAGGTGAGCGCCGTTGGGGTTGCGAGAGAGAGAGCGCAGGGGCAGGTAACCACCAGCACTGACAAGGCGATATCGAAGGCGTTACCGGCGCCAGCCAGAACCCAGCCACCCCAGACCAGAGGCGTCAGTATCAGCACCTGGCGAATAAACTTTCCGGCGATGCGGTCTGCCAGACGCGCCACCGGAGGCTTCTCGGACTGGACCCGGTCCAATATCCGAAGAATGCCGGAAAGCCTGGTTTCCGCACCGGCTTTGACAACCCGGATATCCAGCGGATTCTCGCCGTTGATGCTGCCCGCATGCACTGTGTCGCCAGGGCCCCGGGATTCGGGCAGGTATTCACCGGTCAGGGCCGCTTCGTTGAGCGTGGATACACCAGAAACGATCTCTCCGTCGACCGGCAGTGTCTCACCCGGGCGTACACGGATGATGTCGCCGGCTTTGACTTCATGGGCTGGCACTATGTCTGTCTGGCCATCGCGGACCATGGCTGCGACGGTTGGCTGGAATCCGGCCAGGGCGCTGCCAGTCAGGCCAGCACGGTAACGGGCCTGCACTTCCACATAACGCCCCAGAAGCAGGAAAAAGGTAAACATGCAGACCGACTCGAAATACACCTCTTCGCCACCGAAAACGGTGACCCAGGCACTGGCGACATAGGCCAGGCCGATGGCAATGGCAACCGGAACATCCATAGTCAGATGCCTGGTGGTCAGATCACGCCAGGCATTCTCGAAAAACGGCCGCGCACTGTAAAGCAAAACAGGGGTTGCCACGAGCAGGCTGAACCAACGAAAGAAACTGACAAATTCTGGCGATAACTCACTGACCAGCTCAAAATACAGCGGGAATGCCAGCATCATGGTCTGAAACGAACCGGCGCCGGCAACTAACAACCGAATCAACATGGTGCGATGTTCGGCTTTCAGGGTTTGCTCGGCTTCGTCGGCCTGATAGGGGCGGGCGGTGTAGCCCAGTTCATGGATGGCTGTTAGAAGTTCACTCAGGCGAACCTGGTCCTGGGCCCAGACCAGTCGTGCGCGTTGAGTTGTGTGATTGATCGAAAACGAAATCACCCCTGACTGCTTCTTGAGATGGTTTTCAAGCAGCCAGATGCAAGCAGCGCAGGTAATGCCGCTGATCAACAACAGAGCCTCCTGACCGCCTTTGACCGGAGCTACGAAAGCTTGCTGGACCAGAGGATGGTCCAGTTCCTTGAGTCGGGAGAGCTCCGAGCGAGTGAGCTCTCTGGGTGTGATTGCTGGCTCTGTCCGGAAATCGTAAAAACCGCTGAGCCCTTCGTTACGAATGGTTTCACAAACGGCTTTGCAGCCCTGGCAGCAAAAGTGCCGCTCCTGACCGTCAAGTCTCAGTGTGATTGGCGGGTAGCCGTCTGCACGCTCCCCGCAGTGAAAACAATTCAAGGCGTTCACCCTCCGGTCGGACTTTTCGCTTTGACAGCATGAGTGTTTTCAGCAGGCAGCCAGAGCTCGCCTTTTACCCGCCAGTCGTTTTCCGGCCCTTGCAGGTCGTAGTACCAGCGACCGTCCATATCGCTAACCAGGCTGCCGTAGTACTCACCATCTGCGACTTTACGAAACTGCACAATGCGATCCCGTTCAGACTGGGTCGGGTGATAGAAACTCATGATCAGGTAGGGGTAATCGACCGGTCCTTCGGCATCGTTCAGGGTCAGGCTGGCGTTACGGCCGTCAACCGCGAGCCCACCTTCAAGGCCCAGGTCCAGGGCTTTCTGGTCTCTGGCGATGGCCATGTTGATCCCGCGACCCTCTTTGGAATAATCATCAGTAACCATAGAGCGATCAGCAGTGGAGCCCATCACCAGAATTGTCATGCTGGAGCAAATAGCAGCGATTGGGAAAATGGTCAGAAACCAGAACCAGGGCTGCCGGTACCAGGGAGCTACAGGGGTCTTCTCAGTCATCTCTAAACAATCTCTGGTTAATGGGTTTCGATCAAGTCCACACTACTGTCGGGGCTTTGGACCAACAAAACGGCTTTCAGTTTCAAGCGACAGCGATGAATCCGTCTCGGATTTCGCGTAGAACCTGATGGTGTTGTTGGTATCTGTAATTGATTCTGGCGGTACATCCACCACCGTTGGCAGCGTGCGGTTTTCGCCGCTGTCGACGACCACGGAGGTGGCGGTCAGGATCCGGATGCCGTCCATGCCTTGCACTGATAACTCGAAGGTATGAGGCACTTCAGTCATATTCTGAATTTTGACGGTGTAGGAGTTTTCAATGCGACCCTCACCATTAAAACCGAACAGGGCACCCCTATCACGCAGGATATCCAGTTGCGCGGGTACACGAGTGGCGATAGTGAAAACAATGGCGACAATCATCAGGCCAAGCACGGCACCGTAACCAAAGGTTCGCGGCCGCAGCAGCCGGGAAGGTTTGCCTTCCAGCTCGTTCTCTGTGGTGTAGCGGATCAGGCCCTTGGGGTAGTTCATCTTGTCCATGACCTCATCACAGGCGTCGATACATAATGCACAGCCGATGCACTCGTATTGAAGTCCGTCCCGTATATCAATACCGGTAGGGCAAACCTGAACGCATTGTCCGCAGTCAATGCAGTCTCCCAGGCCAACGTCGGCCGGCGCCACATTCTTTTTACGGCCACCGCGTGGCTCGCCCCGGTTGGGATCGTACGACACTACTTTGGTGTTGGGGTCGAACATTACCGACTGAAAGCGGGCGTATGGGCACATATACAGGCAAACCTGCTCGCGCATCCAGCCGGCGTTCAGATAGGTGGCGATGGTGAAAAAACCAACCCAGAAGTAGGCCCAGCCATTGGCGTCCAGGGTGAAGATATCAACAATCAACTCCCGGATGGGGTAGAAGTAGCCGACGAACGTCAGGCCTGTTGCCAGCGCAATAACCAGCCACAAACCGTGTTTGATGGTTTTCTTGGTGATTTTCTCTGAGGAAGTCGGGGCCTTATCCAGCTTCATACGCTTGTTGCGACTGCCCTCGACCTTCTCCTCAATCCACATGAAGATAAAGGTCCACACGGTTTGAGGGCAGGTATAGCCACACCAGACCCGGCCGAACAAGGTTGTGATGAAGAACAAGCCGAAGGCAGAGATGATCAGCATCCCTGATAGCAGGAAAAAATCTTTTGGAAAAAAGGTGATGCCGTACAGGTGGAATTCACGGGCCGGTAAATCGAAGTGAATCAACGGCTGGCCATCCAGAGTGAGCCAGACAAACAAAAAATACATGCCCATGAGCATGGTCAGGCTGACGTTACGGATCTTCTGGAAGAAGCCTTTTACCTCTTTTACATAGATTTTTTCACGACTGGCGTAGAGATCGACGGTTTCCGGCTTGCTTTTGTTGTTGGGAGGCTCGGAGGATGGGTCTACCTGTTTAACAGGGATTTCATTGCTCATGGGTATCTCCCGAAGGGTGATAGTGCAGGGAGCGGGCCTCAGTGGGTCTGCTGATCTTCTCAAGCCTGCACCCGCACAAGGCAGATGCAGGGTTGAGAAGACCGGGCCGGGAGCAGGTCCCGGCCGGTCTTGCTCAATTAGACAAACTGTACACGTAGGCAGCCAGAATCTGGATCTGATCACTGGTGAGGCGACCCTCCTGAGCTGGCATTTCGTTCTGCCGACCGTGCTCGACAGTCTCGCGAATCCACTCATAAGTGGAACCATACAACCAGATGTTGTCGGTCAGGTTTGGTGCGCCCATCGCCGTCATGCCGGTGCCGTCAGCACCATGGCAAGCTGCGCAAGCCTGGGCAAAGACTTCGGCTCCGGCTTCGGCGGCTTCTGCATCACGCTCGCGGTCGCTGTAGCTCAGGACAAAGTTGACCACCTGATCAACCTGCTGGCTGGTCATGTTGGGCATAACACCTTTCGCGGGCATGTTACCCTGACGACCTTTGACCAGGCTGTGCAGGATGTCATCGGGCTCACCGCCCCATAGCCAGTCGTCATCAGTCAGATTGGGGAAACCTACCTGGCCTCGGGCAGCTGTGCCGTGACAGACAGAACAGTTGTTGGCGTAGAGACGCTGTCCGATCTTCATGGCGTCTTCGTTCTGCGCCAGCTCCGGAACAGGTGTGTCACCGAACTGTGCGTAGATTTCACCAAACTTTTCATCAGCCTCTGCAACCTCAGCTTCCCATTGGTTGGTCGATGTCCAGTCAAGCAGACCTTTGAAGTTACCAAGGCCCGGATACAGTGCCAGGTAACCCAGTGCGAACACACAGGTTGCCAGGAACAAGTAGAACCACCACTTTGGCAGCGGATTGTCATACTCTTCGATGCCATCGAAAGAGTGGCCCATTGTGCGGTCTGTTTCGGTATCGGTTGTCTGGCTCTTGCGAGTGGCCCAAAGAAGCCAGGCGCATCCGAAGACAGTACCGAGCACGATCACGCTGATCCAGATGCTCCAGAAGGTACTCATTGTTTCTTCTCCGTTTTTTCCTGTTCAAGAGTACGCTTTGCTACTTCATCGTCATCATCTGAAAACGGCAGTCGGGCCGCCTCGTCATTGGCTTTTTTGCGGTGGGCGCTATAGGCCCACCAGATAATGCCGAGAAACATCGCCATGATCACGAGTGAATGAATACCGCGTAACTCGTTAATATCCATAGGATTACCGCCTGTCCGAAATAACGGTGCCCAGCTGCTGCAGGTACGCGACCAGTGCTTCGATTTCAAACTTGCCTTCGATTTCGGAAGCAGCACTTGCAACTTGCTCGTCGGTATAGGGAACACCGAGGGTCTGCAGTGTTCTCATGCGGGCTTCGATGCTGGTATGGGCCACACGATCCTCAAACAGCCAGGGAAACGCCGGCATGTTGGACTCAGGCACAACGCTGCGCGGATCGTACAGGTGCTGGCGCTGCCAGGCATCCGAGTAACGACCGCCTACGCGGGCCAGGTCAGGACCGGTGCGCTTGGATCCCCACAGGAAAGGACGGTCGTAAACGAATTCGCCTGCAACGGAGTAGTGGCCGTAACGCTCGGTCTCTGCCCGGAAAGGACGGATCTGCTGCGTGTGGCACACGTGGCAACCTTCGCGAATGTAGATATCTCGGCCTTCCAGTTCAAGAGCTGAAAGCGGCTCAAGGCCTTCGATCGGCTCATTCACGTCTTTCTGGAAGAACATGGGAACTACCTCAGCGAGGAAGCCACCGCTGATGGCCACGATGATCAAGACGATCATCAGGCCAAGGTTCTTTTCTACAATTTCATGTCTCATCTGGTCTTTCCCCTTACGCCGCTTGAACAGCAGTGTTGTCCTGAGCTGCGGCTTCTTTCTGGCGTACGGTCATGTATACATTGTATGCCATGATCAGCATGCCGGTCAGGAAGATGGCGCCACCAATAAAGCGAACAAAGTAGCCCGGGTAAGACGCTTCGAGAGACTCAACAAAGCTGTAGGTCAGGGTGCCGTCTTCGTTGACTGCGCGCCACATCAGGCCCTGCATGATGCCGTTGACCCACATTGCGACGATGTACAGTACCGTGCCGACAGTCGCCAGCCAGAAGTGCACGTTGATCATGGCGGTGCTGTACATGGCCTGCAAACCCCAGAGTTTGGGAACCAGGTGATAGATCGCACCGATACTGATCATGGCAACCCAACCCAGAGCGCCGGAGTGAACGTGCCCAATGGTCCAGTCTGTGTTGTGAGACAGCGCATTCACGGTTTTGATGGACATCATTGGGCCTTCAAAGGTAGACATACCGTAGAAAGACAGGGAGACCACCAGGAAGCGTAGGATCGGATCTGTGCGCAGTTTGTGCCAGGCGCCAGACAGCGTCATCATGCCGTTGATCATGCCGCCCCAGGACGGAGCCAACAGAATCAGGGACATGACCATGCCTGCAGTCTGGGCCCAGTCGGGCAGGGCAGAGTAGTGCAGGTGGTGACCACCGGCCCATACGTAGGTCGTGATCAGTGCCCAGAAGTGGACGATGGACAGACGGTAAGAGTAAACCGGACGGTTGGCCTGCTTGGGTACGAAGTAGTACATCATGCCCAGGAAGCCTGCGGTCAGGAAGAAACCAACGGCGTTGTGGCCATACCACCACTGCATCATGGCATCAGTGACACCGGCGTAGGCAGAGTATGATTTAAAGGCCGTTGCTGGCATTGCCAGGTTGTTGCCGATGTGCAGAACCGCAACGGTAATGATAAAGGCACCGTAGAACCAGTTGGCCACATATATATGTGGTGTGCTGCGCTTCATGATGGTGCCGAAGAACACGACAGCATAAGCGACCCAAACAATCGCAATGGCAATATCAATTGGCCATTCCAGTTCGGCGTACTCTTTGGACGAGGTCAGTCCCAGTGGCAGGGTGATAGCAGCCGATACGATAATCGCTTGCCAGCCCCAGAACGTGAATGCCGCCAGACCATCGGAGAACAGTCGGGCCTGACAGGTCCGCTGAACAACGTAGTATGCAGTGGCAAACAGAGCACTACCGCCAAAACCGAAGATTACGGCGTTAGTATGCAGCGGCCGCAGTCGACCGAAGTGAGTCCAGGGCAGATCGAGGTTGAGGGATGGCCAAACCAGCTGTGCTGCAATCAGCACACCCAGAGCCATGCCTACAATACCCCATACCACTGTCATGATGGCGAACTGTCTCACCACCTTGTAGTTGTATGTCAGGTTTGCATTTACTGTGCTCATAGCCTTACCAATGGGTTTAGGATGGGGAAATATGCGGGCGCAAGTATGGAGAAACGATTAGGCCTTTGCAATGATTCAGATCAACTCCTGATATTCATCAAATCCGCGCGAATCAACAGTTTGGCCAGTGACTTGCGGGGTAGATGTTGCGCTTTTAAAGGGTCTTGAACGTTTCTGCCGTGGGCGTAATGATACCCCCTCACAGCAACGAGGTGAATGATGTGAAACGGATTACGACCAATAGCTATGGCCCGGGCGCTAAAATTGTAATGTTACTGGCTCATGGCGCAGGGGCGCCGATGGATTCGAATTTTATGAATCTATTGGCGGATGCCCTTGAAAAGCAGGGGATAGCGGTTGTTCGTTTCGAGTTTCCATACATGACCCTGCGCCGGGCAGATGGTAAAAAACGTCCGCCGGATCGTATGCCGGTATTGCTGGAGGCATTTCGGCGTGAGGTTGAATGGTTTCGGCAAGAGCTGCCATCGGATTGCGTTTTGGTGGTGGCGGGCAAATCCATGGGCGGGCGGGTTGCCTCGCTGCTTGCCAGCGAGGAGGGTTCCGGGGCAGCTATCGATGCGGTTATCTGCTATGGCTACCCCTTCCATCCACCAGGAAAACCTGATCGCTGGCGTACTGACCACCTGCCTGGTGTTTGTTGTCCGTTGATGATGGTGCAGGGCACCCGCGATCCTTTTGGTAAACCCGATGAGATCAAGGCCCGCGGAGCGATTGCTGGTGTGTCCCGATGGTGTTGGCTTGAGGGCGGCAATCACGACTTTCAGCCCCTGGCCAAACAGCCCGAGCAGCAGGCCGATTTGATCGAGCTGGCGGCTCGGGCATCGCGTCAATTTCTTGATAGCGTACTGGTGGCTTCTTCTTGAGCGCCTGGTTCGGACAGAGTAACGATATCGCGGCCCGCTGCTTTTGATCGGTACAGTGCCTTGTCGGCCCTGCGAAACAGGTCGTCAGGCAATTCTTCCGGGTTCATTTGTGCGATGCCAGCGCTGACGGTTAAACGAATGATGTCATGGTTAGGGGTGGTAATCTCTGATGTCCTGATTGCATCCAGGATGTTTTGGCACAGCTGGGCGGCACCGGCGCTGTCTGTACCGGGAAGTAAAAGTGCAAACTCCTCACCGCCAAAGCGAATGGCTTCGTCTCTCGGGCGCTTGACCTGTTTGTTTATGCAGGCGGCAATGTGCCTGAGGCATTGATCACCAAAATCGTGTCCCCAGGTGTCATTGATGCGTTTGAAATGATCGGCGTCCACCAGGGCGAGCGACAGGGGGTGGCCTGTTCTGCGAGCTTCCCGGCACAATTCGGGCATAAGATTGTCCATGTGCCGTCGGTTATGGAGTCCGGTGAGGGCGTCGTTAACCGTGAGTGAGGCGAGCTTCTGGTTGGCCTGCTCCAGCTCCCGCATAGTGTTTCGCAGCTGTGCCGTGCGTTGATGCACTTTGAGCTCGAGTTCGGTTCGCGCCTGGTGTTCAACGTCCAGCAGTTTCTGATTCAGTAATCGCCAGCGCTGCACCATGGCATAGTTGAGCAGAACGACTTGCCCCCCGATGGCTGCTTGCATCATGACCTCCCGGGCCAGGTAGTCACCCAGATAGCCGAATGCGGCCGCGGCATAGGCTAAGGCTCCGACCACCGTAATGATCCAGGCCGAAATATACCAGCCTGCGGGCTGGTAGCCCTGGCGCCAACGTACCGCCGCGATCACCGACAAGCTGATGATGACGGTCAGTGCCAGTGCGGTATTGAGCAAAATGGCTTTGCTGTACGGCAGGAGAAACGTCAATACCATAAAGCCTGCGGCAGACCAGGCCAGCCCTCGCAGGATGGCCTCCGGAACCGAGCGGGAGACGACTTCGAGAAACGACCAGCCAAATAGCGCCATGGTCAGGGCGCAGAATGCCAGAGTTAACGGGATCGACAGGTTGGCCAGGTCGGTGCTTTCGGGCCAGAAGTATTGATTGGCGAAACCGCCCATGGCGAACAGAAACATCGCCATGGAGCTGATATAGAGTGCGTTATAGAAGTAATACCGTGTACCTGAGCTGAAAAACAGCAGCAGGTTGAAAACCGCCAGGATTAAAAGCGCGCCGTAGAACAGGCCATGGATCAGGGTCAAGTGATTACTCTCGGCAATCACTTCGCCTGGCGTCATCAAGGCCAGAGGAACATTCAGGGCGCCACTGCTCTGGACTCGTATCGTGATGATTCTGTTTTCGAGTGCTTCAAGGGTGACCGGGAGAAGGAAATACCGGTAATCTATGCCTCTTGTAGCGAAGGGGTAGAGGTCACCTGTCACCAGAGTCGGCTCCGCTTCTGTTGTGCCGCCGTTCTCGCCCGGATGCACCGTTTCCTGCCAGAAGGTGATCTCATCCAGTAGCGGGTAGTTCAGCTTCAGGTACCAGAGGTTCTGGCGATCGCTGCCGTTGCGTAGTCTTAGCTGAACCCAGTACACCGAATCGGTGTGACTGAACACCAGATCGTGACCATTGGCAGGCTGCCACGAAAGGTTTGTTTGTAATTCTGCCGGTGCTGCGGCCTGGTGAGCGGGCTCGCCCGGTCGGGCGGCATAAAAACACAGGTGATGGGTGATTGCGTGGCGAGCCCCTGCACTGGCTGCGTCGAGTGCCGGGCACGGCTCCGAAACCGAGCTGTGAGCAGGCGCAGTGCCGGCAACAGCCAGCAGGCCGAGCAACAGCAGGGCAAAGGATCGGAGTGTCATCAAACACCATCTCGCTGAAAATCAGTCAAGAAGTGTAGCCAGTGTAAACAAATACTGCTGTTAAACAGGTTCAAATTTCTTATTTGTCAGTGTGTCACTTTCCTGACGATTGTTCTTGCAAACAGGTGTTAAATGCAACAGGTAATGCTGATATGCCGGCCGGGCTTTGAAGCCGAGGCTGGTCAGGAATTGACCGATCAGGCTGCGAGCGTGGGTGTGTTTGGCTATTTTCAGCCGGTCCGGAACAGTGGCCTGATTCGGTTTTCGATTGCGGGCGACGAAAAGCCGGAAGAGTTGATGAGTCGTCTTGCTCTTGGTGATCTGGTGTTTGTTCGGGACTGGTTTGCCATTCTGGGAGATTGCCCGTTGCCCGCGCAGGATCGGGTTGGTGCGGTGGTGGAGTTCTTGCGGGGCCGGAATTGGGACGGCACCCTGTGTGCCCGAGTTGAGGTGCGCTTGCCTGAGACCAACGCCGATCGGGACCTCGGAAATTTTTCGAAAAAATGGATGGCCCCTCTGTCAAAGGGCCTGCGCGGGGCCGGGTTACTAAAGGCAGACGCCAACGCGGTGTCCCGTGGTCGTCTTGAGATTCTGCTGACGGGATTTGAGCAGGCGATCATCGGTTTCAGTCTGGCAGGCAATCGGTCACCTTTCGTTGGGGGCGCGCCCCGGCTTCGGTTGTCAGCATCGGCGCCCAGTCGCTCAGCCTTGAAACTTGAGGAAGCCTGGAAAGTGTTTTTGCCCCGGGACCGCTGGCTGGATTATCTGGGCGGCGGCAAGAAGGCCGTTGATCTGGGCGCCGCCCCTGGCGGCTGGACCTGGCAGCTGGTAAATCAGGGCATGATGGTAACGGCTGTCGATAACGGGCCCATGCAGCCCGAATTGATGGCCAGTGGTCATGTTGAGCATGTGGAAGCGGATGGCTACGCCTGGCGTCCGAAACGTGCGGTAGACTGGATGGTCTGCGACATCGTGGACAAGCCCCGTCGGACGGCGCGCCTGGCGGTGGACTGGGTGGCAGGTAAGCGCTGCCGCTATACCGTGTTCAATCTGAAATTGCCGATGAAGAAACGTTATGAAGAGTGGCTGGCGTGCCGGGAGTTAATCATTGAGGGGCTGGCTGAGGCGGGCCTCAATTGCCGGTTGAGCGCCCGCCATCTCTATCACGACCGAGAGGAAATCACCTGCTTTATCGAGCGACTGGATTGAGTTTGATGGCTCAACCCATCTGGCTTTGTTCAAGCACAGTAATGATTTCCTCGCGATCCATCATCGGGATCAGCTCGGCCATCAGCTCCCGTCGCTCACGGGACTGCAGCCAGCGGTTCCAGTCGGCCTCGGATCGCCAGTTAGCAAGTGTAAACCGGTGGTTTGAGTCGTGGCTGTCGACCAGTGTTTCGCCAGAAACAAATCCTGGCGTTGCCACGGCCTGTTGCAGTACTTTTCTGGATCTCTCTTCATAGGCGGATTCCAGAGATTCTGCGATGTGGCGTTCAATTAAAACCCGGATCATGCAATTCGTCCTTTATTTTCGTTGCTGTAAACAATAATTTAGCACTGGAATATGTAAATCACGAGAACTGGAGGAAGCCGTTGTGACTGCTGTAGACTTCAATGCAGAACTGGACGCGCGAGGGCTGTTCTGCCCGGAGCCCGTCATGATGCTGCACAACCGCATCCATGACGTAGAGGTGGGCGAGGTGTTGCGCGTGATTGCAACGGACCCATCCACCACCCGCGATATCCCGCGTTTTTGCCAGTTTCTCGGCCATGAGCTCCTGAGTCATCAGGAACTGGACGGCGAATACCATTTCCTTATCCGCCGTTGCGAAAGCTGAGGCCTTGGCTCAGCTAGCCGGGGTCAGCTGGCCGAGGTGATCCAGAAACTGGCGCCGGTTCATTTCACCTAAAACCCGGGCTTCCTGCAACTCTTCTCCGTTATTGCGATAGAACAGAATGGCTGGAGGTCCGAACAGGCCCAGTTCATTCAGCAATGCCTGCTGTGCCGGCGTATTGTCGGTCATGTCAATTTGCAGGAGGGTGTAGGGCGCCAGCGCCTGAATCACGTCCTGATCACTGAAAACGTTTCGCTCCATGATTTTGCAGGAAATGCACCAGTCGGCATAGAAATCGAGCATCACCGGCTGCTGGTTGGCTTGAGCCTGAGCCAGCATGGTACGGATCTGCTCGGGGTCTTCCATCCGCTGGAAGTCGGCATGGGCCAGGGCTCCACCCTGCGGTGACGAGCCGGCGGAGGCCACAAACGGTGCCAGTGGACGCAGAGGGTCGTTTGCGCCACTGATGGCACCTGCCAATAGCGCCAGTCCATAAGCGAACATAACCAGGCCAAGGCCTTTACGAGAGCGCTGCCAGCCGGCTTTAGCGGCATCGAACGCACCCAGTTGCACACCGGTAATCGCGATAAGCAGGCCCCACAGGGTCAGGGCCGCCCATACCGGAATGATCCGCTCAACGAGCCAGATCGCAACCGCCAGCAGCATGACCCCGTAGAAGTGTTTAACGGTCGTCATCCAGTGCCCGGATGTCGGCAGCAGTTTGCGCCCACCCACTGCCACCAGAATCAATGGAACACCCATGCCAAGACCCAGTGCCAGCAAGGCAACGCCGCCGATAACGGCGTCCTGGGTAGTCGAGATGTACAGCAAACTGCCCGCCAGTGGAGCGGAAACGCAGGGGGACACAATCAACGCTGACAGCGAGCCTATGCCGAAAATACTGACCACGCGGGTGCCGGTCAGTTTTTGACTGGCATCGTTCAGGGACTCAAGGATGAATCGGGGTAGCCGGATCTCGAACAGGTCAAACATGGACAGTGCGAACAAGACAAACAAGGTGGCAAACACGCCCAGTACCCAAGGCGACTGCAAGTGCGCCTGGAGATTGAAACTGGCGCCGAGCAGGCCGGTAATCACGCCGGCAGCGGCATAGGTGAGGGCCATGCCGAGAACGTAACTGCCAGACAACAGCAAGGCATGCCCGGTCGTGCGCGTGTTGTGGCCAGAGACCATGGTGGAAATGATCGGTACCATTGGCAATACACAGGGGGTAAAGGTCAGGCCAAGGCCCAGTAGAAAGAACACACCCGCAATCATCCAGATGGATTGGCTGGAGAGGAATCCCGCCAGTCCCGTTGCCGTTGACGTATTGGTTGGCGGTGTCGATGTGCCGGGGGCTGCTGTCGCCGCTGGCGAGGCGCCATGTGGCTCGCTCTGGCCGGCGTAATAGAGAACGTCCCGGGTCTGGGGCGGATAGCAAAGGCCGGCTTTGGCACAACCCTGATAGCTAACCTGCAAAGTGGCTTCTCGGACACCCTCGGGCAGGTTGACGGCCACGCGGGCTTCAACGGGATCAAAAAAGACCGTCATTTCGCCGAAGAACTCGTCGTCAGTCAGCGTGCCCGGCAGTGAGAACTCGGGCTCTCCCAGGGTAACGCCCTCGGTAACGGGGGTGACCTGCACCCGGCTTTTGTACAGGTAATGCTCCGGAGCAATTGCCCAGGACAGCACCACGGCACCATCATCGGTGCGGTGACTGAACGGCAGTGCTTCATCGACAGGAAGGAAGTCGCTTTGACCACCACCGAATAAAGAACTTCCGGAGCTGCCAAAGGCCGCGGCCGGGCCCGAGGCTATGGTCGCCAAAAGCGCCATCAATACCAGAGTGGAGGTGAACAATCTTCGGAGCGATAGCGGGCAAGCTGTCATGAATACTGCATTTCCCTGGGTTGCATGATCGGGTTGGAGTCTCGGATAAACTCCGGAATAACTATGATGCCAGTGGACACAAAAGCCGTGGCAAAGTTCCCTCTGGTATTGCCGGCTCTAAAGTCGCACAATAGCCAACCGATGAATCACAATCCAGACGATCTTATCATGCTGTTCAATGACCTGTTTCGGGAATCGTTCCGGACAATTCTGGTCAGGGGCAGCACTGAACCGGAATATCTGCCCTTCAGCGAGCCCGATGGCTTCGCACAAGTGGTTTTTGCCCACGGATTTTTTGCCAGCGCCCTTCATGAAATCGCTCATTGGTGTATAGCAGGTGAGCAGCGTCGCAAGTTACACGATTACGGGTACTGGTATTGTCCGGACGGACGCAGTCCCGAACAACAGCAGGCCTTCGAGCAGGTAGAAATCAAGCCCCAGGCAATTGAATGGCTGTTTTCCCTTGCTGCGGGCTCATGCTTTCATATCAGCGTGGACAATCTGGCCGGCGACGGGGCCGCAGACGAACGCGCATTCCGTCGCCATGTTTGTGACCAGAGTGCGCATTTCCTGGCGGTGGGCCTGCCACCCAGGGCCCAGCAATTTTTCGATGTACTCACATCATTTTACGGATCCGCCGATCGCATTCGGGACGCCTGGTATCACGACAGGGCACGATTACTGCGCGCGGAACCCGAACATGACCCATCAAGGATAACTGAAACTCTATGACATCTGACCCAAAGCATGCCGGCGATTTACGATTCAGCGAACTCAATCTGGACAAACGCCTGCTGGATGCCATCACCAAGATTGGATTCGAATACTGCACGCCGATTCAGGCAGAGACCCTGCCCTGGACGCTCGCCTGTGAAGATCTGATCGGGCAGGCCCAAACCGGCACCGGTAAAACTGCCGCGTTCCTGATCACTGCCATTCAGACCCTACTGGAGACCCCGGTTCCGGAAAAAGACCGGTTTGCCTCGGAGCCCAGAGTGTTGGCTCTGGCCCCGACGCGGGAGCTGGCGATGCAGATTGCCAAAGATGCGGAACAGCTCTGTCAATACACCGGCCACAATGTGGTGACGGTGGTTGGAGGCATGAATTACGACCAGCAGCGCGAACAGTTGCAGAACGAAGTGGTCGACATCCTGGTCGCGACACCGGGGCGCCTGATTGATTTTCTCGGTTCCCAGGATGTGTTCCTCGATCAGATCGATATCCTGATTCTCGATGAAGCAGACCGCATGCTGGACATGGGTTTCATCCCGGACGTAAAACGCATTATCCGCAAGTGTACGGTCAAAGAGGAGCGCCAGACCCTGCTGTTCAGTGCCACCTTTAACCAGGACGTACTCAACCTGGCGTCCATGTGGACCTGTAACGCCGAGTTTGTGGAGATTGAGCCAGAGCAGAAAACCGCGGAGCGGGTGGAGCAAACGGTATATCTGGTGTCGGACGACGCCAAGTTGCCGGTACTGGTCAACTACCTCAAACGCCCGGAGGTTGAAAAAGCCATCGTGTTTGCCAATCGCCGGGATCAATGCCGGGATCTGGAAGAAGATCTCAAGAATCAGGGCGTGAAAGTATCGCTGATGTCTGGCGAGATCGCTCAGAACAAACGCCTGAAAACCCTGGACCAGTTCAAGAAGGGTGAGATTCAGGTACTGGTAGCAACCGATGTTGCCGGAAGGGGGATTCACGTTAACGGTGTTACCCATGTGTTTAACTACAACCTGCCGGAGAACGCCGAAGATTACGTGCACCGGATTGGTCGAACCGGGCGGGCGGGCCAGACCGGTGTGTCAGTGAGTTTTGCCGGTGAGGACGACTCGTTTCTGTTGCCGGCCATCGAGTCTTACATCAGCCAGAAACTGAAGACAACGGTGCCGGAAGAGGAGTTGACGGCACCGATGGATAACTCGCCAATTACGCGCAAACGCGGTGGTCGCCGGCCCCAGAGCGGTCGAAGCCCGGCCGGGCGCGGTCAACGTCCTCGTCGGAATTAATGGCGGGGTTGGAGAGCAGCTCATGTTAATCGTGGCAGATGAAAATATTCCCTTGTTGGACGCTTTTTTTGGGGATATTGGCGAGATCCGGCGCGTCACTGGCCGAACCCTCAGCCGTGATCAGGTTGTGGACGCTGATGTGTTGCTGGTTCGCTCGGTTACCCGGGTTAATCAGGAGCTGCTTGAGGGTACCCGTGTTCGTTTTGTGGGCACCGCTACTATTGGTACCGATCACATAGACCTTGACTGGCTTAAGACCCGGGGCATCCGTTTTGCGGCTGCCCCGGGCTGCAATGCGAGCAGCGTTGCGGAGTATGTGCTGTCGGTGATCTCGTTGTTTGCCGAGCGCCGGGGTCTGGATGACTGGACGACATTGAGTGTTGGTGTTGTCGGTGTGGGCAATGTTGGCGGTGAACTGGCGCAAATACTTGAGCGCCTGGGGTTTGAGGTGCGTCTGTGCGATCCGCCCCGGCAGGAGAGTGAGTCTGATTCCGGCCTGCCTTTTGTCAGTCTGGCCGATGCGCTGGAGTGTGATGTCGTGACGCTGCACACGCCGCTTACACGCAATCAGCCCAACGCGACCCAACACATGTTGTCGGACCAGCACCTGGCAATGATGGGTGCCGATCAACTATTGATCAATGCTGGTCGGGGCGAGGTGATTGATTCCGCCGCACTGTTACGCCGTCTTGATCAACCGGATGCGCCTCTGGTCGCGCTGGATGTATGGGAGCAGGAGCCTGGCATCAGCCCCGATCTGGTCGACAAGACCTGGCTCGCGACACCGCACATTGCGGGGTATAGCCTGGAAGGCAAAATGCAGGGCACAGAAATGATCTATCAGGCGATGTGCCAGTTTATGGGCCTGCCAGTGCGCAAGAAGGCCGGCCAGTTCCTGCCGGAGCCTGCGCTGAGCAAACTGTCGTTTACCAGTGCGGCGGGTGAGGATGTCGCGGTCCGGACAGCGCTCCTTGCCTGTTATGACCCCAGACGAGACGATGCCCGGCTCAGGCTGACCATGAAGGGGAGCCCTGGCGAGCGTGCGGCAGCGTTTGATCGCCTGCGCCGTGATTACCCGGTGCGCCGGGAATGCTCAAGTCTGAAGATTCAGCTCAAAGGCACCAGCAAGTCGCTGCAGGACAGTTTTCGGGCAATGGGGTTCAAGCTCAAGATCTGAGACTGGCGGTCGCAAGACAAACAAGGGGCGCTCTGAGCGCCCCTTGTTTCGTCTGCATCAGAACCTTGCGTTCTGTAATGCCGCAATCCGGTCGTCCAGTGGTGGGTGGGTCATGAAAAGGGCTGAGAGACCTGAGCGGGCGCCGCGGTTTATACCAAAGGCCTGGAGTGTGTCGGGCATCTGATCGGGCACTTCACTTTCCTGCTTCAGTCTCGCCAGGGCACTGATCATGGCGCCGGTGCCGGCCAATTGTGCACCGGCTATGTCGGCCCGGAATTCCCGTCGGCGAGAGAACCAGAACACGATGGTGCTGGCCAGAATGCCCAGTACGATTTCGGCAACGATACTAACCACGAAGAAGGCAATACCGTGGCCATTTTCATTTTTGAACACCACCCGGTCGACAAACGAGCCAATCACCCGTGAGGCGAAGATAACAAAGGTGTTCACCACGCCCTGAATCAGCGCAAGCGTGATCATATCACCGTTGGCAACGTGGCCGATTTCATGGCCGAGCACAGCTTTGATTTCGTCCTTGTTAAAGCGGTGTAGCAGGCCTTCACTGACCGCAACCAACGAATTGTTCTTGTTCCAGCCAGTGGCAAAGGCGTTGGACTGGGAAGCCGGGAAGATGGCAACTTCCGGCATGCCGATTCCAGCTTTTTTTGCGAGTTCTGCCACTGTATCAACCAGCCAGCGCTCAGCCGGTGTTCTTGGCGAGTCGATTACCCGGGCCTTGGTACTCCACTTGGCCATCGGCTTTGAGATCAGCAGGGAGACAATCGCTCCGGCAAAGCCAAATACCGCAGCGAAAGCGAGCAAGGAGCCATAATTAATGCCTTGTTGCGCCAAATAGCTGTCCACCCCGAGCAGGCGCAAGGTGAAACTTGCGACCAGAATAACGGCCAGGTTTGTAGCCAGAAACAACATTATCCGCATGGTTTCTTCCCGTATCCGTGTTGTCTGAAAATCATCGGCTGTCTGACCATAATGTATGGCCCGGGTTCACCCGTTCAATAGGGTTACCTTGATTTAATGAAGGTTCTGGTAGTGATCGTCTGCGAAGAAAGCCGACTGGACTGCCTGGGTGATTCTGCTGGAACTGCCGCTTTTGAGCGCCGATCGCAACAGGTTAACGTAGGTCGCCAGGTCTTTTTGCACCGATTGGGGCAGCGCCGGCCCTGGCAATGGCTCACTCAATTCACACACCAGTGCCGACGGTGCCGGGGCGCTGAGGCGAACGAATGCATCGCGGGTCAACACCGCCTGGTCCAGCGCTTCTTGGCGGATAGTGTCGACATAGCGGAGCAGGCCTTCTTCGGCTAGCCAGAGCAGGGCGCCAAAACAGGCCATGTGTCGGTTGCTGTGCAGTCCGAACTCGTCGGTCTCGTCCGGGCCGGCAATGTCTTCGACAAACAGATTGATTCGCCTGGGAAAGGCGGAATACAGCTGAATCAGTGCGATCGCAGCGTCTTTGTAAAACTCTTCCACGTGGATGTCGGCCATGTCAGCTCCGGTTACTGGCGGTAATGCTCCAGGAAGTTGCCGAGACGGGTCATGGCATCCTCGAGAGTGTCTTTCCTGGGCAAAAACACCACCCGAAGGTGCTGTTTGTCATCGATGTTGAAGGCCGAGCCCTGCACCAGAAGGATTTTTTCCTGCAGCAACAGATCAAGCACCAGTTTTTCGTCGTTGACCACGGGGAAGTGTTTGGGGTCAAGCCGCGGGAATAGGTATAGAGCGCCCTGGGGTTTTACGCAACTGACGCCGGGAATGTCATTGAGCATACGCCAGGCGGTTTCTCGCTGTTCGTACAATCGGCCACCGGGAGCCACCAGGTCGTTAATAGACTGGTAGCCGCCAAGCGATGTCTGGATGGCCAGTTGCGCTGGCACGTTCGCGCACAATCGCATATTGGAGAGCATTTCAATGCCCTCGATCAGATCCCTGGCCCGATGCTTTGCGCCACTGATGATCATCCAGCCCGATCGGTAGCCAGCGGCCCGATAATTCTTTGACAGGCCGTTGTAGGTGAAAAACAGCACGTCATCAGCCAATGAGGCCGTGGAGGTGTGTTGGGTACCGTCATACAGGATCTTGTCGTAGATTTCGTCAGACATAATCATCAGGTTGTGTTGTCTGGCCAGCTCGATCACCTGATGCAGAAGTTCTTCGGAATAAACCGCCCCGGTGGGGTTGTTGGGGTTGATCAAAACAATCGCACGGGTGCGGCGTGTGATTTTCTTTTTGATATCGTCAATATCCGGAAACCAGTTTTGCTGCTCATCGCAGCGATAGTGCACCGGTTTACCACTGGACAGAGTGACGGCAGCTGTCCACAGAGGGTAATCCGGAGCCGGAATAAGCACTTCGTCACCGGTATTCAGCATCGCCTGCATCGA
Source organism: Marinobacter excellens HL-55 (assembly GCA_001314845.1). Classification (GTDB taxonomy): domain Bacteria; phylum Pseudomonadota; class Gammaproteobacteria; order Pseudomonadales; family Oleiphilaceae; genus Marinobacter; species Marinobacter excellens_B. The sequence continues at coordinate 107,641 of LJZQ01000002.1, forward strand.
CATTACAATCAGCTCGCTGACCCCGTTTCCGAGGAAGATGTCATCAATGTCGACCTTGGCAATACCGCGTTGCTGGCAATAATGCATCACCGCTTTGCGGGCAGAGAACAGCCCCTTGGATTCAACGTAACCCTGGGCCTGATGCATGTTGTAGATGACGTCTTGCTGGATTTCTTCCGGCACGTCGAGCTCAAACGCAGCCGGGTTGCCAATGTTCAGTTTCAGCACCCGGTGGCCTTCTTCTTCGAGCCTCCGGGCTTCCCGCAGAACCACGCCACGAATTTCATAACACACGTTGTCGAGCTTGGCGGATTTGAAGTAATTCTGCATGGGATGCTGGCGTCCTTAACAAACAGTCTGAAAGAGGTTCCGACAAAACGGAAGCTACCCATTCTAGCGGAGGGAAGGGCGGGGGCAACAGGGGCAATTGTGTGGAATTGTGGCCAAATCCGGATAGTTTACGGCGGTTTGTTGAGATCAACTCTGATGTCTGGCCCGATAAGCCGGCAACGTAATGTGGTTTTACAAAATTAAATTGGGCACAATGTAAATTACATTGTCAGTAATAACGGGAGTAAGCGCATGTCAGGTGAATCGATTTATGAGTTCAGTGCCCAGGATACCAAGGGCAACGAAACCTCAATGGCGGACTATCAAGGCAAGGTGTTGCTGATCGTCAACACAGCATCAAAGTGCGGGTTCACGCCCCAGTTTGAGGGCTTGCAGGCGCTCCACGACCAGTTGGGCGAGCAAGGATTTGAGGTGTTGGGCTTTCCCTGTAATCAGTTTATGAACCAGGATCCTGGCAGCGACGATGCCATCAGTCAGTTTTGCTCACTGAACTACGGAGTCAACTTCCCGATGTTTGCCAAGATCGAAGTGAACGGTGAGGGCGCGCATCCGTTGTTCCGCTTCCTGAAAAAGGAAGCCAAAGGGTTGATGGGTTCCGAGAAGGTCAAATGGAACTTCACCAAGTTTCTGGTTAACCGTGAGGGGCAGGTAGTCCGGCGTTATGCGCCGACGGCGAAACCGGCCGACATCCGCGCCGATATTGAGAAACTGCTCTGAGATGGCACAGAAAGATCCAGTACTGGCGCTCGATAACCAGATCTGTTTTGCGCTCTATGCACTGAATCGGGCGGTCACCGCCCGATATCGTCCCTTGCTTGCTGAACTGGAGCTAACCTACCCGCAGTATCTGGTTATGCTGGTACTGTGGGAGCAAGGTGCTGGCGCCGAGTCGGCGCGCGTCTCGGATGTCGGCGCCCGGTTGCGGCTGGATAGTGGCACCCTGACACCGCTTTTGAAGAGGCTCGAAGAGCGGGGGCTGCTGCTCCGGCAACGGCAGGCCGACGATGAGAGAGTGGTGCGCCTGTTACCGACCGAGGCCGGTTGGCAGCTGCAGGAGAAAGCCCGTCAGGTACCGGCGCGCCTGATGTGTGGCCTGGATGTGGAGCCCCAGAGACTGATGGCTCTGCAACAGGAACTCAGGAGTCTGTTGGCAGTTCTGGAGGGTTCGGCGCCCAGCGATTAATGACCGCTTTGAGCTCTTCGCGTTTATAGGGCTTGGTGATGTAATCGTTCATGCCTGAGGCAAGGCATTCTTCCCGGTCCCCCTGCATGACGTTGGCGGTCACAGCAATGATCGGGATTTCTTGCCATTTCGGGTTCTTTCGTATCGCACGGGTAGCCTCATAGCCGTCCATGACCGGCATCTGGCAGTCCATGAGAATCAGATCGTAATGGCGCTTGCGCAGCGCCTCTACTGCCCGCAAACCGTTCTCCGCATGGTCGACCTGGTGGCCCAGCTTTTTCAGCAGGCTGCTGGCAACCAACTGATTGACCTGGTTGTCTTCAACCAGCAAGAGTGCCAGCGACGGCGTGTGCTCGCCGGTTTGTTCAATTTCCCCCGGTAATGTTCTGTCCTGATCAGTGAGCAATCCTGCCGCCGAACACAGGCACTTGTACAAGTCTGTCCGTCTGAGTGGCAACGGTAGCACATATTGTCCCGGCAACTTGCTGCTGACCGTTGCTGTGGCATCGGCCAGTACCACCCCTTGCCCGCCCCAGCCATCGGCAAATGCTCTGGACTCAGTGTCGCCCGGCTCAGCGGCCATCAGTAGAATACCCTTGGGGTGACGGCTGGCACTGCGCACAGGAATTGCCCAGGCCCGGAGCTGAGATTCCAGTGCCAGGCGGTGGGGATGTGCCGGTGGGATAGCCATGGCGACACCGGCTTCGCGCAGCTTTGAGACTGTCTCTGCCGGCAGTGTCGGATTGGCTGGCTCGTTAATCGGGAGGGGTAGGGTAACCGTGAAGTGCGTACCAGAGCCTTCGCTTGAATCGACCAGAATCTGACCGTGCATGCGCTCTACCAACTGACGGCAGAGCGTCAGGCCCAGGCCGGTGCCACCATAAAGCCGCGTCGTGTCAGAGTCGGCCTGTGAGAATGGCGAAAATATTCTGTGTAGCCCGTCCTGAGACATGCCGATGCCGGTGTCAATGATCTCCAGGCGCAGGCTGCCTCCGGAATAGGAGGTGCGCACTCGAACGCTGCCATCATCGGTAAATTTGATGGCATTACTGAGAAGGTTGTTCAGTATTTGCCGAGTTCGTGTCGGATCGCCCGTGAACTGCTCGGGTAACATCGGATCGGTTTCGTTGACCAGGTGGATGTGTTTACGGCGAGCTTGCTGGGCATGCAGCGTGGCGCACTCTTCTACCAGGTTGCGCATGCTGAACGGAATATTTTCCAGGCTCAGCTTGCCGGCTTCCACCTTGGAGATATCAAGAATGTCGTTGAGCAGCCCGAGCAGGCTCTCGCCAGCATTCAGGGCAATTTCCAGTTGACTGCGTTGGCCGGCGTCTCGCTCGCTTTCGAGTGCCAGGCCCAGCATGCCGAGCACGCCATTCAAGGGTGTGCGGATTTCATGACTCATACTGGCCAGGAAGTTAGCCCTGGCCCGGGCGCGACGCACAGCATCTTCTTTGGCCCGAACCAGGGCCCGATTTCCTCGCTGCAAGGCTTCGTTTTTTTCAGAGATTTCCCGAGTCCGGTCTTCCACTTCCTGTTCCAGTTGGCTGGAATAGTTTTTCATGGCGCTTTCAGCGGCTCTCAGCTGTGCCACGCTGCCTTCCATGTTTTCCAGGTGCTGATTGATAATGCCGACCATGGTGCCGATCTCATCAAAACGATGATTGGGCGGCACTGGCAGGCGCACTTTTTCCGGAGTGCTGGCTCTGACTTTGCCAAGGGCTTCAATTACATTGAGCATGGGGCGGGTCAGAACAAAATAGAAAATGCCCAGCAGAACTGCAGATAACACCAGACTTTTGAGTAGACCGATCAAAAGGGTGTTGGCGGCACGCTGAATAAACTGCCAACCGTAATGCCAGGTATCGATGGTGACCACAAGCTGGCCGAGCGGCAGGTCCTGAAGTTGTGGTACACGGAGTTCCGAGTTGAATACCCGGCTGGTGCCAAACAACAGGTCGCTGGTCCAGCGATAGGGGGAGACCGGGCTGCTCTCGCTTGCGGCCGACATGGTTTGACCGTCGCTGTCCAGGATTCTGGCATCGATGGTTGCCGGATGGCGTAGCAGGCCATCCAGCAACTCCTCGGCGAGCCGAACATCAATGTTGTAAGCGATCTGGGACGCAGGGCTGTTGCTGATTTCGATCAGCGCCTGGATGTCCTGCTCCATGGCGTCTCGGGCGTAAAAATAGTCGAGGGTAATCTGGATCAGATTCAGGACCAGGCCAAGCACCATCGCTACCAGCACGGTATCGCGAGTCAGGCGGTAGGACAGTCTTCTCTGAAAGCTCTTAAGCACGGTCGGCGATCATCCCTGTGACTGGTTATTGAATAAGGGTGTAAGCCTTAATCGTCGTAATCAGCCTTTTTCTTCCAGGAGCCATCATCCTGAAGGAAGTTGTCCCACTCCCGATCCAGATTGCCATGGCCTTCGATATCCGTATTGCCGTCAACAATGCTGGCCTCGAGCTCTTTGATGCGAGTCCGGAAGCTTTTCACCGCTTTCATGGCCAGCGGGTTGTCTTTCGATTTGCCCAGCTCTGTGCTGGCCAGGTGGTAAGCGTGGATCGCTTTGCGAATCTGGTTCTGTCGAATGTGGTCTCTGGCCTGAAAGACATGCAGGTCAGCATGGGTTTTGTGGACCAGAAACAGCACATGTTTGAGGTTCTTTTTGGCAGTGGCTGTATCGATTCGTCCAGACTTGTGCATGGTCTCGATCATCTTGAACAGGTGCTGCAGAAGTTCTTTGATGTAGGTGGCTTTTTCGGGCGAGTCGATTTTGACCGCAGGGCGGGAGTCGGTACTGTCCGTGACCTGTTTTTTGGTTTTCTTTACTGACTCCAGCCAGGCACTGACGGGCTGCCCGGATTTCAGCATGATGAGTTCGTTACAGGCATCCTCCATGCGCTTGAGCAGCAACAGCTTAAGGTCGGGGGTGAGATACTGCCCTGGAATCTCCGAAAGCAGACGATAGGCCCGGTTGTATAGGTCTTCCTGGGCAGTCATTTTGCGAACCCGTTCAATCCGGGCCTTTTCACGCATCTGACTGATAACAACAATAATCAGTGAAACGGTGACGATTGCCGCGAGCAGCAGCACAATGGTGGTTGGGTCCATGGTGTCAGTATTGGCTCCGGAATTCAGTGAGCGGGCGGCAGGGCCGGCCTGTGTCGGTTCTTGATGTTATTGGGTAACGCCCTGAAAGCCTAGCAGAATTCTTGGTATTCGTCCGTTTCGACTTGTAAGTTCGACTAAAGTCCATTCATTTTATGAATTATCGGTTTGCTGTATATTGCGGCAGTGAATGCATGGGGCTGCAAACGTTGGCCATCCTACTATTTTACGGAGCGCCGAATGGATATTTCCCGGGTCGATCTCAACTTGCTGGTGTATCTCGATGTCTTGTTGCGCGAGCGGAACGTCACCAAAGCGGCCAACCATCTTGGTATCACTCAACCCGCCATGAGTAATGGCTTGAGGCGTTTGCGGGATCTGTTCGGTGATCCCTTGCTGGTGCGCACCAGCGAGGGCATGACGGCCACCGAGAGGGCCCGGGAACTGCAGCCGCTGGTGCGCAGCATTCTTGCTGATATTGAGCAGGCGGTGCAGGAGAAAACGCCGTTTGCGGCGCAGGAAAGCCAAAGGGTATTTCGGATAATGGCCAGTGATTACGCCGAGTCTTGCCTGATGCCGCGGGTTCTGCGGCGTATTCGCCAGGAGGCACCGCACGTCACTCTGGACGTACTGACGCCCAGTGACGTCAGTTTTCTGGATGTGGAGCAGGGCAGGCTCGACATGGCGATCAATCGATTCGACAAGATACCCCAGTCCTTCCATCAGAAAACCCTGTGGACCGAGTATTTTGCCTGCCTGATGAACGCCCGTAACCCCGTCCTGAAAGAGCCGTTTACCCTCGACACCTATCTGGACGCCAGTCATATCTGGGTCAGTAAAACTGGTTTTGGCGTCGGAGTGGGCGTTAACCCGAAGGACGTACAGCGACTGGGCTGGGTGGATGAAGCGTTGGGGCGGATGGGCCGTAAACGGCAGATTTCAGTGTTTACCCGGCATTATCAGGTGGCCATGTTGCTGGCGGAACAGCACGATTTGATCGCTACCTTGCCGTCACGGGCGGCCTGGCTCCAGAAAGACAACGTCAACCTGGTGGTGAAAGTGCCACCGTTCGAAATTCCACCGTTTGAGCTGAAGATGGCCTGGAGCCCGCTGTTGCAGCACAACTCGGATCATCAGTGGCTGAGAAAGCTGATAGCCGAGGTGGCCGAGGAAGTTGACGAGGAATTTGCGCCTTTCGGGACCCAGTTTGAGTCACCTCAGGTGGCACAGAGCCAGCACTCAGATCGGTAACTCGCGCAGCTCGAGTGATGGCCGGGCGGCATCCCACATGCGCTGAAAGGCTTCTGCCTTGAGCTTCACCCGTCCGCTGGCGGCAAAATTGGCGAAGCCTTCGGGCTTGTTGAAATCGTGTCGGTACAGGATGCCTTCGCGGTCTGCCAGCAAATACGGTTGATCTTCAACAGGGTAATCCTGGTTGACCAGTCTTAGCTCGATACGGCTAGTCAGTCGCCGCATCAGCTCTACCAGCTGGTGGCGCCTTTGCACCAGCGGCTTGTCATCGTGAATCAACAGCCGGACGTCACTTAAACGGTGCCTTCGGGCAACCGCTGAAATCAGCTCGCGGAGTTGGTGACGATCGTAAAGGTCGTGATCAAGAAACCGATCATACAGCCACAGGCGCTGGCCTGCCTGGCCGATCAGTGAGTCCATCAGTCCCAGCAGGATGTCATCGTCATCAAACAGCCAGCTTTCGGTATCTGACCCAAGAATGAGCGGTTGTGAACGCTCGGCGGGTGCTTGATGTGCCAGTGCTGGTGCCAGGCAGCGCATGTCGAGGTGGGGAATGCCCGCATCGTCATAGGGTGCAGAACAAATATGAAAGCCGAAACGCTGATAGAACCCGGTAGCGTGTTGCTGGGCAGACAGCCGTAGCTCCTGAAAGCGCCCGGCAGATTCGGCTATCAGGTGGCGCAACAGGGCGTCACCGATACCTTTACCCCGGTGCTCTGGAAGCACCGCCATTCGACCGATATAGCCGGTTTCTTCCAGGGTTGAGAACAGCCGCGCCGTGGCAACGGGTTGATTGTTGCGGTCGACCGCCAGGTAGTGATCTGCAATCTCGTCAGTGTCATCCCACTCCAGTGCCGGCGGTACCCGCTGCTCATCGATGAACACCCGTTGGCGGATGTCGCGAATTGAGTCGGGTGCCAGTTGCCAGCTGTATTTGCGGAATCTTGGTTTCATGGGCTACTCGAAATAGACCGAGCCCTGATTGTAGAGCGTGGTTAACAGGCCAAGGAGTGCTTGATCGCCGGCAAACTCCGCCAGATCCGCCATGCTGATCCGTGCCGCGGCACACAGCAGGGGCGCCAGTGGTCGCGCATCGCCTTTCAACAAGAACTGCTCGCCGTCCACGAACAGCGCAGTTTCGTTGTCCAGTTCATGATAGGCAAAGCGGGAGCCTTCATTCCAGCGCAACTGCTCACCCGCACGAATGGCTTCGGCCAGATCTTCCGGGTTGGCGGGCTCTTCGTTTGGTACCACGATGTCCAGACTCTTGGGGGCGGTGGCGAACTGACCAAACCACAGGGACAGGTTGCGGCGATCGCCAAGCTGCTCCTGGATTACGCTGCTCAAACGGTCTATCACGTCGGCTGCAATGGTGCCGGGGTTGTCCTGGACTTTCAGGTCAGGGTCATTCAGGTGCTCCGAAGCTTTTGCGTGTTGACTCAGGTAATCGGTAAAACCGGTCAACAGATCGTCCAGTGTCGGAGCCCGGAATCCGACCGACAGCGTGATGCAGTCGTCTTCCGCAATCCCGTGATGACCGATGCCCGGCGGCAGGTAAAGCATGTCACCCGGCGCCAGGGTCACGGTTTCCTCACCGTCCCAGCTACTGAGAATGCGCAGGGGCGTGCCGTCTACCCGGGGTGAAGTGTGGTCGCAGTGACCGCCAAAGGTCCAACGCCGGTGGCCCTGAGCCTGCAGCAAAAAGACGTCGTACATATCGTAATGGGGGCCAACGCTACCGCCTTTGGGCGCGTAGCTGGCCATGATGTCATCCAGGCGCCAGTTCGGGATAAAACGGAATCGCTCCAGCAAGTCGGCAATCTCAGGAACCCAGTGGTCCAGACCCTGTATCAGCAACGTCCAGTCCTGTTCTGGTAGCTCGTTGAAACGGTCCGGAGTGAATGGCCCGTTGTGCAGTTGCCAGGGCTTACCAGCGTCATCTTCGATGATGATGCGGGATTCGACGGCCTCCTCACAGGCCAGGCCTGCCAGTTCGTCAGGACTGACCGGGCACTGAAAACCGGGGAATGCCTGGCGGATGACCAGAGGTTTTTTCTGCCAGTAGTCGCGCAGAAATTCAGAGGCTGTCAGTCCGCCAAGCATGTCCATGGTGATGCTCCAGTTCAGATGTTGCCGGCCTGTTCGACGGCGTTACCAATATAGCTTTCCGGAGTCAGGGCGCGCAGTTCGGCTTTCGCGTGGTCCGGAATCTCCAGAGTCTCCACGAAATTCTTGATGACTTCGGGTGTCATCGCCTTGCCGCGGGTCAAGTCCTTGAGTTTTTCATAGGGCTTTTCGATGTTGTAACGGCGCATCACGGTCTGGATGGGTTCGGCCAGCACTTCCCAGGCGTTGTTCAGGTCGTCGTTCAGGCGGGCCGGATTGATTTCCAGTTTGCTCAGACCTTTCAGCGTGGCTTCGTAAGAAATCAGGCTGTGGGCGAAGCCAACACCCAGATTGCGCAATACGGTGGAATCGGTCAGGTCACGCTGCCAGCGGGAGATCGGCAGCTTGGCAGACAAGTGACCAAAGATGGCGTTGGCGATGCCCAGATTGCCTTCGGAATTTTCGAAGTCGATCGGGTTCACCTTATGCGGCATGGTGGAAGAGCCGATTTCGCCGGCAACGGTTTTCTGCTTGAAATAGCCTAGTGAGATGTAGCCCCAGATATCGCGATCCAGATCGATCAGGATGGTGTTGAACCGTGCAATGGCATCGTACAGCTCGGCGATGTAATCGTGGGGTTCGATCTGGGTGGTGTATGGGTTCCAGTCCAGGCCCAGGCTTTCGATGAACTCTTTCGCGTTGGTGGCCCAGTCAACCTGCGGGTAGGCCGACAGGTGTGCGTTGTAGTTGCCAACGGCGCCGTTGATCTTGCCCATCAGCTCAACTGATTTGATTTGCTTGATCTGGCGGCGCAGACGGTAAACCACGTTAGCCAGCTCTTTACCCACTGTGGTGGGTGAGGCGGTCTGGCCGTGGGTACGGGACAGCATGGGTTGCTCGGCGTGTTCTCTGGCCAGTTCGGCCAATTTGTCGACAACCTTTTCCATGCCCGGCAGCAGGCCGTGGTCCAGCCCCTCGCGCAGCATCAGGGCATGCGACAGGTTGTTGATGTCTTCAGAAGTGCAGGCGAAGTGAACGAATTCGGTCACTGCGTGCAGTTCTGGCACCTGAGCAATTTTTTCCTTGATCAGGTACTCAACCGCTTTCACGTCGTGGTTGGTGGTGCGTTCGATGTCTTTGATGCGCTCGGCGTCGGCCAGGCTGAACTCGCTGACCATCTTGTCCAGAAAGGCGTTGGCCTCGGCGGAGAACGAGGGCACTTCGGTAATGGCCGGGTGCTGGGCCAGTTTCTGTAACCAGCGGATTTCGACGGTTACCCGATTACGGATCAGCCCGTACTCACTGAAAATACTGCGAAATACGCTGACTTTACTGCCGTAGCGTCCATCGACCGGGGAAATAGCGGTCAGGGCCGTGAGTTCCATCGAAAACCTCTCAGTTCATCAAATAATCGGGTCAAAAATCAGGAGCTATATGATACACCAGCGCGCAGCCTGAATCAGCGCAACAACTCGCGAGCGTGGTTGATCACTTTCTTGCGGTAGAAAATCAACTGCCAGCGGCGACCCCCGCTTTGCCGCCAGAGTACGGCTGAGCGAATGCCTGCCAGTAGCAGTGCCCTGACTTTGGCAGCGTTTTCTTCCTGCTGCAGCACCTGCGGATTGCCACTGACCTGAATGCGTAGGCGGAAGGTGCTGATGGTGTCGCTGTAGATCGAAGCAAGATTGCTGATCAGGTTGCTGTGGCTGTAACCAAAATGGCCCGCGGTGTGGCGGGCCTGGTCAATACGGTTTCCAATCACCTCCAGCATGTCCGGGCTGCGTTTGAGGCTCGACTCCAGCTGCATCAGATTCAGCACATAACGAAGTATTTCAGCATCCTGAGGCCGGCTTTGTTGGGCAAGCGAGGTTGACAGGGCGTCGAGGCCCTCCCGGATATCAGACAGTTCGCCGCCGTAGACGTCGAGTGTGGAGGCTGGATCGGTGGCGAACAGTGAGCGGATGCAGGTTTCCAGGCTCTCTTCATTGCAGCTGCCATTGTGGGCGACCTGTCGAACCAGCGACGCAGCCTGAAACAGGCCGGCAAGCGCGATGGTCTGGTCGTGCAGGGAGCGGCTCATGATGCGGCTCCGGTGGCTTCAGTCTGGTGCAGGCGTTCTGGCAATGCCTCATCGTCACGCCAGGTTTGCTCGATAACGCCACCGCCAAGGCAGACCTCATTAATGTAAAAGACTACCGACTGCCCAGGAGTGACCGCCCGCTGGGCGTCATCAAACACCACTTTTACGCCGCCATCGATGGCGGTGACTTCGCAGTCTTGATCCGGCTGACGGTAGCGGGACTTTGCTTTGCAGCGAAATTGTGGTGCCGGAGCCTCGCCGGCAATCCAGTCGATCGGGCCTGACACCAGGCCACGGGAGAGCAGCAAAGGGTGATGTTTGCCCTGCACGGCAATCAGCACGTTTCGGTTGAGATCTTTTTCAGCGACATACCAGGGATCGTCACCGAACTCAGCGAGACCGCCAATGCCAAGGCCCTGGCGCTGGCCAATGGTGTGATACATCAGGCCCTGATGCTTACCAATCACTGTGCCGTCGGGGGTCTCGATATTGCCGGGTTGTGCGGGCAGGTACTGTTTAAGGAAGTCGGTAAATTTGCGCTCGCCGATAAAGCAGATGCCGGTGGAATCTTTCTTGTCGTGGGTGATAAAACCCTGGGCTTCGGCAATGCGGCGTACCTCTGGCTTTTCCAGTTCACCAACCGGAAACAGCGTGCGGGCAATCCGGTCGCCGGAGACGGCATGCAGAAAGTAGCTTTGATCTTTGTTCGGATCCAGCCCTTTTAACAGTTCGGCCTTGCCGCTGCCGTCGTTGAGCGGGCGCTGGCGAGTGTAGTGGCCGGTGGCAATATAGTCAGCGCCCAGCGTTATGGCGTAATCCAGAAACGCCCGGAATTTTACTTCCTTATTGCACAGTATGTCCGGGTTGGGGGTGCGCCCGGCGCTGTATTCAGACAGGAAGTGTTCAAAAACCCGATCCCAGTATTCGGCGGCAAAACTGGCGGTATGAAGCTTGATACCGATAGTGTCGGCCACCGCCTTGGCATCCGCGAGGTCGGTCATGGCGGTGCAGTACTCGGTACCGTCGTCTTCGTCCCAGTTCTTCATGAACAGGCCTTCCACCTGGTAGCCCTGATCTTTTAACAGCCAGGCGGCAACCGAGGAGTCCACGCCGCCGGACATGCCGACGATCACGTGAGTATCTTGAGGGGCTTTGGTTTCAGGATTCTGAGTCATGGGCCTTCTGGTAACCGGTTAAAAACGGAGATTTTATCACCTTGGGGCTGTTACGTCTGTCCGTCGATGACGACTTCAAGGGGGAATTGCCGTCCGTTTCGGTAATCCTCGATGCATTTCAGCACCAGGGGGCTGCGCAGTTTGGTGCCGAGATTCCGCACCTCGTCCAGGGGCAGCCAGTGTGCGGCAATGATGCCGGTATCAAGCTCAGAGGTTACCTGTCGAATGGCTTTGGCGGCGTAGCAGAAGCGGTAATAGGTGGCGCCGTTGCTGGGTGCCTTGTAGGTGTAAACGCCCAGAAAATAGGATGGTTCCACCTCCCAGCCGGTTTCCTCCAGGGTTTCTCGGCGTACCGCATCAAGAATTGCTTCGTTTTCTTCGATGTGGCCTGCGGGTTGGTTGAAGACAACCTTGCCATCGCTGACTTCTTCGACAAGCAGGAACCGGCCATGATCATCTTCCGCAATAACGGCCACCGTGGCGTGGGGTTTCCAGGTCATTTCCGGTGCAGTCTCCTGTTGGTTTTGTTGACCCTGACGGTTGATCTGCCAGGTTTCTGTTGGTCGGGTATATGGATGCTTTCCAGTCTGAATTCTCCCGGTTGCAGGGTGTCGAGAGTCCAATCGCCTATCCGGTAGCGTATCAGTCTAAGCGTAGGAAAGCCCACCGCCGCTGTCATCCGGCGCACTTGACGGTTGCGGCCCTCACTGATGGTGAGCTCGACCCAGCTGGTGGGGATGGATTGCCGATAACGTACGGGCGGAACCCTGGGCCAGACCGCAGGTTGTTGCATGCGTTGCGCTTTGGCTGGTTGCGTGGGGCCGTCTTTGAGATTGATACCGGTGCAAAGTTGCCGGATTGCCTGATCGGAGATGTCGCCCTCCACCTGAACCCAATAGGTTTTTGGCATCTTGTTCCTGGGTGACGCAATTCTGTTTTGCAGAGCGCCGTGGTCGGTCAGCAGCAGTAATCCTTCCGAGTCATAATCAAGACGCCCGGCCGGATAGAAATCGGGTTTTTGGATCCATTTGGCGAGTGTGTCACGGGGATTCTGGGGGCGGTCGTCGGTGAATTGGCTCAGCACCTGGAAAGGTTTGTTGAAAAGTATCAGCTCCGCCATTCACGGCATCCTTTCTGACCAGTTGTCGGAAGAGAGGCAAGCCTAGCGGATTCGTACCACTGAAAAAAGCATAAAAGAAAATGCCCCGCCGGCGATGCCGGCAGGAGGTATAAGCCTGTGAGGTGCTGTCTTTAACCGTTAACCGCTCGGGGCGGATATCCGTCGCGACTCTGTCTTGCCTCATCGGCGGTCTGTGCTGATGCCGCGGATTCGTCCGGCACGATGTTGACAGCGTGAACCCCTTTGTCACCGGGTTTTTTCTCAAAGGTGACTGTCTGTCCGGCTTTTAATGTTTTGTAGCCATCCATTTGCACCGAAGAAAAATGGGCAAACAGGTCATCACTGCAGCCGTCTTCGATGATAAAGCCGTATCCCTTGGCGTTGTTGAACCACTTTACCTTGCCTTTTGGCATGATGAACTCCCCTGTTCCTTTTATGTCACTCTTATTATTGGAGTAGCTGCTACCGGTCGCGGTTGTTCCGTGCCGGGCTCGGTGTGGCTTATACCTCAAAGCTGCCGCATTGAGTTACATGCCAGTTGCATAGATTTACATTATTTTACAATGCATGTTAACTGTCGGCCAAACCCGGGCTTGAGTCAAGAGTTCAAGATCGTCTTATGAGTGGTTGAACGAGGTCTGGAAGCGTTATCATGTTCGTATTGATAAATAACGCACGCCTTTAACTGGTCTTTCTCTTGAAAACCGGGGGTAGGGCAACCACATTTAGTCAGTAAACCGAATAAACCGGTAAACAGAACCATGCGGACAATTAAGAATTCTCTACTAGTATTCAATCAGGGGGAGGATGAACAGCCAGGGCGCCAGGACGGTGTCAGTGTTGCGCCCGAGAAGCCAGCTCTGCAGCGTCCGGCCCGATACAGGGTTGTGCTCCTTAATGACGATTACACCCCCATGGATTTTGTGGTGGATGTACTGATGACGTTCTTCGCAATGAACGAAGAGAAGGCGACGCAGGTGATGCTGCTCGTCCATACGCAGGGAAAAGCCGTATGTGGGGTATATACCCGCGACATCGCGGAAACAAAGGCAGCGCAGGTGAATCAGTATTCTTCGGAATGTGACCACCCGCTCCTTTGCGAGATTGAACGTGCGGACTGATAGAAGGCGGGGTGGCCCATGCTGAGCAAAGATCTTGAAATGACGCTGAATACGGCCTTCAAAAATGCCAGGGACAAGCGTCATGAATTTATGACCGTCGAGCATTTGTTGCTGGCTCTTCTCGATAACGAATCGGCAGTGGGTGTCCTCAAAGCCTGTGGCGCAGACCTGAAGCGGCTCGAAGATGAGCTGGTCGAGTTTGTGGATTCCACTACACCATTGATCCCGAGTACCGACAGTGAGCGCGAAACTCAGCCAACCCTCGGCTTTCAGCGAGTGTTGCAACGAGCCGTGTTTCACGTGCAGTCTTCCGGCAAAAAAGAGGTAACCGGTGCCAATGTGCTGGTTGCGATCTTCAGTGAGCAGGAGAGTCAGGCTGTCTACGTTCTGAAAAAGCAGAGCATCGCCCGGATTGACGTGGTCAACTTTGTATCCCATGGCATTTCAAGGGTGCAAGGCGCGGAAGATCAGGATGGCGCAGACCATGGCGGCCATGAGGAGGCGGGAGAAGAAGGCTCGCACTCGCGACCACTTGAAAGCTATGCAACCAATCTGAATGAGCAGGCGCGGCAAGGCAGGATCGATCCGCTGATCGGTCGCGAACACGAAGTGGAACGCGTGGTTCAGATTCTCGTTCGCCGTCGCAAGAACAACCCTTTGCTGGTGGGTGAGGCTGGCGTTGGTAAAACGGCGATTGCCGAAGGCCTGGCCAAGCGCATCGTTGACGGCCAGGTGCCCGAGATCATCTCGGATGCCGTGGTGTATTCACTCGACATGGGCGCCTTGCTTGCGGGCACGAAGTACCGGGGTGATTTTGAAAAACGCCTCAAGGGCCTGCTGAGTGATTTGAAAAAACAGGATCATGCCATCCTGTTTATTGACGAAATCCACACCATAATCGGTGCCGGCTCTGCGTCCGGCGGGGTTATGGATGCCTCGAACCTGCTCAAGCCGATGCTGAGTTCCGGTGAACTGCGCTGCATTGGTTCAACAACCTTCCAGGAATTCCGCGGTATCTTTGAGAAAGACAGTGCTCTGGCCCGGCGTTTTCAGAAAATTGACGTAAATGAGCCGAGTGTTGAGGACACCTATCAGATTCTGAAAGGTCTCAAGCCAAGCTTCGAGAAGCACCATGATCTGAAATATACGGATCAGGCGCTGCGGGTTGCCGCTGAGTTGGCCGATCGCTACATCACTGACCGCCATCTTCCGGACAAGGCCATTGATGTAATTGATGAAGCAGGGGCAAGGCAGCGCCTGCAGCCGGAAGACAAGCGCAAAAAGACGGTCGATGTGACCGATATCGAAGATATCGTGGCGAGCATTGCCCGGATACCGCCGAAAAACGTGTCCACCAGCGACAAGGATCTGCTGCGCAACCTGGAGCGGGATCTCAAGATGGTGGTGTTTGGGCAGGATCCGGCTATTGAGTCTCTCGCGACAGCAATCAAGCTGGCTCGTGCCGGTCTGAAAGCGCCAGAGAAACCCGAAGGCGCGTTCCTGTTTGCCGGGCCCACCGGTGTCGGTAAAACCGAGGTGACCAAGCAGCTGGCGAAGGTGCTCGGGATCGAGCTGGTGCGTTTCGACATGTCGGAGTACATGGAGCGGCATACCGTCTCTCGTCTGATCGGTGCGCCCCCGGGCTACGTGGGTTATGACCAGGGTGGTCTGCTGACAGAATCTGTCAACAAACACCCGCACTGCGTGTTGCTGTTGGATGAAATCGAGAAGGCGCACCCGGAAGTCTTTAACCTGCTGCTGCAGGTGATGGATCACGGCACCCTGACCGACAACAACGGCCGCAAGGCAGACTTCCGTCACGTGATTCTGGTGATGACCACTAACGCGGGTGCCGAGAGCATGGCGCGCCGGTCGATCGGCTTCAGTGAGCAGGACCACAGCAGTGATGGTATGGAGGTGATCAGCAAGACCTTCACGCCGGAGTTCCGGAACCGTATCGATGGCATCATTCAGTTTGCCGACCTGCAGAAGGCCACCATCACGCATGTGGTGGACAAATTCCTGACCGAGCTGCAGGCGCAACTGGACGAAAAGCATGTGGTACTGCATGTGGACGAAGCGGCGAAGTCCTGGCTGGCGGAGAAGGGCTACGACGTCACCATGGGCGCCAGGCCGATGGCCCGTCTGATTCAGGACAAGATCAAGCGACCCCTGGCTGAGCAGATTCTGTTTGGCAGGCTGGCGGAGAAAGGTGGTGATGTCTTCATTCAGCTGAAAGACGATGAGCTGGTGTTCGACTACGAGGACGAGCCGGCTGAAGCGCTGTGATCTGACCGTTTGTCCGTGCTTCACAAAACCGCTGTCGGTCCCGACAGCGGTTTTTTTTGGCCTGTTGGCCGAATTTGGCCTGCCAAACAGGCCGTAGCGTCAATCCAATTCAGGAAGACTTCTGTCAGTTTTAGGCGTTAAGTCCGCAGTGAATGTCCGCGGCTCGCCAAGAACAACGATAAGGAAGCAAGCCTGATGAAGAAGCTCTGTCAACTCCCACTTAAGCTCGTGCTCATTGCAGGCCTGTTATTTCTGATTCTGCGGCCGGCACTGGCGGCAACGGAAAGAAAGCAGTTCTGTGTTTTTGATGTGGCTGGTGCCAATGGCTTTGTGTATCAGATGCTCCGGGATTATCAGCGCAGTGCGATAGGCGCGGGCGTGTCATTGGCGATGCAGCCCTACAGCGATGAGGATCTGGCTGTCCGCGATTTCCAGCAGAGACGTTGTGATCTCGTGGCATTGACCGATATGGGGGTGCGGAATTTCAATGATTTCACCGGTTCCATCAGTGCCATCGGGGCGGTGCCTTACTACGAGGATCTCCGGGTGTTGCTGCAGGGTTTGCCCGGGCCCCGAATTGCACGACATTTGAGTCAGGGTGGCTATGAAGTGCTTGGTGTTGCGCCCATGGGAGCGGCCTACCTGTTTGTGAATGACCGTGACATCAACCATGTTGCTGCCCTCACTGATAAACGTATCACTGTGTTTGAGGGTCACCACGACGCTCGTCACCTGGTGGAATTTGTCGGTGCTAAACCGGTGGCGGCCACCATTTCGAACTTTGCTCGATTGTTCAATTCTGGGCAGGCGGATATCAGCTACGCGCCAGCCGCCGCCTGGGAGGTGCTTGAGATGTTCCGGGGTGCGGGCGACCGGGGCGGCATCATACGTTACCCGGTGGGCCAGGTGACGGTTCAGCTGGTGGCCAGGGAAGGTGAGTTCAGCCCGGAATTTGTACGCGAATCCCGAAAGCTGATGGCCCGGCTCTACCAGGAGGCGATACGGGTTATTCGGCAGTTTGAGGATCGTATTCCCGAGGAGCGTTGGGTCGACATCGCACCCGAGGACATGCGGGAGTACCAGGAGATGCTGAGGCAGGTGCGCATCGATCTGCTTTCTGATCAAGGCCAGGATGCGCCGCTGGCCTCGGCGGTTTATCACGAAGACATGATGACCATATTGCGCAAGATCCGTTGCTACACCAATCCGGGTGCCGGAGAGTGTTCGGATCAGAACCGGGAATAAGTTCGGGTACAAACAAAAAAGCCCCGCAGATTGCGGGGCTTTTCAGATGTCACTTTGCATTAACGGGCGCGGTAGACGATGCGGCCCTTGCTCAGGTCGTAAGGCGTCAGTTCAACCTTGACCTTGTCTCCGGTCAGGATGCGGATGTAGTTCTTGCGCATTTTTCCTGAGATGTGCGCGGTCACAACGTGGCCGTTGGACAGCTCGACACGGAACATAGTGTTTGGAAGGGTGTCTAGAATAACGCCTTCCATTTCAATGACATCTGATTTCGCCATTCAGTAAAAACCTCGTTCGGAATACTTTTCGGTGATTTTAAATTGCGCAATTCTGCCTGATTTCTTAACGTTTGGCAAAATTCAGTCGGTTTCCAGCTCTCGCCAGTGGCCGTCTCGCAGTGCTTCAATGGGTTTGAACCGATTTTTATAGTTCATTTTGCGGCATTCCTTGATCCAGTAGCCCAGATACAGATGCGGCAATCCCTGCCGTTTTGCCTCTTCGATTTGCCAGAGCACCGCAAAGGTGCCCAGGCTCCGGAGTTCGAGTTCCGGGGCAAAAATGGTATAGATTGCAGACAACCCGTCATCCAGTAGATCCACCGCCGCCAGTCCGACCAGGTCATCACCCATCGACATTTCCAGAAACCAGGACTCGGTTGAGCCCTCTACCAGGAACGATGTGAACTGCTCCTTTGAGGGTGGATACATATCACCATCCCGGTGACGCTCCTCTATGTAGTGTGCATACAGCCGGTAGTAGCGCTCGCTGAAGGTTGCCGGGACAAGTTTACAGGTGATGTCTTCGTTCTTTCGCCACACTCTGCGTTGGTTTCGGTCGGGTTGAAACTGATCCACTTTCAGTCGGACCGGAATGCACGCGTTGCAATGTTCACAATGGGGGCGGTAGTAGTGTGACCCGCTGCGCCGAAAGCCCAGCGCAGTCAATTGACTGTACAGCTTTTTGTCGATGTGGGCCCGCGGGTCCACAAACATGGTGGTGGCTTCCTTGTCTGGCAGATAGCTGCAATCGTGGGGCGGGGTGGCAAAGAAAACGAGTGTTCTCAGATTACTCATTTATACCTCCGGGCCTGTCCATTGCCAGGTGAATGACCAGTCTGGCTGATCCGCTGTCTGATTCACGCATGCCCTGAGTATAGATAAAAATTCGGCACGGGGAATCGTTCGGGCCCCCATGGTCATAAGGTGACTGCTTTCCACCTGGCAGTCCATCAAGCGATACCCCCAAACCGCCAGTTGGCGCGCCAGGTGCACCATCAACACTTTTGAGGCATTGGTTTCAAGAGAGAACATGGATTCACCGAAAAAGCAGCGCCCAAGAGCGACACCGTACATGCCTCCAGCCAGCTCGCCCTGCTGGTTCCATACTTCGATAGAGTGCGCATGCCCCTGGCGATGCAGCCCCGTGTAGGCGGCAATCATGTCATCGGTAATCCAGGTGCCCTCAGCCCGGGTTGTGGCGCAAAGGCGGATAACACGGCTGAAGCACCGATCGGCCGTCACTTGAAACCGACGCTGATTAAGGGTTCGCCGAAGACTCCGGGAGATGTGGATCTGATCAGGAATCAGCACGCATCGGGGGTTGGGTGACCACCACAGTATGGGCTGATCATCGCTGAACCAGGGAAAAATCCCGTTGCGGTACGCCAACAACAACCGCTCCGATGACAGATCGCCACCCAAGGCCAGAAGGCCATCCGGATCTTCCAGTGCTTCATCAGCGGGAGGAAACCAGAACTGGTCCGGATCCAGCCAGGGTAGCGAGGTCATAAAACGCTTATCCGGATCAGTCTTGCTGATCCAGGAATTTTTCCGCATCAAGGGCTGCCATGCAGCCAAAGCCGGCGGAGGTAACGGCCTGGCGGTAGACATGGTCGGCTACATCGCCGGCGGCAAATACGCCGGGAATGCTGGTTTGAGTGGCCATGCCGCCAAGTCCGGACTGAATGCGGATGTAACCGTTTTCCATATCCAGTTGGCCTTCAAACAGGTCGGTATTGGGTTTGTGGCCAATGGCGATGAATACGCCGGCCAGCTCCATGTCCCGGGTGCTGCCGTCTTCCATGCTTTTGATGCGCATGCCGGTCACACCGGTACCGTCACCGAGAACTTCATCCAGGGTATGGTTCCAGACAATCTTGACGTTGCCGCTCTTGGCTTTTTCGAACAGCTTGTCTTGCAGGATCTTTTCAGCACGCAGCTTGTCGCGACGGTGAACCAATGTCACCTCATCCGCAATGTTGGACAGGTACAGAGCCTCCTCAACGGCGGTGTTACCACCACCAATCACGGCGACTTTCTGTTTGCGGTAGAAAAAACCATCACAGGTTGCGCAGGCAGAGACGCCCTGGCCTTTGAACTTTTCTTCCGACTCAAGCCCCAGATACATGGCGGAAGCACCGGTGGCGATGATCAGCGCATCGCAGGTGTACTCGCCGCTGTCGCCTTTGAGGCGGAACGGCCGGGAGCTCAGGTCGGTTTCGTTGATGGTGTCGTAAACGATCGAGGTTTCAAAGCGTTCTGCGTGCTTTTGCATACGCTGCATCAGCTCGGGGCCCTGAACGCCGTCGTTGTCGCCTGGCCAGTTATCAACGTCGGTTGTGGTTGTGAGCTGACCACCCACCTCAATACCGGTAATCAGTGTCGGATTCAGGTTGGCGCGGGCTGCGTAGACGGCAGCAGTGTAACCGGCCGGGCCGGAGCCTAGAATGATCAGGCGGGAGTGTCGGGTTTCGCTCATGAGGTTCTCGCTGGTGTTTAGAAAATCTAATCAGATAGATGAGGCCGCTGCCGCATTATTCAAGTACGGAGACGGTGGCCAGTAGCTGTCTGATCCGTTCCTTGCTTTTACCGGATTCACCCTGTTCAAGGCGATGTTCGGCGACGGATGGGAACACTGCCTGCACATCGTCTGGCAGAACATGGTTACGTCCGGCCATCAGAGCCCAGGCTTTCGATGCCCTGAGCAGGCCGATGCCGGCCCGAGGTGACAGTCCATAGAGCAGTCCGGGCATGCGCCGGCTCTGTTCGAGCAGGCGCTGCAGGTAATCCAGCAGGGCAGGGCTGGCAGAAACATCGTTAACGGCAGCCTGCATTGCCTTCAGTTCGTCGTGGGGCAATATCGCCTGCAAGCGATCTGTCAGCGAACGGCGATCCTCACCTTCGAGCAGTTCGCGCTCGGCTTTTGGATCCGGGTAACCGAGGCGTAAACGCATCAGAAACCGGTCAAGCTGAGATTCGGGTAGCGGAAAGGTGCCGCCCTGTTCTATCGGGTTCTGGGTGGCAATCACGAAGAACGGTGAGGGCAAGGGCCGGGTTTCGCCCTCGATAGACACCTGTCGTTCTTCCATGGCCTCAAGCAAGGCACTCTGGGTTCGTGGCGACGCGCGATTGATCTCGTCCGCGAGCACCACCTGAGCAAAGATGGGCCCTTGATGGAAGACTAAGCTGCCAGCCTGTTTGTCGTACATGGAGTAGCCCAGAACATCCGCCGGCAACAGGTCGTTGGTGAACTGGATGCGCTGATAACTCAAGCCCATGATTTTGGCCAGGGCGTGGGACAAGGTGGTTTTGCCCATGCCGGGTATGTCTTCAATCAGCAGATGGCCCTGAGCCAGCAGTCCGCACAGGGCGAGCCTTACCTGAGTATCCTTGCCCAACAGAATTTTGTTGAGTTCGTTAACAACGCTGTCCATTTTCTGTTTCATGCAGGTCTCAGTCCCGTACCCGTTTCAGAATGTCACCGTAGGCGTCAATGCGCCGGTCACGGAGATACGGCCAGATACGGCGAACGGATTCGGTGCGGCTGCGATCCAGGGTGGCGGTGAGTATGCGTTCGCTATGATCGTCTGCCCGTGCCAGGAATTCGCCCTGTGGTCCGCAGATAAAACTGTTACCCCAGAATCGGATACCGTCACCGTGACCTGACGGGTCTGGCTCCGTGCCTACCCGGTTGGGTGCAATGACCGGCAGGTTGTTGGCGATGGCATGGCCTCGCTGTACCGTCACCCAGGCCTCGAGCTGGCGTTCCTGCTCTTGTGGCTCGTCGGTGAT
>LJZQ01000002.1:128764-253079 GCA_001314845.1 Marinobacter excellens HL-55
CAGCCGATGGCTGTGGGGTAAATCAACAGTTCGGCTCCGGCCAGTGCCATCAGGCGTGCGGCTTCCGGGTACCACTGATCCCAGCACACCAGCACTCCGAGTTTGCCGAGGGAGGTGGAGATGGGGGTGAAGCCGCTGTGGCCTTCGTTAAATTGGGCGTCGCCGGGGGTGAAATAGAATTTCTCGTAAAAGCCCGGGTCATCCGGAATGTGCATCTTGCGATATATGCCGGCCAGGCTGCCGTCGGTATCAAACACGACGGATGTATTGTGATAGACCCCGTTCATCCGGCGCTCAAAAATTGAGCCGACCAGAACAACGTTCAGTTCGTCTGCCAGGGCCGACAAGCGGTTGCTGGTCGGCCCTGGGATGGGTTCCGCCAACTCGAACACGGAGGTGTCTTCGGTCTGGCAAAAATACAGGGTGGCGTGCAGTTCCTGCAATACGATCAATTGCGCGCCGCCTTTGGCGGCTTCACGAATCAGCATTTCCGAGGTGGCCAGGCTGGCGGATTTATCCTCGCTGCATTTTTGCTGGATTGCGGCAATTTTGAGCTGGTTGGCGTCGGCTTTTTCTCTCATAGATCAATCACTCCTGAGGGAATCTGCATGGTGACGCAATGAAGGCTGCCATGTTGGTGAATCAGGGGGCGACAGTTGATGGGTATGATTTCCCGGTCGGGGAAAATCTCAGCCAGGATGCGAATCGCTTCTTGATCTTGCGGTACGTCGTATACCGGCAGTAAAACGGCCCCGTTGATAATGAGGAAGTTGGCATAGGTGGCGGGCAAGCGTTCGCCATCCTCATCATGGATGGCATCGGGCCACGGCAAGACTGTGAGCTTGTAAGGGCTGCCGTCTTGCTGGCGGAATTCCTGGAGCTCTTCTTCCATGGCCGCCAGCGCACTGTAGTGCTCGTCCGCGACACCGGGGCAGGACACGTAACAGATATGGTCGCGGGCGCAGAACCGGGCCAGGGTGTCGATGTGGCTGTCGGTGTCGTCACCTGCCAGATAACCGTGGTTGAGCCAGAGAATTCGATCCGCTCCAAGCATTTCCGATAGCAGTTGCTCAATGGCTGAGCGGTCCATCGTGGGGTTTCGGGACGGCGTCAACATGCATTCGCTGGTGGTCAGAATGGTGCCATTGCCATCAGATTCTATGGAGCCACCTTCAAGTACGAAGTCAACGGGTTGCAGCGGGTGCTTGCCAAAAACGCCGGCATTGGCCAGGTGCTGGTTCAGGGCGTTGTCTTTTTCCCAAGGAAACTTGCCACCCCAGGCGTTGAAGCTGAAATCCAGTATTTCAAAGCTCTCACCGGTGTTCACGGTAATCGGCCCATGATCGCGGGCCCAGGTGTCGTTGGCCGGGGCAGGCACTGTGATAACCCGACCGGGCAGGCCTTCTGCCTCGGCGTAGTTGTTCAGCTCCCGCCCCAGCTCCTGCAGGCGTGCCACAAACTCACAGCTGATCAAAAGATGCTCAAATCGAAGCACCTGCCGGGCAATGGTCAGGAACACCGGCTCGACATCTGCCATGATGCGGGCCCAGTCTGTACCGGGGTGAGGCCAGGTCAACATCACTGCGCTCTGGGGTGCCCACTCCGCAGGCAACATTCGCTTGGAAGTCACTGTATTTGTCACCTTGGTTCGCAAAAGTCGCCATTCTATCTGACCGTTGCGATAACGTCAGGCCATGAACAGAGAAAATTGAACGCTTAGAAGAGCTGTCAGCGGTTGCGCTTGACGACGGAGTGCAACACCCGATCCTGTTCAAAATAAACAATGAAGTCCGGGTAGTGCCACTGGCTGATGGGTGGTTCGCCAACCGGGCCTTTCATGTCCTGCGGAGCACCCCAGCGATTACGAACTGAATCCTGGCTCATGCCGGTGGTGGGCAAGCTTATCTCACTGCGGTCAGCCTGGCTGCCGACCGGAACGGCCAGCTGCTCGGCGTGTGACTGGCTGGCAATGCCGGTCGACATCAGCCCGGTCAGGGCCATTGCAGTGATCAGTGTTGATCTGT
Source organism: Marinobacter excellens HL-55 (assembly GCA_001314845.1). Classification (GTDB taxonomy): domain Bacteria; phylum Pseudomonadota; class Gammaproteobacteria; order Pseudomonadales; family Oleiphilaceae; genus Marinobacter; species Marinobacter excellens_B. The sequence goes on from LJZQ01000002.1 coordinate 130,789, forward strand.
TTTTCATTGAGTTCTCCATTAATGCCAGTTCCCCGCGACACGGACCGCGAGATATGGATAAAACGTAATATCCCGAAAAAACGGATAAAAGTCAGTGTTTTTTGTCAGTTTACTCTTTTTGACGTTGCCGGATTTGCCAGCGCATCACATGGCGGGCAATTTGTTGGCGATCGCTGTCTTCCAATTGCACAAATTTGGTGTGAACCCTTGCGCCACCACGCTCGTCCGGTTCTGCGGTCAGGATTTCGGCGACCGCTTGTGGCTGGTAGAGTTCGGGTGGCAGGGTCATGCGGACTGCGATACGGTCCCCGGGGCTCCAGGCTGGTGTGTTGCTGTAAAAAGACAGGCCGCCCTCGCTCAGGGTCACATCCTGCCAGTCTTCCGGTTGCAACGGATTTTGCTCAAAGGCGATAATGCGCGCCAGCGTGTCGAGCTTGCTGTTCATTGATTTGATCAATCCGGTCAACAAACGATCGCGTTCAGCCAAGCTGGCAAGTTGCGCTTTGACGTCCTGATCAAGTCGGCGAAATTCAGCTTTGAGACTTTCCAGCGGAGTGCCATCGAACGCATCCTGGTGGTTGTCTTCATCACGGTTGAGTCGCCGGATTTCGAGGCCAATATGATCCTCAATCCGAAAATACTCTCTCCGGTCGGATTTTGAGTCAGTGGTCTGAGGCGTAGCGCGTGAACCTGGCATTCTTTCTCCGCTGGGCAAATTTTTTATTAGTACAGAGTAGTTTAGCAGTTTCCCGGGAGCGAGTAAGGGCCCCGGGATATCAAACCACGACCGACCCGAAGGTAGCGCAGGCACCTCCTCATGTTCAGACCTTTATCGTTCTATATTGGCTTGCGATACACCGCCGCCAAACGACGTAATCACTTTATCTCCTTCATATCCCTGACCTCCATGCTCGGGCTGATGCTCGGGGTGGCAGTGCTGATCATCGTGCTGTCGGTCATGAACGGTTTTGACCGTGAACTCAAGCAGCGCATTCTGGGCATGGTGCCTCACGCCACGATTCAGGGTGCGTCTGGCCCCCTCGAAGACTGGGAAGAGATCGACCGCCGCGTTCAGGAGCATCCTCGGGTTCTTGCCGCTGCTCCGTTTATTCAGGGGCAGGGCATGGTGACTGGTGGTGGTGATGTTCGGGGTGTCATGCTGAACGGCATCCTGCCTGAGGAAGAAGCCTCAGTATCGATCATTGAGAATCATTTTATCGAGGGCGACCTCGGTCAGCTCAAATCCGGTGAATTTGGCATCATCATCGGCCGTTTGATGGCCTCCAGCTTGCGTTTGCAGGTCGGGGACAAGTTGACGGTCGTGCTGCCGGAAGCCTCAGTGACGCCTGCCGGGGTGCTACCCAGGCTGAAGCGGTTTACGGTCAAGGGTATTTTCAGTGTCGGAGCCGAACTGGACGGCAACTATGCCCTGATCCATATGGACGATGCCGCGCGGCTGATGCGCACCGGTGGTCGCGCAGAGGGTGTCCGGCTGCTGGTGGATGATCTGTTTGCGGCACCCCGTGTCGTCAATCAGGTGGCTCAGGACCTGGGCGGGCGTTATTACGTGTCTGACTGGACGCGTACCCACGGCAACCTGTTCCAGGCGATCCGCATGGAAAAAACCATGATCGGACTGCTGCTGATGTTTATCGTGGCGGTGGCGGCGTTCAATATCGTGTCCACACTGGTCATGGTGGTCACCGACAAGACCGCAGATATCGCGATTCTTCGTACCATGGGTGCCACGCCGGGCCGGGTTATGCGGATTTTCATCATCCAGGGTGCGGTTATAGGGGTTTTTGGAACCCTCATGGGTACAGCGTTGGGCATTCTAGGCGCCTTGAACATCAGCGCCTTCATTGCCTGGCTGGAAAACCTGTTAGGGCACCAGTTCCTGAGCTCGGACGTCTATTTTATCAGCTACCTGCCGTCACAACTGCAATGGAGTGATGTGGCTGTTATCAGCAGTGCCGGGTTGGTCCTCAGTTTACTGGCAACCATCTACCCGGCATGGCGGGCGTCAAGAATCGAACCAGCGGAGGCATTGCGTTATGAGTAATCCTGAACAGAACGCGGGCAAGCCCCTGGTCATCGATTGTCGGCACGTGACCCGCACCTATTCCGAGGGGCCGGAGGTACTGACTATTTTTTCCGACATTTCCCTGGAAGTAAGCGCTGGTGAGACTGTGGCTATTGTGGGCAGTAGCGGTGCGGGTAAAACTACCCTGCTGAATCTATTGGGGGGGCTGGACCGTCCGTCTTCGGGGCAGATCCATATTTGTGATGTGGATATTCATCGACTGTCGGAGGCGGGCCGTGCCCGGTTCCGAAATGGCCATCTGGGCTTTGTATATCAGTTTCACCACCTACTGCCGGAGTTTTCGGCCCTCGAGAATGTCATGATGCCCTGCGCCCTCGGTGGGCAAACTCTGACAAGCGCCAAGGCGAAAGCCGAATCGCTGCTGGTGAGGGTAGGGCTTGGAGAGCGCCTCAGGCACAAACCTTCGGAGCTGTCTGGTGGCGAACGTCAACGAGTGGCCATCGCTCGTGCTCTGGTGAACGAGCCGGACTGTGTGTTGATGGATGAGCCCACCGGCAATCTGGATGAGCACACGGGAGAGGGCATCAGGGCGTTAATCGAGGATCTGCGGGATCAGTCAGGCATTGCCTTCGTCATGGTCACGCACGACATGAAAATGGCCCGCAGCCTTGGTAGGGTGCTTCGGCTCGAGCAGGGGCGACTGGTTCAGGAGGCCTGATTGCGGGCGTCTTTACGAGCCTTTTTTTCGGCCCTTCTGGCTTGACGGCGAACCTGCCAGTCCGTTCGGATCTTGCGCCGCCATAAAAACTGGATAGCCAGATAGGCGGTGCAGGCGGCCACGGTGGCGACGATTAGCGAGCCGACATAGAGTGGGACGCCAATATCCATCAGGCGACTGCTCAACCAGGTCCAGGAGACTTGAAATTCAAAGGCCAACACCGGCCGGTCGAGTATCCATGCACCCACTTTGTAGTTGAAGTAGAACATCGGCGGCATAGTTAGTGGATTACTGATCCAGACCAGAGCGACCGAGAGCGGCAGGTTGGCATTGATCCAGATCGCCATGAACGCAGCAGCGACCATCTGAAAGGGCATAGGGATAAACGCCAGGAAGATACCGATCAGGAATGCCCGTGACACACAGTGGCGGTTTATGTGCCACAGGTTTGGTTCATGAAGGATATCGCCAAGAAAGTGCAGCGATTTAATCGATCGCACTTTCTCTGGAGTGGGCAGATACCGTTTCATGAACTTCTTGGGCATCGGAAGTTCGGCCTGTTGCGTCGCAATGAATATTATCCGGCACATCATAGAGGCCGGGCTTACGCACTGGAGGACAAGGATTGTCCGGTTTACTTTGCAATGATCGAACGCCTGAAAATGGCGCGAGTGGCGTTACCTGCGTTATCGCATTCTCGTGCGGCGTCATCTTACTGTATCAGCTGACAGTTTTACCACCGTACCCTTTGTTGTTTGTGGCCATTGCGATGATGGCGGGGAGCGCGCTGTGCTGTAAATCGCCCCTTGTCCGCTGGTTGTGCCACGGTTTGCTTTTTATGCTGTTGGGCCTGCTTTGGTCTGTCTGGCATGCCGATTCCCGGTTGTCTGAGCGGCTGCCTGCGGAGATCGAAGGTGAGCGGCTGACGGTGTCCGGCTATCTCTGTGATCTGCCGCAACGAGGGAGTTTTGACAGCCTGCGGTTCAGTCTTTGTGTTTCTGGCTGGCATGGACTTGATACCTCCGCCGATATCGAGAAACTGCCTGAGAAAATCCGGTTGTCGTGGTATGGCCGCGATGGCCAGTCTCTTCCCGGTCATCTGCTCAAACTCGATGTTGTACTAAAGCAACCCCACGGAACCCTTAATGGAAAGGGCTTCCGATATGAGGACTGGCTGTTTCGGCATGGCTATCGGGCCACGGGGACGGTCAGGGCGGTGGCTGAGGATGCCTCCGTCCTCTGTGGCTGGCATTGCCGCTACCATCACTGGCACCAGTCTGTGGCCGTTGCTACGCACCATCAGTTCTCCAATGCCCAGAGCTACCCGTTGATTGCTTCACTTCTGATCGGTAACCGGGGTTATTTGAGCGACGCACATTGGCAAACGCTCAGGTCAACCGGGACCATTCATCTGGTCGCTATTTCAGGGCTTCATCTTGGCCTGGTGGCCATCGGTGCCGGTTTGCTTGCTCGCAGGGCAGGCCTGGTCTTGCCTGCCCGATGGGGGCGGGAGCATGGGCGCCGAAGGGTGGCGTTTGTTCTGGTGTTGGTTGCCTGTCTGTTCTATGCCCTGGTGGCCGGATTCTCGGTGCCTACACGGCGAGCTTTTGTGATGGTTGTGGTTGGTGGTGCCTATCTTCTGATTGCCCGCGAGGTCAGTGTCTGGCGACCTTTTGCAGTGGCCCTGTTTCTGGTGCTTGTACTGGACCCTTTTGCGCCTCTGGATCAGGGGTTCTGGCTGTCATTTGGCGCAGTGGCAGCGCTGCTGATGGTATTCTCCGGCACGCTGGGCAGTCCCGGATGGCTGAAGGGTTTGTTGCTCGCCCAAGTGTCGGTTTTTGCGGGTTTGTGGCCATTGCTTGTCGGGCTCGGGCAATCGCAACCGGCGGCCGGTTTGCTTGCCAATCTGCTGGCCATTCCCTGGGTGTCACTGGTGGTTATGCCGCTTTTGTTTGTCGGCACATTTCTGGTTCTGGTCTCTGGTGGTGCGCTTGTGGAGTGGGTCGCCAGTGCGTTTGATCTGGCTCTTGGCGTGCTGATGGCCTGGCTTGAGTGGGTTGAGTCCTGGGCAACGTTCGTTTCGGTGATGGCGCCGACGGCTTCTCCCGGCTTGCTGGCAATACTGGCGATGGTGGTTCTGGTGTTGCTCCGTTACCCAGACCGGTCGTTTCGCCTGATGGCCGCCTGCGTTATCGGTCTATGGGTGATTCTGGCGGGAGGAGGCGGACAGTTATCGTCGAATAGCTATATCGAAGAGCCGGAGATAAGGATCTGGGATGTCGGGCAGGGGTTGGCTGTTCTGGTGCGGGCAGGCGACAAAGCGCTGGTGTACGATACTGGCCCGGAGCTGCGGGGCGTATTTTCGGCAGTCGACTCTACCTTGATCCCGGGTTTGCAGGCTCTGGGTGTGCGCAGAATTGACCACCTTGTACTCAGTCATGGCGACAACGATCACGCCGGTGGGCTCGAGCCATTAGCGGCGGCTGTTGAGATCGGGCGCATCAGCAGCGGCGAGCCTGAGGTTGTTGGTGAGACGTTGTCGGAAAGAGAGTTGATTGTCGGTGAATGCCCGCGACAGGGTTTTGGCTGGCAGGGCTTGTCTTTCGAGTTCTGGCGATCAAAAGCTGGGCGTTCAGGCAACGACGCCTCCTGTGTTTTGCGCATCCATCACGAGTTGTCGTCCACCGACCTGTGGTTGACCGGTGACATTACTCGCAAGCAAGAAGCTGAAATGCTCGGGCCATACGGTGTGGACTGGTTTGATCAGACCGTCGAGCATCGAGTGGTGCTGGCTCCCCATCACGGCAGTAAAACGTCTTCATCGACGAGCTGGGTGAGCGCTTTACGAGCCGACTGGGTAATCTACACCGCCGGATACCGCCATCGTTTTGGCCACCCACATCCGGATGTTGCGCGTGGTTACCGGACTGCAGGTGTGCCGGCATTGAACACGGCCTGCTCCGGCGAGATCGTGATTACGTTGGGCCGGGATGGTCCGGAAATCAGTGAATTGCGGCATTCTTCCCCCTTCTGGATAAGCGGCCCCGGCCTCACCCGTGATCAATGTAATACACCGTGACATTCCGGGTGTGGCCTCAACCGGTAGCTATGCTAAAGTAGCGCGGCTTGTCATTAATCAGGGAGATCAAGCGTGTTCGAGCTGTTGAAAGCTGGTGGCATCCTGATGGTGCCGATTGTTGCCTGTTCCATCCTGGCGCTTGCCATTGTTCTGGAGCGATTCTGGACGCTCAGGCCCTCAAGGGTCGCGCCCGTTCAGTCCATTAATGAACTCTGGCGCTGGATCAAGAAGAAAGAACTTAACGGGCGCAAGCTAAAGGCGTTGCAGGGGTCTTCTCCCCTTGGGCGCATCCTCGCTGGCGGGCTGATCAATGCCAAGCACGGCCGGGATATCATGAAAGAAAGTATTGAGCATGAGGCCAGTCAGGTTATTCATGAACTCGAACGCTTCCTGAACCCGCTGGGCACCATTGCCACGATTACCCCGTTGCTGGGCTTGCTTGGCACCGTTATCGGTATGATCAAGGTCTTTGCCGAGATCCAGCTGGCAGGTGTTGGCAATGCCGGCAACCTTGCCGGTGGCATTTCCGAAGCATTGATTACCACGGCCTCAGGGTTGAGTGTCGCCATTCCGGCACTGATCTGTCATCGTTATTTCATTCGTCGTGTTGATGAGCTGGTGGTCAATATGGAGCAGGAAGCCATCAAGCTGGTCGAAGTGGTTCATGGTGACCGTGAAATCGACGTGGAAGGAGCCTGAACGCCGTGAAGTTCAAGCGCCAGAGAAGCCAGGAAGTCGGGGTCGACCTGACGCCACTGATTGATGTGGTGTTCCTGCTGCTGATTTTCTTTATGGTGTCCACCACCTTCACCCGGGAAAGTCACCTGCAGGTAGAGTTGCCTGAGGCAAGTGGTGAGCCGGCCTCGCCATCAGAGCTTCGTCAGATTGACGTCGTGATCAATGCTGCAGGTCAGTACATGCTTAATGAACGGACGCTGGTCAATAACCGTCGTGAGACCCTCGAGCGGGGTGTCAGTGAATTGGCTGAGGGGGACAATAGCCTGCCGTATATCATTACAGCGGATGCCCGGACTCCCCATGAATATGTTGTACGTGCCATGGATGTGGCCGGTCGCCTGGGGTTTGCCAAACTGAGCATAACCACAGAGCGGGAGGCTGAGAATCCGTGATTGATTCCAGGCCTGAGCCGCTCCCGGTCCCGCCCGTCAGCAGCTGGGCAACATACAAACGTCTGCTTCGTTATGTAAAACCGTTCTGGTTTGCGTTTTCGCTTGCTGTATTCGGCAACATCATTTATGCCGCCGCATCCACCGGTATGGCGGCAGCGATGGAGTATGTGATTACGGCGATCGAAAACCCGACCGATCAGAACCGGCTGATGCTCACCAGTTTGATCGTCGGTATTTTTGCATTGCGTGGGGTAGGGACGTTTTTCAGTCAGTATTTCATCAGCTATGTTGGCCGTCAGGTCATCAATGCGCTCAGAAATGACGTGTTTGATCGTCTGATGAGCCTGCCGTCCCGCTACTTTGACGACAACGCGGCCGGGCGTTTGGTGTCCAAGCTCACGTTTAACGTGGAGCAGGTGGCCGAGGCCGCCACCAACGCCATTACCATTACCCTGCGCGAAGGCCTGACCATTGTTGGGCTGCTGGGCTTCATGCTTTACACCAACTGGAAGCTGACCCTGGTGTTCCTGACGGTGGGGCCGGTGATCGGCCTGGTCGTGAACTATGCCAGTAAGCGTTTTCGCAAGATAAGTCAGCGAATTCAGGGCTCGATGGGCGATATTACCCATGTCGCCTCGGAGACGATTTCCGGCTACCGCGTGGTTCGGACTTTCGGTGGAGAGGATTATGAGCGTGAACGGTTTCGTGATGTCAGTAACCGGAACCTGAAGCAGAGCCTGAAGATGGCGTCCACCCAGGCCATCAGCGTGCCGGTGATTCAGGTGTTGGTGGCCATCGCCATAGCGGCTCTGGTCTGGACCATGCTGGCACCTGAAATTCGAGGTGAAATGAGCACCGGTCAGTTGATTGCCTTTATCACCGCAGCAACCACCATGGCCAAACCTATCCGCCAGGTTACTTCAGTACACGCCAAGATTCAGAAAGGTGTTGCCGCGGCCTACGATGTGTTCGAAACCATGGACGAAGAGCCGGAAGAAGACGACGGCAAGTACTCCCCCGATCGGGTGAACGGCGACATCGAGTTCGATAAGGTGTGCTTCCGTTACCGTGACCAGCTGGATAATGTGCTGGATGGCATCACAGTCAAGGTTCCTGCCGGTCAGAGCGTTGCGCTGGTGGGCCGCTCTGGCAGTGGCAAGTCGTCCATGGTCAGCCTGTTGCCGCGGTTTTATGAATACACCGATGGTGATATCCGGATTGATGGGCGTTCTTTGAAGGAATTTTCTCTCAAAGGCTTGCGATCCCAGATTGCTCTCGTTAACCAGAACGTGGTGCTTTTCAACGACACCATCGCCGCTAACATCGCTTACGGTGCGTTGCGTGACTGTAGCCGTGAGGAAGTTCGGGAAGCGGCTGCCAAGGCTCATGCTCTGGAGTTTATCGATCGGATGCCGGAAGGTCTGGATACGATGATCGGCGACAATGGCGTCATGCTGTCTGGCGGACAGCGTCAACGTTTGGCGATCGCCCGTGCGCTCTTGAAGAATGCTCCGATTTTGATTCTGGACGAAGCGACCTCGGCTCTCGATACCGAGTCTGAACGACATATTCAGGAGGCTCTTGAAACCGTGATGGCTGGCCGGACCACGCTGGTGATCGCGCACCGCTTGTCCACCATTGAAAAAGCCGACCGGATCCTGGTGATGGACAAAGGGCACATTGTTGAATCTGGCACCCATGAAGAGCTGCTTGCGGCAGACGGCGCCTACGCCCAGTTGCACCAGATACAGTTCAGCGAGCATGCATGAGTGGCAGCCTGATTGACCGTTTGTGGTATGGCCAGAGCAAACCCCTGGCCATACTGGCGCCGCTAGCCTGGCTGTACCGCGTTGTTTCCGAATCGAAAAGACGCAAAGCCTGGCAGGCCCGAAACGAGGCTTTGCCGGTCCCGGTTGTTGTGGTCGGTAATATCACCGTCGGAGGCACCGGCAAGTCGCCGTTAACGGCGCGGCTGGTGCAGCGGATGCAGCAGGCTGGATGGCGACCGGTCATCCTCAGTCGCGGTTACGGTGGCAAGAGTGATCACTACCCGTTATTGGTCACTGCCTCCACCGCGGTCACTGCCAGTGGGGACGAACCTCTGATGTTGGCGTTGGCCACCGGGTGCCCGGTGGTGGTAGATCCGGATCGTTGCCGGGGTGCGCATTGGGCTCTGGAGCAGAATCTGGGCGATGTGCTGATTTGCGACGATGGCCTTCAGCATTATCGATTGCCAAGAGACATAGAGCTGGCTGTTTTTGATGCCCGGCGCGGCGTTGGCAACGGCGCTCTGATACCGGTAGGGCCCCTGCGGGAGCCGACCTCGCGACTGGCGACGGTGGATTTTGTCATCCTGAACGGAGCAGAATTCCCGCAGCCAGGCCAGTCGATGGGTGAATTTGCCAATATCGAACACCCTGACATTCATGCCATGGCGTTGCGGCCCTCTGCGGTGGTCAACCTGAATTCTGGCGAAACGCTGGCACCTGATGCTCTCAAGGGGCAGTCGGTGCGCGCTGTTGCCGGTATCGGAAACCCTGCACGTTTCTTTGACACCCTCAGGGCCCTGGGGGCCGAGGTTGAGGAGGTTGCCCTGGCGGACCATCATCGATTTCGTCCGGAAGATCTTGGCTCCAGCCCTGGCGAGTGGCTGGTGATGACCGCCAAAGATGCGGTTAAGTGTCGGGAGTTTGCCCCAGAAAATGCCTGGGTATTGACCGTCGAAGCCTGCTTGTCTGAACCTTTCGAACAACGATTTCTGGAGCGGCTCAGCGCCTGTTCTGAGCTGTTGCAACAACAAAATATTGGGAGAACACCTCATGGATAAAAAATTGCTGGCGATGTTGGCTTGCCCGGTGTGCAAGGGCGAGCTCAAACTCAACGAGGCGCGTACCGAGTTAACCTGCTACCACGACGCCATGGCCTTTCCGGTTCGCGAAGGCATTCCGGTCATGTTGGCCAGCGAGGCCCGCACACTGAGCACTGACGAGCGCCTCGATAAACACTGATCCCTCCGCCAGCAGGACGCATCCGCATGTCATTTACCGTTGTCATTCCCGCCCGCTTTGCCTCCAGCCGGTTACCCGGCAAGCCCTTGGCCATGATTGCCGGCAAGCCGATGATCCAGCATGTGTGCGAGCGTGCCGGTGAAAGTCGGGCCGACCGGGTTGTGGTTGCCACGGATGACGAACGGATTCAGCAAGCCTGCCAGCACTTCGGTGCAGAGGTGGTGATGACATCCCCTCATCACGCCAGTGGCACTGACCGGTTGGAAGAAGTCGCCAGAAAGCTGGGTCTGGCCCCTGAGCACAGGGTTGTGAATGTTCAGGGCGATGAACCCCTGATTCCGCCGGCGTTGATCAATCAGGTGGCGGACAATCTGGATCACTATCCGGAAGTGGCCATTGCGACCCTCTGCGAACGTATTCACGATGCCCGCCAGGTGTTCAATCCAAACGTGGTGAAGGTGGTATTTGACGCCCGCGGCATAGCTCACTATTTCACCCGGGCACCGATTCCCTGGGCTCGGGATTACTGGCCCGCGAACGCCTCGGTAGCGGATGTCGACCTGCCGGATGACATCGGTTATTTCCGCCACATCGGCATCTACGGCTACCGTGCCAGTGTGCTAGGTCAGTTTGTCAGCTGGGCACCGGCACCGACCGAGAAGATCGAGGCGCTGGAGCAGTTGCGCGCTCTGTACAACGGTGCCCGTATTCATGTGGATATTGCCGACCGCCCGCCCGCGCCAGGGGTTGATACCGAAGAAGACCTGGCCCGGGTCAGAGCTCTGTTAGAAGCAGGAGGACGTTATGCCTGAGCAGATCAGCGTACTGTTTGTGTGCCTTGGCAACATCTGCCGTTCGCCGACGGCCGAGGGTGTGTTCCGGCAACTCGCCAAGGATCAAGGGCTGGCGGATCGCCTGCATATTGATTCCTGCGGCACCGGTAATTGGCATCTTGGAAAAGCGCCGGATGCCCGATCCATGGAGGCGGCTGGCCGCCGGGGTATCGATATCAGCGGCCTTCGGGCGCGCCAGATCAAGGTGGACGACCTCGATCAGTATGATTATGTGCTGGTGATGGACCGTCAGAACCTGGCGGACGTCAGGGATCTGTGGCACCAGAACGGAGGTGCAGAGCCCCGGTTGTTCCTTGAGTTCGGTGAGTCCGGACAGGCTGAAGTGCCAGACCCCTATTATGGCGGTGAAGACGGGTTTGAGCGGGTCCTGGACTTGATACACGATGCCAGCAAGGGCTTGCTGGACGACATCCGGAGGCGACTCACTTGAGCCAGGGCCTCACCATTGATGAGCAGGCCAGCCTGAGTGATCTGAACACCCTGGCGGTTGCCGCCCAGGCCCGGTATCTGGTGGCTATTGCCAGCGAGAGACACTTGCGGGAGGCGCTGAACTGGGCTGCCGATCGCAAGCTGGACACACTGGTGCTTGGCGGTGGCAGCAATCTGGTGTTTGCCGGTGACTATGATGGCCTGGTGCTGCACATGGCCATTCGGGGGCGAAGCTGGGAGCAGGTCAGTGGCGATGATGCGGTGCTGATACTGGGCGCCGGCGAGAATTGGCATGATGCCGTAATATACGCAGCCCGGTCAGGGTACCGCGGCATTGAGAACCTGGCACTGATTCCCGGCACTGCCGGTGCGGCTCCAGTGCAGAACATCGGCGCTTACGGTGTTGAGTTGGGCGATACCCTGATAAGTGTTACAGCACTCGATCGAAGCACGATGGGATCGGTTACCCTGACGGCAGCAGATTGCGAGTTTGGCTACCGGGATAGTCTGTTCAAGCGTCACCCCGGCCGCTACATCATTCTGGAAATCCGCCTTGGGTTATCCCGCTCACGCCCCCTCAAACTGGGATATAGAGATCTTCAGGACTACCTGGGGAATACCGACACGGCCTCCTTAACACCCCTGGATGTGGCCGAAGCCGTTATGGCGGTGCGCCGGCGCAAGTTGCCGGACCCTGCGGTGTTGCCCAATGTGGGCAGCTTCTTCAAGAACCCGGTCGTTGATGCTGGGTTGTATGAGCGTTTGCATGCGCAGTGCCCTGACCTGGTCTCTTATCCTGCGGAGCAGGGCGTTAAACTGGCGGCCGCCTGGTTGATCGATCAGGCCGGCTGGAAAGGCTTCCGCAGTGCCCGGGTCGGAATTCATAACCGACAGGCGCTGGTGTTGATTAATCACTCGGGTGGTACCGGTGAGGATGTGCTGGCTTTGGCGGATGAGGTGCGTCAGTCTGTGCAGGACAAATTCGGGGTAGAACTTGAGATGGAACCAGGCATCGTCGGGTGACGGTAGCCTTGGTGTGGCCGCTCCGGGCGATCAACAAAGTGACGCCCGGAGCGGCCAGAAGAACTTACAGTCCGCCTTTGGGCGAAGCCTTCACCAGGAACAGCAGGGCATCTTCGACCGCGATATCCTGCTTGTCTTCATCGCGCCGCCCCTTGTATTCCAGGGTGCCAGCTGTGAGACCGCGCTCGGAAACCACAAACCGGTGCGGTATGCCCATCAGCTCCATATCCGCAAACTTCACGCCCGGGCGTTCGTTCCGGTCGTCCAGCAGCACGTCATAGCCAGCCTGTCGCAGCTGCGCGTAGAGCTTTTCGCCAGCTTCTGCAACGACCGGTGACTTATGCGCATTCAGAGTCGCAATGGCGACTTCGAACGGAGCAATGGCATCTGGCCAGATGATGCCCTTGTCGTCATGGTTCTGCTCAATGGAGGCCGCAACGATGCGTGAAACCCCGATGCCGTAGCAGCCCATTTCCATGATCACGGTCTTGCCGTTCTCATCCAGTACAGTCGCGTTCATGGCTGAGCTGTATTTGTTGCCCAGCTTGAAGATGTGGCCGACTTCGATGCCGCGACGGATTTCCAGCGTGCCCTTGCCGTCCGGGCTCAGGTCGCCTTCCACCACGTTGCGCAGATCTTCAACGCGGCCCATCGGCACATCTCTTTGCCAGTTGACGCCGGTCAGGTGGTAGTCATCTTTGTTGGCACCGCAAACAAAATCGGCCAGATGGGCAGCGCTGCGATCAATAATCACAGGCACCGGAAGGTTCACCGGGCCAATAGAGCCTGGTTTGCAGCCAATGGCTTTTTCGATCTCTTCATCGGTCGCCATGGTCAGCGGCTCGGCAATTCCTGGCAGGTTTTCCGCTTTGATTTCGTTCAGGGTATGGTCGCCGCGCAGAATAAGTGCCACCAGGCCGGCATTGCCATTGTCATCGGCCTCAGCCTTGACCAGCAGCGTTTTAACGCTGCGCTCAGCCGGCAGGCCGAGGAACTGGGACACGGCGTCGATGGTCTTCTGATCCGGCGTGTGCACCTCAGTCAGCGATTCGGTGGCCTCAGGGCGCTCGCCTGCCGGAGCAACCGCTTCGGCTTTTTCCATGTTGGCGGCGTAGTCGCTGTCTGTGCTGAACACGATGGCATCTTCACCGGAGGACGCCAGCACGTGGAATTCGTGGGATGCACTGCCGCCGATCGCGCCAGAGTCTGCCTGCACCGGGCGGTAATCCAGGCCCAGACGGTCAAAGATGTTGCAGTAGGTCTGATGCATTACCTGGTAAGTGTCGTCCAGAGAAGCAGCGTTTACGTGAAAGGAGTAGGCATCCTTCATGATGAACTCACGAGCACGCATAATGCCAAAACGGGGACGGCGCTCGTCGCGGAATTTGGTCTGGATCTGGTAGAAGTTGGCCGGCAGTTCCTTGTAGCTTTTCAGCTCGTTACGAATCAGGTCGGTGATCACTTCTTCATGAGTCGGCCCGAAGCAGAAGTCCCGACCGTGACGATCGTTCATGCGCAGCAATTCGCCGCCGTACTGTTCCCAGCGACCGGACTCCTGCCACAGTTCCGCAGGCTGCACGGCCGGCATCAACACTTCCTGGGCGCCGCTCTTGTCCATTTCTTCACGAACAATCCGTTCAACCTTGCGCAACGTGCGCAGGCCCATCGGCAGCCAGGAGTATAGGCCGGCGGCCAGCTTTCGGATCATGCCGGCGCGCAGCATCAGCTGATGGCTGATAATCTCGGCGTCGGCAGGGGTCTCTTTCTGGGTGGCAATCAGGTAACGGCTTGCTCGCATCGTGTCTTCCGCTTTGATGAAAAGTAGGCATGTCGACTGAACGGCAGCGGGGCGTGCCCGGGTCTGCCTGTCATTGTCGTAAAGTGGCGTTTATTGTACGGAGCCTGCGGCACAAGGTACAGACGATGAGGCTCGAATCTAGAGACTGGCAGCCGCTTCAGGAAAGGTAACCCAGTGGCAAAGCGGTGCTGTCTATCACCCGCCGCAGCACAAAGCTGGAATGCACGCCGCTGACCCCCTGGATCCGGGTAATCCGATTGAGCAGAAACTGATGATAGTGGTCCATGTCGGGAACCACCACCTTCAGCATGTAATCGGCGCTCTGGCCAGTAATCAGATAGCATTCCTGAACTTCCGGAAATGCCGCGACTTGTTCTTCAAAGGCTGCGAAGCGTTCAGGAGTATGGCGATCCATGCCGATCAGAATAATAGCGGTCAGCGCGAGTCCCAGTTTTTTGTGATCCAGAATGGTGACGGTACGGACAATGATGCCGGCCTCTTCCAGGGTGCGGACCCGTCGCAGGCAAGGGGAGGCCGACAAACCGACTTTCTCGGCCAACTGCTGGTTGGTCAGTGATCCGTTCTTTTGCAATTGTTCGAGAATTTTCCGGTCGATTTTGTCGATTCTCGCTAAGGCTTTATCATTTGTCGCAATCATATTCTGTATCCAGATCATATTGGGCAATTATATTGCATTAAATACTGTCTTTACGTCTAAATAGCAACCAAATAGCGCGCTGCTGGCGTTAAACTCTTTTTCATTGTCACGAATAGCGGAAGGAATGTTCAGATATGGCTTTTGACCATCGTAAATACAGTGCCTTTAAGCCCGTTGCGAAGAAGGATCGTCGTTGGCCCGATCAGGTTATTGAAAAAGCGCCGACCTGGTGTGCCGTTGACCTTCGGGATGGCAATCAGGCGCTGGTCAAGCCCATGTCTGTAGCTCAGAAGCAGCGGCTGTTCGATCTGTTGGTCAAGCTTGGCTTCAAGGAAATCGAAATCGGTTTCCCTGCAGCCAGTCAGCCGGATTTTGATTTTTGCCGCAAGCTGATTGAAGAAGAACGCATCCCCGCTGATGTAAAAATTCAGGTGCTTACCCAGGCCCGCCCGGAACTCATCGAGCGCACATACCAGGCGCTTGCGGGTGTAAAGCAGGCTGTTGTTCACGTGTACAACTCAACGTCTACCGTTCAGCGTGAGCAGGTGTTCGGTCTCGATAGGGCTGGTATCCGCGACATCGCTGTTCAGGGCGCGACTGTGGTTAAAGAAATTGCCGGGCGTTATCCGGATACTGACTGGACCTTCCAGTATTCACCTGAGAGTTTTACCGGCACAGAGCTGGATTTTGCTGCGGAAGTGATTGATGCGGTAAATAATGTCTGGCGCCCGGACCAGGGCCAGCCGGTGATCATCAATTTGCCTGCAACGGTCGAAATGTCGACGCCAAACGTGTTTGCGGACCAGGTGGAGTGGATTTGCGAGAATATCCGGTACCGGGAGCATATAAGCATCAGTGTGCATACTCATAATGACCGGGGTTGCGCTGTAGCCGCTGCAGAGTTGGCGGTGATGGCGGGTGCCGACCGGGTCGAGGGCACACTGATGGGCAATGGCGAACGTACGGGTAACATGGACCTGGTGACCATGGCCATGAACCTGTATTCCCAGGGTATTGATCCGACCCTCGATCTTTCCGGTATGGCTGAAATCACAGACGTGGTAGAAGCCTGTACTGAGATTTCTACTCACCCACGGCATCCGTACGCGGGCGAGTTGGTGTTCACCGCGTTCTCCGGCAGCCATCAGGACGCGATTCGCAAGTGCCTGTCACGACTTAAGGAAGGCCAAGCCTGGAATGTCGCTTATCTGCCGATTGACCCGTTTGATCTGGGGCGGCGTTATGAGGAGGTTGTGCGCATCAACAGCCAGTCCGGTAAGGGTGGCGTGGCTTATGTGCTGGAGCGGGATTACAAGATCAGTCTGCCTCGCTGGTTGCAGATCGAGTTCAGCAAGGTGGTGCAGCGGGAGGCGGAAACAAACGGAGGTGAAATTGACTCCCACACCATTCACCGGTTGTTTGATGAGCGCTACCTGAAGGTCCATGCCGATTGGGCGCTCCAGTCCTATGACCTGCATCGGGATAACGATGGCGTTCGGGCTGAAGTTGTTATGGGTCGTGACAGCGCACCGATAACGCTTGAAGGGCAGGGCCTCGGGGCCGTGGAAGCGGTATCGGATGCGTTGGCAAAACGGTTCGGCATAACCGTTGCCGTTGAGGCGTATGACGAATTTTCGTTGGGTGAAGGGACCAATGCCAACGCCTTGGCCTGTATTCGCCTGACCGCCAATGGTGAGCATTGCAGTGCCGCGGCACTGGCGGAAGATACTACGTCGGCAACCTTGCAGGCGTTGTTCTCCGCGGTCGCTCAGAGCGTGATCCATAAAACTGGCGAGACAGAAGTTTCAAAAGAAGGCGAGACCGCCCAGGTTTGATGTTCCAGTCTACAAACAAGAACGGCCAGTGTTTAAGCTGGCCGTTCTTGTTCCGTCTGCCCGTGAGGGGCATCCGGCAGTTAACATAACCGCTTACAGGGGGGTTACGTTTTCCGCCTGCGGGCCTTTAGGACCCTGCGTTACGGTGAACTGTACCTGCTGGCCTTCTGCCAGAGTACGGAAACCGCCGGAGTTGATTGCACTGTAGTGAACGAAAACGTCACTGCCGCCTTCCTGAGCAATGAAGCCAAAGCCCTTGGATTCGTTGAACCACTTTACTTGGCCAGTCTTGGTATCGGACATCGATCTTTCCTGTCTTACTGATATGTTGCCCTCACGGGACGTTCTTATTCCGCACAGACGTTTGTCTGCACAGACGAGGCTTCCGCCAGGGCGAAAGTCATCGCTGGAACATCCGGAGCGTACTGAGGAAGGGGCAACGAAAAGCCGAGGGCAGGACGTTGAAACGCATTCGCCAAATACCGCTGCAGAGGATCACAGCAATTTTTAGTATAGACCGAGTTTAAGGGGCGTCAATTGTTTTTTTGAAGATCTTTCGAGACCGCTAAATCTATAAAAAACATGTAGTTGTCATGATAATGCAATGCAACTCTGCTCTTCTTCGGGGCAGAGTTGCATTAGTTGTTGGTGGTGATCAGAAATTCAGTGACTGAACTTTTCACTGATTTCGTCAAGGATGGCGGGGTCGTCTATGGTGCTGGGCACGCTGAACGTTTCGCCATCTGCAATTTGTCGGATAACCCGGCGCAGAATCTTGCCTGACCGGGTTTTGGGCAGTCGGTCGACGACGATGGCACGCCGGAAGCAGGCAATCGCACCAATTTTCTCCCGAACCATATCCACCAGCTCTTCTTCGAGTTCGTCTTGGTCAATGGTGGCGCCGTCTTTGATCAATACCAGGCCAATGGGGATCTGGCCTTTCATATCGTCATGGGCGCCGACCACGCAGCATTCGGCGATGGCCGGGTGCGAAGCAACCACTTCTTCCATTTCACCGGTCGACAGCCGGTGGCCGGCCACATTGATCACATCGTCTGTGCGGCCCATGATAAATACGTATCCGTCATCATCAATATAGCCACCGTCGCCTGAGCTGTAAAAACCCTGGATGGGTTCCAGGTAACTGCTCTGGAAACGTTTGTCGTCGCCCCAGACGGTCATCAGGCAACCGGGGGGTAGCGGCAGTTTCACAGCGACCTGGCCCTGCTCGCCGGCCGGTACCTGGCCGCCTTCCATATCGACTACCTGCACGTTGAATCCGGGCGAGGGGACGGTTGCCGAGCCGGGTTTGGTGGCCATCATTTCCAGGCCCACCGGGTTGCAGCAGATGGCCCAACCGGTCTCGGTCTGCCACCAGTGATCGAGGATCGGCAGGCCGGTATGTTCTTTGAGCCATTCGTAGGTGGGTGGGTCCAGTCGTTCACCTGCCAGGAAAATCCGTTTGAGTGAAGACACGTCGTAGCGACTGAGTTGATCCGCTTCCGGATCTTCCTTACGCACCGCGCGGAATGCAGTGGGTGCAGTAAACAGCATGTTGACCTTGTGGTCCTGCACCACTCGCCAGAACGCCCCTGCGTCCGGTGTTCTCACTGGCTTGCCTTCATAAAGAATAGTGGTGCAGCCAGCAAACAGGGGCGCGTAGATGATGTAGCTGTGGCCAACCACCCAGCCAACGTCCGAGGCGGCCCAGAAAACGTCGCCGGGTTTTGCGTCGTACACCAGCTTCATGCTGTATTTAAGCGCGACCGCATGGCCGCCGTTGTCGCGTACCACACCTTTGGGCTTGCCGGTGGTGCCGGAGGTGTAGAGAACGTAGAGCGGATCGGTTGATTTGACCGCCACGGGCTCAGCCGGTTCCGCGCCGGAGCAGATATCTGCCCAGTCAAAATCGCGCCCGTCCTTCAGGTTCGCCGTGACTTGCGGCCTTTGAAAGACGACGCACACGTCCGGTTTGTGGCTAGATTGCTCAATGGCCTTGTCGACCAATGGTTTATATTCGATCACTTTGGTCACTTCAATACCGCAGGAGGCGGTAATCAGTGCCTTTGGCTGAGCATCATCGATGCGCACCGCCAGTTCATGGGCGGCGAAACCTCCGAACACGACGGAGTGAACGGCACCCAGGCGAGCACAGGCCAGCATGGCAATAGCGGCCTGGGGAATCATCGGCATATACAGGATAACCCGATCGCCTTTCTCAATACCGCGTGCCCGCAAGGCGCCGGCAAATCGCGCAACTTCGTCACGCAACTCGTCATAGGTGTATTTTTGCTGGGAGTTGGTCACCGGAGAGTCGTAGATCAGGGCCGTTTGTTGGCCGCGGCCGGCACGAATGTTGGCGTCCAGTGCGATATCGCTGGTGTTGAGAGTGCCGTCGGGAAACCATTCGCCGTGGCCGTTACTGAGCGGCTGCCAGATGGTTTTGGGCGATTCGATCCAGTCAATATCCTGGGACTGTTCGCGCCAAAAATCGTCTCTTTGATCGATCGATCGGCGGAACTCGGAGTGGTAGTTCATGCTTGCCACCTCAGCTGTGCTGTTTTTTGTTCTGTGATTGTTATGCACAACTGTAGGAGCTTTAGAATCGGTGGCTACTAGACCATAGGCGAAGTCGCGACCGTTTTGACGATCAATCGGTATCGGAATTGATCTCTATCACTTGAGCCCGCACCGAGCCCCGGCCCAGTCGCGCCGTGATGGTGCTGTCTTTGTTGAGATGGCTGGCATCGCGAACAATCTCGTTCTGGTCATCTCTCACAATTGCGTAGCCCCGGCCGAGGGTGGCCAGCGGGCTGACCACATGTAATGTCTGGGCGTTGTATTGAATATGCTCGTGTTTCTGTTTGAGCTGCTGCCGAATGGCGGTTTCCAGTCGATCATTGAGCCGGGCGATCTGGTCAATCGCTGTGATCAGGGTTTTTCGCGGTGACTGAGTAGCCAGGCGCTGGCTCAGATGACTGGTTTTTAGTCGAATTTGAGTAAGCTGCTGGCCTATTGCCTTGTTCAGGCGAACATCCAGTTCGTCCATCCGTTGGGCTTTGTCTTGCAGTTCGCGGCGCGGATCGCGCAGGCGCGCGGCAAGGTGGCCCAGTTGGGTCTCCAGGCGCTGAAATAAGGGGCGTGCGGATTGGCTCAGTCGTATTTCCTGTTCGCCAAGACGGCGTACCCACTGTAACTGGTCCGGGGATACCTTTTCCGCCGCGGCCGAAGGTGTAGGCGCCCGGAGGTCGGCAACGAAGTCGGCAATGGTTACGTCCACTTCGTGGCCGACCGCACTGACTGTGGCGATTGAACAATTGGCGATTGCCCTGGCGACCGCCTCTTCATTGAAACACCAGAGATCTTCCAGCGAGCCACCGCCGCGGCCAATGATCAGAACATCGGCAACACCGTGGCGCTGGGCCTGCTCGATGGCGCGAACAATGTCAGCGGTGGCTGGTTGGCCCTGAACGGCAGTGGGATACAGTGTGACCGGAATCGCCGGGCAGCGCCGGGCCAATACCGTCAGGATGTCGTGAATGGCGGCACCGGTCGGCGAGGTCACGACGCCAATGTGGCGCGGTGTTGGTGGTATGGGCTTCTTTCGGGCAGGATCGAACAGTCCCTCGGACTGCAATTTCAGCTTCAGGGCTTCAAAAGCCTGCTGCAAAGCCCCAAGCCCGGCAGGTTCCATGTGTTCAACGATGATCTGGAAGTCGCCACGATTTTCATAAAGCGTGACCTTGCCACGAATCCGGATCTGGTCGCCCTCCCGGGGTAATGGGCGGATGCGCTGGTTCGCGCCCCGGAACATGGCGCAGCGAATCTGGCATTTCTGGTCTTTCAGAGAAAAGTACCAATGCCCGGACGATGGCTTGGAGAATCCGGACAGCTCGCCTTCCACCCACACCTGCATAAAGCTCGATTCCAGCAGGTGCCGCGCCTGGTGATTGAGCTCACTGACGCTCAGGGCTCTGGGGCGGGTGTCCGGGTAGAGGGAGTTCAAAGGTGGTTCTCCAAGATTTTTCATACGCAATAGCCGAGAGGGACGAGTAAAAATAACGGAAATTCAAAAAGATGCAACAAGGCAACAAAAACCCTGCGGTTTACTGTGTGTAGCCACCACTTTATAATAGATTGATTAAGGATTTTGCTTTGCTGCACCGCCGCGGGTGCAACGAGAAAACTCCAAACTTAGCATGTTCAAAAGGCGGATCCCAATGCTGCGTATTGCCGAAGAAGCCCTCACGTTTGACGACGTTCTGCTCGTGCCCGGATTTTCTGAAGTTCTTCCCCATCAGGTTAATCTTCAGACCCGGCTGACCAAAGGCATCACCCTGAACATCCCGTTGGTGTCGTCGGCGATGGATACGGTCACAGAAGCCGAGCTGGCCATCGCCATGGCCCAGGAAGGTGGCATCGGTATCATGCACAAGAACATGTCGGCAGAGCAGCAGGCTGCCGCTGTTCGCAAGGTCAAGAAATACGAGAGTGGTGTGGTGAAAGACCCGATCACGGTCGCGCCAGATACTACCGTGCGTGAGCTGGTGGATATCACCATGGCCAACAACATTTCCGGTCTTCCGGTTGTGGATGGTCCCGATCTGGTCGGGATTGTTACCGGCCGTGATATCCGCTTTGAAAGCCGGATGGATACTCCGGTCCGGGACATCATGACGCCGAAAGAGAAACTGGTAACGGTCAAAGAAGGCGCCAGTCTCGAAGATATCAAAGAATTGTTGCACCGCCATCGCATTGAGAAGGTGCTGGTAGTCAATGATGATTTCCAGTTGCGCGGCCTGGTGACCGTCAAGGATATCCAGAAAGCCAAGGACTATCCGTTGGCCTGCAAAGATGATCAAGGTCGTTTGCGCGTGGGCGCCGCAGTGGGTACCGGTGGCGACACAGAAGCCCGGGTTGCAGCGCTTGCTGAAGCGGGTGTCGACGTAATCGTCGTGGATACCGCCCATGGCCACTCCAAAGGCGTGATCGATCGCGTTCGCTGGGTGAAAGAAAATTTCCCGGACGTACAGGTAATTGGCGGCAATATCGCCACGTCCGGAGCGGCACTGGCGCTGGCTGATGCCGGTGCAGACGCAGTCAAGGTGGGTATCGGCCCCGGGTCTATCTGCACCACCCGCATCGTGGCTGGCATTGGAGTGCCGCAGATTTCCGCGGTCTCCAACGTTGCGGCTGCCCTGAAAGATCGTGGTGTGCCGGTGATTGCAGACGGTGGCATCCGCTTTTCTGGCGATATCGCCAAGGCCATTGCCGCGGGCGCCCACAGCGTGATGATCGGCAGTCTGTTGGCCGGCTCTGACGAGGCGCCAGGCGAAGTTGAGCTTTTCCAGGGCCGCAGTTATAAAGCCTATCGTGGCATGGGATCGATTGGCGCCATGGGGCAGGGCTCCAGCGACCGCTATTTCCAGGATGCCAGTAAAGGCATTGAGAAGCTGGTTCCGGAAGGCATCGAGGGCCGTGTTGCCTGCAAGGGCCCGATGCGTAATATCGTGCACCAGTTGATGGGTGGCCTGCGGGCTTCCATGGGTTACACCGGCAGTGCCACCATGGAAGAAATGCGCACCAAGCCGGAATTTGTCCGGATTACCAACGCCGGTATGCGTGAGAGCCACGTCCACGATGTGACCATCACCAAAGAAGCACCCAACTACCGAATCGGTTAATCTTTGCTCGATCTGACACGGCCCGGTTTCCGGGCCGTGTTGTTTCTTTACAGCCCGAGGACTCCATGGCTCAGAACATTCACGACCACCGCATCCTGATTCTCGATTTCGGCTCCCAGTACACCCAGTTGATCGCGCGTCGTGTGCGGGAAATCGGCGTGTACTGTGAGATCAAAGCGTTTGATATCACCGACGACGAACTGAACGCATTCAACCCCAAAGGTATTATCCTGGCTGGCGGCCCGGAGTCGGTGACGCAACTGGGCGGCCCGAGAGCGCCAGAAGGGTTGTTCGATAAGGGGATTCCGATTCTCGGCATCTGCTACGGCATGCAAACCATGGCGGAACAGCTGGGTGGCCGCGTGGCCAGCTCCGAGAAGCGTGAGTTCGGTTATGCTCAGGTCAAAGTGAGAGCCAAGGGCCCGCTGTTGCAGGACATCACCGATCACCTGACCCCGGCGGGTGAGTCCTTGCTGGATGTGTGGATGAGCCACGGTGATAAAGTCGTGGTCATGCCGGAAGGTTTCGAACTGCTGGCGTCCACTGAAAGCGCTCCGATTGCAGCAATGCAGGATCTCAGTCGTAACCTCTACGGCGTGCAGTTCCACCCGGAAGTGACCCATACTCTACAGGGCAAGCGCCTGCTTGAGCACTTTATCCTGAATATCAGTGGTTGTGAGGCGCTTTGGACACCCGCCAAGATCGTTGACGACGCGGTGCGCCAGATTCGTGAACAGGTGGGTAGTAACAAAGTGCTGCTGGGACTGTCAGGGGGAGTGGACTCCTCGGTGACCGCAGCGCTGTTGCACAAGGCCATTGGTGATCAGCTGACCTGTGTGTTCGTTGATAATGGTTTGCTGCGTTTGCACGAAGGCGACCAGGTGATGGACATGTTCGCCAGCAACATGGGCGTGAAAGTGATCCGTGCCGATTCAGAAGACCTGTTCCTGTCCAAACTCAAAGGTGTCAGCGATCCGGAGCAGAAGCGCAAAGTGATCGGCAATACCTTTATTGATGTGTTCGATGAAGAAGCCACCCGCATCAAAGATGTTAATTGGCTGGCTCAGGGCACTATCTATCCGGACGTCATCGAATCTGCTGCGTCCAAAACCGGTAAAGCACATGTCATCAAGTCCCATCACAATGTGGGTGGGCTGCCGGAAACCATGAAGCTGAAACTGGTTGAACCGCTGCGCGAACTGTTTAAAGACGAAGTGCGCAAGATTGGCCTCGAGCTGGGTCTGCCATACGATATGGTCTATCGTCATCCTTTCCCGGGGCCGGGTCTGGGTGTGCGTATTCTTGGCGAAGTTAAGAAAGAGTACGCAGAGATTTTGCGCCGCGCCGATGCGATTTTCCTGGAGGAGCTGCACCGTGCTGACCTCTACCACAAGACCAGCCAGGCATTTGCGGTGTTCTTGCCGGTGAAGTCGGTCGGAGTAGTGGGTGATGCCCGTCGCTACGAATACGTAATTGCTATTCGTGCAGTGGAGACTGTGGACTTCATGACCGCACGCTGGGCGCGCCTGCCGTACGATCTGCTGGAGACCGTGTCTAACCGGATCATTAACGAAATCTCCGGCGTGTCCCGTGTCACCTATGACATCTCCTCCAAGCCGCCCGCGACGATTGAGTGGGAGTAAGTCAAGACGGCGGATAGGCCGGGAGCAGTGACCGTGAGCGAAATGGCGGAAGATCAGCACTGGATGGCTCGGGCCCTGGAGCTTGCCTCCCAGGCCGGGGCTGCTGATGAAGTGCCGGTTGGTGCTATTGTTGTTTTGGACGGCAAGGAAATCGGGGCCGGATTCAACGCGCCGATTTCAGGCTGCGATCCGACCGCCCATGCCGAGATACGGGCGCTTCGGGATGCCGCGGCCCGGGTGGGTAATTACCGGCTGGCGGGTGCTACGCTGTATGTGACCCTGGAACCTTGCACCATGTGTGTGGGCGCTATTGTTCACAGTCGCGTCAGCAGACTGGTGTATGGAGCGACGGAGACCAAGGCCGGTGCGGTGGAATCGGCTCGAAGAACTCTGGAAGAGCCTCACCTGAACTGGCGGGTAGAGGTGGCCGGTGGAGTGATGGCTGACCGATGTGGTCAGGTTATATCCGAATTCTTCAGTCGGCGCCGTCGGGAGATCCGTCAGCGCCGCCAACAACACTCAGGGAAGGGAAGCAATCGCTCATGAAAGTTCTGGTGACCGGCGGTGCCGGCTATATTGGTAGTCATGTGGTCAGGCAACTGGCGCAGGCCGGCCATGACATTGTGGTATTCGACAACCTCTCCACTGGCTATCGCTGGGCGGTGACAGCCGGTGAGCTCGTGGTGGGCGACCTGGCGGATGAGAGTGCCATTGAAGATGTTTTCGCCCGACACCAGTTTGAGGCGGTTCTGCATTTTGCCGCCAACATTGTGGTGCCGGAATCGGTTAGCAATCCCCTCAAGTATTACAGCAACAACACCCGTAACACTCTGAATCTGCTTAAAACGGTTGAGCGCCACAAGGTCCCGTCGATGGTGTTCTCCTCAACCGCGGCGGTATACGGCATGCCCGAACAGACCGTGTTGACCGAAGATCTGCCTTTGGTACCGATCAATCCCTACGGCGCCTCCAAGATGATGAGCGAGCGCATGATAATGGATCTTGCTGCTGCCTCGGATCTCAACTACGTCATTCTGCGTTACTTCAATGTCGCCGGTGCCAACCCGGAAGGACTGCTGGGGCAGGCAACACCCGAGGCGACTCACCTGATCAAGGTTGCGTGTGAATGCGTGACCGGTCAGCGTGATGGCATGAGCGTGTTCGGTACCGATTACGACACCCGCGATGGCACCTGCATTCGTGACTATATACACGTGGAAGACCTGGCCAAGGCTCACGTAATGGCGCTTGATTACATGGCGAACGGCGGCGAATCCCAGATTTTGAACTGCGGTTACGGTCGCGGGTTCACCGTGCAGGAAGTGATTGACGTTGTGAAGGCTGAGTCCAGTATCGAATTCCCTGTTGAGCAAACCGGCCGTCGGGCCGGCGATCCTGCCGCCTTGATGGCAGACAACACCCGGATCAAAAATGTTCTGGGCTGGCAGCCGGATTACGATGACCTTAATACCATCGTGCGCACCGCGCTTGCCTGGGAAGCCATCTGGCAGAAGAAAAAAGCCTCCCAATAAGATCTCAATTAACGAATTTCAGGAAGCATTCAATGAAGATCACGATTTTCGGAACCGGATACGTGGGCCTGGTTACAGGAGCCTGCCTGGCGGATGTCGGCCACCATGTGCTGTGCATGGACGTGGATCACGGCAAAATTGACAAGCTGAAGAACGGCCAGATTCCCATTTATGAGCCGGGGCTCGATAACATCGTCAAACACACCGTGGAAGCGGGCCGTCTGTCCTTCACTACCGATGCAGAGGAAGCCGTCAAACACGGCACACTTCAGTTTATCGCGGTCGGCACGCCCCCCGATGAGGACGGCTCTGCGGATCTGCAGTATGTTCTGGCGGTTGCCAAGTCGATTGGCCAGTACATGGAAGACTACAAAGTCGTGGTCGACAAATCCACGGTGCCCGTTGGCACCGGCGACAAAGTCAAAGCAGCGGTCCGGGCGCAGCTCGACAGTCGAGGGTTGGAGCTGGACTTTGATGTGGTGTCTAACCCCGAGTTTCTGAAAGAAGGGGCGGCCATCAACGATTTCATGAAGCCGGACCGTATCGTGGTGGGCACTGACAGTGAGCAGGCAGCAGAAGTGTTGAAGGAGGTATACTACCCGTTCAACCGCAACCACGACCGTATGATCTTCATGGACATCCGTTCTGCCGAGCTGACCAAGTACGCCGCCAACTCCATGCTGGCCACCAAGATCAGTTTCATGAACGAAATATCCAACCTGGCCGAGCGACTGGGGGCTGACATCGAAGCCGTTCGTCGTGGCATCGGCTCTGACCCGCGCATTGGCTACCACTTTATCTACCCCGGCTGCGGTTACGGTGGCTCCTGCTTCCCGAAAGACGTTCAGGCCCTGGCCCAGACCGCACGTGACTGCGATTACGAAGCCAAACTGCTGAACGCGGTTGAAGCCGTAAACTACGCCCAAAAACATGTGCTTTTCGATAAAATCAGCCACTTCTTCCAGGGTAACCTGAACGGTAAAGTTGTTGCCCTGTGGGGTCTGGCGTTCAAGCCCAACACCGATGACATGCGCGAAGCCTCGTCCCGAACCCTGATGGAAGATCTCTGGAAAGCCGGTGCAACCGTTCAGGCCTTTGATCCGGAAGCGATGGAAGA
Organism: Marinobacter excellens HL-55; assembly: GCA_001314845.1. Lineage (GTDB taxonomy): Bacteria > Pseudomonadota > Gammaproteobacteria > Pseudomonadales > Oleiphilaceae > Marinobacter > Marinobacter excellens_B. The sequence continues at coordinate 157,341 of LJZQ01000002.1, forward strand.
GACTCAGCGCATCTACGGCGATCACCAGGGCCTGACACTGTGCGGCACAAAAGAGCAGGCACTTAAAGGCGCCGACGTACTGGCAATCTGCACCGAGTGGAAAGAATTCCGCTCACCGGACTTCGAAGTCATCGCCAGTGCCCTGAAACAGCCGGCTGTATTCGACGGGCGAAACCTGTATGAGCCTGAAATGCTGGCGCGCTATGGCCTGACTTATTACGCCATTGGCCGTGGACGCAACCAGTTCCATTCTGCCGGTTGAACTATGAGGGTCAGGTGATGTTTGAGTTACACCCAAGACTGGCGGCAGACACACAAAGCCTGGGATGCTCCCGGTTGTGTGAAATCCGTCTGATGAATGACAGCACCTGGCCCTGGATTATTTTGGTGCCGACCGTTCACGACATCCGCGAAATCTACCAGCTGGAGTCGGCGCAGCAATTCAGGCTGATCGAAGAGTCCTCAGCGCTCAGCAAAGGCATGATGGATCTTTTGGGTGGGGACAAGATGAACGTCGCGGCGCTTGGCAACATGGTGCCGCAGCTTCACTTGCACCACATTGTCCGTTCTGAAGGCGACCCGGCCTGGCCAGGCCCGGTCTGGGGCAAGCAGGCACCAGTGCCATACAGCGAGCGGGCGTTGGCGCAGATGATCGCCAAACTCCAGCCGGTCTTGCAGCACCTGGCCTGATGGAGTGGCCGGTTACTCCCGACCCTGCTGCCATTGGGCCAGGGTATGGGAGCCCACCAGAATCATCCGCAACTCTGTTTTCAGCTTGGCTTTCAGCTCTTCGCGCTCTTTGGGTGAGGCATCCAGTGCTTCGGCGCCCTGATTAAACACCAGCGTTGCCATGGCTTCGGCAACCAGCCGGGCGTCGGCGATCGGTTTGTCCTGCTCATCGGCAAATCGCTGCAGATCATCGGCCAGCTCGGTGACAAAGTGATCGATCTCCGCCTTAACGGCCGTCCGGAAAGGTTTTGAAACCCCGGTACGCTCTCGCAGCATCAGCCTGAACAGGTTCGAGTTGTTGCCCAGGTACTCCATAAAGGTGTCTACCGACGTGGCAATGGCGCTGCCATCCCGGGCGATCCGCTTACGGGCCTGACGCATCAGCTGCCGCAGCGCAACACCACCTTCATCCACCAATGCCAGGCCCAGCTCATCCAGCTCGGAAAAGTGCCGGTAGAACGAAGTCGGAGCGATGCCTGCCTCACGCGCCACCTCCCGCAAACTCAAACTGCCAAAGCCCCGGTCAGCGCTCAGCTGAGCCAGGGCGGCATCCATCAATGCCCGCCGGGTTTTCAGTTTCTGCTCTGCTCTGGTGGCCAAAATGGCTACTCCAACGACTGCTAAAACCCAGCATTCTAGCCGTCTGTTCACATAGAGTCATCTGCGTGCCTCAAATGCGCTCCGGTACCCCTGATTTTCCGCCTCATTGTGTTTATAATGGGCGGCTTTTCCGGTGTGGCTGCCAAAAGTTCCGGCGGCCAAGACTTTGCTGCAAGCAAGCAGGTGGGGATGGCTTTCCGAAACACGCTGTGAATACGTCCGTGTACGCTCGGCTCCGCCATCCATGGCTCCGCACGGTTTCGGAAAGCCATCCCCACCTGCTTGCCCAGACATTACGAACTAACGCACACATTCAGAAAAAACGGGAACCGATATGCGCAGTCACTATTGCGGTGGGATCAACGAATCCCACATTGATCAGGAAGTCACACTCTGCGGATGGGTACATCGCCGCCGTGACCACGGTGGGGTTATCTTCCTGGATCTGCGAGATCGGGATGGTATGTCTCAGGTGGTTGTTGACCCGGACACCCCGGAAAGCTTCAGCCTGGCGGAGAAAGTTCGTAGTGAGTTTGTTGTTAAGGTCACCGGCCGCGTGCGTCGCCGTCCGGCAGGCACTGAAAACAACAATATGCCGACCGGCCAGGTCGAGCTGCTGGGTAAAAAGCTGGTTATCCTGAATGCGGCCGCCACGCCGCCGTTCCCGCTGGATGAGCACGTTGATGTCGGCGAAGACGTCCGCCTGCGCTACCGCTTCATCGACCTGCGTCGCCCGGAAATGATCAACCGCTTGCGCTTCCGCTCCCGCGTGACCAGTTACATCCGTAACTTCCTGGACAGCCGCGGTTTTATGGACGTAGAAACGCCCATTTTGACCCGTGCTACCCCGGAAGGTGCCCGCGATTACCTGGTGCCGAGCCGGACCCACGAGGGTTCCTTCTTTGCGCTGCCCCAATCACCGCAGCTGTTCAAGCAGATGCTGATGGTGTCGGGTGTTGACCGCTACTACCAGATCGCCAAGTGTTTCCGTGACGAAGACCTGCGAGCAGATCGTCAGCCCGAGTTTACCCAGGTTGATATCGAGGCCTCCTTCATCGATGAAGAAGTCCTGATGACCCTGAACGAAGACATGATTCGTTCGCTGTTCAAAGACGTGCTCGATGTAGAACTGCCGGACTTCCCGCGCATGCCATACTCCGAAGCCATGCAGCGTTTCGGCAGCGACAAGCCGGACCTGCGTATCCCGCTGGAACTGCTGGACATCGGCGACCTGGTTGAAAGCGTCGACTTCAAAGTCTTCGCCGGCCCCGCGAAAGATCCGAAAGGCCGGGTTGCCGCGCTGCGCGTCCCGAAAGGTGGCGAGCTGAGCCGTAAGCAGATCGACGATTACACCAAGTTTGTCGGCATCTACGGCGCCAAAGGCCTGGCCTATATCAAGGTCAACGAACTGGCCAAAGGCGTTGAAGGTCTGCAGTCTCCGATTGTGAAGTTCCTGGGTGATGACGTTGCCATGGCCATCATCGAGCGCGTAGGCGCCGAGGACGGCGACATCGTGTTCTTTGGTGCCGACAAGACCACCATAGTCAACGAAGCCCTGGGCGCACTGCGCATCAAGGTCGGTCACGATCTGAACATGCTGACCTGTGAGTGGGCTCCGATGTGGGTGGTCGACTTCCCGATGTTCGAAGAGCTGCCAGACGGCGGCCTGACCGCTATTCACCATCCGTTTACCGCGCCCTCGTGCACACCGGAAGAATTGGCGGCCAGCCCGGCCACAGCCCTGTCCCGCGCCTATGACATGGTTCTGAACGGCACCGAACTGGGTGGGGGCTCCATCCGTATCCACGACGGTAACATGCAGGAAACCGTGTTCCGCATTCTGGGTATTGGTGAAGAAGAAGCCCGCGCCAAGTTTGGCTTCCTGCTAGATGCGCTGAAGTTTGGTTGCCCGCCGCACGGTGGCCTGGCCTTTGGTCTGGACCGTTTGGTCATGCTGATGACCGGATCGTCGTCGATTCGTGACGTGATTGCCTTCCCCAAAACCCAGAGCGCCACTTGCTTGATGACCCAGGCACCCGGCGATGTGGATGAAAAGCAGTTGAAAGAACTGCACATTCGATTGCGCCGTTCTGCCAAGGCTGTCGAAGGCAACAAAGCAGAAGACAAAGAGTAAGGGCTTGCGGCCGAGGGTGGTATCAACGCCCTCGGCCAGGCCATACTGGTTTGACGAATGCACTTCTGAGGGCAGGTGGATGGCAATCATCCTGGGCGTAGATCCTGGCTCCCGCATTACCGGTTACGGCATCATTCGGGTAGAAGGTCGCCAGATCGAGTACATCGACAGCGGCTGCATTCGGGTAGGTGATAAACCGATGGCCGAGCGCCTGCAAACCATATTTCATAGCCTGGCTGTGCTGATTGGTGAATATCGCCCGGATGAGTTCGCCATCGAGCAGGTGTTCATGGCGCGCAATCCCGATTCTGCGCTCAAACTGGGTCAGGCCCGGGGTGCCGCGATTGTCAGCGCCGCCAACAGTGGTCTGGCGGTCCATGAATACTCGGCGAGGCAGGTCAAGCAAGCCGTTGTTGGCACGGGTGGCGCGGATAAAGCTCAGGTCCAGCACATGGTCCAGACTTTGCTCTCGCTCTCACGTAAACCTCAGGAAGATGCCGCTGATGCTTTGGCCATTGCTCTGTGCCACGCCCACATGAATCAAAGCATGCTGAAACTTGCGGGGGTTGGTGGCAAAGTGCGGGGCGGCCGTGTCCGGCGACAATAACAGGCTGGCTACAGCCACAGGAGACCTGCTTTGATTGGTCGTATCCGAGGATTGTTAGTAGAAAAGACCCCAGGCCATGCTCTGGTTGAGTGCTCCGGACTGGGTTACGAAATTGATATTCCTTATACCACCTTCTTCCACCTGCCGGAAACCGGTCAGGAAGTTACCCTGCATACCCATTTCGCCGTTCGGGAAGATGCCCAGAGTCTGTTTGGCTTTGTCTCCCGCCTGGATCGGGATCTTTTCCGGTTGTTGATCAAGGTAAACGGCGTGGGGCCAAAACTGGCGGTGGGTATTTTGTCAGGGCTGGATGCACAACAGTTTATCCGTTGTGTTGAAGCGCGAGACGTCAACTCACTGGTCAAATTGCCGGGTGTCGGCAAGAAAACGGCCGAGCGATTATTGATTGAAATGACCGACCGCATAGGTCAGCTCGAGGGGCAGTTTATACCGACTGCGCCTGGCGTGACCGGTTCGGGCGGGCTTCAGGCAGCGCCTGTGGCAAATCATGATCCCAGAGAAGAAGCGGAATCCGCTTTGATTTCACTCGGTTACAAGCCCCAGGAGGCGGCCAGGGCGATTGCGAAGGTCGCAGAGCCCGACATGACCAGCGAGTCGCTGATCCGTCTCGCCTTGCGCAACATGATCCCGGCCGGGTAATTTCTGATTCCCCGGCTTTTTTATGTCGCCTCATGACACCAATGTGTAGAGAGCGTAACGTGACTCCCGTAATGCCCTTTGTACAATTGGTGCATCTTGAACATAAGGCTGAACAAGCGGGCAGGTTGTTTATTCCCAGCAAGCGGATATTGCCATGATTGAATCCGACCGACTGATATCGGCAAAGGGCGGTGAGTACGAAGAAGTGCATGACAGGGCCATTCGCCCCACCTTGCTATCTGAGTACGTTGGTCAACCGACGGTTCGAGAGCAGATGGAAATTTTCATTTCCGCTGCACGAGCGCGTCAGGAAGCGCTGGATCACGTTCTGATTTTCGGCCCGCCGGGTCTTGGTAAAACCACGCTGGCCAACATCATCGCCAATGAAATGGGGGTGGCGATTAAAACCACCTCGGGGCCGGTACTTGAAAAAGCCGGCGACCTGGCGGCGATGCTGACCAATCTTGAGGAAGGCGATGTCCTGTTCATTGATGAGATCCATCGCCTGAGCGCAGCGGTTGAAGAAGTACTCTATCCGGCCATGGAAGACTATCAGCTGGACATCATGATCGGTGAAGGGCCTGCCGCGCGGTCAATCAAGCTCGACCTGCCGCCATTCACCCTGGTGGGAGCTACCACCCGCGCCGGCTTGCTGACGTCTCCGTTGCGGGATCGTTTTGGCATTGTCCAGCGGCTTGAGTTCTACAACACAGAGGATCTGACCCACATCATCACCCGGTCGGCGCGGTTGTCGTCGGTCGCCATTGATGGCGCCGGAGCCTTTGAAATCGCCCGTCGCTCCCGTGGCACGCCACGGATCGCCAACCGCTTGCTCCGGCGGGTAAGGGACTTTGCGGAAGTGCGCGCTGATGGCCGCATCACCGCAGAGATAGCTGATCAGGCTCTGAACATGTTGAAAGTGGACAGTCAGGGCTTTGACCACATGGACCGCCGGCTGTTGTTGGCGATGATCGAAAAGTTCGATGGTGGTCCGGTCGGCGTTGAGAGCCTGGCGGCGGCAATCAGTGAGGAGCGGGGCACGATCGAAGACGTTCTGGAGCCGTTTCTGATCCAGCAGGGTTATATGCTCCGGACACCAAGAGGCCGAATGGTGACCTCAAGTGCTTATCAGCACTTTGGTGTGGTGCCGCCAAAGTCGGGCAGGGAGGAAAGCTCCTTTGACTAATACCAACGCCATCTTCGAACTACCCATCCGGGTCTATATCGAAGACACCGATGCCGGTGGTATCGTCTTCCATGCCAAGTATCTCCACTATATGGAGCGGGCTCGGACCGAGTGGGTAAGAAGTCAGGGCGTTGGTTTGCGTGCTGGCCTTGAAGACAACATCAGTTACGTGGTGCAGCGCATGAACCTGCACTATGTGGTGCCGGCCAGGCTGGATGATCAGCTGCTTGCGACCGCAGAGCCCATTGCGTCTTCGCGAGTATGGATGACGTTTCGGCAGCAAGTGCTCAGAGCGGCGGATCGCCAGTTAATGTGTGAGGCGGAAGTGCGGGTTGCCTGCATTGCGCTGGATACCGGGAAGCCGCGCCGGCTGCCTGAAAACATGCAAAGCATTCTTAACAAAACGATTTAATTAATTGAAAAGCATACAAACTTAGTTGGGAGTACACAGTGGAAGCGGAACTTTCAGTCTGGTATCTGATTGCCAATGCCGGTGTCTTGGTACAGTTGGTCATGCTGTTGCTGGTGCTGGCCTCGGTGGTGTCCTGGGCGTTGATTTTTCAGCGCATTCAGGTGTTCCGAAAGGCAAAGCAGTCGCAACTGGCGTTCGAGGAGCGGTTCTGGTCCGGGATGGATCTGGGTCAGCTCTATAAAGAGGTGAACGCAGACCCGACTCCGTATTCCGGTATGGAATCGGTATTTCGCGCCGGCTTCAAGGAGTTCTCCCGATTGCGTCAGCAAAGCCGCGATGCCGACGCCGTGATGGAAGGCACGCAGCGAGCCATGCGAGTCGCGTTCTCCCGCGAGCAGGAGCGTCTGGAGATGCATCTTCCGTTCCTGGCGACGGTCGGCTCGACCAGTCCTTACGTGGGCCTGTTTGGCACCGTCTGGGGCATCATGAACTCTTTCCGTGGCCTTGCGCAGGCGCAGCAGGCCACCCTGGCGACGGTGGCGCCGGGTATCTCGGAAGCTTTGATTGCAACTGCCATGGGCCTGTTTGCAGCGATCCCGGCCGTTATTGCCTATAACCGTTTCTCTGCCATGTCGGACGCACTTTTGAAAAACTATGAAACCTTTGCCGAAGAGTTTTCCAGCATTCTGCATCGGCGTGTGCACAACAGTGATCAGGCGGCTTGATGGCACTTATCGCTAACGGGAGATTAACGGTATGAGCGGCATGAAAGGCATGATGTCTCAGGATCGGCGCAAGCCGATGTCAGAGATCAACGTAGTGCCATATATCGACGTTATGCTGGTGTTGCTGGTGATCTTTATGGTGACGGCACCCATGCTGACCCAGGGTGTGAAAGTCGATCTGCCCCAGACCACATCCGATCCCATTCAGTCTGAAAAGGACGTGGAATCCATCACCGTATCGGTAGACAGCAATGGCGCCTATTACCTCGAGGTGGGCGACAGCAGCGGTGATCCGATGTCGCTGTCTGAAGTCAGGGAGCAGGTTGCCAGAATCCTGTCGCAGCGCACCGATGGTGAAGTGTTGGTTCGTGGAGACGAATTTGTTGAGTACGGTGTTGTCGTCAGGCTGATGGCGGAACTTCAGGCCGCGGGCGCAACCGGTGTTGGCTTGATTACCGACACCCCCCGGGAAAGGCCGTAACAGGGTGGCATTATTGTTGTGAAGGGTCACAAACGGGAAGTTATCAGTACCGAACCAGCGCCGCTGAAATCACCGGTGGTAATGTCGGTTGCCTTGCACCTGCTGATTATGGTGATCGCGCTTGCGGGCTGGTCCTGGACATCGCCGGTGTCGGAACCGGAACCCCGGTTGATTTCTGCGCGTCTGGTCAGTCCCGAGCCTCGACCGAGCCCGGTGGTGGATGAGCAGGATCAGCGGTATCTTGAGCAGGAGCGGCGCCAGCAGGAGGAGCGTGAGCGTCAGCAGGAAGAAGCTGAACGCCGGAGACAGCAAGAGCAGGCACGTCAGGAAGCTGAGCGCCAGGCTCAGGCAAGACAGCGCGAGGAAGAACAGGAGCGCCAACAGGCCCAAGCCCGTGAGCGGGCAGAACAGCAGGCTCGGGAGCAAGAAGCGGCCAGGCAACGAGCAGAAGCCGAGGCCAAAGAACGGGAAAGGCAGCGCGCTGAAGAAGAGCGTCGTCAGCAGCAAGAGGCTGAGCGTAAAGCCGAAGAAGAGAAACGGAGACAGGAAGAGCGGCGCAAGCAGGAAGAGGCTGAGCGAAAGCGGCAGGAAGAGGTGGCTCGCCAAGAAGCTGAACGAAAACGCCAGGAAGCTGAGCGCCGTTTGAGAGAGCAGCAACTTGAGGCGCTGGCGGATCAGTCAAACCGTGAGCGTGAGGCGGAAGCCCGCCGTCAGCAAGAAGCGGCTGCGGCCCGCGCCCGTGAGGCGCAAATGCTGACCGAAAGCGAGAAATACCAGTCGTTGATTCGGGAGCGGTTGAGTCAGGCCTGGTATCCGCCGTCGTCCGCTACCGAGGACATGACGGCCCGGTTGCAGATAACCCTGCTGCCGACCGGGGAACTGGCCAACGTAAGACTGGTCAGCAGTAGCGGGAATACTGCGTTTGATAACTCGGCGCTGGGTGCCGTCCGGTCCTTAACCCGGTACCCGGTGCCGTCAGATCGGGATACGTTCGAGCGCTATTTTCGCCAGTTCACCATCGAATTTAACCCGCAAAGGTTGCGGTGAGGCCTATGACTTTGATGACACATAACGCTTATCGCCAGGGATTTCCTTTTGCCACTGCGCTCACAGCACTGGTGCTGTTCATGCTGGTTGCCGGCAGCGCCAGGGCGGAGTTGCTGATTCGCATCACAGAAGGCGCAGATGCGGCGCTGCCTATTGCTGTGGTGCCGTTCGCCGAGAGCGGAGCGATGCCCGCCGGTGACAAGGTCAGCAGCATTGTTCAGGCCGACCTCACCATGAGTGGCGAATTTCGCCCGCTGGATCCTTCGAAAATGCTCAGCCTGCCCTCGCAGCGCTCGGAAGTGTACTTCCGCGACTGGCGCCTGTTGGGGCAGCGGTATGTGCTGGTCGGCCAGCTTAACCGAACAGGGGAGCGGGTCGAGGCCAGATACGAACTGTTCGACGTGAACCGTGAAGAGCGTATTCTGGGGGAAACCGCGGGTGCCTCCGCTAACAATGTCAGAACGCTAGCCCACCACATCAGTGATCGGGTCTATGAGGCGATCACCGGTGATCCGGGCGTATTTTCCACAAAGTTGGCCTACATTACGCTCAACAGGACGGGCGATGAAACCCGTTACCGGTTGCAGGTCAGCGATGTCGACGGAAAGCGTGCAAGAGTGCGCCTGGAAAGCCGTGAGCCGATCCTTTCGCCAGCCTGGTCGCCCGATGGAAAGCAGTTGGCCTATGTGTCGTTCGAGACCGGCAAGCCGGTTGTGTTTACTCACGAACTGGCCACCGGTGAGCGCAAGAAAGCGGCGGATTTCCCGGGTCTGAACTCGGCACCGGCGTGGTCTCCGGACGGCAAGTCGTTGCTTCTGACTTTGTCGAAGGACGGCAATGCCGAGATTTATCGCCTGGAGATCGCCTCCGGCAATCTGACCAGGCTAACCAACCACTGGGCGATTGACACTGAAGGTGTCTGGGATCATACCGGCCGGGGAATTTTCTACACCTCGGACCGCTCCGGCGGGCCACAGATTTATCATATGGAACGCCTGGGTGCTGAGCCCAAGCGCATCACCTTTGGCAGTCGTTACAACGCCCGCGCGCGCCCGGATGCCAAGGGTGAGTACGTCTACTATGTTCATCAGCGGAACCGGGCGTTTCACATTGCCCGCATCAATCTGAAAAATGGTGAAGAATCCGTTATCACCCGGACAGAATCGGATGAATCACCGAGTGTTTCGCCAAACGGACGCATGTTGATTTACGCCACCCAGCAGAACGGTACCAGTGTGCTGACGGTCGTGTCAGCGAACGGCGGGGCAGCCTACAGCCTGCCTGCAGCCGACGGTGATGTTCGTGAGCCCGCCTGGGGCCCTATCGTTCGCTAATAGTGTTTGATAAAACCAAGCCAAAAAAGGAAGTGCACACATGAAATTTTCAGTACAGTCCAAAGCATTCGCAATGTTGTTGTCTGTTGGCCTGGTGGCCGGTTGTAGTTCTACCGGGGATACCATGGATGAAGAGGGTTACGGTTCAGATGTTGCGCCTTTAGACAAGGACGGCGTTTCCACTGTATACAGCGGCGCGGATGGAGATGATGTTTCTTCCTCCGACCTTTCTGACGATCAGCGCCAGGCTGCTCAGCAGCAGGCGGAGCAGGAAGCCCTGCGCAATATCACCGTTTTCTACTTTGACTTCGATACCTCCGAGATCAAGCAGGAAGCACGGGATGTTCTGGTGGCGCACGCCCGTTACCTGGCTGATAACCCGCGCCAGAACGTGCGCATTGAAGGTCACACAGACGAGCGCGGCACCAAGGAGTACAACCTGGCTCTGGGTGAGCGCCGTGCCAGTGCCATCCAGCGCTTTTTGATCGTAAACGGAGCTTCCCGTGGCCAGCTTGAAACCATAAGCTATGGTGAAGAGAAGCCAGCGGTGCGTGGTTCATCTGAAAGCGCCTGGGCGCAGAACCGTCGCGTTGAGCTGGTGTTCCAGTAATCGAAGTTAACTACCGGAAGGTCCCATGAGAAATCTGCTCATGGCGACAGTGCTGCTCCCGCTGGGCCTTGGCCTGGCGGGAGTCAGTCAGGCACAGTCGTCCACACCCGCGTTTCAGAACAATACCTCCGAGGCCCAGCGAAAGTCTGGTAATAACCAGGCCACGGCGGAATTGTTTTACATGATTCAACAGCTCCAGGCGGATGTCCGCCGGCTTCAGGGTCAGGTAGAGGAGCAACAACATCAGGTCAGTCGGCTGCAGCAGCAAAGTCGTGATCGCTATGTCGACCTGGATCAGCGCATCCTTGAGCTTTCCAAAGCAGTTGAGGCAAACGTATCCTCAGGAAGCGCAACAACGGCGGGGGCGACTGGTCAGGGCGATGAGCAGCCAGTGCCGGTGAGGGTTTACCGGTCTCCGGGTGCCGACGAGCAAAAATCCTACGATGCCATTATTGATCTCATTCGCAATAAAAAGGATTTCGACACCGCCATCAGTCGGATCTATGAGTTTATTGATCAATACCCGGAAGGCGACCTGACCGTTAACGCCTATTACTGGCTTGGCGAAGTGTATCTGGCAGAACCGAAGCTGGAGCAGGCCAAACAGGCGTTCACCATTGTGGCAACACGCTTCAATGATCATCGCAAGGCACCGGACGCGGTCTATAAGCTCGGTGTAACGCTGAATCGCCTGGGAGAGAAAGAGGAAGCAAAGCGCAGGATGCAAAGTGTGGTGGAGCGTTATCCGAACACTGGAGCAGCGGATCTTGCCCGTAAGTTTCTTGAGTCTGCGTGAAATTGCTCACGGATTGATCCGGTTGTTTGTATCTTGATCGCATCGTTAAAAAATTTGGCCAATCCCCAAGAAAGGGGTTGATCAGCGACGAAATATCAGTAATATGTGCGCCTCGTTTGGGTCGTTAGCTCAGTTGGTAGAGCAGTTGGCTTTTAACCAATTGGTCGAAGGTTCGAATCCTTCACGACCCACCAAACGCAGAACAGGGCTCATTTGAACTCTTGTTCGCCGGAAGCAAGGCCGGCATCCAGCTATGGGTCGTTAGCTCAGTTGGTAGAGCAGTTGGCTTTTAACCAATTGGTCGAAGGTTCGAATCCTTCACGACCCACCAATTAGCAAGTTCGTTTTGCGAATTTGCGGAAAAAAGAGCCTCAGGGCTCTTTTTTTTTGGCTTCAAGAACCCACCATGACTCCAAGGGCCGTATAAACTTACCTGTCGGCTAACACAGTCACGTTGCATGGCCATGAAACCGGGCTCTAAAGTGGTATAATTTCGCGGTAAATCTAATTCAGAGATCCCAAAATGACACGAGCGCAAGACCGTATTCTTGTTCAGGAACACCTGGCCCACGCGGCAGAGCCAAAGGCTTTAAGTGCCAGCGAAAAGGCTGACCTCGAGGTGCGCATCAAGGCGGCCCTCAAGGACAAGGATGCCGTGCTCGTGGCTCACTATTACACTGACCCTGACATTCAGCGCCTAGCTGAAGAAACCGGCGGTTGTGTCGCGGATTCCCTGGAAATGGCGCGTTTCGGCAACCAGCATCCTGCGTCGACGGTCGTTGTTGCGGGCGTGCGCTTTATGGGCGAAACCGCCAAAATCCTTAATCTTGAAAAGCGGGTGTTGATGCCGACACTGGAGGCAACCTGCTCTCTGGACGTTGGCTGCCCGGCCGATGAATTCTCGGAGTTTTGTGATCAGCACTCCGACCGCACGGTGGTGGTGTATGCCAATACCTCTGCCGCAGTGAAGGCAAGGGCAGACTGGGTAGTGACCTCGAGTTGTGCTCAGGCCATTGTCGAGCACCTGGACGCGAAAGGTGAAAAGATTCTGTGGGCACCCGACAAACACCTGGGGCACTATGTACAGAAGACCACCGGTGCAGACGTGTTGCTGTGGGACGGTTCCTGCATCGTGCACGAAGAGTTCAAGCATCGCGGGCTTGAAGATCTGAAGGCGTTGTACCCGGATGCAGCCATCCTGGTGCACCCCGAATCTCCCGATGAAGTGGTTCAGATGGCGGATGTTGTCGGCTCAACGTCCCAGCTTATTCACGCGGTCCAGACGTTGCCCAATGAAGAATTTATTGTGGCAACCGATAACGGTATTTTTTACAAAATGCAGCAGCTGGCGCCGAACAAAACCTTGATAGAAGCGCCCACCGCTGGCAACGGAGCAACTTGCCGAAGCTGTGCCCATTGCCCCTGGATGGCAATGAACGGTCTGGAAAATCTGCTGCATGTTCTGGAGCATGGTGATCAGGAAGTGCTGGTCAGTGAGGCATTGCGTGAGGATGCCCTGAGGCCGCTTCGAAGAATGCTCGATTTCACGGCAAACATGAATTTGCAGGCGGCCGGCAACGCCTGACAGTTGGTCTTAACCCCGGCGGGCCTGCAGGCTGTCGGCAATGTCGTTCAGCCGCTCATTGACGACCTGGCGCTCGGCTGAGCCGGCCGGCAGTTTTTCCTGAGCCTGGCGCAGTTGCCGCTGGGCCGATTGAAGATCTCCCATCAGGGCATAGTACTCAGCACGTGCCCGATGCACCCCCACAATGTTTCTCGACATACCCTCGGCCTCCGCCAGGCGCAGCCAGATTTGCTCCCGGTCGGGCAGGCGACGAGTCAGATCCCGAAGCAGGTTGGCCGCACTGCCGCCGTTTCCATCAGCAATGTGAATATTGGCCAGTGTCCAGGTGATGGGGTAGTTCCGGGGGTTTCTGGCGAGCGCCTCTTGCATTAGTGCTCTGGCGTCATCGTAGCGCTCCTGATCAAGGAGTATCTCGGCTAGGGTTACCTGAAAGGTTATTCGGCCCGGATTGCTATCCAGAAGCTCACGGAGGATTTGTTCAGCCTTGTCGTACTGACGGTTGTGCTGGTAGGCAATGCCCAGCCCGAAACGAATGGCGTCGTTGCGTTTGGCATCGTCACGAGCAAGGTAGCTCTCAAAGGTCTGAACGGCGAGCTCTGGCGTCTGGGCGTAGCGCACCTGCAGGCGACTGCGTATCAAATGATATTCCTGCCCGTCAGGGATGCGCTCGTCGGGAAATTGCTCGGCCCGGTTTCGGCTGTCGGCAACCCGGTTCTGGGTCAGCGGGTGAGTAGACAGGTATTCGGGCATCTGTCTGCCCTGCAATCGGTTTTGTCGCATCATGACTTCGAACATTTCCGGCATGCCTCTTGGGTCCATGCCGGCATTGGCCAGTATTTCCATGCCCACCCGATCGGCTTCCTGCTCGTGGGACCGACTGTAGGCCAGCATGTTCTGGATTGACAGAGCCTGTGTGCCGGCAATGGCGGCAATGCCGATGTCTGATTGTGTGACCGCTGACAGCACGATGCCGGCAATCATGCCTGCGATTGTGAGCGGAGCGCTGGTTTCCTGCTGTTCCATGCGCCGGGCAAAATGCCGCTGGCTCAGGTGCGCGAGCTCGTGCGCCATAACCGAGGCAAACTGTTGTTCAGTTGCCGCATTCAGAAACAGTCCGCCGTTTACCCCAACGATGCCGCCCGGAACTGCAAAAGCGTTCAGGGCCGGGCTGTCGATCAGAACCAGCTTGAGGTCCCGGTTGTCCAGCGGCGCTGAGGGTACCAATCGATAAGTAATGGCCTGTAAATAATCATAGATCAGGGGGTCCTGGATCTGCGGTGCGGACCGCCGGATGGACGACATGACCTGTTGGCCGATTTCGGCTTCCTGCTGGCCGGAAATCAGGCCGCCGCTGCCGCCAATGCTAGGCAGGCTGGTTTCCTGGGCGTAGCCACTCCCGCCGAAGAACAGCAGGGCGCCAGCCAGGCTAACTCTGGTCAGCAGTTGGGTAACAGAATTCTGGCGGTCAGTTCGATTCATGAAAGTAGGTCACGCCTGGTATTAGATGGCTGCTTTGACAACAGCATAGCCATGAAAGTTCTGCTCAGAATTACGAAGTCTTGAGATGCAATAGAGTAACACCCCCGGCATAATGCCTGCTCAATTATTGGATAATGGTAATGGTGCTCATTAACAATGGCTGATCGAATTCTTGACGCATCTGGACTGCGTTGTCCGATGCCGCTATTAAAGACGAAGCTTGAATTGAACTCCATGGCCACAGGGGAAGAGCTGGAGGTCATTGCCACCGACGCTGGCTCGGCCCGCGATATTCCCGCCTACCTGGGCATGTCCTCTCATAGTCTTATTAGCCAGTCGGAGCATCACGGCGAATTTCGATTCGTGATAAAGTGCGGCGGTTAACCTCCCGGAGTTGTTCATGGTCAGGATTTTACGCGGTTTAGCTCATAAGTATTTTTCTGATGAAGAAGCGGTGATTCTCTTTTTGCTTCTCGTCACCGGTATCGTGTTCATTATTCTGTTCGGGGCCATGCTGGCGCCGGCGATAGCGTCTCTCATTATTGCTTTTATTCTTCAGGGTCTGGTCGCTAAGCTTCACAAAATGGGTGTGCCTGAACTGATCGCCATCATCGGTGTGTTTGTGGTGTTTCTGGGTGTGCTGGTCGGGGTTATCTTTGGCCTGTTGCCGTTGATCTGGACACAGGTAAGCAATCTTGCTGGCGAGGCGCCACGCATCATTCGTGAATTGCAGTCCTATCTGGAACTGCTGCCCGATGAGTATCCGCACCTGATCTCGGTGGAGGCGGTCGATACCGTTTATCGTCAGGTCTCAACGGAAGTCGCCCACATGACCCAGGTTTTGGTGTCGTTTTCGCTCTCCAGCATTCCGGATGTGGTGGCCCTGCTGATCTATATGGTTCTGGTGCCCATCCTGGTGTTTTTCTTCCTGAAGGACCGCAAGGTGCTGGTGCATTCTGTGGGCCGCTTGCTGCCGCCTCAGCGCCCGATGATGATTCGAATCTGGCAGGAGGTAAATCAGCAATGTGCCAACTACGTCCGTGGCAAGGCGGTTGAGATTCTTATCGTCGGCGGCGTTACCTACGTTGCGTTCAAGTTCCTGGGCATGCCGTACGCTGCCCTGTTGTCGCTACTGGTAGGTTTGAGTGTAGTGATTCCGTACATTGGCGCGGCAGTAGTGACTATTCCCGTGGCGATCATTGCACTGTTTGCCTTTGGTTGGGGCAGCCAGTTTATCTGGGTGATGGTGGCTTACGGCATTATTCAGGCTCTGGACGGCAACGTTCTGGTTCCTGTCCTGTTTTCGGAAGTGAACAACCTTCATCCGGTGGCGATCATCGTGGCGGTGTTGTTCTTCGGCGGTATCTGGGGGCTGTGGGGTGTGTTTTTCGCGATTCCGCTCGCCACCATGCTGAAAGCGGTTTTTGCCGCCTGGCCAGTGAAGGAGTCAGAACCCGCACCGGCCATGGCAGAGTAGTTCAAAGAGCCTTTACTGCTTCCAGTACGGCGTCAGCATGGCCCGGCACCTTTACGCCACGCCATGCATGGCGCAGCACGCCTCCTTTATCAATCAGGAAGGTGCTGCGTTCGATGCCCAGGTGCTCTTTGCCGTAGAGTTTTTTCAGTTTGATAACGTCGAACAGCTTGCACAGTGTTTCATCTTTGTCTGAAATCAGATGGAATGGAAAGTCGTGCTTGGCCCGGAAATTAGCGTGGGCCTTGAGGCCGTCGCGGGAGACGCCGAAAATCTCTGTATCCAGCTGGCTGAACTGAGCGATTCGGTCCCGGAAATCCTGACCTTCAGTGGTACAGCCGGGCGTGTTGTCTTTCGGGTAAAAGTAGATAATCACGTTTTTACCCTTCAGATCGCTCAGTTTAACGATTTGATCGCCGGTGGCCTCGGCCTCAAAGTCAGGCGCGGGCTGGTTCAATGCTACGGATGACATGACATCTCCTTTAATTCCCTTGTGTCAGTTCGAGCCCAACATTACCATAACGGTTTTATTCGGACGGAGTTTTTATGATTACGGGTAGCCTCGTCGCACTGGTCACGCCCATGCTTCCAAATGGTGATATTCACTGGGAGGATCTGGATAAACTGGTGGACTTTCATATTGAAAACGGCACTCACGGCATTGTGGCTGTCGGCACCACCGGCGAATCCGCAACGCTGGACCCGGAGGAGCACTGTCGGGTTATCGGTCATATCATAAAACGGGTTGCCGGCCGAATTCCTGTTATCGCCGGAACCGGCGGTAACAGCACGCGCGAAGCGATCGAGCTGACCACCGAAGCCCATAAATTGGGTGCCGACGCTTGCCTGCTGGTTGTGCCGTATTACAACAAGCCAACCCAGGAAGGTCTGTACCTGCATTTCAAGGCCATTGCTGAGGCAGTACCCGGCATGAGCCAGATTTTGTACAACGTGCCAGGCCGAACCGCCTGTGACATGTTGAACGAAACGGTGGTGCGGCTGGCGGATGTCCCCAACATCATCGGTATCAAAGATGCGACCGGTAACATTCCCCGTGGCACCGAGCTGATCGAGGCCGTCAAAGGTCGATTGACCGTGTACTCCGGCGACGATGCAACCGCGGCCGATCTAATGCTTGCCGGAGCAAAGGGCAATGTGTCGGTCACCGCCAACGTGGCACCGAAGGCCATGGCGCAGCTTTGCGAAGCCGCCATCGTCGGTGATCAGGCTGAAACCAGTCGTTTGAATGAACTGCTGATGCCGCTGAACCGCAAACTGTTCCTCGAAGCTAACCCGATCCCGGTTAAATGGGCTTTGCATCGAATGGGGATGATCGGAGAAGGCATTCGTCTGCCACTGACCCCGCTCAGCGAGAAATTCCACGCGGAAGTGGAAGATGCACTCAAGGCTTCAGGCGTACTCTGAGGCCAATCGATTCCCAGTTTTACCGGAGTAACCCGATGCAGGTTCCTGGAAGAGCCCGTTGTACCCAGTCACATCTGTTCCGGCCTTTGATAGGGTGCCTTTTGGCAGGCACCCTGGCCGGTTGTGGTGTACTGGAAGATCGTTCCGAGAGATACGTCCATGCGCCTGAAGGTGAGCCCATTCAGGTGCCCGAGGGTGCGGACAATTCCCGCTTCAATGAAATCATGCCAATCCGCAGCATTAACACGGACGATTCCCGGCGCATGTACCCGTCTACGATTCCGCGTCCGCCCGACATGACTTCTGAGATTCTTGACCAGAATTATGTGGTTGAGGAGCTTGATGGCCGGCTTTGGTTGTTGGTCAACGAAGTGCCTGGCCGGTTATGGCCTGTGGCCAGTGCATGGATGAACGATACCGGGCTTGGCGTTGCCCATGACAGCCCTCAGCTGGGCATTTTGCAAAGCGAGCTGGCCAACTTCAGCAAGCGTAGTCGAGAACTGCTGGGTCTTGCCGACGAGCCGACCGCCAGTGAGCCCCGAGTTGTCTTGCAGGCCCGTCTGGCCCCCGGGATAAGACGTCGCACCACCGAAATCCAGGTGCGAGTGGTCGAACTGGATGACAGCCCTGAAAGCCTGATCGCCTGGAACGCGGGGGCCGAGTCAGATGGCATCACCGAGAGCAGACAGCAGGCCTTGCTGGAAAATCTCGGTGAGTTTATGGCCCAGCGCGAGGACAGTAAGTCGTTCTCACGGGCCGCCTCTGGAATGGTTGCCCAACCGCTGGTCCGCTTGATGTCGGAAGAAGAGCAGGCCGTTGCGGTAAGAGTTGAGCTGGACTTTGGCCGCACCTGGGCAGAAGTGAATCGCTCCCTGCAAGACATAGGCGCAGAGATTCAGGATCTGAATCGAAGCGAGCGCTGGTTCCATGTTGATTTCCGCACTGAGGATGAGCGGTCGCCCGGGTGGTTCTCCTGGTTCAGCAATAAAGACGAGCCCCGCCACACTCACACCGTCAATATTGAGCAGCGTGATGACGCCATGTATGTGACGGCAGAGCGAATAGAAAACTATACTGGTGAGTACAGCTCTGCCGACCTGCTCACTCAATTATTCGACCATCTGTATTGAAGCGGGACGGTCAGTTGGGCCGTCTACCGTTATGGAGAGATCAATGGAAAAGCGTGAAGAACTCTACGCGGGCAAGGCTAAATCTGTTTACCGCACGGACGACCCCAACCGTTTTGTGCTGGAATTTCGGGATGACACCTCCGCCTTTGACGGCGAGAAGAAAGAACAGCTGAACCGCAAAGGCATGGTGAACAACAAGTTCAATGCCTTCATTATGGAGAAGCTGGAAGCGGCTAACGTGCCGACTCATTTCGAGGTGCTGTTGTCTGGCACCGAGTCACTGGTCAAAAAACTGGATATGATTCCGGTGGAGTGTGTGGTTCGCAATATCTCGGCCGGCAGTTTGTGCCGCCGGATTGGCGTAGAGGAAGGTCTGGAGCTGAACCCGCCCACCTTTGAACTGTTTCTTAAAAACGATGCCCTGCACGACCCGATGGTCAACGAATCCCTGGCGGTCAGCTTTGGTTGGGCCAGCGAGCATGAACTGGCCCGCATGAAAGAACTGACCTACCAGGTGAATGACGTGCTCAAGGCGATGTTCGATGCTGCCGGTATGTTGCTGGTGGATTACAAACTGGAGTTCGGCCGCAGTGAAGGCGAAATCGTGCTGGGTGACGAGTTCAGCCCTGACGGTTGTCGTATCTGGGACAAAGAAACCCGCAAGAAGATGGACAAAGACCGCTTCCGCCAGGGCCTGGGCGACGTGATTGAGACCTATGAAGAAGTAGGTCGTCGTCTTGGCATCAGCTTTGACTGAGCACAATAAAACAAGCATAAAAGGTAATGTATGCGTAAGTTAATCATTGCAGTAGGTGGCACCCTAATCCTGGCGGCTCCGCTGGCACAGGCCGATATCGTCGGTTTCGGCGCAAGTGCTAACTACTGGGATTCAGATCTTTCCGGTAAGGCTGGTTCCAATGGCGATACGGTTGATATTGAAAATGACCTGAACCTGGACAGCGATTCCAACACCAATTTGACTGCATATGTTGAGCACCCAGTTCCACTGCTGCCGAACGTGCGTCTCGACTACACCAAAGTCGATCTCAGCGGCCGTGGTCAACTTGGCGTTCTGGGCTATGACGGTGTGAATGGCGATGTTCGTTCTGAGCTCGATCTTGAACAGCTTGACCTGACCCTTTACTACGAAGTCCTGGATAACTGGGTCAATCTGGATCTGGGCCTGACTGCCCGACGGCTGGATGCAGAGCTGTTGGTACAGGAAACCACCGGCACGCTGGATGTGTCTGAAACCAGTGTGGATGCGGTAATTCCCATGGGTTATGCGGCAGCCCGTT
Source organism: Marinobacter excellens HL-55 (assembly GCA_001314845.1). Lineage (GTDB taxonomy): Bacteria > Pseudomonadota > Gammaproteobacteria > Pseudomonadales > Oleiphilaceae > Marinobacter > Marinobacter excellens_B. Next base: position 177,053 of record LJZQ01000002.1, read on the forward strand.
TTGATCTGCCTTTTACCGGCGTTTCAGTCGGTGCGGAGGGTAATTTCATCAGCTTTGACGGTGATTTACTGCACGACATCAACGCTTATGGCCAGTTCGAATTCGCCTTGCTGCGGGTGCGTGCCGGCTACCGTCAGATGTCCATCGACTATGAAGACGGCGATGACAGCCTGGATATCGAAATTGACGGCCCGTTCGCCAGTGTTGGCGTCACCTTCTGAGCAAGCATTAAAAGGCGCCTACGGGCGCCATTTTTCATGGAGAACAGATCTTGAAAATTCTCGTTACGGGAACCGCCGGCTTTATCGGCTCACATCTTGCTCATAGGTTGCTGGATCGCGGCGATGAAGTCATCGGCGTGGACAACGTTAACGACTATTACGACGTAAACCTCAAAGAAGCGCGCCTGGCCCGGCTGCTGAACAAACCTGGCTTTACCGAAGTGCGCGAGGACGTAGCAGACCGTGCGGTGATGGAGGCACTGTTTCAGGAGCACAAGCCGGAGCGTGTTGTGCACCTGGCGGCACAGGCGGGCGTCCGTTACTCCCTGGAAAATCCTCATGCTTACGTGGATGCCAACCTGGTAGGGTTCATGAACATCCTTGAGGGTTGCCGGCACAACGACGTAAAGCATCTGGTGTACGCTTCCAGCAGCTCGGTATACGGTGCTAACGAATCCATGCCGTTCTCGGTACATGACAACGTGGATCATCCTCTGAGCCTGTATGCAGCCTCCAAAAAAGCCAACGAGCTGATGGCTCATACCTACAGCCACCTGTATAACATGCCCACCACCGGCCTACGGTTCTTTACCGTCTACGGGCCCTGGGGTCGGCCAGACATGGCACTGTTTATCTTCACCAAGAAGATTCTGGCGGGCGAGCCGATCGACGTGTTCAACCATGGCCAGCACCGGCGCGATTTCACCTATGTGGACGACATTGTCGAGGGTGTGATCCGTACCCTGGATAATGTTGCCCAGCCGAACGAAGAGTGGAGTGGAGCGCAGCCAGACCCCGGTACCAGTAAAGGGCCTTACAGGCTCTACAACATCGGTAGTAATAACCCGGTGGAGTTGTCCCGGTTTATCGAGATTATTGAAGAGCGAGTAGGCAAAAAGGCGGAGAAAAACCTGTTGCCTCTGCAGCCGGGTGACGTGCCTGCCACCTACGCCAATGTGGACGATCTGATCACAGACGTGGGCTACAAACCCTCCACAAGTGTGGAAGAGGGGATTGCCAATTTTGTGGATTGGTATCGGGACTTCTACAACGTGTAACACGCGTTGGGCGCATGAACGAAAAAGGCCAGCTTTGCAGCTGGCCTTTTTACTGTGTGGGGGTAAAATAGTTGCTCGATGGAGGCCAGCTGTTTCACCCCGCTTACACAGTTTACGCAGTCATCGAACGTCTGCGGTAACGTGTAAAAATTCCCAACAGTCCAAGCCCGATCAAAGCCAGAGACGACGGCTCAGGAACAGACGCCGAAGGCTGACAAGCCGGGTTGGTTGGGTTCAGCTGGCAGAAATCCAGGGTTTCCTGCAGTTTGGCATTGGCGAAGTCTGTGACGAACTGTTGTACCACTGCTTGATCAGTAGAGTTGAACAGGTTCAGGTCAAAGACGTTTCCACCGTGGTTTGTAATCAGTGATGAAAACGAGTTAATGGTTGTGGAGCCTCGCAACACACCGTTATACAGGGCATTGTTGTCGGTCAACAACTGATCAAGAACCGAGTTTGATACTGCGACACCACCGCTGGTGCCGCGGCTGGCGAAATCACCGTTGGAAGGCTCGTCGGTCAGGATGATTATGTTCTTGACGGCATTTGAGCGGAATGAGAACAGGTCAGTCTGGCCATCCAATTCGTTCAGGGCAAAAGCAGTAGCCGTGTAGCCAGGCTCAATAAAACCGTTAGTCCTCAGGCCCTGTGCTGCCGTTGCAAAGTTGGCGGGATCGGTCAGGTCAGTGACCAGGCGTGGCACGGCGGAGTTGTCACCATAGCCCACCAGTCCATACTGGGCGTTAACTTGACCGGTTCCGGTCAGGATGCTGGCGAACAGGCCAATGTTATTGCGCAGGTTGGTTTGCACATTGCCCATCGAACCAGACTCATCAACCACAAAAATGATGTCACTGAGTATCGCAGAGTGTGCGGGGGTTATGGCAGCTGCCGCTGACAGAACCAAAGCTGAGAAAAAGCGCTTGAGTTTCATTTTTCTTACCTCATCCAGATTGAGACGGAGCGACGGGTTTCCATACCGTACTGCATTGAACGGTTGAGCCCGATCATTGAGCCTTTTGTTGGCTTAATAATCGAAACAGCAGATTCTGTGCCAGCGCTGGTTTTTTCTTAAGTATCAAATAAAAACAATATGTTGAATGAGGGTTTTTGGTGGGTAGGAGGTGAATGGCAGATTAAATGTATAAAAACCTGACATTTTTTCTGGGGGTTCAGGCCGATGACGTTCAATCGGGGAGTTTGAATGTTACCTCAACGCCCGATATCGGACAGGTAAATGCCAGCAACACCGCTTCAAGTTGTAGTCCATCCGGATGGCCGAGACCATAAAGCCGATCGCCAACGATGGCATGGCCAATACCCGCAAGATGCCGTCGGATCTGATGCTTGCGACCGGTTTCGATAAGCACCTTCACCTGAGTGGTGTTCGACTGATCGTCTAGGGCCAGGGTGGTCACTCGGCTGACGGAGTCTTTGCCGTCCAGCGGATCGTCAATTAGCCGGTCTGCAGCCTCTAGTTGGCCGATCACCGTCGCGTGGTATATTTTGGTGACCGTGCGGCCAGAGAACAACTGTGACAGGGCTCCGGCAGCTTTGGGGTCGTGGGCGATCAGCATCAGCCCGGCGGCATCGGCGTCGAGCCGATGAACCAGAAAGCAGGGTGTGTTCGTGGCCACTTCGGCCAGTCGCAACAGGCTGCAGTGGTCACCCCACTGTGAGCCCTGAGCCAACAAACCATGGGGTTTGTACCACACACTGTACCGACCCTTGTTTTCGATCAGCGTCGGTTGTTCCGGTTTGCGAGCAAGCACCTGATCGTCATAGAACAGCTGAATCCGACTGCCAGCCTTGAGCTCGCGCTTGGCTTTGCGCAGCCGTACCTGCTTGCCTTTTTGCACCCACCAGCAGGCACCTTTGGCCATGGCATCTTTGATCCGCTGCTTGGGCAGACTCGATGCCTCTGCCAGGGCATCGACAGCAAGGGTATTGGTCTTGACGGTCAGGTCCAGGGTTTGTCTCATAAGGCACCGGTCACACGGAATGAATTAAGGAAAGACTGGCGATTATACCGGAAACTTTGCATGCTGATTGGAGGCATCTGAATGGAGAGGAGTCTGATATGCCGCTGATCGGGTGGTTATTTATTTTGCTGGCGTTTGGTCTGGTGCTGGGCAGTCTTTTCATGTTGCGCGATAGCAGTAACATGAAGATCTCCGAGCAGAAGATGAAAAAAATCCTGGAACGAAAGGCGGAGCTGGAGGCCGAGGAAAAGCACAAAAAGGATGACTAGTAAATTCAGACACAAAAAAAGCCGCTCAGCAAAGCTGTCAGCGACTTTCAATTTGCGAGATTGGTAGGACCACCCAGATTCGAACTGGGGACCTCTACCATGTCAAGGTAGCGCTCTAACCAACTGAGCTATGGTCCTGTCTCGCAACGGGGACGAAATATACGGATTTCGGCCCCGGTGGTCAACCTATTTCAGGCAGTTTTTCGCGGTTTCATCAGGCCCTTGATGGCGCGGGTCAGAGCGTTCCAGCGGTTAACTAGAAGCGCCATGAAAATCAGGCCGCAACCGGCCAGTTGCAGGGTTGTCATGGTCTCACCAAACCAGCCAGCGGCAAACAGGGCCACCCAGACCGGTTCCAGTACCAGGATGACAACGCCATGGCTCTGTGCCGACAAGCTTTGGGCGTAGGTTTGCAGCAGGAAGCGCCCGGCCGTGCCAACCACCGCGCTGGCCAGCACCCACAGGAACAGAATCGGTGGCGGATTGTTCAGGGTGGGTGCCCAGGCCTCGCTGATGGCGGATTCGGCCAGCGTTACAACACCAACCGTAAGCAGGGCAAGGGCGGTCAGTGGCAGAGCTGGCACCTTGTGCTTTTCAATGAGCTCGCCCTGTTTGCCGGTCACCGTGCGCTGATTGGCGGCGCGGGTGTTCAGGGTGAAATACAGGGCAAAGATAAAGGCTGCGACCACAAAGTAGAGTTGCCCCGGGTCTGGCTTGAAGCCATTCTCCAGCGACAACAGCGCAAGACCCGCCACCGCAATGGGGATCGCCAGCCAGGTGCTCAGTGGTTGGGCTTCGCCGAACAGCAGTCGGGCAATGATCGGCACAATAACAACGCCCAGGCTGGTCAAAAAAGCACCTTCGCCCATGCTGTCGCCATGGAACAGCCCCAATATCCAGCAGCTCATGGCAATGCCAAATACCAGGCCAACACCGACGCTGCGCTTGATTTGATCGCGGTTCAACCGGCGCAGCGCGGGCAGGGCGATCAGCGCCAGTATACTGCCGGCAATCAGGAACCGGGCGGCCATGAACATCAGCGGTGGCATCATCAGCACGGCTTCTTTCGAGAACATCCAGCTGATGGCGGCGAGTAAGGTGACCACCACCAGCAACAGGTCGGATTTGTGAGCGTCAGACATCGATACAGCGGCCCCGTGATGGCAGAGTGAAGATCAGCGAGGGGATAATCTATAGTTTGCGAACTAAAAAGGAAAGCAGCGAAAACCGAGAGGCGAGGACAGGTGGAGAGATCAGTAATGGCTCATCCCTGAGCCGATCGAACAACGAGATCAGTTGTTGAACGTTGTGTAGAGCAGGTTCGACATGCTGGTCTGGTTTGAGCCGGGTACTTCAACGTACTGGCTGCCAGAACCCCACAGTTGCCACCAGGCTCGCTGATTATAGGTGCGGCTGGCAAAGTCTACCTGCAACCCGTTAAGCACGGTGTTGTTCACCACAGGCACCGCAATGTTTCCGGTCTGGGTGTCTTTCACAGCGCTGTGATTGGCGCCTTCGCTCATCAGGATCGGGTAGTGGTTGTAGTAAAGGCCGGAAGGACCGTTCTGACCGGTTACCTGACCGCCCAGGCTGATCGAGTTGGAGCAGCTATCAATACCGCTGGCCGTGGTAGCACCGCAGGCCGAGTGAGTGGGAACCACGCCATCGTCGGTGCCGGCAATGAACGGCTTGGTAATGCCACCGTATGAGGAGCCGCCGCCCACAAAGCGCAGTCTCGGGGTGGCAGTCGGGCCGGTCGACAGGTTACGGGCGGTGTTGGTTTGCAGGTCGTTCACCACGCCAAGATTGTAGGGCTGAGGATCAATGCCGGTGAAGGCACGAACAGCCTGCTTGACTGGCCAGTTGTACCAGCTGTCGTTGTAGGCAATGCTGACCGCCAGGTTGGCCAGCTCAGTGCCACCGCCGGCCCCCGCAAGATCCATCACAGCGAGAATCTTCAGAGGTTGCAGGCCTTCGGACTGCAGCCAGCGGGCCTGGTTTTCGAGCAGGTGTCTCGTAACAAGATCGCCGGTTGAGTGAGTCACCACTATGCAGTAGTTATTGCACAGGCCCTGCTGGCTGATCTGGCGCACTTGCTGGTAGGCCTGCTGCGCAATCTGGCCTTCTACCCGGCCGTCACTGCCCCAGTCAATGCGAGCCTCGGCACGGTTCAGCCAGTAATCCCGCCAATAGTCCTCGCCGGCCTGCTTGAGCGCCTATAGGTTGGCTGGCGCTTCAGACAGGTTCTCCATCATAAAGCCGTGTACCAGTATCACGTTGTGCCCGGCCAGTTGTGCCTGGGCGTTCGTGGCCATCAATCCCCCGGCCAGCGCTAGCGAAAGTGCCGTTTTGTTCAGGCTTCTTTTGTTGTTGTTAATCATTGAAGTGCTCCGTTCTTTCGATTTTATTGTTGTCTATCAGAACTTGTCAGCCAGTTGCCTTAGCAGCGCTGCCCGTTGCTCTGATTCTGGGTTCACAGCCGGTTCATCACGGAGTCTATCGAGATCCGGCGGTGAAAATTCGTAACCTTCATCGGGGCCGAAAGCATAATGTGTGCGATCGCCTGGCCGGGCGGGCATCTGGCGAATCTGCAGGTTTTTGAGCTGAAGTTCACCGCTGACATCACGGTTTGCCAGCACGCTGCCATGGGCACGCAGAAGCAGTGTTCCGCTACTACCGCTGAGAGAGTCCTCGGCGCTGAGTTGGGCCAACGCCCGCTGGCCGTTGTATAACTGGGCCGTTAGCGCGTAGTAGCCGGCATTTTCCGGATCAAACTGAACCGGGATCACCAGGTCGTTGCCAGAAATGTAAGGCGAGTCAATACCGTTGAAATCGCCCAGGTCGGGTTCAATGGAAAGGGATGAGACATGTCTTACCGGGCGGCCATCCACCCGAGCCTCGACGATCAGCCGATATTCGCCGGGTTCGTGATCGGAGCTCAAATTGCCCTGGTAGTATCCGGTTTCTTCGGTGGCATGCAGTTCAGCAGAATCGGCACGATCCTGTTCGGAAGCGGTTTCCAGGGTGGCAGCCAGGGAATCACCAAACACCTGGCGTCCACTCAAGGAGGCAACCACCAGGATGGGCTCGCCCCGGGTAAAGCGGAATTTGTCCAGGGTGACGACAAACACGCCGTGTTTAGACGGTGTTCTCAAGGTTTCAATATGGCCTCAAATCCGAACCGTAGGGTTACCTCATCCCCGACCATATTCTGATCCAGTCCGTAGGTCATGCCCCAATCGCTGCGTTTGATGACAGCGGAAGCACTGATGCCTAACGTGTGCTTTTCATGCCCGAACGGGTAGACATCGGCCTTGTTGAGCGTGACATCCACATCCACCGGGTTGGTTTGCCCCAATAGCGTCAAATCGCCGGTTACAACGCCTGTGTTGTCGCCTGTGCGCTCAAAACCGGTGACGTCGAAGGTGATGTCTTTATGCCGTCTGGTGTCCAGAAAATCCTTGTTACGCAGGTGATCATCCCGCTTGTCGTGGTTTGTGAATACGCTATTGGCTTTGAACAGCAGCTGGCCAGAGGACAACTCCCCGGTGTCTTCGTCGTAGACAAACTCACCTTCCACTTCCTTGAAGATGCCCATGACCGGGGCGTAGCCGATGTGCATCACTTCAAAAGCCATGGAAAAGTGCTCGTCATCCACCTCGAAGGTTGCGGGGGCGGCGAAAAGTGTTGGTGAGGCGGCCATCAAAAGCGCGGCGGCGGACGTCTTGATAAAATCAGTGTTCATGTTGAGTTCTCCTCAGGTAAAGCCAGCGTACATCCAGATAAAACGACCAAGCCAGAAGCATTAAAGCCATGGTGAGCGTAATGCTGGCGAATGTAATGGGAATCGGGGGTACAACCGCTACCATCAACGTGACTACCTGCCACACGCAGACGGTTTTGCGACGGAAGCTTTCAGGCAATGGCTGATTTAGCCAGTCCAGATAATAACTGGCCGCCACGAACAGGTAGCGCATCAATCCGAGTGCAAGTACCCATATACCGGCCTTGCCCAGTGCCAATACCGCCACACAAAGGCCCAGGATAAACAGAGCATCCAGTTCCATATCAAAGCGGGCGCCAAACTCGCTGTGACTATTGGTTGCCCGTGCCACCTTGCCATCAGCGCCATCCAGAATCAGAGCGAACAAACAGGCAACAGCATAGAACCAGAGACCGGCGGAATCCGATGACGACAGAAAGGGCGCCCAGGCCACCAGAGGAACCACCAGTGCAGAGCGCACAAGCGTGGTTCGGTTGGCCCAACCGAAAGAACGGTTTGCGGGCCAGTAAGCGAGGATCAGGCCGCCCTGAATTATGAACAGCAGTCCTGCCAGTACCAGGAATAAGCCCGGTGGACTGAACGGGTAATCAATGGTCCACAGCACAACCATGGTCAAAACAGACGCCCAGCCTAGCTCCTTGGCGGTGCCAGGAATCTGATTTGAAGCCGGTTGAATCGAATCCATATTCTCTCGCGTCCGTATTGCCTGTGTATTGTGCGTGTTAGACCCCATTGTGTAACTATAGTTTGGGGGACATGGTTTTGCTTACGGAGCCTATCAACGAATGGACTGTTTATGACTACACCAGACAACCGGGCATTCTGGGTGACCGGCCCTGGCCGCTGTGAAATCAAGCCTGCGGTGCTTGCGCCGGATATTGATACGGAAGGGCCGATGGTCACCGTGCGCTCCCTGTATTCCGGAATAAGCCGCGGCACCGAATCTCTGGTGTTCAATAATCGGGTGCCGCCCGGGGAATATCACCGAATGCGGGCGCCCTGGCAGGAGGGCAGTTTTCCTTTCCCGGTCAAGTATGGCTACGCCAACGTGGGTGTCGTCCTGGAAGGCCCTGCCGAGCTGAAGGGCCGGCAGGTTTTTTGCCTGTATCCTCATCAGCAGCACTATCGGGTGCCGGCTGGCGCAGTCACGGTGTTACCGGAGCAGGTACCACCGTCGCGTGCAGTGCTTGCCGCGAACATGGAAACTGCCATCAACGGCCTGTGGGATGCTCAGCCTGCGGTGGGGGACAGGGTCGCTGTGGTCGGGTTAGGCGTAGTCGGATTACTGGTTGCCTGGTTGGTGCGCCAGATTCCCGGGGTGGAGCTGTTGGCCATTGATACCAACTCGACACGACAGGCCGTCGCGGAGGCGCTGGGCCTGCCTTTTTCTACCCAGGCAAGCGCTGAAGGTTGTGATCTGGTTGTCCATGCGTCCGGCCACAGCGCGGGGCTTGAGTCAGCGCTGGCGATGGCCGGGCAAGAGGCCCGCATTGTTGAACTCAGCTGGTACGGAGACGCTGCCGTCAGTGTTCCTCTGGGGCACGCCTTTCACCCCAATCGTCTGGAGTTGAAGTCCAGCCAGGTAGGGCAGATTCCACCAGCACGGCAGCCGCGTTGGAGCTATCAACGGCGCCTCGCGTTGGCGCTGTCTTTGTTGCGTGCGCCAGAGCTGGATGTCTTGATCAGCGGTGAAAGCCGGTTTGACGAGCTACCGGAGATTGCCAATCGCCTTTTTTCACCAGAAGCAAACGCACTCTGCCACCGAATCATTTACTAACCGAGGAATACCTATGTTCAGCCTGACCGTTCGAGACCACATGATGATTGCCCACAGCTTTACCGGCGAGCTCTTTGGCCCCGCTCAGGGGCTTCACGGCGCCACCTATGTGGTAGACGTGACTTTCGAACGTCATGTTCTGGATGATAATGATCTGATTGTTGATATTGGCCTTGCATCCGATGTGCTTAAAGCCGTACTCGGAGAATTCAATATGAAGAATCTGGACGACCTGCCGCAATTTAACGGCCGCAACACCACCACCGAGTTCATGGCGAAGACAGTTTTTGATCGTATGGCGCAGGCGATTCATGAGGGGCGGCTTGGCGAAGACGGCAAGGGCATTGTCAGCCTCAAGGTTACCCTGGGCGAATCCCACGTGGCCTGGGCCAGTTACCATGCCGGCATCTGACTTCTGGTTTGTAGTGCCGGGTGATCCGGAGCAGAACACCGGTGGTTATCGTTATGTTCGGCGCCTGGTTGAGTCGCTGAATCATGCTGGCATCAATACGCGGGTTCATGGGTTGTCCGGGCGCTATCCCCGGCCAGATCAAGAGGCCGAAAGGGCAATGCAGGACTTTCTTGCGTCTTTGCCTGATGGCGCCCGGGTTGTTTTGGACGGCCTGGCGATGGGTGCCATGCCTGAAGTATTGCAGCGCCACCGGCGGCGGTTGCAGTTATCCGCGTTGGTGCATCATCCACTGGCCGATGAAACGGGTCTGGCGGCGGACCAGCAAGTCTGGTTCAAGCAGATTGAAACCCGGGCGCTCGCCCAGGTTGGCCGGGTGTTCACAACCAGCGACTACACGGCCGTGCGCCTGGAGCAGTCTTACGGTGTGCGAGGGGATCGCATAGCCACGGCGCAACCCGCCGTTGATGATGTGTTCTTCTCGATAGATCGACCCGACCGCGCTGAGGGCCAGAGCAACCCGCTCAGACTGCTGTGCGTTGGCCATTTGTCACCCCGCAAGGCTCAGCATCAGTTGGTAGATGCGTTGTCGACGCTGACGGATTTGCCCTGGCAGTGCACGCTCGTGGGCGCACAAGACCGTGACCCGGATTATGCCGCAACGGTGATCAGAGCGATTGCCGACAAAGGTCTCACTGACCGCATTGCGCTGATGGGCGAACTCAGCGAGCACCAGATCGCCACCGCCTACGCCGAGGCTGATCTGTTCGTATTCCCGTCGCTTTATGAAGGCTACGGCATTGTGATTGACGAGGCCCTGGCCGCGGGCCTGCCGGTACTGTCCTCTGATGGCGGGGCGCTGGCGCTCACCACAGAAAAGCCAGGTACCATCACGTATCCGGCCGGGAGCGTCTCCGAGCTGACGGATCGGCTGCGATCGCTGATCCGCAGGGTCGACGATTTAGCGATGCTGAGCGATCAGGCCCGTTCATCCAGAGCAGGTATTCGCCGGTGGTCCGATACGGCCCGTGACTTTCTGGAAGGCATGAAGCTTGCCGAGAGGGATGATCCGGCCCGTTTTTCCGGGCAATGGCTCGAAACCCGCGAGCCGGCCGACCACGCTGCCCGCAGCGAAGCCTTAACCGACACTTTGGCCCAATGGCTGATGACCCGGTATGACCAACGATCGCTGCATGAGGGCTCGGCGCCGCCGTTGCAGCACGTTGATATCGGCACCGGCCGAGGCTCTAACCCTGCATACCTTGTTCCCCGGGTGCCGGTGCCTCAGCAATGGACCCTGGTAGAGCCTGACCTGGGGCTTTTGCAAGCGGCTACCCGCAGGGTGGAAGCATTGGACGCACCGGCAAGCCCCCTCGACCTGGAGCTGAACGCAGATAACCTGGAGTCTGTTTTACCGGCGGATGCCGATCTGATCACCGCCTCTGCGTTGATTGATCTGGTTTCAGAGCCGTGGCTCGCGGCCTTTGCCGCAGCGATTACTCGCCGGCGCGCAGCGGTGCTGGTGGTTTTGAGTTATAGCGGTCAGTTTGACTTGGCGCCGGCGCACCCATTGGATTCACTTGTGCAGAGCCTGGTTAATCGTCATCAGCACGGCGACAAAGGCAGTGGCAGTGCCCTGGGACCGGAGGCGACCGAGGCATTGGCGCAACATTTGAAGATTGCCGGCTATCAGGTTCAGGTGACCGAAAGTCCCTGGTGCCTGGGTGGAGACCGCAAAGACGCTGCACTGATCGACATGTTGATGGCCGGCTGGGCGAAGGCGGCCGTTGAGCAGGATGGCCAAGCGATTGGTGCCGTTAACCGTTGGTTGAGCGATCGACGGGCACAACTGACAAGAAACGAGCTGATGGTGACGGTTGGTCATCTGGACTTGCTGGCCTTTCCTGAAGACGAACGCCGCTGATGATTCATCACAGAGGCTGGCCCAAGCTGTTGCTGCGCTGGTTGACTACGCTTGTAATTCTTGGACTGGTATTTGCCTTTGTCGACTTGTCGGCACTGGGAGCCAGGCTGGCCACGGTGCCGGTTTCTCTGATCGTTCTCGCGTTGGGCTTCTCGGTTGTGCAAGTGGTGTTATCTGCTTGGCGTTGGCGATATACCGCGGGCCGATTGGGAATCGCCATTCCGATGGGCTTTGCCGTTCGGGAGTATTACCTGGCCAGTTTCCTGAATCAGGTTTTGCCGGGGGGTGTGATGGGTGACGTTAACCGCGCCTGGCGCCACAGCAAGATACATACGGAAGCTAAATCCGAGCGTTCAGGACGGTTAGCCGCGATTCACGCGGTGGCGCTTGAGCGGCTCTCGGGCCAATTGGTGTTGGTGCCAGTGGTTTTAATCGTGTTGGGTGCTCTGTGGGCGAGCGGCCAGTTTGCCTCACGCCGTTTGCCAACGGACGTGGCGCTGAGCTCAGGATATTGGCTATTGATACCTTTGTTGGTCGGGATAGTGGTGTGGTTGCTGTTTGCCAGTGGCAAGATCACGGCGATGGCCCGATATGTAGGGCGCCTTTGGGAAGACCTTCAATTGGCGTTTTCTGGTTGGCGGACCGGTTCTGTTCAGCTGATAACATCACTTTCGGTGCTCGGTACTTACCTCCTGGTGTTCATGCTGATTGCCGTGGGAATGGGGCTGGCTGAGGACGGTGCAACCCTGGCGTTGACCATGGCTCTGTGCCTGGTGCTTTTGCTGGCTATGGTGTTGCCTATTACGGTATCCGGGTGGGGCGTGCGTGAGGGTGCGGCGGCACTGCTTTGGCCGGCGGCGGGGCTGCCGGCCGATCAGGGCGTTGCCATCAGCGTTGGCTACGGCGCGCTGATTTTTCTGGGTAGTTTGCCGGGCGCGCTAATGCTGCTCCGAAAGTCCTGATGGGTGTGCGGTTTTGTCGAAGTCCAGATCAAACAGCATATCGCTGCCAAGATTGATCAACTGGGCCCGTGGCCGAAGGGCTTCATCCAACTGATCGATTTCTGGCAATGAGAACGCCGGGCGGCCACTGCCAATAATCATCGGGGCGACCATCACGTGCAGGCGATCGAGCAAACCCGCATTCAGAAAAGTCGACACCGTGACCCCGCCACCTTCGATAAAAATCTTGTGCAGTCCCGCATCCTGTAACACGCGCAGAATATGCTCTGGCTGAACCGGAGTCTCACTGTCTGGATCACCCAGGCAGGGGATGGTGGTTACTGTTCCGTTGGTGTCAGGTTGGCGGGCTGGATCATAGTCACCGGCCACCAGGTGCAGTGTGGGTGCCTCGCCATCGGTAAACAGGTGATGGGTGAGCGGTACCCGTCGTTTGCGGTCGATCACTACCCGTACTGGATTGCTGCCGCTGGTCCGCCGGACGGTCAGGCGGGGATTGTCTGTGACTGCCGTACCTGCACCCACGACAACCGCATCACACAGAGCGCGGATTCGATGCAGGTGAGTAATGCCGTCGTCGCCGTTGATAAAACGCGAACAGCCGGTCACCGTGGCAATCCGGCCGTCCAGGCTCTGACCCAACTGGCCGATCACCCGGGTGCCAGACGCGCTCTGAACGGGCAGGCACAGCGGGAGAAAAACCGAGAGCAGGTTTTTGACGTCATCGGTCGCCTGATCAACCAGCTCCCAGCTTTTGCCGTTCAAACGGAGCGCTGGATGATCGCTCCCGGGCACGGGCAGCGTCACATTACTGCGATTGATCGCACTCAGAATAAGATTCCAGGTGTTGTCTGCGTCCAGGGTGACCATAGCATTCCTGTTCTTTGGATTTCCGGTTTCAGTATAGGCGGATTGTGTGCAAAGCTATATGTACGATACATTTCCGGATTGATTCACTTTTCCAGCTGACTTTATTAAGGACACGGTTATGGAGGAGGATGAGTTTGATTCCAGTCAGTTGGAACTGCCAGGGCTGGCGTTCAGTAGCAGCGAAGATCTGACGGTGGCACTGGACGAACTGGAGCAGGAAATTAGCCGGATACAGTTGTCGGATGAGGAGCGTGAATTGTTGCGCCGCTTCCGCAAGGCTACGGAAGATAACCGGCGCATGGTGTTGCAGCTTCTGGGCCGTTAACCGCGGGGCCGGGCAGCCCCGCCCGGGCCTTATTTGCCTTTCTTGTAGATGTTCTCGTAGACGTAGTTTGTGGCTTCCACAAAACCATCGATGCTACCGCAATCAAAACGCTGACCTTTGAACTGGTAGGCCAGCACACAGCCGTTCTTGGCTTGCTCCAGCAGCGCATCGGTAATCTGTACCTCACCGTTCTTGCCGGGCGGGGTGCGCTCGATGATGTCGAAAATATCGGGCGTCAGAATGTAGCGGCCGATGATGGCCAAGTTGCTGGGCGCATCTTCCGGGGCAGGCTTCTCGACCATGTCGGTTATCCGGTACAGCCCGTCTTTCATCGATTCGCCAGCAATTACACCGTACTTGTGGGTCTCATCCTGAGGCACTTCTTCAATCGCCACAATTGAGCAGCGGAACTGGTTGTACAGTTTGACCATCTGCGCGAGCACACCATCTTCACCTTCGGGCCCCACACAAAAGTCGTCCGCCAGTACCACGGCAAACGGGTTGTCACCGACCAGGTTGCGACCGGTCAGTATCGCGTGGCCCAGTCCTTTCATCTCATTCTGACGGGTGAACGCAAAGTTGTTGTTATCAATCAGGTCTCTGATAGAGGTCAGCAATCCTTCTTTACCGGAACCGGCAATCTGGTGCTCCAGCTCGTAGCTGATGTCGAAGTGATCTTCGATCGCACGCTTGCCCCGGCCGGTTACAAAGCCGAATTCGTGAATGCCCGCGTCGGCGGCTTCTTCCACGCCGTACTGAACCAGCGGCTTGTTAACAATCGGCAGAATTTCTTTCGGCATCGCCTTGGTGGCGGGAAGAAAGCGTGTGCCGTAGCCGGCAACGGGGAACAGACACTTTCTGATCATATTCGGGTCCTTTGTATTTGATCGGATGAAAGTAGTTAAAGGAGTTTACCGGAGTTGTCGGGGCAGGGGGAGGGGCGCTTTGCGGTAAGGGAATAGTATCTGAGTTTTTGTTAGCAAATAGTCTAACGGCAATCCCGTCATTGTTGACAATATGAAGTCATGGGCGTAATTTTCACAACATTCCACTAGATATTGTTAACAACATTATGAATCAACCCGTCATTCAGTCGTTAACCCGCGCCGACGAGGCATTTGATTGTCTGCAAACGGCCATTGTAATGGGTGACCTGGCTCCCGGTGAAAAAATTGGCGAAGTGGAGCTTTGTGCTCGTTTTAACCTGACTCGGGGCCCGCTTCGCGAAGCGTTGGGGCGCTTGGAGTCCCGTGGACTGTTGGTGCGCAAGCCCCATGCTGGCGTCAAAGTGGTGTCTGTCAGTGCCGATGAGTTGATTGAGCTCTACCGCATTCGTGAAGTGATGGAAGGGCTGGCGGCCAGACAAGCGGCCGAGCGAATGACGGATGCCGAGATTGCCGATCTGAAGGCAACACTCGACAGCCACGAGCAAATGATCGAAGAAGCTCAGGGCCAGGCGTACTATCAGGCGGAGGGCGACTACGACTTCCACCACCGCATCGCCACCGGCAGTCGCAATGCCAAGCTTGCCCAGATGCTCCTGGGTGACCTTTATTACATGGTGCGCATGTACCGTTACCGGTTAAGCACTTCCGCCGGGCGTCCGCACATGGCGCTGGGTGAACACCGCCGTATCGTCGAAGCCATTGCCCAGCGCGATGGTGAGCTCGCCGAATTCCTAATGAAAAGACACATCAATGCCGCACGTCAGAATATCGAACAAAAGATCAAGCAAGGCGTGCTAACAATCTGATCAGAGAGGTAATGTCCCATGGCTAACAAACTTTCCCCCGGTGCCCGTTTCCGCAAGGCCCTGAAAGATAATCATCCGCTGCAAATCGTGGGCACAATCAACGCCTATTCCGCCATGATGGCGGAGCGAGTAGGGCATCAGGCCATTTACCTGTCTGGTGGCGGTGTTGCAAACGCCTCTTACGGCCTGCCCGACCTGGGTATGACCAGCATGAACGACGTTGTTGAAGACGTGCGTCGTATCACTGCAGCAACCGACGTACCTCTGCTGGTCGACATCGACACCGGCTGGGGTGGCGCACTCAACATTGCCCGCACCATTCGTGAAATGGAGCGTGCCGGCGCAGCGGCAGTGCACATTGAAGATCAGGTTGCCCAGAAGCGCTGTGGTCATCGCCCGAACAAGGAAATCGTCTCAAAGGACGAAATGGTTGATCGCATCAAAGCTGCTGTCGACGCTCGTGAGAACGATGACTTCTTCATCATCGCCCGCACCGACGCGTTCCAGAAGGAAGGCCTCGAAGCCGCCATCGACCGGGCCAAAGCCTGTATAGAAGCCGGCGCCGACGCCATCTTTGCTGAGGCAGTGCATGAGCTTTCCGACTACAAAGCCTTTTCTGATGCTATCGATGCGCCCATCCTGGCCAACATCACCGAATTTGGCGCGACACCCCTGTACAACCGATCAGAACTGGCCGACGCCGGCGCTGCCATGGTGCTGTACCCCCTGAGTGCCTTCCGCGCCATGAACAAGGCCGCGCTGGCGGTGTACCAGAATATTCTTGAGAAAGGCGACCAGAAAGACGTGGTCGACCTCATGCAAACCCGCATGGAACTCTACGACTTCCTGAACTACCACGACTTCGAACAAAAGCTGGATCAGTTGTTTGCGCAAAAGAAAGACTAAGAGGTTTGGTTAAGGGGTCTGACCCCGAACGGGGTCAGACCCTGGCGAACATCAAAAAACAGAAATTGACGGGAGACCAACATGGCTGAAGCAAAGAAACTAGGTGGAGCAGGTCTGCGCGGCCAGGTGGCTGGTGAAACAGCACTGTGTACCGTAGGCAAAACCGGCGCTGGCCTGACGTATCGCGGCTACGACGTAACCGATCTGGCAGCCAACGCCCAGTTCGAAGAGGTAGCCTACCTGCTGCTGCGCGGCAAACTGCCCAATCAGCAAGAGCTTGACGCCTACAAAGCCAAGCTCAAGAGTCTGCGCAATCTGCCAGACGCCCTGAAGTTGGTGCTGGAACAGATCCCGAGCAACGCCCACCCGATGGACGTCATGCGCACCGGCTGCTCCATGTTGGGTAATCTGGAAACCGAAAACGATTTCAGCGAGCAGGACGACAAGATCGACCGCATGCTGGCCACGTTCCCGGCCATCATCACTTACTGGTATCGTTTCGCCCACGACGGCGTGCGCATCGACACCGCCAACAGCGAGTCCGATTCCATCGGCGGTCTGTTCCTGGAGCTGCTGCACGGCAAAAAGCCCAGTGAACTGCACGAACGCGTCATGAACGTATCGCTGATTCTGTACGCCGAGCATGAGTTCAACGCCTCCACCTTCACCGCTCGTGTTTGTGCGTCTACGCTGTCTGACATCCACAGCTGCGTCACCGGCGCCATCGGCTCCCTGCGTGGCCCATTGCACGGCGGTGCCAACGAAGCGGCCATGGAGCTGATCCAGCGCTTCAAAACGGCCGAAGAAGCCGAAATCGGCCTGATGGGCATGCTCGAGCGCAAAGAAAAGATCATGGGCTTCGGACACGCCATCTACAAAGACTCCGACCCGCGCAACGGCATCATCAAACAGTGGTCTGAAAAGCTCGCAAAAGAAGTGGGCGACACCGTGCTGTATCCGGTCTCCGTCCGCTGCGAAGAGGTGATGTGGCGCGAAAAGAAACTGTTCTGCAACGCCGACTTCTTCCATGCGTCTGCCTATCACTTCATGGGCATCCCGACTGAGCTGTTCACGCCCATCTTCGTGATGTCTCGGGTATCCGGCTGGACCGCCCACGTAAAAGAACAACGCGCCAACAACCGGATCATCCGCCCCAGCGCGGACTACACTGGACCAGAACACCAGGAGTGGCTGCCAATAGATGCAAGGGGCTGACAAGGGTCTGACCCCGCATGGGGTCTGACCCCCTTTTGCCCGTCGATGCACGATCTTAAGCCAATGGCGGTCGTGTTTTCAGCCTGGGGTGGGGTCGGACCCCCTTCGGGGTCAGACCCCTTAGCCAGACCCCAACCTTCTTGCCGAGTCAATCTCCGAGAACGAGAGAGCAGAATCATGAACACCCAATACAGAAAACCCCTGCCAGGCACTGACCTGGAGTACTACGACACCCGCCAGGCCATCGAAGACATCCAGCCTGGCGCGTACGCCAAACTCCCGTACACCTCCAAAATTCTGGCCGAACAACTGGTACGTCGCTGCGATGCGGAATCTCTCACCGACTCTCTCAAGCAGCTGATCGAACGTAAAAGCGACCTGGATTTTCCCTGGTATCCGGCCCGTGTTGTCTGTCACGACATCCTGGGCCAGACCGCACTGGTCGACCTGGCCGGCTTGCGTGACGCCATCGCAGACAAGGGCGGTGACCCCTCCAAGGTCAACCCGGTGGTGCAAACCCAGCTGATCGTCGATCACTCGCTGTCGGTTGAGTCGGCCGGGTTTGATCCAGACGCCTTCGAAAAGAACCGCGCCATTGAAGATCGCCGCAACGAAGACCGCTTCCACTTCATCAACTGGACCCGCACCGCATTCCACAACGTCGACGTGATCCCGGCCGGTAACGGCATCATGCACCAGATCAACCTGGAGAAAATGTCTCCGGTGATCCAGAACCGCCCGGACGAAGATGGCCACCAGATTGCTTACCCGGACACCTGTGTAGGTACCGACAGCCATACCCCGCACATTGATGCCCTTGGTGTAATCGCCGTCGGTGTTGGCGGCCTGGAAGCGGAAACTGTCATGCTCGGCCAGCCCTCCATGATGCGCCTGCCAGATATCGTTGGCGTGAGGCTCACTGGCAAGCGCCAGCCCGGAATCACGGCCACCGATATCGTATTGGCGATCACCGAATTCCTGCGTCAGGAAAAGGTGGTGGGTGCCTATCTGGAATTCTTCGGTGAGGGTGCAGACAGCCTGACCATCGGTGATCGTGCGACCATTTCCAACATGACCCCGGAATACGGTGCTACGGCGGCGATGTTCTACATCGACAAGCAGACCACCGATTACCTGACGCTGACCGGCCGTGAGCCGGAGCAGGTGGAGCTGGTTGAGACCTACGCCAAAGAAACCGGACTATGGGCAAGTGAAATGACCGAAGCCCATTACGGCCGAGTGCTGGAATTTGACCTGTCTACGGTTGTCCGAAACGTGGCTGGCCCATCCAACCCGCACCGTCGCGTGGCGACGTCTGACTTACATGATCGCGGCATCGCCGTGAATCTGGACAAAGCACTGGAAGAAGAGAAAAAAGGCCTGATGCCCGATGGCGCGGTGATCATCGCCGCGATCACCTCTTGCACCAACACCTCCAACCCCCGCAACGTCGTGGCCGCGGGCCTGGTCGCCAAGAAAGCCAATGAACTGGGCCTGGTACGCAAGCCCTGGGTTAAATCTTCCTTCGCGCCGGGTTCCAAAGTGGCCCGCCTGTATCTGGAAGAAGCCGGCCTGTTGTCTGAAATGGAAAAGCTGGGCTTTGGCATCGTCGCCTATGCCTGCACCACCTGTAACGGCATGTCTGGTGCGCTGGATCCGAAAATCCAGAAAGAAATCATTGATCGCGATCTGTATTCGACGGCCGTGCTTTCTGGTAACCGCAACTTCGACGGCCGGATTCATCCGTACGCCAAGCAGGCGTTCCTCGCGTCACCGCCGCTGGTTGTGGCCTACGCCATTGCCGGTACCGTGCGCTTCGACATCGAAAGAGACGCGCTGGGTTATGGCAAAGACGGCAAGCCGGTTACCTTGAAAGACCTGTGGCCGTCTGATGAAGAAATTGACCGCATCGTGGGTGAGTTCGTCAAGCCTGAGCAGTTCAAGCAGGTGTACATCCCGATGTTCAACCTGGACGCAGCCGAACAGGCCAAGAGCCCGTTGTACGAGTGGCGCCCACAGTCTACCTACATCCGTCGCCCGCCATACTGGGAGGGTGCTCTGGCCGCAGAACGCACCATGACCGGCATGCGCCCGCTGGCGGTGCTGGGTGACAACATCACCACCGACCACCTGTCGCCGTCCAACGCCATCATGATGGACTCCGCGGCCGGTGAATACCTGCACAAAATGGGCGTGCCAGAGGAAGACTTTAACTCCTACGCGACGCACCGTGGCGATCACCTGACGGCTCAGCGCGCGACCTTTGCCAACCCGAAACTGCTGAACGAAATGGTTCGGGATGACAACGGTGAAGTGAAGCAGGGCTCACTGGCGAGACTCGAGCCGGAAGGCAAGGTTACCCGTATGTGGGAAGCCATCGAAACCTACATGGAGCGCAAGCAGCCGCTGATCATCGTGGCCGGCGCCGACTATGGCCAGGGTTCCTCCCGTGACTGGGCCGCCAAAGGCGTGCGCCTGGCCGGGGTTGAGGCCATCGTGGCTGAAGGATTCGAGCGCATCCACCGCACCAACCTTGTTGGCATGGGCGTATTGCCGCTGCAGTTCCGCGAAGGCGACACCCGCTTCACCTACAACATCGACGGCACCGAAACCTTCGATGTGAAAGGGGACATCGCCCCGGGTGCCGAGCTGACCCTGGTGATCCACCGCAAAAACGGCGAGTCTGTCGACGTCCCCGTAAAATGCCGCCTGGACACCTTCTCAGAGCTCAACATCTACACCGCCGGCGGCGTCCTCCAACGCTTCGCCCAGGACTTCCTGGAAGCCGAAGGCGCAGCATAGCTGGCGGCTAAGAAAGAGGTTGGCCCCGCAAGGGCCCCATAAGGGGTCTGACCCCGAACGGGGTCAGACCCCAACAATAGACCCCAACCATACATCTGAGTGGCGGCCCCACAAGGGGTCTGACCCCGAATGGGGTCAGACCCCCACCTTCTCAACCGGCCCATCTCCAAAGCGAGGCGTACCGATGACCCACCCCCCACAAATCAAAGTCCCCGCCACCTACATGCGCGGCGGCACCAGCAAAGGCGCGTTCTTCCGCCTGCAGGATCTGCCAGACCCCTGCCAGGTCCCCGGCGCAGCCCGCGACAAATTCCTGCTGCGCGTGATCGGCAGCCCAGACCCCTATGAGAAACAAATCGACGGCCTGGGCAACGCCACCTCCAGCACCAGCAAAACCGTCATCTTGGCCGCGCCCACACAGCCCGACCACGACGTCGATTACCTGTTCGGCCAAGTCGCCATCGACAAGCCTTTCGTCGATTGGAGTGGCAACTGCGGCAACCTCACCGCTGCCGTTGGCGCTTTTGCCATCAACGGAGGCTTTGTTGCCAAAGACCGCATCCCGGAAAACGGCACCTGCATCGTCCGCATCTGGCAGGCCAACATCCAGAAAACCATCGTCGCCCACGTGCCTATCACCAACGGTGAAGTGCAGGAAACCGGCGATTTTGAGCTGGATGGCGTGACCTTCCCGGCTGCCGAAGTGAAGGTTGAATTTATGGACCCCGCTGACGGCGAAGGTGCCATGTTCCCCACTGGCAACCTGGTGGATGATCTGGAAGTTCCGGGTCTGGGTATCCTGAAGGCCACCATGATCAACGCCGGCATACCCACGATCTTCATCAACGCGGAAGACATCGGCTACCGGGGCACCGAGCTGCAGAACGACATCAACAGCAACCCCAAGGCGCTGGCGATGTTTGAAAACATACGGGCGCACGGCGCCGTAAAAATGGGTTTGATCCAGGATCTGAGCGAAGCGGCTAGCCGCCAACACACGCCGAAAGTGGCGTTCGTGGCCAAACCAGCGGATTACGTGTCTTCCAGTGGCAAGCAAATTAACGCAGCCAACATCGATGTGCTGGTACGTGCACTGTCTATGGGCAAGCTACACCACGCCATGATGGGCACCGCCGCCGTTGCCATTGCCACTGCGTCTGCCATCCCGGGAACACTGGTGAACCTCGCCGCCGGTGGCGGAGATCGCACCGAGGTGACATTTGGTCATCCGTCCGGAACCCTGCAGGTTGGGGCCGAGGCAAAAGAAGTCAACGGCCAGTGGACTGCCACCAAAGCCATCATGAGCCGCAGTGCGCGGATTATTATGGAGGGTTGGGTAAGAGTGCCGGGAGATTGCTTCTGATTTTGTAACCTTATTTGGCCCCCGCGTTGTCGGGGGCTTTTGGTGAGTTCAAGAGTATATGTCCACCTGAAAGCAGCCTCTTTGCCTACAAATTGCAAAATACAATAAAATCTTGCGTACCCTTCGATTGAAGTTCCGTTAATTTGCAGTACAATCCTGTTACGGTTTGTTACAGTGTGTAGCAAAGGATGCTCGCAGTACAAAGCAGTGTGAACCGCACAAGGAGTCGACGTGGCCCACGTCAGATTGTTCAGACACTATATCCACCTGCCTTTTGTGATTCTCGGCCTGATTGACTTGGTCGTGATGGCGTTTGCCTTTGGTATTGCGATTTTCTTCCGGTTTTTTGGCGAAATCGGTTTTTTCCTCGAACACCTTTTCTTCGTTTTCCCGTCCATCCTCGCGTTCGCACTGTTCAACCTGGTGGTCATGATTGCCCTTGGGGTTCACCAGTCGCGGGTAGAAGAGGGAATGTCTGGCATGATGTTACGCACCATCATGGCAATGATTCTGGCGATACCTGTACACGGTTTTGCCTATTTCATTGCCGATGACTGGTTGTGGTATCTGGGCAGTTTCGGGTTGCTCACGTCTGCTACCGTGTTGGCGATTTTTTCCCTCGGCATTGCGCGTGTGGTGTTCTTTGCCCTGGTTGGCAAGGAAGCCTTCAAACGTAGGGTTCTGGTTCTTGGCGCCGGGCATCGTGCCAGGCAACTTCTTGAAGACCTGACAACGCCTTTTAACCGCAAAGGTTTCACGCTGGACGGCTTTGTCGCCCTGCCGGACGAACCCATTGAAATCCCGGACGAACATCTGATCAACATGCCCATGTCGCTGCATGACTACGTGTTGCGACACCCGGTTCGTGAAATTGTGGTGGCCGTGGATGACCGCCGCCGTGGCCTACCGATGGAAGACCTTCTGGAATGTAAAATGGAGGGCGTTCAAATCATTGATGGCGCTAACTTTTACGAGCGGGAATCCCGCAAAGTTGCACTGGAAATGATCACCCGTGGCTGGCTGGTGTTTTCTGATGGCTTTTCCGTGTCATCGGTGTATGGCGTTGGCAAGCGAACGCTCGATATTCTCACCGCGGGTACCCTGCTGCTCGCCACGTTTCCGATCATGATCCTGACGGCGATTGCCATCAAAATTGAGGATGGCCTGAAAGCACCTGTGTTCTACAGTCAGGAACGGGTGGGTTTGAACAACCGCGTGTTCCGCGTGCATAAATTCCGCTCCATGATCACCGATGCGGAAAAAAATGGCGCGGTCTGGGCCACCCAGAACGATGCGCGGGTGACGCGGGTGGGTGATTTCATCCGCAAGGTAAGAATTGATGAGCTCCCGCAGATCTTTAACGTACTCAATGGCAGCATGGCATTTGTCGGCCCCCGGCCAGAACGCCCGGTTTTTGTGGAGCAGTTGTCGGAAAGAATTCCGTTTTATTCCGAGCGCCACCGGGTAAAGCCAGGTCTGACAGGCTGGGCTCAACTATGCTTTGCCTATGCAGACAACGAAGAAGACACCCGAGAGAAGCTTCGTTACGACCTTTATTACATCAAGAATCAAAGTTTGCTTCTTGATCTGTTGGTTATAATTCAGACAGTAGAAGTGGTATTGTTCAAAAAAGGATCAAGGTAGTTTCGGGATTAAGCTGTTCCCGGAACATGGAATGCAGCACGGACTCTCAAGAGCGAGGGATTAAGATGTCACGGAAGTGTTTCACCCAGGGACTGTTAGTGTCCTTCATGGCGGTAGCTTTGGTCACAGGTTGTGCCGGGCCATCCGCATCCTCTCCCGATAAAATTCAGCGGGCACTTGCCGTTGACACACGAGACAGTGTGGACCAATACATCCTCGGTCCCACAGACGTGGTCACCGTATCTGTGTGGCGCAACGATGATCTGAGTATCTCAGTGCCCATTCGTCCGGATGGCAAAATATCGGTGCCCCTGGTTGGTGATGTACAGGCAAGCGGACGTGCGCCGGAAGAACTGGCCAGCGCCATCCGTACCTCGCTGACCGAATACATCCGCGAGCCCCAGGTGAGTGTGGTTGTTACATCCATGGGCAGCCATGAGTTTACCGACCGGGTGCGTGTGACGGGCGCGGTGCGCCAGGCCATCTCGATACCTCACAGCAGTGGCATGACTATTCTCGATATTCTGCTGAGCGCCGGCGGTGGCAATGAATTTGCAGCACTGAACAACGCCATGCTGTACCGCAAACTGGACGGCGAGATCGTTGCCATTCCGGTGCGGCTGGATGACATCCTGAACAAAGGGCAGGTCGAAACTAATTACCCTATGCGGCCGGGCGACATCCTGACCATCCCGGAACGCAGTTTCTGACTGGCATTGTCTAAAACGTTGGTCTCGAATCGAGTGTAGCTATGGCATTACCATTATCGCAGTTGCCCCAAGAAATCATCCGCGAGGTACGCAGGCGCAAAGGGCTGGCATTTTTGGTGTTCGCAGTGGTGAGTTTTGTGGTGCTCGCGGCAGGATTTGTGTGGCCGTACAAATACCAGGCAGAAACCGTTATTTTTGTGGATGACCGCAACATCATCGGGCCATTAATGGAAGGCCGTGCCGTAACCACCAAAATCAACGACCGAACCTCAGCCGCTAAAGAATTGCTGATGGGCCGCACACTCATAGAGCGGGTAGCGTCTGACCCGGATATCTATCGAAATGCCTCCATGGAGCCAGAGGCAGTGGAAAGCCGTATCGCACAGATCCGTAGTGGTTTGTCAGTGCGCCCCCGGGGTGACAGTTATTTCAGTATCGGCTTTTCATCCACATCGCAGATGGAAGCCTTCCGGGTAGCACAAAAGCTGGGCCAGGTATTTATTGAAGAGACCAAAGACCGCAAGCGCTTTGAAAGTCGTAATGCCTACGAGTTTATCGACAAGCAGGTCAAGAGCTACGAACAGCAGCTGACCCAGGTTGAAGGCCGCCTGAAACAGTTCCTGTCAGACAACACTGACGGGACCGAACAGGAAGCCAACTCCAGAATGGCACAGCTGCGCAATCAGCTGGAACTGGCCGAGCTGGAAAAGGAAGAGCTGCAAACCCGTGCGAGTTCTCTCCAGGGTCAGCTCGACAATATCCGCCCGACCATCCGTCAGGGCCGCACCGAAGACGCTTACCGGGAACGCATCCGGGCACTGGAGGAGCGCCTGGACGCGCTCAGGCTGCAATACCACGACACCTATCCTGATATCGTTATCACCCGGGAGCAGTTATCAGAGCTGAAACGTCAGCGGGATCTGGCAGCAACCCAGCAAGGTGGAACAGCCTCATTGGATGGTGAGGAGTCCGTCAACCCTCTCTATCAGGAACTCAGTGCTGGCCTGTCTACCACGCGTGCCGATATGGCAACCATCAATACCCGCATCAATTCTCTACAACGCCTGATGGAGCAACAAGCTCTGCGCATGGAGCGGATACAGGCCAATAAGGCCCAGTTTTCCGAGCTGACGCGGGATATGGAAGTCAATCGCGAAATCTACGACGATCTGCTCAAACGACGCGAGAAAGCGCGAGTCTCTATGCACCTGGACATCGAAGGGCAGGGCCTGAACTACCGGATCAATGAAGCCGCCCAGTATCCCAGGGCACCTTCAGGCCCGCAATTCTCCATGTTCGCGACAGCCGGCCTGTTCCTCGGGCTGGCCGCACCGTTTGGTGCCTTGGCGGGATTACTGCAGATTGATCCACGGATTCGTGCCCGTAAACAATTGGAAGACGGTATCGGCTTGCCGGTACTGGTGGAAATCCCCGAAGTGCGCACCCCTTATGAAAAGCGTCGGGACAGGAAAGTCACCTTGGTGATCGGGGTGGGCGTAGTGATCACCGCAGTGGTTTACATCGGAATCGTCGTGCTCGCGCAAATGGGAGTGATCTGATGCCAGAACAAAGAAGTGGTCAACCCGAGCTGGACCCAACTGAGGCGCAAGATCTGAATGCCGATGGCAATGATGGAAGAAGCGCGGAAGAGCAGTCTTTCTGGCTAAAGCGCAAAGAGCGCCTGAAGCAGGAGCTTGGACATTTTGAGGAAGACGATTCCCGCATGCTGGTACCTAGCTCCCTGGAATTGGGGCCGGGTGCCGTCGACAAGTATGTGATCAGCAAACAGATCGTACGGATGCAAGAGCCCAGAAGGCTGACGCCCGACGATCTGGACGAGCGCCGGATCATTTATCCGGAATCCCGTAATCGTGCCCTGGTCAACCGGTTCCGGAACCTTCGTACCAAGCTGCTGGAGCTGTCAGGTGGCAACAACTTCACCATGGTGGTGAGCGGCGCCTGCTCCGGTGCAGGTTCATCATTTGTTGCCCTTAACCTGGCCGCAGCGTTTGCCTTTGATCAGGCGAAAACGGCCCTGATCATCGACTGTAATCTGCGAGAGCCGACCCTGCACAGCACGCTGGATGTGATGCCGGAGTCTGGCCTTACCGACTTCCTGGACGACCCCGACTTCGACATCGCCAGAATTCTTTACCCCACCGGCATCCCACGGCTCCGGTTGATCCCGGCAGGCAGTCGCCGGGAAACCCCGGGGGAATTCTTTACCTCGTTCAGAATGAAGCAGTTTTTGCAGGCGGTGCGCCGACGTTACCCGGATCGTTTTATTGTTCTGGATACCGCCCCGATCTCCGATTCACCAGACGCCCGTATTCTCACTGAATTGTGTGATTACGCCATGCTGGTCGTGCCACACGGCAAGATTTCTGCCTCAGCGGCAGAGCATGCGGCGACCGCCTTCAATCCGGATAAATTTGTTGGAGCAGTGATCAATGGCTAACCGGCAGGGGGCAGGGATGCCCCGCAACACGGCACTCCTGATAGCCTCGTTGCTGGCATACGCTGGCGCAGTTCCAACAACGGTTGCGCAAACCGAGATCACCGGCGGGATCGACACGCGCTTTACCGACAATGCCCGAAAAGCCAGTGGCGGCGAAACCAGTGACGTGGAAACCCGAACCTATATAAGAGCCGATTATCAGAGTGATCCGGGGCTTTGCAACGCCGATCTCTCCGGCACGTTGGGGTATTCCCACTGGCTGGACAGCACCTTCGATAATGAAACCTATGCCGATATCGATTTCAACGGCAACTGCGAACTGGCAAATCAGTTCTATTGGGATCTCAGCAACAACCTCCGCGATGTTAATCAGGATTCCCGACAAAGCGATACACCCGAGAATCGAACCCGAAAGAACGTCTTCAGCACTGGACCCAGATACCTCTGGCGCCTGAATGATCTCAACTGGATCAATCTTTCGGCCCGGTATGAAAATACCGAGTTCAGCGAGCCCGAGGAAACAGACAGCGAGCGCTACGTCGGTACGGTTGCCTGGGATCACCTGTTCAGCCAGACCCTGACCGGTGGCCTGAGCGCATCCTATAGCCGCACCGAGTTTGATACTGGCGCTGAAGTAGACGTTCAAACAGCCCGGGTTACCTTAAGCAAGACCTGGGCAACCACCCAGTTGTCTGGTGCCATCGGTGTCAGCGAGATCGAAACCCGATTTGGAACGACCAGCCAAAGTAGCGATGGCCTGGTGGGTGAAATTGACCTGACCCGCAACGTAACGCCCAGTCTTGACTGGTACCTGAGAGGCTCAAGGGAGCTTACCGACCGAACATCCAATCTCGACATCCGGTTTGGCGAATTTGAGTTCAATCTGCAAGACAGCATCTCCGTGGAAACAACCACGGTTGCAACCGGCATCAACCAGCGGTTCTCGGACCGTTCCAGCCTGAACCTCGATGTCTACGCCAACCAGGCGGATTACTTGGAATCGGTAGAGAGAGAGGAAAAAGCCGGCTTGAATGTGCGTTACTCCCGGGGCCTTTCAGAGCGAACCACGGGATACCTCGCAACCGGCCTGGATTATGTACGGTATGAGAGTGACGCCACGGATGACCAGCAGATGGGGCTGGAGTTGGGTGCAGAGTATCAGGCCTCTCGTGACCTCAGTTTGCTGGGCAGGGTGGGGCATCAGCGTAAAACCAGCGATGTGGCCAGTCGGGAATACGACGAGAACTGGATTTTGGTGGGATTGGAATACCGGATCCGATAACAGGCACAGGATGTGTTTAAGGCAGATGTCATGACTGGACAAATATGTAACGCGCTAACCATCGATGTGGAAGACTATTTCCAGGTGGCAGCTTTGGCCGAAGCCGTGAAATACGATGATTGGTCCAGCATGGAGTACCGTGCCGAAGCGAATACCGATCGTATTCTCGCACTGTTCGAACAAGCCGGAGTCAAAGCAACGTTCTTCACACTGGGCTGGATTGCCGAGCGTTCCCCAAAGCTGGTACGGCGAATTGCTGATGCAGGCCATGAGGTGGCTAGCCATGGATATAGTCATCAACTGATATACAACCAGACTCCCGAGGTTTTCAGGGAAGAAACCATCCGTTCGAAAGGCATCCTGGAAGACATACTGGGCACGTCCATCACCGGCTATCGTGCCGCGAGCTACTCCATCACCAACGAATCACGCTGGGCTTTGGACATACTGTCCGAGGAGGGTTTTACATGGGACTCCTCCATATTTCCCGTACATCATGATCGTTATGGCATGCCAGGAACGCCCCGTTGGCCCCATAGATTGATCACGGATAAGGGCTATGAATTGGCCGAATTTCCATTAAGTACCCTGAAATTCCCGGGATACACACTGCCCATCGCTGGGGGAGGGTATTTTCGGTTATTTCCGTATTGGTTCAGCCGGTTCGGTCTTGGCTCCATCAATCGCCAAGCCAAGCCATTTGTCTTCTACCTGCACCCTTGGGAAGTGGACCCCGACCAGCCTCGCCTGGATGTTAAGTGGTTTTCCCGCTTCCGCCATTACAACAATCTGGATGTGTGCGAACAGCGGCTGACCAGGTTGTTGGGGCACTTTTCGTTTACCACGATGAGCGACGTGCTGCGCAGCCAGGGTGTACTTGATGATAGCCCGAAACAAGCAACCCGCCTCGAAGCCGCAGGTGGACTGGCATGATGCAGTTTGTGTTCTGGGCCTCATTTTTTTTATTGTTCTATATCTATTTTGGTTATCCGTTGGCGGTAAAGACGGTTGCCGGGCTTAACCCCAAGCCGGTGAACAAATCCGGTGACTATGAACCAAAAGTCTCTATCCTCATCGCGGCCTATAACGAAGCCAAAGACATAGAAGATACGCTTAGAAACAAGCTTGCGTTGGATTACCCAAAGGACAGGCTCGAGATTCTGGTGGTATCGGACGAGTCAGAAGATGGCACCGACGAGATCGTACAGGCCATCGCCAACGAAGCTGCCTGTGAGGTGCGCTTGTTCCGACAGGTGCCGCGTCAGGGTAAAACCGCCGGACTCAACCTGCTCAAAGAACACACAACCGGCGATATTCTTGCGTTCTCCGATGCCAACTCCCAATGGGACGCTGACGCACTGTGCCGGCTTGTTCGTAACTTCAACGACCCTGAAGTAGGGTACGTAACCGGCAAAATGGTATACGTGAACAGCGACGGCTCATTGGTTGGCGATAGCTGCAGTGCCTACATGAAATATGAGAACTGGCTGCGATACCAGGAAACGCAAGCCGGTTCGGTGGTGGGCGTGGATGGTGGAATCGATGCCATGCGTAAATGCCTGTTTCAGCCACTCCGGGCTGACCAGTTGCCGGACTTTGTACAGCCGTTAAAGGTTGTAGAGCAGGGCTATCGAGTGGTGTATGAACCTGAAGCACTCCTCAAAGAAGAAGCACTGAGTGACGGCGACAGCGAATTCAGCATGCGTGTTCGTGTGAGCCTGCGTGCGCTGTGGGCGCTCAAGGACATGAAGCATCTGATGAACCCGGCAACCAACCTGCTTTTTGCCTGGCAGATGATTTCTCACAAGCTCCTGCGGTACGGCGCTTTCGTTCCGATGGCAACCCTGGCT
The DNA here is from genome assembly GCA_001314845.1 of Marinobacter excellens HL-55. GTDB lineage: Bacteria > Pseudomonadota > Gammaproteobacteria > Pseudomonadales > Oleiphilaceae > Marinobacter > Marinobacter excellens_B. The sequence goes on from LJZQ01000002.1 coordinate 206,614, forward strand.
TTTTCAGCACTGTACCTGGCTCCAGTAAAAGGTTTCTACACCTTGGCGGCACTTGGATATGCGGCTTTTTTGGTTCTGGCATGGAGTGGGCACAAGAAAGAATCGGGCGGCGAGTCACTTTCTGCGATTTATTCGATTCCCTATTACTTCGTTTTGTTGAACCTGGCCTCATTGCAGGCCTGTGTAGCTTTTTTGAAGGGGGAGAAGAAGGTGGTTTGGAATCCAAGGAAGGGTTGATGTGGGCATGAAGGTTTTGCACCTTATCGATAGCGGTGGTTTGTACGGTGCTGAACAGATGTTGCTGGCGTTGGTAAATGCGCAGCTCAGTATGGGCATGGAGCCCATAATCCTCAGCGTCGGGGACCTTGGCATAGTTGAGAAACCAATAGAGCGTGAGGCGGAGCGTTTAGGGCTGCCGATTAAAGTCTGGAGAATGGTGCCAGGATTAAACCGGCAGGAGACCAGCAAAATATGTGATTGGGCAGAACAATGGGGAGTTGATCTGGTTCACTCACACGGATACAAATTCAATATTCTTATGGGCCTTTTCGGGCGGTTTAGAAAGCCCATTCCCGTTATAACAACACTGCATGGGTATGTGCACGCGCCAATTTTCACTCGCATGTGGGTGTATGAGGTACTTGATCGGCTGGCCATCTCGCGAATGAAGAAAGTCGTTTTGGTTGGAGACGCAATGAAAAAGGAACTTCCAGGTAATCTGGCTAGCTCCAAGAAGATCTCCATCATCCGGAATGGAATTTCTATCGACGAAATTATGACGCGATCTCGGCGTGATCTTCCGAAAGATGTTCATCAATTTCTTCAGCAGCACAACCCAGTCATTCTCGGGGTGGGCCGTTTGTCTCGAGAGAAGGGGTTTGATCTTCTGGTCTCGGCGTTTCGCGAAATTCTGGCTGATTATCCTCGTGCTGGCCTGCTGATAGCTGGCGAAGGAACCAGAAGATCGGAATTGGAAGCCCTAGTTAATGAATACAATATAAGTGGCCAAACGTTGATGCCTGGATATTGTGAGAATATCCCCGCACTCATGGCAAGGTCGTCGGTGCTGGTTATATCTTCATCAACTGAGGGGTTGCCCATAACACTTCTTGAAGCACTGGCCGTTCAGCTACCAGTGGTTTCGACTTCCGTTGGCGAGATCCCATATGTGCTGGCAGGTGGTGCCCACGGTGTATTGGTCGAGAAAGTGTTGGAAAGTAGACTTGCTAACGCAGTTAAGGGCGTATTTGAAGACCCCGAGTCAGCAAGGGATCGCACGGAAGGAGGCTTTAAGATGCTGTGTGACGAATTCTCTGCCTCAGCGATGGCCTGCCAGTATCTCAAAGTATATGAGCAGGCCCTGATGTTATGAGGGTGTGGATCACGTTCCGGTACCTTATTGCTCGAATGACCTTTTTCGCATTAAGGATTCCGCTCAAACGTTTCGAGAAGGAGGTTTCTCGATTATGGGCTGACGCATCGATGGATAGGTTGTGCCACATCGATGAGTGCCTTGCTCAAATCCGACCGATTGGTTCCGATGGGGTAGAAGTTTGTAGCCTGGTGGAACTGGAGCAACAGTCTCCACTAACCAAAAAAGAGTTGCGAGAGCGCAAGTTTGAGAGCCAGTATGGGTTTTCACGGCACACTGCTGGTACCAGTGGAGAGCCGACGAATATTAGTCTTTCTAAGGAAGAGTTGGCGCGCATGCTTGCAGTTCGTTCCTACTGTTACCAAAAGCATGGGCTGCGTCTCGGTCAAAGGGAAGCACGGATCTGGGGCCGGGCGGAAAACACGCTAGGGGCTAAGGTCAGGGATTTTTTACTGAACCGAAAAGTCTTTTATCCTGCTGAAAAGGGGGCAGAAAAGGTCGTTGAAAGATTAATCGATTGGCGGCCAGAGTACTTGTATGGTTATAGTTCATTAGTGCTTGAAGCGGCCCGAATCATTGTTGAGAAAGGCATGCGCCCCGAGGGCATAAAAGCGGTTGTTTGCACGGCTGAATCGATTTTACCTTCCCAAAAAGAATACATAAGTAATGCTTTTAACGCTCCTGTACTAGAAGAGTATGGTTCAACCGAGTTCGACATTATTGCATTTGAGTGCAAATCCGGTCACCTCCACCTTGTTAATCCTTGGCTTTGGATTGAGACTCGGAAGGGAGAAGCTTTGATCTCGGACGTGTCAAGAGCTTCCCAAAGCCTGGTACGTTATCGCCTGGGCGATTCATTTGTTATGTCGATTAGCGAGTGCAGGTCATTGGGTAGTCAATGGGTTATTAAGGAGCTGCATGGCCGAACGATCAACCAATTCGCATACTTGAGCCCCACAGAGAAGTTCCATGCGGTAGTGTTTGCTCGTGCAGTCGATGCCTACATGAGTCTTTTCGGAGATTGCTTTAGGTTTATGGTGAGGCAGACCAACTATTGCAGTTTTGACTTTTATTTGTCAGAAACTCCAAGTCAGGGAAGCGAGCATTTTAAAGCGTGGCTCGGTTCGGAATTGCGTGATAAATTAGCGTTAGATAGTGACATCGAGCTTGAGATGAGTTTTTTCCTTGGCGAAGGTTGGATGGAAAAAGATAAGTATACGTATTTTATACAGGATTTAGTTTTTGAGAAATCTTTTTAAATTATTTGGTTTATTTTAAATATATTTTGGTGAAATAAATCAGAATAAATCTTAATTAGTTGATTTTCTAAGAGATTGTAATGAGAAATATAAAACTTTGGGTTACTTGGGAAGATCACAGACGATCACGTGAGCTTTCTAAAGCATTTGGTGCGGAGTATATGCCTATAATATATTCTGGTACAAAAATTTTCAGATATCCGACTTTGATGGTATCAACTATACTAAAGGCTTCTATTGCAAGACCAAAAATTGTTTTTTGCCAAAATCCATCAATAGTGTTAGCCACGATTTTGACACTAATGAAAGTGATTTTTGGCTTCAAATTGATTGTTGATAGGCACTCTAATTTCAAGTTCGAGCATCAATATTCCAAGAAACTGAAATGGAGATTATTTTGGTTTCTTAGTAGGTATACGGTTAGATCGGCTGACTTAACTATAGTTACCAATGATGATTTAATGAATATATGTGAGAAGTGGGGTGGAAGAGCAAAAGTTTTACCAGATAAGATTCCAGATATGTCGGCGAATGAGGCGTATGAAAGTAATCTAAAGCTGGACTCAAAAAAAATAAACGTTATGGCTGTAACTACATTTGATAGTGATGAACCAATAGATGAAATGCTTGGAGCTGCGGAAATAGTTGGTGATAATTACGTGCTTTATATGACTGGTAATAGTAATAAGTATTTTTGTAAAAAAAATTCGAATTTTGATGTTCCTGATAATGTTGTTCTCACTGGATTCATTTCAGAAGTTGATTATAGAAGTTTAATGAATTCCGTTGATGTTGTCGTTGTTCTGACAAAGAAAGATCTCATATTGAATTGCGGTGGATATGAGGCTGTATCAGTAAATGTTCCTTTGGTTCTATCGAACACCAGGACCCTGAGGGAATATTTTTGTGATGCCCCGGTTTTTGTGAATGTTGATCGGATTAGTATTGCAGCTGGGATTGTTGAGGCATATAGCCGTAGGGAATCGATACGTAAAGAAATGCTTGTATTGAAAGAAGATCTTTGTGACGCTTGGCGTGAAAAATTCAATGATATAAATAAATTGGTTATGAATTTTTAGTTATTTTTAAATATTTCAGTAGTTCCTAAAGTTGTAATTTTATTGCCGCCCATTTAAGTGATTTGGGCGGCAATAAGCTATGTATTATTCTATTGTTAGGTTTATTTTTTCGGGTGGCAGTTTGCAGGTGGAACAAATTGGTTGACCGCTTTCGTTGACAGATCCGGTTTCATCAGCAACGTAGACATAGGAATTGTCGATGTTCTTTATTGCCCCTTTCGTTAGTTCAAATCTTATTTCACTGTCTGACCACGCGATTGGTCTCTGAAGCTCTGAATGATTTAGGGATTCAAAAGAGCTCGAATCACCTAAAAATACTCTCTGCAATGTGTTGTCAAAATAGATGTCATCTAAGAAACTTTGTTGCAAACGTCCTACTTTTCCATTTAAACCTATTAGCGCAATAGTAGGGCTCCACTTTCCTTGATAGTCTAGGGAAGTCTCGAAACGGAACTCTGTTAACGTTTTAGAGTTTACCCTTAATCTAGCAAAACCTTTTTTGCTATCTAACTCCAACTCCAATAGATTCCACTCATTGCCCTTTAAGGGGGCCTCAGACCAGTTGACCGTTTGGCCAATGGTTTGGTGCATCTGTGTCCAGGAAAATCTAATTCCTTCTTTTCCTAAAGGGTCTTCCCATATTCTTATGTATTTTTGCGAGCCTGGCGTTTCATATCCAAAGCCTGATGAATCTATGTGGGCAGTTGGAAACATAGTTTGAGCACCAGATGACTGGCCCCGGATTGTTAGACCCAGAAGCTCTTTGGTAATAGGTGGTTTCTCGTTGAAAACTAAATTGATCTGCCCTTCATTATCAATTCCGATAAACTTTGCCGAGATTATACCACCTACGTCGAGTGTTTCTCCCTCAATAAACTTTCCAGTCATACTGATCGGAGATATCCGCCAATACCATTGGGGGGAATATTTTGGTTTGAACCACCAAGAAACATATAACTGCGTGTTGTCAACCGGTGTGTCCCAACCAGATACACCTCCATAAGCCACGGGATTGCCGATGGTCGAGTTATGTCCGAGCAATAGGTAATGTTCTTTTGATTGTTCGTGACGTGGATCGTGTTGTGTAGTTACTTCTGGCGGAAAAGATCCCCACGCGCCACTGGAAACAGCTGCCCAAATTGAAGATTGGTTATTCGATGTTGCAGGGATTTTCTCCCCATCTTCAAGTGACTGAAATGATTCGTTTAACTTCCCATTCTCATAAGTTACATCCAATTGGTCAAATAGTATTGGTGCGGCCTGTTTCTTTTCTCCAAATCCTGAGCCTTGAATAGTAATTGTCGGGCGATCTCCGCTGGAATCGCTGATCGTTACCGAAGAGATCTGCGGTGCTGAAACGACGTTCATGCTCGCGGTCGATATCATCACAGTCAGCAGTGAAACTATGACTTTTCGTTTGGCGCAGGTGTGTTGGCTATTCATGGCGATCACCTTTCTAGGTATCTGAAATACTGAGATTTTAGCGTTTGCTGTGCTGGTTTGATGGACCCACGTCGCAGTATTACCGTCTATTACAAATAGTATGGCCCGGTTGCAGGATTTTACAAAGGGGTTGCGTGAAAAATGAACAGCGATCTTTGGGCTAAACAAAGGTCAGATATTCATTCTGTTGAAAACGGTTCTTGGCAAATGCCTGATTATCATCATTATCAGCGCCCATTTTATAGGAACGTAAGCAGTTTCTCTGCGAGAGTCTATGGCTTTGAGTATCTGCTGGGCCACTTCGCGCACGTCTGCGAATGAGTCGGCGTTTGGCATTGCCTGCGTCATCGGGGTTTTGGTTGGTCCAGGTTTGACTAGGGTGACCCGCACACCGCTTTTCGCGAATCTGTGCTGGAGTCCTTGGGCGTATCGTGTGACGAGTCCCTTTGCTGCGCCGTAAACATAATTGGACTTTCGCCCCCGGTCTCCGGCAACCGAACCAATCAAAGCGATGTGTCCGTGATCCAGTGGCGCCATTTGTTTGGCGAAAGCCTCTGCGAACATCACCGGTGAAGTGCCATTGATGGTCAGGGTATGTTCACACAGGCTCAGGTCCTCTTCGCACGCTTGCTGATCAGGCAAAGTTCCGTGTGCTATTAACGCAATATCAACGGGAATTGCTGAAACCCGTGTAATGAGTTCAGAGATCGCAGCGGGGTCTATAAAGTTGACTTGATGCAGCCTGCACTGAGTGTTGGGATTTCTGGTTTCAAGATCTTTTTGGATGCGAGTGCATCTGTCTTGATCTCGTGCAATCAGAGAGAACAGGCAATCTTCACGTTCAGCCCATATACGAGCGCAGTGCTCTGCCATGGCGGATGTGGCACCTACAATAACAATGTGTTTCATCGGGTCGGTCAACTTCCTGTTAGTCGGCGAGATAGGGAGGAGCTGATGCCCGGGTCCCTGAAATTCTGGAATTTCTGGAGGTTAGGGTAGCCGAGTTCGAACAGTTCCCTGGGCATGCGTGCGTCTTTTGCAGGGTAGATCCTGCCGTGGGCCGCCCGGATGATGGCATCCAGTCGCTCAAACAGCTTTAGCGTGGTGGTATTTCTATTGGGAAAGTCCAGAGCGAGTGTTACACCTTCCATCGGAAAGCTCATTAGCCCCGGGGGTTGCCTCGCCCCAAACGTTTTAAGCACTGCAAGCATTGAACCTTGTCCGGAGCGTTTTATTTCATTAAGCATTTCGGCGGTTGCATCTTCTCGGTGTTTTCTGGGCACAACAGACTGATATTGATAGAATCCGCGGCGGCCGTACGCTCTGTTCCAGTGCTTGATGGAGTCCAGGGGGTAGAAAAAAGGTTTGTAGTGTTGGATCTGGATGCCAGTACGCTTTGATTGTTGGTGGAAGTAGATTGAATTAAAGAGTGGCAGCGAAAACCGGTTCACCAATGACATGGGCGGAATGAAAGGAAGTGACAGCTTTTGAGGGCGTTCTTCGGGAATATCCCTTCTTGGGGAAGGGTTTCCTCGCATGAATATACCTCGGACTCCGCGTTGGCTGGTGCAGTCAATCCAGGAGACAGTGTGCTCCCACTCAGATTCCGACTCGTCCGACAAAAAAAAGAACTCATCCAGGCTGTGGTATGGGATGCTTTCAGTAGTCAGCCAAGGGCCGCAGGCGGTTTTCAATTGTATCGTTGCCGACAGGATTACGCCGGTAAGCCCAAGCCCCCCTGCAGTGGCTGCGAACCAGTCGGTATTATGCTCTTTGCTGCAAGTGAGGCGCTTGCCGTCTGTCCTGGCGAGCTCAAGTGTCGTTACGTGATCACAAAAAGAGCCATGGCGGTGATGATTTTTCCCGTGGACATCGTTGGCGATGGCTCCACCAACGGTTATGAGTTGGGTCCCAGGGGTTACGGGAAGCGTCCATCCTCTTGGAATGAGCAGGCGTTGTATGTCTGCAAGGAGGACGCCCGGCTCGCACGTTAACAACCCCGATTCGGAGCTGAACGAAATAAGGCGGTCCAGTGCGCGTGTTTCCCAAAGGGTCCCGCTGGGGTTCAAGCATGAGTCGCCATAGCTGCGACCATTGCCATAGGGAAGAGACGGCCCTCGGGTATTGGCTATAATATCGGGCGCGTTCGTGACGGAGCTGAGTGTTACCAAGGTGTGGGCGGGGGTAGAAAGTCGGCCCCAGGATTCAATCTTCGTCACATCGCCTCCGTGCGAAATACGTATCGCTTATCGAGATGATATTTCGTCAGGTACCCCACAGCAAGGCCAAGTATTCCCCCTAGGTATCGCATTTCCTTTGTTTCAAACAGCAAATGGAAACTGAACTCGAAGCCCCAGAATACTAAGGTTGTTACAACGCCCATAATTGAATACAAAAAGAACACCTGGCTGTCGTGAGACAAACTTTTGCTCTGGAACGCAAAAATGTAACGCTTGTCGAGTAGATATTTGACAACTAGACCCGCGCCCGTGCCTACGAACACTGATAGAATTACGGGTAATGGGCCTTGATAAAACCTCGTAACCAGGTCCTGCGCCCCGATATTAGCGATGGTGGCGATTACGGCGAGAATTGTATAGATTAGCGCGATTCTCATGTTTCGACCGTGCCTGCAGGGAAGTGAGTAAGGTATGTTTTATGGATGATACAACACTAGCGGTGCCCCCACTACGGCAAGTCCGTGGGCTTGTGAAGCTGGTTCGGCCTAAACAGTGGGCGAAAAACGGTTTCGTGCTAGCACCTTTGGTTTTTGCGGGTGAGTTTCTTGATCCGGCATCCGCATCCAGTGCGTTTTTGGCTTTTGCTCTATTCTGTGTTGGGTCCTCAGCCACGTACATTGTCAACGACCTCAGCGATATCGAGGGCGATCGTCGTCATCCTCGTAAGCGATACGAGCGCCCCCTCGCTTCCGGCCAGGTAAAACCTGGAATGGCCTTCGGGCTGTTAATCGCTCTATACGCGGTGTTGGCTGCGAGCTGGTTTATTGTCCCTTCAGTCGTTTCCGTTATTGGCATCTATCTTGTGCTGAATATTGCTTACACATTTGTGCTCAAGCATCAGCCCGTTCTTGATATCTTTACCATCGCCATCGGGTTTGTGTTGAGGGTTTATGCCGGTGCAATGGCGCTTGCCGTACCTGTATCTGGTTGGATGTTTGTAACTACCCTTTGCCTTGCGCTCTATCTGGCGGCTGTTAAACGTAGGCAGGAGCTCAGCCAGAGTGGCGACCAGGCCCGAAAGGTTCTTGGTAGTTACAGTGTTGCGCTGGTTGATCGTTATGCTGAGATGTCGGCGACTGGCGCATTGGTGTTTTACAGTATGTTTGTTATGTCTGCTCGTCCTGAATTGGTTGTAACTGTGCCGCTGGTTTTATTTGGTCTTTTTCGATACTGGTATGTCGTGGAAACGATGGATGGGGGAGAGTCTCCAACGGATGCGCTTTTTTCTGACTGGCAATTGTTGCTCACTGTCGTGCTCTGGGTAGCTGCCTGTGGATGGGCGCTATGGCCCGAGGCTGTTCTGGTATGACGTTATCGTATGTGGTTACGCCATTCGCTGCCTGGTTAGTGGCGGGAGGGCTTAAATTTCTGGTTAATTCGATTCGGGCTGGAAAACCAGCGTTTGGATTGATTGGCTACGGTGGTTTTCCAAGTAACCATAGCGCCATTGTTAGCAGTATGTGTGCTTTGATTGCGTTTTTAGAGGGCGTAGATCACCCCGCTTTTGGAGTCGCACTGACGGTGGCATTCATTGTCATGCTTGATGCTTCAAGCCTTAGGCAGCAGGTTGGTAAACAAGCTGCCTCGATCAATCGGCTCACCGAGCAAATGGCCGAGCGTAACATTCATCGAGAGCGTATGGGGCATACTCCGTTAGAAATTGCCGGGGGCGTGTTGGTTGGTATCGCCGTCGGAGCGTTCGTGGCCTATTTTTCGTAGTCGAGGTAGCGGGAAGGTTTTTTTGTAGGACACTGAAAATCAGCGGCTAAGGATAGTGATTATGAATGATGACAAGCTTGGGGTGGTTGCCCGTGCGTTTTTACTGGCTGTGCTGTCTGCTTTGGCAGCAGTCGCTATTTTACCCTATGCCTCTGCATTTCCTTCGTTGATTATTGAAGATGATGGTTTCTTCTACGCTGAAATCGCCAGAAACATTTCGGCGCTCGGCTTTTCCACGTTCGATGGCCTGCATGAAACCTCTGGTTATCACCTTCTTTGGATGGCCGTTATGGCAGGTACGTCCTGGGTGTTACAGTTGGTTAGCTCTCAGCCGGAGTTTTTGCTCTGGGGATATCTTTCGCTTTCGTTGTTCGTTATCTCTGTCTATACCGTTCTGTTCTTTAACAGTCTTGAGGCCCGGATTTTAGTCTGTGTTTTGTCTTTGATGTGTTCGCTGTTGATGGAAGTGAATCTGTTGGTCCTCCTGATTCTGCCGATCTATCACGTTCTTTTTGATCGAGTTCAGAATGGGGCGAGCGTGCCGCTCTGGTTCTATGGATTGATCGCACTGATACCCCTGGTACGGATTGACGCTACAATCATGCTTGCCGTGCCGATTTTTTATCTTTTGATCACTGATCGCCGGATTGGTTTTGGCTGTGGGATTGCACTCCTGTTTGGTCTTGCGGTTCAACTGGTTGTGATGAAGCTGTTTTTCGGCCATATATTTTCGGTGTCCTCGACCCTCAAGGCTGCCGATATGGAGGGCTCGCGATTGATCAGTAATCTGTTGCACCGAGGGGCGGACTATACATTGCGCAATCTACTGGCATTTGGGTTGCTGGTACTGGCATTTGGTTTAGCAGTCATTCGCAGGCATTGGCTTGCAGTTGCTATTGTCATTTCCGTGGCAGGGTTTTATGCCGCGCATTTAATTTTCAACCACCAGCGGCACTGGTACTTCTTACCGGTCTATCTGCCGGCCTTTTATATGGTGGTAAAGCTGTGGCCTGTCAGCGGGTGGTTGTTCCGGATTTTCCGACCTGGGGCGTTGGTTGCTGCGTTGATACTTGGTATGGGATTTGGGCTTGGCTATCAATTAACGCACATACCTGCGCGCATTAACTCGCTGGCGTTTGTGAAACAGGCGAATGCGATCCTTGATCGGTCAGATGTTGTCTTTCAGGTGGATGGCTCGGGCTGGACAGGATTCTTTCTCGATGCGCATTTGGTGAATGGGGATGGTTTGGTCAATTCTTACGAATACGCTAATAGTTTAGTGAATGGTGCTCTCGCAGGATACCTAGACGATATTGGTGCTGATTATGTGTTGGTGAATAAGCCCTACAGGGACAATTTAGTGGTGGACATCGGTGGCTTGCAGGTGTCGGAGTCTGATCTCGAACCGGTACTGGAAACCGCTTTGCAATCTGATTATCGGTTCACACAGTTTAAGCTCTACAGGCTCAAATAGGTGAAGAAATGAAACCTTTAGTTTCTGTTCTGACGCCAGCGTACAATCGGGCTGCATTTATACGTGAGGCTGTGGAATCCGTCCTTAATCAGACTTATGACAATATCGAGTCCATTGTCATTGATGATGGCTCGACCGATGAGACTTACAGCATTCTTCAGGAATACGAGGATGCTGGCAGGCTTCGGTTGCTGACCCATAAAAACCGGCAGAATCGTGGTCAGTCTGCTTCGTTGAATCTTGGTCTGAAGGCGGCGACCGGTGACTACATTGTAATACTGGATAGCGATGACCGGTTGCACCAGGACAAGATTCAGAAGCAGGTGGAGTTTCTGGAACAGAACCCTGGAATTGGGATGGTGTACGGGCAAGCTATGGTGATCGATGAAGGGGGGAAGGAACTGTTTCCAATCCCGCCTGACAATCATGTTGAGTCAGGTGATCCGAATCACTTGCTCCTCGATTGCTATATGGCATTGCCGGGTGGCGCGATGGTCCGCAAAACTGTTTTTGATCGAGCGGGGTTTTTTGAAGAGGATTTCAGGGCTAGTCAGGATCACGACATGGTCATTCGGTTGGCGGAAGCAGCACCGTTTGCCTTTATGAAGGGAACGGCTTTTTATTACCGAAAGCACGATGACACTATTAGTAGTCAAGGGCTGGAAAGACGATGGCGGGCAGGGTTTGAAATACTCAGTCGCGCCGCGGCGCGGTATCCATATGAGCGCTCGACCCTCCGTAAACGTCGTGCTTTGCTTCATTTTAGAATGGGTCAGGTTTATTGGAAGCAGGGGAGTGTTGGGCGCTCTGCGCTCCATATTCTGCTGGCCGGATTTGGTGATCCCGTGCGGGCTGTAAAGGTCATTCTGGGATTTGAAAAGCCAAACTGAATCGTTGGGAAGTCGTCTTATGGAAATGGAAAGTCCGGTTCGTATTCTGTTTGTGATCGATCAGTTTTCCAGCCCCTATGCAGGAACAGAAGGCCAGTTGCTGCAACTTATCTCAAACCTACCTGCGGATCGATTTGTCCCGGAGTTGTTGGTTCTTCGTTCGTCAGACTATGTCAACGAGGGCAATATCCCATGCAAGGTGCACGTATTGGGCGCCTCGAAGCTTTTCAGCATGAAAACATGGGTGGCATTGTTTCAATTTGCTCGCCGTCAAAAGCAGGCTGGCACGGTTCTGTGCCATGTTTTTTTCAACGATTCATCGGTTCTTTGTCCTCCCGTGTTTGGCCTTGTGGGAATTCCTACGCTTATTTCCCGAAGAGATATGGGGTATTGGTATACCCGTAAATACCTTTGGGTGCTCCGGCGAACGGCTGTTTTTGTGAGAGGCGTTGTTGCAAACAGCGAAGCGGTAAAGCGAATCACTGTTCAGAAAGAAGGGTTTTTAGAGACGGATGTTTCAGTGATCTACAATGGGTACCCTGGAGGTGACGAGGAGCTGCACCCTTTGATCGGCGAAGAACGACAGCGATATGCCGAGACCCTGGGCTTGCCGAAAACTGGACGGTTTGTGGTGCTGGTTGCAAATTTGCGTGAAATAAAGCGAATTGGTGATGCTATTAGTGCTTTAGCCCGACTTAACCGAACGCTCCCCGATACTCATTTGGTGTTGATAGGAGCGGGTGATCAGCAGCCCTACCGTATGCTCGCCGGTGCAGCAGGTATTGCCGGGCAGGTCCACTTTTTGGGAGCTCGTTCGGATGTAAAAAATATTCTGCGAGTCATGGATGTTGGTTTACTGTGCTCGGAGTCAGAAGGTTATTCGAATGCCATTGTTGAGTATATGCAAGCCAGGCTTCCGGTCGTGGCATCTGACGTTGGAGGAAATAGTGAAGCCGTAGAGCATGGTGTTACGGGATTCCTGTTTCCGATGGGTGATGTTGATCAAATGGCTGAGCAGTTGGCTACTTTTCTGAATGGTGAGTCACGAGCAGTGGCCTCCATGGGTGAAGCTGGCCACAAACGTGCGGGACACCGGCATGCATTGCACACAATGATTGAGGCTCACTGTGGTTTGTACGATCGGTTGTTGTCGGGTTCAGATTATAGCCGGTCAGAATTGGGGGTTCGGTGAATATCTCGAGGTGGGTAAAGATCGTTGGTGAGGCAGGGGGATATGCCCTGTCTCGAGCTATTACTGCACGTCGCCCGCGTATCCTTATGTATCATCGCTTTTCCCGGCAACCCGAGTATGGCCATGTGAGTGCAGAGGAGTTTGAGTGGCAGGTAAGGTATATAGCGCGGCACCTTAATCCAGTAACGGTTTCCCAAATTGCGTCGTCACTCTATGGTAGCCATAAACTTCCCAGGAACAGTGTGGCGATTACTGTAGATGACGGATACCAGGATTTCTATTCAATAGCCTGGCCGATCCTGAAGAAATATGGCGTGCCAGCCACGTTCTATGTAACCACAGGGTTTGTGAGTGGCGATCTATGGTTGTGGCCTGATCAATTACGATATTTATTGACGAAGGCCCCTCAATCACAAGCAACGTTTGACCTCGGGTTGTTTCACATTCAAACACCGTTGAGTACAGATGCTTTTGAGAGCGAATTCTGGAGGGTCAACCAAATCCTCTTAATGGCGGATGACGCAGATAAGCTCCAGTGTCTGGCGAGTATGGCTCGCACCTGGAAGGTTGAATTGCCGAAGCGCCCCCCCGAGGCGTTCAAGCCCGTTACGTGGGATCAGCTGAAAGAGATGCAGGCTGAGGGGCTGGAGGTAGGAGGGCACACTGTCACTCACCCATCGCTCGCCAGGGTAAGCAGCGAGCAGGCCAGAAACGAAATTCTGGGTTGTGGAAAAATGCTGGAGAAAATGCTTGGTAACGTTACCCGTTCTTTTTGTTACCCAAACGGAACGCCCGATGATTTCGTTGGAGAGCAGGTTCAGTTTGTAAAGGATGCAGGATTTTCGTGTGCTGTTGTGGCTTTTGCAGACGATGGGGAGCATCATCAGCGCTACGCGATGCGAAGACATTCGAGCTCTTCAGATCAGTTTCAGTTTCTCAAAGCAGTTTCGGGTATTGAATTACTGGGAATGAAGTTCAGGCGGCACCATTTAGAGACTCGGTATGAGTAGTGTTGGGGCTAACGAAAGAACGCCGGCCAGTGCATTCACGTTTTGGTTGTTTATTTATTTTCTAGTGGATTTTTTTCTGCACCTGTCTGCCAGAATTCCTGCCTATGCTGTGATAAGACCAACTTTGCTCTTGGTGTTGCTAATTTCTGCCAGTCTGTTTTTGCAACGGGACAAGTTTCGAGGGTGGACTCACGATCCGATTGTGGCGTCTCTTTTGGTATTGGTTGGCTATCTGGTGGTATCCCTGCCTTTGGTGGAATGGCCGGGTAGCGTCGTGAAGAACAACTTGAGTGACTTTGTTAAAGCGATCGTTTTCTTCTACTTCACAGTCCTGTTGGTGGACTCTAATCGACGACTGAAAATCTTCTTGACGGTTTTTATCGGATGTCAGGTGGTTCGGGTACTGGAACCCTTGTTCTTGAATCTGACAGAGGGTTATTGGGGAAGCAGAACCCATCTTGGGCATGGTGAGTTTTCACAGAGGCTGGCTGGTGCGCCTTCGGATGTTATTAACCCCAATGAGCTAGGTTTTGTGATCGTAACGGCCATTCCTTTTCTTCATTATTTACTCTGGTCTTCAGTGGTTAAGGCGAAGGTTCTTTATCTGCTCTTGATGCCACCTTTGCTATACGCTCTTATTCTAACGCAGTCGCGAGGCGCTCTGTTGGCCTTGGGCGTGGTGGCTTTTTTCGTGTTCAAGGAGTCGAGCCGAAAGTTCAGTTTGATTGTTGTTGCTGTGTTGGTCGGATTTGCAGGGTGGCAAGTGATGAGTGATGACCAGAAAGACCGATATTTGTCGTTGGTCGGCCTGTCTGAGACGTCCAATGCGGCGACTGCTGACGGCCGCATTCAGGGAATGATGCGAGAATTCGCCCTTGGCTTTGAGCGGCCGATTGTTGGCCACGGCCTTGGCACGACGCCTGAGGCTAAAACGCACATACTGGGCAGTCGTCAGGCTTCTCACAATCTGTATGCGGAATTGTTGATTGAGCTTGGCATCATTGGAACCCTGATTTTTCTGAGTTTCCTTTTAAAGGTCTACCAGGGGCTTGTCGAAAATCAAAAGCGTATTTCTCGGCTGTCGAAGAGGCCTGGGTCCTTCTACGTCAATTTGAACAAAGCTCTGATCGCCTTGTTCTGGATGTATGCGGTATACAGCTTCAACTATTGGGGGCTTTCCCAGTACTATTGGTATCTCTTTGCGGGTACGGTTGTCGTATTTCATCGTTTGGTTCTGTTGGACCCACTGGGCTCCAGTGAGGTTGAAAGTATTCCGGTCAGTTCGGGTCAGAAAAGCCGTTTCAGTAACTTGGTTGGCCTGGCCGATAGGCGCTAACTCTTCGTTTTAAAGGGAATTTAGAATGCAAGTTGTTGTATTTGCGAGGCACCCTGGAGGGGGGATTCGAACCTATTTTTCTTATGTTTACGGTAACGAGGCTCTGAAAGACTTTGAGTTTAGGCTTGTAACGCCTGAGTCTGCAGCTTTGGATTCGTTGGTGGCGCCATTAGGCAATGTCAGTATCTTGGCAAAAACACCGGAAAGTAATCTGAAACTACTGATCGCGCTTTTGCGGGTTGTTTTGAGAAAAAGGCCGGCACTCGTGCATTCACATGGTTTTACAGCAGGTTTGATATCAGCATTCCCACTTTGGCTTCTTCATATTCCTCATATTATTACAACCCATGATGTTTTTATGCCGGGGCACTTCAGGGGCCCTATGGGTACATTCAAGAAGTATATTATGGCGCGCTTGTTTTCGCTTGCACGTTTGGTGAATCCCGTTGGCGACGATGCCGCTGAGAATTTTCGGGTGACCTTTCCGGCTCTTGCTGGAAAAGGCAGGGTGGTTGCAGTAAGGAACGGTATTAAGAGCGCTGCATTTCTCGGAGCGGATTCGAGGGCACTCCGCAAGGAGGCGGGCATTCCCGACAACGCATTGGTAGTTGGTTTTTTTGGCCGTTTCATGGCCCAAAAAGGGTTTGGATTACTGGTTGATGCCGTTGAAAGTTGGAACAATTCTGGGAAGCATCGCCCTTTGCACGTTTGCTGTTTTGGCTGGGGTGGTTTCATTCGTGAGGAACAGGAGAGTATCGCGCATAGGGAGTTACAAGAGTACTTTCACTTCTTCCCCGGTACCGATGAGATGGGCGCTGCAATTCGTGGGGTGGACGCTGTTGTAATGCCATCCCGGTGGGAGGCCTGCCCTTTATTGCCGATGGAAGTGATGGTTGCAGGTAAGCCACTGATCGCCTCAAACTGTATAGGTTTGAAGGAAGTTACGAACAACACACCAGCTTTGATTTTTGAGGTAGGTTCCCTGCCGCAGCTGGTAGCGCAGCTATCCGAATTTGAGTCTCGGCAAGAACACTTCGCCGCAGAATTTTGTCATTTTAGAGACGTTGCGGCAGAACGTTTTGATGTTTCGGCAACGGCAGAGAGCCTTTCGAGCGTGTTTAACTCAGTGCTTGATCGTCCGGAGGCGAGCAAGTGATACGCTCGCTTCTGGTGAATACCGGATCCAATGTTTTGGTCATGTTTGTGAAGCTTGCTATCACTTTTATTATGACACCCGTATTTGTTCATAATCTTGGCAAATATGATTACGGCCTTTGGGAGATGATCGGCGCTGTTATCGGGTATATGGGAATACTGGATCTTGGGCTGAGGCCAGCTATCAGTCGGTATGCTGCGAGACATCTCGCTGAAGAGGATGAGGTCGCACTCCAGTCTGTCTATGTTTCGGCATTTGCATTTATGGCAATTGTCGGCGTGCTTTTATTTCTATTCTTCTTCCTTTGGGGTATTTGGTTTTCTGGTTCTCTATCACCTGCCGGAGATTCAAGTCAAAAATACACACTTTTTCTTATTATTATAGGTGCATATCTTTTTATTTCGTTCCCTGGTTATGTTGCGGAAAGTTACTTGGAAGGGTTTCAAAAGTATTATCTTAAGAACAATATTACGATTGTTAACTCAATAATAGGATCAACGCTGCTATACACTTTTATAACGCCTGAGAATGGCCTGCTACTTCTTGCGGCTATTAATGGGATCGGTATTTCCATAAAGTATTTTTTGTTCATGTGGATACTGTCTCGGCCAGCTTACGGGGCAATAAAAGCGCAAGCTGGTAATTATTCATGGGTGCGCCTGAAAGAACTTGTGGTTTTCGGGTTCAAGTCTTTTGTGCAAGGTATTGCTACTCGGATTGAAAATGCCACTGACGTGCTTGTAATTGGGTTGATTATGGGGCCAGCAATGGTGCCGTTTTACAGTATACCTGCTAATCTGGCCCAACAGATCCGCACCATGGGATGGACATTGACACACGCATTTATGCCTCTTTTCAGTGGCCTTAGTGCCAAGGCTGAGGATGACATGATTCGTCGAGTGTTTGTTATGTCTTCTCGCTATGTTGTCAGCATTTTGTTCGGTATGGGCACCGGTGCGTTAATCTTGGGGGTGCCATTCATTTCTATCTGGCTGGACTCCGAGTTTGGTCATCAAGCCAAGCTTATCATTGTGTTCCTGGTATTTTTTACCATTCTCCCGTTTATTAACCCTTTCGCAAGCCGCTACCTCACGGCCATCAACAAGCATGGGATTTTCGCCAAACTCACGCCAATAGCGGCGGCCATTAATATTGGCTTGAGTCTCGTTCTTGTTCACCCTTTTGGCTTAGAAGGTGTAGCGTTCGCTTCTGTTGTCCCGGGTTTGATTTTTGTGCCTTTGTATCTGGGCTATACCTGCCGTCACCTTGGTATAACTGTACTCTATTATTTGCGGTCAGCCGTTCTACCTGGCTTGGTGCCTTCGGGCATAATGGCGGTGGTTTTGGTGGCTGTGGGTGAGTACCTGGTTTACGATTCCTACACGGATATTTTGGCGGGCGCAGTGCTCAGCAGTGTGAGCTGGCTTGCCGGGTTCTGGTTACTTGTGTTGAACAGGGAAGAGCGTGGTTACCTTAAATCCAAGGTGGCCCAACGGTTTGTAAGGAAATAACCGATGTGTGGTTTTGCGGGATTTGTCACCAGAACACTGCCTGAAGACACTAGGGATATCCTGGATAGTATGGGCCAAGCGATTGTGCATCGTGGCCCGGATGCCGCCGGAATCTGGAGTAATGAGGCGCTCCAGGTTGGTTTGGTGCATCGGCGTTTGTCGATTCAGGACTTGTCGCCAGCCGGTGCTCAGCCCATGGCATCGTCAACTGGTCGGTATGTTATTGCCTTTAATGGCGAGATCTACAATTTCCGCCGGCTGAGGGCCGATCTTGAAAGCGAGGGCGTCAGCTTTCGGGGCCATTCTGATACCGAGGTGATGCTCGCAGCCATCGAGAGCTGGGGGCTTGAAACCAGCCTTTCGAAATTCTCAGGCATGTTCGCGTTCGCTTTGGTGGATTCCCACAAAAGAACCCTTGTGCTCGCCCGGGATCGGATGGGTGAAAAACCGCTCTATTATGGGTGGCAGGGTTCTACGCTTTTGTATGGCTCGGAACTTAAAGCACTGCGGGTGCATCCAGACTGGCGGGGCGGTGTTGAACCGCAGGCGCTGGCCTTGTTGCTTCGCCACAACGTAATTCCCGCGCCCTGGAGCATTCATCCTGGCATTTCCAAGCTCTCCCCAGCGTCACTGATTTCCTTTGATTTAACCAAGCTCACTCCAGGCCAGTGCCCGGAGCCCTCCCGTTACTGGCAACTTGAACAATGCTTCGCTGAACAAGCGGTTGGCAGTTTTGAGGATTGCAGTCGGCAGCTTGAAGCGCTTTTGGGCGATGTCATCGAAGATCAGATGGTATCGGATGTGCCGTTGGGGGCTTTTCTTTCCGGTGGCATTGATTCGTCAACCGTTGTTGCTTTGATGCAAACCAGGGCCAGCCAGCCGGTACGAACGTTCAGTATTGGCTTTGACGAGCCGGGATTCAATGAGGCGGAGCACGCGGCGGAAGTTGCCCGGCATCTGGGCACCGAGCATACCGAGCTTTACGTCAAACCCGAGGATGTTCTGGAACTTGTGCCCCGGCTCCCGGAACTCTATGACGAACCCTTTGCGGACTCCTCTCAGTTGCCGACGTTTCTGGTTAGCCAGATGACCCGCAAGCACGTCACCGTTGCCTTGTCGGGGGATGGTGGCGATGAGCTGTTCTGTGGTTACAGCCGTTACCCGTCAGTGCTGAATCGTTGGCAACGTCGTTTTGATGCGTCATCACTTGCCCGCAGGGCGGCGGCGATGGTTCCGGAGGGGCTGGCGGCAGGTGTCATTCGCACTCTGGTTCCCAGCCAGCGCAAACGTTCGCGGTTGGCCATCGGGCACCGTCTCAAGGCTGAGAGGGCCATGGCGCGGGCCGGGGATCTGTCGG
The DNA here is from genome assembly GCA_001314845.1 of Marinobacter excellens HL-55. Lineage (GTDB taxonomy): Bacteria > Pseudomonadota > Gammaproteobacteria > Pseudomonadales > Oleiphilaceae > Marinobacter > Marinobacter excellens_B. The sequence goes on from LJZQ01000002.1 coordinate 225,652, forward strand.
AGTTCTATCGGCAATCGGTCTCATTCTGGAATACGCCGGAGTGTTTCAGGCACCCCGTTACCGAGGGTGGTTACGGTTTGAATATGCCGTTGCCAGTGGGTGTACTAGACAACAGCATGAAGACGCTGATGTGGCGCGATCTGAACTGGTACCTGCCAGATGACATCCTGGCCAAGGTGGACCGCGCGGCCATGGCCTGCAGCCTGGAAACCCGTATTCCGATGTTGGACCCGCGAGTGGTGTCTTTCGCGCTGTCTTTACCTCTGGACTATAACGTTAAGGATGGCGTGGGCAAGCAGGTGCTGCGCAGTGTTCTTTACCGCCATGTGCCCAAAGAAATGGTGGACCGTCCCAAGCAGGGATTCGCGGTGCCCGTTGGCCAATGGCTGCGCGGGCCGCTGCGCCCATGGGCAGAATCATTACTGACCGCCTCTGTTTTTGCGAAGCAGGACTATTTGGATGAGGGTGTGGTGATGGCCTACTGGCGCGAGCATCTTGAGGGCCGTGAAGATTACTCTGCAGAACTCTGGGGAATACTCATGTTTTTAGCATGGCTGGAGCACACGGGTGGTTGAGATCAAGCCCTATGACGATCAGTGCCATCGCTTGCAGGTGCAGGCGTTGTTTGCGGATGTCGGCTTTAAAGCCGAGCTCTGGGATTACCAGTTCACAGTCAATCCCGGAGCCAAAGCTCGCGGTTTTCAGCCTGTGGTGGCAGAAGACAGCGGCAAGGTAATTGGTTTCAACGGCGTGGTCCCTGTGTCGATCTTGTGGAACGGTAAGCCATGTGATGCGCTGTGGAGTTGTGATTTTAAGGTGAAAGATGACTACCGTGGCCAGGGCGTTGGACGCTTGATCAAAGAGTCGCTGGCCGGCATGTCGCCCGTCTTGATGTCTTTTGGTATCAGTCCGGTGGCGGCCATCGTGCTGGCAAAAATGGGATGGCAGGCAAGCCGGGATGTTCATTTTTTGAAGAGAGTTTGCCGGCCAGGTTCAGCTCGTGATGTAGCGTTGATGGTATATCAGTTCCTGATGGCGATACTGAACAGGAGCGCGGGGGATGCCCATTACCAGATTGCAGAACGGGATGCATTGCCATCCGCATCAGAGGTTGATGAGCTCTGGCAGGAGGTCTGGGCTGGCTACAGCAAAGCCGTTGTTCGGGACTGGGCTTACATGGATTGGCGCTACCAGCAGCACCCACTGGCCAATTATCGCTTTCTTGAACTAAGAGACGACGCTGGCGCGCTTCGGGCAATTGGCGTCGTGCGCGCCCGGGGTGGGCAGGTTCGGTTGGTTGATTATTTAGGACCTGCGCAGGACAAGCCCCTTAAGCAAGCGTTGGTCAAGGCAATGTTATCCCACTGGAATGATGCATCGGCGTATTCTTCGATGACGTCGGATGCTGAGTTCAAACAAGTTATGAAATCATGTGGATTCTACCAGGGCCGCGAACAGCCTCGCTTTTATGTGTGGGCGTCGCCGCATACCTTTGGCCCTGAAGATTGTGATCAGGCCCCTACGGGTTGGTTCATCATGGGCGGAGACTCTGATGGCGAGTTGCTGCAGGCAGCTCGGGAATCTTGGAATGATAACGCCACAGGCAGGGAAGATGTGTAATGTCGGATAACCAACCCTTGGTCAGCGTAATTACGCCGACCTATAACCGGGCGGACTTTATCAGGGAGGCGGTCGAGAGTGTGTTGGCACAGAGCTACCCCCATTTCGAGTTTTTGATCGTTGATGACGGTTCTACAGACAATACGTCTGAAGTACTGGAGCCTTACCTGAAGGATGAGCGTGTGCGTTTGTTCTGGCAGGAAAATCAGGGCCAGAGCGTGGCCCGGAATGTGGCATTGGCGCAGGCACGGGGAGAGTTTGTTTGTTTTCTGGATTCAGACAACTACTGGCCAACGGATAAGTTGGAAGCGCAGGTCAGGTTGTTCAAAGAATACCCTGAAACCGATGTGCTGTACGGCGACAACGTCATCATTAACGAGCAGGGTGATGAGGTCAGTCGTGACAATATGAGCCGTTATTCCGGGCGGATTGCCCGGCACATGATCAAGGACAACTGCGTGGCCATGAACACCACCATGGCTCGCCGGCACTGTTTTGATGAACTGGGAGGTATGAGCGGTAAGCGCCGGGTGGCTGACGATTATGACCTCTGGCTGCGCTTTTCTGCCAAGTATCAGTTTCGGTATGAGCCCGAGTATTGGGCCTGGTATCGGGTGATGGAAGACCAGATCTCCTCAGACAAGACCCAGCGGTTCAAGGTTAATGAGGCTATCATCCGTGATTTCAGGCGTGATTACCGGGAGGCGCTCGGTCGAAGCGAATTTGATGACGGTTTTGCTCACTTCTTCATCCGTAAGGGGCGTTATCTTGCCAGTGTGGGCAAGAGACAGGATGGCCTGAGGGAAATATTTAAAGCTGTTCGATATGCGCCTGCCAATATGAATGTGTGGCGGGCGCTTCTGGCTGTGATGTTCAAGCGTCATTCACAATGAGCAGGACAGGGAAGTAGGGCGGTTATGAATTTGAATCCGCGGGTGTCTGTCATTACGCCAACTTATAATCGGGCCGATTATTTGCCGGTGGCGATTGAGAGCGTTTTGTCGCAAACCGTTGCCGACTTTGAGCTGATCGTGATTGATGATGGCTCAACGGATGAAACGCCGAGGGTGATGGAGCAGTACCTTTCTGACCCCCGTGTCCGGTATTTGCGCCAGGACAATCAGGGGCAGAGTGCCGCCCGAAACCGCGGTATTGAAGAAGCAACGGGAGAGTTCATCTGTTTTCTGGATTCCGACAATGCCTGGATGGACACCAAGCTGGAACAAACCCTGAAGGCTTTCTCGGATCATCCTGAAGCCGGTATTGTCTATGGCGATTTTGTGGTTATTGATGCCGAGGGCAAAGAGCAGGGCATCAACCGGATGAAGCGCTATTCAGGCCGAATTACGCCGCAACTGATTAACGATAATTGTGTCAGCATGAACACCACCATGACCCGTGCACGGTGCTTTGCTGAGATGGGAGCATTCGATCCCAAAGATCGCTTGGCAGAGGATTACGGCCTCTGGTTGCGATTTTCCACCCGTTATCAATTCCAGTATCTGCCGGCGGTCTTGGGCTTCTATCGGGTGATGGAAAATCAGATTTCCAGTGACAAAGACGCTCGGTTTCGCGCAAATGAGCAGATCATCCATCAGTTTCTCGACGCTTATCCTGACGCGCTCAGTAAGCGCGAGCGAAGCCATGGGCTAAGCCGTTTCTACACTCGCAAAGGCCGTTATGAGCTTTTTGCAGGCCGTGTAAGCCAGGCCTACAGGGAACTTTCCCGCGCAGTGCGCCTGGATCCTTTTTGGTCCGGACCCTGGCGTTTTGCCATCAAGTTGCTGCTCACCGGGTTAATGGGTGGTCGACGATGACTTACACCGTTCGCCAACTCGAACAAGCTGACCTCTACGCGATGCAGTCAGAGTGGGACGACCTGCTTGGGCGCAGCACAGCGGATCCACTGTTTATGAGTTGGGCGTGGCAGGCATCCTGGTGGGAAGTCTGGAGTGGTGAGCTCGGCCTGGAGCTGTTCCTGCTTGCCGTTTATGACGAGAACGAGCGCCTGGTCGGGTTGGCACCGATGTATGCAAAGTCCTTCCGAACACCCATTGGCTGGCAGGTAAATCGACTGCATATGGTAGGGAATGCCTGGAAGCTGGGGCCTACTGTCAGGACTGAATACGTCAGCTTTATTGTCGATACAGCCCATACGATCGCAGTGCTCGAGGCACTGGCCCAGCACCTGGCTGGCTCGACCTGGGACGAACTGATCATTGCTGATGCCGATGAGCAGGGAATGAAGGCCTGGGAGCCGGCACTGAGCAAGTCGCTTGATATTTCTCGCTTGGTGCGCAGCGAATCCCTGGGAATAGTGGTCGCCACGGCCGGTATCTTCTCCGATTGGGTGGCTGCTCTTGGCAAGAATACCCGGTTGAAGTTGTTTAATCGGCGTACTCTGTTTGAGGACACGTTCGATGGGGCGTTTGCTCGCTGGGAGGACGGCGAAAGCTTTCTCAAAACACTGAACGAGTTCCACGTGACGCGTTGGGGTAAACCCTGTTTTGACGACTATGCCGTGGACTTCCATCTCAAGTTGTTAGACCGCCTCTCTTTTAGCCAGCAAGCGGAGCTCTCTGTGCTGTCGGCAAAAGGAAAAGCAATATCGGTCCTTTACGATATCCGGGCGGGCAACCGGGTATATAACTTGCAGGCGGGATTCTGCGAGCGTTTTCATCCAAAAATCTCACTGGGCACATTGCACCTGGGCTATGCTATCGAACGGTCATTCTCAGACCCACGGGCAGCCAGCTACGATCTTTTGGCGGGCTCCGGCAAGAACACGTTCTATAAAAGCCATTTCAAAGGTGAGCAGGTGTCTTTCACGACCATTGAATACGTACGATCGCCAGTGCTCAAGCTGGCTTACCGTGCCCGAGGTTGTTTGCCGTCGCGCATGGTGTCTTCCGTCAACCGATTCTTTCGGCTTTAAGCAGGTTCTATTATGACTAGGGAATGGATTCCATCCAGATCGGTACTGATGCAGTTTTTGCCCTTTATCGGCATTGTGTGCCTGCTTGGGCTTGTTACTTATCCCACCGTTGATGGCATCGTAACGCGCTGGTTAAAGCTGGACGAATCCTATTCCCACGGTTTTCTTTTGGCGTTTGTGTCGCTTTTCCTGGCTTTTCGTGCCGCTACGCTGCATCCCGTTCGTGCGGGTTTTTATCCTCTATGGCTGATCCCGTTGGCGCTTTGCCTAGCCGGGTACTGGCTGGGAGGCCTGATTCGCCTGCAGGCTCTGCAGCAGCTTGTTCTTGTGCCGATGATCATGAGTGCCTTTGCGATTCTGTTGGGGTGGCGTCAGATCCGCTGGTTTCTGGTGCCGCTGGGGTTGCTGTTCCTGACGGTTCCAGTCTGGGATTTTTTGTCGTGGACGCTTCAGCTGATAACCGTCGATATTAACCAGTTCCTGCTCGGGTTCTTCGATATCGACTTTGAGGTGGAAGGCGTCTTTGTTTATTTGATCGGCGTTGGCACGTTTGAAGTCGCGCACGGATGTTCGGGACTGCGGTATTTGCTCGTAGGCCAGGCGCTTGTTCTGATCTACGGAGAAATGTACCTGTCGCGCCTTCGCTCCCGCTTGGCGTTGTTTGCGCTGGGTGTCGGTTTTGCTTTGGTGGCCAACTGGATTCGTGTGTTCGTGATCATCTACATGGGTTACGAAACCGACATGCAAAGCAGTCTGATTGAAGACCACGACAGCTTCGGCTGGTGGGTATTTGCCGGTACCCTGGTGCCGCTTTATTTTCTGGCAAGGTGGCTCGAGCTGGGTGACGACAAAGCGGTGCTGGACGGGCTTGATGTGAGTGGAACGTCTGAGGCTGTGACCAAGGGCACCCCGATGGTGGGTGTGGTCTGTGTGCTGACCTTGGTTGTGGTTACCTGGTGGGCGTTGCCTGAGCGCAGCTCTCTGATCACGGAAGAGCCCGGTGGATTCAGTGTTGACCTGAGTGAGCAATACGCACCGGTATTCGGAGGGCAGTTGGCGGGTTGGCGGCCGCAGATTCGTAACCCAGACAGGGTTTATGCTCAGGTTCTGTTTGATCGGGAACAGGTGGTGGCCACGGAGTCTGTTGATCAGATGTACTACATGGGATTGTTTACCTATGAATTCCAGCGTCACCGGGCGGAGCTGATCCAGTACAGCAATCGACTTTATGATCGTGAAAACTGGATTCCTGAGCTATTTTTTGATGTTGAGGCTGGTCTGCCGGGGACTGTGAGAGGCATCACCCTGAGGAACCGAATGACTGGCCAGCAGGTCACGCTTGGTTATGTTTACCTTATTCAAGGCCGTTGGGAAACGGACCAATGGCGCGCAAAGCTGGCTCAGGTTTCCGGGTTTTTCAATGACAGGGATGATGCCAGCTTGTTGATTGCGGCGGTATCTTGTACCGCATGTGATCCACAGGAGTCGCTGGCTGACTTCGTACGCGTTGCTTTTCCGGAGGCGCTAGAGCAAATCAGTAGGCTTGTTGCGCAGTAACAGCGCGGAGCCGGTTGAGAAAGTCCGCCTGATTACTCTGGTGCCAACTCTCCGCGATGCCAGACATTCGCTCAAGATCTTCTTCAGAGGTTGCCAGTGCCTTTTGCAAGGCGGTTTCCAGGGCCTCGATGGATACCAGGTAACGGGTGCCCAGGCGAAACTTTCTGGTCTCCGAGTACGGCACCAGAAATCCCCGGTTTTCTCTGATCAGTTCGTTCATGGGCGGGGCGTCTGTGGTAACCGTTACGCACCCGTATGACATCGCCTCCGCGAGTACCTGGCCATATCCCTCGACTTCTGACGGGATGACGGCAAACCCGGACTGACACCAATAGTTGGCAAGCGCTTCGTCGGTGAGGTTCTGCAAAAAGACGATGTTCTCTGCCTTGGAGTCCGCTTTGGTCACATGCTGGCTGACGACAACCAATGTTGGCCATTCCGGGTGTTTCAGCCAACAGGCAACCAGGGTTGCTGTTCCCTTGAACTGACTGTTGCCGGCGACATGGATGGCCTGATGGTAGTTCTTGTCGGCGGGGGCCGGGCCAGCTTGGGTAGGTAGCCCTGAAAATCCGAGATATACAGCGTTGGTGTGCAGTCGGCTGAAAATGCTTACTGCGACTTGGGTTTTGCAGAGCACCTGGTCGATGTATCGCAGGTAGGGCGTTCGTGACTCTACAAACCATTCCTGATTGGGAATAAGCCAGTGTTTTGCACGGATGGGCAGGTAAGCGGTGTGGATGTTTTCAAGATGTATGACAATGTTTGCCGATGGTTTGCCGGGAACGAATCGCTGAAGCAATAACCGGCAGCGATAGTAAAGCGATTGCAGTGAATCCGGGAGAAACTGACCAATAAGTTTGTGACGATACTGGGATAGCCTGGAACGCCACTCAGGCCTTGGGCTCAGGTTAATTGGCTGACAGCTATGACCCATGGCCGATAGTGCCTGTTCAAGAATTAGGGCGTCTTTCTGAAGCCCCCTGCCACTGCTGGCATACACGATCAGTATGTGCATATCGCCAAAACCCGAAAGAAAAAAGCCCTGCATATGCAGGGCTTTATAGACTATCACAAAGCGAGTGTCAGGCTTTTTTACGGCCTTTCATGCGCAATGCGATACCGGCAAGGCCGAGACCAAACAGGGCCAATGTTCCTGGCTCTGGGACTTTGCTTGCTTTCACAGCAATGACCATGTCGTCGTGGTTGTCATCGCCACTCCATCCGTCATCAAAGCTGATTAGGAAGTAGTCTTCAGCTACGTAGAACAGGTTGAAGTTGACGCTGGTATTGGTTTGTCCAGGAACATTTAACTGGCTACCATTTGTACCGTCATTAAAAACTTCAACGTTGTTGCCATTTACAAAGCTAAATGTGAGCAGATCATTCAGTCCACCATAAAATACAGTGCTGAACTGGTCATCTGGTGTGTTGGTGGCGTCGAACACCAAGGAACCATTCCAGAAAAACTGGTTGTTATCACTGGCTTCTTTACCCAAATAGGTAAAAGTCAGTTTGAACGGATCGTTGGATGTAGACACGAGATTGTTACCGAACAACACGGTATCACCTACAGTGTAAAGCGGGGCGTCTGCAGTCCAGTTGTTAGCTGAGCCTGGGGGCCGAGTAGCATAGTCGTTGTCACCAGGAACACTTTGCTCGGCAGCAATGCCAGGGGCATTTCCGTTGGCAACGGCGTCAATATAGGCTGCTTGGGCAAAGCCGGTAAAGCCGACTGCGGCTGCTAATGCTAAGCCTTGCGTTAATTTTTTCATTTGAGTCACTCCTCCGGTGAGTGTTCGTCTATTTACAGCTCATTTATACAGAAGCAGGTTTCGTGCCAGTTCGTAACTCAATGAAAAATAAACAAAATAAATAAGCATCTTCTCGTTGGTGTAAATTAATTCGACTGCTCCGCGCTCACTGTACATTGTACTGAGCAGGATCCGACGGCTCACTACTCAGGCCGTTGGTGTCAATCACCCTGATGGTGAAGTACCAGGTTCCCGCAGACAGTCCTTCAACACGAGCTTCTGTGGTTCCAGCTGGTACTTCGACGGCCTGGTTCAGGTTGTCGGTTGTTTGCCCGTAATTAATTCGGTAAACATCAATCTCACTGAGAGCGATGCTGCTGCCATCCACACGAGTACCTGGGGGGGTCCAGGAAAGGTTTACCGTGCCTGTCGATGTGGTGTCGGTTGCGGGGGGGCTGGTAACGGGAGCATCCGGCTCTGACACCGTTTCAAGGGTGTAAGGGTGGAGTCCGGACTGGTAAGCCTCCATTACCGTAACACCGCTATTGTTGAATACTCTGTCGGCCGTCGGCTGCAACAAGGGCAGGCCGTAGTTAAGCTTGTAGAGATCGCTGACGCCGTCGTCCAGGCTGCTCTCGCTTGCGGGGCTGTCCAGAGCCAGGCTCTGGATAACATTGTTGGTATTCAGGGCAGTGCCGGTGGTGGCGTCGGTAATGACCAGCCCCGCTGATGCGCCCCAGCCAAACTCGAAGTATTCCATGGTGACGGCGACCGGTGTTTCTGCAGGCAGGCTGATACTCGTGGTGTAGGTAGTAGGTGACTGGTTTTTCCATTGATCAATGGCCAAGGATTCGCCCAGGTACAACCTGACACCGTCGTCTGTTGTTGTGGCGAAGGTATACTCACGTGTGCCCGAAGAGTGTGGGGGGGTAAACCAACCCTGCCAGCGAATGCTGAAACGGTCTCTCGGTATAGCTGCAGCGGGGCTGCCGGATCCCCAGTCAAAGTTGATCTGCAGGTCTTTCTGGCTGTAAACCAAGTTGTTAAATTCGGTGCCAGTAAAGTACTGACCTACAAACCCGGCTTCATAACGAATTTCCGGTGCAGGGAAGTCATCGGCATCCAGAGGGTTGGTGCCAGCCACATATTCTTGCAGCACGGTGAACCCATCGCCATCCAGATCAACGCTGGCATCGGTTGGGTCGGTGGGGTCAAGGCCGTAGGCATACTCGTATCCATCAGGCATCCCATCGCCGTCTGTATCTGCCAGGCTCGGATCAGTTCTTGCCCAGAATTCGTCGAGGGCGGTCAGCAGGTCACTATCGCTGTCAGACACCGCGTCACGGGGATCGGAGGGATCCAACCCATAATAGGTTTCCCAGTTGTCGTAGAGGCCATCGCCATCTTCATCCAAAGGGGGGTACTGAGCGTTGTAGCTGAGCGCTTTCTCACCGTCAAAGAAGCCGATCCTGTAGCCAAGTTCATAAGCTTCTACGGTGGTCAGCTCTGGTTGGGAGCCCGGTGTTTTGCGAGCAAAGCTATGCAGGTAGGGGCCTTCGATTACCTGCTGGCTCAGCCCGGGACCGGACCATGCGACTGTAAAGTGATCGTCCCATCCGCCTTCCTTATGGCGAAGCTCAAAATAGTATTTTTGACCGGCTTCGAGGAAGTGGATGCCTGATGTTTGGGAGCTGTAACGACTGAAGTTATCCAGAGGAGTCGCCATGCTGGAGGCAATGCGGACTATGTCTTCCGGGGCTTGCGATGAGGACAACCAAAGCTGGGTCTCGTCGTCGCCGGCGATGTAGAAGGTGTATTCACCCGATGCGGGTGGTTCCAGATAGCCGCGAATCAGCGTGCCATAGTTGTTGGCGCGGCTATCGGCGCGTCTGAGCTGGTTGAGCTCTGCTATCTCATCAGGTGAGTCCGGGTACTTTGCGGTATCCAGCAGGCTCTGGACGTTGTTGCCCGATATGCCATCAAAATACCAGACATCCACTTTACCAGGCTCGCTGGTTTCCGGTATTGAAGCGGTTGGCGGCAGTTTGTCCAGATCCCGGTATTGCCAACTCTGACAACCACCAAGAAAAACAATCAGAACGCCGAGGCCGATAATTTTGGTGGCAGCCATACTCACTATCCTTGAGTCAGGAAACAATACGTAAAGTATTGTTGCAGTGAGTAACGGCCGCCACTCTGTCTTAGGAACGTTTGGCTATGTCACCGTAGCGGTTATACCGGTGATGCTTATCACGCATCTGCATCCAGCTTTTCAAGTACCCGTCTGGCGTCATCATCGCGGCCGATCGCCCGATAGGCCTCCACCAGATGCATGGCGATTTCCCGGGAACCAGGGTCAAGCTCATGGGCTTTCTCCAGCACCTCAAGGCTCCGCTGCCGCTCCCCAGATTCAAACAGTATCCAGCCATAGGTGTCGGCTACAGCAGCGTTGTCTGGTACTAGTTCATAGGCTTTTCTAGCGGTTTCCATGGCCCGTTCATCGCCGGCTTCGTAGTAGAGCCAGGCCAGGTTGTTCAGGGCGACCGGATTGTTTGGCGTGAGTGACACCAGCTGCTCATAGCTAGCCTGGGCCTTGTCTTGCTGGCTCTGTTGCTGATACTCCATGGCCAGGCCAAGCAGCAGTCGTGGGTTATTGGGGAACTGGCTCAGGGCATTCTCAAGCGATTCCCGTGCCGCGTTGGCTTGTCCAGCATTTCTGAGTGCCCGGGCATGGGCAACGTACAGCTCTGCTGAGGCACGCTTGGTCAGGGCCAGTTGGTAAAGTTCCGCCGCTTGCTGGTGCTCATCCTCGCTCTCATAATAGCTCGCCTCCAGCTGGTAGGGTGCGGGGGAGTCAGGGTTGTTTTGTTTGGCGTCTCTGAGTGCGTCTCCGGCCCTGGCGGTGTTGCCGTTGCGGAACTCGATGGAGGCCACCTTCAAAGCCATGCCTTCGTTATCCGGAAACAAAGCCCGGCCCCGGTTCAGAATCTCCAGTGCTCGTTCGTTCTGACCCCGTTGGACCATCTGCGTGGCAATGCCATCGTATACCGTCGCAACAAGCGGTTCTGCTGCTGTCGGCTGATCTTCCTGCTCACGCTCCATAAGCTGGGCGGTCAGTTCATCGGCTTCGGTAGCGTTGTTTTCGATCAGTGCAGTTTCAAGCAGTATGAGTCTCGGACCGGCTGCGTCGGGATGCTCTTCCCGAATAGACCGCATCAATGTGGTCAGCTCTTCTCTGGGAAGGATGTTGGCGATGGCCTGCAGGGCACCGCGGTGATCCGGTCCCAGTTTGACTGCCTGAGTGTAGTAGTCACGGGCGGTACCGTTGTCATCCCGAGCGCGCGCGAGATTGCCAAGTGCGACCAACGGTGTGGGGTTATCGGGCGCAGCCTTGCGGGCGGCTTCAAAGTATTGTGTGGCATCGTTCATGCTGCCGATATTGCCGGCCAGATTACCTCGTGCCAGCAGTGCGTCGACGTTAGCTGGTTCTTTCTTAAGCCAGTTATCGAGCGTTTTGGTGGCGGCTTCCGGGTTGTCGGACAGCATTTGCGCCTGGCTCAGCATGATTTTGGCCTGGGTGGCCTCGTTGGCGCTCTCGCTGATCTGACTGGCCTGGTTGATCGCAGTCTGATAATCCTGCCGTTGCATCAGGTAGGCGGCATAACGCAGTCTCAGATTGCTATTGTCAGGCTGAATCTCAAGGGCTTTCTCGATCAGTTGGCGACCACTTTGATCGTCGCCGCTGGCGAGTGAGGCAATGCCAACCAGGGCAAGAGTCTGTGGGTCGCTGTCTTTATCTGCCATGTTATCAAGCAGTGACTTCGCCCCCTCGGGATCTCTCATGGATATGCGGGTTGCTGCCAGCAGCTTTCGGACACCCTCTGCATCTTCCATGTCGGCCAGTGGCTCTAGCAGTTGTGAAGCTTCTTCCGAACGGCCCTGGCGGAACCGTATAATGCCCAGCATCAAAGCACTTTGCTGGTGATTGGGCGCCTGGTTAAGCACTTCTTGCAGATAGCGTGCAGCCGAATCCAGGTCGCCCTCATTGTAAGCGGCTGAGGCGGCCTCAAGGTTACTTTTGATGGTGCCAGGGCCAGATTTGGCGAGAAGTTCCTCATAAACAAAGGCTTCTGCAGATTTTCCCTGCTGACGTAGCACGGTGATCAAGGCAGAAATGGTCTGATACTTCCGGTAGGTCATCACATCGTACTGGCCGATGGTTTCCAGCGCGCGGATATAGTTCTGTTCAGCTTCGGCCCACTGGCCGCGAGAGTGTGCATACTGGGCATTCCAAAGCCAAACATCTTCGTGTTCGGCGTCCATGGCTTCGGCATCGTTTAAGAGTTGCTCGGCAGTGCCAAAGTCTTCTCGGGTTGCCGCGATTTTGGAAAGGCCAACAAGCGCGCTGACGTTGTTAGTGTTGCTATCAACGGCTTCGCGATAGGCTTGTTCGGCTTTGTCGAGGTCGCCACTGGACAGCCAGGCCTGGCCGCGGAGGTTGTCGGCTTTGAGCGCCTGATCCCTTGATGGCGAACTGATACGATCAAGTGCAGAAATGGCCTCGGTGGTTTTACCTTGAAGGATCTTCGATTCTGCCCGAATCAATTCGGCCTGATTCTGTTGGGCCGGGCTGAGGGCTTCGCCCGGTTGATTCTCCAGTAAGCGATCGAGCTGACGTTCGGCATTGACTGCGTCACCGGCGGTCAACAGGTTATTGATGATGACGAAGTAGGGGTCGGCGCGTTCTGGTTGCAATTCTATGGCGCTACGGGCCTCAATTGTGCTGGCTCTCAGCTCGCCCTGGCGCTGAAAAAAGCGGGCCTGGTCAATGTGGCTGATATATTGAATGTCATCCTGTGACATGTCTGTCTCGTTACTGCAGCCCGCCAGACCAACTGCGATGGCAGCTGAAAGCAGTGACACTCGTACTACGTTATTGAGGTTCATGCCCTTTTCCTTCCTTTATAGGGGTCTTGTTCTGTGTCCATAAACCGGGCTTCACACGCCGGTGGGCGCAGTGGAGGTTTCGATGCGGTATTTGTCTGTAAGGTTATAAAGCGTGGGACGGGTAACGCCCAGCAATCTGGAGGCCTGCGCCATATTGAAATTGCTCGTGGTCAAAGCCTGCAGGATGGCCTTGCGCTCGGCAACTTCGCGTACCTGCCGGAGGTTGAGCTGATAATCCGTCTCGCAACTGTCGGCCGGCAACACCAGGTCTTCGGGGGTAATGCGTTTGCCGTCAGCCATAATGATGGCCCGTTTGACTTTGTTGATCATTTCTCGAACATTGCCGGGCCAGGCGTAGGCGGTGATGGCTTGTACGGCATCTTCGGAGAAGCACAGGTTAGGCCGGTCCAATTGCTTGCCCAGAGTTTTTAGCAGTGACTGTGCGACTACCAGTGCATCGCCGTCGCGTTCTCGGAGTGCAGGGACGTCGAGAGTGATCTCGCTGATTCGGTAATAAAGGTCTTCACGGAATTCACCTTGGCTGATCAATTCCTGAACATTACGGTGAGTGGCACATACCACGCGCACATCGACGGGAATCGGCTTTACCGAGCCGACACGATCAACCAATCGCTCTTGCAGAAACCGGAGTAACTTCGCCTGCAGAGCCATGGGCATGTCGCCAATCTCATCCAGGAACAGGGTGCCGCCGTTGGCGCTTTCAATTTTGCCTTTTTTGGCCTGGGTGGCGCCGGTGAAGGAGCCTTTCTCAAAACCGAAGAGCTCACTTTCAAGCAGGTTTTCGGGGATGGCGGCACAGTTGATTGCGGCGAATGGCTTGTCGGCTCTGTGGCTGAGGTCGTGCAGGGCTCGGGCGAGTAACTCTTTGCCGGTACCGGTCTCTCCGGTGATCAGAGTGGTCACATCGGTGGGTGCGACCTTTTCAATGGTACGGCAGATGGTAAGCATCTCCGGGCTGGCTGCGACAATGCCTTTGATGCTGGTGCCGTTGCCCTGGCTGGCCAGTTCGCGATTTTCCTGTTCCAGTTCAGCCAGACGGAAGGCCCGGTTGACCACAAAGGTGAGTATGTCTGCATCCAGCGGTTTCTGGTAGAAATCGGATGCACCCATTCCAATGGCTTTGACGGCGTTTTCCTTGTCTTCACGGCCAGTAACGACGATCACTTTGGTCATCGGCGCCAGCCGTAGAATGTCTTCCAGCAGGGCAAAGCCCTCAGTGGCGCCGCCGGGGTCTGGTGGCAGGCCCAGATCCAGGGTGACGACCTGAGGCTCCATTCGTCTAAGGGCGGTCAGGGCAGATTCCCGGTCGGATGCAACAGCGACTTCAATGCCATCGCTAAAACACCATCTCATCTGGCTTTGAAGGCCTGGATCATCCTCTACAATCAGTAGCTGCTTCACGACAACATTCAGTCCTTTGGTCAGTGAGCTCTGGTTCACCGGTCTTGGCTGAACCGGCATTTTCCATAGTTACGATTCTTAACTTAACATTGACACTTTGCAATAATGAATCCAAAAAAATGCTGAGCGTGTCATTTAGTTGACGATTTTCTGTGGCGTGGGTATCTCGTTTACTGGCGAAAAAGGGCCGCTGATCTGTTTAACCATGTCTACGTCCGACAATGGAATCCGAACCGAGAAGCAGGAGCCCACGCCGGGTTCGCTGGTGACATCTATGCTGCCACCCAGTTCCTGAATGTATTCCCGGGCCTGGTAGGCGCCTATGCCCATGCCTGTCAGCCCCTTGGTGCTTTCAAATGGCTTGAACAACTGACTTCGGATGAAGTCTTCGGTCATGCCGGTGCCGGTGTCCTGAATAAAGATAACAACATTGCCTCTGGCCATTTTGAGGTTGATGGATATTTCGCCATTGGCGGGTGTGGCGTCCTGAGCGTTCTGGATTAAGTGTCCCAGCACGCTGCGAAGCTGCTCTTTATCTGCACATACGCTTATGTTTTCGGGGCTGTCTTTGAGTGTTGGTGCTGGGGCCCGGTGGCTGTGGTGGTCTATCAGCTCACGAATGATCTGGGTAAGGTTGATCGGGCTTCGCTGTTCTTCCGCAGGGCTGGAGGGTTTGCGGATGTGATCGACCAGGTTGGCCATTTTACGGACGGCATGGTCGGTGGTGGCGATCATGTCGTCAATAAACGCTGGGTTGCCCCGGTGTTTGGGGGCGTTTTTGACCAGCAAAGACAACTGTGCGATCAGTGTTTTCAGGTCATGAACCATGAAGGCGGAAGCTTTACTGACTGCCTCAAATTGCATGGCGCGGGAGAGGCGGTTCTGGGCGTCGGTCTGGGCCAGCAGGTTACAGGTTTGGCGGGCAACCACTTTGATCAGGTCGAAGTTTTCCCAGTTCAGATCCACCCGGGAATAGGGCGCTCCCACCATTGCAATGCCATAGAGTTCGTTGCCAAGGTACATGGGGATAATGAGCCAGGCGTCGGGCGTGTTGGTGATCGGGTCCGGGATCTCAAGCAGGTTGTAGCGAACCGGGTCTGAGCGGTATTCGTTCAGATCAATGATCCATTCACGCTCCTGAAAGAATCGGACGATCTCTGCATCTCCGTCAATGACGGTGTATTTCGGTATAGCCACGTTCACACTGGCTTTCAGCAAATAGTCTTTTTGTTCACCTTGCAACCAGATGGCACCGGCGTTGCTTTCTACCAAACTGGCGAGAATGCGCACGACCCGCTCGGGCAGGGGGGGATCGTTGCTCAGGTTGGCCAGCTCCCGAGTCATCTTCAGCCATTCTTCCCGGTAATCGTATTTGTAATCAAAGAAGTTCTGGCTGATAAACACCATCAGCTTGCCCCGAATACGGCGGGACAGAAGCAGGGTGACCAGAAACGCCAGGGAGATCGAGATGAACAGAACCTGCAAAGCTTCGCCCCAGGCGCCACCCAGCGCCTTGACGTAATAGCCGCCAATGGCCAGGAACAACAGGTAGCCGCCGGCAAACAGGAACGTGCCGACGTGAAAAACTGCGGCGCGGGATAACTGAAAGTCCACTGGCTGCTTGCGGGTGTTAATAACATTGATGGCAAACAGCGGCACCAGCGCTGCATTGACAAAGCCACGGGCATTCCAGAACGAGTCCGCAACCTGGCCAAACAGTAGCGCGTCTGCGTACATGAAAAAGTCAAAGATGAAGATGGTGGCCACGCCAATGCACAGGTATTTCATGGAGGAGCGGCCAAAGCCGGGCGCGTTGCGCCAGATCTGTTCGATCAATGATAGTCCGAGCAGTGCCAGCGCAATCTGCCCAATCACTTTGGTTTTACCATCAAGAAGCGAGAGTTCAAAAACAAACTCAAGGCTGCCGAGCGTCAACAGAGTGATGACCAGAGCGAAGACGGAGATGCCAAGGACTTTTTTAAGTTGGCTAGCGAGTTTACCCTGGCGGAACGAGTCGCGGAGCATGGCAAAGAGCAGAAGAATCCAGGCGGTATCGCGGAGTAGTTCCAGCAGGTAGCGGACGAAAAAACCTGGCTGCCCCCAGATACTCTGGGCAACGAGAGTGCCTGCCCAAAGTGTGGTGACGATGGACGCGAGAAACAGCGCGCGATCAATGTCACGCCTTAAATAACGTGTAGCAATCAGCAACGACAATACGGCAAATACTGCGGCCGCTGTGCCGTGGCTGATCACGCTGAGGTCCCTGAGCATTCGGTCTTTCCTTAAACCTGCATCCTGTACTTATTTTGTACAGGATAGCCGCCATCCGTTGTGTGCGTCTATCGCTATCGCAAAATTCCCGTGAGTGCTTCAAACCGGGTTCTTGTTGTTCTGGTAATACCGAAAGATGTCTTTTAGTGGACGTTTGGGGGTAAAGCCGAACTCCCTCGAGAAGGCGCGACCATCAATCACCACCGGATATTTGAAGAACGACAGCAGGTATGGCGGAAAGCTGCGCAAATTGAGTATCTTTGAGATGGCTTTGGGGATGACTGGAGGCACCGATGGCAGTGGCATTTTTTTGCAGCCGCACAGTTTCAGGGCCTGCTGATAGGCAACCCAATCCTGGGGCGCTACGTTGAACACGCCTTTGACCGGTTTTTGCCAGGCCAGAACTATGGCGTCTGCCATGTCATCAATATGGATGAACTGCATCATGGGTGAAAATCCTGCTAGCACCGGCGCCCGCTCGCTTCCGAGTAGCGAACTCATGGAGTTTCTGACGCCGGGGCCAACAATATTGCAGGGGCGCAGGATGGTGATGTTCAATTCCGGGTAACGCCACAAGTAAATGTTGGCCAGGTTTTCCAGCTCAACCGAATCCACCAGATCGGCGCTCAGCCCGGCGCTTTTCAGTGGCGCAGATTCGTCGATCAATGCGGGGTTGTACGCCACGGCGCCATATACATGATAAGTGGAAAGCACGATGATTCTGCGAATACCGTATTTTTCGGACAGGTCGAGCAGCTTCTGGGTGCCCAATACGTTGGCGTTGTATCGGCGCATGCGGGTAAGCTGGCTTGACAGGATGCGGCCCAAATGGATAACACCGTCAAACTGATAGCGCCGGAACAGATCCTCGAACACGCGTTTGTTGAAATCGATGCAGTAGCTGGGGATGTCATCGCCCAGATAAACCTGCTCGCGAAAATCGACGGCGACCAGATCACAAGTCTTTTTCAGGCGATTGATGACTTGTTGGGCCAGGGCGCCAGCTGCGCCGGTGACGAGAATATGCGGTCTGCGTTTGGTAGTCATCAGAACAATCTTTTCCTTTCGCTCAGTCCTTTGTCGATCAACCGGCTGATCTCCGCTTTGACCGCTTCAACCCGCTCGGTCACGCTTTCCTCCGGAATTTCCGCATTGTCAAAATGCATGGGTGGGCCGAAGTTCAAGTGAACTTTTGCCGGGAATATCACGGGCAGGGCAACCGGCACGTAAGGCACGTTCAGCGCGTTTGCCAGTGGCTTGATGTTGGCGATCGCTGGGATGGTTTCTTCGCAGCCAACCACGCCGACGGGCACAACTGTGGCGTTGTACTTCATGGCCAGATGCATGAAGCCGTTACCAAACCGTTTGAGCTGGTATCGGTCCCGGTACAGTTTGCCAGAGCCACGCACACCTTCCGGAAACACGATTATGGCTTCGTTGTTTTCCAGCATCTTGGCGCAATTGACCGGGTCGCCGAGTACGGCGCCCATTTCGTTCAGCAGGTTGCCGAGCCACGGAACGGTCGGGAAAAAGCGTTCAATCATGGCTCGGGGAATACGGGGGTTCTCAGCTCGTGAAGCCAGAGCGTAGCCGATCAGCAGACCATCCAGAGGCAACTGGCCAGAATGGTTGGCAATGATCAGTACCGGGCCCTCTGCCGGAATGTTTTCAACCCCATCGGCCTGCACACGGAAGTACTTCTCATAGATCTGGCGGGTGACGGAGAAGCCGTATTTTATGGCTTCGTTGTTGTAGCCCCATGGATCGTAGCCAAGGCTGCCGATGGGTTTGCGGATGCGGTCTATCTGAGCTTCCAGGTCTGCAGGTACCAGTCTGGATTTGAGAAACGATGCCAGGCCCATGCCTGCTCCCTGTGTTGGTGGTTACAACGTTGCCGGTCAGGCCCGGCCGATAAAAACGCCAAGAGTGTGACTTTGGCCTTCATTTAACACCCGGTAGTCGCCCGCCGCATTGGCAGTTTCGACACAGAGCATCTTTTGCCAGCCGTTGTCCGGGAAGTCTGAGAGGTGTTTTGCTTTAACTGGCCCCGGATTCCATACCACGGTGGAGTCACTGCCGACTGGGGTGAGCTTGCGTTTGCCCATTGGCGTCACGACGGTGAGGGGCTCCCCGGTTTCGTAGATTCGATCGGTTTCGCCGTCAAAGTAGACTGGCCCCTCCTGGCAGAAGTAGTCCCAGTTCTTGAGCGTATCCATATACTGGCTGTTACCTAATCCGAGAACCCGTGTGCGTGTGATATCCGTGGTCGGCAGGTAAGTGTGCAGCGCCTGGCTGAAGGCCAGCGGCTGTCTGGACAGGTTGGTGGTGGTCAGGGCTATCTGACAACCGCGAACGGAAAAGCTGAACGTTACCAATGCCAGAGCATGGCCTTGCCATTGATCCGCAAAATCGTTGTTGGCGTTCAAAGACAGGCTGATTTCGACCTCGTGAGCGCTTTCCCGGACGTCTTCCAGATGCCAGACCGCAGTTCGGGCAAACCCGTGAGCCGCTGGATTCAGCGTTCGTTTACGAATTTCCGGCGGATTCTTGGCTGGATCTCCAAACCAGGGCCAGCAAATCGGGATGCCGCCACGGATGGCGTGGCCGGGTTGAAATCTGGCCAGTTCACTCAACCAGAGCCAGTTGTTCTGCTCTCTGGGAGAAAAGTGAGTCAACTGGGCGCCTTGCAGAACAATCGTGGCCAAAAATAGAGGATGATGCACCTCAAGGGCTTCAAGTTGCCCGATGGTGCGCCAGCGTGTAAATGACCACTGCCCGGGGGTAACTGAGACCGGCGGTTTGTTACTGCTTTCAGCCATGATGAGGTGGATCGTCCTTAAGGGTATCTGCTTACTCAAAGAGTAAATTAAAACCGTTCCGTCGGCGAGTTTGATCATACAATAACCGAAAAATTCAGGAGCCGCGTTGATGGATGCCCAAAATAATGACGCCGTGATCGTCCCGTTGTCAGAACCGCTGTTGGAACGCTCGGCAGGTGTGCTGAATGCGGCCGTTGGCGATGCCTTGGCTGCCGGTGATGAGCCTGGTTCATTGGCGTGCCTTGTGGATGAGCAGTGGCTGGATGAGTTGGCAGACGGTTTGAGCGAGCAGGCATGGCTGGGGGTCGATTTAACGGCCCGGCTGCCGGAAGGTTTGCTGGCGGCCTTGTTGAACGAAGTGGTTATTCTGGACAAAACCGATGCAATGAATCGAGCGGGCATTGGGCGCGGAGCTAATCTGGTTAAAGATCGCAGTGTGCGCCGCGACAAGATTGCCTGGCTGGAAGGGTGCAGTGAGCCCCAGGCGTTGTTGTTCAGCTTTCTCGAACAGCTCAAGGCTGGCCTCAACCAACGGCTATTCCTGGGGCTGAAGCGGTTCGAAGCCCACTATGCAACCTATCAGAGTGGCGATTTTTATAAGCGCCACGTGGACAGCTTTCGGGGTCGTGCCTCTCGAGTGATCAGTCTGGTGCTGTATCTGAATGATGACTGGGGCCTGGAAGACGGTGGCGAGTTGCAGGTATTCAGTTCTCACGATGAATGTCGACCTGTAGGGTTAGTGCGTCCTGAGTCGGGCCGGGCTGCGCTGTTCCTGAGCGAAGAGGTGCCCCATGAAGTGTTGCCGGCGAGGCGCACCCGATACAGCGTTGCCTGCTGGTTTCGGCAGGACGAAGTGCCCCTGCCGCTATAGGGCGTTGTAGTCCACGAACCCTTCTGCTACTATGCGCGCCGCTTTCGGGGAAATGTCCCGGAACGTCGTTATGGTGGCCCCATTGGTGCCTCCGCAACATGAAACCGTCAACCCGGTCAGGCCCGGAAGGGAGCAGCCGAAGCGGTGGATGTGTGTGCCGGAGGATCGCTGATGGGGTCACCCCCAGATTTGCCCCCCCCTTTACGTTCGTTTTCCCGAGATCAGCTTTGCTTCTTCTGAATGCCGGTACATGTTATTGTTAGCACCGGATTTTTCACCAGTTGATGGATCATGAGCTACCAGGTTTTAGCCCGAAAATGGCGTCCCCGTACCTTTCAGGACATGGTAGGACAAGAGCATGTGTTACAGGCCCTTGTCCATGCACTGGAACACCAGCGCCTGCACCATGCCTATCTGTTTACCGGCACCCGGGGTGTTGGTAAAACGACCATTGGCCGCTTGCTGGCCCGTTGCCTCAATTGTGAAACCGGTATTACCCCCAATCCCTGTGGTGAATGCGACAGCTGCAAGGAAATACTGGAAGGCCGCTTTGTTGACCTGATTG
Source organism: Marinobacter excellens HL-55 (assembly GCA_001314845.1). Taxonomy (GTDB): domain Bacteria; phylum Pseudomonadota; class Gammaproteobacteria; order Pseudomonadales; family Oleiphilaceae; genus Marinobacter; species Marinobacter excellens_B. The sequence continues at coordinate 246,410 of LJZQ01000002.1, forward strand.
AAATTGACGCAGCCTCTCGCACCGGCGTTGACGATATGCGGGAGCTGACGGATAACGTTCAGTATTCCCCCAGCCGTGGCCGTTATAAGGTGTACCTGATCGACGAGGTGCACATGCTCACCAATCAGTCGTTCAACGCCTTCCTGAAAACGCTGGAAGAGCCACCGGAACACGTCAAATTCCTGCTCGCCACGACCGATCCCCAGAAGTTGCCGGTGACGGTATTGTCCCGTTGTTTGCAGTTCAATCTGAAGCGGATGACGCCAGAGCATATCGTCGGCCATCTGAAGCATGTGCTGACGGAAGAACAGATCCCGTTTGAAGACCCGGCATTGTGGTTATTGGCGCGAGCAGCCGACGGCAGTATGCGGGATGCCCTGAGCCTGACCGATCAGGCCATAGCTTTCGGCAATCAGAATCTTGCGGCCAGTGATGTCAGCAACATGCTTGGCACCATTGATCAGCGTGACATTGAACGGATTGTTGCGACGCTGGTGGAGCGTGATGGCCCGGGCCTGCTGGCAGAAATCAGCCGAATCTCGGATTTTGCCCCGGATTACGCCATCATTCTTGCCGACCTCTTGTCTCTGTTCCATCGCGTCACCATGGAGCAAGTCGTACCCGGTAGCGCAGATAACTCGCTTGGCGATGCCGCTCAGGTTCAGGCCCTTGCTCGCAAGCTGAGCGCTGAAGATGCCCAGTTGTTTTACCAGACGGCGTTGATGGGTCGAAAAGATCTGGCGGTTACACCGGATGCCCGCATGGGCTTTGAAATGACGCTGCTGAGAATGCTGGCATTCCGCCCGGGCGCGGATCGCCGTGATCCACCGGCGATTTCTTCCGGTGGTGCCGGCAACAGCGCAGGCCGCGCGGACCCCGAGCCCGAGCCTGCGGCACAGCACCCGACACCGGCACAATCGACGGCACCCTCAATTTCGTCTGAACCAGCACCGGAGCCAGAGACTTCGCCGCAACCTGCCCGGCCAGAGCCGGTTGTGCAGATGCCAGAACCGCCAGTGATGGATGTGCCGCCATGGGAACCTGATGCCGATGACCAACCGGCAGAGCCGGGCCCGGACACCGACCAGTCGCCGGTCTGGGATGAGGCCTCATCAACGGTGGCATCGCCGGAACCAGACGATGTTCAGCCGGTCGAAACACTGGTGGCACAGTCCGATGTGCCGGAAGAGCCGGTTGAAGCTGCGCCAGCAACGGTCGATGGGTTTGTCTGGGAGCGGGATTTTCGAACACTGGACATTAACGGTATGCCGGGTAATTTGGCCAGTTACAGTGCGATGGTCATGAATGGGCAAACGGTGGTGTTAACGCTGGATGAAGGGCACTTTCGGCTGTTGAATGCCCGCCATGAAGAAAAGATTCTGACAGGCTTGAGATCTCGCTTTGGTGACGCCACACAGTTAAAGATAGAGCAGGGCACTCCGGGTCTTCATACCCCGGCTGCCTGGGAAGAGCGCCAGCGTGTAGCCAGGCAGAAGTCGGCAGAGGACTCTATCCGGCAAGATCCCCTGGTGAAAAGCATTGTTGAACGATTTGAAGGGCGGGTTGTAGAAGAAAGCATCCGCCCTGTCGAAACAGGTAGGAGATAGACTCATGATGAATAATATGGGCGATTTGATGAAGAAGGCCCAGCAGATGCAAGAGCAGATGCAGAAGGCCCAGGAAGAAGCGGCGAAGGCTGAGGTTGTTGGTGAATCCGGTGCAGGCCTGGTTAAAGTAACCATGAATGGCCGTCACGATGTGCGCAAGGTAGACATCGATCCGTCGCTGTTGACCGAAGACAAAGAAATTCTTGAAGACCTGTTGGCGGCAGCCGTGAACGACGCCGTACGTCGGGTTGAGGCCAACCAGAAAGAACAAATGTCTGGCATGATGTCGGGTATGGGTATGCCTCCCGGCTTCAAGATGCCGTTCTAGGTTACTGCCGTCGTCTGCCATAGTCTTTGAGGAGCGTTCATGGCATTCAGCCCCCTGGTTGATGAGTTGGTCGAGTCCCTTCGGTGTTTACCGGGGGTCGGCCAGAAAACCGCACAACGAATGGCGTTCCATCTGCTGGAGCGTGGCCGTTCTGGCGGCATCCGTCTTTCCACGGCCCTGAGCCAGGCGATGGATGGCGTTCGCCGTTGCGACAGTTGTCAGAATTTTTCCGATACAGAGATTTGCCAGATTTGCGAGAAACCCGCTCGCCGAACCGGCACTTTGTGCGTGGTGGAAAGTCCTTCGGACCTGCTGGCCATCGAGCAGGCGGGAGACTACCGAGGCAGTTACTTTGTCTTGATGGGGCATTTGTCTCCCATCGATGGCGTTGGTCCTGAAGAAATCGGAATTGAGCGTTTGCTGCGGCGGGTTCGTGAAGAGGATGTGACCGAGCTGATACTGGCCACCAATCCGACCGTCGAAGGTGAGGCAACCGCTCATTACATTGCCGACCGGCTGGATGGCCAGAACATTCTGATCACACGCCTGGCCCACGGTATACCGGTGGGTGGCGAGTTAGGTTATGTCGACGGCTTTACCCTTACCCATGCATTCCGGGGCCGTAAGCCCCTGTCTGAATAACGTTTCAGGTTTCTCAATGACTCAAATCGCCCCGGCCGTAACTGTTCCTCCGGCACCGGACACCGTTCGCTGGATTCGCGAGCCAGACACGCTGGACCAATGGCTGGCGAATTTGACCGCCGGCGCCGCCGTGGTGCTGGACACCGAGTTTGAACGTGTGTCCACGTTTTACCCGATCCCCGGGCTGGTTCAGTTAGGCGCTGAAGGCGAGTTCTGGTTGCTGGATCCGGACGTGGCGGAAGCCTCTGAGGGATTCAGGCAGATGCTGGCAGACCCGCAGCGCCCGAAGTTGCTGTACGCCATGAGCGAGGATCTGGAATTGTTCCGGCACTGGTTGGGCGTGGCACCGCAGGGCCTGCTGGATCTTCAGATTGGCGCAGCCTTGGCGGGTGCCGGTTTTTCCGTGGGTTACGCGCGATTGGTTGAATCGTTGTTTGGCGAAGCGCTGGACAAATCGGTTACTCGCTCTGACTGGCTGGCCAGGCCGCTAAGCCCGGAGCAAGAGCGATACGCCATTGATGACATCCGGTTTCTGCAACCGCTTCATACCTGGGTGAGTAAGCAACTGCGGGAGCGTGGCCTGGAACAGGCGATGGCGGATGAATCCCGTCGCTTCGCCGACGAAGCCGGTCAGCAGGAAGCGCCCGAACAACATTACCTGAAGCTTCGGGGCGGCTGGACACTAACACCGGAACAACAGGCTGTTTTGAAGGCTCTGGTTACCTGGCGGGAGGCCGAGTGTCGTCGGCTTGACCGGCCCCGTAATCGGGTGTTGAACGACGCGCTGTTAATCGCCATTGCTGAACGCTGCCCGGACTCTCTTCGTGTGCTCAATGATGTACAGGGTGTGCCTGGTGGCATTGTTAAACGCTACGGTGAGCACCTGTTAGAGCTTGTCCGTGAGGCCAGAGAATCGGACCATGCCAGTCTGGAGCGGATATCCAGACCGTTGACCCGTGATGAGCAGGCGTTCTATAAAACGATCAAGTGTTACTTTAAGAAAGTTGCAGAAGCAACTGATATACCTATTGAATTGCTCGCGCCAAGAAAGCGCCTGGAAGCCGTTGTCCAGGACCGGACTCTGGTTGGAAACCGATTTTTTGAGGGCTGGCGCAAAGATCTGATGGCGCCGGTATTACCCGAACTCGAGGAACTTCTGAAACAATGAAAGACCGTGAATTTGTGTCGGTGTTCCGCAGCAGCAAGAAGAGCGACACCTACCTGTACGTTCGCCGGGGTCAGAAGTGGGACGAACTGCCCGACGCCCTGCGTTCAATTTTTGGGCAACCAGTCCATGCCATGGATCTGCTCTTGAGTCCGGACAAAAAACTGGCCAGGACCTCCGGTAAAGAGGTGCTGGAGGCCCTGGCGGAAAAGGATTTCTTCTTGCAGATGCCAGAAGAGACGGAAACCTACATTGTTGATTTCCGCCGTAAAGCTGAGCAGCGCGGCAAATGATCGCACAGATTCCCTTCTGGCAGCGCAAGCGCCTGCATGAGATGACTCAATCGGAGTGGGAATCGCTGTGTGATGGTTGTGGGCAATGTTGCTTGCAGAAGCTCGAAGACGAGGACACCGGCGAGGTTTACCATACCGACCTGGTTTGTCGTTACATGGACAGTCAAACCTGCCGTTGTACGGTGTACTCTGAACGCTTGAAAAAAGTGCCCGGGTGTACGGTGCTGACGCCAGATACGGTCAGTCAATATCAGTGGTTACCCTATACCTGTGCCTACCGTACCCTGGCTGAAAGCCGGCCACTGGCTGACTGGCATCCGTTGCGATCTGGCGATCCGCAGTCTGTTCACCAGGCAGGCGTGTCCGTTCAGGGCAAGGTGATTTCTGAAGATCGTGTTCTGGAAGAAGACTGGGAAGACCACATAATTCATTGGGTTTTGTAATGATCGATACTGATGCGTCTTTAGCATATGGAATATTTTGGGCAGCCTATGCGGTCGCCTTTGTCGTGTTTTTTTACATGATGAAGTCGTTATTCCGGCTGCTGCCTTTTTACGGTTTGCGCACGCTGTTGCTTGCGGCGTTGGTGGTATTGTTGCTGACCCCGGTGGAATCAGCTGAACTGGCAAACTGGTGGATCCCCGCCTGGTTGTTTGCCGGTTACGAATTGATTCTGGGTGACGCAGCCGCAGCGGGCAGGGCGATCTTCAATTTCTCCATAGCGGCGATTGTCATGTTGCTGGTTTGGATTCTGGATCTTGTGCGTTACCGTCTGGTACGCAAATAATCAGTCACCTCAATAACAACAGACAGGCAACAGTCGCCATGATGCAACTCAAAAGAATCCTGCTGCTGGTCATATTTATAGTGCTGCCAGTTCATGCCAACGCCCAGGAGGCGTCGCTGACGCTGCCTGAACAGGCGGATGTGCGCATTGTGGTTGATATGTCCGGGTCGATGAAAGAAACCGATCCGGAGAACCTCCGCCGTCCGGCCGTTCGCCTATTGGCCCGGATGCTGCCAGCGGATGCCGAGGCTGGGGTATGGACCTTTGGTCAGAACGTCAACATGTTGGTGCCTCATGGAGCTGTTGATGACGGCTGGCGTGATCTCGCGGTAGAGCGTTCCGGGCAGGTTAACTCAGTGGCCCTTTACACCAATCTTGGTCTGGCGCTTGAAAAGGCAAGCGACGACTGGTTGTCTCGCGGTACGCTGGAGAATACCCATATCATCCTGCTCAGTGATGGTAAAGTGGACGTACCTGGTGGTGAAGCTGCCAGCCAGGCCGAAGAACAACGCATTCTCGGCACGCTGTTGCCGGCGCTGACGGCCAAGGGCGCAACCATTCATACGGTCGGTTTGTCGGAGATGGCGGATATCACCTTCCTGCGCAGGCTGGCTCGCGAAACGGGTGGCAGTTTCCGTCTGGCGCAGACGGCGGAAGCACTCAATCTGGCGTTTGCCGATGCCTTGAACACGGCGGTCCCTCAGGAACAGATTCCGATTGAGGGCGATGGCTTTTCGGTGGACGAGGGCGTCAAAGAGTTTACCGCCCTGATATTCTCGGGCCGGCCTTCCGGAGAAAGCCGTGAGTTGGCGTTGGCCGAGCCGGATGGTGAACCGTTTACCGTGGACGAGTTGCCGGATAACGTTCGCTGGGCCGCGGAGCCGGGTTACGATCTGATTACCGTGACTGAACCAGCTGCCGGTCGCTGGCGTATTGTTGGCGAGCTTGGACAGGGCAGTCGTGTGACTGTGGTCAGTGATTTGCGTATGGCCGTCAGCCCGATAGCGCCTGAATTTTCTGAAGAAAGTCCGTTCAACCTTGAAGTGGCTTTTTTTGAAGAATCCGAGCCCCTTGTGAATCCAGACTTCCTCGGGGTGATGCAAGTCAGCCTGTCGATCACTGCAAACGATGGTCGCAAAGGCACGAAGGTGTTGTCCGGTGAACAACCTCCGGAAGATGGTGTTTACCGTGACGCGGTAACACGACTGCCGGCACCCGGGCGCTATCAGATTGATGTGGTCGCCGACGGTGGCACGTTTGCCCGTAAATTCAGTGCAATGACCACGTTTACGGTGCCGGGTGTGGAGCCCGCCCTGGAAGTGGTATCCGAGCCTATGGTGCCGGATCTGAGTGAGCAGATCGAGTTGCCTGTTGAGGACCAGCCGGAGCCTGAGGCTGCCCCGGATCCGGTGCCTGAGCAAGAACCCGAGTCCGCACCGACCACGCCGGAGCCGGAGGTTGAAGAAGCTCGCGTTGAACCAGAGCAGAATGCGGCCCCGGTCAGCGAGACCGACGAGTCTCAGGAGCCGGAAAAACGCACGATTTGGGGGGTTCCGGTCTGGCTGCTGGGTGCTGTCGCTGCCGTCCTCGTGGCGTTGGTCGGGTTTGGCCTGTTTGCCTACCGGCAGAAGAAGGCGAGACTGGAGGCAGAGCGGGCTGCGGCGGCAGAACGCGAGACATTGGATGATCTGACGGACGATGAGGATGTTCCCGTCGTTGCCGCAGAAGTGGCGGACGATGACGATATTCCGATCGCAGACGATGCTGTGGTTGATAACGCCGAAAACGATACTGCTCCAGAGCCAGAGCCAGAGCCAGAGCCAGAGCCAGAGCCAGAGCCAGAGCCAG
>LJZQ01000045.1 GCA_001314845.1 Marinobacter excellens HL-55
AAGTCCTGGGGATCAACCCTTTTTAATGATCGCTTCGGCAATGTTCGAGGGAGCTTCCATATAGCGGGAGAACTCCATCGCATAAGACGCCCGACCCTGTGTTGCAGAGCGCAGGTCGGTGGCATAACCGAACATCTCTGACAACGGCACTTCTGCACGGATGGTCTTGCCTGCAGGCACATCTTCCATACCCTGCACCAGGCCGCGACGACGGTTCAAGTCGCCTACCACGTCACCCATGTAGTCTTCAGGGGTAACAACCTCAACCTTCATCATCGGTTCGAGGAGGGCAGGATTCGCCTCAAGCGCGCCTTTCTTCATCGCCATGGAACCGGCGATTTTGAACGCCATTTCGTTGGAGTCAACGTCATGGTAAGAACCATCGTAAAGGGTTGCCTTGATGCGCAGCAGCGGATACCCGGCAATACAGCCGTTCTGCATCTGCTCAGCAATACCCTGCTGTACCGCAGGAATGTATTCCTTGGGAACAGTACCGCCAACGATCTCGTTCACGAAGATGAAGTTTTCGCCATCTTCATCATCCAGCGGCAGCGGCTCAAGCTTGACCTTAACGTGACCATACTGACCACGACCACCAGACTGACGAACAAACTTGCCTTCAACATCGACTGGCTTGCGGATGCACTCACGGTAAGCAACCTGCGGCTTACCAATGTTCGCCTCAACCTTGAACTCGCGACGCATACGGTCAACAAGAATATCCAGGTGAAGCTCACCCATACCAGAGATGATCGTTTGACCAGACTCTTCATCGGTACGTACGCGGAACGAAGGATCTTCCTGAGCAAGCTTGCCCAGTGCAACACCCATCTTTTCCTGGTCCGCCTTCGACTTTGGCTCGACGGCAACGGAGATAACCGGCTCCGGGAATTCCATGCGCTCGAGAACGATCTTATGGTTCTCATCACACAGGGTATCACCCGTGGTAACGTTCTTCAGACCGATCGCCGCGGCGATGTCGCCCGCGAGCACTTCTTTAATCTCTTCACGGTCGTTGGCGTGCATCTGTACCATCCGGCCAACACGCTCTTTTTTACCCTTCACAGAGTTAAAGACCGCATTACCAGACTCCAGCCTACCGGAGTAGACACGGAAGAAGGTCAGCGTACCCACGAACGGGTCGGTGGCAATTTTGAACGCCAGAGCGGCGAACGGAGCCTCGTCATCAACCGGACGGGTTTCTTCGGTACCTTCGTCATCGACTTCACCACGGATCGCCTTGACTTCGTCCGGCGCCGGCAAGAATTCGATAACGTCATCCAGAACCGCCTGAACACCCTTGTTCTTGAACGCAGAACCACAGGTCGCCAGAACGATTTCGTTGGAGATGGTACGCGCGCGCAGCCCCTGCTTGATTTCCTCAAGCGTCAGCTCTTCGCCTTCCAGGTATTTTTCCATGAACTCTTCGTTGGCTTCGGCAGCCGCTTCAGCCATGTATTCCCGAGCTTTCTTGGCTTCTTCCAACAGGGGCTCCGGGATGTCTCTCATCTCGTAAGTCATACCCTGGTCGGCTTCATTCCAGTAGATTGCTTTCATGCGAAGCAGATCGACAATGCCTTCAAACTCGTCTTCAGCACCGATCGGCAACTGAATAGGCACGGCAGTCGCACCCAGACGCTGGCGAATCTGCTCAACAACGCGCATGAAGTTAGCACCAGCACGGTCCATCTTGTTAACGAACACCATGCGGGGGACTTCATACTTGTTGGCCTGACGCCAAACAGTCTCGGACTGTGGTTCAACACCGGAAGACGCACAGAACACAACAACGGCGCCATCGAGTACACGCAGAGAACGCTCTACCTCGATGGTGAAGTCAACGTGCCCCGGGGTATCGATGATGTTGATACGGTGTTCCGGATACTGCTTATCCATACCCTGCCAGAAGGTGGTTACAGCAGCGGATGTGATAGTGATACCACGCTCCTGCTCCTGCTCCATCCAGTCTGTTGTGGAGGCACCATCATGGGTCTCGCCCATTTTGTGACTACGACCGGTGTAGTAAAGAATACGCTCGGTTGTAGTGGTCTTGCCCGCATCCACGTGCGCACAGATACCAATGTTTCTGTAACGTTTGATAGGAGTTTTGCGTGCCACGATATAAACCTCGGCTTGTTAGAAACGGAAGTGAGAGAACGCTTTGTTGGCTTCTGCCATGCGATGTACGTCTTCGCGCTTCTTCACTGCCGAACCTTTGCTGTCCGCCGCATCAAGAATTTCGCCAGCCAGACGCTGAGCCATGGACTTCTCACCACGCTTCCGTGAGTATTCAACGAGCCAGCGCATAGCCAGCGCGTTTTGACGGGAAGGCCGTACTTCTACAGGCACCTGGTAAGTAGCACCACCCACACGACGGGACTTAACCTCGACCATCGGCTGGATGTTCTCCAGGGCCTTCTCGAACATTTCGATCGGCTCTTCTTTGGATTTTTCGGCAACAATGTCAAGAGCGCCATAAACAATGCGCTCTGCAGTCGACTTCTTACCATTTTCCATCACGTGGTTGATGAACTTGGCAAGACGTGCACTGCCGAATTTCGGATCGGGAATGATTTCCCGTTTTGCTGCAACTCTTCTTCTAGGCATCGATAAGCCCTTATATTCTAAAAGGTCTTCAGGAACCCCTGAGATAGCAAATGCTACTCAGCCTTACTCTCATCGTTCTAACAAGCAACGATAAAAGACATCCGGTCAGGACATCAAGACTTGGGTCGTTTTGTACCGTACTTGGAGCGACCCTGCTTACGGCTTTGAACACCCTGGGTGTCCAACGTACCGCGAACAGTGTGATAGCGCACACCGGGAAGGTCTTTTACTCGACCGCCACGGATAAGCACAACACTGTGCTCCTGAAGGTTGTGACCTTCACCACCAATGTATGACGAAACCTCGAAGCCGTTGGTCAGACGAACACGGCACACTTTACGCAGTGCTGAGTTCGGCTTCTTCGGCGTTGTGGTGTAAACACGAGTGCACACACCACGGCGCTGAGGACAGGCCTGAAGAGCAGGAACATCGCTCTTGGCTACCTTGCGCTTACGAGGCTTACGCACCAACTGATTAATCGTTGCCATGTAAGCAAACTCCAAAAACCATACCAATGAAACTTACCCCAAATGCAGGGGGTAAAATTTAAGGGACGCAAGTTTAAGCCCGCGCCCCGACTCAGTCAAGATGACTGTACTCTTTTTAACCACCCCCGGAATAAGTATCTACCCCGAGGATGGTCCGCACCCAATCAGCTTTCGCGATTGAGCTCTGCGCTCAGAGCTTCTTCAACATCAGCCGCTGTCACGCTCTGGCCCTCCAGTTCACGACGACGACGACGCTCACTGTGATAAGCCAGACCAGTACCTGCCGGTATCAGTCGACCAACCACAACGTTTTCTTTCAGGCCACGCAGGTAGTCGCGCTTGCCGGTGACTGCACCTTCGGTGAGCACCCGAGTGGTCTCCTGGAACGAAGCCGCCGAAATAAACGACTCGGTTGCCAGCGATGCCTTGGTAATACCAAGCAGCAGTCGATCGAACCGCGCCGGCTCTTTGTCAGCCGCATTCGCTTGCTCGTTGGCTTCCAGCACGTGGTTGATTTCAACCTGATCACCAGACAACAAAGTTGTCTCGCCGGGATCGGTGATTTCAACCTTGCGCAGCATTTGTCGAACGATAACCTCAATGTGTTTATCGTTGATGACAACACCCTGCAGACGGTAAACGTCCTGGATCTCGTTGGTGATGTACTTGGCGAGCTCGACCACACCCAGCAGACGCAAAATGTCGTGGGGGTTGGACGGGCCGTCAGAGATCACTTCACCCTTCTCGACCGTTTCACCTTCAAACACGTTCATTTGACGATGCTTGGGAATCAGCACTTCGTAGGCATCGTCATCTTTCGGTGTGATCACCAGGCGTTTCTTGCCTTTGGTCTCTTTACCGAACGACACCACACCACTGATCTCGGCCAGGATCGCAGACTCTTTCGGGCGACGAGCCTCGAACAGGTCGGCAACCCGCGGCAGACCACCGGTAATATCCCGGGTCTTCGAGCTTTCCTGCGGAATACGGGCGACTACGTCACCCAGCTCAATCCTGGCACCGTTGGCCATGGTTACCAGCGCGTTCGCCGGCAGGAAGAAGATTGCGGTACCGCCGCCTGGCAGCTCCACTTCTTCACCCGCATCATCGATCAGCTGGATCGCCGGACGGATATCTTTACCCGCCGCCGGACGTTCCTTCGAATCGATAACTTCCATGGTCGACAGACCGGTCAGTTCGTCGGCCTGGGTGCGGACAGTGATGCCCTCTTCCATGTTGACGAACTTGGCCGTACCTTTTGCTTCCGCAATGATCGGGTGCGTGTGCGGATCCCACTTGGCTACCGCAACACCCGCCTCAACCACGTCACCGTTCTTGACAGACAGCACGGCGCCGTATGGCAGCTTGTACCACTCACGCTCACGACCCTGCTCATCAGCAACCGCCAACGCGGAAGAACGAGACACAACCACCAGAGAACCGTCGGTCTTTTCAATGGACTTCAGGTTATGCAGGCGTACGGTGCCGCCGTGCTTGACCTGAATATTGTCCACTGCAGACGCCCGACTTGCCGCACCACCAATGTGGAAGGTACGCATGGTCAGCTGGGTGCCGGGCTCACCGATCGACTGTGCAGCGATAACGCCCACGGCCTCACCAACGTTAACCCGATGACCACGCGCCAGATCACGGCCGTAACACTTGGAACAGATACCATGGCGGGTGTCACAGGTGATCGCAGAGCGAACCCAGATCTCATCCACACCGGCACGCTCAACCATCTCTACAGTCTTCTCGTCCAACAGGGTTCCGGCCTCAACAACGGCGTTATCCTTATCGGTCGGAGTGAACACGTCACGGGCGGTAACACGGCCCAGTACGCGATCACCCAGGGGTACCACAACGTCGCCACCTTCGATGTGCGGCGTCATCAGCAGACCTTCGCTGGTTCCGCAATCTTCTTCAGTGACCACCAGATCCTGTGACACGTCAACCAGACGACGGGTCAGGTAACCGGAGTTCGCCGTTTTCAGAGCGGTATCGGCCAGACCCTTACGAGCACCGTGAGTCGAGATAAAGTACTGAAGTACGTTCAGGCCTTCACGGAAGTTCGCAGTGATCGGCGTCTCGATGATCGAGCCATCCGGCTTGGCCATCAAGCCTCGCATACCGGACAACTGACGTATCTGAGCGGCAGAACCCCGTGCACCCGAGTCTGCCATCATGTAGACCGAGTTGAACGACTCCTGCATCAGGTCTTCGCCGTCTTCACCCTTCACAGGCTTGCCGTCGGGGCCAATAACCTGCTCTTTGGAAAGACGCTCCATCATCGCCTTGGACACTTTGTCGTTGGCGCGGGACCAGATATCGATAACCTTGTTGTACTTTTCACCCTGGGTCAGCAGACCGGATGCGTACTGGTTTTCGATGTCTTTTACTTCGTCAGAGGCGGCATCGACCAGCTCGTACTTCTCCGGCGGGATCTCAAAATCGTTAAAGCCGATGGAGATACCGGAGCGAGTGGCGTACTGATAACCCATGTACATCAGCTGATCCGCAAAGATAACCGTGTCTTTCAGACCGGCGTCGCGATAGCAGGTGTTGATCAGGTTGGAAATCGCCTTTTTCACCATCGGGCGGTTGATGATATCGAACGACAGGTTGTCAGGAACGATATCAAACAACAGTGCACGACCAACGGTGGTATCAACGATCCGGAACGTCTCAGACTTGACGCCCTCTTCACTGATCGCCACTTCGCGAACACGAACCTTGACCTTGGCCTGCAAATCAACCTGACCGGCACCGTAGGCGCGGTGGGCTTCTTTGACATCGGCAAAGACCATGCCTTCACCTTTCGCCGCATGACGCTCACGGGTCATGTAGTAAAGACCAAGTACCACGTCCTGGGACGGCACGATAATCGGCTCGCCGTTGGCGGGCGACAGCACGTTGTTGGTGGACATCATTAACGCACGGGCTTCGAGCTGAGCTTCCAGGGTCAGCGGTACGTGTACCGCCATCTGGTCACCGTCGAAGTCGGCGTTGTAGGCGGCACACACCAGCGGGTGCAGCTGAATCGCCTTACCTTCGATCAAGACCGGCTCAAACGCCTGGATACCCAGACGGTGCAGAGTCGGTGCCCGGTTCAGCATGATCGGATGTTCACGGATGACTTCATCCAGAATATCCCAGACCACGCCCTCTTCGCGCTCAACCATCTTCTTGGCGGCCTTGATGGTGGTCGCCAGGCCGCGATGCTCGAGTTTAGAGAAGATAAACGGCTTGAACAGTTCCAAGGCCATTTTCTTGGGCAGACCGCACTGATGCAGACGCAGGTATGGACCCACCACGATGACCGACCGGCCAGAGTAGTCAACCCGCTTACCGAGCAGGTTCTGACGGAACCGACCCTGTTTACCCTTGATCATGTCAGCCAAAGACTTCAGCGGACGCTTGTTGGTGCCAGTGATGGCCCGGCCACGACGGCCGTTGTCCAGCAGTGCGTCGACCGCTTCCTGCAACATCCGCTTCTCGTTACGCACGATGATATCCGGAGCATTCAGCTCCAGCAGGCGCTTGAGACGGTTGTTCCGGTTAATCACCCGACGGTAAAGATCGTTCAGATCCGAAGTCGCAAAACGACCACCGTCAAGCGGAACCAAAGGACGCAGATCCGGCGGCAAAACCGGCAACACGGTCAACACCATATCGCCCGGCTTGTTGCCGGAATACAGGAACGCTTCAAGAATCTTCAGGCGCTTGCTGAACTTCTTGATCTTGGTTTCTGAGTTGGTCTGGGGAATCTCTTCCCGCAGATTATCCACGGCCGCCTGAAGATCGATACCTTCCAGCAGCTCTTTGATGGCCTCGGCACCCATGCGAGCGTCGAATTCATCACCAAACTCTTCCAGGGCCTCGTAATACTGCTCATCGTTAAGCAACTGGCCCTGTTCCAGGGTAGTCATACCCGGGTCAATCACGATGAAGGATTCGAAGTACAGAACCCGCTCGATATCACGCAGAGTCATGTCCAGCATCAGGCCGATACGGGACGGCAGTGACTTCAGGAACCAGATATGAGCAACCGGGCTGGCCAGCTCAATGTGCCCCATCCGCTCACGACGAACACTCGCCAGTGCAACTTCAACGCCACACTTTTCGCAGATAACGCCGCGATGCTTGAGGCGTTTGTATTTACCGCACAAGCACTCGTAGTCTTTGATCGGGCCAAAAATTTTGGCACAGAACAGACCGTCACGCTCTGGCTTGAAGGTACGGTAGTTAATGGTCTCAGGCTTTTTTACTTCGCCAAAAGACCAGGAACGAATCATGTCAGGCGAGGCCAGTCCAATACGGATGGCATCGAATTCCTTGCTTTGATTCTGGCTCTTGAGAAGATTCAGCAAATCTTTCATCAGTTAAAGCTCCGGATGGCGTTAATCTCGGGCGGGCACAGGTCGTGCCCGCTCACGCTGCCAAAAACAATTCGGCTCACTCGGATTCCAGCTCGATGTCGATACCCAACGAGCGGATTTCCTTGACTAGAACGTTGAAGGATTCGGGCATGCCCGGCTCCATACGATGATCACCATCGACAATGTTCTTGTACATTTTGGTCCGACCGTTGACGTCATCAGACTTGACGGTAAGCATTTCCTGCAACGTATACGCTGCACCGTAAGCCTCAAGCGCCCACACTTCCATCTCACCGAAGCGCTGACCACCAAACTGCGCCTTACCACCCAGCGGCTGCTGGGTAACCAGGCTGTAGGAGCCAGTGGAACGAGCGTGCATCTTGTCATCGATCAAGTGGTTCAGCTTGAGCATGTACATGTAGCCCACGGTCACCGGGCGGTCAAACCTATCGCCGGTACGACCGTCGTACAGCATCACCTGACCACTGGTATCCATATCGGCCAACTCAAGCATGCGCTTGACCTCGGCTTCTTTGGCACCATCGAACACAGGCGTAGCCATCGGAACACCGGCGCGCAGGTTGCCGCACAGATCCACGATCTCCTGGTCAGTCAAGCTGTCCAGATCGACCTTGGTCACTTCGTCCGAGTGGTTATAGATCTCATCCAGCAGCTTGCGCAGCTCGATGACCTTACGCTGCTCTTCCAGCATACGGCTGATCTTTTCACCCAAGCCCTTGGCCGCAGCGCCCAGGTGAGTTTCAAGTACCTGGCCCACGTTCATCCGCGAAGGAACACCCAGCGGGTTCAGAACGATGTCTACGGTGGTGCCGTGCTCGTCATAAGGCATGTCCTCGATCGGCATAACCGCAGAGATAACGCCCTTGTTACCATGACGACCAGCCATCTTGTCACCCGGCTGGATGCGACGCTTGATGGCAAGGTAAACCTTGACGATCTTGAGTACTCCCGGCGCCAGATCGTCGCCTTGCTGGAGCTTACCCTTCTTGTCATCAAAACGAGCTTCATGCTCTGACTTACGCTCTTCAAGGCCTTGCTCGGACTTCTCGAGCAGCTCATTCAAAGCTTCGTCTTTCATTCGCAGCTTGAACCAATCCGGACGCGGCAAGTCAGCAAGGTACGCCTGATCAAGCTTGGCGCCTTTCTTGAGGCCCGGCCCACTGATCACTTCCTGGCCGACCAGCGCTGCCGTCAGACGCTCAAAGGTGGCACCTTCAACAATCCGGTACTCATCTTTAAGGTCTTTGCGGTACTGACTCAACTGCTCTTTCTCGATAGACAGAGCACGGGTATCTTTTTCGATACCGTCACGAGTGAACACCTGCACGTCAATAACGGTACCGCGGGTGCCGGTGGGCACACGCTGAGAGGTGTCCTTAACATCAGACGCCTTCTCACCGAAGATGGCACGCAGCAGCTTCTCCTCCGGGGTCAGCTGGGTTTCACCTTTCGGTGTTACCTTGCCCACCAGGATATCGCCAGGACCCACTTCGGCACCGATGTAAACAATGCCAGACTCATCCAGCTTGGACAGCGCGCTTTCACCCACGTTCGGGATATCAGCGGTAATCTCTTCGCTGCCCAGCTTGGTGTCACGAGCCACACAGGTCAGTTCCTGGATGTGGATCGTAGTCAGACGATCTTCCTGAACAACCTTCTCGGAGATCAGGATGGAATCCTCGAAGTTGTAACCGTTCCAGGGCATGAACGCGATGCGCATGTTCTGACCCAGAGCCAGCTCACCCAGATCGACCGATGGTCCGTCTGCGAGGACGTCACCGCGAGCAATGACATCACCCTGGCGCACAATCGAGCGCTGGTTGATGCAGGTGTTCTGATTTGAACGGGTGTACTTGGTGAGGTTGTAGATATCCACACCAGCATCACCGGCTTCGGTTTCTTCGTTGTTCACACGAACCACGATGCGGGCCGCATCAACGCTTTCGATGACACCGCCACGACGGGCTGACACACAAACACCGGAATCCTGAGCAACTGTGCGCTCAACACCCGTGCCAACCAGTGGCACTTCGGATTTCAGGGTTGGCACCGCCTGACGCTGCATGTTCGCACCCATCAGGGCCCGGTTCGCGTCGTCGTGCTCAAGGAACGGAATCAGAGACGCAGCGACCGATACAACCTGGCGCGGAGACACGTCCATGAAGTTAACCGCTTCCGGCGGAGCAACGGTAAATTCATTCTGGTGACGCACGGTAACCAGCTCGTCAGTCAGTCGCTTGCCTTCATCGGTAGCAGCACTGGCCTGAGCGATGATGTAATTGCTTTCTTCAATCGCCGACAGATATACCAGCTCATCCGTTACCACACCTTCGACGACGCGACGGTAGGGGCTCTCGAGGAAGCCATAGGAGTTGGCACGGGCATATGTGGCCAGCGAGTTGATCAAACCGATGTTCGGGCCTTCCGGGGTCTCGATCGGGCACACACGACCATAATGTGTCGGATGAACGTCACGAACCTCAAAGCCTGCGCGCTCACGGGTCAGACCGCCTGGCCCCAATGCGGAGATACGACGCTTGTGCGTAACCTCAGACAACGGGTTGTTCTGGTCCATGAACTGCGACAGCTGGCTGGAACCAAAGAATTCTTTGACCGCAGCAGCTACCGGCTTGGCATTGATCAGGTCCTGAGGCATCAGGCCTTCGCTTTCAGCCAGGCTCAGACGCTCACGCACAGCCCGCTCAACTCGAACCAGGCCAACGCGGAACTGGTTTTCAGCCATTTCACCAACACAGCGAACACGACGGTTACCCAGGTTGTCGATGTCATCAACCTGGCCCTGGCCGTTACGGATGGCAATCAGCGTTTTGAGAACATCAATGATGTCATCATGCGTCAAGATGCCTTCGCCAGTGCTTTCTTCACGACCCAGGCGACGGTTCAACTTCATCCGGCCAACACCAGACAAATCGTACCGCTCTTCAGAGAAGAACAGGTTGTTAAACAGGTTCTCTGCTGAATCCTTGGTGGGCGGCTCGCCCGGGCGCATCATGCGATAGATTTCTACCAATGCTTCCAGCGGCGTGCGGGTCGGATCGATACGCAAGGTATCGGACATGAAAGGCCCACAGTCCAGATCGTTGGTGTACAACGTCTCAATGTCTTGAACACCAGCGTCGAGGATCTTGGTAACAACCTCGTCGCTCAATTCGGTATTACATTCCACCAGCACTTCGCCGGAAGACTGATCGATCATGTCTTTAGCCAGAACACGACCGTAGAGATATTCAGTCGGAACCTCGAGCTCGGTGATGCCGGCCTTCTCAAGCTGCTTGATATGACGAGCAGTGATTCGACGGCCTTCTTCAACAATAACCGTACCTTCCTGGTCCTTGATGTCGAAGGTGGCAATATCGCCACGCAGACGACTTGGTACCAGCTCGAGCTTGCACACTTCTGCGCCCACAGAGAATTTGCTGGTCTCAAAGAACATTTCCAGCATCTGCTCGGAGGTGTAACCCAGGCCACGCAACAGAATGGATGCCGGCAGTTTACGACGGCGATCGATTCGAACGAAGACAGCATCTTTAGGATCAAACTCAAAGTCGAGCCATGAGCCACGGTAAGGAATCACCCGCGCTGAATACAGCAGCTTGCCGGATGAATGGGTCTTACCCTTGTCGTGATCAAAAAACACACCAGGCGAACGGTGGAGCTGGGAAACAATAACCCGCTCGGTGCCGTTGACCACGAACGTACCGTTTTCAGTCATCAGGGGCATTTCGCCCATGTAGACTTCCTGTTCTTTGATGTCCTTAATCGCCTTGTTGGACGATTCCTTGTCATAAATGATCAAGCGGACTTTCACTCGCAGCGGCGCGGCGTATGTAACGCCCCTAAGCTGACATTCCTTGACGTCAAATACAGGCTCGCCGATTCGATAGCTCACATACTCGAGCGCGGCGTTGCCAGAATAGCTGACAATCGGGAATACGGATTTGAACGCTGCGTGAAGACCGGTTTCCCGGCGATCTTCTGGCGCAGTTTCCATTTGGAGGTAGTCCCGGAACGAATCCAGCTGAATAGACAGCAAATAGGGGACTTCCATCACGGAAGGCAATTTACTAAAGTCTTTGCGAATCCGCTTTTTTTCGGTGTAGGAGTAAGTCATCTGCATTCCCCAGCTTTAGACCTGATACCTGGTATCAAGAAGCAATCAAATGTTCTGCTTCGGGGCCGAATTGCTCGGCTTATCGCGCCGTCTTGAACAAGACTCTGGCTGTAGGTTATAGATCTGACATTAACCCGTTAAAGCAAACCAGACTCTATAGCATATACAACAGAAAAAGGCCGGTGGCACACAGCCACCAGCCTGTCCATGCTTAACGCACGGTGTCGATCAATAACCGACGATTACTTAAGCTCAACAGAAGCGCCTGCTTCCTCAAGCTTCTTCTTGGCTTCTTCAGCCTCGGCCTTGCTTGCGCCTTCCTTAACAGTAGAAGGAGCACCGTCAACCATTTCCTTCGCTTCTTTCAGGCCCAGGCCTGTCAGTTCGCGAACGGCTTTGATGACGTTAACTTTCTTTTCGCCAGGACCGGTCAGAACTACGTCGAACTCAGTCTGCTCTTCAGCGGCTTCGCCACCGGCAGCAGCAGCAGGAGCAGCAGCAACGGCAGCAGCGGCAGAAACGTTAAACTTCTCTTCCATAGCTTCTACGAGCTCAACAACTTCCATTACGCTCATTTCAGCAATTGCATTCAAAATATCGTCTTTAGACAGAGCCATGACTTTCTCCGAAAATGTAAAAAATGGTGTTCAACAGAATCAAGCAGCGTCTTGCTTCTGGTCGCGGACTGCAGCTACTACACGTGTGATCCTGCCCGGTATATCGTTCAGGGTACGTACAAGCTTGGTAACTGGTGCCTGTGTAACGATAGCCAGCTTGGTCAACGCTTCGTGCAGCGTTGGCAAGGTAGCCAGGCGATCGATCTGTTCTGCGCCCATCAGCTCACCGCCGATGGCCAGACCTTTGATCTCGAACGCCTCTTTCTCTTTGGCAAAATCCTTCAACAGGCGCGCAGCGGCACCCGGATCTTCCATTGAGAAAGCCAAAATGGTCGGACCAACCAGCGCCGGATCGATGCACTCAAACTCGGTACCTTTAATAGCAATCTTCGCCAGGTTGTTACGAACAACCTTCAGGCGAACATTCTCGGCACGAGCTTTGGCACGAAGCGCAGTCATGTCACCGGAGGTGACACCACGATAGTCAGCCAAAACCACAGACAGAGCAGCTCCAGCAGTCTCGTTGACTTCAGCGACGATCGCTTTCTTGTCTTCGAGTCTAATTGCCACTGGATTTCTCCTCGATTTCGCCAGGTTAATCCCGGCAAACCCATCATTGCCCTGAAACAGGGCGCCTAACGGTGTTTGGGTTCAGAGAGAACGTCGTCACACCGTCTGCGCAGGCGTTGCTTTAACCCTTGTGACTCCTGTTACCAGGAGCCTCGGGGGCCTGCGGTCTTTGACAGCCTTGGCTTCCGCCTAGACTACAAAGTAACTACCGACCAGAGAATCAGACGTTCAAAGAACCCTGATCGATAGTCAGGCCAGGACCCATGGTCGAAGAGATAGTGATCTTTTTCAGATACACACCCTTGGACGATGCGGGCTTGGCCTTTTTCAGGTCTGCTACCAGAGCTTCAAGGTTTTCCTTGATGGTCTGTGCAGTAAACTCAACATTACCCAGCGGAGCGTGGATGATGCCGTTTTTGTCAGTACGGTAACGTACCTGACCGGCTTTGGCGTTTTTGACCGCAGTCTCAACGTCAGCGGTTACGGTACCCACCTTCGGGTTAGGCATCAGGCCGCGGGGACCCAGGATCTGGCCCAGCTGACCAACCACACGCATCGCGTCTGGCGTGGCAATAACCACGTCAAAATCCATGTTGCCCTTTTTAACTTCGTCAGCCAGGTCATCCATACCGACGATGTCTGCGCCTGCAGCAGTCGCTTTCTCGGCGTTGGCACCCTGGGTGAACACTGCGACACGTACGGTCTTGCCCGTACCGTGAGGCAGAACTGTGCTGCTACGAACAACCTGGTCGGATTTACGTGCATCCACACCCAGGTTCACGGCAACATCAAGAGATTCTTTGAACTTTACGGTCTGACCGAGTTCAGCCAGCAGTGCAACAGCCTCGTCTACGGAATAGGCACGTGCAGACTCAACTTTTTCACGAATCAGCTTTTGACGCTTGCTCAGCTTAGCCATGTTACAGACCCTCCACGTTGAGGCCCATGCTACGGGCAGTTCCGGCAATGGTACGAACCGCTGCTTCCATATCGGCAGCAGTCATGTCCGGCTCTTTGGTCTTGGCAATCTCTTCAAGCTGAGCGCGGGTAACAGTACCCACTTTATCAGTGTTCGGACGACCAGAACCGCTCTTGATGCCCGCTGCTTTTTTCAGCAGAACTGGCGCCGGCGGCGTCTTGGTGACGAACGTAAAGCTGCGATCACTATAGACAGTGATAACCGTAGGAATCGGCAGACCAGGTTCCATGCCCTGAGTCTTGGCGTTGAACGCCTTGCAGAATTCCATAATGTTTACGCCACGCTGGCCCAGTGCTGGACCAACGGGGGGGCTCGGGTTGGCCTGACCGGCAGCAACCTGAAGCTTGATGTAGGCGTCGATCTTCTTTGCCATGATAGCTCTCCTGTGGGTTCTAGCGCCTTTCGGCTCCCCGGTAGTTACAAACTGCAAAAAGCAGACACAAAAAGCCCGCGACGCCTTAGCGCGCGAGCTTTCAGTTTGTTAGATCACCGTCAGTCTTTCTCGACCTGCCCAAACTCTAGCTCAACCGGAGTTGAACGGCCGAAGATCAGCACGGCAACCTTGACCCGACTCTTATCGTAGTCAACTTCTTCAACCACACCATTGAAGTCCGCAAACGGACCCTCAACAACGCGAACCACTTCGCCTGGCTCAAACAAGGTTTTCGGCTTCGGCTTATCCGCACCGCTTTCAACACGACGGAGAATAGCTTCTGCTTCGCGCTCGGTTATCGGGGCCGGCTTATCTTTGGTGCCACCAATAAAGCCAAGCACTCGCGGCGTATTTTTGACAAGATGCCACGACGCGTCATCCATTTCCATCTGGACGAGTACGTACCCGGGATAGAACTTGCGCTCACTCTTGCGCTTCTTCCCGTCACGCATCTCGACAACTTCCTCGGTCGGAACCAGGATTTCGCCGAACTTGTCTTCCATCTCTTCAAGCGCAATGCGCTCGTTAAGAGTGCGCATTACGTGCTTTTCAAAGCCAGAATACGCATGAACGACGTACCAGCGCTTAGCCATTGCCCACTCCCGTTAACCGATAAACCCGGCGACCAGCATACTGATCAGCGAATCCATGCCCCACAAAATAATCGCCACAACCAACACAAACACTACAACAATGATAGTGGTCTGAATCAGCTCAGGCCTGGTCGGCCAAACGACCTTCCGAATCTCGACCCGCGCCTCTTTCAGAAGTGCAGCAAAACGACGACCGCGATCAGTCTGCAGCGCCACCAAGGTGGCAACCAGACCCAGCGCAACAAGGGCAAGAACCCGATAAAGCACAGATTCGGCGCTAAAATATTGATTACCAACGACACCGATAGCAATCAGAACAAAAACAACCAACCACTTCACGGTATCGAAACGGTTGGTCGACTGAACAGCTTTTGACTCCATAGGAATCAACTTATGTATCAGGATGTTGAAAAATGGCAGGCCAGGAGGGAATCGAACCCCCAACCTGCGGTTTTGGAGACCGCCGCTCTGCCAATTGAGCTACTGGCCTGCACCGAAACAACTCAGTGCAACAACAAAGAGCAACCCTTACGGGTTACTCGATGATCTTGGAAACAACACCGGCACCAACGGTACGACCGCCTTCGCGAATCGCGAAGCGCAGGCCATCCTCCATGGCGATCGGGTTGATCAGGGTAACACTCATTTTGACGTTGTCACCCGGCATAACCATTTCCACACCTTCCGGCAGTTCGCAAGAACCGGTTACGTCGGTGGTACGGAAGTAGAACTGCGGACGGTAGCCCTTGAAGAACGGCGTGTGACGA
>LJZQ01000007.1 GCA_001314845.1 Marinobacter excellens HL-55
GACAGGTTTCCAAAACCTTGCGGAGCCATGGATGGCGGAGCAGAGCGTACATGGACGTATTCACAGCGTGTTTTGGAAACCTGTCCCCCAACCAGCCGCAAGCACCCAAGCCAAACAAATAAGAGCACAGAATGACTAGCCTGTTGACCAACCCAGAATTCTGGCAATACCTGAGCATCCCGGTGATCGCCGCCCTGATCGGCTGGAGCACCAACTGGCTCGCCATCAAAATGACCTTCTATCCCCTGGAGTTCATCGGCAAGCCACCCCTGCTCGGCTGGCAAGGCATCATCCCGTCAAAAGCTCGAAAAATGGCCGCCATCAGCGTCGACGCCACCATCTCCAAAATTGGCACCGTCCAGGAAATCTTCGAACAGATCGACCCCAAAGTCCTCGCGGCCCACATCATCTACACCGTCGACCCGCGCGTTGAAGAATACGTCGACGAACTCATGCTCAAAGAATACCCCACCTTCTGGGAAAACCTGCCAGCATCCGCCCGCAAAATGGTCTACGACCGGGTGCGCAAATCCACCCCCCAACTGGTCGACAACCTGGTCGAAGACATCTCTGACAACATCGAAGACCTGCTCGACATCAAAGGCATGGTCATCGAACGCCTGGCCCGCGACAAAAAGCTGCTCAACCGCATCTTCCTGGAATGCGGCGACGTTGAATTCCGCTTCATAATCAATTCCGGCCTCTACTTCGGCTTTTTTTTCGGTCTGATCCAAATGGTCGTCTGGTACCTCTACCCCGCCATCTGGGTGCTGCCCCTGTTCGGCTTACTGGTGGGCTGGGCCACCAACTGGATTGCCCTGAACGTTATCTTCCGGCCTTTAAAAGAACACAAAGTCGGTCCCTTGCGACTGCAAGGCCTGTTTCTCAAGCGCCAGCCGGCCGTGGCTGAGTCTTTCTGTCACATCGTCACCCACGAAATACTCACCGTAGGCAACATCATCGACGCCATCATGGAAGGACCGAAAGGCGAGCGTGCCCGCAACATGGTGAAAAAACACATAAAACCCCTGGTTGATGAAACCGCAGGTATGGGCAAGGCGTTGACCCAGATGGCCTTCGGCCCGACCGGTTTCGCCACCCTCAAAAACCAGGTCGGCCAGAAAGCCATCGAGATTTCGAAGAGTTCCTTCAACAACCCGGTGTTCGAAACCGATCGCGCCCGCGCGGTCGAATCCATCATGGTTGAACGAATGATTGCGTTGTCCTCTGAAGAGTTCCAGGATCTGCTGCGCCCCTGCTTTCAGGAAGACGAGATCAAACTGATCCTGGTAGGCGCCTTCCTCGGTCTGATAGCCGGTGTCTGCCAACTGGTTTTCGTGTTTGGAGAATCTTTCTTCTAAGACCGGCAAAGAACTGTGCAGAGTTGCTTCACGCAACTATACTCAGCGCATTAACCGGTCACATTTAAATACACGTTAATCCGGAGGCATTGGATGCCGGGCTTTTTTACCTGGTTCTCAGGTTTGTTCTCGTCCCCACAGCCTACCGCCGACGTCACCGAGACACGCCTGTTCAATCCGGTGCAAAGCACCAATCCAGAGCAACAGTCGTCAGACTCAGACATTGTCGGTCAACTAGAAGACCACCTGTTTTACTGGCTTCTTGATGTCCCTGCGACTAGTTCCGGGCCAGACTCTGGCTCAAACGATCCGACCTTAAAGGAACTGGAACGGCGGCTGCGGGAAAATGAAATGGAAGAGTTGCCCCGCAAGCCCGGCAGCCTGCCCATGCTGATGCGCACCCTGTCCAGCGAGACCACCGATCGAAAGACCATTACCGACATCATTCTGAACGACCCGTCCCTCACAGATCAGCTGTTGCAGGTGGCGAACAGTCCCTATTTCAGACCTGGCGACCACACCATTGAATCGGTGGACCAGGCGGTTTTTGTGCTGGGCCTGGATGGTATCCGAAGTGTGATTTCAGCAGCAGTCATGCGCCCCATGATGGCCGCCAGAAACAGCCGTGAAGCCTTGTTTGCTCAGCGGGCCTGGCGATGGGGCCTGACGTGCGCCAGGGCATCGGAGCTGATTGCCCGGATACATCGGGATGACACCAGCGCCCACTTTATGGTCGGGCTGTTGCCGGCTTTGGGCTACATCACCATTCGCCGGGAACTGGTACGTATCTGCCGATCCCAGAATTCCGGTAGTGAACCCTCTCCTGCTTTGCTCAGGCTGGCTTTGACACGTTACCAATGGGCCGCCTGTCAGTTACTGGCCAACGTCTGGAAACTGCCGCCCAAATATCATGCCTGGCTACTGGCGGCCGAACGACCGGCCCCGAAACAGAAACACACTGCACTCACCGACGGATTGCTGCTGGGCACCCGTGAAGTACTTCGCCATGCCCGCCAGCGCAATCTGTCGGAAGACGATCTGAAGCGGATCGTGCACTTGACGCCAGAGCAAATCACGCCGGTCAGAACCACCTTGCTCAGAATGCTACAGGAAGGCAAGGGTTCGCAGCCCCGAACCTGATCAGGTTTTAGCGGTCTCGGCCTGGCCTTCCCCGTTATCAATTCCCAACAAAGCGGCAAAGCTGACGTCGTCGCGCTGGCCCGCGACATCAATCAGTTGAACCGGCACCGAACCGGCCGGCAACCGGTCGACCACTCGGTCTTCATCGCAGCGAACAGTCTTCAGCACACCGCCGACGGTAATCAGCTCAAGTGCCTTGCCGGGAACCAACTGGTCACCATTGCGACCGGCCAAGGAGAGCAGGCCCGCCCGAATCAGTTTGTCGCTGACACTGCGGGTAACCTCACCGGGCACTCGCAGTTCATACTCCAGCGCTTCCTGTTGCGGAGCTGGCTCGCCCCGACTGAACGGCTTGGCCACCATCCACATCAATGCAAGCCCCACACGCTCCTGAAGCTCAGGAGCCAACTGCACATTCTGGCGCTTGGCCACCGAACCCGGGTTTTGCATATAAAAAGCGAGACTGGCGCCAAGTAGCAGAATCATCCAGTTCAGGTAGGTCCAGATCAGCAGAATAATGCCGACGGCAAAGCCGGAATAGATTGCCGCGTATTTGGTTGAGCCTGCCACAAATGAGGCAAACAACATGCCCGCGGCCTGCCATGAAACACCCGCCACCAAACCGGCAATAAATGCATACCGAAACTTTACCCGGGTGTTAGGAATAAACACGTACACGAAGGTGAATGCACCGACCACCAGGAAAAACGGCGTGAATCTGCTGAAAAAGACAATCAGTGAGCCGAACGGCTCGAACATCATGAATTGCTGCACAGCATCCGATGAAAATATGGTGGCCGTGACACCAATGGCGGACACCATCAACAATGGCCCCACCATGATCACGCTCAGATAATTGCTGAAACGTTGGGCCATCGAACGCATCTCAGGCACCCGCCAGATCATATTGAAAGAGCGCTCGATCTTCTGCACCAGAGACACGACGGTATACACCAACAACGCCAAGCCGACCGAACCCAGCACTCCAACCTTCATATTGTCGACGAATCCCAGTATCTGCTCAGCCACTTCGATACCCTGAGGTCCCATCGGCTCAAAGAACTGGAACAGGATAGGCTCCATACGTTGATGGACACCCAATGCCTTTAACACCGAAAAACTCAGTGCCAGTAACGGCACAATACTTAGCAAGGTGGTGTACACCAGGCTCATGGAGTGCAGGGTCAGCTGACCGCTGATCACATCCCGCGCCACCGCATAAACCGAGCGGCCGGTTTTATAGAGCCAGGTCCACGGCCACTTATGGGGCGGATTGGGGTTGGCGAGAATCCAGGTTTCCGCGGTCTGCAACCGCTCTTTCATTTGAATCGAAGCCACTCAACGTCCTGCTTGTTTGTGTTTTCTACAGCTTATCAGTCGGATGGCAGTAAACAAGGTGATTCTGAATTCAGGTGATCAGCGTTTGTCCTCCATGCCCCGAGATCACAATATAACCATATCAACTTTTGTTACTTCCACTTATAACTGGAATCAAGTAAAACGCCTCACCTATTATCTGTCCATTTTCTCGATACAGGGTTTGATGTATGCGCTTAAAGCAGGCAATGGCTACGGCCGCCCTCAGCTCGCTCCTGCCTTCCGTAGCTTTTGCCACCAATGGCTATTTCAGCCATGGCTACGGCACTATTAATGCCGGCATGGCCGGTGCAGGTGCTGCTCTGTCTCAAGACAGCATTGCTGCGGCCACCAACCCAGCTGGCATGGCGTTCGTGGGTAGCCGTGTGGATGGCGGACTGGAAGTGTTTTCTCCACGCCGGCGTTACGATATCGAGGGCGGCGCACCTAATATTCCAGGCCAAACTTTCTACCTGGCCCCAGGCACCGTGCAAAGTAAAAACGACGCCTTCCTGATCCCCCATTTCGGCTACAACCAGGCCCTGGGTAACGGCCACAGCCTGGGCTTGTCCGTGTTCGCCAACGGCGGCATGAATACCGAATACAGCGGTGAAAACGGCGGCACTTTTGGCGCAGGCAAAACCGGCGTGAATCTGGAACAACTGTTCATCGCGCCTACCTGGTCCTGGGAGTTTGCTGACGGCCAGGCCATCGGCATTTCACCCTTGATTGCTTACCAGCGCTTTGAAGCAAAAGGCCTTGGATCTTTCGCAGGATTTTCATCCAATCCCGATGCCCTCTCTGACAACGGCACCGATGACGCCTGGGGCTATGGCCTGCAGATCGGCTGGCAGGGCCAGATCACTGACACTCTGCGGGCCGGCCTGAGCTGGCGCACCATTCTGGAAATGGAAGAGTTCAGCCAGTACGAAGGCCTGTTTGCTGAGCAGGGCGGCTTCGACATTCCCCAGATGTTCAAAGCCGGCATAGCCTGGTCTGGCATTGAGAACCACTGGTTTTTGCTGGACGTTCAGCACATTCGTTACAGCGAGATCAACAGCATCGGCAACCCTATGCTGCCTAACCTGATGCAAGCGCAACTCGGCGATGACCAGGGCGCGGGCTTCGGCTGGGACGACATGACCATCGTCAAACTCGGCTGGCAGTGGCAGCAAAGCAACGAACAAACCTGGCGCGCCGGTGTCAGCTACGGCGAGCAGCCTATCCCGGATGAAGAAGTCCTGTTCAACATCCTGGCTCCAGGCGTTCAGGAATGGCACTTCACCGGCGGCTTCACCCACCGGTTCAGCGAAGCCTTGGAAGTCTCCGGGATGGCTTTCTACTCACCACGCAAGAACGTTCGGGGTGAAAATCCGCTAGGCCCGGGCCAGCAGATTGAATTGAGCATGAGCCAGGTGGGCGCTTCCTTCAGTGCCGGCTATCAGTTCTGAACTGACGCCAGATTACTCGCCGTAATCCCCACGATCCGCTGACGGGCCTCACGACTGGCCCAGGCGGAGTGAGGTGTGACAATCAAGTTTGGAATATCCTCCGCCAGCAGCGGGTTACCGTTGCGCGGGGGCTCTTCAGTCAGCACATCAAAGCCCGCGCCGGCAATCTTGCCCTTTCGCAATGCCTCCACCAGCGCCACCTCGTTCACCAGACCGCCCCGGCTGGTATTGATCAGCAGCGCAGTCGGCTTCATCAGGCCCAGTTCCCGTTCACCGATCATGTTGCGAGTGTCATCCGTCAGCAGGCAATGTAAAGACAGCACATCGGCCTGCGCCAGCAACTCATCCAGCGGCACTCGCGAGTATCCGTCTACCTCACCTGGCGCCTGCCCCGGGCGACAACCCAACACAATGTTCATACCGAAGGCCTTCGCCCGCTCGGCCACGCCCTGCCCCAGATCGCCATACCCAACGATGCCCAGGGTTTTGCCTTCCAGTTCCATAATCGGGTAATCCATCAGGCAAAACATATCGCTCTTGCCCCAGGCGTCATTCCGGGCATCCCGGCTGTAATCGAGCAATCGGGTAGCCAGGGCCAGAATCAACGCCAGAGTATGCTGGGCCACGGTAGAGCGGCCGTAATGAGTCACATTCATCACCGTGATGCCATGTTCCCGGGCCGCCACCTGGTCAATGTTATTCAGCCCGGTGGCCACTACCGCAATGATCTTTAGCTCCGGGCAGGCTTCAAAGTGCTCGTGCCCGAGCACCACCTTGTTCACCAGTACCGTATCAAAGCCCTGAATTCTCTCCAGAACCTGTTCAGGAGCCGTGCGGTCATGGCAGGTCAATCCACCCGTCACCCGCTCAATTGGCGACAAATCCACATCCCGGCCAAGGGTAAGGGCATCCAGAAAGACCGCGTTCATACTTTTCTCCTGTCTCAAGATTGGCAAAGAGTAAGCTAGACTGGGGAAAACCAGCAAATCACGGGAGGAACACCATGGAACATGAATTCTGGCATGAACGCTGGGCCAAAGAGCAAACCGGCTTCCACGAAGGCACCGTCAACCAGTACCTGCACGATCACTGGCCGGAGCTGGCCGGCACCGGAACCGAGGCCGTCTTCGTGCCCCTGTGCGGGAAAGCCCACGACATGTGGTGGCTGCACGACCGCGGCCACCCAGTCATCGGCGTGGAACTCAGCAACATCGCCTGCAAAGACTTCTTCGAAGAAGCCGGCGAAAAAGCCATGGTGCACCCGGGCGAACCCTTCACCACCTTCAAGCACGACGATCTGCAAATCTGGTGCGGCGACTTCTTCCAACTGGTGCCGGATGATCTCAAACACATCCACCTGGTCTACGACCGCGCCGCACTGATCGCCCTGCCCCAGGACATGCGCAAAGGCTATGTTGACCACCTGACTGCGGTCATACCGGACGGCACGGAAATACTGCTGATCACCCTGGATTACGACAGTAACGAAATGAAAGGCCCTCCGTTCAACGTCAATGATGAAGAAGTCCACCGGCTTTATGGTGAAGACTACGACATTACCCAGGTGCTCAAGAAAGATATGGCCAGAGACAATCCATTCGCCAAACGCAGAGGCCTGCAGAACGGCGCCACGGAAAGCGTATTCAGGCTGGTCAAGAAGTAACAGGTTCAAGATCTGCCCTACCGATCACGCATCGGTGGGGCCATAACATAATTTAATGAACCTAATTTGAACCCCACCTGTCCAACCCCCGTACTCTGAACTAAGATCAGATTAAACAGGCCGGAACACTCCAGATAACGTAAAGCTGTTTATGAGCACCATCCCATCAACCTACTAAACAGAGCACACCGCCGGGACCGGCGGCGTTACAGCAACGGGGACATTGCGTGAATTAAAGCAGCCTTATAACAAGCAAGAGTAAGCGAGGGGCATCTATGAGCATTCTGCAGCACTTCAAAGACCGGTATGCATCGACTCAGGAGGAAGAATATTCCCTTGAGGAATACCTGGAGATCTGCAAAAACGACCCAACAGCCTATAGCACCGCCGCTGAGCGGATGCTGATAGCCATCGGCGAACCAGAACTGATCGACACCTCCCGTGACCCTCGCCTGTCACGCATTTTTTCCAACAAAGTTATTAAACGTTACCCCGAATTCTCTGAGTTCTATGGCATGGAAGAGGCCGTGGAAAACATCGTGTCGTTCTTCCGTCACGCAGCGCAGGGACTGGAAGAAAAGAAACAGATTCTTTATCTGCTCGGCCCCGTTGGCGGTGGTAAATCCTCTCTGGCCGAAAAGCTCAAAGCTTTGATGCAGAAGGTGCCCTTCTACGCCATCAAGGACTCGCCATTAAACGAAAGCCCCCTGGGCCTTTTTGACCCGGATGAAGACGGCCCGATTCTGGAAGAGGAATACGGCATCCCCGGCCGTTACCTGAAGAACATCATGTCGCCCTGGGCGGTCAAACGCCTGCATGAATTCGGCGGTGACATCAGCCAGTTCCGGGTGGTGAAACGCTACCCCTCGGTGCTCGATCAGATCGGCGTGTCGAAAACCGAACCCGGCGACGACAACAACCAGGACATCTCCGCACTGGTGGGCAAGGTCAACATCCGCATGCTGGAAGATTACTCCCAGGACGACCCGGACGCCTACAGCTTCAGCGGTGGCCTGTGTAAAGCCAACCAGGGCCTGATGGAATTTGTCGAAATGTTCAAAGCACCCATCAAGGTGCTGCATCCATTGCTGACCGCCACCCAGGAAGGCAACTACAACACCACCGAAGGCATGGGTTCAGTACCCTTTGATGGGGTAATCCTGGCCCACTCCAACGAATCCGAGTGGCAGACCTTCCGCAACAACAAGCACAACGAGGCATTCCTGGACCGGGTGTACATCGTCAAGGTGCCTTACTGCGTGCGGGTTACCGAAGAAATTGAAATCTACCGCAAACTGCTGAAGAGCAGCTCCCTGTCTGGCGCGCCCTGCGCCCCGGACACCCTGGACATGCTGGCCCAGTTTTCAGTGCTGTCGCGTATCAAGGAGCCGGAAAACTCCAGCATCTTCTCCAAGATGAAGGTGTACGACGGCCAGAGCATCAAAGACACCGACCCGAAAGCCAAGTCCATCCAGGAATATCGTGATGCGGCAGGAGTGATGGAAGGCATGGACGGCTTGTCTACCCGTTTCGCCTTCAAGATTCTTTCAAAAGTGTTCAACTTTGACACCACCGAAATCGCCGCCAACCCGGTGCACCTGCTGTACGTGCTGGAGAAGCAGATCGAACAGGAGCAGTACGCCCCGGAAACCCAGGAGCGCTACCTGCGGTTTATTAAAGAGTATCTTGCCCCCCACTACGTGCAGTTTATCGGCAAGGAAATCCAGACGGCGTACCTGGAAAGCTACAGCGAATACGGTCAGAACCTGTTCGACCGTTACGTGACCTATGCCGACCTGTGGATTCAGGACCAGGAATTCCGCGATCCGGAAACCGGAGAAATCCTCGACCGGGGCTCCATCAACGATGAGCTGGAGAAGATCGAGAAGCCCGCGGGCATCAGCAATCCCAAGGACTTCCGCAACGAAGTGGTTAACTTTGTGTTGCGGGCCCGGGCCAACAACCAGGGTCAGAATCCGAGCTGGCTCAGCTACGAGAAACTGCGCAGCGTGATCGAGAAGAAGATGTTCTCGAACACCGAAGACCTGCTGCCGGTCATCTCGTTCAATCCGAAAGCCAGCCAGGAAGACCAGAAGAAACACAAGCAGTTTGTGGAACGCATGGTCGATCGTGGGTACACCGAGAAACAGGTCCGCTTGCTCGCCGAGTGGTATCTGCGTGTGCGTAAATCCCATTAACCGCCAGCGGGAGCAGTAGTATGGGTATGACCCACATCGTCGACCGGCGCCTGAACGGCAAGAACAAAAGCGCAGTAAACCGGGAACGGTTTCTGCGCAGGTACCGCCACCACATCAAAAAAGCGGTGTCGGAGGCCGTTCAGAAACGCTCCATTACTGATATTGAGCGGGGCGAGAAAGTCAGCATTCCGGCACGGGACATCCAGGAGCCTGTGTTTCATCACGGCCCGGGCGGGCGGCGTGAGGTAGTCCACCCCGGCAACCAGGAATGGGTCGCCGGCGACACCATCGCCAAACCCGAGGGCGGCGGCGGCCAGGGGCAGGGGCAAGGCCAGGCCAGCCCGGATGGCGAAGGCATGGACGAGTTCGCCTTCCAGATTACTCAGGAAGAATTTCTGGAGTTCCTGTTTGATGATCTGGAATTACCCAATCTGGCCCGCAAGAAACTGAAAGATACCGAGGCCTTCAGCTACGTGCGGGCCGGCTTTACCAGTCAGGGTGTGCCGGCCAAGCTGGACGTGGTGCGCTCACTGCGGGGCGCTCATGCCCGCAGACTGGGCTTGGGCGGCGCCCGCAAAAAGAAAATCAGGGATCTGGAAAAGCAACTGGAGGCCTTGCAAACCGCCCCGGACGATCTGGACCCGGCGTTCAGCCACGAAGACCAGATCAAAGTACTGGAAGAGGAGATCGCCCGGCTTAAAGCCAACGTCAAACGCATTCCTTTCATCGATGAAATCGACCTGCGTTACCGACAGCACCAGAAACAGCCCAAACCGGCCACCAGTGCCGTCATGTTTTGCCTGATGGACGTGTCTGGCTCCATGACCCAGATGCACAAAGACATCGCCAAGCGCTTTTTTATCCTGCTGTACCTGTTCCTGAAAAAGAACTACAAGAAGATCGAGGTGGTGTTCATTCGCCACCACACCAGCGCCAAGGAAGTGGACGAAGAAGAGTTTTTCTACTCACGGGAAACCGGCGGCACTATTGTCTCCAGCGCGCTGAAACTGATGCACCGTATCATTGACGCCCGCTACTCGCCGGCGGAGTGGAACATCTACGCCGCCCAGGCTTCCGACGGCGACAACTGGAATGACGACTCCCCGGTGTGCAGCAAACTGTTGGCCGACAGCATTTTGCCACTGGTGCAGTACTACTCTTACATCGAGATTACGCCCCAGGACCACCAGATGCTCTGGTATGAATACGAGAAAATTCTGGAGCAGTTCCCCCAGAGTTTTGCCATGCAACAGATTGCCGACCCGGCGGATATTTATCCGGTGTTCCGACAGTTGTTCGAGAGGAAAGTGGCATGAGCAGCCTGATTGATCGCCCAAACGCACCGGAGAGCGAACATCCCAAGGCAGGAACGCCCATATCAACCGGCTCCGAATGGACTTTCGAGCTGATCCAGAAGTACGACGAAGAGATTGCCAAGTGCGCCGCCGAATTCGGGCTGGACACCTACCCCAACCAGGTCGAAGTCATCACCGCTGAGCAGATGATGGACGCCTACAGCTCGGTGGGCATGCCGGTGGGCTATCACCACTGGTCCTTCGGCAAGCAGTTTTTGCAAACCTCCAAAGGATACCAGCGCGGGCAGATGGGGCTGGCCTACGAGATCGTGATCAACTCCAACCCCTGCATTGCTTATCTGATGGAAGAGAACACCCTGCCCATGCAGGCGCTGGTGATTGCTCACGCCAGTTATGGTCACAACTCGTTTTTCAAGGGCAACTACCTGTTCCGCACCTGGACCGACGCCAGCGCCATTATCGATTACCTGGTGTTTGCCCGGAACTATGTCTCCGAGTGTGAAGAACGCCACGGCGTGGATGCGGTCGAACAAATCCTCGACTCCTGCCATGCGCTGATGAACTATGGCGTGGACCGCTATAAGCGCCCCTCACCTATCTCAGCTGCCGAAGAGGTGCTGCGCCAGAAAGAACGGGAAGAATACCAGCAACGCAGGATCAACGACCTGTGGCGTACGATTCCGAAACCCGAGGAAGATGACGATCCGGTCAAGCGCAAGCCCCGCTTCCCGTCAGAGCCTCAGGAAAATCTGTTGTACTTCATCGAGAAAAACGCGCCTCTGCTGGAAACCTGGCAACGGGAGCTGGTGCGGATTGTGCGCAAGCTGGCCCAGTATTTTTACCCGCAACGCCAGACCCAAGTGATGAACGAGGGCTGGGCCACCTTCTGGCACTACACCTTGCTGCACCGGATGTATGAGAAAGGCCTGGTCACCGACGGTTTCATGCTGGAATTCCTGCAAAGCCACACAGCCGTGGTCTACCAGCCGCCATTCAACAGCCCCTGGTATTCCGGCATCAACCCCTACACTCTGGGGTTCTGTATTTTCACCGACCTGCGCCGGATCTGTGAGCATCCCACCGATGAAGACCGGGCCTGGTTCCCCGACATTGCCGGCAAAGACTGGCTGGAAACCCTGCATTTTGCCATGCGCAACTTCAAGGATGAGAGCTTTATCCAGCAGTTTCTATCACCAAAAGTGATGCGGGACCTCAGGCTGTTCGCCATTGAAAACGATGACCAGGAGGATCACTACGAGGTCACCGCCATTCATGACGAGCCCGGCTACCGTATTCTCAGAGAGAAGCTCGCACGCCAGTACAACCTTAGCTACCGGGAGCCAAACATTCAGGTGTGGAATGTGGATGTGCGCGGTGACCGCTCGCTGACTCTGAGACATATACCGGTCGACCGAGTGCCTTTGGGCAAGGAAACCGATGAAGTGCTCAGACACACCCACCGGCTTTGGGGGTTTGATGTGCACCTGGAAAGCGTCGACGACGGCACCGTGGTGGAGGAACATCACTGCCCACGCGGTGATGCACAAGAGGCGTGACCCTGGGGGCTCGCCTCTTGCCAACCCTCATCCCTTAACAGACGGCAAGCCTGACAACGCCATGGCCAATTCCTGATCATCGTACTCGTGATCACTGAGCTCGCCAGCGAAGTAGGAGGTATACGCGGCCATATCAAAGTGGCCATGGCCGCACAGGTTGAACAGGATCACTTCCTCTTTGCCCTCGCGCTTGCAACGTATCGCTTCATCAATCGCGCCCTTGACGGCATGATTGGCCTCAGGGGCCGGCACAATGCCTTCATTACGGGCAAACAGCACGCCCGCCTCAAAGCATTCGCGCTGGGTGTAAGACACCGCCTCAAATAACCCTAGCTCTTTGGCGTGAGACACCATCGGCGCCATGCCGTGGTAGCGCAGGCCACCGGCATGGAAGCCAGGTGGCGTGAAGCCCGAGCCCAGGGTGTGCATTTTGGTCAGCGGCGTCATCTGGGCAGTGTCGCCATAATCGTAAGCGTACTTGCCCCGGGTCAGCGTCGGGCAGGCGGACGGCTCTACCGCGACAATGCGGGGGTTCTCGCCACCGCGCAGGGCGTGACCAATGAATGGGAAGGCAATACCCGCAAAGTTTGAACCGCCACCAGTACAGCCGACGATCACATCCGGCCAGCAATCGGCCATTTCCATTTGCTGCATACATTCAAGGCCGATCACGGTCTGATGCAACAGCACATGGTTCAGCACCGAACCCAGGGCATACTTGGTTTTCGGGTCTTTGACCGCCAGCTCTACCGCCTCAGAAATGGCAATACCCAGACTGCCGGTGTGGTCCGGATTCTCCGCCAGTACCTTGCGACCGAATTCCGTGAGGTTGGACGGCGAGGCTACGCAGTTGGCGCCATAGGTTTCCATCACCGCCCGGCGGTAGGGTTTTTGGTCGTAGGAAACTCGAACCTGGAATACGGTGACGTCCATGTCGAACAGGGAGCCGGCGAACGACAGGGATGTGCCCCACTGGCCTGCACCGGTTTCTGTGGTGAGAGTGCGTATACCGGCTTCCCGGTTGAAAAACGCCTGGGGGATGGCGGAATTGGGCTTGTGGCTGCCTGCGGGGCTGCCACCTTCATATTTGTAGAAGATCTTGGCCGGCGTGCCCAGAGCTTTCTCGAGCCGATGGGCACGGAACATAGGTGCTGGCCGCCACATGCGATACACGTCGCGAACCGGCTCAGGGATCTCCACCTCCCGCTCGGTGGTAACTTCCTGCTCAATCAAAGCCTGGGGAAATAGTGGTTCAAGGTCGGCTGGCCCAACAGGCTGCTGGGTGACCGGGTGCAACACGGCAGGCAAGGGCTTGGCAAAATCCGCCTGCAAGTTGTACCAGTACTTCGGCATCTGATCTTCTTCAAGGAGAAACTTCGTTTGCATAGTGTCGACTACCCTGGATTATTCTTTTTCAGAGGGCCTCAGAATACCCATTCAAGGCCCGCATAAAAAGTTCTTCCAGCCCCGGGCTCGAAGTAACCACGATCTTCTACTACGCGATCTGCGTTGGCGTTAATACGAACGTTGCTGAAGTAATCTTCATCCAGCGCATTGCGGACACCGGCATAGAGATTGAACGTCTGACTACCTAGGCGTACCGAGTCACCGGCGCGGGCGCCCAGCAACCAGTAATCGCTTACCTTGGTCTGGTTGCTGTTCTCGGCATAGAAACTGCCGACATACTGCCATTCCAGCGCCGCAAACCGGCCTGCCATACCCCGCCATTCCAGTTCAGATACCCATAGGGTGCCGGGGAGGCCGGGAATCTCATTGCCATTGGCGTCATTACCCTGTTCGTCGGTGAAGTCGCGCAGTTCGTAGTCCGCCAGGGTCAGTGCAGTGGTCACCCGCCAGGCATAGGAGATATCCCACCCGAGCCCCAGTTCAACGCCATTACGATGGGTTTCGCCGGCATTCTCATAAAAGGTGCGGCCGTCCAGTTCATAGGGCAGGATTTCGTCTTTCACCCGGATTGAAAACAGTGCCAGATCATAACTGAGCGAGTTGCCCCACAGGCCGCGAACGCCAACCTCCCGGTTGAGCGCCTTTTGCGGCTCCACATCCGGGTTAAAGCCACCGGCTCCAGACGGGTTCGCAAACTCTGTAAAAGTGGGCGATTCAAACGCCGTACCAACGGTGGCGTATACCTGATGCCGGGGTGCCAGGCGATAACTCACCCCGGCCACGCCACTGAGTTCCCGAAAAGTCCGGCTACCAGAGTCATCACCGTCTTCAAGACGGTCATCATCGACCGACAGGCGCAGATGATCCCAACGCATGCCGAGTGAGAGATTCAATCGATCCGTCAGCGCCAGATCTCCCTGAGCAAATGCGGCCACGTTTGTCGCACTCTGGTTTTCCGCCTGGGTTTGCCCGGTAATCTCACCCATGGGTGACACCAGGTAGCGCCGACGGTCATCCGACTGCCGGTGGACATCCGCACCGGCCATCCAGATCAAGGGTCGCCCGGCCAGCTCGGAACCTTGCTGGTACTGGGAACTGATTCCATAAAAATGACGGTCGTAGTCCACTCGGCTGGCGCCGGGAAAAGGCAACTGCTGGGCGAAATCCCGATGACTGTAAAAGGTGTTCACGGTCACCTCACCGGGCAGTACGGCGGCGTCCTGATACTGCAGCCCCAGAGTTTGCTGATTCACCGTCTGACCGCTATCCAGGCGCTTGGCCATGAAGGTGGCCTGGCTTGGGTCTTCCTCTACCTGGCCCAGGGTCAGACCGCCCGGGTCCTGGGCTTTCGGGTTATGCAAGGCGTTGAAGGTGGCAGTCAGCTCACGCTCCGAATCCAGCTTGTGGGAAATACGGGCGTTGAACAGACCTTTTTCAGCTTCGCTCTGTTCCCGGTGGCCGTTTACATTCATCCAGGACAGCGTTGCGATGGCACTGGTGTCGCCCCTTACGCCATTACCCTGAATGGCAGCCTTGCGGTAATCATCGCTGCCGCCATCAAGGCGCAACCGGGCACCGGGGGCCAAATCATCGCCACGGGCGGTGGTGATATCCAGCACACCACCAGCGGCATTGCCATACTGCACCGAGGACGGGCCCCGAATTACCTCAATGCGCTGAGCGGAATCCAAGTCGATGGCATCGATCTGCGACTGGCCATCCGGCAGGGTATAGGGAATGCCGTCTACCTGAATGCGGATACCGCGAATACCGAAGGGCGCGCGAGCCCCGAAACCCCGGGTCGACAGTCGCAGATTCTGGGCGAAGTTGTAACGGTTCTGGAAGAAAAGCCCTGGCACGGTATTGAGGGATTCGTCCAGTTGCAGGCGCTGCTGGCCCTGGCGGATGGCGGGGGCGTCCACTACGCTGACCGCAGCGGGGGTATCGTAAAGGTCACGAGCCAGGCGAGGTGAGGTCACTTCCAGAACGATTTCCCCGATCGCCTCGCCCTCGTCCGCAACCTGTGCCGCCAACTCGCTTGACGGCATCATGACCGACACAACGGCGAACGCAATCACCACCCGCCGTGAGTAACCATGCCCCTGGGCTTTCTCTTCCACTTCACTACTCCCCTGCCATCAGTTGCATGATACGCACCAGCCACGAAGCCGATCACATCCGCGCAGACCTGAGCATAACGACTAAGCCGGAGACTGAATACCCAACAATAGTTGGAATATTGTGCTCCCAAAGGCTGGCAGGTAGGTCACCATCAACAGCGTAGTGCCCATGACCAGCACCGGGAGAATGAAGCGGAAATTGCGCTGCCAGAAGGTACCATACAGGCTCTCCGGCGATGTGGGCACACCCACCACCTGACGGGTCAGCAAATGGTTGAGCGCCACCGGCGGAGTCAGATACCCCATTTCAAATGCCAGCACCGTCATCACCCAAAAGTGAAGCGGATCGATTCCATTGTTCAGGGCGATGGGTGCCAGCGTGGCGTTTACCAACAGTACCGCGCCATAGGGGTCCATGATCATGCCAATAAACACCAGCAAGCCCATCAGCAGCGTGAGCGTCAGCCATACCGACCCCAGTTGTTCAGGGAACAACTCGAGCAGGCCCGAACGTTCGATCAGGCCGCCGACACTGACGGACAGCGCCATCAACATCAGCAGGGCACCGATCAGGGCACTGGAATCACGGGTAGCGCGCAACACAGCGGGTGAAAAGCCCCTTGCCAGAGGAGCACGGGCAGCCTCCGGCAAATCATCAGCGTCAGGGTCCGGTGACCTGAGCACCCAACGCTCGAACGCCAGCACCAGCAGCAGAATCAACGGCAGAATGGCTGGTGCAGAGAACTCATCCAGCCCCCGATTCAGCAGTAGGTTCCACAGCAGGATCACGCCCGCGAAAATGGCCACATAAGGCAGAAGCGGCACCAACGCACGCAGCATGCCGGGCACCGCCTCCCGCAAAGGCGCGATTTTTCCTTTCGTCGGTCCGCCGATCAGGAACACATAAATGGCGTAAACCGACGCGGTCAACAGCAATACCCTGGCGCCGGCGCTGAACATTTCGTCGGTGGTCACACTGTTGTTGAGGGTGGCAACAATGACCACCAGCAGACAGGGACGCAGCATGGTCCCCATGGAGCCGGAGATCGCCGTGGTCGCCAGCGCCAGTTGCTCCGATGTGCCCGCGCGCCGAAGTTCCCGGTAAAGCGTGAGACCGGCCGCCAGAATAAAGATACCGGACGCGCCGCTATACGCAGTGGGCAAGGCGGTGAGCAGAAGCACCGCCACCCCGAGCCATTTCGGAGGCAACCGCCAGGGTCGCAGAACATCGAACACCTTCCTGGGAAGATGGGTGCGCGCCAGCAACATACCCACCCACACGTAGAGCCCAAGGTTGAGGAACAATGCCGATAACTCCGCCATCATGGTGAGGTAGACGGCAATACCGTGGTAGAAGCAGTGAAACGCAAACTGAATGGAGGCAGTAATACACATGAAGCTGTAGAGAGGCACGCTCAGCATGGCCCGAGACCAGCTTCTGCCCACAGGCAGGTCATCCCTCCGCTGGCGCAGCTGCCAGAGGGAAATCAGGGTAAGCGTGCCAAAACCCGCCACCCAGATATCGTGCATGAACAGATGAGCCAGGGGCATGCCGGCCTCTGCCTGAGCCAGCTCCTGTTGCCGATAAAGCCAAGTAGAGGCGGTCAGCAGTGCATTGGCCACCAGTTGCGAAACCGTGGCGACCCGGTCATCCAGACGGCTTTCTACCGGCCGAAGGGCGATGTGCTGGCGCCCCAGGGTTGCGGCCGCTGCACAGAACAGCAGCATCAGCCCCAGCAGCACCCGACGATTTCCGGTTACCAGCAGTACGGCCTGAGACAGCCCTGCCTCTACCAGAACGAAAGCCTGAACCCCTGGAGTGTTAAGCGACTGTAAGCGCTCCCAATTAGCCAGGCGATTCTCGCAGGCGCGGGATGCGGCCAACACCGAGGCGCGGACCTGTTCATGGTCGATCTGGTCGCCGAACACATCGGCGAAGGGGTCGGCAGATTTTTCGGCTTTTTTGACCGCAACAGCGAGGTCTACCGCCGCCTCTTCGTCGACCACGACCTGGCAACCCGGCGCACTGATCCGGTCGATCACCCGCAAGTTGAAGTAGTCGGGCCAGGTTTCCCCGCCGATTTCCAGTATCCGTGAGTGCAGGGTTTCGCCCACCGAGGCCAACAACGTCAGCACAAGAATGGCCAGCATCGGCACACTGGCCAGGGTCATTGACCAGGTGCGACTGGCCGTTACAGGAGCAGTCCGGGAATCGGTGGTCATGGCTTACTCCACCGGATTACTGCATTCCTCACGGCTACCGTCAGCGCGGCACCGGATCTTGCGCTGCAGAGTCAACATGTCCCCGCTGTAGTAGCCTTGCTCGCGCAACTCCAGCCTCGCTGCCTGCATCATCGCATCGTATTCCCGGCGGTCTTTAGCGGGAATTCTGATCCACCACTTGTCCGGCACCTTTTCCTCTTCCATCCGGACACGGCTGATGATTTCATCGGAACCCTGGAAAAAAGCCTCTCGCACAAGCTGCGCCAGTTCGTTGGGGATGACCTCAGCGCGGCCAATCAGCTGCATGGTGATATGGGTCAACGGCAGGTCGATAATGCCACCGTCCGGCTCCAGCCCCTTGTGCAGCTCCATTACCTCATAGGCTGCCAGCGGCGCTGCCAGTACGTCGACCACCCCGGTATTGAACATATTGGGGGCATTAACAATGTCAGCGACCACCGGGGTAGCGCCCACACCAGAAATCATCTCCGCCTGGGTAGGATCGTAATCCAGCACCACCACTCGCTTACCAGATGCCTTTGCCAGGGTATTGATACTGCGGTCGTTCACAAACACATGGGCGGCGCCTGCCGGAGCAATACCCATCACCACATAGCCGTTGCTCACCATGCGATCCGCACTGCGGGGATCGGCCATCAGCTGCAAGCCCAACAGCATTTGCTCGTGATCCGGGAAGCCGCCAATCGAATCCAGGGTGCCGGTGTATTGATTGAACAATCGCGCACGCAGCCCACTCATCAGGGCGGCGTCGCAGGTACCGGATTTGAGCTCTTCTACCATCACCGATTCGCTGGTGTATGGCACCATCTCTACGTTGATACCGTACTGAAGAATTCTGTGCCGCTGATCCTGGGCTGCGCCATAAATAGGGCCGGAGCGCCCAAAGATATCCCAGACACATACCCGGTAGCTCCGGTCTGGATCGGGCTGCAGGCCGGTCAATTCCTGCATGGCGTTGATACGCTGTTCAAGGGGAAGGCTCTGGTCATAAACCTTCGCCCGCAAGTCTTCGTTGGCCCAGGTCACAACCGGGAGGCAGGACATCGCGAAGGTGGTCGCCAATAAAAGACACCGGGTGATCCACTGGCAGGAAGGGGGCGTTCGAAGGGCAAGAGACATCATTATTGTTATCCTGAGCTGAAAATCTTTGTACTCAGGGTAACAGTGATGTCTTCATGCCCCTCTGTCTCTGGTGGCAGCAAGGGGCTGGCAGATCTGTCAATCGACTGACCGGGAGGCGGCCTGCATGTTGGATTTGGGAATGATGCTGCGGCCATACATCGCCAGCAAGAACCCGATCGGGAACATCAGCACCCCATACACAGCAGCCGGTATCGACATGGCGCTGGATTCCAGCAGGGTCAGCGTCACCATCAATCCGATGGTGCCGTTCTTCACACCAAGCTCAACCGCCACGGCCAGCGACTCGCGCTGGGTCAACCCTGCCATCCGCCCGGCTAACAGCCCCAGCGCAATACCCACGACGTTCAACATGATGGTCGATGGCCCCGCCTGCTTGAGCAAGTCCCATATCTGATCCCGCACTCCAAAAAGCAACGCGACGATCAGAACTGCTAGCACCACGCCCCCGAAAATACTCACCACACTCTCCGCCTTGCGCGCCAATTCCGGCTTACGAGTGCGTACCACCATGCCGATAGCCACCGGGAACAGGACAATACCGACCAGCATGCCAATCGTTCTGCCGACGGGCAGGGAGATATTTTCTTCGGTACCCATGAAATGTTGAAGCGCCAGATTAGCGAATAATGGCAAGGTCAGAATGGTGATCAGGCTCGCCGTCACGGTTAACACAATCGACAAAGCTATGTTGCCCCGGGCCAGTAAAACGAACAGATTGGAGGTTGTGCCGCCGGGGCAGGCCGCAATAATCACCAGCCCGACTGCTATTGCCGGGGAGACTGAAAACAGGTGGGCCAGAGCAAAAGCTGCCAGTGGCATCAGAAAGATCTGGGCAATCGTGCCTACCACGATTCCGCGTGGGTAAACCGCCACCTGACGGAAGTCCCGGGCCGTCAGTGTCATCCCGATACCAATCATGATGATGAAAAGCGCCACCGGCAAACCTGCCGAAATTAGCGGACTGGATTCCACGAAGCCTCCGAAATTCTTTGTTATTCGTTAGTTAACCGCAGAAAGTAGCACACTACCAGACAGATCTGCAGAGGATGATGGCTACAGTATGTAACTGTAAAAGCTTTAAAAGCGCCCCACGAAGTTCGTGGTTTTGATCGTGTGTTACGGCGCGATTTCAGTATACTTGCAAGTAACAATCAAAATACGACCGACTGGCGGAGAACAACAAGGAATGAAACGTCTCGCAACATTGGACGCATCCTGGCTTGCTGTGGAATCTGAAGACACCCCCATGCACGTGGGTACCCTGCAGATTTTTTCGTTGCCGGATGGCGCACCAGAAACCTTTCTGCGGGACATGGTGCTCCGCATGAAAGAAGCAGGTGATGTCGCAGCCCCCTGGGGTTACAAGCTGGCCTGGTCTGGCTTCCTCGGGCGACTGGTTGCACCAGCCTGGAAACTCGATAAGGACATCGATCTCGATTATCACGTCAGGCATTCCGCCCTGCCCCGCCCGGGTGGCGAGCGGGAACTGGGCATCCTGGTGTCGCGACTGCACTCCAATCCACTGGATTTTGCTCGCCCCCTGTGGGAGTGCCATGTGATTGAAGGGCTCGAGAACAACCGGTTTGCCCTGTACACCAAAATGCACCACTCAATGATCGATGGCATCAGCGGCGTACGTTTAATGCAGCGGGTGCTGACCACAGATCCCGAGCGCAGAAACATGCTGCCACCGTGGACTGTGCGTCCGGAGCGCCGCCGTGGCAGCAAAACCGACAAAGAAGCCAGCGTTCCTGCCGCAGTGTCTCAAGCGATGGACGCCCTCAAGCTGCAGGCGGATATGGCGCCCCGGCTCTGGCAAGCCGGCAATCGCCTGCTGCACTCGGTCCGTCACCCGGAAGACGGCCTGACCGCGCCCTTCACAGGCCCGGTGTCCATTCTTAACCACCGGGTGACCGGGCAACGCCGGTTTGCTACCCAGCATTACCAGCTCGACCGGTTGAAAAACCTGGCCCATGCTTCCGGCGGGTCGTTGAATGACATTGTGCTGTATCTTTGCGGTACCGCCTTGCGGCGTTTTCTACAGGAACAGGACAGCGTGCCTGAGACCCCTCTGACGGCGGGCATTCCTGTGAATATCCGCCCGGCCGACGACGAAGGCACCGGCACTCAGATCAGCTTTATGATTGCCTCGCTGGCCACCGACGAAGCCGATCCACTGAACCGATTGCAACAGATCAAGTCGTCTACCCGGCGCGCCAAAGAGCACCTGTCCAAACTGCCCCGCAGCGCACTGACCCAGTACACCATGTTGCTGATGTCGCCTTACATCCTGCAGTTGATGTCTGGCCTTGGCGGCCGCATGCGGCCGGTATTCAACGTCACCATCTCTAACGTGCCGGGACCAGAAAGAACCCTCTACTATGAAGGCGCCAGACTGGAAGCCACCTACCCGGTGTCGCTGATTGCTCATGGCGGCGCGCTGAACATCACCTG
The DNA here is from genome assembly GCA_001314845.1 of Marinobacter excellens HL-55. Classification (GTDB taxonomy): domain Bacteria; phylum Pseudomonadota; class Gammaproteobacteria; order Pseudomonadales; family Oleiphilaceae; genus Marinobacter; species Marinobacter excellens_B. The sequence goes on from LJZQ01000007.1 coordinate 21,410, forward strand.
CTTGAGCTATGACGGCTCCCTTAACTTCGGCTTTACCGGTTGTCGGGACACCCTGCCGAGCATGCAGAGACTTGCGGTTTATACCGGCGAGGCTTTGGATGAGCTTGAGCAGCTGATCCTGCCACCGGCCGCTCAAACCGGAACGGCCACTGCAAAGCCAACGCGACGCAAGAAAACACAGACTGACCCAGGCAGCAAAAGCAGAAATTAATAAGCCATGCGTCAATCGAGGGTGTCCACGTAGTGCTGCAATGTTGCCGGGTTGGTCAGTTCGATCCGGCCGTACGTCAGCTTCAGTAGACCACGACGCTCAAAGTCCTTGATCCACTTATGCACGCCCTGGCGGGTCATGCCCATCATATTCGCTATGTGTTCACGAGTAATGCGGATAATGACCGGTTCAGTGCGAGCATCGCCATTACCCTGAATCTGAGCCAGGAACAGCAACCGGCGGCCAACCCTTGCAGCAATGCCGCGCAGTGCATCGTCCTCGATAATCGACATCGCCGCCCATAGGCGGCGGCTCACCATGTCCAGTATCACCGGGTAGCACTCCGGATACTTTGCCATCACGCCCCGGAAAGCGTCGCCGGGCAGCTCGATCACGGTGGCCGCCTCATGAGCCGTTGCTCCATATACTCTCTTCATGCCAGGCGAAAAAAGCGAATCTCCGAACCAGACTCCGGCATTGAACATGATCAGAGTTGCCTCCCGCCCCGCTGAGTTGACTGAACTTATTCGAACCACACCCGAAGCAATCACGTTCAACGTGGATGTGGCGGAGCCTTTGTCATAGATCGGGTCATCCGTCTCAAACTTCCGGATGCGGGCAATGTCGGCAAGGTCGTCAAACGCATGCGGCGGGAAGCCAGCAAACAATGGGCAATCTGCGAGGATCGTCTTGATATCGGTCATACACTGAAGTGTAAACGATTTGACAGTCTTGGCCGATCACTTATCCCTAAACTCGGCGCTAGATAGAATGAGTACTACAAAAACAACACGCACAGAGAGAAACGAATCATGTCAGGACAGCTCTCCATTCCGTCAAAGAAAGACAATGTCAGTGAACAGGAATGGCAACTTCGGATTGACCTTGCGGCGGCCTATCGACTGGTTGCACTGCACGGTTGGGACGACCTTGTTTTTACTCACATCTCCGCGCGAATACCCGGCGATGAACACCACTTCCTGATTAATCCCTACGGAATGATGTTCGAAGAAATCACCGCATCAAGCCTCGTGCGAATTGATCAGAACGGGAACAAGATCAACACTGGCGATTTCGACATCAATCCCGCCGGTTTTACTATCCACAGCGCTATTCACGCAGTGAGAGACGATGCGGCCTGTGTAATGCACCTGCACACAGCCGATGGTATTGCGGTATCAGCCCAGCAGGATGGTTTGTTACCGCTGTCGCAGCAAAGCCTCTTTGCGCTGGCGAGTTTGTCATATCACGATTATGAAGGGGTCGCCCTGCGTGAAGACGAAAAGACCCGCCTGCAGAAAGATCTGGGCAAGGCAAACTTCATGATCCTGCGCAATCATGGTTTATTGACCACCGGCACCAGTATTGCTGATGCATTTCTTGCCATGTATATCCTGCAGACGTCGTGTCAGATTCAAATCAAAGCACTCGCGGGCAACCGACCACTGACTCCCATACCCGCGGGCATCGTCGACACCATCAAACAGCAAGCCGATCAAGTGACCAAGGGCCTCGGTGGAAAGCTGGCCTGGCCCGGGTTACTCCGCAAGCTCGATAGAATTGATCCAGGTTTCCGGAACTGACAGGAGCTCACATGCTTGCAAACCTTGGCCTTCTGGCGGGCCTGATTCTGCTGATTTTTATGGCGTTGCGCGGTGTCAACATTCTGGTCGCCGCTCTGGCATCCAGCCTGATCGTCGCAGTGACCAACGGGCTGGGCCTGTCTCCGACTCTGCTTGAGCACTTCCCATTCGGACCACTGGGGGCTTTCAGTTTTGCGGGCAAGTTTTTTATCTTGTTCCTGGCCGGTGCCATCTTCGGGAAAATGATGGCCTCAAGTGGCGCCGCTGGCTCCATCGCCAACGCCATTACTCGAGGCTTGGGGGCAAAACGCACGATACTGGTCACCATACTGGTGTGCGCACTGCTAACCTACGGCGGTGTCGTTGTCTTCGTAGTGATTTTCACTATGTACCCGCTGGGCGTCGCGCTTATGCGCGAAGCCAACCTGCCGAAGCGCCTTTTCTGCGGCGCTACAGCATTGGGCTCCGGCACCTTCACGATGACTGCACTCCCGGGCACGCCCTCAATTCATAATGTTATCGGGGCTTCCGCTCTGGGCACAGACCTGTTCGCTGGCGCTCTGATCGGACTTACCGCCGGTGCGGTCATGTTTGTTTTGGGCATGATGTACCTGGAACGGCAATGGACCCGGGCTCGTGCAGCCGGAGAGGGCTATCAGGTGAACGCCCAGGACGAATATATGGAAAACATGGCGCCCGCACTCAAGCACGGCCCCAAATGGCAGACCAGCATTGTTCCGCTGGCACTGGTGTTGGGCACGATCATTATTCCGAGGCTTTTGACGGCTCTTGGAATAGCGGATGGCGAGACACCATGGTTGGGCACACTGATAACGTTTGCCAGTGGCGAACCGATAGTCTGGCCAAGCTTTGCCTTGATGGTCGGTGCTGGCAGCTGCGCGTTACTTTTCCCCGATTTTCGCAATAAAGCCATGGAGAGCCTCGGCGTCGGTGCAAACGACGCTATCATGCCGCTGCTCAACACCGCAGCCGTGATAGGTTTCGGCAGTGTCGTCACGCAAACCACGGGCTTTGAGAGCTTTGCGCAGTGGGTTCTGGAACTGCCACTACCTCCGCTGTTATCTGCATTTGCCTCTGTCAGCGTAGTGTCAGCAATTGTGGGGTCGGGGTCTGGCGGGTTGCAGATCTTTATGCAAACGTTTGCTGAAAAATATCTGTCGATGGGCATTGAGCCTGAAACTCTGCACCGAATTGCCACACTCGGCTCCGGCGGTATCGACTCGCTCCCTCATTGCGGCGCCGTGATTGCCATGCTGACCATTATGGGTCTCAAACACAAAGAAGCTTACAAGGACATCTTTGTGGTGACGGTCGCGATTCCCGTGATCGCCACACTGGTCGCAATTGGCGTGGCATCTATTATCTAGCCGTGGCCGGTTCAGGCGCTGCTGCTGTTCCAGTGAGCAGCGCCGACAAACACCATCTGCAGGAAGCGCGTCGTACGTTTCCGTACCTGCCCCACCTGATAGTCGTCATCTTCTGAAACGCTGAGCAAGTCGGTCAGACTGAACGCCACCGTGCGCACGACCAGATCACAGGTCAGATCCAGATCCGCATCGCTAAGATGATCCGCCAACCGAAGCCGCCGTAAATCGTTGGCCAGTTCACTGGCAAAGAATCGCATCTCACTGCGAATCCCCTCCTGCACTGCCCGGCTCTCGCCGGCCAAGCCCTGTGCCATAAACAGAAAGAAACTGCGATTGGCTTGAGCGTGAGCCACGAAAATACCTACCGATTCTTCAATCAGCTTGTCTGCCTGCAGCACATTCGCTCGAGCCTCGCGCATCATCCGCCGCAACACCAGCCCAAGCTCATCGACTAACTGCAGGCCGAGATCATCTACGCTGCGGAAGTGTCGATAAAACGAGGTAGGCACCACGCCGGCCTGTCGGGTGATTTCCCGAATCCCCAAACTGGCGAAATGTCGTCCTTTGCCCACCAGGGCCAGGGCTGCATTCATCAGCTTCTCGCGGGTTTCACCCGGTCTGCGTCTTTGTTGTTCTGCCATTGATTTGTCCGTACCACGTTTATCCGGTTCACAAGTGTACACATTAGACCGAAGAAAAGTCCTGCCGGCTTGTCATTTTGAGCCAACACAAAAACAAAGATTGTTGGAATCACGATTGCTGTGTACAGTCGTACACATAGGTGAACACTTGTACACATCACGACAGAAAAGTACCAACAGATTCGGAGAACATATCATGCTGGCACGCATTTCAAATACCAAAGCATTCCACTGGCTGGGCCGGCAGTTAATGAATCGCGACAACCCGGCCGCCTGGCTCGATCCGTTGACTGAAACCCTAAACCCTATGTGGGTACAAGAGTACACACCGGCCCGGGTTGAACGCATTATTGCGGAAACCGGCGACACCAAAACCTTTGTACTGACACCGGCCAAGCGCTGGACCGGCTTTCAGGCGGGGCAGCATGTGAACATCTGTACTGATGTGAACGGCGTTCGCCGTACCCGCACCTTCAGTTTGTCCAGCTCACCCTTGCTTTGGGAGCTTCAGGGGCAGATCACGCTGACCATAAAGCGCCTGCCCGGCGGTCTGGTAACCAACTGGATGCACGACTCGCTGGAAGAAGGCGATGTGATCGGCCTGACCGAAGCCTTCGGTGACTTCCAGATTCCGCAGCCTGCCAAACCCGCGCTTTATATTGCGGGCGGCAGTGGCATCACGCCGATTTTGAGCCAACTCGAGACTATGGCCGCCGAAAACTATCGCGCATCCGTTGCCCTGCTCTACTTCGTGCGGACTCAGGATGACGTGATTGCCCGGGAAGCTCTGACCGCCCTGGCCGCCCGTTGGCCCGCGCTGTCACTGACGATCATCGCAACCCATGAGGGCAAAGAACCTCGCTACCTGAAAGACAGCGACCTGACACCGGTAACCGGTCTGCAAGTACGGGAAGTGTATCTTTGCGGCCCGAAAGGTCTGATGGATCTGGCCAGTGATCTGCTGAACCAGCGCGGTGTGAAAGAGCAACAGATCCACAGCACTTTTTTTGCACCACCGGCACAGGCTCAGCTGGACGGCGCCCAACTTGGTGGCGAAGTCACTTTTACCACCAGCAACCTGATGGTGGGTTCCGAGGGCGATGCCAACCTGCTGGACATCGCCGAGGCCGCCGGCCTCAAGCCACAGCACGGCTGCCGCATGGGCATTTGTCATCAGTGCAGCTGCCGCAAAACCAGTGGCACCGTGGTTAACCGCCTTACCGGCAAAGTATCCGGGCCCGGTGAAGAGACCGTGCAACTGTGTGTTTCAGTTCCTCAGGGCCCTGTCGTACTGGACGTATAAACCAAAATTCAATGCTGCGACCAAACGGGTCGCAAGGAGCAAGCCATGAAAAAACTTAACGATGATCAGCTGAACGAACTGCAGAAAGATCTGGACGCCATCCGTGATGAAGTGTTGGCCGACCTGGGTGAACGTGATGCCAACTACATCCGCAAAATTATTCGCCTGCACCGCACGCTGGAAATTGGTGGCCGGGTGATGATGCCCTTTGGCTTTATTCCCCCGGTTTTTGTGGCCGCCACTGCCAGTCTGGGCATTGCCAAGATTCTGGAGAACATGGAGATTGGCCACAATGTAATGCATGGCCAGTACGACTGGATGAACGACCCCAGCCTGAACTCACAAACCTACGAATGGGATACCGCCTGCTCCAGCGAATCCTGGCGCCGAACCCACAACTATGAACACCACACCTATACCAACATCATCGGCAAAGACCGGGATTACGGTTATGCGGTGTTGCGTCTGAGTGACGACGAGCGCTGGAAGCCCTGGCATTCCCTGCAGTTTATTAACTACGTTCTGCTCAGCACCCTGTTCCAGTGGGGTGTCGGCCTGCACGAACTGGAAACGGAGAAGCTAACTCGTCGTGAGATCCGTTTGCGCGACAAAATCCCCTTCCTGAAAGACTTTGCCCGAAAGGGCGGTCGTCAGGCGTTCAAGGATTACGTGTTCTTCCCTTTGCTGACATTGCCGGTGGCACCGATTGTGCTGGCAGGTAACGTGGGCGCCAACCTGATCAGGAACCTGTGGGCGTCAACTGTGATTTTCTGCGGGCATTTTACTCAGGACGCGGAAACGTTCAGCGAAGAAGAGTGCGAAGGCGAGAGTAAAGGCCACTGGTACTTGCGCCAGTTGACGGGCTCATCCAACTTTACTGGCGGCAAGTGGCTGCACGTGCTGAGCGGACACCTGAGCTATCAGGTTGAACACCACGTATTCCCGGACCTGCCAGCACACCGTTACCCGGAAATCTCGGAGAAGGTGCAGGCCGTTTGTAAAAAACACGATATTCCCTACAACACCGGAACATTCGCAAAGCAGTACGGCACCGTGCTCAGCCGCATTGCCCGCTACTCCCTGCCAGATGCCTTGAGAACCCGCCTGGAGGGCAAGCGCGAACTTCAGGCGATCTGAAGCAAGCGCACTAACTGCGGCCGATGATGATCCTGGATCACATCGGCCAACGTATAGTTGTCGAGAGTATCCAAAAAGGCCTTCAGTGCCAGGTTAAACATGCCTTTCAGGCCGCACACCGACGTGATCTTGCAGGCATTTTTCGTTGAGAAACATTCAACGATGCTGAGATCCTGTTCGGTTTCACGAACCAGCACACCGATGTTGATCTCATTCGGGGCCATGTGCAGCCGCATTCCGCCTTTCTTGCCACGAACCGTCTCGATGTAACCTTTTTTGTTCAGCTGATGCACCACCTTCATCAGGTGGTTCTTCGAGATTTCATAGCTGTCAGCAATTTCCTGGATAGTGGCCAGCCGATCACCCTGTTCAGCCAGATAAATCAGAACCCTGAGCGAATAGTCGGTATAGCGGGTGATGTGCATTCAATACTCCAAAAATGTAAGAAATCGTCAGCGGGACGGCCGTGTGAGTAAATATCCGGCAACACTCAGCATAAACAGCCCCGATACAGTCAACACAAACGCTGGCGAGCCCAGCCAGACCAGCATGGTCCAGCTCAGAACCATCATGCTGCAAGCCAGCACCTTAGCCGTTACGGGTATCGCCCTTCTGTGCCGCCACTGCACAATGGCAGGGCCGAATTTAGGGTGATCTTCCAGCCATAACGCGAACGCTGGAGAACCTTTACTGGCAAAATAAGCGGCAAGCAGAACAAACGGCGTGGTCGGCAACAATGGAAGTATTAATCCCACTGCGGCAATACCGATCGAAATATACGCAAGAATTCGGAAACCGGTTTTACCGGTTTGTGCTCCTATGATGCGGGCTTGGCGACTGTTCATAACTGCATCTATTCTACCTTGTTTTCGCGATTCAAATCACACCACAATTACATTCATTGAAAATACATCTTACAAGAAAAAGAATCCATCTCTTTAGAGAAGTCGCTGGAGAGATTACCGCCCGATGGGTATCGGAATACCACGCAAGTTTTGCCATACTTGGTCTACACTTACGCTATTGCGTTGAGACAGGACCGCGTCCCCATGCCACAGACCAGACTGACAGACCGATTTGGCCGCACCGTAAACTATGTGCGCCTATCGGTGACTGACCGCTGCGATTTCCGTTGCGTTTACTGCATGGCCGAGGAAATGACCTTTCTGCCCCGCCAGCAGGTGTTGACTCTGGAGGAAATCGCCAGGATCGCCCGCAACTTTGTCAATCTCGGCACCGAGAAGATCCGGCTGACCGGCGGCGAGCCGCTGGTCCGCAAAGATATTCTGGATCTGGTCACGGAAATTGGCACCTACGGTTTACGGGATTTCGCCATGACCACCAATGGCAGTCAGCTGCCAGTAATGGCCGAGAAACTGCGCAAGGCAGGGCTGCATCGCCTTAACATCAGTCTGGACTCACTGGACCGGGACAAGTTCCGCAACATTACCCGTACCGGCAATCTGGATCAGGTGCTTGAGGGCATAGACGCAGCGAGGGACGCTGGCTTTCGAGGCATCAAGTTGAATACGGTGGTGATGAAAGGCCGTAACGATGAGGAAGTCTCCGAGTTAGTCGAGTTTGCCCGGGCCAAGCAGGTGGATATCACCTTTATTGAGGAAATGCCGCTGGGCGAGATTTCGGAGCATGATCGTGGTTTAGCGTTGTGCACCAGCGATGAGGTGCGTGAGCTGATTAGCCAGGATCATGAGTTGATGGAGGCTACAGAAAATTCCGGTGGGCCTGCTCGTTATTACCGGATGCCGGACAGTTCAATTCGTGTCGGGTTTATTTCGCCACATTCCCATAATTTTTGTTCTACCTGTAACCGGGTTCGGGTGACGGTGGAGGGGCGGTTGTTGCTGTGTCTGGGCAATGAGCATTCGGTAAATTTGATGCGGGTGCTTCGGGGCCATCCGGTGACGGACGACAAGCTGCGGCAAACCATTATCGATGCGATGGATCTGAAGCCGGAGCGGCATCATTTTTCTGCCGACGGGGATGTCGAGATTCTTCGCTTTATGAATATGACGGGCGGTTGATTCTTTTTTTACTCCTAGCCTTCTGGTTTTGGGATTGGAGCCGGTGATGGCCATGGCGCAATATCCCGGAACCCCCAACTATGACCATGGCCGAAAAGCTCTGCCTGAGTGCCGCTTTCCTTTTCTTTATGACCGGATTACTGACTGGGATCTGGAAATACTGGTGCATGGCTACCAGCGCGAAAGCAGTGGCCCCCAAGTATGTTGATGTCGCCCACCGCAGCTCATTGATGTACAGCTTTGCCGCCGTATTGCTGGGCTGGTTTGCCGGCTACAGCGTTTATCCCAGCTGGCTGAACACCCTGGCGGCAGCCGCGGCCCTGGGCTTCTTTGCCCTGGCCATCAGAACCTACATCATCCATGGTCTGCTTCGGGACACCAGCAACCAGCTTCGCAAACCGCACAAGTTGGGTAGCACCACACTACCGCCCTGGTTAATTCATGGCTTTATGGTGCTAATGATTGTTGCAGAAGTGGGAGGTTCACTGGTGCTGGGGTCGGGTGCACTGATGGGCGCGTGGCAATCGTAAGCCAACGGATCACGAAGCAACCAAATCCATCCCTGGCCTGCTATACCAATAACCATTACACGGCGGCGCTTCCACCAGCTGCAGCGGGTCGGTGGCTGGCACTTCACCCCGGCGTACCTGATCAAAGCGTTTGACCACCTCGTCCATACCCTGATGTTCCGGGCTCAGGCGTAACGTGCTCACCCCCATTCGTTCCATGTCCGGCAACTCCCGCATCAAGTCGCAGCGGGAGCCAGACAGGGTGGAGATGCCGTTCAGGCGGAACAGCTCCTGGCTTTCACGGGAACGCAGTTCCATGCCATCCGGATGCTCCAGGCAGCGGAACTCGCAGTTGTCTTTGGGCAGGTTGTAATGGCGGGCGGTAAAGCAACGGGACGACCAGGCCAGCGGTAAAAAGCCCCAGGAGAAGACTTCTGCGGGTAAATCCAGCCCTTCGGCTTTCAGCTCGTTGATCAGTTGTTCCAGAGTTTCCTTGCCCAGCTCCACCGGCAGGTTCCAGCCCTGCAGGCCCTGTCTGGTCAGGATTTTCAGAGTGGCGGTATTGTAGATATTCATGGAGGGACCGGTCACAAACGGGATCTTGTTGCGGATGGCCACCTGCAGGGCGCTCTGATCGTTGGCTTCAACCAGGAATTCATCCTGCTCGCAGAATCTGCGTAAACGGCGCAGGTCCGCTTCGGATTCGATCAGCGTGAGGGTCGACAACACCACGTTCTTGCCACAGGCCTTCAAATCCCGGGCCAAGAGATAATTTCATCATAGACCGTTGAACCTCATTTCCACTTTCGGTGATAAGCGCCAATGGTGGTCAGGCCACCCTCGGAGAGCCCGGCCAGCGTATTGTTCCACTGGCTCTCTACGGAGAACATGCCGGGCGTTGCGTCCAGCCGGTCCAGCGCCTGACGCCAGGTGCGGGCAACGTCGGCAATGTAGGCGGGGCTGCGTTGGCGGGATTCGAGGCCTTGAGGGGTTTCCTGCCAGCGCACAGCTTTGGCGGGTGAGCAGGCACCCCGGGTATTCGGGGACTCATCGGTGAGGTAGGACGATAAATAGCAACGACCCTCAGCCATGATGCACAGGCTGCCGAAGGCCAAGACTTCCAGCTCCACCGGACTTTGTTTGGCGACGCTCCTCACCTGATCAATGGAGAGCACCCGGGGCAATACGGCCCGGCGAATATCAAAATTGTCCTTGTAAAAAGAAAGGGCTTCGTGACTGGTGGCAGAACCCTGCACAGACAAATGGCGAGGAGTTTCCGGATACTTGTTGGCCGCATAGTCCAGCAAGCCCATGTCGGCCAGGATGATGGCATCCACACCCAGATTGGCGGCGCGGTCGACAGCTCCCTTCCACTGCTCCCAGCCATCCGATTGTGGGTAGGTGTTGATTGCGCAAATACCCGGCTGCCTTTGGCGTGGGCGTATTCAATGCCCGCATCGGCGCCGTTATCGACAGCGGTTTTCAGAGCGGGAAGACTACCCGCGGGGCAGACGAGTTCCATGGCATTCTCCACTGCAAGGGTGGCGCTACCATAACGCCACTTTCACAGGGCATGCCTTGACCTTTGTCACCATGCGAATCAGAAGCTTACAAACTTCGACCACGAATCACCCGCAGCAGTATGACGACAATCGCGACCACCAACAGAATGTGAATAAAGCCTCCCATGGAATAGGAGGTAACCAGCCCCAGGGCCCAAAGTATCAACAGTATGACGGCAATTGTTTCCAGCATGACAGCATGCTCCTGTTAGGCCCAACGCCAAACCGCGAGATCTGGACTCGTGGTCTGGGTGGGCTGACCAACCTTAACTTTTACCGAAAAACTCTTTCACCTGCTTCTCGGCTTCTTCCCGGGTAACGGCATAACGTTCCTGAACCAGACCCGCCAGTTTTTCCTGGCGGCCTTCTGCTTCCAGAAGCTCATCCTCCGTCAGCTTGCCCCAGGTCATTTTTGCTTTTCCGACCTGTTGCTTCCATTTGCCTTTCATTTCATCCGCATTGAACATACTCATGAGCATTCCCTCCTTTGGTTATGGGTACAGCGCCAGACTAGCCCCAAGCCATGATCTGGTCTGTTCGCTGGCACACCAAAGGCTGGCTATATCACTGAAGAAGTATTCATCGCACTACTACCTACACCTGAGATTAATTCATCAAAGTCAGACAACTAACATTCCTTTACAGCAACTTACAGAGCTGAAACTACCTCTACGCCTACCCCAGCTTGTGAATACCCCCAACTGCTACACTTGCCCACAATGGACAAATAAATTCAGTGAAGGGGACCTTCCATGTCATTCATCAACAACCTCTCCATGCGCGGAAAACTCATCACCCTGGTGTTGCCGGCATTATTGGTTATCGTTTTCTTTGCCACTTTCAGCATCAGTCGTAACGCGGACGACCTCAACAACATGCGCCAATCACAGGCCATGGTGAATTTGCAGAGCTTGGAGATCCGCTGATCGAGTCTTTGCAAAAGGAACGGGGCCGCTCCGCTGTTGTGCTGTCGAGCGCAGTAGGCTCCAGTGGCGAGCAACAGACAAAGCGGGAACTGGCTGCCCAACGACAGGACACAGACCAAAGCCTTCGGACCTACCGCAACGGGCTTCAGGCACTAGTGTCTGACACTGATTTTGACCGCGCGATCAGGGCCAGCATTGAGCGCCTTGAGCAACAGCTGTCTGGCCTAGGGGGCCAGAATACCGGTCAGATCAAAGGTCAGCAGCAGCAGATTGAGCAGGTTGCTGCGGCCACCGAGGAGATGTCAGCCACCTCAGAGGAAATCTCACAGAATACCCAGCAGGTCGCTGACGCCTCCAACAGTGCCATGGAAAAACGCCGAGCCGGCGAACAGGCTTCCGAGATGGAGAAGACCTTTGCCGACATCCTGACCGATGTAAACAGCATCTCTGACATGGCCACCCAGATTGCCACCGTCTCTGAAGAGCCGGTTGCCGTCACCCGGGAATTGGCCGGCAGCATGGAATCGGTCAGTGGGGCCGCAATTCTGACCCTGACCGGATCGCAGGAGATTAGCCAGATGACTCAGGAACAGGCCAGGCTTGCCCGCAGGCTTCAGGATCTGGCCAACGAGTTCAAAATGGCCGGTTAATCACCCCACCTTAAACGAACAAGGGCTGCCATCTGGCAGCCCTTGTTCGTTCAGCTCTCGCGAATAATGATCAGATAATTCGAGAGAACCGCTGGCTAGCGCCTTCCTTCCGATACATATCAAAGATCTGGCAAATCGCCCGGATCAGCAACCGACCGGCCGGCTGCACCTGCAACACAGCGCCGGTGTCGCCGATCAACTCGTCCTGAATCATCGGCTTCAAGCGGTTCAGCTCATCGGTAAAGTAGCGATCAAAGTCCTCACCCCACTGATCGGTAAACTGCTTGCGATCCAGGCGGAACTGACAGATCAGCTGACCAATCACCCAGCGGCGGATGCGGTCATCCCGGCTCAGGCCGACGCCCCGGATGATCGCCAGTTGGCCCGCATCAATGGACGCCTCCCAGGACGGCAGTTCGTGGTTGTTCTGGAAATAGGCATCGTCGGTCTGGCCAATGGCGGATACACCCAGCGATACCAGGTCGCAATCCGAATGGGTGGTGTAGCCCTGGAAATTCCGGTGCAGGCGGCCTTCACGCTGGGCCACGGCCAGGCTGTCGTCCGGCTTGGCGAAGTGGTCCATGCCGATGTATTCGTAGCCGGCTTCCAGTAAACGGTTGATGGTGTTGTGCAGGATGGTCAACTTCTGCTGCGGGCTGGGCAAGGTGTCTTGCTGAATCCGGGTTTGCGGGTAGAACCGGTCCGGCAGATGGGCGTAGCTGAACACCGAGAGTCGGTCCGGCGACATCTCGATCACCGACTCGAGGGTTTCAGCGAAGCTGTCCGGGGTCTGGTACGGCAAGCCGTAGATCAGATCCAGATTGATGGAGCGGAAGCCCAGCTGGCGCGCTTCATTGAGCACCGCTTCGGTCATTTCGCGGGGCTGAACGCGATTAACCGCCTTCTGCACCTGCGGGTTCACATCCTGAACCCCCAGACTGATGCGGTTAAAGCCCAGCTCCCAGAGCGTCGACAGGGTGTCCTGGTCCACTTCCCGTGGGTCTATTTCAACACTGTAATCGCGGTCTTCGCCGGTCTGCAGGTTGAACAATTCCCCGTAGCCCGCAATCAGGTGTTGCATCACATCCTTCGGCAGGAAAGTCGGTGTGCCGCCGCCCCAGTGCAACTGCTGCACCGGCCGGTCGGCACCAAACAGCCTGGACTGGATAGCCGCCTCCTTCAGTACCCGCTCGACATAGGGCATCGCCTTGTCGCGCTTTTTGGTGATCACCTTGTTGCAGGCGCAGTAGTAGCAGAGATGCGCGCAGAACGGCAGGTGCGTGTACAGGGAAATCGGGCCGCCGGCTGCCTTGCTGCGGCCTGCGGCTTTGACCATGTCGTCAATGCCGTAGGTTTGGGTAAATTCCACCGCCGTCGGGTACGAGGTGTAACGGGGGCCGCTCAGATCATAGCGGCGGATCAGCGCCTCATCCCAGATAAAGGCGGGCAGGTTGTTATCTGCTGCGGTGTTGGAAGCCATAGTAGAAACTCTAACGTCAGAAATGATCGGCAAGCCGGAAAGTGGCCATTATGCCCCACCGGGGCCAGCCACCAATTGACACGTATCATCTGAAGTCTATCAACCGAGACACTGAACCACCCTTGCGCTGATGGCGTATTGTGCCTACCCCTTTAGGATAATCCTTGCGACCGGAGTGGACCGAATGGCCAACCTGATTCTGATACTTGGCGACCAGCTGAGCCCCCAGCTGTCTGCCCTAGCGAAGGCAGACAAACACCAGGACCAGGTGGTGATGGCCGAGGTGTACGACGAGGCCAGCTACACCAATCACCACAAGAAGAAGCTGGCCTTCATCTTCAGCGCCATGCGCCACTTTGCCCGGGAGCTGGAGCAGGACGGCTGGCGGGTGCATTACCAGACCTACCACCCGGACAATCCCGACAAATCCCTCGAAGCCGTCGTCGCACGACTGACCAAAGAGCTCAACCCCGATGCGCTGATGACCACCGAGTGCGGTGAGTGGCGACTGCATTCGCAGATCTGCCAATGGCATGAGTCGCTGGGCATTCCGGTTGTGATTCACCCAGACACCCGGTTTGTTTGCCACAAAGAGGAGTTTGCCAAGTGGGCCAAAGGGCGCAAACAGCTGCGCATGGAGTTCTTCTACCGCGAGATGCGTAAAAAAACCGGGCTGTTGATGACGCCGGATGGCAAGCCGGAAGGCGAGCAATGGAACTTCGACGCCAATAACCGGAAAAAGTGGTCCGGCAAGCCACCTGCGCCAGCGCCCTTCAGAGTGGAACCCGATGCGATTACCCGCGACGTTCTGCAACTGGTGAATGACCACTTTGCCGATCATTTCGGCTCCAGCGACGACTTTCACTTCGCCGTCACTCACGAGCAAGCGCAACAGGCGCTGGAACACTTTATTGACTTCGCTCTGCCCTGCTTCGGGGACTATCAGGATGCCATGTCTGACCACGAAGACTGGCTGTTCCACTCCATTCTGTCGCCCTACCTGAACACCGGTTTGCTGGACCCGGTCACCACCTGTGAGGCGGTCGTTCAAGCCTGGTATTCCGGCCGGGCACCCCTGAATGCGGTAGAGGGCTTTGTGCGCCAGATCATTGGCTGGCGCGAATTTGTGCGCGGTATCTACTGGCTGCTGATGCCCGGTTACGCGCAGGAAAACCGACTTGGCAACACCCGTGCCCTGCCCTGGTTTTACTGGACCGGTGACACCAAAATGCGCTGTCTGCACAAAGCCATCGATGCCAGCGCCCGCAACGCCTATGCCCACCACATTCAGCGTTTGATGGTGACCGGCAATTTTGCCCTGCTGACTGGCATAAAGCCGGAAGACATCTGCGACTGGTACCTGGCGGTGTATATCGACGCCTTTGACTGGGTAGAGTTACCAAACACGCTGGGTATGGTTATGCATGCCGATGGCGGCTATCTGGGCTCCAAGCCCTACGCCGCCAGTGGCAAATATATCCAGCGGATGTCTGACCACTGCCAGAATTGCCACTACCGGGTGCAGGATGCCACCGGCGATCGTGCCTGCCCGTTTAACGCCCTGTACTGGCACTTCATTGATCGCCACCGGGACGATTTTGCCAACAATCCACGGATGACCATGATGTACCGGAACTGGGACAAACAACCTGAGCAGCGTCGACAGGCGATTATCAGCCGGGGTGAATGGTTGCTGGAGCACATTGAAGAGCTTTAACATGCATTGAAGAAAAGGCTTACGGAAAAGCACCGGAATGACTGCTATGCTTCGAGCATCGATTCTTTGTCAGCAATACGGATGCTGGAGCAAGGCATGTCTGTCAGGGTGTTTACCGTCGTCATACTGCTTGCCGTGATTTCCCCGATCGCTACCGCTGGCCATGAGGTGTACAGCCTGTATACCTTTAAGTCGCCCCCTTACCAGTACGCCAATCCGTCACCGGACGGGCCTCAGGTCATCGGTGAAACCGTCGCGACCATCCGCTGTGCCATGGATCTGGCCGGTGCCAGCACTCACATTCGCCTGATGCCCCAGAGCCGGGCCCGCTTCGCCCTCCAGCGTAACCTGGTAGATGGTTACTTTGCCGTTGACCCATCGCCGGCTATGGATGAAACCGCCGTGATCAGCCACCCGGTAGCCCTCGAAAAATGGTACTGGTTTTACCGGGATGTCTGGCCAGAGGTGGGAGCCGCCAGAATCGGTGTTATCGGTGGCAGCAATGAAGAGGCCTGGCTTGTTAACCAAGGTGTACAACCGTCTATGTCGGTGAGCTCGCCGGAGCAACTACCAGCGCTGCTGAACCGACATCGAATCGATCTGGCCTTGATGGACCAAAGAGTGATGGCAGCACTCCAGGCAGAGCAGCCATCATTGGGCCAGACCCTGGAGCACCGATTTTTACGATACGCCCCATTGCACCTGTACCTGAATACAAGCTTCGCTACGGAACACCCTGGCTTTATGACTCAGTTCAACCGACAGCTTGCGAGCTGTATGGGCCAGCACATGCAACTCACTGAAGAAGAGCATCTGCATGTTGCCAGTGTGGCCAATCAGTTGATCCGGGACCTGGTCAGCCAGATCAACTTACCCCAGGCAATCCACCAGGGCCCAAGGTTTGATACCTTTACCGACATTCTCATCCAAGACACCATCTGGCAGGCACTGGCACCAGAGCAACCAACACCATTGGCCAGCGAGATCCTGGCGTTGCCAGCTTCGCAAAACCTGAGCCGTTGGCAGGCCAATCATCCCGACCTGATCACCGAGATTTTGCTCACCGACAACAAAGGCGCGCTGGTGGCCATGAGCCAGCTTTCGTCTGACTACTGGCAGGGCGATGAACCCAAATTTCAGGAAATTGTGACGGAAGTCGGGCTTCGAGCGGAACACAAAGCCGATCTCTGGATATCCCCGATTCGCTACGACGCTTCAACCCGTCAGTTCCAGATTACCGTCAGTGTGCCGGTGCCATTGCAGGAGCCTAACAACGGTGTTGAGGGCGTGCTCTCTCTGGGTCTTGCGATCGAAGAAACACTGCAAAATTTCGAGCAGTCCAACGGTAACAAAAGGCCAGCACCTGACGGGCAGTAACATTCAGGGCGGCCCCACCTCGCACGCCAGCACCAGCGCCCAGAATTCCGAGAAGTCGTTGACTACCACATCCGGCTTGTCCGGGTGCTTGTGGGTGCCGGGAAATATCCGGTTCAACCAGGGCTGGTCCCACTGCGCGCCGTTAAAGAACACCGACGTCATGCCAGCGCGCTTGGCAGCAATCACATCGGTGGTGGAGTCACCCACGTACCACACGCTCGGGCCTGGCGGGTAATCCAGCTTTTGCGCCGCCAGCAGCAACTGGTCCGGGTGTGGTTTGCGCAACGGGGTATCGTCACCGCACACATCCACTTCAAACAGATAGGTCCAGCCGGTGTCTTCCACCGCCGCCAACTCGTGCTCAAAAAACTCACGATCCCGGTTGGTGATCACCCCCACCTGAATGCCCAGCCGTTGCAGCCCCTCAAGAACATGCCTGACTCTGGGCTCGAATGCCTTAACGGTGCCGTAGTGATTGCGATAATGATGATTGAAGGCTTTGTGGGCCTCTTGCTTGGCCTCCTGGTCCTCCCCGAACAACACTTCAAAAATATCCGTGCGGGAGATCTTCCGGTCAGCCTTCACGCGCGGGTGCAGTCTGGCAAATTCTCGAACGTAGGCCACCAGGCGAGCATCTTCCGGGGTTTTGCTGTCTTCCGGGACAACCATGCGGCCCATCAATCCGAGCGCATGAAAATCCGGAAGCATGTCATCCACCGCGTGATACATGGCGTCCAGGGTGTCGACCAGGGTCGCGTGCCAGTCGAACAACACCACGGCCGGGCGGATCAACTTCACCACCGCCGGGTGCCAGTCCGGCTCTATGCGTGGCTCTGGTCGCTCGGGCGGCGGGAAGGGCTTTGGCCGCACCTCCGCCGGTCGCGCACTGAAGCCGGCCGGATGCGACCGCTCCAGCAGCCCGAGCAGATCCATCAACTCCTCAAAACTGTCCAGAATGGCGGCCGGAGCGTCCCGCCTGGTAAACCAGCTGGCGATCCGCTCAGGCTCCCAACCCGCACCGTTGTAGAACACGCCAGACACCCCGGCATGATGAGCAGTCAGCATATCCACGTAGCTGTCACCCACGTACCAGGCCCTGTGATCCGGCGGCAAGCCGAGCTGTTCCAGCACCTTCACGATCACTTGCGGGTCGGGTTTGTACTCGGTGACATCATCGGCGCACACGGTCGCGTCAAACAGATGATGCCAGCGCCCTTCATCCACCATCGCCAGCTCTTTATCCAGAAACTCCCGATTGCGATTGGTAGACACTGCCAGCTTGATGCCCATCGCCTTCAGGGCTGACAGATACTCATAGGCGCCTGGCGGAAATGGCTTCACCTGCCCGAAGTATTTTCGGTAAGCGGTGTTATAGGCTTGATGCGCAACCAACTTGGCAGCTTTGTTATCACCGAAAATGGCATTAAAGATGTCGGTACGCGATACCCGACGCTCTGTCAGAATACGGGGATGCAGGCGCCGGAAAATCCTGATGTAGCGAACCAGCCGGGCATCGTCTTGCGTACGGCATTGCTCCTCCGGCAACAACTGGTCCACCAGATCCAGATCTTCCAGCTGCGGCAACATGTCTTCCATCGCGCTGAACATCGCGTCATGGGTGTCCACCAGAGTGCCGTGCCAGTCGAAAATCAGTACAGATGGAGGCTGGATACTTTCATCAAATTGAGACATAAGAAAACCCGTGACACATCAGAGACGTATAAAAGTAAAACCCACTCTTTCAGTTAAACCCATAAAACGTCGATGCACAAAAAACCGAACCTGCCTGAAAAAACCTGCCCGATCTGCCATCGCACCTTCACCTGGCGCAAGAAATGGGCAAAGGACTGGGACCATGTTCGCTACTGCAGCGAACGGTGCCGGCGTGCCCGGAGTGAAGCTGGAGGCGCCTCAGCATGACCACGGTGGTGTGGTACAAGCGCGACTTGCGCACCCGCGATCACGCACCCCTGGTAGCTGCAGCAACCTTGGGCGAGCCGGTGATCCCGTTATACGTGATCGAAGACGAGTACTGGCAACAACCCGATACCAGCGGTCGCCAATGGGATTTCATTCAGGAGTCGCTGAACGACCTGCAACAGCAGTTACGCACAGCGGGTAGCCAACTGTTAGTCATGCGCGGGTCGGTTGTCAGCGCGCTCAAGCAGCTACAGGCCAGCCATTCGATCCAGCGGGTCTTCTGCCATCAGGAAACCGGTGGTTTGTGGACGTTTGAGCGAGACAAATCGGTGATCGAGTGGTGTTCGGAAACCGGGATTGAGTTCCGGGAATGGCACCAGTTTGGCGTGGTACGGCGATTGAAAGACCGAGATGTCTGGGACAAGGCCTGGAGCCAACTGATGCGACAACCGGTCCTGGACGCGCCAGCGGCCATTCCTGCCGTCGACCCCGCACACCTTCCCCATCACGACACCACTGCACCGGCGTTTGCGCGACCCGATCGCTGCCCGGACCGTCAGGCCGGAGGCAGCCTGCGGGGAGGCAAGCTGCTGGCGTCTTTCCTTGACCGTCGCTGCGTAGGCTACCAGTTCAACATTTCCAGCCCGCTGACGGCTGTCCGCGCCTGTTCCCGCCTCAGCCCGCACCTGGCCTACGGTACCGTCAGCCTGCGCGAGGTGTATCAAAGTGCCAAAAGCACCGGGGAACACCGCAACAGTTTACCGCGCAAGAAGAAAAGCCTGACCAGCTTTCGCTCACGCCTGCACTGGCATTGCCACTTTATCCAGAAGCTGGAAGACGAGCCGGAGCTGGAATTCCGCGCCATGCATCGGGAACTGGAGAGTATGAAAACCGGGCCCAACGATTCAGAGCGATTGCAGCGCTGGCAGGAAGGCCTGACAGGCTGGCCTCTTGTAGACGCCTGCATGCGCGCATTGCAACACACCGGCTGGATCAACTTCCGGATGCGGGCCATGTTGATGGCGGTGGCCAGCTATCAGTTATGGCTGCACTGGCGTGATCCGGCCCTGCACCTGGCCCGCCTGTTCACCGATTTTGAACCGGGCATTCATTACTCCCAGACCCAGATGCAATCCGGCCTGACCGGCATCAATGCCCTGCGAATCTACAACCCGGTGCTGCAAAGCCAGAAACTGGACCCGGAAGGTGAATTCATTCGCCGCTGGATTCCGGAGCTGGCCGGGGTGCCCACCGAGATGATCCATACCCCCTGGCTGATGACGCCGGCCCAGAAGGCCCGGTTCGGCGGCAACACCTACATTGCCCCGGTGTGCGACCATGAGCAGGCTGCACGGGCTGCGCGCAAGGCGGTGGGGGACTTTCGCAAGCAACACGTCAGCCGGGAAGAAACCGGCCGTGTTCTGGACCGCCATGGCAGCCGCAAAGGACCGCATCAGGCACGGCCCAAGGCCGCCAGCAGCCAACGTCCTGACAATCAGCTATCGCTGTTTGACTAAACGCAACGCAACGGCAGCTAACAGCGTGGCCACCAGAATGGGCCAGAAGAGACTCCAGGCGTCCTGCACCATGGCGCTCAACCAGGCTTTTTGCGGAACGTCGGCATGCCAGGGCAACAACCAGAACAGGACAACACTGGCGACCGTCGCCAAGCCCCAGCCAAGCCATAGAAACGGAGGATTGCTACCGGTGCTGGCATCCGCACGCTGCACCCAGAGAAACCGCCAGACCAGCAACATGGTAGCCACAGCACCGGCACTCATCAGCACGGGTAAATAAGCGGCCATAGCGAAATCAAAGCGGTCCGGTTTGAGAAGCTCTTTCATCGCCAGTTTACTGGCAGCGCCACTGGTAAACGGCAAACCGGCCAGAGACAGCCCCGGCAGCGCAATCAGCAACCACATCAGCCACTGGCCGCCACGGCTGGCCGGCAACGCCATCGCTGTAGACAAAAACAAGCTGCCCTTGGCCAGGCCATGATGCAACACGTACAGCGCCATCACCGCAAACAACGGTGCCGCAGCCTCTGCATTGGCCAGTGCCGCGCCCACCATCAACGTGATCAGCCCCATCTGGCTGATACTGGAATAGGCCAGTACCGCTTTCGGGCGCTGCTGGCACAGGCCCAATGCGGCGCCACCCAGCGAACCCACTGCTCCGAGCAGCACCAACCCGTTGCCCCAATCCGGCAGAGACACCTCTCCGAAGGGCAGGGTCACCAGCCAGCCCAGCAGGCCGGCTTTGATCATGGCGCCACTGAGCACGGCACTGGCCGGTGTCGGGGCTACCGGATGCGCCAGCGGAAGCCAGAAGTGCAACAACGGCAAACCGGCCTTCACCCCGAAACCTGCCAGCAACAACAGCATGATCAACCAGCGTCGATCCGCATCGGCGATGGCTGCGGGCAAGTCCGCCAGCAAGCCACTGCCCGCCAGTTGAGCCGCCATCAGCAGGCCAGACAGTATCGCCATCTCCCCCACCACGGCCATGGCCAGATACACCCGGCCCGCGCGGTTGGCTTCATCGGTGCCCTCGTGCACCACCAGGCCATAACCGGCGAACGTCATCAGGGCAAAAAAGCTGTAAAAACTGGCTACGTCCAGAGCAACCACAAGGCCCAGATTACCGACCAGTGTCAGTGCCCAGAACACACAAAACCGGCGTAATTTGTGGTCTTTCAGGTAGCCGATGGCGAACACGCCACCGATCAGCCAGAGTGCCGCGGTCAACAACAGGAAAACCCGCCGGAGGTCATCCGCCCCCCACAAACCACCGATCAGCAACCCGGGCAATTCCAACCACCAGTCAGGCTCCGCCAACAAACCCATCAACAAGGCCGGCAGCGGCAGCACTGGCAGGCAGTAACGATAGATCTGTTGCCAATCGGCACGCAGCGCCAACAACACCGAAACAAGCGGCAACATAACACTGAGCAGAACAAACGGCGCAGAGGCGAAGATCACAGCGCCACCTCCCGCAACACAATCAGTTCAGCCCAGCTAAGTGGGCTGAAGGGCACATTGGCAAGAATACCCGCCAACACCAGCAGCACCGCCGTCACCAGGGGCGGCCATAGCAACCAGGGACTGGTTTCAAGTCGGCCCCAACGGCGCTCATGGGGCCAGGCCTGTTGCTGTTCGGCAAACCAGAGTCGATGCAGAATCGGTAGAAAATACGCGGCATTCAGCAAGCTACTGACCACCAGAACCGCCACCACCCAGTCCATACCCACCTCGAGCGCACCCGCGCCCATGGTCCACTTGGTGATAAAGCCCGCCAACGGCGGCGCACCAATCATGCCGAACGCCCCAAGGGTAAACGCCACCGATGTGCCCGGCATGCGCTTACCCGCGCCATCCAGTTCGTCGATTCGGTGCACGCCCAGGGTTTCGGCGTAGTTACCGGCACAGAAGAACAAGGTGATCTTCATAATGCCCTGATGCACCAGATGCACCAGACCACCCATCACACCCAGTGGTCCGAACAGGCACAGACCCAACACAATGTAAGACACCTGGCTGATTGTCGAGAATGCCAGTCGTCGTTTCAGGTCAATCTGATACAACGCCCGGGTCGAGCCATAGATAATGGTAAAGGCCGCAACCAGTGCCAGCCCTGCCAGCAGTCCCATGGCCTCCGCGGCTTCGAGGCCATACACTTCGAAGACCACCCGGATGATGCCAAAGGCGCCGGCTTTAACCACCGCTACTGCGTGCAGCAGGGCACTGACCGGCGCCGGTGCCACCATCGCCTGGGGCAACCAGCCATGGAGCGGCACCAACGCCGCCTTCACGCCCAAACCGGTCATCAAAAGCACAAAGATAATGGTCAGGGGCACCTGTAACGACGGGTCCACACCGGCGAAGTGCCCGCCCTCCTGAAAGCGCAGGTCGCCCACCAGACCATGCAACCAGGCAATGGCCAGCAACAACACTGCACCACCGGTCAGGGTGTAAATAATGTAGTTACGTCCCGCCCGCAGGGATTTGCGCGTGCCGCGATGCACCACCAAAGGATAGGTAGACAGGGTGAGCATTTCGTAGAACAGAAAGAAGGTGAACAGGTTGCCGGCCAGCGCAATCCCCATGGTACTGGCCACACACAAGCTGAAAAAACCGAAGAAACGACTGCGGTTAGGGGAGTCTTCCAGATAACCCACGGCATAGATGGTGGTGAGCAACCACAACAGGGCCGACAGCCCGGCAAACAGCATGGACAGGGCATCGGCCCGCAGCACGAATTCGACACCCGGCAGCATGGTGAAGGCGGCTTCATATTCCCTGCCCCGGGCAATGCCCCAGATCATGACCGCCACAAGGGCAATTTTCACCACCGCGGCCACCAGGTTAATGGTTGTCCTGAGCCGGTAGCCCTTTTCCGGCAACGCAAACAGAACTACCGAGGCCAGCAGGGAGGTCATCAGAGCAAACACCGGCATCAGCACACTCAGGCTCATCGACTACTCCCTTCAAACGGCAAGGCCATTACCGACAATACGGGCTCAGCCACCAGGCCAAGGCCCAGTGACAGCAGGGCCAGAATTAGCGGAATCACCTCCAGGCTTTTGGGCGGATGAAAAAAATGATCAGTGTCGGTATTGTCGATGAACGAGGCCTGATACACCCGGAACACGTAAGCCGCAGACAGCAAACCACCCGCCAGCAGAACCCCCAGCCACCACCATTGACCACTGGCCAGACTGGCCTGCAGCAACAACCATTTGGCAGCAAAACCACCGGTCGGCGGCAAGCCCATCAGCGACACCCCGGCCAACCCGAAGGAGAACAGCGAGAACGGCAGAAACCGGCTGACACCGGCCAGAGCATCCACCCGGTTACTGCCCACTGACATGATCAGATTACCGGCCGCCAGGAACATCGCGGCCTTGGCCAGGGCGTGGCTGATGACCTGCAGGGTAATCCCTTGTTGGGCCTGCAGGGAGATGGCGTCGGTCACGCCCCAGGTCAGTGGAAACAGCAAGAACAGATAACCAATCTGCGCTACCGACGAGTAGGCCACCACCTGTTTCAGCTTAGTCTGCCGGAAGGCCAGCCAACTGCCCCAGATCACTGCCAAGCCGCCCAGCACACCTATCAACTGAGCCAGCTCATAACCACCAAGGTGCCCACCCAGATCCAGCCAGAGCCGGGCAGCAATGTAGAACGACGCTTTCACCACCAGCGCCGACAACAGGGCACTGACCGGCGACTTGGCGATACCATGGGCCGGCGGCAACCAGCCATGCATGGGGAACAACGCGGTTTTAAGGGCCAGCCCGAACAGCATCAACACCAGTGGAAAAGTCTGACCGGCCGCAACCGTGCCATCGCTCAGCAAGGCGGTAACGTCCGCGAGGGAAAGCGTGCCAAACTGGCCATAGATCAGCGCCACCCCCAGCAGATACGCCAGAGAGCCCAGCAAGGCGGCCATCAGGTAACGAATCGCCGCCCGCAACGCCGCAGCCTGCCCCCCGAGGGCAACCAGGCCAACGGCCGCCAGGCTGATCAGCTCCAGCCCGACATACAGATTGAACAGATCGCCACCGAGCCAGACCACATTCAGGCCCGCCCAAAGAAACCAGAACAGAGGCCAGAAATAGCGATGCCAGCTTTTTCCGGGATCAAGATAGACGCTTGCATGCCAGCCGCAGGCTGCTGCCACCAAGGCGGTCAGCAAGACAAAGGTCACCGCCAGACCATCAACACGCAGCTCTATGCCCAGAGGTGCCTGCCAGCCACCGAGAAAGTAGTAAAAGCCGCCATCGCTGGCGACAGCTGCCCACAAAGCCAGCGACACCAGCACCTGCACCAGAATGCCCAGCCAGGTCACCACTCGGCCCTTGCGGAAATCCACCAAGAGCGTCAGCACAGCCCAGGCCAAGGGCGTAAACAGTAGGCCAGCCATTAACCACAGGGTCATTCAGTCGGGCCCTCACGGTGCGCGTCGGCAGCGGGCTTTTTTACAGGTTCTCGCCCCGGCTCGGCCAACGTGATCTGGCCAGACAAATGGTAGTAACGGCGAATCAGCACTACGGCCAGTGCCGTAGCTGCGACCGCCACCACAATGCCAGTTAGTACCAAAGCCTGAGGTACAGGATCTGGCTGACCGACTCGCTGGGCGAGGCCAACCAAAACCAGAAACACCCCGGAGCCCATCAGATTGAAGGCCATCAGCTTCCTCAGCAGGTGGTCCAGCCGGATAAATCCGAACAATCCGATGCCACACAGCGCCACACCAGCGAAGGCATACAGCAGGTGAATGGTCATTCGTGTTCGCCCTCCTCCGGTTCCTGCGCCCGGTTAACCGGCGCCGAGACAAACAGTGCCAGCAGCACCATGGCAATGGAGAAAGTGAGCACCGTTTCAATCACCAGAATCAGCGGCTTGGCAAAGCCTGCCGGGTAGGCCAGGAATACTTCTCCGGCCAGGGCACTGGCCACTGCCACCAGCAGAAACACGGTAAAGCCAAGGGCCAGGCCAAGGCGTAACAACACCCCGGGGCGCAGGAAATCCATGGGGATGCCGCCCAGGCGCATCATTACACCAGAGGCGGCGAGCACGGCCCCCGCCTGAAACGCCCCACCCGGGCGGTCAGAGCCGGCCCAGAGCAGGTAGCCAGCCAGCACCAGCATCAGTGGCACAAACCAGCGCTGAAGGGCATAGAGCAGGGAGTCGGAGGTGCGCAGGTCCGGGTCTTCCAGAGACGTGGTTTTGGCCATGGATATCCCGGCAATACCGGCAATCACCAGAACGCCAATTTCCAGCAGGGTGTCGTAGCTGCGAAAGTTCAGCAGCACAGCGGTAATGGGATGCTCAACACCGCTGGCATCGAGGTTCTCCGCCAGCAGGCCCGGCAGGTTCACCGGTGCCGGCGAGCCCGCAATGTGCCATACGGCCAGCCCGAGCAAGCCGGCAAAGGCGAGGCAAACGGCGGTCATGGTAACGACGCTCAACACACGCATCACTCCGACCGCCCTCCCCGGCTGTACCCCAGATGACGGGCGGCATCGAGCAGCAACACCCCGGTCAAACCGGCACCTATGGCCGCTTCTGCCAACGCGATGTCCGGGGCCTGCAAGCGCACCCAGGCCAGGGCCATCAGCAAGCCGAAGGCAATAAACATGACCACTGCCCGGAACAGGTTCCGGGACGCCAGCACCGCCACGGCGGTGGTCAGCAAAGCCAGCACCAGCATGCCATCCAGCAACCACTCAATCATGGTCGGCCTCCCCGGTTTCAGGGGGTTCCGGGCGAACGTGCACGGCGCGGGCAATCAGATGGGCTGAGGTGGCACTGGCGGCCAGCGCCGCCGCCCAGATCAACAGGGTTTTCAGGCCGCCCGCCAGCGAAGGTGCCAGCGGTAACAGCGCCAGCACAATGAAACCAAGCCCCAGATTGTCCACTTTGGTGAGGGCGTGGATTCGGGTCAGGGTGTCGGAGAAGCGGAACAACCCAAGAGTGCCCACCGCAAAGAACAGGCAGCCCAAAACCAGCAGCACCGACTGCATCACAAACATCAGGGGATCAGTCATGGCGCACCTCTGAACCTGAATCCGAACCTGAACCCGAATCCGGCCGCTGCGGTGAATGATCGATCCGCACCACCCGGGTGACAAAAGCCACAATCGCCAGCACGGACAGCACCGCCAGAATCAACGCCACATCCATCAGCGCCGGCATGGACTGGGCATGGGCCAGCACCATCAACAACGCCACCCCGGTGGTGCCGAACAGCTGCGATGCCAGCATCCGGTCTGCCGGTGCCGGGCCACGCCAGATCCGCACCAGCGCAATCAGCAGCGTCAACAACAGGAAAGCGGCAACGGCCTGGAGCATCAGAGTCACCGGGCTGCCTCCGCAGAGTCATCAACCGCCAGCCCGAACACCCGGCCAACCTGCCGTTCGGTTTCACGCACATCGCGCTCCACCCGGTCGCGGATATCCAGACAATGCAAGGTCAGCCGATTTCCTTCAAGCAGGATGCTCAGGGTGCCGGGCATCAAAGACAGGGTGTTCGCCAGCAACCAGCGGGGGCTGCCTTCCGGCAAATTCAGCGTCAGGGTGATTTCACCGGGCTGCACCGGCAAGGCAGGCGACAACAGCCGCCGGGCCACATCGACACCAGCCACGACCGACCGGGACAGGAAATAACCAAGGAACAGCATCAGCCCCGCTGGCCGGACCGAAAAGCCTGAGGCCGGGAACAGGCGCAGGGATACGACAGCCACCAGAGCCGACACCACTGCACCAAAGGCCAGGCCGGAAGACTCCCCCAGCGTCAGCGCCCACCACGCCACAAACAGAACCGTGCCACGGAACACAACGGTGATCAAAGGTGATACTGGCGCTGGCGGCATAGGCTCTCCTTTTCCATGGCGGTAACAGGGAGTTGGTTCGCTAACCCCCTGTTAAAGTTCCCAAAAGCCTAACACAGTCTATAACGTGTACTGAAAGGTCACATCAGTACAATTCCAAAGCGCCGCACAACCGTTGCTAAAAGAATAAAACTGACAACAGTCACCAGAGCGCCCATCCCCAGCGAAATCCAGAATCCTAACCGAGGCAGCAGGAACGGAAACAACAAAAACATCGGCAAGGTAGGCAGCACATACCAGAAGGTGTACCAGGCATGATTGGCGATCTTGTCTGCCGGCTGCTGTTCAACATACATCCAGACCATCGCCAGCACGGTGACCATGGGCAGCGCTGCAATCAGTGCGCCGAGCTTGTCGCTACGCTTGGCCACTTCCGAAATCAGTACCACCAGGGCGGCGGTGATGGCGTATTTGGTGATGAGCCATGTCATTGTTTTGCTCTCCCTGAAGCCCCGGCAGGCGCGAACCCTTCGGAACATTTTTAACATTTAATTGTTATGCTGTTGGCGAGAAAGGTAGCTTCGCCCCCCGAACTCTCGTTGCCGCCTGGTGCGCCCTCCGTTCGTTTTTTGCTGACACCGGGCCAGTTCATGGCAGAGTCAAAACGCCAGCCGCGCTCCGACCACCGCAAACCAGTCCTCAGTACCACCGCCGCTAGCACGGGCAAGATCCGCGGTGTCACCGTATTTACGCTCATGGACCACGCCCACATAAGGCGAAAAGGAGCGGTCGATCAGATCGTAACTCAGCCGCAAGCCAACCTCTGTGGAGTTGATGCCCTTACCCACGCCGATCTCTCTGTCTTCTGAGAACGCCAACAAGGTTTCAAACGTAGCAGAGACGATCCAGTAATTGGTGATCAAGAGCTCGTACTCGGCTTCAAAATCCACCGAGGTGTCGCCTTCGTCGCTGACATACAGGTTGGTGTCGACTTCAAACCAGTATGGGGCAAGACCGGTCAGGCCTAATACGCCGTACACCCGGTCCGGGCCCTCCGGCGTATCTATTCGGATGCCCGCCTTGGCGTCCCAGAATTCACTGACGGGAATCTGGGCCAGGAACTGGTTTTCCAGGGTTTCCCAGGCGTTATGGGCTTCTTCCCATTCACCTTCAAACTGCCACCGAAACTTCAGTTCGTCGCTGCCATACCAGGCACCGGATTCAATCACCGCCAGCTTTTCATCAGAATCGCTGTAGCGATACTCAAACTTTTCGGCGCTCACCCCCCAGAAAGCAGTGGCGCTGTGAGCATTTACCGCCATATCAGCAGCAGCCTGCGCTGGTAACAGACCCAGCCCCAGCGCAGCAGACAGTGTGGCAACCAGATGCTTGCGAGTGCTCATACGTCACCTCCTTGCGTCTCCGCTTGCCCGGTCACCACCTCTTCCTCAGGGCCGCCCTCTACGATGACCTTTCGGAACATGCCCGCTGCGGCGTGATAAGACAGATGACAGTGAAATACCCATTCACCCGGCGCATCTACTTCGGTTTCCATATACACCGTGGTAGCAGGTGCCACGCTGATCACGTGTTTGATCGGGTTCCACTGGCCAGCATCCACATCCAGAATCGACCACATGCCGTGCAAGTGCATCGGGTGGGTCATCATGGTTTCATTGACGAATTTGAAGCGCACCCGCTCACCGTACTGCAGCACAATCGGGTCCGAATCCTCATACTTGATGCCGTCAATACTCCACTCATAGCGCTCCATATTGCCGGTCAGCCGCATCTCGATTTCGCGGGTCGGCTCACGCTCCTCAAACACCGGGCTCTGGGCTCTAAGGTCAGCGTAGGAAAGAAACTTGCCGCCGTTGCTGGCCTTTGGCAGCAGGCCGCTTCCGCTCGCATAGAACGGGTCTTCCGGTGTGCCCCCCATATGCGCCGAGTGATCCATGTCGCCTTGGTTCATGCTGCCGTGATCCATACCACCATGCCCCATTGCACCATGGTCCATATCACCATGATTCATGTGACCCGCCATGTCTGCCATAGTCAGCATCGGCGCGTCCCGAAGTTCCGGCACGTCGGCAACCATGCCTTCCCGGGGCGCCAACGTCCCTCTGGCATAGCCCGAACGGCCCATGGATTCAGCAAAAATGGTGTAGGCCTCTTCGTCCCGGATATGAACGATAACGTCGTAGGTTTCCGCTACCCCAATTCGGAATTCATCCACGTTGACTGGCCTCACATTGTTGCCGTCGGCCTGCACCACGGTCATTTTCAGGCCGGGGATACGCACATCAAAATAAGTCATGGCGGAGGAGTTAATGAAACGCAGGCGTATCCGCTCACCGGGTTTGAACAATCCGGTCCAGTTCTGCTCCGGGCCCTTGCCATTAATCAGCCCGGTGAAGCCCTGCACATCTTCGACGTCAGCTTTCATCATGCGCATCTGACCCCACATCATGCGGTCGCGCAAAGTCGCCATAAAACCCTGCTCACGGGACTCGGAAATAAAGTCGCCCACCGTTTGCTGCTGGCGATTGTAGTAATCCGGGGACGACTTGAGGTTGCGCATGACGCGATCGCCAGAGTGCGGATGCTTATCCGCAAGCTGAACCACGTAATCACGGTCATACCGAAATGGCTCCCGGCCCTCGGGTTCGATCACGATGGCCCCATAGGCCCCATCAGGCTCCTGAAACCCGGAATGACTGTGATACCAGTAGGTGCCTGCCTGCGCAACCGGGAACCGGTAGGTAAAGGTCTCCCCGGGCGGGATACCCGGAAAGCTGACGCCCGGCACGCCGTCCTGATCAAACGGCAGGATCAGCCCGTGCCAATGTACCGACGTTGTCTCATCAAGGTTATTGGTGACGTTGATGACCGCCTCTTCGCCTTCTTTGAACCGGAGCACCGGCCCGGGCGATGAGCCGTTGTAGCCAATGCCCTGCTTCTTGAAATCACCGGTGTCTATGGTGACCCGGTCGACCGTCAGATCGTACTCACCGGCCCATGCCATTATCGGCAGCAGCATCGCAAATGCTCCTGCAATCAGACGCTTGGTCATAATGCTGACTCCCGTTTACTGTTGAAACCTGACATCACCGTACATACCGGCCTGATAGTGCCCGGGCACGTTACAGGCGAACTCCAGAGTGGTGTCACCGGAAAAACGCCAGATCAACTCTCCGCTTTGACCGGGTTCCAGCAGGACGCTGTTCGGGTCGTCATGTTTCATGGAATGGCCGTCACCCATGTCCATTTCCATCATCTCGTGGTTGATGCGACCACCGTTGATCACACCATGCTCCACCATCATGGTCATTTCTGCCTGATGGGCTTCGTGCATGTCGGGTGTTCCGAGGTTGAACTCGTGTACCAGCTGGCCATGATTCTCCACCACAAAGCGCACCACTTCGCCTTTCTGCACGTCGATGGTTTCCGGCTCGTAGTAGTTGTCGTACATGGCGACCGTGACGGTGCGGGTAGCGTCAGAGGCGGCAGCAGGTTCACCGATGGCAGCATTTTGTCCGTGTCCGTGGGTGCCGGCGCCAAAGGCGGTGGCAGATAACGACAGTGCGGCGGCTGCAGCGATAAACTTTGTTATTGTCATCAGAAAGTCTCCTGTATTGTGGCTGATGTGGAATGCGTGCCGGGAGCGCACAACATTCGAGTGCAGAGTGACCAGCCAACACCATGACCCACCAACCTGAATTCTTGCTGAAAAAGCCGATTAATTGCTGTTCAGGATGAATTCAGACTACTGCGGCATAGTGCGTCGGGGGACAACCGGTAACCGCTGCAAACGGGGCAATTCAGATGAGATTACTGCTGGTAGAGGATGACCGACTGTTGGCTGACGGCCTTTCACGTCAGCTTGAAAAAGCAGGTTTCAGTGTCGATATCGCACACACGTTGAAAGAAGCTGGCATTCTGGGCTCACAGGAAAGCTATCGTGTGTGTGTACTGGACCTGGGCCTGCCAGACGGCAATGGTTTGACAGCACTAAAACAATGGCGCGCTCATCACATCGATTTTCCCGTTCTTATTCTGACCGCCCGGGGCGATTGGCAAGACAAGGTCGACGGTCTGAAAGCGGGCGCCGATGACTACCTGGCCAAACCCTTTCAGACCGAAGAGCTGGTAGCCCGCCTCAATGCGATCATCCGGCGCAGCGATGGGCGGGTCTCTTCATCTGTTAAAGCCGGGCGTTTCGAGCTGGACGAAAACCGGCAAAGCCTGAAAATGCTGGATGGCATCGAACACACCCTGACGGGCACCGAATTCCGCCTGCTCAGATGCCTGATGAACCGCCCAGGGCACGTATTCTCCAAAGACCAGCTCATGGAACAACTCTACAGCCTCAACGACAACCCGAGTGACAACGTCATCGAAGCCTACATCCGCCGGTTAAGAAAGCTGGTCGGTACCGAAACCATTGCGACCCGGCGGGGGCAGGGATACCTGTTCAATGATGCCGATCACTAAGCCCCTCTCCGTCAGAACCACCCTGCTTACGCTCCTGTTACCCTCGGGCATTGTGTTAATGGCGCTGGCGTGGGTAGTCCACGGTTTACTGTTGGACCGCATGTCGCGGGACTTCGTAGAGGGGAGGTTGCACGACGAGGTGGCCTTTCTGGAACTGCAGGTGCGCCAGTCCGGAGGACAGCTGGATGCCCTTCAGACCGGGGACTATTTCGAAGAGGTGTTCCACCATGCATTCGTGCTCCATTCCCCTGACGCCACCACCATCTCTCCGGACTCCTGGCGCCCCTTGCTCGAACCACTGTTGGAGACCAGTCAACAGGGAAGCATTCGGGTGCAGGGCTTGGGCGCAGCGGGCGCTCCATCCGATATCCTGGCCTACCGCCGCGAAATCAATATTGGGGATGCCCCCATGGTCATTATCGTAGCCGAGGACATGGACGCGCTCAGAGCAAGCCAGGCGGAGTTACATGCATGGACAGCCATCGTATCGATTCTGCTGATCCTGCTACTGGTTGCTGTTATCTGGGTGGGCATCGCGCTCGCGCTGCGGCCAGTAGCCTCACTGCAATCTGCCCTGACCAAACTTCAAGGTGGCTCCATTTCACGAATTGATGTCCGGGCACCAGAAGAATTCCGCCCCCTGGTAAACCAACTGAACCAGCTTCTGGATTCGCTGGATCAGCGACTTGAGCGCTCCCGGGATGCCCTGGCCAACCTCTCCCACAGTGTCAAAACCCCCATTGCTGCGATCCGTCAGATACTTGAGGACGACAGCCGGCCACTGGATACAGCCTTGAGGGACGAAATGGCGCGCCGGCTCAGCCACATCGACAGACAGCTTGAAACCGAGATGCGCCGAAGTCGGTTTGCAGGGCCGCAGATCGGAAAAAGCGCGTTACCCGTCAAGCAGGCCAGGGATTTGTTGTGGATGCTGGGCCGTCTGTACCCGGATAAATCGTTTGAGCTGGCCACAGATCTGACGGACGAACACCGCTGGCCCGTTGAGGAGCATGACTTGAACGAAGTTTTCGGCAACCTGCTCGATAATGCCGGTAAATGGACTACCCACAACATAGAGCTGTCACTCAGCGAGTCAGAGAGCAATGTGCGGATTGTCGTGACGGATGATGGCCCAGGGGTCGCTGTTGAACACCTGGATCACCTTGGCAGCCGCGGGCTCAGGCTGGATGAGCAAACGCCCGGCCATGGACTGGGACTGGCCATTGTCCAGGATATCGTGCAGCGCTATGGTGGCAGGGTAATCTTCAGCCATGGCGAAAACGGTGGCCTGAGCGTTGAAGTGAAGCTACCGCGAAAATCATAGAGGGGCCTGAGTGTGAAAATCGGCGAACTGTCAAAGACAACGGGCCTTCCGGTTGAAACGATTCGCTACTACGAAAAGATCGGCCTGATGCCGGAACCTGGTCGCAATGCCAGTGGCTACCGCCAGTACCGACATGATCATCTTGATCGATTGCTGTTCATCAAACGCTGTCGCAACCTCGACATGACCCAGGATGAGATACGGGAGTTGATCCGGCTAGCCGACAATCCGGAGGCAGACTGCAGTGAAGTGGACGCCCTGCTTGCCCGGCACCTGAGTCATGTGCGCGAACGTCTAACCGAGCTGGCCGGTCTGGAACAGACCCTGGAACGGCTCCAGAGGGCATGCTCCCAAGGGCGCACCGTTAGCGAATGCGGCATTCTTGGTGGCCTCACCAAAGAGCTGGACCGGGTGGACGATCACCGGGCACCAAACCATGTTCCCGGCACTCATGGAAAATAATCATCCCAGGCCTTGACCCTGTAGCAACTTCAGGGTTTTCAATAGAGACAACTCCTATAAAACGAGGTCTCTGATGGCTTGCAACTGTTCTGCTCCGACACCCAAAACCCCTGCTCCAGGTTTCCGCAAGGCGCTCTGGATCGCACTATGGGTCAACCTGACCATGTTCTTCGTGGAAGGATTGGCCAGCCTCCATTCTGGCTCGGTATCACTCATGGCGGATGCCATCGATTTCTTTGGTGACAGCGCCAACTATTTACTGTCTTTGACGGTGTTAAGCATGGGGATGCTGTGGCGTGGCCGCGCGGCGCTGGTCAAAGGGCTGACGATGGCGGCATTTGGCCTGGTGGTCTGGGGCCGGGGGCTGTACGTTATGCAAGCGGGTATAACTCCCGAACCACTGACCATGGGCACCGTGGGCACTCTTGCCCTGATCGCCAACTTTTCAGTGGCCGTGATGCTGTTCCGGTTTCGGGAGGGCGATTCAGACATGCGCTCTGTCTGGCTGTGCAGCCGCAACGATGCGGTTGGTAATGTTGCCGTCATGATCGCAGCACTCGGGGTATTTGGCACTGGCACAGCCTGGCCGGATCTTCTCGTGGCGGGCATTATGGGCACCTTGGCGTTCACCGCAGGCATCAGTGTGGTTCGGCATGCCCGGTCTGATATTGCCAATGCCCGAGCCGCGCATCCTGTTGTCGTTCAGGAGAGCTGAGACAATCAATAAGCCTGGAAATCGCTCAGCCGATAGGAGAATTCGTCATCGGCAATGAATGGGCTACCATCAATTTCCAGTGTCACCGGAAAGCCGTACTGCTGATCGTATTGCACCACCAGCTTGCTCGCTGATTCGCTGGAATCTGCGATCAAGCTGAACAGGCCCTCAACGGTGAGCCGTCGCTCATCCAGCACTTCCGGGTGGTTCAGGGGTTGCTCGAGCCCTTCGATGTCGATCACCTTGCCCTCCCTGACCGTTACTCGCATGGGCTGCAGCAGATCCGGCGGGCAGAAACAGGTTTGTTTGATGGTAACTTCATAGCCGGCAACCGCCTGTGACTGCCAGACCGACAAGGCTTCCGCGAGGCTGCTCACGGGTTCGGCATCTTTACCCGTGCCTGCGCAGGCGGTCAGCAACAATCCGAGCGCCAGCATGCCACTAGTGTTTTTTCCGATCACGCTGACCTCCTGCGCCCAATCCATTTCAGTAGGCCCGCCGTCAGCATCAGCAGAAGCCAACTGACGCCAGCACTGCCACCGCCACTACCCCCGGAGCTGCCGCTGCTGTCACCGCTTTCCGGAGGCATCCGGCCTACCAGCGGCTCATCCGCACCGGGTTCACCAGTCTCGGTTCCACCGCTGTCAGAAAGGCTGATCTGCACCAATGCGCTGGTGTCGGTTCTTTCTGCGTTAATTGCAACAACACGGTATTGGTAAACCATACCCGCAACGGCTGTTGTATCGAGGAACATTGCCTCGGTGGCCGCTAAACTCGCTAACACCTTCCAGAGGTGAATCGTATCGTCGATACGACGACGCTCGATGCCATAGTCTGTCTGGGGCCCGGGCTGTCTTTGCCAGGCCAGCACGACATCGACGTCCGATTCCGAGATCTCAAGATTGGTCGGCGCCACCGGGGGCTCAACCCAGGATGCTGTCACGGTGTTACTTGGCACCGAACGCAGGCCGTCCTGTAACGCTACAATCCGGTACTGATACTCGCCTGCATCCACCATGGCAAGATCCTGGTAGCTGGTTGACCCAGACGCCAGCCTGCCCGATACGTTTGCAAATCCAGAATCCGATGGTCCTCGTCGTTCCACCCGATAGTCAGCGCCAGCGCTTGCACTGGTCGCCCACTCGAGGGCGAAACCTTGATCCAGCGTTGCAATGCGGAGATTGGTGGGCGCTGCGATGGCTCTTGGCGTAACGGCATATCGGCTCTCAATCCGGTTGTTCTCAGGCACGATGTCTTTTACTTCGCCGTTCAGGCTCACCAGGATAACTTCCTGAGTAATGACCACTTCCGAACTGGTTCCAGAATATCCCTGAACGGTCAATTGCTGCCCGCCATTGCCCGGTAGCACATCACCGCAATGGTAGCGGTCACCGTCGATATCACAGGGCACCCCATCAACCGTCACCAGATCCAGGCGACTTTGCGCACCGGAAATCCTTCCCGTGATGTCTAGCCAGTTGGCGGTTTCAGACGCTTTCTGATAGCCAACTTCATAAGTTGCCTGGAAGCTGTCGGCGTAAGGCACTTCTGACGGGTTAGACGCCAGGGCGCGAAGTGACGCATCCGCAGGAAAGTTGAAGCACTGTTCAAGGCCAAACCGACTGTTGATCGTTTCAATAAAACTGGTCTCAGAGCATGATGAAAAACGGGTGGCATCCGGATTGGCCCAGGGGCTCATGACAAACCCCGAAGGGCAACTGTTGTCATCAACGTCATGGCCTGAACCAAAGTTATGGCCCAGTTCGTGAGCCACCACCACCGCGGTCAATACATTGCTGGAGAAGGCATTAGTCACACCAGTACCGTAACCGCTGGTGTTGCAGAGCGAGCCTACATAGGCCAACCCGGCCGTACTGCCGTCGAAATCCCGGCCGCTTATCAGATGAAACAGTGCCCGGCGGTTCTCCTGAAAAGGCAAGCTGCCCGCCAACACTTTGGCACGGACATCACCCAATAATTCATTAGCCGAGGTGGAGGTGGTAAACACATCACTTTTCAGAAAGGTCAGGCTCAGCGTATCAAAACCGATACCGAACTGCTCAAAGTAGAAACCCTCAACCATATTCAGAATGCTGACAGCGCGATCCTGAAAGTCATCGGGAAATTTTTGTTGGAACTGCAGATCAAATGCTACCTCCAGCTCCAGCAACAAACAGGCACCTGCCACCCGATCCTCGCACAAGCTGTCGTAACTGGCGGACACGGCCTGGGCCATCATGGGCGACATCATGGCATCCGGAGAGAGCTCTGCCTCGCTGTGGGCATGGTCCAGTCCGCAGCGGGGCGGATTCTGGAAGCTGAAGCTCATGGGCGCAACCTCATTCCCGGAGTTATCGCCACCGATCACATGCACACGGCCAAACAGGTAAGCGAGACCCTCCCACTTACCAGACATTCTGGACACCCGAACCCAACTCTCGGGGTCTTCCGCAACCTGACCCTGAAAATGGCGGCCTTCCAGTAATGCCTGATGCGGCCCCAGTGCGGATGCCAGCCGGTCATTGCCAGTCAGATTAACCTGGTAACTAGTGCCATCGACCCACAAGCTCAATGAATCGATAGTATCTGCATGCAATGGCGCGGACAATGCCCACAACCAGGTTGCAACGATCACCAGAAAACGGCATGAGTTTCTCACTAACGAATCCCTTTCTGTTCAGTCCCATCGGTTTCGCGCAAACTAAAGCGTGTCGGCCTTACCAGCCAGACACTTAACGTAACAATCTGTATTAATGAGGCATGGGTCCCGGATGGGGTATCGAGTGGTTAACAGCCCGGCACCTGGGTTGATGATTTTATTGGCACTGCTTTATTTGGTACCTGCTGCCGCACTGGAGTGGCAGCCGAATCTTTTCCAGAACGAGGAATGGTGGCGCCTGCTGACCGGGCATGTGGTTCATCTGAACGGCTGGCATCTGCTGCTGAATCTGACCGGGCTGGCTATCCTCTGGCTGCTCTACCCTCATTTTCTATCTCTGGGTCACACGGTGTTGGCTGTGCTGTTCAGCTCGTTGGTCATTTCTCTGGGGTTGATGTTGCTTCAACCAGAACTGCCCGGCTATCGGGGCTTTTCCGGCTGCCTGCATGGACTCGCGGCGATACTTGCTGTGCGGGGATGGAAGGGTGAGCGCGTGTTGTCTGCCAGTGTCCTCACCCTGCTGATCGGAAAATTACTGATGGAAGCAACCGGGGCAGGTTTAACTGATGCCACTCAGCTGATCGGCGGCCCGGTGATCTGGCAAGCGCACTGGCTGGGTTTTTCTGCCGGCCTGCTATTGGCAGGACTGTTCTGGCTTAAGCCCCAAACACCCAGGCAATCATCACCGGAATAAAACCCAGCGCAAACAGCGTACTGAGCAAAGTGGTGCCTGCCGCCTGCCGGGGTGCGGCATCCAGCAAGGTGGCGATCACTACCGTGTTGGCGGCAATGGGGGTAATAGAAATAAGGAAAATCGCCTGATGCACCGCCAGGTCATATATGCCCAGCAGGTGCGCATCCAGCCACCAGAAAGCCAGCGCCAGTAACGGCCAACTGACAAACTTGCCGAAAAAGGCAAGGCCGGTGAACATCGGATTACCGGCCAAACCCCGAAAGCTCAGTATGCCCATGCCGATGATCATCATGCCCAGAATGCTGTAGGCGCCGCGCAGATTATCGAACAACGGCACAAATGCCCCCGGAATGGACACCCCTGACAGATTCAGCGCCACCGCCGCTGCAAACGCATACACCGATGGCAGTCGTGCCACCCTCACCAGTGCATCACGAATGCTGTATCTCCCTCTGGCAGCCAGATAAAAACCGACCGAGTTCTCGAACAAAGTGGTGCCAAGCATGCAGACGATGTAGATCGCCAAACCCTGCTCACCGAACAACAGCAACGCCACGGGTATACCAAAATAACCGGTGTTTCCGGTCCCGACTGAAAGCGGAATGACAGACGCACTGCCATCGGTCAGCACCCGGCGGGCAACGGCCAGATGCAACAACGCAATCACGGTACAGAATCCGAACACCAGGGCTGGCAACAGGATGACCTGGGGCGTCAGCGGCGCAGCCATAACTCCCGAGAACACCACCGAGGGCGTCACGATGTAAAGCATGATGCCAGCGATATGTTTGCCGCTGGCCTCCAGATAACGCCCGGCAATCCAGCCAAGGGCGACCGTGACATAAAGGGGAAGAAGTTTAATAAGCAGAGCCAGCGCAGCCGCCATAGGTTCTCCGGAAAACCTGCAACAGGTGTTTTAGAGCCAGCAGTCTAACATTTGCTGTCAAGATCGCAGCCATACAACCCGGTTGCCCATCCCTCGGGTTACTTAAGCTGGCCGGCACGTAAACCAGCTTGGGCCTCAGCGTCATTCACTAACACGTGCCGATTCAGTACACGCAGACCATACTCTAAAAAACAACAAGGGCAGAGGTTACCCCCTGCCCTTGTTTGCATTCGACGGATAAGTAACCCTCTGATCAGCCGCGCAGTTTCACCGCCAGCTCTGCCACATGCTTGCCCTGATAACGGGCAATGTTCAGCTCTTTCTCGCTGGGTTGGCGTGAACCGTCGCCACCGGCGATGGTGGAGGCACCATAAGGCGTTCCACCGTTCATTTCAGAGATGTCAAAGAAATCGGGAATGCCATATCCCAGTGGCACAATCACCATGCCGTGGTGGGCCAGCGTGGTCCAGAAGGAGCTGATGGTATGCTCTTGACCGCCGCCTGTGCCGGTTGAGGTGAACACGCTACCCACTTTTCCATGTAGCTTACCCTCGGCCCACAGCCCGCCGGTCTGATCCAGAAATGTGCGCATCTGGCCAGACATGTTGCCAAAACGGGTCGGGGTGCCAAAGATGATGGCGTCGTAGTCTGCCAGCTCAGACGGGCTCGCCACCGGCGCGCTCTGATCCGCCTTGCCGCCAGCATTCCGGAACGCTTCATCGGGCATCGTCTCAGGCACACGCTTGACCACCACATCCGCGCCCGCTACGCCTTTTGCACCCTCGGCAACCGTATTTGCCATGGTTTCCATGTGGC
The DNA here is from genome assembly GCA_001314845.1 of Marinobacter excellens HL-55. Taxonomy (GTDB): domain Bacteria; phylum Pseudomonadota; class Gammaproteobacteria; order Pseudomonadales; family Oleiphilaceae; genus Marinobacter; species Marinobacter excellens_B. Next base: position 60,238 of record LJZQ01000007.1, read on the forward strand.
CATACATGGAGTAATAAAGAACCAGTACTTTTGCCATCGAACGATCTCCTGTGTTTGTTTTCGGTAACCTAGAGCCTAACCGGCAGCGCCAAATCCGCAAAACGGAAGATTTGCAGCAGGTCATTCAGTTTTTCTGAATATAGTCACAGCGCGGCCATGTCAAATGCCGGTGCACATGTGTACGCTGAAAAACATTATACTTTTGGCCAATACAGGCAACCATATATGACCGCTCCCATGAACCACAGCCAAACCACCTCGGAATCTGGACATCATCGCATTGAAGAATGGATCAACAGCGCGACCCACGGCCTCGGCGCCATCCTCAGCGTGATCGGCACGGTGGCGCTGATTGTCGGTGCCAGCCAGTTGGGTGACGTCTGGAAAATCGTCAGCTTCAGCGTCTTTGGCGCCTCACTGATCCTGCTCTATATGGCCTCAGCGCTTTACCACGGCGCTCGCAGTCCGGCGCTGAAAACGGCGCTCAAGACTCTGGATCACTGCGCCATCTTCCTTTTGATCGCCGGCACCTACACACCGTTCCTGCTTGTGAACATGCGCGGCACCACCGGCTGGACACTGTTTGCCATCATCTGGTCGCTGGCCCTGACCGGCGTGGTGCTCAAGGTGATATTCAAGAACCGGTTCAAACTGGCACGGGTTGGCATTTACGTCGCGATGGGATGGCTGATTATTTTTGCCTCATCCGACCTGGTTGCTAACCTGAATGAAGTATCCCTTTACCTGATGATTGCTGGCGGCGTCATCTATACCGCGGGGGTGGCGTTTTACCTGGCGGATCGCATCCCTTACATGCACGCCGTCTGGCATCTGTTCGTGATTGGCGGCAGCGCGTGTCATTTCAGTGCCGTCTATTTTGGTGTACTGCCCCATCCGGCATAGCCTTTACCTGTATACTCGGGGCAACCTCATCACATGGAGACAGACCCCCATGGCCAGATGGCTGGTCAAAACCGAACCCTCGGAATGCAGCATCGACGACTTTGCCGCCAAATCGGGCGCCAGCATTCCGTGGGATGGCGTCAGGAACTATCAGGCCCGGAACTTTCTGTCACAGATGGTAGAGGGCGACGAAGTCTTTGTTTACCATTCCAGCTGCAAACACATCGGCATCGCCGGCGTAGTGACGGTCACCCGAAGCGCCTACCCGGACCCAAGCCAGTTTGATCCAGCATCGCCCTACCACGACCGCAAAAGCACCCCGGAGAAACCCCGCTGGCAAGCGGTGGATATGAGTTTTGTCTGCAAACTTCCGCGGCTGATCACTCTGGATGAACTGAAATCCCTCCCCGGCCTGGGTGACCTGGCACTGATCAGGAAGGGCAACCGACTCTCAGTGATGCCGGTCAGTGATGAAGCGTGGCAGGTCATTCTACAACAGGTCGGATAGCCAGAAGCTGATCCGACCTGTGCTTCTCTCATTCGTCGTGAGGGATCGGGTCAGGGCTCCTGTCCCAGCCTACCAGTGCCAAGGTGGCCACAACGCCGATCAACAGTCCCTGCCAGGGTTCAAAGAACGCCAGTGAAGCACCAATCAATACCACGGTACCCCGGGAGGCATTGCTGCGCGGAATCGACATGGCTATGTAGGCACAGGCAAACCCTGTAAGCACCAGCGTAAGTGACAGCGCCACGCCCAGCAAAGGCTTGAGCCCCGTCAGCAACGGCAACAGGAAGTAGATAAACGGTATGCCCATCAGATAGTAGGAAGCCAGCCCGCTGTGCAGACTGTTCATCGCCTTGGGGCCCTGCTTCCAGCGCTGCACCACAATGACGTGCACGCCGGTCCAGACCGCCCCCTGAGTCGGGAAGAACGGGGCGACAATGCCCATAATGGCGTTACGAATCGACAGGGAAAAGTGAGTGCGGTTGAGGTTAATGTCGATGTGCTCGTCCTTACGGGCCTTCAACCCTTCCCGCAGCACTTCGTTACCAGTGACCAGATCCCCGAATAGAATAATGTAGGCTATCAACGCCAGAGGAATACTCTGGAGAATCATTTCTTGCGACGGCCAGCCATTGACCAGCGGCGATGCCTTCGCCAAGGCCTCACCCAGCGGCGGCACCACAATTCCCCACTGAATATCGAAATTCACTTCTCCCACCAGCGGTCCGATGAGCGCCGCGGCCAGAAAGCCCGGCAACAAGCCCAGCGCCCCCAGCAAAAAGAAGAACCGGTTTCGCTCCTTGAGCTTCTGCATCGGTACCGAGAAGGTGAAGATCAGGCAGATGGCGCAAGCCAACCCTGTGGCAATGGGCTGCTCCAGCAGGAATCGCTCGGCATCATCCACAAATACCCGTTTAAGCGCGGCAATCGAAGCTCCAAGAATGATGCCGGCTTTGAGCGTGTCTGGCAGCCAGATGATAAAGCGCCGGCCCAACCCGGTAATGCCAAGCATCAGAACAAGCCCGGCAAACACCAGGCTCAGGGCAGTCATGGCCTGAAAGCGGCTGACCGGGTCTTCATAACCTCCGATGACAAATGCCAGAATCAGCGGCAAAGCCGGCGTTATCCACCCCCCCGCATACGGCTCGCCGAAAACGATAACCGCCGAGGCGATTAACGATGCATGAATCATGGACAGCGCAACGGCTTCCTCAAAGCTCAAACCAAAAAAGGCGGTCATTACCGGAATCAAAGCCAGGCCCGTTGCCGCAGAGACAAAAAGTCCTTGCAAAAACTCGGACCAACACAAGCGGGTATGATAAAAGGGCACGCGAAAAGTAAACGGCCCCCAGCGCCAACCGGCTAACTCGGGTCTATCTGCCATGGGAAGTCACTCTTTTGGATATTGTTGTTTGTCATCTGATTATGGAAATGCAAAGCCCATAGCACGAATGAATAATTCTGATTATGAGAAATAAGCACGGCTTATTACTCACAACTACAATCACCCTCGCCACCCTTGAGCAAAATTCACGCTACCCAATTTGCCGCTGGCACTTTAAAATTCTGCCCCCTTCACGCGAACCTTCTGGAGCCATTGTCTGCCATGTCGTCCGAATTAAGCCCCACATCCGGTTTCGAACAACTGCGCCGCGTTGAGTCCAGCAAGCTGTTTCAGGGCGCTGTCATTACCATCATCATCCTGTCAGCACTGACCATTGGCGCGAAAACCTACGACGTTCCGCCGCTGGTATCCCAGAGCCTCGGTATTCTGGACAACGCCATTACCCTGTTTTTCCTGATTGAAATCCTGTTCCGTTTTGGCGTGTGCCAGAACAAAAAACGCTTTCTGCTCGATGGCTGGAACCTGTTTGATACCCTGGTGGTCGTTGGCAGCCTGATCCCCCTGGATAACGCCGAGGCCGTGCTGCTGGGTCGACTGTTGCGGGTGTTCCGGGTACTGCGACTGGTTTCAGTGGTGCCGGAGCTGCGCTTTCTGATCAACTCGCTGCTTAAAGCCATTCCGCGCATGGGTTACATCGCCCTGCTGATGTTCATTATCTTTTATATCTACGCAGCCATGGGCTCCATGTTCTTTGCGGATATTGACGAGTTCCTGTGGGGAGATGTCTCCATCGCCATGCTGACGCTGTTCCGGGTAGCCACCTTTGAAGACTGGACGGATGTGATGTACGACACCATGGCGGTATACCCGCTGAGCTGGGTCTATTACCTGACCTTTATCTTCCTGACAGCGTTCGTATTTCTGAACATGATGATCGGAGCAATACTGGAAGTGATGGGTGAAGAGCAGAATGCTAAAGAGGCCGAAAAAGCCCATGACGAGCGGGACGAAATCGCCCGTCAGCTCCAGGCCGTACAGCAACAGCTAAAGGAGCTGACCAGGCAGATCAGCGAAAACAAGTAAGGCGTTTCAGCCAAAGAACGGTTTAGCCATGGCAAGGTGAAGAATACCGAGCACCTGCGCCAGGGCGAGGACTGCAGCAATAATCCGCACAGGCTTGGCCACCGTGGTTTTCAGGGCAAACACACCGGCAACAATATAGCCAACCAGCAGTACGATTTTGGCGATAATCCAACCCGGCATGGCGGAGATGTAACCGACAACAAACAACAGAGAGATGGCCGACACCAGTAGGATGGTGTCGTTGATGTGGGGAATAAACCGCAACGGGGTTTGCCGCCAGCCAGGACGGCCTGCCGCATCCAGCACCAGCCGCAGAGCGAACAGGATAATCGTCAGGTAGGCGGTGGCCATGTGCAGCATCTTCAGCAATACGTAGGCACTCATAGAGCATTCCTTTGTGGATCAAAATGATGCTCGCATTGTACGCAAAATACCCCCAAGCAGGTACGGTTGATCCCACCCCACCCGCAGGCGCGCTGCTCTATCGCTGGCGCGACTGCATGCAAAACCGGAAATCCTGCCAAAGTTCGCCGCATCATCGTGTACACTGAACTCATTTTCAGGTTCCGGGTCACATCAAAAGTGCAATTATCCACTAAAGGTCAATAGCTCTTCTTGTGACACGAGCTAAAGTAGTAAGACATCATTTTGCAACAGAGACACAGGCAACATGTATCCTGATCACTTTGACAAAGAAGACCTGATCCGCTGCGGGCACGGCGAACTTTTCCCAGGCGCCATGCGCCTGCCCATCGATGAAATGCTGATGGTAGATCGCATTACGCACGTTGGCGCAGATGACGGACTGTATGGTAAAGGCAGCCTGGTGGCAGAACTCGACATCAATCCGGACCTGTGGTTCTTCAAAGTCCATTTTCAGGGCGATCCGGTCATGCCTGGCTGCCTGGGCCTTGATGCCATGTGGCAACTGGTCGGCTTTTTCCTGGCCTGGGGTGGTGGCGAAGGCAAAGGCCGCGCATTGGGTGCGGGCGAAGTGAAATTCTTTGGTCAGGTACTGCCGACCAACAAGAAGGTCACCTACCATCTGGACATCAAGCGTCTGATTCGCCGTAAGCTGACCATGGCCATTGCAGATGCCCGAATGGAAGTGGATGGCAAAGAAATTTACACCGCCAAAGACCTGCGAGTTGGCCTGTTTACGTCTACAGATGACTTTTAGGAGTTAGCAAGATGCGTCGTGTTGTAATCACCGGTATGGGGATTGTCTCCAGCCTTGGCACCAACCAGAAAGAAGTAGCCCAGTCCCTTCGGGAATCCCGCTCCGGCATTGCTTTCAGCGAGGAAGCACGGGACAGCGGCCTGCGCAGCCATGTTGCGGGCAAAATCGATCTGAACCTGTCGGAACTGATTGACCGTAAGATCTGGCGCTTCATGTCTCCTGCTGCGGGCTATTGTTACCTATCTGCGAAAGAAGCCATCGAACAGGCCGGCCTGACCGACGAACAGATTCGCGCCAACACCACCGGTGCAGTATTTGGAACCGGCGGCGCCTCTACGGTAGAACTTCTGGACGCCATCGACACCCACCGCGACAAAGGCATTCGCCGGGTTGGCCCCTACCGGGTACCCCGCACCATGGGTAGCGCCATTAACGCATCCATTACTACCGCTTTTGGCATTACCGGCATTAACTACGGCATCACCTCAGCCTGCGCAACCAGCGCTCACTGCATTGGCCACGCGGCTGACCAGATCGCCCTGGGCCGTCAGGATGTGATGCTTGCCGGCGGCGGTGAAGACATTCACTGGACCCTGAGCCTGATGTTTGACGCCATGGGTGCGCTTTCTACCAAGTACAACGACACGCCGGAACTGGCCTCACGTACCTACGATGCAGACCGCGACGGCTTTGTTATCTCAGGTGGCGGTGGCGCACTGGTACTGGAATCCCTGGAGCACGCGGAGGCTCGCGGCGCGACGATCCTGGCTGAACTGGTCGGTTTTGGTGCCACTTCTGACGGCGCCGACATGGTAGCCCCAAGCGGTGAGGGCGCCATTCGCTGCATGAAGCAGGCCATGGCCCAGGTGGACGGTGAGATCAGTTACATCAACACCCACGGCACCAGCACCCCGGCCGGCGACATCACCGAACTGAAAGCACTCAAAGAAACCTTTGGCGACAAGATACCGCCATTAAGCTCCACCAAACCCCTGTGCGGTCACGCTCTGGGTGCAGCAGGCGTGCATGAGGCCATCTACTCGCTGATCATGCAAAGAGAAGGTTTCATCGCGCCATCTGCCAATATCCAGAACCTGGACGAAGGCGCTGAGGGCTATCCCATCGTTCGCGAGCGCTTGGATAACCAGAACCTGGACCTGGTGATGAGCAACAGCTTCGGCTTCGGCGGCACCAACGCCACCCTGATCTTCAAGAAAGTCTGATCAGGACAGCCTGAGTGAACGGTATTCAGCCGGCGGAGCGCCCATCCAGCGCTTGAACGCCCGGCTGAATGCGCTCAGTTCCGAAAACCCAAGCTGTTCGGCAATCTCTACCAGCGGCTTGGTTTTATCCTTCATGTAGGTGATCGCCTGGTCACGACGAACCTGCTCCAGTAAAGCAGCAAACGTCAGCCCTTCCTGCTTTAGCTTCTTGTGAAGGGTGTAGCGGCTCATATGCAACTGCGCCGCCACCGTCTCCACACCCACCTTGCCGCGCGCCAATTGAACCCGAATCAAAAAACTGACCCGCATACTCAGTGAACGCTTCGAAATCCCGGGCTTCAGAGACTCTGATGCCATGCCAACTCCTCCCGTCATTCTATTACCACTCATCCTGAAAACTGCGCCAGCGTACACGCGTTAGCCGAATGCAATCAATACGACCTTTGAGCAAGATCAATGGAACTGTGATCGACTTCGGGCAAAATTCAAACATTCACACACCCCACCCGCAAACATCGACCGCCTGAACCACCCGGAGCCCCCATGACCACCCCGGAACTGCTCGCGCCCGCCGGCACCCCAGAACACCTTGAAACCGCCTTTGCCTATGGCGCCGATGCTGTCTACGCAGGCCAGCCCCGCTACTCGCTGAGAGTAAGGAACAACAGTTTCAAAGACGTTGCAGCCCTCGGCGCTGGCATAGAACGCGCCCATCAACTGGGCAAACAGTTCTATCTTGTATCAAACATAGCACCTCACAACGATAAAGTGCGCAGCTACCTGCGAGATCTGGCACCGGTCATCGAACAAAAACCCGACGCCCTGATCATGTCTGATCCTGGCCTGATCATGCTGGTGAGGGAAACCTGGCCCGACCAACCCATCCACCTGTCGGTACAAGCCAACGCCGTCAACTGGGCCACCGTCGAATTCTGGCGCCGCCAGGGCATCAACCGCGTCATCCTGTCCCGGGAACTGGCCCTCAACGAAATCCGCGAAATCCGCGAAAAAGTCCCCGCCATGGAACTGGAAGTCTTCGTCCACGGCGCCCTGTGCATGGCCTACTCCGGCCGCTGCCTGCTGTCTGGCTACATGAACCACCGCGACGCCAACCAGGGCGCCTGCACCAACGCCTGCCGCTGGGACTACAAAGAAGTGGCACACAGCACAGACCAGATCGGCGACCTCATCGCCACATCAGCAAACAATGCCGTACAGGCACTCGAACCCAAGGAAATCCTGCTCGAAGAACCCAACCGCCCCGGCGGCTACATCCCCGCCTACGAAGACGAGCATGGCACCTACATCATGAACTCCAAAGACCTGCGCGCCGTCCAGCATGTCGCGGAGCTCATCAACATGGGCGTGCACTCCCTCAAAATCGAAGGCCGCACCAAAAGCACCTACTACGTCGCCCGCACCACTCAAGTCTACCGCCAGGCCGTCAACGACGCCCTCGCCGGCAAACCCTTTGACATGCACATGATGAACGACCTCGAAGCCCTCTCAAACCGCGGCTATACCGAAGGCTTCCTGCGCCGCCACGTACCCCAGGAATACCAGACCTACGAACAAGGCTCCTCCTTCCTCGGCACCCAGCAGGTGGTCGGCACCATTACCGATGCGGATGACCGATGGCTCACCATCGACGTCAAAAACAAATTCGCCCCCGGCGACCAACTGGAACTGATCACCCCGAATGGCAACCTGCGCTTCAGCGCCAACACCATGGAAAGCCGCCACGGCGACCCCATGGACTATGCGCCGGGTAGCGGTCACATCGTTAAGATCCCGAAGCCGGAAAATTTGCCGGAGCACCTGGACTTCACCTATCTGACAAAGATTTTCCCTGATAGCCCAGCGAGTTAAAGGCAAGCTAAGTGGCGGTCCGCGCAATGTCGCCGGAGCTGGGCGGGGCGCCTTCCCAAAACCTTGCGGAGCCATGGATGGCGGAGCAGAGCGTACACGGACGTATTCACAGCGTGTTTTGGGAAGGCGTGCCCGCCCGGCGACCGCACCAACCCTGAAGGCTACAAAGGCCCTGACTCCAAGCCATAAAACACACCAAAGTCTATCAAAGCAATAACCCGCGCCTTAGTGCCCCGAGGGCCGATTAAGGTATAATCCCTACACAACCGATTTAATACCTGACTAAATTACTCTGGTATTGTATAATCGCTCTCCAGACGCATCGGGACAGACCAAAAAAACGGCCCTCCCCGTCATCCAAAAACCGATTGCAAGGCGTACTCAAGGACACGAGCGACCATTGCAACACCAGCAAATCGAAGACATCCGCCGACACCACCCAGCCAAGGGCATGCTCGGCGAAACACAGGGCACCAAGCCCCAGATGAGAGAATTACGGAGCGACGATCATGGCGACCACCGACAAAGAGGTGAAAGAGCTGATCAAACGGGAATACGAGCACGGATTTGTCACTGAAATCGAATCCGACACCTTCGAGCCCGGCCTCAATGAAGACGTAATCCGCCGCCTGTCTGAACTCAAGCAGGAACCCGAGTTCATGCTCGAGTGGCGCCTGAAAGCCTATCGTCGCTGGCTGGAAATGGACGAACCCGAGTGGGCCCACGTCGATTTCCCCAAGGTGGACTATAACTCCATCTCTTACTACTCCGCGCCCAAGCGCCCGGAAGACATGCCCCAGAGCCTGGACGAAGTCGATCCGGAGCTGCTGCGCACCTACGAAAAACTCGGCATCCCCCTGCACGAGCGCGCCAAACTGGCCGGCGTGGCAGTAGATGCAGTTTTTGACTCTGTCTCCGTGGCCACCACCTTCAAAGAACCGCTGGAAAAAGCCGGCGTGATCTTCTGCCCCATCTCCGAAGCGGTGCAAAAGTACCCGGAGCTGGTGAAAAAATACCTGGGCAGCGTGGTGCCGGCTGGCGACAACTACTTCGCCGCCCTGAACTCCGCGGTCTTCTCCGACGGCTCTTTCGTTTACATCCCGAAAGGCGTCCGCTGCCCCATGGAGCTGTCTACCTACTTCCGCATCAACGCGGCTAACACCGGCCAGTTCGAGCGCACGCTGATCGTCGCCGAAGAAGGCAGTTACGTCAGCTACCTCGAGGGCTGTACAGCGCCCATGCGGGATGAAAACCAGCTGCACGCAGCGGTGGTAGAACTGGTTATCCTGGACGACGCCCAGATCAAGTACTCCACGGTGCAAAACTGGTATCCGGGCGACGAAAACGGCAAAGGTGGCATCTACAACTTCGTCACCAAACGTGCGGCCTGCATCGGCAAGAACGCCAAGGTGTCCTGGACCCAGGTCGAAACCGGCTCCGCCATTACCTGGAAATATCCCAGCTGCGTATTGCGTGGTGACAACAGCGTCGGCGAATTCTATTCCGTCGCGCTCACCCACAATTACCAGCAGGCCGACACTGGCACCAAGATGATCCACCTTGGAAAGAACACCAAGAGCACCATCATCTCCAAAGGTATCTCGGCTGGCCGAAGCTCCAACGCCTACCGCGGCCTGGTGAAATTCGGCCCAGGTGCAGACGGTGCGCGTAACTTTACCCAGTGCGACTCGCTACTGATTGGCGACCGCTGTGGCGCGCACACCTTCCCGTACATCGAAAGCAAGAACAAATCGGCCATCGTGGAACACGAAGCCACCACCTCCAAGGTCAGCGACGAGCAGATGTTCCTCTGCCGTCAGCGCGGCATCGACCCGGAACAAGCCGTTTCAATGATCGTGAATGGCTTCTGTAAGGAGGTGTTCAAAGAGCTGCCCATGGAGTTTGCGGTGGAAGCCGGCAAACTGCTTGAAGTCAGCCTTGAAGGGTCAGTCGGTTAATTTCTTCACTATCGAATTCGCGAATACAGAGAGACGCTACACATGCTGAGCATCAAAAACCTGCACGCCTCCGTTGAGGGCAAAGAAATCCTCAAGGGCATCAACCTGGAGATCAAAGCCGGGGAAGTTCACGCCATCATGGGCCCGAACGGTTCCGGTAAGAGCACCCTGTCACAGGTCCTGGCAGGTAACGAGGCATTTGAAATCACCGGCGGTGAAGTTACCCTCAATGGCGACAACCTGCTGGACCTGGCCACCGAAGAGCGTGCCCGCGAAGGCATCTTCCTGGCGTTCCAGTATCCCGTTGAAATTCCCGGCGTCAGCAATTTGCAGTTCCTGCGCACCGCCGTCAACGCCATGCGCAAGCACCGTGGCGAAGAAGAAATGAACGCAGCCGAGTTTATGAAGCTCGCCAAGGAAGTGTCCAAACAGGTCGATCTGGACCCGGCCTTCCTCAAGCGCGGCGTTAACGAAGGCTTCTCCGGCGGCGAGAAAAAGCGTAACGAAATCATGCAGGCCCTGTTGCTGCAGCCCAAGCTGGCGATCCTCGACGAGACCGACTCAGGCCTCGACATCGACGCACTGCAAGTGGTCTCTAACGGCGTCAACGCCCTGCGGGCTGAAGACCGCGCCATCCTGATGGTGACTCACTACCAGCGCCTGCTGAACCACATCGTGCCGGATTATGTGCATGTACTGGCCGGCGGCAAGATCGTTAAGTCCGGCGGCCGTGAACTGGCCCTTGAGCTCGAAGAGCGCGGTTACGGTTGGTTGGGCATCAAAGACGAAGACACCAGCAACTAATCAGGAGGTCGCGGAATGAAACCAGCACCAACGCTTTCCAGCGCCTTCCTGCATCCGGCCGGGCAAACCCTGCCCGAGCCCTTGCTGGCGCTGCGCAAACAACGGGCTAGCGCCTTGGTTGATATGCCTTTGCCTACTCGGAAAACCGAGAACTGGAAGTACTCCAGCAAGTACCTCAATCTGTCGGACGACATGGCGATTTCCCTGCCGGCAGAAGGTAAAGCCGGCACCAGTCTGGCGATACCCGGCTACAAGGTCGTGTTCACCAACGGCGTCATGATCCCGGAAGCCAGCGAATATCCGGATATGGAAGGTATTTTTATCCAGAGCTTTAGCGATCTCAATGACGCAGAAGCACAGGCGCTGTCTCAAAAATTAGGTGGCACACTGAACCACGAGCAGGCGCAGTTTGCCCGCGTGAACGGCGCACGTTTCGAAGACGGCCTGTTGATTCACCTCAAGCCTGGCGCAGTGCTGGACCAGCCTTTGTTTATTATCCACAACACGGCTGCCGACAGCAGTGGTTCTGCTTACCCACGTATCTATGTGGATGCCGGCGCCAACAGCCAGATGACCCTGGTGGAAGAGTACACGTCCAACGGCGAAGCCTCCGTGCTGGTCAATACGGTGACCGAATTCAACCTGGCTGACGGCGCCAGGATCACCAGTGTCCGCCTGAACATGGAAGGCGAACAGGTTCAGCACATTGGCGCCACCGGCGTACTGCAAGCCCAAAGTTCACGGTTCGAGAGCCACTGCGTGGGCTTCGGCGGCCAGCTGCGCCGGCACGACCTGCAGGTCCGCCTCGAAGGCGAAGGCGCGGAAACCAAGCTCAATGGCGTGGTGGTTACCCAGGGCAAACAGCACTACGACAACCACACCTCCATTGACCATGTGGCCGCTAACTGCAACAGCGAAGAAACCTATCGCAACATCGCTGCGGACCAGTCCCACGCGATTTTTAATGGTCGGATTCATATCCACCAGGATGCTCAAAAATCCAACGCCGATATGAACAACAAAAACCTGTTGCTCAACAATGGCGCGGAAATTGACACCAAACCCGAGCTCGAAATCTACGCAGACGATGTGAAATGCGCCCACGGCGCCACCATCGGCCAGCTGGACGAGACCTCACTATTCTATCTGGTGTCTCGTGGCATTGGCCGGCGTGAAGCAAACGTGCTTTTGACCATGGCCTTTATCAACGAGCTGGTCAGCCAGATTCCGGTCCAGGCCGTGCGCGAAACCGCTCAGCTGCGACTGAACGATTTCTTCGAGCAAACCTTTCAGGAGATCTGAAGGCATGAGCGATCTGTCCGTGGCAAACAACACCGTAACCAAGGCGTTTGACGTAGAAGCCATTCGCCGCGACTTCCCGATACTGAGTCAGGAAATTAACGGCAAGCCACTGGTGTACCTGGACAACGGCGCCTCGGCTCAAAAGCCCCAGGTCGTGCTCGATGCCATGGACAGCTATTATTGCGAGATGCATTCCAACGTGCACCGGGGCGCCCACACACTGGGCGACCGGGCGACCGCCGCCTTTGAGGGCGCGCGCGAAGTGGTACGTGGCTTTTTGAACGCACCCAGCACCCAGGAAATCATCTGGACCCGTGGCACCACCGAAGCCATCAACCTGGTCGCCAATGGCCTGGCTCCGCGCCTGAAAGCCGGCGACGAGATTCTTGTCAGCCATATGGAGCACCACGCCAACATTGTCCCCTGGCAGATGCTGGCCGAGCGCACCGGCGCCAAAGTGGTGCCAGTGCAGGTAACCCCCGAGGGTGAACTGGATCTCGACTCGTTCAACAGCTTGCTCACAGAGCGCACTCGTATCCTGGCCATCACCCACGTTTCCAACGTGCTCGGCACGGTTAACCCGATCGCGCCGCTGATCGAGCAAGCCAAGAAACGGGGCGTGATCACGCTGATTGACGGCGCCCAGGCGGTGCCGCACTTCAAGCCGGATGTTCAGGCTCTGGACTGCGACTTTTACGTGTTCTCAGCTCATAAGCTGTTCGGCCCCACCGGTATCGGTGTGCTCTATGGCCGTTCGCAACTGCTCGAAGAGATGCCTCCCTACCAGGGCGGTGGCGAGATGATTGAGCGGGTGTCCTTCGAGCGCACCACCTGGAATGTGTTGCCCTACAAATTTGAAGCCGGCACCCCGGCGATTGCCGAGGCCGTTGGCCTGGCCGCTGCCATCAATTATATGGACGGCCTGGACCGCAAGGCCATGGAAGCCGCCGAAAATGCTCTGCTTGTGCGCGCTAACGAGCTGGTCGAAACCGTACCCGGCATGGAAGTGATCGGTACCGCAAAGCACAAGGTCCCGGTGATGTCGTTCAAGATCGCGGGCTTGCACCCCAGTGACATTGGCACCCTGCTGGACCAGCAAGGCATCGCCATCCGTACCGGCCATCACTGCGCCATGCCACTGATGGACTTCTACGGAGTACCCGGTACAGCCCGGGCTTCATTCGCGTTCTACAATACGCTGGAGGAGGTCGAGAAACTGTTCACCGGCCTGCAAAAAATCCAGCGTCTGTTTACCTGAGGAGGTGGACACATGACAACCGAAGTCTTCACCCCGAGCGATGTGAATGTGACCATGACGCCAACCGCCGTCAAACACGTCCGCAAGCAACTGGACAAAAGACCCGAAGCCAAAGGCATCCGCCTGGCCATCAGAAAAAGTGGCTGCTCCGGCTTCAAGTATGAAACCCAGTGGGTAGAAGAAAGCACATCCGAGGATCGAATTTTCGCGATCGACGGCGTAGATGTGTACGTGAAGCAGGAACACCTGCCCCTGGTGAACGGCATTGAAATCGACTTTGTTACCGAGGGGGTTAACTCCCTGTTTCGCTTCCGCAATCCCAACGCCACGGCGGAGTGTGGCTGCGGCGAAAGCTTTACGGTGACATAAAAAGAGGCTTTTTTGAGCATGCAAGAACGGGAAGTCGTCCTGACCAAGCGCGAGGTGGAAGCCCGCCTGGTACCCTCCGGAACCGAAATCATGATTCCGTCGGACACCTTTGTGACTATCACCCAGTCGCTCGGTGGCACCTTTACCGTAGCGGTAAACGGTAATCTGGCCCGCATTGAAGGCCATGACGCCGACGCCCTGGGCAAGCAGCCCCTGGAAAGCAGTTTCGAAACGCCCGAAGACGGCACAATTAACGAGAATCAGGTGTGGGAAGCGCTGCGTAACTGCTACGACCCGGAAATTCCGGTCAACGTGGTGGACCTGGGCCTGATCTACAACTGCAAGATCGAGAATGGCACCGAGAACGGCAACCACATCCAGATTACCATGACCCTGACCGCCGCAGGCTGTGGCATGGGCCCGGTGATTACCGAGGATGTGAAACGCAAGGTGGAGCACGTGCCTAACGTGGACAAAGTGACGGTAGAGCTCACCTTTGATCCGCCCTGGAACAACGACATGCTTACCGACGAAGCCAAACTGGAACTGGGGATGCTATGAGCGCCAGCAAACAGCAATTTCTCGACAACCCCCTGGGTACCAAAACCACACTGGAAGACGTTCTGGACGCCTTCGAATTCCTGGATGACTGGGAAGACCGCTATGCCTACATCATCGATCTGGGCAAGCAACTGCCAGGGTTTCCTGATGACGAGCGGGTTGAAGAAAACTACGTGCATGGCTGCCAGAGCCAGGTCTGGCTGATTCACCACCACGACGCAGACAGCGGCAAACTGTTCCTGTTGATCGATTCAGACGCCATGATCGTTCGCGGCCTGGCCGCCATAATTCTGGTCGCACTGAACGGCAAGCCGGCCAGAGATCTGTTGGCTACCGACATTGATGAACTGTTCGAGCAACTCGACCTGTTCCGTCACATCTCTCCGACTCGGGGTAACGGCCTGCGGGCGATGGTCGGCAAGATCCGGGACATTGCGGCAGCCGACGCCGCCGCCTGAGTTCACCAGATAATGGCAATATCATCCCGCTGAACGTTTATCTGGCCGCCAGTCACCGGCAGGCGGCCGGTACTGAAATCCGGGTGAACATTATCCAGAGTAATAGACACCCCGGCATCCGATAATTCCGGCGTTCCCTCTAGCGAATCAAAGTAGCGCTGACTGCGGTAGATATTCAGCTCGTCCCCCGGTCGCAAACCGGCAGTAGCGCCAGAAGCGAGGGTCACGCGATCACTGTCCACCCGTGTTACCCGAGCCATAAACGGCTGACAGGCGAGCGCCGAGTTGACCGCAGCGGTCATGTCATTGATCACACCAGTAACAGCCTGCCCCCACTCCGACTTCTCAAAACCCGCCGAGGCAAAGCCACCGCTGCCACTGCCTTTCGGATCCCAGCGCGCCGAAGTTGCAAACCGTTGCCGAAACACCGGTGAGCCGCTGAAACCGTCAAACACCATCACTTCCGCCTCAAATCGGCGAGTGGTATCGACCAGCCCGATGCTGCGCTGCATACGATTGGTGATCGAGCTGCCCCAGGCGTTGGGGTCAGACAAACCGATATCACGAATCACACCAGACACCACAAACTGAGCACCCAGCTCACGGGCCAGCTGTACAACGTTGGTGAGATGATTCGCAGTCAGGTTTTGTTGAGACGTAGGGGCATCCGGCAAGTTGCTGAACAGCTGCAGAGACGTTGATCCCAGCACCTGCATCCTGCCCTGCGCCTGCAGGCGAGACACCAGTGCCTGCGGCAACTTCTCGCCGGCGTCATCCAATGCCGGACTGCCGCCCTGTTGAGGCATCACGATCGGAAAGCCGGTAACCGCAACCCGCTTACGCAAGCCGGAGGCATCGCCAGCTTTGCAACTGTCACTGCCCGAGGCAGCAGCTAGTTCGGCCCGCACAATGACCCGCAACAGGTTACCGCTACGGTATTCATCCACGATGGTGGCATTGTGCAGCTGAGCCCTGGATGACAACCGCGTTTGTGACTGGGTGAGTTCACCATTTTCCAGGGTATCCTGAGTGCTGATGCTGGCTTCAAACTGCAGGGCGAGATCGCGCATGGCCGCCTGCCGAGCCTCCGCGCGGGCCTGATCCAGATTGTTTTCCCGGATATTGGCATGGCCCACGCCTTCAAACGTAGCCGCATTGACCACGCCGGCGCATAACCACAACATCAATAAAACGATAGGCTTCATAGGTCTCCCGCAACGCGCCAAGGCAACGGCGGCTTAGTCCAGATAATACAGTGAGTTGGTGCGACGGGCTTCGACGTCGCCCACCCGGTCATTGTGCCTGGGCATGGGAATCGCACAGACATCCCGAACCTGATCTTCTGACACACGGGCCACGCATTGACGGAACCGGGGTTCCAGCCTCAACTCCATAACCGTCTCCACCACGCCATCACTGTGCTCATTCACCGCGACCATACGCGCACCGCGGATGTAACTGTCTACGTAGGTGCGGAAGGTGTCATTGTGGACCACAAAATCGTTCACGGTAGAACTGCCATAGATCACGGTGCCATACACCCGCTCCGCCAGATTACGGTAGGCATCCAACTGGGAGGCACGCCGGGCCATTAACCGCTTGCGCGTGTTAAGACGATCCTCGCGAACATCCTCATAGGTTCCAAAGCCACTGACCCGAACGGTAATCGGCTCGAACTCTCTGGCATTGTCCTGCTGGCTTTGACGGTGACCGCCAACGGGCGCACAAGCGCTCAGGGCAAAAGCCAAAACAGGAATAAGGGTCCATCGCAGTGTCATTATCTTGTCTCCGGAAAACACTTTAAGACCAACCATGAAATAATCACGCCAGCATCAGTAACAAACTGATATTAATTGCTTATTTAAAAAATCAGCATTCTACGTGACGATTCAGCGGCAAAAACCTGCCTGCCTGCCTGCCTGCCTGCCTGCCTGCCTGCCTGCCTTTACAGTTAAGAACAAACCGTTACGGGTTGTGCGGTGAGTCTCAGAAAAAACTGGTTTAACCTTTCAACAGCTTAATTATTTGCATCTGCATCAAAACAACATCAGGATTTCTCATGAAAACAGCTCGCCTCTGCAAACTGTCCCTGGCCATCAGCTTATCTGTTGCCACTACTTCGGCCTTGGCTAGTCCACAGGGCGCGATGTCTGCGCGCTCCTTCGCCATGGGCGGCACCGGCGTTGCCGTTGCTCATCCATCTGCCGCACCACTGGCAAACCCGGCCTTGATGGCGGCACCGCAGCACGACTGGGCGGATGACTTCGGGCTGATGCTTCCCTCGGTCAATGCGCGGTTAGCCGACGAAGAAGAAGTGGTAGATCAGGTGGATGACATTCAAGACCTGATCGACGGTTTCGAAGACTTCAAATCCAGCAATCCCGCAGAAGCACAAGCCAATGCCCGCGACCTGATCACCCGGCTCGAAGCATTTGACCGCGACACCATGCGCGCTAACGTTGGGCTCGGCCTCGGTTTTGCGGTTCCTGGCCCCAGCTTTGCCGTTGGTTTTTTTGCCACCGGCAACCTCACGGCCACCGTGCGAGGTGAACTGGACGATAACGACCTTGCGATTTTAGAGGGCATAGCCGCGCTCGATCCATCACTGGTCGATTCGGTAAATCTTGAAGAGAGCCTTAATTCCCGCGGTCGGCTTCTGGCATCCGCCGTAGTTGAAGCCGGAGTGAGCTTTGCCTCTACCTTCCAGCTGAACAACGGGAACGCCTTACAAGTGGGCATTTCTCCAAAGTATGTTGAACTTCGCACGTTTCAATACACCGAAAGCGTCTCTGACTTCGAAGATGACGACTTCGATGCCGACGAATACCAGACTGACAAAAGTGGCTTTAACCTGGACATCGGCGCCGCCTACGCCTTCGGTGAAAACCGCGAATGGAATGCCGGTGTTGTGGTAAAAAACCTGATTCCGATGGAGCTGGATTCAGCACAAACTCGCATTGACGAAGACAAGTACACCCTCGAACTCAACCCCATGATCACCGCCGGCATCGCCCACAAGAGCGACTACCACGTGGTCACCGCTGAGCTCGATCTGACCAAGAAAAAAGCGTTCGGGTATGAGGACGATACCCAGTGGCTGGCGCTGGGCGCCGAATTCGACGCCTGGCGTTATGCCCAGTTGCGCGTTGGTGTACGCCACAACCTGGCCAGCAACGACGACAACGATGGCATTGAAGAAGACACACAGTTCACCGCCGGTCTTGGCCTGAACATCCTCGGCGCCCGCGTTGATCTGGGTGCGCTCTATAGCAGTGCAGATGTTGGCGCAGCCATCGAGTTCGGTACGTCTTTCTAAGCAACCCTGCATTCAAGGCCCGGCCTGCACTCTGCAGTCCGGGCTTTTTTGTACCTGCATGGAAAACCGGGAGCCTTTCTCTGCATTTGCCTCTGGCCGCCGCCGACCGGATAATCCATGGCATATCTCTTCATCAGCCACACAGGAAGCCCCGGTTTCATGCAAATCTATCTGGTAGGCGGCGCCGTCCGGGACAAGTTACTCGGGCTTCAAGTCAAAGACCGGGACTGGGTAGTGGTCGGCGCCACGCCGGATCAAATGCGCAGCAAAGGATTCAAACAGGTTGGCGCTGACTTCCCGGTGTTTCTGCACCCGAAAACCGGCGAGGAATACGCCCTGGCCCGCACCGAGCGCAAACAGGGGCGTGGGTATCATGGTTTTACCGTCTACAGCGCGCCGGATGTCACGCTTGACGAAGACCTCAAACGCCGCGACCTGACCATCAACGCCATGGCAGAAACCGAAGGTGGCCAGCTGGTTGACCCTTTCCACGGCCACGCCGATCTTGAACAGAAAACGCTCCGGCATGTGTCGGAAGCCTTTGCTGAAGACCCCCTGCGCATCCTCAGAACAGCACGGTTTGCCGCCCGTCTGCAACCTCTGGGCTTTACGGTTTGCCAACAAACCATGGCCATGATGCACGCCATGGTCAGTGGTAATGAGCTGGCCGATCTGGCCCCTGAAAGGGTTTGGCAGGAGGTGCAACGGGCTCTGCATGAACAGGCGCCGGGCGTATTTTTTGATGTGCTCAGGGAGCTCGGTGCTCTGGACCAGTTGATTCCGGAGCTCACAGACACAGACACCTTTCGCAAAGGTCTGCAGGGCCTGCACTGCGTTCATCGCCGGGGCGGCAGCACTGCCCAGCGATTTGCCGCCCTGCTCTGCACAGTGCCCGAGCCTGCGGCGCTAAACCGCGCAAAAGCCATGAAAAGCCCCAATGACTGCCGGGACATGGTTCATCTTGTTTGCCTGTTCATGCAGAGCCTGCCCGACCATGAGGCCGGCGCAATCACTCCGGAAGCAGCCATGGCACTATTCGACCAAGCCGACATCTGGCGCCGGGCCGAACGCTTTGAGCATCTGGTCGACACATTGCTCTGCACCACGGGCACTGACCGGGCGGAGTTCATCGACCAGCTGCGCACCGCTGCCAGGGCGGCGCTGGAAGTCAGCCCGCAGGCCTTTATCAAGCAAGGTTTATCGGGCCAGGAGCTGGGCGCTGCAATCCGTAACGAGCGTCTGCAACGTATCAGGCAGATACTGACCCAATAACCCTGAGGAAATCTCCATGGCTGCCCCTGTTGCTCTGATCACCGGCGCCGCTCACCGGCTTGGCGCCCGCACCGCCGAAACCCTGCATGCTCGCGGCTGGAATGTGGTTATTCACTATCGCTCCCGGGCAGAGCAGGCCAGGCAGCTCGTCGATAAGCTCAACCGGGAACGTGCTGATTCCGCAACGTCGGTACAGGCAGATCTCACCAACGCTGACGAGCTTGCTCACCTGGCCAGGGCAGCGGGTCAGCAATGGCAACGTCTTGATGGACTGGTCAATAACGCCTCAGTGTTCTACCCCAGAGCGACAGAACATTCCACGGAAGAAGACTGGGACAAGATCCTGGGCGCCAACCTGAAAGCACCCTTTTTTTTGCTAAAGCATTGCCTGCCAGAGCTGGCCAAATCCGCCGGCGGCGTGGTGAATCTGATCGATATCTACAGCGAAAAACCGCTTAGCGACCACCCCCTGTACTGCGCCAGCAAAGCGGGACTGGCAGCGCTGACCCGTTCCTGGGCAAAGGATCTTGCTCCGCAGATCCGGGTGAACGGGGTGTCGCCGGGTGCGATTCTCTGGCCCGAGGGCGATGCCGAGGTTGACCCAGCCCATCAACAGGCCATTCTCGACAAAACACCGCTGGCTCGTACCGGCAACCCGGATGACATAGCCGGCGCCATCGCCTATCTGTTGTGCGACGCGCCCTTTGTTACCGGGCAAGTTTTGTCTGTTGATGGCGGCCGCAGCCTCAACATGTAACCCCCGTGCCATCACAACCCCGACCTTGGTGGTTTTGGCGCGCCCCCGCTTTCCCGCTACAATGCCCGCCATTATGAAAAATGCCGGCGGGCCACCTTCAGAGCCTGCCCTTAGCGACGGAGATTTCCCATGCGTGATGTTGTCATTGTTGCCGCAAAACGTACCGCCATTGGCAGCTTTGGTGGTGGCCTGTCCAGCCTGCGGGCAGACCAGCTTGGCGCTGCCGTCATCAAGGCTCTGATGGAAGAAACCGGCGTTGCCGGGGATCAAATTGGCGAGGTTATCCTGGGCCAGGTACTCACGGCTGGCTGCGGCCAGAATCCGGCCCGCCAGGCGTCTATTCATGCCGGCCTGCCCGCATCCGTGCCCGCCATCACCATCAACAAGGTGTGTGGCTCCGGCCTGAAAGCGGTGCACATGGCGGTACAGTCCATCCAGTGCGGCGATGCTGAAATGATCATCGCCGGTGGCCAGGAAAGCATGAGCCAGGCCCCACATGTGCTGCCCAACAGCCGCAACGGCCAGCGTATGGGTAACTGGAGCATGATCGACACCATGGTCAACGATGGCCTGTGGGACGCTTTCAATGATTACCACATGGGCATCACCGCCGAGAACATTGTTGAGAAGTACGACATCAGCCGGGAAGAGCAGGATGAATTTGCCGCTGCGTCTCAGCAAAAAGCCGTTGCTGCTCGGAACGCCGGTCACTTTGATGGCCAGATTGTTCCGGTCAGCATTCCCCAGCGCAAAGGCGATCCGCTGATCGTCAACAAAGACGAATGCCCCCGTGATGGCGTCAGCGCCGAGGGTCTTGGCAAGCTTCGTCCAGCCTTCAAAAAAGACGGCTCGGTCACCGCCGGCAATGCCTCGTCACTGAATGATGGCGCCGCTGCGGTCATGGTATGCAGTGCCGACAAAGCCAAAGAGCTGGGCCTGACTCCGCTGGTTACTATCAAGGCCCACGCCAACGCCGGCGTAGACCCCACCATCATGGGTACTGGTCCGATCCCTGCCAGCACGCGTTGCCTGGAACGGGCCGGCTGGTCCGCTGCTGACCTGGATCTGATCGAAGCCAACGAAGCCTTTGCCGCTCAGGCCATTTCGGTCAACCGCGACATGGGCTGGGACACCAGTAAAGTGAACGTAAACGGCGGCGCCATTGCCCTGGGCCACCCGATCGGCGCCTCCGGCTGCCGCATCCTGGTCAGCCTGCTGCATGAGATGGTGCGCCGTGATGCCAAAAAAGGCCTGGCCACGCTTTGCATTGGCGGCGGCATGGGTGTCGCCCTGGCCGTGGAACGCTAAGCCCGGTGCTCCACGTTGTCCTGTACGAGCCGGAGATACCGCCGAACACCGGCAATATCATCCGGCTATGCGCCAACACCGGCTGCCAGCTGCATCTGATCGAACCGCTGGGGTTTTCCCTCGAAGACAAGCAGATGCGGCGGGCCGGGCTGGATTACAGCGAGTACGCCACGGTCAGGATCCACAAGAACTACCAGGAATTTCTGGCCAGCGAGCAACCCGCACGCCTGTTCGGGCTGACCACCAAAGGCAGTACTCACTACCACCAGGTGAGCTATCAGGACGGAGACTACCTGATGTTCGGCCCGGAAACCCGGGGCCTGCCCGCCGACATCCGTGAAGGCCTTCTGCCTGACCATCGCCTGCGGGTTCCAATGCAGCCGGAAAGCCGAAGCCTGAATCTCTCCAACACAGCAGCCCTGGTGGTTTACGAGGCCTGGCGGCAGCTAGGATTCCCGGGTGCCAGATAAGCATTCGGGAGCCCCCCACGCCGGGGCACCACCATAGGGTAACCTTCATCCAACTCAATCACCCTGGCCGTAAACCCGTAGACGGCTTCGAGCAGGTAAGGCGTAAGCACCTCCCTGGCTGAGCCTTCGTGAACAAGACATCCGGCCTTCATCACCAGCAGGCGATCCGCAAATTGGGCGGCAAGGTTCAGGTCGTGTACAACCGCCAGTACGGCTATGCCCTGGTTCTTCGCCAGGCGATGAACAAGCTCCAGCACCATTTGCTGATGCGCCGGGTCAAGGGCGGATGTGCATTCATCCAGCAACAGCAGCCTGTCTCCTGGACTGTCCATGATCTGGGCCAGAACCCGTGCCAGTTGCAGTCGCTGCTGCTCCCCCCCTGACAGAGCGGGAACCAGCCGATGCCTCAGGTGACCAATATCCAGTTCGCTCATCAGCTGATCGACCACGGGGTCACTGCCAACAGACGCTGTTTTGGGTCGGCCAAGGCGTACGACCTCCTCCACCGTCAACGGAAAATTCACCTCCACCCTCTGGGGCATCACGGCACGCTGCCGTGCCAGCCATTCCGGGCGCCATTGTCCAAGCTCCCGGCCTGCAAGACGGACACTCCCAACGTAGGGAAGATCGCCACTGATCGCCTTCAGCAACGTTGATTTACCAGCGCCATTCGGACCCAGGAGCATCAACAGCTCTCCTGCCCGCAGGTAACAATCGATGTCATTCACGATCCGGGAACGCCCCAGTGAGACGCTGACGCTGTTAACGGAAAGAACCATCAGATCACCTTTGTCCTCAACAGAAGTGCCAGGAAGAAGGGCCCACCGATCAGCGCCATCATCAGGCCAATGGGCAACTCCGCCGGCGCTACCACCACCCTTGCCAGGGAATCGGCGGCCACCAGAAGGGTCCCCCCCACCAGGGCACTGAGCGGCAACACCACCCGGTGACTGGCCCCGAGCAACTGACGAACCAGGTGGGGCACCACCAACCCGACAAACCCGATCAGCCCACTTACAGCAACAGCCGCTCCGACCCCCAGGCCGACCACCAGGATAGCGGCCTTCTTGACGGTATCAGTGCGGTAACCCAGATGCCCGACCACCGACTCTCCCAGTAAAAAAGCATCCAGTGGGCGGGCCAGCCAGGGAGCGACAAACAATGCCAACAGCATGAATGGAGCGCCCACCAAAAGATCGTCCCAGCCGGCGTGGCCGAGGCTGCCCATGGTCCAGAAGGTCAGCGAACGCAGCTCTTCATCGTTGGCGTAAAACGTCAGAAGGCCAGTGGCGGCACCTGCCACGGCGTTAATCGCGATACCGGCCAGTAGCAGGGTTGCCACCGAGGTCTGCCCGAACCGATTGGCAATGCGCCAGGCCAGCAGCACAGTACAGCTGCCTCCGAAAAAAGCCGCAATGGGCAGAGCCCATTCGCCAGCCATGGCCAGCCAGCCACCAAGCCAGGTATTGCCCAGCACGATCACCGCAATAGCGGCCAGGGACGCACCGGCGGAGACCCCGATCAGCCCCGGGTCGGCCAATGGATTACGAAACAGGCCCTGCAGAAGGGCCCCCGAGACCGCCAGCACCGCTCCGACCAGAAAGCCCAGCAAGAGTCTCGGCATGCGCACTTCCAGCAGGACCATTGACGCTACCGGATCGCTGGCTTCACGGCTGGTGATCACGCTCAGGATATCAGCGACCGCCAGCGGATAGGCTCCGCTAGTGATGGACACCAGGGCCACAATAACCGCAGCTGAGATCACAATCGCGAGGGATGGCGCAAAACCGAGTCGGCCTGCGGCGTCACGAATCATTGGCTGCCACACTCGATGGCGCAGGCAATACTTCGTTCACCGCAGCCATCGCATCGGGCAGGCGCGGGCCGAAACCCAACAGCATCATGCTGTCTGCCACCAGCCGGCGCCCGTTTTGCCAGGCGTCAAGACGCTCCACCTCCGGCCAGGATCGGATCTCGAACTGGCCCGATGTGGATTCCGCAATCACAATGGCATCCGGCTGCGAGGCCAGGATCGCTTCCCGATTTGCCGGCTTATAGCCCTGGATTCCGGACACCGCATTTACCGCGTCGATAGAGTCCAGCAGTGCTGCAGCAGCCGTGCCCTCCCCCGCCAGCATCACCGAGTGATTACCTGCTGCAAGAATAAAGAGCACCTTTGGCTCGCTTCCCCTGGCCGACGATGCCTGCTGAATCCGGTTGACCTTTGACCGCAGGTCAGAAGCCAGCCGCACAGCCCTTTCTTCGCTTCCCAGCAAGCGGCCCACAGACTCGATCCGCTCCAGTGCTGCTTTTGGCGTCCATGCCGAAGGCAGCTTCTCCACTTGAACACCGGCCCTTGCCAGGCGGTCCAGATTCTCTTCCGGAGCGGCCTGCTCGGAGGTAATCAACAAATCCGGCTTCAGGGCCAGCACTCCTTCAAAGGGCAGCGCCCTCAGGTAACCGACCTTCGGAAGAGACTCGGTCTGTTCCGGATATCCGCTGGTGGTGTCCACCCCCACCAACAGTGACTCCAGACCCAGCCGATAGACGATCTCGGTAATGGCGCCGTCAGCGGTCACAACCCGGGGCGGATCTCCCGCTTGAGCGGAAGACACGAATACTGTCGCCAACAGGAACCACGCAACAACCCGAAAGATCATGACAACGTCTCCAGCGCGGCCGCCTGTTCCCGCCAGAACCCGGATTCCGGGGTACCCGGCTTACGCTCCCCGAACACCGTCAACACCAGTTCGCCGTCGGCATTGAACGCTTCCACAGAGGTAATGATGCCGTCTGCGGAGGGGCGCCGGACCAGCCACCAGTGCCGGATTGATTCGGTGTTGGCGTGCAAGTTAAAGCCGGTGTCCAGAACGTTCATCCAGGGACCGGTGCGGCGCAAATTGGCCACCTTGCCCGTGAAAATCTGCACGATCCCGGGATTGCCGACGAAGAACATAGCTGGGCACTGAGCATCCCGAAGCCGCTCCAGTAGCCGGTCCAGCACGTCGCCATCGGTTCGCTCAAGCTCGGTAGCCCATTCGCCACTCAACAGTTCCAGCGCCGTCAGCCGATCAGTACCGGCCCGCTTCAGAAGCGCACCGAAATGATGGACATCCTTGAGCTCCCGCCAGCCCTCGCGAAGAACCTCCGCGTTAACCGCTTCTGGCGCGACCCGTTGAGGAACCGGGCGGGTGCCCTGAGGCTTGAACGGCCGCAGCTCTTGATCTGCGAAGGAATGGACCAGGCGCTCCCATGCCTCGCCATCGGTATCGCCAACCCGGTAGATTTTGTGGACCGCAGCCCCGTACTGGTCGAAGAACTGCAGACTCTCCCTCAAACCGGAGCGAACCTTTTCCTGCACCCGGTAGCCATAGGCCCAGTGTTTGAAAAACACGCGGATGTCGATCTCACCAACGGCCAGCCCCATGGCCCCGGACCTTCCGCTGGTGAAATCCTTGAAGGTGCCGGTCACTTCATGGACCACTTCGTTGTTGCGGCTCAGAATCATGACCGGACCGACGTTCTCAAGGGCCTTGAGAAGATCCCCGAAATTGTCCTTGAGAGGAATCAGTGCGTCGCCGCCACGCAGCCGAACCAATTCCATCTCGCTCACCCCCAACTTATCCGCCATCTGACGGACCCTCATATTTGGCTCTGCTTCCTCCAGTGTCCGCCAGCGCGCTGCGAGCGAATCGGTTGCCGTGCCTGTTGCCATCGCTGTCTGTAGCATGGGATTACTCCTGCGCCTGCTGAAGTTCAACGGGCAACCAACGCACCGTGGGCTGGCCACTTGTTCCGTTCTGGTCGTAGTAGCCGACAATCTGCAGCGCCCAGACCGTCGACTCAGGATCATCGGCATCGGCCTTAATCAGGAAGGTCCGGAAATTCGGCCAGATCTTATGCTGATTGGTCAGGTTGTAGGCGTACCAGGTGTTATCCGTGAATACCCCGCCGGTTGAGTCCGTGTTATAGAGCTGTGGAACACCCGGATCGCTGTCATTGGCAGCAAGTTCGGCCCAGGTCATCGGGTCGGAGGCGCCGCCACTGCCGTTGCCGGATACCCCGCTGTTGGATTTCAGATACCAGTCGCGACCGGAGAAGCCGACCTGGACATCCCAGACCTCGCTGGTTTCACAATCGACAACGGAAGCAGAGTCAAAATCGAAGCAAACATCCCCTCCGTCGTTCTCGGCGTACCCTGTTGGCGCAGTGAACGATACCGGGGAACTACCAAATTGGGTGGCGCCCGCTGCCTGCACATCAAACTCGAAAGTGAAATCTCGAATACCAGGTATACTTGTATCCCGAGTCGGAAAGTCGAAGTCGACAACCCGCATTCGGGCATAGCTGTTTCCCTCAGCAGAGCGCACCAGATAGCCAACATCTTCGGCCTCGCTGATCACGCCCGTGGCAAAGTCGTATTGAGACCAGCTATCTGAAGACCCAAACGCACTGGCGAAGGCATCCTCCTGCCAGCTCCCCGGTGCTTCGAGAATGCCCAGCAGATGTTCCTCCTCGGAGTTGGCGGTCGCGTTGGTGAACACGTTCGCATCGGGATCACCGCTACCGTCATAGAAATCGTCCTGGGCAATTGCCAGGGCGCCAACAACGCTGCCATTTCCGGAAGCACCACTGTTCACCTTGAAGTTCAAACGGTTCGCCGCGATCTGCCAATCGTCGCCTTCCTCCACCATCTCTCCGGTTTCCAGATTCAGGTAGACGGTCTCAGTTGCCGCAGGCATCAACTGCTCGGAAAAACGGCTGACATTATCTGCATCGTTCTCCGCGATGGAGTTGTCGCTGCCCCCGCCACAAGCCGTTAGAGCCAGGGCAGCCAGCACAATGGCTGGGGGTCTGGTATCAAAAAGATCCATGGATATCTCCTTCCTATCGTTTTTTTGGTGGTCAGGCATCATTCGCCAAAGGAAACCGTCAGCCCGGCGTAGAGAAAACGCCCGGCAACCGGTCTGAAATCTTCGCTGGCATTGGAAAAATCGCGCTGTTCGTCGGTGATGTTGTCAGCCCCGGCAAACAGCCGGAGTTGGTCTGAAAACCGGTAATTCAGTTTAAGGTCGGCTGTTGTATACCCCGGGGATTCGGTTCCGGCGGCAGCATCCACGAACTCTTTACTCTGGTAGCGAAGCCGGGCGCTCCAGGACAGGCCTTGCAGTCCAAGCGGACCATCCAGTCCGAGGCGGGCCTGATGCCTCGGTCGGCGATTGAGTTCATCGCCGGTCGCTACGTCTTCGGTTCGGGTCAGGGTATAGCCGGCGGTAAGCCGCCAGTTCCCGGAGGGTTCCCAGCCAGCGGTGGTCTCGACCCCCCAGGTCCTTGCCTCGGCAAGATTTTCATAACTGAAAACCTGAACACCGTCGTTCCGTGCCTGCGTGGCCTCAGCATCGGGTGAAGTCTGAATCAACTGCTTGATGTCGTTAACGAAGGCGTTCGCTTCCAGCCACATCGTCCGGTTCCAGGACAGCCCCCCGCCAAACTGATAGCTGACGGACTCCTCCGGCTGCAAATCGGGAGTCCCCTGCACGATGTAGCCAAGCTGGCTGTGGTCAAAGGTAAAATGCCGTTCCTTCAGATTCGGAACCCGGTATCCGGCGCCAACACCACCACGAAGAAAGCCGGTCAGGGAATCGCTCCGGATCAGGTCGTAACGCGCATTGATCTTCGGTGCCGAGTGGGTTCCGAAATCGGAGTCATTCTGGAGCCGGACGCCGGGTACCAACTCAAGATTCGCGGTGGGCATCCAGGTGTCCTGAACCCAGACTTCCTGGCTCTCACGTTGTCGGCGAGGTTCGGCGCCCAGCTCGGAAGCGCCGTCCTTGGTCTGATTGAGCGTTTCGCGATTGAAATCGACACCACCCTGCAGGTGGTGACTGAGCCCTACCGGCTTGCCCAGATGGGCCGAGAAACGGGACAACCTGGATTCGGCACGACGGTCATCAAAGACCCCGCCGCCGGTATACTTCAAGGTATCGTCGTTCAGGATCTCATGAACGGCGGACCAACCGGCACGCAAATCGGAATTGCGACCATGATCGCCAGAGAGGGTATAGCGGGTGCGAGTGACCGCTTCATCCTTACCCTGATTGACGAAAAAAGGCGGGTTGCGTTCGGTGAACCGTGACCCGGACTCCTCCTCGAACCGGGCGACCGCGGCGCTCAGTCGGTGGTTGCCGCTCGGAGACCAGTCGGTGCGGAAGCTGATATCGGTGCGATCATATTCATCACCCGGGCGGGCCCAGGTCTCCGGTTCCGGATCAATGCCATCGGAATGCTGGTGTGACGCAGATAAACGCAGGGCCAGCTGTTCATTGCCTCCCTGGATAGTGGCCCGGGCCGAATATCGCGCAGGGTCGGCTTTTTCGCCGGAGGGGTTCTGATCGCCATAGCTACCGATATCGGTGGTGAACTGACCGGAGAGCCCGGAGGCCGGTGGACGGGTAATAATGTTAACGACCCCACCAATACCGGCACTACCGTATTGAGCCGACACCGCCCCTTTGACCAATTCAACACGCTCGATATCAAGAACAGCCAACTGGCTGACATCGACCGATGAACCAGTCGTAGCAGTAATTGGCATACCATCGATCAGCACTAGAACCCGGTCGGCCTCAACGCCCTGCAACCAAACCTCATACCCGGGCTTTCCGTGAATTTCCCTCAACTGAAGCCCAGGCACGTTCTCCAGCGCCTCTTTCACACTTCGCGCATGGGTTTTCTCAAGTTCTTGAGCGGTGACGACCTCGGTGCGTACAGGAGCATCCAACAACTTACGCTCCGTTCTCGTTCCAGTGACAACCAGCTCATCCAGATAGAAGGCCTCAGCAACCAGATTGCCGGAGCCTCCTAAAAGCAAAAAGAACAGCGACCACCGCCGGAGACCGTCTTTTGAATTCATCATGACCACTCACCAATAAACGTAATGCGAACGATTATTGTTTAGTTTTTGTTATAGATCAAGTGCCATCGACGAATATCAAGCGAACACAAAAAAACCGGCCTTGGCCGGTTTTTCAAATTTCCAGAAAGCTAAACGTTTAATGGGTCTGCTCTTCTTTTGCTTCGCCTGCGGCTTCTTCCTGCTTACGTTTGAGCGCCTGGGCGTAGATGGCGTCAAAGTTCACCGGCGCCAGCATCAAGGCCGGGAAGCTGCCTTTGTTGACGATACCGTCAATGGCTTCACGAGCATAAGGGAACAGAATGGTCGGGCAGTAAGCGCCCAGCATCTGGCCCAGCTGCGGACCTTCAATACCGGAAACCATAAACACGCCCGCCTGCTGGATCTCAACGATGTAAGCGACTTTCTCGCCCATTTTCGCAGTCACGGTCAGAGACAGCACCACTTCATACTGATTGTCGCTGATTTTGTTGTGTGACGTGTTCAGATCCAGATTTACCTGTGGTTTCCACTGCTCCTGAAAAACCGTCGGAGAGTTCGGGGATTCAAAAGACAGGTCCTTCACATAAATACGCTGAAGGGCAAACTGGGGTTGGTTCTGGTTTTCGTTGCCTGCGGCTTGCTGATTCTCAGCCATGATCAGTCCTTTCGTTCTCGTAGTAAGGGCGAGGCCCGTTGTTATAGTCGGGTGTGCCGGAACAGTCTACTTCGAGGCCCCGGCCGGTAATGTGAAACAGTGCGTCAGATCGCCAATCAGATCAAGCCCTGTTATTTCTTGACCAGTGGCAGGTTGCTGGCTTTCCAGTCCGCGATGCCGCCATTCAGACGAAGCACATTCGCATAACCTTCTGCGTTCAGTTGCTTTACCGCCATGGCAGAGTGCTGGCCCATCTTGTCGGCCACAATAATCTGCTTTTCCTTGAACTTGCTCAGCTCGTTAGCGCGACTTTTCAGGCTGTTCAGCGGAATGTTGACGGAGCCGGTAATGCGACCTTCTCCAAATTCCTTGCGGTCGCGAATATCCACCACCACGGCTTCATCCTTGTTGATCAGTGATACCGCGCCCTGAGCCGAAATCTTGGCGCCGCCACGGCGCGACTCCAGCACCAGAATAGCCAGCAGAAAGGCCACGAACAGCGATACCAGAATGTAATGATTAACAACGAATTCGAACAAACGGTCCATGAAACTACCCTGAAGATTGGTTTGGCCGGATTATACACACCCACGCGCGGTCACAGAAGGCGGGGTAGATGTGGTGGTGATGATAGCCGAGTTGCATCAGCTTCATTTATCGTCTTGAGCTATACCGCGTGGCCTGCGCAAATGAAAACGGTTACAATCTGGCACTCTTTAATTCTGTTACTTTCGCAACCAACCGGACGAAATAATGACCGAGACGCGCAAGCCCACTGCACTGATCATTCTCGACGGCTGGGGCCACCGTGACCCGGCTGACGACAACGCCATCTCCAACGCCCAGACCCCGTTCTGGGACAAGCTCTGGCAGAATCAGCCCAAAACCCTGATCAATACCTCAGGCATGTTTGTGGGGCTGCCCCAGGGCCAGATGGGGAACTCGGAAGTAGGCCACATGAACCTGGGCGCCGGCCGGGTGGTCTACCAGAGCCTGACGCGCATCGACAAAGATCTGGAAGACGGTGAATTTCAGAACAACAAGGCCTTGTGTAACGCCATCGACAAAGCCGTCGCCAATGGCAAAGCCATTCACATTATGGGCCTGCTCTCGCCCGGCGGTGTTCATAGCCATGAAGATCATATGCTGGCAGCCGCTGAGGTTGCCGCCGCCCATGGCGCCAAGGAAGTCTATATTCATGCCTTCCTCGATGGCCGCGACATGCCGCCACGCAGCGCTCGCCCATCACTGGAAAAAGCCGCTGCAAAAATGAAACACCTGGGCGTTGGCCGGGTAGCGACCATCGTTGGCCGTTATTTCGCCATGGACCGCGACAACCGCTGGGATCGCGTAGAATCCGCCTATAACGCCATGACTCTGGGCGACACAGAGTTCACTTTCGAAGATCCTATCACCGCCTTGGAGCATGCCTATGAGCGCGGTGAAAACGACGAGTTTGTAAAAGCTACCCATATTCGCGCTGAAGGCCAGCCCGCCGGTACCATCAATGACGGTGACGCAGTGCTGTTCATGAACTTCCGCGCTGACCGCGCCCGGGAAATGACACGCACCTTTGTCGACAAGGATTTTGACGGCTTCGATCGTCGCAAGCACCCGGAACTGGCCGATTTCGTGATGCTCACCGAATACGCCGCCGACATCAAAACGACCTGCGCCTACCCGCCCGAGCAACTGACCAATGGTCTGGGCGAGTACATGGCGGCACTGGGCAAAACCCAGTTGCGCATTTC
Organism: Marinobacter excellens HL-55; assembly: GCA_001314845.1. GTDB lineage: Bacteria > Pseudomonadota > Gammaproteobacteria > Pseudomonadales > Oleiphilaceae > Marinobacter > Marinobacter excellens_B. The sequence continues at coordinate 91,480 of LJZQ01000007.1, forward strand.
CGAGACTGAAAAGTACGCCCACGTCACCTTCTTCTTTAACGGCGGCATGGAAACCCCGTTTGCCGGTGAAGACCGCATTCTTGTGCCATCACCGAAGGTAGCCACGTACGATCTGCAGCCAGAAATGAGCGCACCTGAGGTCACTGACAAGCTGGTGGAAGCCATCAAAAGCGGCAAGTACGACCTGATCGTGTGCAACTACGCCAACGGCGACATGGTCGGCCATACCGGAAAGCTCGATGCTGCCATCAAGGCCGCAGAATGCCTGGATCACTGTGTTCAGCGCGTTGTCGAAGCCCTGGATGAAGTTGGTGGAGAAGCCCTGATCACCGCCGATCACGGCAACTGCGAGCAGATGACCGACCCGAACTCCGGGCAAGTACACACCTCCCACACCATCGGTCCGGTGCCACTGGTTTACACTGGCCCCCGCACAGTCACCCTGAAAGACGGCGGCAGCCTGTCTGATATCGCGCCCACACTGCTGGCCCTGATGGGAGACACTCCGCCGAAGGAAATGACCGGGCACAGCCTGGCCGTTCTGGCCTGATCGGGCTGCGCGCGCAGGTGTTGCTTCGCTCCGCGATATTAACGCTGGCCCTCATGATGGGGGCCTCGTTGGTTTATGCCGAACAGGAAGTGACGCCTGCCCAGGTAGAGGCGCTGAAAAAACGCATTGCCAGCATCGACAAATGGCTGGTCAGTGCCGAAAAAAACCGCAGTGACCTCGAAAAACAGCTGGTGGCGAACGAACGCAGGATCAGCGAACTGACCCGCGAACGCCGCAGCCTGCGCGTTCAGGCCGACGTACAGCAGCGGCGGCTGACTGAACTGCAAAAACAGGAAAACGAACTGGCGACTACCCTGGAAAAGCAGCGCGAAGGCCTGAAAAAACAGATTCGCGCCGCCTGGATGGAGGGGGACGCTCCCGCCCTGAAGATCCTGCTCAACGAAATCGAGCCGGGCATGATTGCCCGCACCATGACCTACTACGAATACCTGAGCCGGGATACCGTTACGCGCCTTGAAGCCTTTCAGGCCAGCCTCAGGGAGCTGAAGGCAGCCCGAGCGGAAGTTCAGGCCAGCCGGATTGAACTGGCTCAAACCGAAGCGAACCTGGAACAGCGTCAGCAACAGCTGGCCGACAGCAGAAAAGAGCGCGAACAGACGCTGGCCGCACTGAACACTGATATACGTAACCGCCGCGGCGAACGTGAGGATCTTGAGGCCAACCGGGAACGTCTGGAGCGGCTGCTTGAGGAAGTTCAGCAAGCCATCGCCAGCATACCGGCGCCCAATGAATCCAGGCCATTCAAATCTCTTCGCAACAGCCTGCCCTGGCCCGCCAAAGGCCGCGTCGTGAGCAACTACGGCGCTGCCTATGCCGATGGCAAGCTGCGCCGCAACGGCATCATCATGAACACCCGGGAAGACGCCGAAGTCAAAGCCGTGCACTATGGCCGCGTGGTCTTTGCCAACTGGCTTCGCGGCTTTGGACTAATGACCATCATTGATCATGGCGATGGCTACCTCACACTTTATGGCCACAGCAGCAGTCTGTTTACCGAGCCCGGCGACTGGGTGGCAGCCGGCGAAACCGTGGCTCTGGCCGGTCGCACCGGCGGCACCGAAGACCCGGCCATCTATTTTGAGGTGCGCCAGAACGGCAAACCAGTCAATCCCCGCAACTGGCTTGGCAAACCCTGAAGCAAAGGGCTGACAAACGCTCTGTCGAGCGCCATACTGTCTCAAGCACCGGTCAGTCCAACTTGCGGAAACACAACAGGATATGTGAATGAAACGGGTCAGAAGTACACTCCAGATCTCGCCACTGCGCTGCATTACTCTAGCCACCTGTTTCTTTGCCGCGTCGGGACTGGCACTGGCGCAAGACCAGGACGCCCAGACTCAACAGATTCTGGATGGCATCCAGAATGGCGAGCGCGTTCAGATCCAACTCCCTGACCCGGAAGAACAATTACCGCTGGACGAACTGAGAAAGTTCACCGAGGTCTTCAGTCGCATCAAAGCGGCCTACGTCGAAGAAGTATCGGACCGCAAACTGCTGGAGAGCGCCATCAAAGGCATGCTCTCGGATCTTGATCCCCACTCCACGTACCTGGCCCCAAAGGATTACGAGCAGCTTGAGGAAAGCACGTCTGGTGAATTTGGCGGCCTGGGCATCGAAGTCGGCATGGAAAATGGCTTCGTAAAGGTGATTGCACCGATTGATGACACTCCGGCCCAGAAAGCAGGCGTTCAGGCTGGCGACCTGATCATTAAACTGGGCGAAAAACCGGTCAAAGGAATGTCTCTTGAGGAAGCCGTCAAGCTCATGCGAGGCAAACCCGGTACGGTGCTTACACTCACGATCATGCGTGACGGCGAAAACGGCCCCATCGAGATTGACGTAACCCGGGACGTAATCAAAGTCACCAGCATCAAATCCCGCATGATGGAAAACGGCTATGGCTACGTGCGCATCACTCAGTTCCAGGCTGAAACGGGCCGCCAGTTCCGGCAGGCGCTGAGTGGACTGGAAGAGGAATATGGCGGCGATCTGGACGGTCTGATCATTGATGTCCGCAACAACCCGGGTGGCGTTTTGCAAGCCGCAGTTGAAACCGCAGATGCACTGCTGGACGAAGGCTTGATTGTCTACACCGAAGGCCGGATTCAGAGCTCCCGCCTGCGATTCAGCGCCAAAGCCGGCGATGTAATGGAAGGCACCCCCATTGTGGTTCTGATCAATGGCGGTTCTGCCTCAGCGTCGGAGATTCTGGCCGGTGCGCTGCAGGATCATGGTCGCGCCGTTATCATGGGCACCAAATCGTTCGGCAAAGGCAGCGTACAAACCGTTATTCCTCTGGACGAAACCCACGCCATCAAGATGACGACGGCTCGCTACTTCACGCCTGATGGCCGCTCCATCCAGGCGACCGGCATCAAACCCGACATCGTGGTACGTCCGGCCGAACTGACGGAACTGGACGGCCAGCCGTTCTTTACAGAGGCTGACCTCAGTGGCCACCTACAAGGTGATAACGAGCTAGATGACCGGACAGAACAGGACGATAACAGCGAAACCCAGGCCTCAGCCGCGGAACGCGATTATCAGCTGCGCTCTGCCCTGAATCTGCTTAAAGGCATGAACATTCTCAACCGCAGAGACCAGGGCAAGAATCAGTGAGACTTTTCAGAACATTCGCGCTGCTGGCTGGCGTTATAGCCAGCCCGGTGGCGCTTTCTGCCTCGTCGGGCAACGAACAGTTTCCACCGACCATTGCCATCATCATTGATGACATGGGCCACAATGTTCATGAGGGGCGACGGTTGGCTCAGATCGACCAACCACTGACGCTGGCGTTTTTACCGTTTCTGAAAAACACCGTTCCGCTGGCCAAACTGGCCCATCAGCAGAACAAGGAAATCATGCTTCACGCGCCCATGGCCAACACCCGTAACTTTGGGTTGGGTCCGGGCGGGCTGACGCCGGACATGGACGAAATCACGCTGACCAGGACACTTCGGCGATCCCTGCAGTCGATCCCACACGTCAGTGGCGTCAACAATCACATGGGCAGTCTGCTCACGCAGCAGCTCCAGCCCATGGACTGGGTAATGAAGGAGCTGAACCGCTACCCGGTCTACTTTGTTGACAGTCGTACCATTGCGACCTCGATTGCCGGCAGTGTCGCTGATGCTTATCAGATCCCAAGCCTGACGCGCGACGTATTTCTGGATCACGAGCAAACCGAAGAGTTTGTGGACCAGCAATTCAAGCTGCTGATCAAAACCGCCAAAGAAAATGGCACGGCCATCGGCATTGGCCACCCGCACAAAGTCACCGTGGACTACCTTGAAAAGCATTTGCCAGCACTGGATGAACATGGTATCGCTGTCGCCACCATCAGCGGTATCTGGGCTATGCGTAACGGTAATGTGGAAATGTTTGCGGAAGACGAAAAGCAGGCCATTCGGCCTGCTTTTGCAAGAGGCAATTAATCGCGGACTTCAATGCCTTGGGCCTTCATAAAAGCCTTGGCTTCAGGGATAGTGTGCTGGCCAAAGTGGAAAATAGACGCTGCCAGCACGGCATCAGCTCCGCCTTGAGTGACACCATCTGCCAGGTGTTGGAGCTCGCCAACTCCACCTGAAGCAATTACCGGTACTACCACCGCATCGCTGATGGCGCGAGTAAGCCCCAGGTCGAAGCCAATCTTGGTGCCGTCGCGATCCATGCTGGTGAGCAGGAGCTCCCCTGCCCCCATTGCGACCATTTTACGAGCCCACTCAACCGCATCCAATCCGGTCGGCTTGCGGCCGCCGTGGGTGAAGATTTCCCAGCGGGGCTCTTCACCTTCAGCGCTCACTCGCTTGGCATCAATAGCCACCACAATGCATTGCCGGCCAAAACGCTCTGCCGCTTCACGGACAAACTCAGGATTGAACACCGCCGCCGTGTTGATGGAGACCTTGTCAGCACCAGCATTCAACAACTTGCGGATGTCGTCTACCGTGCGCACACCACCGCCGACAGTCAGCGGAATGAACACTTCTGCCGCCATGCGCTCGACGGTTTCGTAGGTGGTGTCGCGGCTTTCACTACTGGCAGTAATGTCCAGGAAGGTGATTTCGTCGGCACCCTGTTCGTTGTAACGACGTGCGACTTCTACCGGGTCGCCCGCATCCCGGATATCCACAAAATTGACACCTTTGACCACGCGGCCTTTGTCGACGTCGAGGCAGGGAATAATGCGTTTTGCCAGTGCCATGGTGAACCCCTTATTTTCTCAGGCTGTCGCAGAAAGCCTGAGCTTCAGCAACGTCCAGGGTGCCCTCATAAATGGCACGGCCGGTGATGGCACCGATCACGCCTTTGTCTGCTACGGTCGCCAGGCGCTTAAGGTCGTCCATGTTGGTGACGCCGCCAGAGGCGATTACGGGGATACCGCCCTCTTCCGCCAGCTTGGCGGTGGCTTCCACGTTCACGCCCTGCATCATGCCGTCACGGGCGATGTCGGTGTAAACAATGGAAGACACGCCGTCGTTGGCGAAGCGTTTGGCCAGGTCTACCGCCATCACTTCGGAGACTTCGGCCCAGCCATCGGTGGCCACGCGGCCGTCTTTAGCGTCAAGCCCGACGATGATGTGGCCAGGAAACTGTTTACACATTTCTGTGACGAATTCAGGCTCTTTAACGGCTTTGGTGCCGATGATGACCCACTGCACGCCGGCCTTGAGGTAGGTTTCAATAATTTCCGCAGAGCGGATGCCGCCGCCAATCTGGATGGGCAAATTGGGGTATTTCACGGCAATGGCTTTAACAATTTCACCGTTGACCGGCTCGCCGGCAAAGGCGCCGTTGAGGTCGACCAGGTGCAGGCGGCGGGCGCCGGCGTTGACCCACTTGGTGGCCATGTCTACGGGATCGTCACCGAATACGGTGGAGTCTTCCATGCGGCCCTGGCGCAGTCTTACGCATTTGCCGTCTTTCAGGTCGATAGCGGGGATGATGAGCATTTCGTTCTTCCTATTCAGAAAGTCGGGCAAGGAGTTTGGCGCTCGCCCACTGCTACGGGGAGAGCTTTCCGGGACACGCTGTGAATACGTCCGTGTACGCTTGACTGCAGCATCCATGCTGCAGACAGTCCCGGAAAGCTCTCCCCGCATCAGCGGGCTACATCTCGCTTGCCCGCCAACAATATGGGCTTGAGTGCGGAAAACGCCTCAGCTTTTGCCAGTCCAGTTCGTAAAGTTTTCCAACAGCTGCAGGCCTGCCCGGGCGCTTTTCTCCGGGTGGAACTGCACTGCAAATATGTTGTCTCTCGCCACCGCCGCCGCCAGGTCGTAACCATAGCGCGCGCGGCCAGCCATGTTGGCGTTGCCTTCGGCTTCGGCGTAGTAGCTATGTACAAAGTAGAAGCGGTCGCCGTCCGGGATGTTGTGCCAGAGCGGGTGCTCTAAGGTGTGGTAGACCTGATTCCAGCCCATGTGGGGCACTTTCAGGCGTTCGTCGTTTTCGGTGAGGTTGTCACCGAAGTAGCGGACTTCAGACGGGAAAAGTCCGATGCCTTCCACACCGCCGTTTTCTTCGCTGCGAGCCATCAGGGCCTGCATGCCGACGCAGATGCCGAGGAACGGGCGGTCCCGGGAGACTTCTTTAACAAGCTCAACCACACCCAAACGTTGCATTTCGGCCATGCAGTCACGGATGGCGCCAACGCCGGGTAGGATAACCCGGTCGGCTTCGCGGATTTTGGCGGCATCGTCTGTGACCAGTACGGTGCAGTCCGGGGCCACGTGTTCTACAGCTTTGCGGGCTGAATGAAGGTTGCCCATGCCGTAGTCAATGATGGCGACGGTCTTCATGGTGTGTCTGTTCCTTACGATGACCGATTACAGGGAGCCTTTGGTGGACGGGGTGATGCCCGCCATGCGCTCGTCCATTTCAATCGCCATGCGCAGTGCGCGGCCGAAGGCTTTGAACACGGTTTCGATCTGGTGATGGGTGTTCTTGCCCTTCAGGTTGTCGATGTGCAGGGTCACCAAGGAATGGTTGACGAAGCCCTGGAAGAACTCTGCAAACAGGTCTACGTCAAAGCCACCCACGCTGGCGCGGGTGTAGGGTACATCCATAAGCAAACCTGGACGGCCCGAGAGGTCGATGACCACTCGGGATAACGCTTCGTCCAGAGGCACGTAGGCATGGCCGTAACGACGAATGCCTTTTTTGTCGCCAACAGCTTGTTTGAAAGCCTGACCAAGGGTAATGCCGACGTCTTCCACGGTGTGGTGGTCGTCGATGTGCAGATCGCCCTTGCAGGTGATGTCCAGGTCCACCAGTCCGTGGCGGGCAATCTGATCCATCATGTGCTCAAGGAAAGGCACACCGGTGTCAAAGTTGGCTTTACCGGTGCCGTCGAGATTAATCTCGACAGTAATCTGGGTTTCAAGGGTATTGCGCTCTACCCGTGCCTTGCGTTCGGCCATGGAGACTCCGTCTAGAAAACAGGCTTGCTACTGTGAAAGTTCAATCAGCAGATTATACCCGTTAACACAGCCGGAGTCCCGCAACCGCGTCAATCGCCCTGATAGCTCAGAACGCCTTCTTCAGGTTAGCCATATAGGTGTCTACAAGGCTGTTGAACTCGTGCTTGATCACCGGGCTGATGGCCAGTTTTAGCAGGCTGGGCAGGGGTACGGTCAGCTGGGCGCTGGTCTGGAAGCGTACTTTAGTTGAATTGTCGCCATTAGCTGTGAGCGTCCAGGCACCGCTGACCACGCCGTTACCCTCGCCTTTAACAGGCTCCCAGGCGATTTTTCCGTTGGCTTTATCGGCATGATAGGTGCAGGCATAGACGGACTGGATGGCGTGTTTATCGACACCCACTTTTTCCATTTCCCAGCGGTAGGCGTTGCCACCGAGGTCAATCAGTTTGTCTACTTTCGGGAAGTGGCTGGCAGATTTGGGAACATCTGCCAACAGATCGAATACTTCGTCATAGCCTGCCGGAATTTCCAGATCCCGGTTCAGCTCAATCGATACGGTAATGGCCACAGCCGACTCCTTTTTATGCTTATTTGTGCAAGCCAGAATGGTTGCTCTGGCTCTTGGACGGGATGTATTTTGACCCAAGACTACGGCATTGTCATATTCCTGCACTGTTAATTTAGTAACCCTGCGTTATCCTTTGGGTTATTCGTTCGTATCAAGTCAGGCTCCACGCCCTGCCGGAAAGACAAGGAACTCGCATCATGAAAGTTATCCGCTACGCGCTGTACGCCGTGATCGCCGTGATTATATTGGTTGTCGCAGCTGTATCTATTGCCGTTGCCGTTATCAATCCGAATGACTATAAACCTCAGATTGAGGCCGCGGTTGAGAAACATACCAACCTGGATCTCGTCCTTGAGGGCGACATTGGCTGGTCTTTTATTCCTCTGGGCCTGGAACTGAATGATGTCGAAGCTACTCTGGAAGGTGACCGTCTGGTTGCTCTGGAGCGCCTGGTCGCCCAGATCGATTTCTGGTCGCTGATTGCCATGGCTCCCCGAGTGAACACCTTCCTGCTGGATGGTCTGGATACGCGACTGGAAGTGAACGAGCAAGGCGAAGGCAACTGGACACGGATCATGCCCGAAGGCGAGCCTGCGGAAACCGCTGAACAGGCCGCCACCGAGCCGACACAAACCGCAGAAGACGCAGGCACCGGCGACATGCTTGATTTCAATGTCGAGAACGTCGAAATCACCAACGCCCGTGTTCACTATAGCGACCTGAGCACCGGGCAATCGGTGGTGCTGGAAGATTTCACGGTGTCCGCCAGCGACATTACCCTGGGCTCCGAATTCCCGCTCGACATTCGTTTCAAGGTTGAAACGACTCAGCCCCAGTTCGAGGTTGATGGCCGCATCAGTGCACGCCTTAACGCCAACCAGGCCCTGAACGAGTTTGCCATGTCCAGCCTGAAGGCGGTCTTCGACATGAGCGGCGAACCGTTCGGTGGCGAATCCGTGACCGCCGAAGTGGGCGGTTCGCTGGTGGCCAACCTAGAGGAGGAAACCGCGTCACTGAGCGACTTTACCGCTTCCTTAGCCAACCTCAGACTTAGCACCGAATTGAACGTAAAGGGCTTTGGAGCAACACCCGCCATTGACGGCCGCCTGGAAATTTCCCCCTTCTCGCTCAAGCAGTTGCTGAGCAACCTGGGCCAGCCTGCCATCGAAACCGACGACCCGGACGTGCTCAAAGCGATCGCCCTGTCGACCAATCTCGGCGGCCAACCGGGCACCGTTGCCCTGAGCGACCTGAACATCACGCTGGACGACACCACTTTTAATGGTGGCGGCAGCTACAACCTGACCAACGGCGGGCTGACGTTCAACCTTCAGGGCGACAAAATCAATGCCGACCGCTATCTCCCCCCAACTTCTGAAACTGATGCCGATGAAGGTCAGACCACCCCTCAGCAAACCGCAGAGGCGGGTCCGGAAACCGACCTGCTGCCACTGGAAACCATCCGTGACCTGCTGCTGGACATCGACTTTGGCCTGGGCGAACTGATCATCAGCAAGCTGACCATTAACGAAATCAAAGCCAGCACTACCGCAAAAGACGGCGTGCTGAAGGTGGACGAATTCAGCGGCAAACTTTACGAGGGTTCTTTTGCGGCCAACGTGACGTTGGATGCCAGATCTGACAATCCACAATGGACCATCAGCAAAGACATCAGCAATATTCAGACATTACCCCTGCTGACAGATCTGGCCGAAGTAGACATGCTGTCAGGGGCGGCCAACATGGACGTGAGCGTTAACTCCACTGGCAACCGCCTATCTGACCTGCGCAACAACGCCAAAGGCGAAATCAACTTCAATCTGGCCGAGGGTCTTATCCGCAACATGAACCTGACCCGAATGGCTTGCCAAGGCATTGCACTGGTTAACCAGGACACGCTGAGCGCAACAGATTGGGGCACCCACACACCATTTAACGATATGCGCGGCACCCTCAAAATTGACGGTAACACCCTGAACAATACCGACCTGGTAGCCGCCTTGGCAGGTATGCGTCTGGAAGGCAACGGCACCGTCGACCTGGCAAAAACGATACTTGATTACGAACTGGGCCTGCGAGTGGTTGGCGAAATCCATCGCGATAACGCCTGCCGGGTGACCGAGTACGTTGAGAACGTAGTCATTCCGGTAGAGTGCCGGGGCAATTTTTCCGAGGACCCCGCAGGGCTGTGCTCTTTTGATGGCTCGCGTTTCCGTGACACCCTGAAAGACATCGCCGCTAACGCTGCCCGAGCTAAAGTTCGGGAAGAAACCGACAGAGCCAAACAGCGCGCTGAGGAACGGGCCCGCGAAGAAATCGACAAGCGCCTCGGTGAAGAAGGCGAAAGCATTCGAGACGCCGTACGGGGGCTATTCAACCGATGAGCGATCGGTTTGCTGACCGGCTACTGGCCTGGTACGACCAACACGGCAGGCACAACCTGCCGTGGCATCATAACCGGAACGCCTACCGGGTCTGGGTCTCTGAGATCATGCTTCAGCAGACCCAGGTCACCACGGTGATTCCCTACTTCGAAGCCTTTATGGCAACCTTTCCGGATGTCCAGACACTGGCCCAGGCACCGGAAGACGATGTGCTCAGTCACTGGTCCGGCCTGGGCTATTACGCCCGTGCCCGCAACCTGCACAAGGCCGCAAAACAAGTTGTCGAGGCACACCAGGGCGAGTTTCCCTGCGATCAGGAACAACTCGAATCCCTGACCGGCATTGGCCGATCAACCGCTGCAGCCATTATTGCCCAGGCATTTGAGCAGCGGGCGACGATTCTGGATGGCAATGTAAAACGGGTACTGGCCCGCTATCACGCCGTTCCGGGCTGGCCCGGACAAACCTCGGTCCTGAGTGCACTCTGGGAACACGCCGAAGCCCATACGCCCGATGACCGGGCCAGAGACTACACCCAGGCCATCATGGACCTGGGCGCCATGGTGTGCACCCGCAGCAAACCCAAGTGCGAGACCTGCCCGCTAAGCACCGATTGCCAGGCCTACGCAAACTCTGAAACCCAGCTATATCCGGGATCAAAACCGAAAAAAGCCAAGCCAGAAAAAACCACCTGGATGCTGATACTGGAAGACGCAGAAGGCCGGATATTGCTGGAGCGCAGACCCCCCAGTGGCATCTGGGGCGGCCTCTGGAGCCTGCCGGAACTGGACCCGGCCTATGGCAGTGAAGAGCTGCAGGATGCCTGTGAAAGAGAGCTTGGCATCGCCTGTAGCAACCCGGACCTGATCAGCGGTTTTCGCCACACCTTCAGCCACTACCACCTGCACATACAGCCCGCTCGATTACCGGTTATCAGAAGCACACAAATAGCAGACACCGACAGATTGCGCTGGTTGCACCGCGACGAGGCCCTGACTCTGGGACTGCCGGCTCCCATTCGCACCCTACTGACCGGACCGGAGCAGACTGCCCTGCTCTGAGCCCTGACATTGCTCATCCTCAAGTCAGGCTGACCAGGAATCAGTTATGATCCAACCAAATACAAATCAACACAGGAGCTGCCATGAGCCGCACCGTATTCTGCCGGAAATACCAGAAAGACCTGGAAGGCCTGACCATGCTGCCCATGCCGGGCCCCAAAGGCCAGGATATCTACGAGAACATCTCCAAACAGGCCTGGGACGAATGGCAACACCAGCAGACCATGCTGATCAACGAAAAACACCTGAGCATGATGGACCCGAACAGCCGCAAATACCTGCAGGCCCAGATGGAACGCTTCTTCAATAACGAGCCTTTCGACAAGGCCGAAGGCTACGTACCACCAGAAAAATAGCCAGGTTGATCAAGGTCTGTACAGCCGCAGAATCTTTCAGAATATTTTTGCCGGCCAGCCTTGACTCCCCAACCCTAAACCGGTTTAATAGCGCCCCGTTGCAGCACATAGCTCAACACGCCCGGATAGCTCAGTTGGTAGAGCAGAGGATTGAAAATCCTCGTGTCGGTGGTTCGATTCCGCCTCCGGGCACCATGAATTCAATGACTTAGCCCGCTTCGTGCGGGCTTTGTTTTTTCTAGAGTCCACGAAGTGTCCACGCCTTGTTCATTCTGAATCGTGTCCGCTCCCTTGAGGGGTAACGAGATTCCAGAATTCCTCGTCACACTCGTCCCTTGCATCAATCCAGGCCTGCCTTTTACCTGAACTGTAAGGGCCAGTCTTATGATCGACGAATGCGTCTACTTCAGTTTCAACCAGCTTCTGAAAATCTTTCTCAGCCATAATCTCTCCTATTATTAAGTGTCCATTTCATTAGACGGCTTTAAGTGCAAAAAGATTCAAATTGGAGAAAATTTGACTGTCTCTGCTAGGTGATCAGGTGATAGATGCGCGTAACGCATCGTGAGCTTAATGTCTGAGTGGCCCAGAATCTTTTGAAGTGTAAGAATGTCGCCCCCCTTCATGATGAAGTGACTTGCGAACGTGTGGCGGCAGACGTGTGTGAGCTGTCCGCGAGGCAGGTTGATTTGTGCTCGTTCAATGGCTTTTCGGAATGCTGCACTGCAGCTGCTAAAGGGAACCTCTTTGACCAGGTCTTTGTAGAGCTTTTCCGAAATAGGGACGCTCCGGGACTTGCCGGATTTGGTGTAGTTGTAGGTCACTCTGTGTGGCGTGAAGTTTGACCTGGTGACGCCTTCGGCTTCTGACCACCTGGCACCGGTTGCCAGAGCCAATCGGGTAACGTGGTAAAGGCTTGGGTTTGAGGAGGCTTTACACTCGCCCAGGAGACGGGCAATTTGCTCCTGGTCCAGAAATGCCAGTTCCTGTTCATCCAGCTTGAACTTTCTCAGGTTTCTAAGCGGGTTGGGCTGAGTCCATTGTCCCTGGCGAATTAATTCATTGAACACTGCACTCAGGTAGGCATGTTCGTGGTTCAGGGTGTTCTGCCCTACCCCGTCATTTTCCATTCTTAATCGACGATAGGTGGCGAAGTCGGAGACGGTGAAATCCGACGCCCTGGGGTTCTGAAGCTTGTCAGCCAATGCATCCAGTTTCCGCTTTCTTTGCTCTCCGTCTTTCAGCGTGTGGCCGTGTGCGTCATACCATTGCTGAACCAGGTCTTTCAGGCGACGACGATCCTTGGCGGGATTCCACGTTTGGTCTTCTGCTTTGCGTAACAGCATATGCTGTTCGAAGCGTTTGGCTTCCGCTTTGCTATCAAACGACTTTCTGAGGCGCTTGGAGCCACGTCCATCCTGTCGAATATCGACCTGCCATCTTCCCGATGGTAGCTTCTTGATCATGCGGCCACCTTGGTGAGCAGTCGTCGTCTTATGAGTCCGTCCTGGACGAGCTGGAAGAGTTCGTTTTCATGGATTTCCCGTCGTCGGTAGTAAGCGCAGAGGTCTTCCCATAGCCCGGATTTTTTGAGGCAGTCCCAAGCCTGGCGTGGGTTAAACCGGTTGCGGGCATAGATGCTCAGGAGATTGCCGAAGGCCAGGGAGACGTTCTTTTCGTTGCCGCAACCGGGTTCCTTTTTTACGCGTTTGTACATCAGATCCGGGGCTGTGTAGCCAAAGCCGATGTCGTCTCTGAGTTTGGTCCAGATGGGGTGGACCCATTCCCTTTTGACTTCGTAGCGGTTGGATTTCAGGGCGTATTGCCACAGGCCGGTGAGGTGCGGGACGGCGTCCATGTAGGTGTAAATGGGCTTCATGTTGGCCGTGCCCTGGGAGATTTCGTTGACGATCCGGTGATGGAAGCGGATTTCGAGACGCCAGACGGGTTTGTCGGGGTCGTAGCAGGTGTCTGGGAAGGTGTGTTCGTTGACGGCGCATTCCCAGATGCCTTCCATGTAGGCGCGTTTGTCGCTGACGTCGATTTCTTTGGATTTATCGTACAGGCACACCTGCAGGCTGTTGGCTTTGCCGAAGGTGTAGGTCTCTCCCCTTCCGTTGATGGTGGCACCGTCGAGGCCTTTGAAGATGAGGTCGCTGAGGCCGTTGTGAACGCTGATGGTTTTGGCGCGGGTCACAAAGTGTTGGGCCAGGTCCTGGGGTGGTTCCCAACCCTGGAAGTCGACGGCCAGGTGTAGGGCGATGCCGACGGGTTTGATGCCCTTGAGGAAGAACATGCCCCACTCTGCCAGTTCGTCGTGTATTTGTTGGCTGGAGCGTTCGTAGAGCCATCTGGGGGAGGTTTCGATTTTAACGTGTGTGCCTGGGCTGTCGGGTTCGGCGTAGAAGTTCTGGATCAGGATGGTAAGGCCGTATTCCCGGTTTTGCAGGATGTATTTGAAGCCTCCCCTTCTTCCGGACTGGACTCGGAAGAGGACGTCGTTGACGGTGATGGTGGCGTCGTAGCTCTCGTTGTAGGCCTCGACGATGTCCGCGAGCGGTCCGGGTTTTAGACGTCCTTCGAACAGTTGGCGAACGGTGTCGACTCCGGTCCAGAGGACGTTGACGTTCTGCAGATTGACTTGTTGGCCGTCGGGACCGATGAAGAGATCCCCTTTCCCGATCTCCCCGGTGGTGACGTCCATGCGTTCAAAGTCTCTGATTTTCATCTGTGGCCTTCTGTGGTTGTCTGTGGTGTTAAAACAACGTCCGTTGTTTCCTATGAGACGTGTTACAGGGTGGTCTCTCGCCTGCCGGCGGCGTGTGGCTGGGGCAAGCCTTCCACCCACACGCCACCGCCGGCCCCTCCTTGGGTGCCGAATTTAATAGTTCATTGCCTGGGTCTGTACGCGGATTCTCAGGGCTTCCATGTTGCGCTCATGAGCACTGTTGGCCTGGGTACTGTTGCTGCCCTGGGGGTTACCGGTGCCTTTGCCTTGAGGTGGTTCGCGGGTGGGGTCCCAATAGCCGTGGGCAACGATCTGGCGGCATTGTTCCTCGGGCACTTCCAGGGGCGTAGCCTGTTGGGTGTAGCACCGGCATTGGTCGTTTCTCTCGCGTAGAAGGCATTGCGGCCGGGGGAAGTCACGGACTTCATACACCTGGTCATAGACCGGGGCTGAATGCGGGATGCCTTTTACCCTCGGGGACCACTGTTCCAGGTATTGCTCACGGGTAAGGGGCTGCCCTTCCCGTCTCACCGGTGCGGGCTGTCCAGGAGCATTGTTCGCTTGGGTGGTGATGTTGTCGGGTGTTGGACCTGGACTGCTGACACTGTCCGATTGGCCGAAGTTGGAGACGACGCTGTAGATGGTATAGCCGGTGACGATGATCAGCACCAGGAGCGCCCAGACCATCCAGGGAATCTTGCGTTTGTGGGTGTGGACTTCAGCGCTTTTGTAGAGACCAAAGAGCTTTTTGTTAAACCGCTTGCGGGTTTTGGTGGCGGCTTTCTGGGCAAAGTAGTCGTTGGGGTCGTCGGCACATTCCTGGAAGGTGAAGCGGGTGGCCGACTGTAGGCCGAACTGGCGCTTGAAATGGAGGTGTTGGCCGACCAGGCGCCTGACCTTGGTGTCGATCAGTTTGGGGTGCTGGGTGATCAACACCAGGTCGATGCCGAGGTGCCGGTGGGTGTTCAATCGGCGGATGTGTTCGGACACTTTGTTGCCGAATTTTTCCGGGGGGAACAGGTCCTGGCATTCGTCCAGGATGATGATGGCGCCGTGAGGCAGTTCGTACCAGGTTTGGGCCTGTTCCAGATCGAGGGTTTGCCAGCCCAGGGCCTTGCCGGGCTCCAGTAACTCAATGTTATAGACGTAAACGGCGCGATCCTGGAAGGCGGGATCGTTTAGGACCAGGTCGATGGCGTTGAGGGTTTTGGACGATCCGGGGGTGCCGGTGATCAGGGTGATCATGGGCAGACCTCCAGGCTGTCGAGTAGCTTGAGGGCATCAATCTGGCCCTGGGTGTAGGCGAGAACGGCGATGACCAAGCAGAGGATGAGCATGGGGGCGACGTCGATCAGGAACCACCACAGAGCATTTTCAAGTTTGTGTCTGAGTGTCATGGTCAGGCCTCGAACGGTCCGGGTTTTTTCCAAACTGGTTTGCGAACACGATCACCCGTGCCGGCATTTTTAAGAATCAGAGCCACGGCGAAGGCAGCAAACAGGATTTTGATGCCCTGGGGAAAGCCTGCGATGGCCAGGATCTGGTAAAGCTCGGTGCCCAGGTTCTCGAAGCGGGAGAAGATGAAGTCTTCGGCTTTATCCAGGCCTACGGTTAAACCCACGTAGGTCACAAAGCCAAAGCCAATGGCTCTGAACACTTTGCTGATGATCCAGGGGATCAGGGAGATAACGAGGGTCCAGATGAAGTGTAAAAGTGGCATAACGTTCCCCTATTGCATGAGTGTTCGGGCGATGGCCACGGAGCCAAGGAAGGTAAACAGGAAGATGACCAGAGGGTTCAGTTCGGACGCCAGGTCACAAAACGGGGTGAATTCGAGGTCACGGGTGCCGAACAGGCGCAGGTTAATCTGGCGGGGTGCGGGGCACTGACCTACGACGGGATTGGGGACGTTGGCCCAGTCGTTCATTTTCTCGGCGACGTCGATTTCCCCGAAATCCTGGGTCAGGTCCAGGTCGTCATTACCCAGCTTGCCAACACCGGCGGTTTTGTCGCCAAGATAGCCTTCTGCGTTTTCCGAGGCTTCGACTATCAGGCAACGGCTTTCCCAGACTTCGCGGACGATGCCACATTGGATGGCGTCCCCTGAACAGGTTGGGGGTATGCCACAGCCTTTGGAGGCGTAGACGCCATCACCGGAGCCATCGGAGCCGTCGGAACCATCGGAGCCATCGGAACCGTCGGAGCCATCGGAACCGTCGGAGCCATCGGAACCGTCGGAGCCATCAGAACCATCGGAACCGTCGGAACCGTCGGAGCCATCGGAACCATCGGAGCCATCAGAACCATCGGAGCCGTCGGAACCATCGGAACCACCAGAGCCATCGGAGCCACCAGAGCCGTCGGAACCATCAGAGCCATCGGAGCCACCAGAGCCGTCGGAGCCACCAGAGCCATCGGAGCCATCGGAGCCATCGGAGCCATCAGAGCCATCAGAGCCATCAGAGCCATCAGAGCCATCGGAGCCATCAGAGCCATCGGAACCACCACCATAAAGAGGATCATTACTACAAACATCACCGGTACGTTTAGGCTCTAAAAATTCATACTCTTCAAAGGTTTCACCATCCTCCTCACCCTGATAAATGTTAACGGGACCGGAAAGATCAACACGACAATCATCAACACAAGCTGTGGGAGGAGGAAACGTGCCCTCAGGCTGCAAAAAAGAAAGGGGAGAAACGACATCAGTACCACAAATTTTAGTAAGCCTTTGAGCCTTGATCTCATACTTAGACGCACAATCTATACACTCGAAATAACACATCCTCCGACTGTTGGTAGTATTTGAAGGGATAGGAGAATGAACACGAACAAGCTCATACTTATCCTTCGTAATAAGCCCGCCAACAACAGACGCCCAGCACATACCCTCAGTAACTTGAGAACCCGGAGCTACCCGAATATTGCCTAAATGCCAGATTTCCTCAGCAAGCAATGGTGACGAAATAAAAAGCAAGAAAAAGAAAAAAGGACAATAACGAAAGGCAGACACAATGCATCTCCAATTAAACGCCGTTACGGTGTTTAAGCTGTTTAGCGGCGAATGACTCAGCCGGTAGCAACAAAAAGGCAGGCGATGAGTACGAGTAAGGCCAGGTAGTACGGGTCGCTGAAGAACACACCGGTTTTCCTCCGTGGTGATGAAAAAGGGCAGGCCGTGACCTGCCCTTCTGGGTGTGGGGCCGGCTTCGGATCAACCGAAGAAGGTGGCCTTGACCCATTTGATGCCGACGGCGATCACAGCCAGGCCGATCAGTGCCCCACCGACGGTGGTGATGTCAGCGCCCACGGCGTCAATATCGGAACTGAAATCGGTCGGCAGGATGGTGGCGTGGGCGGTGACGGTGGCACTTGCGGCTGCCACTGCGGTGCCCACTTTCGCTACGGTGCGGCCGAAGCGGCTACGGGCCATCGCCCAGGTTTTGCCGTTCGGTTCTTTTTGCATGTCGATGATGCGGGACATGGTGGTTTCCTCTTTGGTTTTTGGTTGTGTCTTTCGACGGTTCAGGTGTTGAACATGCGGCGAATGAGGCGGACCCCAAACGCCACCAGGAACCAGGTCACGAAGGTGCCAGCGAGGTAGCTGAATTCCTCCGGTGACATGGTGAACGCCTCCCGGTATTGGGCGGCGAACTCGGTGACCTGGACGATTTGCCAGGTGCCGCTGCACTGGGGGGTGCTGGCGCTTTGGCTGATGAATCCGTCACAGGTCAGGATTTCCATGGGTTAAGGGCTCCTTACGCAGCCGGCTTTTTGGTTTGGTCCTGAGGGCGTAGCTCCAGGGCTTTGAAGGTGATCTTGCCGCCCTGCCCGGCCTTCATTTGGGCTTTGACGGTGAACATGGCCGGGAGGCGGTCGGCGTGGTTGCGCAGCTGGTCGATGTGTTTCCAGTCGCAGGCGATTTTCATGACTTCGTTGCCGACTCGGTTTTCGTCGTCTGCTTCTGCCGGGGAATACGCCCAGACGGAGCCGCCTTTGTTGCCGTCAATGTCGTAGCGGGTGGCGCCGATGATCATGAGGTTCAGGTGGTTTTCCATGGTTTGGTTTCCTTTAGGTTCGTTGGGTGTTGCTTGGTTTGGTTGTCCGGCTGGGCCGGGGTTTTAACTTCGGTTACTGACTTTTCTTGTGTGGATTGAAAGAGGTCAGTTGAATCTCGTTTGCGACCCCTTCGGGGCGGGCTCTACTCGCGTTGCTCCTGGTCACTAAGGTGACCACCCTTACGGGTAACGATCCCTGTCGTCTTCGGTCACTTGGGTGCCCTGCGCGCTCCGCTTGCTGCCTTTGCTCATGGTTCGGAATCAAGGGGCGGGCGTCCTCCCCCGGCATCCTCACCACTCTTTGTGCGCACTGTGGACCACTCAGTGACCGCCACAAGGCCAGGGGGCCTGCGGCCCTGGCGCTGCGCGCCAGCCTTGCAGCGCTCACTGACTGGCCCCCTGATCGTGCGCGAGTGGTGACGATGACGGGGGCGGACTCGAGGGCTTTTCAGGGGGTTGGGCCTGAATGCCAAAGTTAGGGCAGCCGGCTTCTAGCCAGGCGCGCAGAACGGAGCCGCCGAGGGTCCAGAGATCTGTACCGCGGTGGATGGCTTCTTGCTGCAGTTGCAGGTAGATGGAAGACGGGGCGCAGACGTAGAAACGGCGCTCTTTGTCTTCTACCTGGTCTTGTCTCGGGGGGATGGTGCTCATTGGTCATACTCCGTGACGTTGGGGAGGTCCAGTTGGCCGCAGTCCCAGGCGTCCCTCAGTTGGGTTTCCCGGTCGCCGTTGTCCAGGAGCTGGATGGCGACGTTGAACAGGGTGCGGATCTGGTGCTTTTTGAGTTCGCGGATGGCGGGTGTCATGCGGCGGCCCTCAGTGCGGTGCAGGCCTGCCCTACTGCCCAGGTGTTGAAATCGCGGGTGTCGTCCTGGATGAAGAATTCGGCCCAGGCGATGGTAAGGCGCAGGCCGTACGAGTGAAGGTCGGAATCAACACCTATATAAGAGGCGGACATCTGGGAAATCTGGCTGATGCGCAGGGCGGCAAGCTCGTAATCGCCGGCCTCATGAGCTTCACAGGCTTGCTGGAAGCGCAATCGCATGTTGGTTTTCTTCTGGTTGCGAACGTCCGGTGTCATACAAAGACCTCCAGGCGCACGCCTTTGTATATCTGACCGGGAAGGGCACCGACCGTAGAGAGCTGTTCGCGACGGAGCACCACAGTAGGAGGAAGCACACCTTTACATTCCTGGTAGTAGTCCAGGTAGGCGTCCAACTTGGAACGAATCTTCAGAGACTTCGAGTTGTCGTTGAAGTAGACGGCGTCGCCTTTAACCGGCTCATGCTCAATGTAGGGAGAGACAAACGACCAACCGGCGGCACCATTGAGACGGTCACCACCTACTGCCATCCATTGGCGACCAGAGGCGCTGACGGCAATTGTTCCAGGAGCAACCATACGAGCTGGGCCAAGCCGATCTGCAGAGGCAACCAACTTACCGCCGCTGAAGAACCAGACACCTGGAACCGCACAGCCGCCCTTCTGACGCAGATCGACAAACGTTCTGACCGATTCGCCGGCTCTATTGAGACGCTTCATTGCCAGTCCTCCTTATCCAGTGCGTCCTGGGACAGAGCAGCAATGTTCACCAGGCGCGGCTTGCCGATCTTGAGCGATGGCAGGTGGCCTTTTTCGATCATGCCCCTTACCTGCCCTTCCGTGAGGCCGGTCAGTTGCGCAAAGCGCTCCTGGGTCATAACCGGCGTTGCTAGCACGATGATCTGTTTTTGCTCGTCCACTGTTTTGCACTCTGCTACACTGTTATACACAGGTACGACGTAACTATACCGTCGTAATATTTACCATCATAATACACGTAGTACTATTTACCAGTATAAATTACCTATGATTCGTGACAGATTGATTGAGCTTTTTAATGTTTTGGAAATCTCGTCGCGTGATATGGAACAAGCGACAGGGATAGACAGGAACAAGTGGTCGAACATCAGAGGCGAAAAGCAGAGAGCCAACGAAGACCACATCCAGGCGGTATGCGAGGTTTACCCTCAATTCGCGCTATGGATCGTTAGCGGTAAAACAATTGCAGAGGCAGGCCAGATTAGCCCAGCTATGGAAAAAGCACGGAAAGAGAACAGCCTGAAAACAGGATAGGTTTCTGCCTGGCTGCGAAAATCACCCAGGCTTGGTATGGAGACCGACGAGGGGAACCACAAGAACAAGAGGGCTGGCCGTCGTAGTGTGTGGTGGCGGTTTCAGGCAAAAGAAAAGGCCAATCAGAGATTCACATAATCAGAAGCATCAAGGACTAAAAGGACTACACGTGAAAGCCAAGTTCAACTTTTACTCTATTACAGAGTTTGGATTCTATAAAAGAAAAAAAGAGCTTCCAGAATTTGGAGAATTGAAGGAATTCCTCGATGACTTTTCCGGATGGCTAAAGCTTCAGAGGTCAATAGAAAATACTTTGGTTGAAAACAAGTCGCACAGTTCAAAAGTTAACGGAAACTTATACTGCGAAGACTTTTACGAATGTACAAAGACAAATAGTTACCTCATCACACTTTGGAACGAAGTTTCAAACGATGAAGGAAATGTATTTGCAATGTCAAAATCGAATAAGATAGGTGAAGGCAAAATATCTTCAAAGCTGGGCGGCAACAATGAAATTATTGGCCTACCTTCATATTATTGGATATTGCCTGATGAAAACTTGTTAGTTACGGTTAAATTTAGCTTTAGTTATCAAGCTGCTCATGCAATAGAAAGCTACTTTAAATCATATGCCAACAGCTCTTCTGGCTTCATAAATCACCAGAATGATAAAACGGCAATTGGCTTTACCAATGGCCAAAAGCGAGCCAGTTGGTTTCGCTTTAGCTTTGAGCGTTTAGCAAATAAAAATGAACGCGAGAAATTATTAAAAAACCCCGAAAAAGTGACCGCTTTGGTAAGACGATTTTCAATCGGAAAAACAGCAACCGATGAGAGAAGTAAGGCTTTGAGAGCCATGCTTGATTTTAGAAGTAAAGTGTCGCAATTGGTCACCAATGGATGGGTCAACAAAAAAGATGACCAAAGGGGCTTTACCAACCGGATTGATAAAGTAGTTAAAAATGCAGAAAACTACCGTGTAGAGCTTGAAACACCCTTTGTTGCGGAAGAAGAAGTTCTCGAGTTTATGGTTAATGAGTTCGATAAGAACTTCGATGAATCAAAGTGGGAAAAGGTCGGTTTTAAAATGAAAAATTCAGGAATGATCTGGCTTGGAAACACAGTCATAAAATGTGAGAAAGATCTGGACATATCAAGAAGCAAAGATCAGTTACCAACTGCCGTAGAAATAACGAGCGCCATCAATAAAAGGCGAGAGGCAATTTTGGCAGCGCTGGACAAAGAAAGTTCAGAAAAACTAGCTAAAACATCTTAATGGAAGAATAATGAATAAAATATTGGCATTAATTATTTCATATGCCTTTACTTACTACACATTAATCTATGAGCATGCCAAAAGCTGGAACATAGATTTCAATAGCCTGGCAGATAGCTTGATAACGATGTCGGGGCTTATTTTTGCTATTATTGGTATGTGGGTAAGCTACAGCTACCCAGAAGCAGTACAAAAACTCACCCAAGACAACAAAGACTTAGAAATAATTGAATCCGTGTCTCGTGCACGGAGACTTGAATCTCTAATAATGACAATATTAATTTCTGCGACAATATTGCTGACATGTCTCTTGGCGAAAGCAATAATTATTCCTTTAGCATCAGAAATTAGACTGTTTGAAGATATAAAACCAGAAATTAGATCAATTGGAATAGGCGCTGCCTGGTTTCTTGTCCTAATACAGTCAATCGCAATGCTTAAAATAATGTCAATAAATCTAAAATTCATCAATCAGATTTATGAATTGATTGAAAAACTGGAACTGCATAGAAAAGTGCAGCCTTATAAAAATTCAGAAAGGATAAAAAGGGAATCCCAAAAGAAAAAAGATCAAAGCGACAACGACGAAGACTAGACAGAGCTCTCCCTGTAGTCACACCACTATGCAGGTGTCGCGCTTGCCTGGCATCCCTGCCGGCGGTGAGCCCTGGTCCTCCTGACCAATCGGCTCACTGCCAGTTTACAGTTACACGCTGTAACGTTTAGTCGATTTTTCCTAATTCGATGTGAGACATTTCCCACACTGCCCTTTCTGTGATGCCGGTTAATCCGGTTCGATTCGTTCTGCCTGGCCGCTTTGTTCAAGGGTGGCGGGTGATTTTATGGGCTCTACCAGGAGGGGTTGGCGGATTCGGGTTTTGAGCAAGTCCTGGAATGGGTCTGTGTTGGTCAGGCTTGGGTCTAGCCACATGTCGAAGTCTTCCCGGTTGAGCATGAGCGGTATGCTTTTCGGGTGAATGTGGCTGAACCTGGGGTGTGGTGGCAGGGTGATGATGGTGAACGACGGTACCACTTCTTCCTGGAAGTCCCACAGCTCGTACAGGCCGGCAAAGGCTATGGCGCTGTCGGCCGGGTGGATGTTGTAGCACTGTTTGTGGCCTTTCTCGCCTGTCCATTCATGGAAGCCACTGGCCGGTATGATGGCCCGCTGGCTATGAAAGCGTTTCTTCCAGAGTGGACTGATGCCAAGGCTGCCGGATCGGGCATTGAACGTGCTGTATTTTGGTGAGGGGCGGTAACCGGTGCCGTCTGGTTTGCGTTCTATGAGCAGTGACCAAATGGCGTCCTGCAGGGTGCGGCCTTGATTGGTTTCGTAGACGATCTGGGCTTTAGAGCCTGGGGCGATGTTAACGCGGGGCTGTATCCGGAGCGGGATGCCGAGTGCGTCCAGGAGGCCCTGGACTAAGGGGTCGTCGGAAACGTTGAATCGGCCGCACATGAAGAACCTCAGAGACGCTAGGTTTTCTAGAGTTTAGAAGGTGCTATGAGTTCTAGTGCCGTTCCATCAAAGCCCGCTACCAAAGCGCTTACCCTGTGATCTGCTAGGGTTTTCGCGTTAGACATTCATTCCTTATTGATGTCATCAGACACGTCGCTGCCTCGATTGAGCAGGCTTCGGTTCCAAGAATCAACGGCATTGATCAGTAGAAAGAAACAACCAATAGTCGCTACCGCTAAGACGAGACCAAGAACAGGGTTAGACTGGAACAGCAAAAAGACAAACCCGACAATGGTTAAAGACATGGAGAGGTTGACACAGAACTCGAGTTTTCGGTAGCCCACCAGTGGGACACGCGCAGAATTTAGTATCTTCAATGAAATGATGTAGGCAACAACGCCGACGGGGATTGCAACCGCTATTAGGCTCAAAGCAAGAATAGCCAGTGAGGTATCTGCCTTAATGCTTCCCTCAATGACAAGTATTAATATGGCTACAGAAAACGCAACAAAGGCGGATAGTACGCCTTTCATCTCTACCTGTAGAGACGACTTTACAGGCTCTGGGTCCGGATATTTTTTTGACAACTCTATTCACCTCCGCTGTGCTAAACCAAATTGACTAGTTTGCGAAGCTTAATCAAAGTGTCAACGAAGTGTCCACGCCATTGCGTTTTTATGTGGCTATATGTGGTGCCTGAACCTTCTTAAACTATTGATTGTGAAAGAATGTGGTTCAGTGCAGCACTTGCGACACGGATTGAAAATCCTCGTGTCGGTGGTTCGATTCCGCCTCCGGGCACCATTAAGAATTCAGACAAAACCCGCCTTGTGCGGGTTTTGTTGTTTCTGAAGCATTGCAACTCATTTCCAGGGGGACTCTGAATAAGTCTCCCTAGCCCCACATCTTCACCAAGCTTTCCTGGAGTTTTTGATTATTCCAGACTGCATACACATAGCCCAGAAAATCCTCATCCTCATCCATTTCAGGCTCTACTGGCTCAAAGCCAGGAATATCTGACCACCACGATTTGTACTCAATGACTGCATCCTTGTCAGCAGCATGCACTTCGAAACGCGTCGTTTTCTTGGCTAAGTAGTGGTAATACTTGAGAACGAGATCCCGCGAGGCAAGATCCCAACGCTGTTTATTTACCTGCAGAAAGAGCCTATTGTTCTCGCAGTATATCGCAACGTTGCTTGAGCTTACTGAAGCATAATTACCTTGCGGCTTTTCTGTCATATCCGGCACCGGTGCTGCGGTGCCAGTACTAACTTCAAACTCAACTCGATCCCCGTTGTCGAATGGTTTAGTTAGAATCATATTTCACCCTCATTTCGGCCTTGCAAGGCCGGTTAGAACATCAACACTATCATTCGACCTAAGAGATGCGCTGATTACCTCCTCAGCACTCCCATACTTGGAAAGCTGAGACTCATAGGTTGGACCAGATTTATTGCCATATTTAGTAAGATTCCGCTGATAGACAGCATTCAGAGCCTCTGGAGTTTTGTAATGGGATAGCCGATCATTATTTCGAAGTTCCACCAACATCCTCGCGATCTCTTCATCGCGATACCCACTTTCACGCATTTCAACAACGAGCGCCCTCTTTTTATCCAGCCCCGAATGATAATCAAGCCTTGTGGCTCTTGCAGTTGACACTTGAGCCTGATCTGTCCAATCAACGGGCCATCGGGTTGAATGAAACTGCGAGTCCTCGGTCGGAAGGTAGCCGTATACACCCCGTCTATCCGCAACCAAATCTTTAGGTAGAGGCACAACTCTGACTCTACTTAGCTGCGCTGCCTGCGCATCAATGCCCTCCGGGCGCGGAGGAGCCTTATCTTCGAAGTGGTTACTCTTGTTGAGATCGAATTCACGCCAGATCTTTCGCAACCCCTGAAGCTTAAGCGCCTCGGCAAATCGCCCGAATGCCGGCCCCAGCCCCGCCAGAATCCGAGCGTGGCGGATACGGCTGGACGCCTGCGCTGCGTTACCCGCTCCCAATGTGGTTGCCGCCAGTAAACCCGCCAATACCAACTCAAACGCTATCGCTCCGCCAATGTAGGCATACTCGGTATGGTGCTGAATGGCGGCATAATCAGTTGCAAAGTCTTTCAGAGCGGCATTGAGCTGATCATCTGTCATCACCAGACTGGCCAACTCATAAGCTTTTGCTATGTCTTCCCGGCTGATGTCGGATGGCGAGAAACCAATCGCTCGCACCCATCGCTCCCGCCGCGTGTCTTCATAGAGATTGTTGAAGGTCTCGTACCAGCTGCTGGCTCCGTTATCCTGGTTTGCAGACCATGCCGATTTAAGCCCGTCCATCAGCGTCTTGGTTGGATTAGCCAGATCACTGACGCCAACCACAAAATCAAACAGGCCGATCCCCGCATCATAAGCGCCCTGAAACACCGCTCCGGTGTTCACCAGAGCCTTTTCATAGTGAGGCATCTGCTGATAGACCGTTTCCCGGGCTTCGTAGTCCTTCCTTTCCTGCTCCAGCAGTCGCTGGAGGCCCGCTATGATTGTCTTGCGTTCTTGCCGGACCACATCGTCCATGGCGCTTGAGCCCAGTCTGACAGTGGCAAACCGGCCATTCAGACCCTCCACCGAAGCGGCACCCTGATGGTCTAGAACTCCGGTGACGCCTTCCAAATCAGTGCCTACCTCAAACGGCAGGTTCGCCACACCAGTGCCGTCCGGCCAGCGATACTCAATGGTCAGGCTATAGGGGCCTTTACCTGGCACGGGCTCCGCAACCGGCTCCGGTGCAAGCTGATAATCTTGGCTGGCTGGCGCATGCAGGGAGTCTGATCGGACTACTGGCCCGGCACTACCGCCGGTGGGCCAACGGTCTCGTAAACGACTTGCCAAAGACGCCGGCAAATCAGGGCGGAGGTGCTCCGGGCTGGCTGTGCGTTTGGTGAAGATACCAAAGGCTGCACTATCCAGGCGGCCCAGAACCAGTTGGCCGTTTTGCAAGGCATCTAGTATTGCCTGGCGCTCACTGCTGGATGATTGCTCAAGGGCGCGATACCCCCCATCCGGAGGTGGCTCTATGTGAGCGCCCTGGTAACCGCGAGAAAAATAATCCTGTGCGATGGACACCGCGTCGGAAGGGTGTAGTAACGACGGCAAAATCCTTTCGGTGAAGCCGTAGCCACCAGCAACGTATAACTGATAGGACACTGTTCCGTTTCCTTGTCCGTTGATCTATCCCTGCGCTCTCCTGAGCGATATGGAACATACCTCTTGCGGCATCAGCAAAGCAACTGCGCTGCGTGATCAACCACACAAACACTGATGTTAGCGGAACAATGCCGCTCTTATTTGCCCTTAGGGATCAACCCGACGCATCCTCCACCAGTGACAACTCCCTCTCAATATAGTGACCAATCATACTCGCCAGCCCGTCCGCCATTTCATCGAAACTGACCATCGGGTCCGGGTCAGACAAATGACGGATAACGGCGAATATGCCGCCATTAATTCCGATGTAGGTAATGGCAGGAATGCGGCTAACCCGAAGGGTTTCCGGATGCTCCATCAGGTAGCGCATGATCACGTTGTTGAGCACCTTGTAGAGGGGGTCGAGGTGGAGCTCAAAGTCCACCGCCATGGCATGCCGCACACACTTCAGATAGCGCCCATCATCACGCTCCAGAAAACTCCGGAACTCGTTCAGTAATGTGCGAATGGCCTCGTCAATGGGCATCTGCACCAGCG
This sequence comes from Marinobacter excellens HL-55, assembly GCA_001314845.1. GTDB lineage: Bacteria > Pseudomonadota > Gammaproteobacteria > Pseudomonadales > Oleiphilaceae > Marinobacter > Marinobacter excellens_B. The sequence goes on from LJZQ01000007.1 coordinate 118,213, forward strand.
TTGGCGTTAAAGGCTGGATCATCGATGCTGTGTCAGAAATGAAACGCTGGCTCATAGCACTGAAGATGGCTTGCTTGTTTTCGAAGTATTCATAAAGCGACCCCACCCCTACGCCAGCTATCTCAGCGATGTGTCGTGTCGTTGTGTCAGCCGGCCCGCGCTGACTCAGGGCAATAAACCCGGCTTCTACGATCGCGTCCACCGTGGCGCGCGAACGATCCTGCTTTGGTTTTCTAGGCATAATTTTCCGAATTGAATCCGAACAAGCGTTCGCTCTAATCTGCAGTTAGCTGGGCGCAAACACAAGCAGGGCAAGGCTTTCAGGCCTATTCGGCACTGATTTTGTCCCTTTTAGGCGGCACAAGCCCTGGCAGCATCACACTCACGTCAAAACTGCGGAAATCTTCATGTTCAAAAATTCTCTGACTAAAAATGCCCGTGCAGTCATAACTGGCGCTGGCAGTGGCATCGGCAAAGCGCTGGCACTGGAACTCGCCCGGCGCGGTGGCCTTGTGGTGTGCTCTGACATCAACCTGGACGCCGCGGAACAAACCGCCAGCGAAGTCCGCCGCCTCGGTGGCCAGGCATGGGCGGTCGCCTGTGATGTCAGCAAGCTGGAACAAGTCCAGACGCTGGCTGATAAAGCCGACGAGTTGCTGCCGGAACCAGTCAACCTGGTCATCAACAACGCCGGTGTTGGCGTAGGTGGCAAAACTATAGGCGAAACTTCCATCGAAGACTGGGAATGGACGGTCAACATCAACTTATGGGGCGTGGTCTATGGCTGCCATGTGTTTGCCCCCAGGCTCCGCCTGCAGGAGCAGGCCGGCATTATTAATGTGGCCTCAACCGCCAGCTTCTCCGCTGCGCCCCTTATGGGCCCCTATAACGCCACTAAAGCGGCTGCGCTGGCGATATCAGAAACCCTGGCGGCAGAACTCTCCGGCACCGGCGTCAGCGTCACCGCACTGTGCCCTACCCTCGTGAAAACCAACATCTCCGCCAATGGCCGCATCCAGGGCGAATCCAATGACCTGTTTAACCGCCTGATGGACCGCATCGGCATGTCCGCAGACAAGGTCGCTCGCATGGCCCTGGACGGCCTGGATCATAAGCAGTTGTACGTCATGCCGCAGGTTGATGCCCGCATGATCTGGCGAATCAAACGATTACTCCCGAATTCCTATGCCGCGATCACGGGGCTTATTAGTCGCCGGATGACGTCCAAGTTCGTCTGATAACAAGCCTTAACACTCCCCAAAAGCCAGGAGACTGACATGGCAAAGATTGATCTCGATAAAATGCTGGAAAAGATCAAAGACACTCAGTGGAGCCTGTCGGATGTCGACTGGGATGCTCCAGGCGCTGAGCTGATCACCCCAGAACAGTGGCCAAAACTGAAAGCCTTCATGGCGGACCTGATGTGGATCGAGCACGTGGGTGCCAGGGCTTTTGCTGCCATGGCGAAAAAAGCGCCGGACGACACCCTGCGTCAGATCTACACCTATTTCCATGCCGAAGAACAGCGCCACGCCAACGCCGAAATGGCGTTAATGAAACGCTGGGGCATGCTGGAAGATGGCGAATTGCCGGAGCCGAACAACAACCTGAGGCTGGTGATTGAGTGGCTGGACAGGTTTGCCGATGATCAGCCCGTCTATGTGCTGGGCACCGTTGTACCCATGCTGGAAATCGCACTCGACGGCGCGCTGTGTAAATTCCTGCTGGATACGGTAGACGACCCCGTTTGCCATCAAGCCTTCGAACTGATCAACGGTGATGAGGCGCGGCATCTTGGTGTGGGCTTCAGCGTGATGGAAATGCAGGGCCACGGCAAAACCTACATCGAGCTGATCAGGATGACCGCGCAGCTGATGGACCCCAGGCTGATTCTTGGCATCGCGTCCTATTTCCCACTGCTCAACAAAATGCGGGACAACATCGTCGAGATGGGGTTGCCTGAAGAGAAGCTGTACGAAGCCATGCGCAAGTTCGAGAAGATCGGAGGGCGCACAGGGGACGGCCGAAGGAACCCCTGGTTCCAGATCATCAAGCACCACGGCAGGTTTGTCGTTGATCGGAAGAAGCGTTTCTACCATGCGCCCATTGATGCACTGGTGAAGGTGGCCGACGTCATACCAAGAAAGGCGTTCCCCGAAGTACCCAGCTGGGTTAAAGAAATCACCTATCAGCCAACCGCCTGACCATCGTTTTACGAACCCTGCCAGGCAAGCCGACCTTGTGTCGGCTGACTGTTCCCGCACACCATCTGTTTTGAGATTACCTGATGAAGAAAAACCAACCGCTTGCTCAACAGCAGTCGCCCGCCGACGCATTGATTATCGGTGCCGGCTTCGCAGGCCTGGGTACCGCTATTCGACTGCAACAACAGGGCATTCGCAACATCACCATTCTGGAGCGATCCGACGATGTTGGAGGCACCTGGCGAGACAATCAGTATCCGGGAGCTGCCTGCGACATCCCCTCCAACCTCTATTCTTTCTCGTTCGCCCAGAACCCGAACTGGTCCCGAAGTTTCTCCGGAAGCCGGGAAATTCTGGAATACATCCATCACCTGGTGAATCACTTCAACCTTCGGCAATACATCCGGTTCAACCAGAATGTTAGTAACCTGGCCTGGGACCAGGACAAGGGCCTCTGGCAGGCAACGACCACGAATGGAGATGTATTTTCAGGGCGCACTGCGGTGATGGCCCAGGGGCCACTTTCCAACCCCGGTTGGCCCGGCATCGCCGGCCTGGACGAGTTTAAGGGCAAGAAGATACACAGCGCCGCCTGGGATCACGATTACGACCTGAAGGGCAAACGCATCGCGGTTATCGGCACGGGTGCCAGCGCTATACAGATCGTACCGGAGCTGGCCAAATGCGCCGGCAAGCTGACGGTTTTCCAGCGCACGCCGCCTTGGATCATGCCACGGCCGGACTTCACCACACCAGACTGGAACAAGACTCTGTTCCGCAAAGCGCCCGTGAGTCAGACCGCCGTCCGCAAGGCACTCTATCTGGCCCACGAGTCCATGGCCCTGGCCGTTATCTGGAACTCGCCGCTGACCCGTTTTGCCGAACGCCTCGGGCGGTGGCACTTGCGCAAACAGGTACCGGACCGCTGGCTACGCCGGCAACTGACCCCCGACTACCGCCTGGGCTGCAAGCGCATTCTGGTATCCAACGACTACTACCCGGCCCTGCAGAAACCAAACACCAAGCTGATTACCTGGCCGATAGACCGGATCAGCGAAAACGGCATTCGCACCGTAGAGGGCATCGAACACCAGTTCGACTGTATTGTGTTTGCCACCGGTTTTGAGGTGAGCAACGCCGGTACGCCGTTCCCGATTACCGGCATCGGCGGGCGCTCACTGAACGAAGAATGGAAGCGAGGCGCCCAGGCGTACAAGAGCATCAACGTGTCGGGCTATCCCAATCTGTTTTTCACCTTCGGGCCAAATTCCGGACCGGGCCACAACTCCGCACTGGTCTACATGGAATCCCAGATGGATTACATCGTCCGCAGCATTCGGACCATCCAGAGCCTTAAGCTTAAAGCCCTGGATGTCAGGCAGTCCTCACAGGACGACCATAACCGGGAAATTCAAAGCCGGCTTGCCAAAACCAACTGGAATTCAGGATGCCAGAGCTGGTATCTCACCGAGGATGGATTCAACGCCACCATGTATCCCGGCTTCGCAACTCAATATGCGAAGCAGATGTCCAAACTGGAGCTGAAGGATTATCGCCTGCTGGCGGCAGAGGCTGAGAGCGAGACGGTTTAAGGCCGCTCGCCTGCCTCCTGAGCCCTCGTGCCCGGATACAACCAGGCAATCAGCAAGCTGATTAGGCTTGATGCCAGCAAGGCGCCAAGGAACGGCGCCAGCGTTGGAATGCTGTCCGGAAAGCTCGCCGCCAGCGCACCGGCGGTGAAACTCCCCTGACTCACCCAGCCTGGAAGCACGGCACCGAGCAATCCTGCTACGCCACCGGCCACCGCAGCCAGCGGTGACATACGGCGCCACAATCCCAGCAAGACCGGCACCACAATCGCCGCACACAGCAAGTCTGCGATCAGGAACAGCCGCAGTACTGAGAAGCCCTGAAGGGCCACCCACACCACCGGCACCATCAGTATCACCGTCGCCCAGCGGGCAGCGCGCACTGATAGGCCGCGCCTTCCCGAACTGGCCACCGCCATGGATGCAATGGCGTTCTGCAAAGTATCGACACTGGAGGCCACCAGCGTCACCGCCAGAACCAGCGCCGGCAAAGCAAGCCAGGCGGGCGCGGCGGAGAGCAACGCGAAGAATGGAATGGGAGGCTCGCCCAGCGGTAATGCATGCATGGCCGCCAGCATCCCCAGGCCACCAATGGCCATCACCACCATGAACGTGCTGACGCCGCCCAACACCGCGCCGTGCCCAAGGGCAAGGTCCGTTTCAGCAGCCCACACCCGCTGCCAATAGCCCTGATGAAACAGGTTGGCGGCGGTCACCGCAATCACCAGAGTGAGCGCCACAGACAGCGCACTGCCAACCGGCACCGAAGGCATGACCGCCTCCGTTGGCATGGAAGGCAGCCAGTACCAGGCCACGCCACCCACAAGCAGCAACAGGGCCAATAACAACCAGGCCTGCCAACGGTCCGTAGCCAGGCTCGCCCTCAAGCCACCGACAGAGGTATAGATCAGTGTGACCAGCGCCACACCGAGAATCACCAATGCGGGCGGAACATCGGAAAGCAGCGCGGCAATGGCGCCGATAGCGGTGAGTTCGGCCGCCAGGAAACACGCCATGTAGGCGACTGAAACCAACGACACCCAGCGTCGTACCCCGTTGCCATAGCAAGCCTCGGCAAACTCGCCGATACTCCGGCCTGCCGGTAACCGCTTACGGATGGCAGGGCCATAGAACCCCAGCACCAGAAACGGCAACGCGGAGCCGACCGCATAACCCGCCAGCGCCACAGGGCCTACAAACGCACCGATTTCCGGTGGTGCGAAGAGAATCCACGCGCCCATACCGGAGGCAAGAAACGACAAGCCGATAGCTTGCGCACTCTGGGAGTTTCGGGCGGTGACATAGTCGTCCAGCAGACCGTCTGCCCGTCGTGCGCGTAGGCCAAGAACAGCAAAACCGAGGAGCGCCGCGCTGAGCACGGCAACCGTTAGATAGAACAAGTCGCACTTCCTCCGCCGGTATTAACCGGATCAGGTTCCAGGGTCGGCACTTGGCCCTCTCAGCCCCCGCATCGGCGGTGGGACTCCCCTGGCGACGAGTAAATGAAATGTTAAGCCAACTGTTGGATTATCAACAGTTGGCAGGCACGAGTGTAGAACCGATACTACTCGCTTACAACGGTCACTGACTCAATCAAATGCTCAGTTACCGCGATAAGTTGAAAAACCATAGGGGCTGAGCAGCAGCGGAACATGGTAATGATCCAGCGCGGCATCCATGGTGAAGACCACAGGAATTTCCGGGAAGAAGGTGCTGGTATTGTGCTCTGCAAACCAATCGCCCGTTGCGAACACCACCCGATAGGTTCCCTCAACCAGACTTTCTCCGTCCGGATACAACTCACCAATACGGCCCTGTTCGTTGGTTACGGCCTGGTTCAACTCAACCCATTGACCGCTCTCTTTGCGCTCCAGGGTGACCGTCACATCCGGTGATGGCAGGCCGTTCTCGATATTCAGAACGTGCACGCTCAACGGGTTACCCGCTGCAAACGCCATACTGGAAGTACCGGCAATCAACATACCCGCAACAACAGATTTCATGGAAAACATACTGTTTACTCCTCGACTGCATTCAGTTTTTCAGGATTTGGATAACTTCTACAGCCCAGAATGGACGACCAACGGGAACAGAATGGGAACAGCTTTATTAACTTTTATTCACTGAAATACAGCTTCGATTTCTCCAATCTTTCGTACCCTGGCGAGCAAGCCCGCGTCTGATTTCCGGAGGCCCGATGCGTATTCTTTTGGTAGAAGATGAAGTGAAAGCAGCCGAGTATCTGCGCAAGGGCCTCACCGAATCGGACTATCTCGTGGAAGTCGCCAATACCAAGCTTGATGCAAGGCATCTGATTGAAGAAGAAAGTTTCGACCTGGTGGTTCTGGATATCATGCTCCCGCAGCTAAACGGCTGGCAGCTACTGGAAATTCTGAAGCAACGCTCCTCTGCTCCAGTGCTGTTTCTGACCGCCCGAGACTCGGTGGAAGACCGGGTTCGCGGCCTTGAATCGGGAGGAGACGACTACCTGGTCAAACCCTTTTCCTATGCAGAGTTTCTGGCCCGGGTTCGTTCGCTGTTGAGGCGAGGAGGGACGACTCGTGAGCTGGACCATTTAACGGTGGCCGATCTGGAGCTGGACGTTATAAGCCGCAAGGTGACACGAGATGGTAAAGAAATCACTTTGACGCCCCGTGAGTTTTCTCTGCTACACCTTCTGCTCACCCACCAGGAACAAGTTCTGGCAAGAACCGATATAGCCACTCAGCTTTGGGATATGAACTTTGATAGCGATACCAAAGTTGTCGATGTTGCCGTCCGGCGGCTAAAAGCAAAAGTTGATGATGGCTACTCCATGCGCCTTATCCACAACGTCAGGGGTGTCGGTTACGTGCTCAGGGCGAAACCTCATTCATGAGCAATCTGCCGCTCAGCCAAAGGTTGGCTCTCGTATTTGCAATCATCAGCCTGCTCACGCTGGGCTCGATTGGCTTCTTCCTGTACTCATCACTGGCGAAAGAGCTTGCCTGGCGGGACGATCAAACGCTGCTCGGACGACTGGATCGCATGGAGGCGCTGCTCAACAGCGCAGATTCAGTGTCCGACCTTCAGGGCCAGCCTCAACTCTATGCCAATATGCTGGGCAACACAGACAATGTTCTGTGGGTTATCGACCAGCAGGGCAACACCCTGATTGAAATTAACCCACCAAAACTACCTGTACCCGCCCCCTCCCAGACAAACTCAGTCAGTTATTTCACAGGAGACACGCCGCTCCGCTACCGGGCGGCAACAGTAACCACACGCATAACCGACCAGGAACTGACGTTGATAGCGGGCACCACGCTGATCGAACGAGATACCATGCGCGTACTGAACAAACGGAGATGGCTCCCGAACCACAAGCGTTCCCAGTCAGCCCCTTGGTCGACCAACTGATCGATTATTTCTCAGACATCGCAGCGGATGCCGGGATGACGATGACGAATAACACACAGGGTTCCGTCGTCGCATCAAAAGAACTGGTGCAACGGGCACTGGCAAATCTATTGGATAATGCGCTGCGATACGGCGATCACGGTGGCAAGATAGAGATCGCAAGCAACAGAGAGCAAGGCAGCACCCGCCTGATCGTCTTCAATACCGGCGATCCCGTAGCGGATGACGACCTGCCACGGCTGTTTGATCGTTTCTACCGCTGTGATCCAGCAAGACAGACGATGACAGAAACCGGAGGCCTTGGCTTGGCAATCGTTGATTCCATCATGAGGCACCACGGGGGTGAAGCCACTGTTCGCAACGCGCCCCATGGTGTGGAAGTTCAACTGATCTTTCCGGGCATAGCTGACATGAATTAGTCAGCGATCACCAAAAGGCTCAAGCTGGCCCAATGATGGTCGCCAGAAAGTGATCAAGAGCCTGAACTTCCTCCAGACAAAGACTGTGCTCCATTCCATAGCTGTGATATTCCGGCTCAAAACCCAACGATTGTAACTTCTGATGCGCTGCCTGCCCCAGGTGCTCGGCGACAATCGGATCAAATCGGCCATGGGCAATGAAAACCGGAAGCTGGCGATTGGCGTCGCTGAGTTCGATAGAGTCCGCAGTGGCAAAATACGTGGAGAGTGCAAAAAGACCGCCCAGCCGCTCCGGGTAACTCAACGCCAGCTCATAGGCAACCGCGCCGCCCTGGGAGAATCCACCCAGGATAATGTTCTCGCTGGCAATACCCCGTTCCCGCTCCTGCTTGATCAGCTCAGCGACCCTATCGGCTGAGGTACGCAACTGCACGGTATCCACCTTACGGTCCACATCCATGGCCAGAATGTCGTACCAGGCAGGCATTACCATGCCCCCGTTGATGGTCACCGGCAGTTCGGGCGCATGCGGAAAAATAAAGCGAACCGTCTGCTCCCGGGAGAAACCGAATTCCGGAACCACGGGTTCGAAATCATGGCCGCTGGCACCGAGGCCATGCAACCATATGACGGTGGTCTGGGGATTGTCGCCAGTATCGATTTGCAGGGTGTTAAGAGCTGTCATCGGGTCTCCGGAAGGTCGGATAAGGACCGGCGACTTTAACATTTTCTGATTCAGCGAGCCCAAAGATCCTTCCGGACGCTTACCCACAGCTTACGAAACTCGACAGCAGCCGGGCTGTATGGCGCCAGCAGTTCCAGGGGTTGCCCTTCCTCGCCCATCCGTTCAACCGCACTGGCATACGGCACCGCCGCCGGGACTTGGCGCCCGAACAACTCACTCCCTTGCGCCAGTATCTCCCTGTGCAGATTCTTGCGGCGGTCCACCATCGAAAAGAACGGCCGCAGCTTCTTGTTCCCCAGCTTCTTGTCTTTCACAAACTCCCGCAACTGATTCCAGCTGTTCAGTGAGAGCCAGGTGGGAACCAGGGGCACGTAGACCTTGTCTGCCGCCTCCAGGACCTGCTCGGTCAACCGGGACAGCGTCGGTGGACAGTCCAGGATAACCAGACTGGTATCCTCCGAAAGCGGTGCCAGCAGATCCTTCAGGGCGTTGTGCCCTTCTTCCTGCTCCAGCTTGATATCGAAGTTACGAAAGCTGCTGTGGGCAGGAATGAAATCGAGGTTGGGGTAGACATTGTCGTGGATAAACCGGGCAATGGGGGATTTTCCTTCCAGCAGTTTGGACAGCTTGCGGCCTTTGACCATTTCCGCACCGGCCAGATAGAAACTGGCCGCCCCTTGCGGGTCCAGGTCCCAGAGCAAGGTACTGATATTCTCGCGGCTGGCCAGGTAGGCCATATTGACGGCAGCGGCGGTCTTACCCACGCCGCCTTTGGGGCTGTAGAAGGCTATGATTCTCATGACGGGGGCTCCTGCCGTGTCTGTCGTTAACAAACATTACAGGATAACAGCCGTTGAGGGGCCTTCTGTGAAGCTTTTATGACAGCGCAATAGATGAAATAGAGATGCTGAGGGTAAGAAGGGCTTTCGTAAAACCACGCTCACGCGGCTTTGCGGAAGCCCTCCATCTGGCAAGCCCCCGATATCCTAGACACCTGACAGCTTTGTGAAATACTGCTTCTCGAAGTCCACGGGGGACAGCCCACCGTTATTTCCGTGCCGGCGAA
>LJZQ01000046.1 GCA_001314845.1 Marinobacter excellens HL-55
GGACGCGCTCGAGCCGTCCGTGGGCTCTCAGCTTTGGCCATCCATGGCCAAAGATGGTCCCGGAAGGCACTATGGCACACCGGCCGTCCGAGCCGGTGAGCTGGTTTCCCCGGATCAGGCTTGCTTCATTTTGTCCGTATAAGGCGGCCAACCCAGTGGCTTGCCGGCCAGCAGGTGCAGGTGGATGTGAAACACCGTCTGCCCTGCGTTTTCCCCGCAGTTCATCACCACCCGATAGCCATCCTCGGCAAAGCCCATGTCTTTGGCGAGCTTGCTGGCGACCCAATACAGATGCCCGACCACTTCCCGATCGCCTTCTTCGATGTCGTTGATGGTGGCGATGGCTTTTTTGGGGATGATCAGCAGATGCACCGGGGCCTGGGGGTTGATGTCCCGGAACGCCAGGCTGAGGTCGTCTTCGTAGACGATGTCGGCCGGGATTTCCCGGTTAATGATCTTGGTGAAAATGGTTTCAGACATGATGGCTCCCTGGTTGTTGTCGGAATGTCGGAATTGGCCGCCTAGATGCGGTTTATGCCGGGCAGGCGGTTGAGGATTTGTTGCACCGGGCGGGGTAGCTGTTCGTCCAGGCCCATGGCGTAGCGGGCCACCCGGTTGCGGGTGAAGGGCAGGGCGCGCGCGGCGCCAAGGCCGAGGTTGCGGGCCAGGTGTACCGGCGGGATGGCGTTGCTGAACAGGTGGTAGAACAAGTCCATGGCCAGCATCATGCGCCGGTTGGCGGGGCGCCGCTGGTGTTCATACTGGGCCAGCCAGTGCGGATTGGCCAGGTCATCGCCACTGCGACGGGCTTCTTTGATCAGCCCCTGCAGGCATTGGGCGTCCTGGAAGCCCAGGTTGACCCCCTGGCCTGCGAGCGGGTTGATGGTATGGGCGGCATCGCCTGCCAGCACGACACGGTTCAGCACGTACTGTTTGGCGTGTTGGCGGGCTATGGGGAAGCTGGCCTTGGCATCAATGTGGGTGAGTTCCGGCAATCTGGCTGGAAAGGCCCGGCGGATTTCAGTGATAAGGTCTTGGTTGTCCAAGGCCTTGAGTTCGGCCAGTCGGGCCGGGCTGTCGTACCACACCAGAGAGCCCCAGGTTTCGCCCGGGTGTTGGTCGCCAGCACTGTGCAGTGGTAGGAAGGCTCGAGGCCCACTGGGAAAAAAGCCCTGCCAGGTAATGTCTTCGGGTTGGCCCTGATAGCGCACCGAAATCACCATGGCCTGTTGTTCGTACTGATCCCGGGCAACCCCGATGCCCGCTAACGTGCGTACTTTCGACAGGGCGCCGTCAGCGCCGATGATCAGTTGCCCGGTCAGTCCTGTGCCGTCCTCAAGGATCACGGTTGCGGCGTCGGCGTTCTGCTCGAGCGCCTGAATACCCTGGCCGGTCATCAGGGTAACGTCTGCTTCGCGCTGGACCGATTGCCACAGGGCATTCTGGGTGATGCTGTTTTCAACGATATGGCCGAGGTGTGATGCACCCAGCTCTGTGGCGCTGAACTCGACTTCGGTCATGGTGCCTGGCAGCAAGCGGCTCAGCGGGTGCGGGGTGTCGTCCCAGACCGCCAATCGGCGATAGGGTGTGGCCCGCATGGCCAGGATGTCTTGCCAGGCGCCAAGGCTTTGCAGGTAACGCTCACTGCCGGCGCTGAGGGCAGACACCCGGATGTCGGGGCTAGCACTGGGGTCAAAGTCGGCCGGAGTCGCCTTGTCGATCAGGGCAACTTTGATGCCTTGCTGGCCTAAACCTGTGGCCAATGCAGCGCCGACCATGCCGGCGCCAACGATGATGATATCGAATGCTTGAGTCATATCCGGTTCCTGTCTGATGGCCTCAGTTTACGCGATGACGTCATACAGACAAGCAGCCGAGATCAATCCAGAGGGGATCAGTACCCCGCGAGCGCAGATTCCTCTCGGGTTTCCGGTTTTCGACGGTTTTTTTGCAGCCAGGCCGGTTTCTGGGTGCCGGGGCGAACGAAGCCCTGATGGATGACAACGGGCTGCACCAGGTTCAGGAAGTCGGTGGTCTTCATATGGATGGATTCGGTGTGCGTGCCGGCGGCAAAGGCCAGTTCTGGCTGTTCGGTTAACACTTCGGCGCAGTACACCGTCATGCCGAACAGGTTGCCGAAAGGTGGCATGGCACCCACTTCACAGTCCGGGAAACGATCCTGGAATTCCTGTTCATCCGCAAGATCGACAAAATCGGTGTCCAGAACCCGTGATAAGCGATCCCAGCGCACGCGCCAGGTAGCCGGCATCACCAGCATGGCCATCTTGCCATCGAGTTCGATAATGACGGTTTTGACAACCCGGTCACCGGCAATCTTGACGTGATGGGCCAGTTGTTGGGCCGTGAAGGCAGGTGGGTGGGGCTGGCATAGATATTCCACGCCAGCGGTGTCCAGAAAATCTTTGAGTTGCTGTACCGGCATAAATACAACCTCCTGACAGCATGGACAGTGTTGTAGAGCCTACCGCCTAATCCCGGGCCGGGCTCCGGTGGCAGGCAGGGGTTGCCCACCTACCTTACCGTCAGCTTAGCCCAGGATCTGTGGTTTGCGAATAACCGGTGGTGCCTGTGTGACAGGGGGGCCGGTCAGTCCGCCTTTATCATATGCACATCGCGCTGGGGGAACGGAATCGAGATTCCCTCGGCATCGAATGCTTTTTTGACACGCTCTTGCATGTCCCAGTAGAAGGGCCACAGGTCGGCAGACTTGGTCCAGGCGCGCACGGTGAGGTCGACAGAGCTCTCACCAAGGCCGCCAACCACAATCATTGGCGCCGGGTCTTTCAGGGCGCGCTCGTCCTCTTCGATCAAGCGTTTGCAGATGGCTTTGGCTTTGTCGATGTCGTCGTTGTAACCGATACCGAACGACATATCGCAGCGTCGGGTTTCATAAACACTCATATTGGTCAGGCTGGCATTGGACAACTGACCGTTAGGGATAACCACACGTCGATTGTCGAATGTATCGACAATCGTGTAGAGAATGGTGATTTCGCGAACTGAGCCAAGGAACCCCTGGGCTTCGATGGCATCACCCACCTTGAACGGCTTGAAGATGAGAATCAGCACACCGCCGGCGAAGTTGCCAAGGCTGCCCTGCAAGGCCAGACCGATAGCGAGGCCGGCGGCACCGATAACAGCGATAAACGACGTGGTGGCTATGCCAATCATCGACGCGACGGAGATTACCAGCATAACTTTGAATATCGCGCTGATCAGTCCGCACAGGAACTTGTTCAACGTTGGGTCTTTCTTGCCCAGTTTGTTGTCGAGCACTGCGACAAAACGATTGATCAGCCAGAGACCGACAATCAACGTAACAATGGCCAGAACGACTTTTGGCGCGTAGACCATGATCAGGGCAATGGCCTGATCGAGCCACTGAGCGGCTTGTTCGTTACCGTTAAAAAGATCTTCCATTGGGTGGGGCTCCTTGGTCGTTAGTATTTTTTGGCAAGGTGTCGGGAGTGGGCAAACTCCTGCAGGCTGTCCGGATTGCCTCTGATCAGAATCCTGCCCTGTTTGTTGCTCAATTGATAGTCGTACATCGGGTCATAATAGTCGCTCAGCAGGGCTTCTATCCAGTCATGGTGGCCCTCGAGTTGGCCCCGTGATTGCTGTTGATCGAGAGCCTGTTCCATTATCTGCCGTAATCTTTGGTAACGCTCGCCGCCCAGGCGTTTCCGGATTCGTTCCAGAGCGCTGAGCAGGTAGTCCCGAAAGTTGAGCCAGCCAGCCTCCTCACCGTCCCTGGTAATATAGTCGGTAAGCATGCCCTCGACATAGTCGGCGCGGATGATGGCGATGCGCTCTTCCATCGGTTGCTCCAGCACCAGTAGCGGAGACGCCGCCATGCGTGCACGAAGGCGATCTGGCAGGGCACAGCGGCCAACCAGACGGCTTTCATCTTCCAGATACACGGGCCCGCCAATCTGGTGATGGGCTTTTAGCATGGCAATGGCGAGCCGGTTCTCAAAATCAATCTGGGATGGCTGAGGTGTCACCTGACGGCCAAAACTGGAACCACGGTGATTGGCCAGGCCTTCCAGATCGACCGGGTTCGGCAGGTCCAGTAGCACCCGGGTTTTACCCGTTCCGGTGCGGCCACTCAGCACAATAAATTCCTGGCTCTCGATCAACTGATCAAGGCTGTCGATCAGAAATCGGCGCAGGGCCTTGTAGCCGCCTTTGATCAGTGGATAGTCAATGCCGGAATCCTTGATCCACTGCTGGGTCAGCCGTGATCGCAGGCCACCACGAAAACAGAATAGGTAGCCTTCAGGGTGTCGGGTGGCAAAGCGCTTCCAGGCCTCTATGCGTTGCGCTTTGATATCGCCGGCTACCAGTTGGTGGCCCAGTTCGATAGCTTGGTCCTGACCTTTTTCCTTATAGCAGATGCCTATCCGGTGCCGCTCCTCGTCATTCATCAGCGGTGCGTTTTCCGCGCCGGGAAAGCTGCCTTTGGCGTACTCGACCGGTGCCCGCACATCCAGCAGAGGGATGTTGTTCAGGAACAGGTTGAGATAGTCATCGGTGTCGGGTCTGCTGGCCATATCCGGGGATCGCTGTTGCTCAGGATGAGGCGGCAGTATACCGGACTGCCGATATCCCGGCCAAAAGGTACAATGCGGGATTCAATACGGTTACCGAGACAGAGGATGACGCCAGAAAAACTCAATCAGCACCTTCAAAAAACGCTGACCCGCGGTCGTGTGGCAGAGTCGACCCCGGCGGGTTGCCCGGATCTGCCCCTGTATCTGTTCGATCCGTCGGTATTGGAGGGGCCGTTAAGTCACGATGAAGCCCAGGCCGTGGTGGCAGAGCCGGCATACTGGTCGTTCTGCTGGGCCAGCGGTCAGGTGTTGGCGCAATGGATTCTGGATCATCCGGCGCTGGTGGCGGGTAAGGCGGTGCTGGATTTTGGCTCTGGTTCGGGTGTGGTCGCCGTGGCCGCAGCCAAAGCGGGAGCTGCCCGGGCGATTGCTTGTGATATTGACCCGGCAGCTCTGGATGCAGCAGCGGCCAATGCGCGACTGAATGATGTTGAGGTGGAGCTCTGCGCAGACTGGGCTGACCGGCCTTTAACTCTGGACCTGATTACCGCAGCAGATGTGCTGTATGACCCTGATAATCGCCCGCTGCTGGAGGAATTTCTGGTATCAGCTGAGCAGGTCTTGTTGGCGGATTCCAGGGTAAAGAATCTGAATAGTCCGGGGTATATCCGCCAAGCAGTGATTGAGGCCAGAACCTGGCCGGATCTTAACGAGTTTGAAGAGTTCAATCAGGTGCGGATATACCTGGCGCAGTCATCTGGCAGGTGACGGCTGGCGGTGATTGAGGGATAAAATGGGGTATAAAAATAAAGGGCAGCGATAAGGCTGCCCTTCACAGGTACTGAAGCGCTCATCCTGAGCAGTTCAGATTCGGAACAGGTCGGCGCCTCCGTGCGCTTTGGGCAACAGCCTTGTTGCCAGTCCTTTTGTCCGCTCCGTGGTGCCAGCGTCCTAGCCAGCCTTCCAATTAGTATCCCTTAAGCGAGGCGTCCATGTGTCCTTGCCTCTCCCCACAATCCGTGCGGGGGTGCTTCCAGTGCGTCATCCATTTCCTTGTCATCCCTGACGTTGTTCACTATACCGAAGCCAACTTTACAAACGTGTGAACTGTGTACGCCAAATTGAACATGCAACTATCGGCATAATAGTTTTTGCTTAAAAATCATTAATCTGGCGAAAAGTAAAGAGTGAACGCTCACGTCTGCGCACGTTACACAGCTACAAGTGCTTACAGTCATGTGAGAGATTTCTCACACCGAGTCGGGCGAATCTCGCAAGTCTGCCTGGCGGGCGATCCGTAGGCCGGGCCAGGGAAGCATGCCGATGGCAATGCCAAAGGCGTCTGCCAGTACATCCGCCATGGAAAAGTGACGGTAGGGCAGGGTGGCTTGTACCGCTTCCAGCATCAGGCCAAAGCTGAGCAGCGCGGGCGCAAACCACAAGGCGCTCAGTCGGGGCCAGGCCAGCCGGGTGAGAATGGTCAGCTCGATAAAGGCAATGATGTGGTTGACCTTGTCGTTGTCGGACGACGGGATCGGGTAGCTGGCACTAGTTGTAGCCAGGAACAGGATCGCCGCGATGGAGATAAACAGGGCTGCTTGCCAGAGCCGGCGCATTCTTAAAAGGGTTTCAATAAGGTTCCGGGGGTGGGGCATAAGGTATCCGGGCGTTGATGCAAGCTGTGGGAACGTTCGTGACATGATATGCTTTGCACCCCGTTATTGTCATGGCAGCAGAGGCTTACCGGTAATGCTCAAGGGAAATTTCTTTCGCGGACTGGGCTACCTGAGCGAAGGGTTTAGTCTGATTCGTCAGCCGGGTTTGCGGTTGTTTGTCGTCATCCCTCTTGTCATCAATGTGGTTCTGTTCGGCCTGCTGTTCTATTTTCTGGCGGAGCTGTTCGCGCTCATGATTGCCGGTGCCATGGCCTGGTTGCCGGACTGGGCCTGGCTGCAGGCGCTGGATTGGCTGTTCTGGATTCTCTATGGCGTGGTCATCCTGCTGATGCTGGCTTACGGCTTTGTCATTGTGGCCAATCTGATCGGATCTCCGTTCTATGGCTACCTGTCGGAGCTGACTGAAAAGCATCTGACCGGTCAGGAAGTCAGCACCGAAGGCGGCTGGGCCGCCATTATCAAGGACATTCCCCGGGCACTTTGGCGAGAACTCCATAAAATTGCCTATTACCTGCCCAGAGCGCTGGGCCTGTTGATCATCGGGCTTATCCCGGTGGTCAATCTGATGGCAGCTTTGCTGTGGTTTCTGTTCAACAGCTGGATGATGGCGCTGCAATACGTGGATTACCCTGCCGACAATCACAAGGTCAGTTTTTCCCGCTTGCGCAAAGATCTGGCTGCCAGCCGGTTGTCGGCACTGGGGTTCGGGCTGCCCGTCGCCCTGGCGGCGATGGTGCCGGTGCTTAACCTGATTGTTGTGCCAGCCGCCGTTTGTGGCGCAACGGCCTACTGGGTTCGGGAAAACGATTCAAATCAACAGTAATTTGCGAGCGGAGGTTTCTTGGAAACATCGGAATTTGTTATCGGCCAGCGTTGGGTCAGCCACAGTGATACGGCGCTGGGCCTGGGTATTGTTACCGACGTTTCAGGGCGCAGAGTCACGCTTGGTTTTCCTGCGGCCGATGAGGAGCGCACCTACGCCATCGATAATGCGCCGCTGTCACGCATCATCTATCAACAGGGTGAGGACATTGAAACCTTTGAGGGTGAGCGCTACGTGGTGCGCGCAGTTGAAGAACTCAACGGCGTTCTGGTCTATCACGCTGATGATGGCGACGATATCCATCAGATTTCCGAGGTCAAGCTGGCAGGTTCGGTCAATTTTTCAGCGCCTCAGCAACGTTTGTTTGCCGGTCAATTCGATCGCAACGGTGCTTTCCGTTTGCGGGTTTCCACGCTGCAGCATTTAGACCGACTGAGGGCTTCGCCTGCTCAGGGCTTGATTGGTGCTCGTGCCCAGCATCTTCCGCATCAGCTTTACATTGCCCAGGAAGTGGCCCGCCGCCACGCGCCCCGGGTATTGCTGGCCGATGAAGTCGGTCTGGGTAAAACCATTGAGGCCGGCTTGATCCTGCATTACCAGCTGCACACCGGCCGTGCCCGCCGGGCACTGATTGTGGTACCGGATTCGCTGATTCACCAGTGGCTGGTGGAGATGCTGCGCCGCTTTAATCTGCGCTTTTCGATTGTGGATCAGAGCCGTTATGACGACATCAAGGCTCAGGAAAGCGACGTTGATGCGCTGATGAGTCATATCTTTGGCGATGACGAGCGGATTAATCCGTTCGAGGCCGATCAGCTGGTGTTGTGCAGTCTCGATTTTCTGGTTAAGAGCGAGCAGGCCCGCAATGATGCCCTTGCGGCCGGCTGGGACTTGATGGTGGTAGACGAAGCGCACCATCTGGCCTGGTCTGAGAAACAGGCGAGCCCGGAATATGAGGTGGTGGAAAGCCTGTCGGCAGCCAGTAAGGGCTTACTCCTGCTGACCGCGACGCCGGAACAGGTGGGCGTGGCCAGTCACTTCGCCCGCCTGCGCTTGCTGGACCCGGCCCGCTTTCACGATCTCGAGGCTTTCCGCCAGGACGAACAACAGTACGAGGCCATCAACAAGGTGGTGCGCCGGTTGCTCGAAGTGCCAGACAGCATCAGCGCAGACGACAAGGCCGCGCTCGCCAACTGGCTTGGCGACGAGCTGAGCGAGCTGCTGGCCAGAGACAACCCGCATCAGGCCGTCATTGATGCTCTGCTGGACCGCCACGGCACTGGCCGGGTGCTGTTCCGCAACACCCGCGCTGCGATTCAGGGGTTCCCGGCCCGGCAACCCTTGCCGGAGCCACTGCCTTGCCCGCCGCTTTACGAT
Source organism: Marinobacter excellens HL-55 (assembly GCA_001314845.1). Lineage (GTDB taxonomy): Bacteria > Pseudomonadota > Gammaproteobacteria > Pseudomonadales > Oleiphilaceae > Marinobacter > Marinobacter excellens_B. The sequence continues at coordinate 8,451 of LJZQ01000046.1, forward strand.
GAGCTGCGCTTCGGCAATATTGGTCTGGCGCCAGAGCAGTCGGTGGATGAAGAACAATGGCTGGCGGACGATCCGCGCGTGGCCTGGCTGGAAAAGAAGCTGGCCGGTCTGCGTCCGGCCAAGGTGGTAGTGATCTGTGCCCGCGCCGATACCGCCATGGCTCTGGAACACTATCTTCAGCTGCGGGCGGGTATTCGCAGCGCGGCGTTCCACGAGCATCTGAGCCTGCTGGAGCGGGATCGGGCGGCCGCCTATTTTGCCGACAGCGAGCAGAGCGCCCAGGCACTGATCTGCTCGGAGATCGGCAGTGAGGGTCGCAATTTCCAGTTTGCTCACCATCTGGTGCTGTTTGATTTACCGGCCAATCCGGATTTGCTCGAACAGCGCATCGGTCGGCTGGATCGCATTGGCCAGACCGAGGCCATCCGTATTCATATTCCCTATCTGCAGGGTACCAGTCAGGAAGTCCAGTACCGCTGGTTTCAGGACGGATTGAACGCTTTTGCAGAGAGCTGCGCGGTCGGCGTGGCGGTGCATGAGCAGGTAAGTGACCTTTGGCAAAAAGCACTGGACGGTGATGAGGCCGCGCTGGAGCCCCTACTTGCGGCCAGCTCGGCGGAAACCCGGCGCCTGAAAACCCTGCTGCATAATGGCCGGGATGCGCTGATTGAGCTGAATTCCTGTCGCCGGGACGAGGCCGATGCGCTGATTGCAAGCATTGAGCAGGAAGAAGGCTCGGCGCAGGTTCGAGATTACATGGTGCAGGCCTTTGATATTTTGGGCGTAGACATGGAGGACCACAGCGAGCATGCCGACGTGCTGAAGCCCGGCGAGCAATATCAGGCCGGCCATGTCGCAGAGTTGCCGGAAGACGGTCTGACTGTTACCTGGGAGCGGGAGCAGGCCCTGCAGCGTGAAGATATGGCGTTTATGAGTTGGGAGCACCCGATGGTGACCGGCATTATGGACTCGGTGACCAGCTCTGGCCTGGGTAAAGCTGCATTGGCCAACTTGTCGGTAAAAGCCCTGCCGGCCGGGACTTTGCTGCTGGAAGCTTTGTTCGCGGTGCATTGCCCGGCACCGGAAAGCTTGCAGCTGACCCGTTATCTGCCGGTGTCTCCGCTGCGGCTGGTGGTGGACGTTAACGGTCGGGACCTGTCGAACGCTTTGCCTCATGATCGGCTGAATGAGCTCTGTTCCAACATCCGTCGGCGCACCGCTCAGGCCATCGTGCCGCGCATCCGCGCTGAAGTGGAGACCATGGTCGACCACGTTGAGCAGCTGGCAGCACCGCACCTGTCGTCTTTGCAGGAGAAGGCCCTGGCGCAGGTCGAGGCAGGCTTTGTCCCCGAGGTTCGCCGCCTGGAGGCTTTGCAGCGGGTCAATCCGGCTATCCGCGATGAGGAAATAGCGTATTTGCGAGGACAGCTGGATGCGGCAAGAGAGGCGGTAGGCCACGCCAGTCTGGCCCTTGAGGGTATCCGGGTGATCGTTACCTCTTGAGGGGGTAACGGTCGGGAACGTGTCGCGATCTGGCAAGATGGCATCTGATAGAGTAAGTTGAGTGTAACGAATTTTATAAGACTTTGGTCATAGCCCAAAGTTTAAAATCCACGGAAGACAGAGAGATCCTTAAATGACGTTGATTCTGTTTCTGGTAGCACTGGCCGGCCTGTTGTTTGTGCTGCGCCGCGAATCGGGTGCCAAGCCCGCCATCGGTGTGATGGTTGTGGTTGGCGCGGTGTCTTTGTTTACGGCCTCTGGATGGCTGGCGCTGGTGCTGTTTATCGGTGCTGGTATCACGGCGGTTGCAGGACTGCCGCAGTTCCGCATCAACTGGCTGACCCCTCGCGTTTTTGCGATGTTTAAGAAGGTGGCACCAAAGGTGTCCGAAACTGAGAAGGTTGCGCTGGAAGCGGGTACCGTCGGTTGGGACGGTGAGTTGTTCACCGGGCGCCCGGACTGGCATAACCTGCTGATCAATCGCCACACCGGACTGAGCGAAGCGGAACAGTCGTTCGTCGATAACCAGTGCACTCAAGCCATTTCAATGTGTAATGCATGGGATTTGGCTGTTGAGCGCGCTGACCTTCCGAAAGCTGTTTGGGACTTGCTCAAGAAAGAGAAGTTTTTCGGGATGATCATCCCGGAAGAGTACGGCGGCTTGGGGTTCTCGGCTAAAGCACAGACAGCGGTGCTACAAAAGCTGGCAGCCAACGAAATGTTGATGGTCACCGTGGGTGTGCCCAACTCCCTCGGCCCCGGCGAGTTGCTGGTAAAATACGGTACTGAAGATCAGAAAAAATATTACCTTCCGAGGTTGGCGGATGGCCGCGAGATTCCCTGTTTTGGCCTGACCGGTCCCCGTGCTGGCTCTGACGCCACCTCGCTGCCCGACACCGGCATCGTGTGCAAGCAGACAGTCGATGGCAAAGAAGTGCTGGGTATTCGCCTCAATTTCGAGAAGCGCTGGATTACCCTGGCGCCGGTGGCCACCGTGGTTGGCCTGGCGTTCCGCATGTTTGATCCGGATGGTCTGCTGGGTGAGACCGAAGACTACGGTATTACCTGTGCGTTGATACCGCGGGATACCGATGGTATGGAAATCGGCCGTCGTCACTGCCCGATCGGCACGCCGTTTATGAACGGTCCGATTAAAGGTACCGATGTGTTTATTCCGCTGGACTACATCATAGGCGGACAGGAAATGGCTGGTCAGGGCTGGCGCATGCTGGTTGAGTGCCTGTCGGTTGGTCGATGCATTACCCTGCCGTCCGGAGCGGCCGGTGGCGCGGCTTATGCTGTGGGCACGGCGGGTGGCTTTACCCGTGTTCGCCGCCAGTTCAATACCCCGGTGGCCGAGATGGAGGGCGTACAGGCACCTTTGGCCCGGATTGCAGCCAAGACCTATATCACCCAGGCGGCCGTTAACCACACCGCCAATATGATCGATAAGGGCGAAAAGCCGGCGGTGCCGTCGGCCATTCTCAAGTACCATCTGACTGAGTTCTCCCGTGACATCCTGACGGACGCTATGGACGTGCACGGTGGTAAAGCGGTCACCCTGGGGCCCCGTAATTATCTTGGTATTGGCTACAGTGGCTCGGCGGTCTCGATCACTGTTGAGGGTGCCAACATCATGACCCGCAGCCTGATGATCTTTGGTCAGGGTGCCATTCGCTGCCATCCCTATGTGCTGAAAGAGCTGGCGGCCAAGGATAACGACGATCTGAAGGCGTTCGATGAGGCCTTCTTTGGCCATGCCGGTCTGATCTTTGGCAATGCCGCCCGAGCCTTTACTCAGGCGCTGAGTATTGGCAAGGCCGACGTGCCGTTTGACAGTGCTTCCCGCAAGTACGCTCAGGCCCTGGCGCGATTCAGTTCTGCCTTCGGTTTGTGCGCCGACGCTGCCATGACCACCCTGGGTGGCGAGCTGAAAATGCGTGAGCTGATTTCTGCTCGTCTGGGCGACATGCTGTCCAACCTTTACCTGGCGTCGATGGTGCTGAAGAACTGGCACGAAACCCAGCCGGTTGAGGGCGAGAAAGAGCTTATGCAATACAGCCTGGCGTTCTTGCTGCACCGGACTGAGCAGGCGCTGGACGAGTTTCTGCAGAACCTGCCTAACCGACCGGTCGCTATGGCGCTGCGTGTGATCACCTTGCCGTTAGGTTGCCGCTGGGATGCCCCGCACGACGATCTGGCCCGCAAGCTGGCACGTTCGATCTCGACGGATACGCCGATTCGGAACAAGTTGATGGCGGGCGCCTGGACTACCGATGGTGAGGGCACCGTTGAAAACCCGGTAGCTCGCTATAACGGCCTGCTCAAGGACAACGACAAGGCCGAACAGCTGTACCGTAAGGTCAACAAAGCTTACGCCAAGGGCGAGTTGCCAATGACCGCCCTGCATCCGGAGGAGCGCTTTGAAGCGGCACTGGCTGCTGGCATTTTCAGCAAGGAAGAAGCAGACTTCATGCGTCAGTATGAGGCGGTTGTGCTGGAGATGCTGACGGTAGATGACTTCCCGTTTGATGAGTTTGCTCGCAACAAAGAGACGCTCATAGATCATAATCCGGCCTGACGGGACCGGCCCCTATGTGGTTGTCCTTCATAGCCGTCAGTGTTGGCGCCGTTATCGGCGCCAACCTGCGTTGGGCACTCGGACTTTGGCTGAATGCCAGTTATCACGCGATTCCCTGGGGAACTCTGGTGGCCAATCTGAGTGGTGGCTGGATGGTGGGCTTGCTGATCGGGTTTTTCACCCAGAGCAATGCCCTGGCTCCTGAATGGCGGCTCTTCGCCATCACTGGCCTGTGTGGTGCCTTGACCACTTTCTCAACCTTTTCTCTGGAAATGTTCAGCGCCCTGCAGGAAGGCAAGTGGGCGATGGCAATCACCGGAATTCTGGCCCACGTGCTCGGGTCGCTCCTGATGACGGCGCTGGGGTTCTACACCTTCACTCTGATCAAGGGCTGAGCAGTATCTTGGGGCTCGGTGAGACTGTGTACCACTACCTACATAAATTCTTGAAATTGCCCTTGGCAAGCCGGGAATTCCAGAGTAGAGTGGTTTTCGTAGGAAAGATTAGCACAGCAGTTCATGAATAAGACGTACCTCCGCAGTTAGTAGTGACCGTCCTGTTTTTGATTCCGCGAGTTCAGTTTTTCCGCTAAACGCTGACCAGCGCCATGCAGGTTTCTGGCAGCAGATAATATGATTGATTTCAGGAAGTTTAAGTATGTCTACTACTACCGGTACTGTTAAGTTCTTCAACGAAGCTAAAGGCTTTGGCTTTATCACTCGTGAAGGCGG
>LJZQ01000009.1 GCA_001314845.1 Marinobacter excellens HL-55
GAAGAGATTCACTGCGACCAGTACGGACGAGTGAAAGTAAGATTCCCCTGGGACCGCTACTCTAAGAACGACGAACACAGCAGCGCCTGGCTACGCGTCGCCCAGGGCTGGGCCGGCGGCCAGTACGGCTTTATGGCCCTGCCCAGAATTGGCAACGAAGTGATCGTCAGCTTCCTGGACGGCGACCCGGACCAGCCGATCATTACCGGAAGAACCTACCACGCCACCAACACACCGCCGTACGCGCTGCCGGAGCACAAAACCCGGACCACATTAAAAACCAAAACCCACAAGGGTGAGGGTAGCAACGAACTGCGCTTTGAAGACGAAGCGGACCAGGAACAGATCTACGTCCACGCCCAGAAAGACCTCGACCTGCTCACCGAAAACAACCGCACCGAAGTCATCAAGAACGACAGTCACCTGACGGTGGAGAACAACCGTTTCAGCCACACCAAAGGCAACAGCCACCACACCGTGGACGGCGAGAAGCGTGAACAAACCGGCAAAGACCATAGCTTCAATGTAACCGGTACTCTGCACCTCAAAGCAGGCACCGCCTGGCTCAGTGACTCGGGCACCGAACTGCACATCAAAGCTGGCCAGAAAGCGGTGATCGAAGCCGGTGCCGAAATCACCCTGAAAGCCGGTGGCAGCTTCGTAAAGATCGACCCCAGCGGCGTGGCCTTGGGTGGTGCGAGCATCAAGATGAACGCCGGTGGCGCTGGTGGAAAGGGCAGTGGACAGAAGGTGCCGGTGCCGGAGATGCCAGGGTTGGTGACGGCTGCGGGTGGCGTTGTGGCGCCGGTGGCGTTGGCGGAAATGAAAGTAAGCCCGGTAGGAAGTCCAGATGAAACCATCGCACTGTTGGAATTAGCTGCCATAGAGGATATGGCTGTGGTCGACAAATGCATGAAACAGCTTGATGGTAGCTGCCCTATTGAACATTGCCCATGTAGAGGAATGGCTTAATGATTGGGTCAGAAGACTCTGAGCTGCGAGTCAATGACGGCAGTGTGTTTGATCGAAAGCTTCAATGGTTCGCTATTCTTGAGGGAGCGCATCCAAATTATGACACTCGCGCGCTTATTTATAGGCACATCTCGGTGCCGGAATGGGCACCTGTTTATCAAGCTCCAGAGTATTCCGCTTTGGTCAGGGTCAGCCCAATATTGTTGAAGTTGGCCGACCCACAAGATTGGCACAGGACATGGACGTTACTTTTTCCTGAGCTTTCTGGTTCGTATCTGGCAAGTGAGAAAAACTTGGAATGTGTGGCGGAGCACCTCCAAACCATGGTCTCGGTCGGTTTTGAAAAGGGAGAATCTATTTTCCGGTTTCACGATTCCTGGATCATGAGTTCGCTATACCCTACGTTGAGCGAGTCAGACAGGGACAGACTTCATGGTCCAATCGAAAAGTGGCTATGGCTTCGAGGGAACCGCTTTGAGGAGAGTGAAGATAGGAGCTCAATTTCAACGGAGGGATACCCGTTGGAAGCCGGGTGGCTGACCTTGGACGGGGAAATGCAGGAAGCAATCTACGCAGGAATTGTCGCCAAACGGACGTGGAAGGAGACTCAAAAATGACGGAATCATGTATTTCAGCCGGTTCACCATGTAAAGAACCCGATAGGCTCTATGTAGAGGTAGCCGGGGCCAATATTCATGAAGGATATGGGTTGTTCTTGGAAAAGGATGGTCAGCCTGTCAGCAAGTTGACTATGGAGCAAAAAGAAAACCATCAGCTCTATCAGTGTGACTATGTTGTCAGCCTTGGGGACGCTCGACGTCACACTCTGACATTGACGGTTGATTGTTTGCAGGGCGCGCCCCTGCGCTTTCCTTTACAAGATAAGCCAAGCGCAACCCGATTGTCACCTCGCATTCAGCCCAACCTACTGTTTCCTGTTTATCCTCTCGCGCGCTTACCTAGGGTACAAACAGAGCCTGGACATGCCCTTTTACGCACCGGTTATTTGTATGTCTTCTGGAAGGGTGTTCTGTGGCGGGAGCTCAAAACGGATGAAAGTGGCAAACTGCAGGATATCGACTTGGCCCATTGGCGTAACCTGGCCAAGGGCGAGGCCCCTTCCGACCTGAGCAGGCGTGAGGCAGTGGGGGTGGCATTGGATACTCTTTGGGTACCGGCCCGTTTTGAGGAAATTGCGGGCGCAAAATGGACTATCGATGATGTTGAGCTGGCTTGGTCAGAGCAACAGTGGAGTTGGGAGTATATTGAGTCTCTCGAGTCCGGTAGGGATGTGATTAGTTTGCCGGGTGAGTTTCGCGAGATTACCGGCATACCGGTTTACGGCAAGGATCGGTTACTTGAGAATGCGGCACTTGAAAAGCGCCGCGGCCGTTGCGATAGCCTTTCCAGGCTAAAGAGCTATCGATTCCCGGAACGGTTTGGAGTCGACGCGCTAGGAAATAACGATTGGGTGCCGGTGGCCAAGCTAGCGCCATCTCGCAAGCGTAACTTGTCTTTGGAGTTCGATGCATCCGATCCATTTTTGGTCACACAAGCGCTAGATGGTAACGGCCTGGAGTCCGATGGTAACTGCATTCTGCACAGCTTGAAGACCGAGCTGGAGCGTCTGGAAGGGCACGTTTGCAAGGCGAATGAGGTGGCGGATTTCGCGCAAGGTTTATTTCGCGTAATCGACCAAACTTTGGGTAAAGAGTGGACAGAACGCACCGGCGGCAGCGACCAGTCAAATATATTCTCATTGGATAGGGAAGGAAATGCCGAACAAGCCCGGCAGACTCTATTGAATACCGTTAACGAGCGCTTGCAAGCCGCACCTCATGAGGATGATCAGCTGGCACCACTTAGAGAGCGAGCAATCGCGGCCGTCCCCTTGCGAGACGACCTGTATGAACTTGGTTGGTTGACCAATCAGTCCAGCCTGCGACTAAACCTGCTGTCCGCGATAGTTGAATCCACCCAAGAGCACCCGCACTTTAAAAGTGCAATGCTTCTGCACGCGTCACTGTTCGATAAGAAATCTTGGGAGCGGGGGCCGTTCGACGACTATTGCAGCGACGTCAATATGGCTGAACTTGACGAAGCACTTCGGAAGAGCGACCGGGAAGCCTGCCGTAAGGCATACTATGAATTGCAGGATCGGAGAGTCCGACTTTTACAGACGAGCGCTTTTTACTCGTTTAATGACCTGTTCGCACTCAACGATGCGCATTACCTGACGGCATTTGCAACGTTGAATCTCGTCATGACGAACCTGGATACATCGGTATTCACGTTCGACTCGCTTGCCGGGAAGACCGCCAGGGACGATGAGGCCTACCGAGATCGGATTGGGAGCAGGTTAATTACAGAGCTTGCCGAGAGCAAGGTTGGGCTGTGTGAGTACTTGAAGAATGACGACTGCCCGATCCCGTTGGACAGGGAACTGACTGAGCCCCTGCCGGAGGTTGCCAACGATGGTTCCGGAAAATTGCGTCCCGCCCTGTTACAGCATTTGTCTCGTACGTCTCTGGAAGCCTCGGAAATACCTGAAGCTCTGCGTGAACAGTACGAGGTTTCCAAGGAGGAAAAACAATACATCGTTAGAAATATTGCTCGTCTCGGTGACTCTGAACTGATGCAGTGGACCCAGGCTTCCTATACAACGCTGGGCCAGTTAGTAGCCGACATAATCAGCGAGCTTTACGATAAAATTCAACGTGTAGTGCTCCAGTCAGTGTCTTCTGGTGAGTTGATGAAGTCTGCCTATCTGCTGGAAATGCCTGCCGGTCTCATGAAAGTAGGTAATCCTTTTATGCAGGGGTTGATATTCAGGCCTAGCGGCTTGGTGGCATCAGTAGCAAATTCAGATCTGGAGGTGCTAGGGATGCGGTTGGGTACTCAGGGTACTGGTATCGCCCGCTTTTCCGAAGAAACCGTTGAGGCTGCGTTGAGGCAGGCTGGAGGAAGTTTCAGTCAGCTCCCTAACACGCAAACGGATTTCAGCCTAATCAGGCAATCCAACATGCGATTGGTGGCCAGCGCCTTGCCTTTATCTGACCCCGCTCCAGAGATTCCGACCGGGAAGTTCAAGGCTGACCTGTTCTTAGCGAAGCCAGGCAGCCCTGCGGCAAAACTGTCCAGAGGATTTAAAGCGAAGGGAACTGGTGCCTTGATGCGTTATGCGCCGCCGGGGATGTTGGCTTTATTCGTTTGGAATACAAGCGTAGCGATCGAAGGTACTTTGGAAAGCTATAATGGCCAGAATTTAGATAGTAAGCTAAAAGGTGGGATGGCTATATTGTACGGTGCCTCCAACTTGCTTTATTGGTTGGGCCATATTATCGAAGCGTATAATTTACAGCAGAAGACAAAACTTGCTTGGCTTACGAATGTTATCTTGGACGTTGAAAAGTTAGATAGCCCAGCAATTAAAAGCTTGGCGAGGACTTTGTTTGTCGAAAGGTGGATTTCCCTAGCGAAAATAGCAGGCCGATTTGGTGCGCTTCTGGAAGTTGTATTGTCTGTCTGGAACGGTATTGATCGGCTTAGGGCCAACGACCACGATGCTGCTGCGGGGTATTTTGTGGCCGCGGCCGGATTTCTGGTGTTTGCGTTATCCTCTACAGTCGCTCCAATGTTAGGGCTTGCGGTATTCATGGGGCCATTGGTGGCCTTCGTCGCCCTGTTCGTGGCTCTGGGGGGGTTGCTATGGGCGGTATTTAGGACAGACGACGACCTGGAAACCTGGATCAAGAACGGTCCTTTTGGATCGCCGGAACCTGCGTCGGGATACCAGCACCTACATGACAATCCGGACGACGCGTTCCAGTTCCTGGTGGGTGCCCTGTTCCCAGTCAGGGGTGTGAATCGCGATCTGTCTCATTTTGAAGCTGCAGGTTTGCTCTCCGAGGAAGAAAAGATCTGGATGCGTACCAATAACCGGCAGGATGGTCATGTGTTGGCCGTAGACTCCGCTGCTTTCATTCTAATGGGAGATCCTAAAGAACAATTCAAAGCTCATTTCTGGCAGCATCCCCATCGAACTCGTAACAGCAAAGCGAAAATAGAGCCTGAGTATGTCTATTACGACGCCAAGAACTTTTCCCTTCGCTTTCACTTCCCCAAAAGACGAGCGGTCATGATGGGGCGCAGATCCATAGGTTTCAGGAGCTACACCGGCTACGTCCAAATGGTTCTGAATAACGGTGGTCTGTTGCCTGTGACTGAACTGGATGGACCGTTGGCAGATGGAATGCCGGAGCCAGAATTCCGGGGTAATAGTGTGCGATGGCTGGAAGTCTGAGGGTCTCGATATGACAGATGCATACAGTGACAATGCCTATCGCGCAGATCGGATACCCACTCTGCCACCGGGGGGGCACGCCAAAATGGATCGGGCTTTCCAACGTTTGCCTTGGGGACATTACCAGAGTCCGGTTGTACCCAGCACTCTGAAAGCTCAGTTAGCTTATGCTCGGTCGTTCACGAATAAACAGGATTGTGAGGACGGCTTCCCATGGAGTGAATCCGTTTTCATCATCGGCAAGGGCTTTCTCAATTGGCTCCAAGGCACACTACACATGTTGTACCTATGTGCTTGGTTTGGACTGTATTTGGCACTGTTGCCATTTTTCGTGGGGGTTATCGGGACCTTCACCCACAATCCTAGCATGGAAGGTGTAGTTATCCTTCTTGAGACAACGTTGTATATGTATTTGCCAATCATACTTTGCTTTCTAATAGGCAAATATGGTCGCTTACTTTTAGTTCAACACAACGAAAAACGTCTACGTTCCAATCCAACGGGTCTTTATCGCCGGGAGGGATTGGTACGAGTTAAACGGAAGAGCGATGTGTTCGAAGCCCCGTTCATCGAGTTTGATGCCTACCGTATGCACACCCCATCTGGTCGTGGGGGCCATTACTACAACCTGATGTTGCAGCACCGGTACAGCAACACCCAGTTGTGGATGAAGGGGCTGGTGACCGATTCCATGAATCCCAAGGATATCAACGCATATTGGAGCATGATTCAGCAGTTCATGGATGTATCTGGGCCTTTGCCCGACGTGCCCATTTTCGAGCCTTTCCGCCACCGTGACCCGGTCTCCCAGGCTGCCGACCGGAAAAGTGGTCGAGATGCGTTTTTCTGGCGAAACATGACCAATGATCAATGGCGTGCGGAGCATGAGGATGATTACCAGCAACGAATGCAAGATGCTGACTTCAGCAAGCACGACTGCCAAGCTTGCATTCTGGATGCCCGCATTCAGGGGCGAGGTTTACCACTGCCTGATCAGCCGCGAGGCACTATACTGGCATAACAATCTGTATCCAGAGCTCAGTTCAGACCCAGCGACAACCTACTGTAAAATTGATTTCAATTTCCGTGGAGTTGCTTTTAGAGTCGTTACAAGGATATCTTCAAAAGCCTCTGTGAAGCGCGAGAAAGCGGTCAGTTTGTTTTGTGGAATCGCTCTCAACATTGAGCACCAGTAGACGCATTTTATGGCCAGAGCAAGGCGACCAAACACTTGCTCGGGTAAACTGGCAGTATCATAAGTGGTCACAAGTATCTGCGGAAAAGGACTTCAGTTTTGGCTTCCGAGCGTCTTCTATTTCTAGTTTTGCTATTAATAACCCCTCTCGCCCACGCCGCTGTCTACCAATGGACCGATGCCAACGGCCAAGTCCATTTCGGTGATCGGCCTCCAGCGCAGGTGCAATCCAACGAAGTTCGGGTAAACGCTGCTCCTGCTCAAGTGGACACAAGTGCCCGGGAACGCCATCAGAAAATGACCCAGTTTTTGAACCAGCAACAACAGGAACGGGAAACACGCCAGGCAGATCAAGCCAAGTCTCGAGAGCAGGCGCAGAAGGCTGAGGCGACCTGCCAGAAGCTACGAGCGAGGCTCAAGAATATGGAGCGAATCTCCACCTTCTACAATCTTGATGAGAGTGGTGAGCGGGTGTTTGTGTCGGAGGAAGAGAACGAACAGATACGCGACCGGTTCCGGGAAAAAGTTCAAGAAGCGTGCAGCCAGGGGTAACCCTGTTTGCACCTGTAATCATCAAATATCACCACAGTGTCATCACAAGGAGAAAACCATGTCAGGAAGTCGCGATCATCTGGAAATGTCTTTCATGTCAATCCAGTGCTTTACCGATGACGGCAAGCTCGATGCCGAAGAGCTCGGATCAATCGTTCGTATCGCCGAGCGCGACGGTGTGATTGATGAGAACGAAATCCGGGTACTTCGGAATATCATTTCCAGGATCAAACCGGAAGAGGTGGATGACGCCATGCGCCGCCGCTTGCAGGAGATTGAGCGCAAAATCAACGCAGCTTGAATGACAGCCCCACTCAGTGGGGAAGTTGGAAGCTTTACTGTTTTGACCAGCACGCAATGAGTACATGCGGCGGTATTACCGCCGCAAAACCGCCTCCGGCTGATTCAACAGCGCAATCAGCGGATTCTTCTTGAGCACGTAATCCCGCATCAGGTACCCCAACAACAGCCCCAGGGCAAAGCCGCCGAGGTGCGCGGCCCAGGCCACGCCACCTTGCGCGGTAAACATGCCGAACAGGTTGATCAGGCTCCAGATCAGGAAGTACCAGTGGGGGGCGAGTTTCTTCTGGTAGACGATGATCATGAAGCTGAGGCTGGCATGGCGGAACCACATCAGGTACAGCCCGAACAAGGCGGCGATAGAGCCGCTGGCGCCAACCAGTAAAAGCGGTCCCTGGGCAGTATCAAACAGTAGAAGCTCTGCCAGCGCGGCCATCACGCCGGCGAACAGGTAGAGGGCCAGGAAGGCGCCGTGGCCGAGTGCGTCCTCCAGATTGTCGCCGATGATCCAGAGAAAATACATGTTGCCGACCAGGTGCATCAGTCCACCATGCACAAACTGGTAGGTCAGTAATTGCAGTACGAAGTGTGCTGGGCTCTGGGTGTCAGAATTCAGGCCCAGATTCATGAAAATCCATTCGTTGGCGGCGGGTGTAAGCAGGCCGGCTACAAAAATCAGGCTGCAAAGTACTACCAGTGTGCGGGTGACCCAGGGCGTGCGGTGGGGTTGAATGTTGTATTCCACAGGCATGGAGGTCAGGAACTGGAATAGCCAGGACTTCCAGGTCACTTTCTGGTTCAGATCGGTTAGCGCCTGCTTTAGCTTCGGGGAGTGCATTACCTGGTCGATCTCGTGCTTGTCCAGCCAGACACCGTCGCACTCGGGGCAGCAATCAATTTCTGTGACGTAATGTTCCAGTAACTGGTAATGGACCATAGGCACATGGCAACGACGGCACTGTCGGTCGCTGGCTCGCAGGGCAGCACCGAGATGAAGTTCGTGGTCGTACTCATCAATGCAGTCGTGCTGATGCGCAATCGCCTGATTCAGGGCGCCATCTTCAAACCACAAGCCGTGGCACTGTCGGCAATCCAGTATCGAGGGGTTGCTGGTGGCAACCAGGCCGTCGGTGCGGCAGGCCGGGCAACGTTGGTGTCGTATTCTGGGCATTTGGTCCTTTCCATGGAGTTCTCCGGCGGCTAGTGGCCGGAGTCGGTCAGATAATTCCTGGCAAATCCCTGTAACTCTTCTGCCACCCGATGGCGGATAGCAGCTCGATCCTGCGGATCAAGGCGGTATTTCTGTGCCAGCAGTTCAAAGTCTTCGTCTTTCAGGGTTACCGTCAGCCGAGGCCTGGCTCTGGCTCTTCGGTAAGGCAGTTGCAGAACCTTCCGCACCATGTCGGCCGTGCTCATGTCCTGCAACGCCGCTGATACCCGGAAGGCGCGCTGGATGTCGTTGGAGAGATCAAAGGCCAGTTGCACCGCCTGAACCGCTTGCTCTTCTTTTGACCAGTCCGGTTTCTTTGCCATTGGCTTAGCCTGGATAGGCGCCCCCATGTTGGGGGCGCAACGATTTACTGAGCCTGGTTGCCTTTGAGGCGGGCAAGAACATCGTTTACCGCGTCTTGCTCGCTGTCAATGCCAGCGGCTTTCAGTTTCTCATCAAGATCCGCGCCGGTCAGTTCTTTTTCCAGCGAGGCGCTGGCGGTCTGCCGGTCTTCTTCCCGGGCCTGGCGATCGCGGATGCGCTCGAGGGTTTCCTTGGCGGTGCTCAACGATGACTGATTGCTGTTAATGTTGGTGTCGATCTGGGCGGTGGTGCGCAGCACCCGCTCATTGGTCTTCACCACCTGCAGCTCGCGGCGGTAGTCGGCCAGTTGTCTCTCGGCACGCTGCACGCGTTCTTTCAGGCCGTTGATGCGCTGCTGCAGCAGTTCGCGGGTCTGAGTCAGTTCCCCTGCGCGGCGCTCATGGCCGACAATGCGTTCTGCCACTTCCCGGGCCAGCTCTTCCTGGCCGGCGGCCAGTGCTTTGCTGGCGTCCTGTTCGCGTTTGCTGGCGCTGTCCTGCTCAACGCGGATCTGCCGGGCCAGCGATGCGGATTCGGCCATCAGGGCAGCCAGTTCCTGCTTGGCCTGTTTCAGTTCCTGCTCGGCATCGCGCAGTTCCTGTTCCAGAATGCGGTTGCCCTGGCCATCGACGACGGCTTCGCCCAGTTCGTTAACACCACCGCGCATGGCGGTCAGAATCTTTTTCAGTACGGTTCTCATGTCTCACCCCTTGCTCAAGCCAGATAGTCTTCAAATGTCTGTAACAGGTCGATGGCATTCTCAGCGAGCGTGACCAGTTCCTGCATGATCTCTGCGGTGCCGGAGGTGGGGCTCAGTGCGCCGTACACCACGTAGTGGTCGCCGGTTTTGCCGAGCGCACTCAGGGGCATGGGAACGCTGATTCTCAGCATGTTTTCATGCAGCTCGTGCAGCCGTTCCGGGTTCAGTTCCTGGGTGTCAAAAAGGTACGCAAGGCACAGAATCTGAGTGTCGGTTACGGTAATGTATACCGGCGTTTCTTCGGCACCGGAAACGGTAACCTGCAGTACCGGCTCATCACCGGCCACGGGCATGACATCGAAGGTACGGCCGGCATGGGTAGCATCACCCAGGGCCAGGGTGAGGGATTGAGTGTCCACGAATTGCTCCTTCCTGTGGCGTTGAATCGGTTCGGCCGATCCGGACGAACCTTGTCCTGTAGCTTGACATTTTATGTCGGTCAGTTGAGTCTATACTCCGCAATTAAATATTTGCAAGAAATAGTTTATTTGGGTTATAAACAACGCCTCTCATTGACACGAACTGTCACTTATTGGATTCACCGGAACGGATGTCTGGTCGCGTATGGAAACATTCTTCGCAGTTGCGTTCTCCTTCCCGACGGTGGTTTTCTCGGTATTGCTTTGCGTTGCCATTGTGTATTGGCTGATTTCGTTGTCGGGCATGGGCGACGTCGATACCGACGGTGATATCGACTTTGTTGGCGATTTCAGTGGCCTGATGGTGACGCTGGGCCTGCAAGGTGTGCCTTTGCCGCTGGTGCTCACGCTGCTGTTCCTCTTCAGCTGGTTGACCAGTTATTTTACTGATCTGGTTTTCGGCGCACTGGTGCCGTCGGGCATTCTGCACTGGTTGTATGCTCTGGCGGTGATGTTCATTGCCCTGGTTGTCGGTTTGTTGGCCACATCGATCGTGGTAAGGCCGCTCCGGCCCCTGTTCCGTCGCGCCTATCTGCCGCCTCTTCAAAAACGCATCATCGGCACACCGTGCGTCGTGATTTCGTCATCTGTTTCTGAAACATCCGGACGGGCAGAAGTCCATCTGGATGGTGCCCATCTGGTGTTGCAGGTGCGCAGCCATTCACCGCTGTCCCATCGGGAACGGGCGGTCTTGATTGAACACATTCCGGATGCCAACGCCTGGTGGGTGGTGCCGGAAACCGAATTTCTGTCCGGCGAATCGGCCGGTTAATCCCGCACTCATTTCTTTCCAATCAGCTCAGGAGAAAGCGTAAATGGATTTATCTTGGATCATACCGGCCTTCATGACGGTAGGTGTTCTGGTTTTGCTGATATTGAGCATTCTGACCCTGTTCAAAGCCTTCTACCGCAAGGTGGATCAGGGCCAGGCCCTGATCGTGAACGATCTGTCGCCAACGCCCAAGGTGTACTTCACTGGCGCCATGGTGTTGCCGGTTATTCACCGTTCCGAGATTATGAAAATCTCGGTGATCACCCTGGAGCTGAACCGCACCGGCAAAGAAGGATTGATCTGTAAAGACAACCTGCGGGCCGACATCACCGTTGCCTTCTACCTGCGGGTAAATGAGACGGCAGAAGATGTGCTGCGGGTCGCCAAATCGGTGGGTGTCGGTCGTGCGTCTGACCGGGACGCGGTTAATGAACTGTTCAATGCCAAATTCAGTGAGGCGTTGAAGACGGTCGGTAAGAAGCTGGAGTTCATGCAGCTGTTTGAGGAGCGTCAGCACTTCCGCGATTCGATCATTGAGACCATTGGTGAGGATCTCAACGGTTACGTGCTGGAAGACGTGGCCATTGATTACCTGGAACAGACGCCGAAAACCTCTCTGGACCCCAACAATATTCTGGATTCTGAGGGCATCAAGCGGATTACTGAAATCACCGCGATGCACAACGTGGAAACCAATCGCCTGGAACGCGACCAGGAACTGGAAATTCAGCGCAAGAACGTCTCTGCCCGTGAGGCGTCGCTGGAATTGGAACGCAGCCAGGCTGATGCGGAAGCCCGTCAGCGCCGTGAAATTGAAACCCTGCAGGCCCGTGAAACCTCCGAGACCGAACAGGTGCGTGAGCAGGAGCGCGCCCGCGCTGAAGCCGCTCGCATTAAGACCGATGAAGAGCTGGCGATTGCCGAAGAAAACAAGCAGCGCCAGATCGAGATGGCTATGAAGGCCCGTGAGCGCGCGGTACAGATCGAGGAAGTGCGCATTCGCCAGGCCCGTGAGCTGGAGGATGTCAATCGTGAGCGCGCGGTGGAAATCGAGCGCATCGGCATGGAGAAGGCGCTGGAAGGCGAGCGCAAGGAAATTGCTGACATCACCAGCCAGCGTATTGCGGTTGAGCGCAACGTGGCGGAAGAGGAAGAGAACATCAAGGACGTGCGCAACCGTTCTGAAGCGGAGCGCCTGAAGGTCAAGAAAGTGGTGGCTGCGGAAGCGGATGCCGAAGAACTGAAACTCATGGACGTGAAAGCTGCGGAAGCCGCCTTCGAGCGTTCCAAGTTTGAAGCTGAGCAAGTGCGAGTCAAAGCCCAGGCAGACCTGGATGCCGCCGAGAAGAAGTCGGTGGCTGACGAGAAGCTGGCTCGTGGTCGTCAGGCAATGGCGGCATCAGACGGGCTTGCCGAAGCGCAGGTCAAGGAAGCTCAGGCGTCTGCTATCCGCGCTGATGGTCTGGCACGGGCCGATGTTAAATCGGCTACTGCCAAGGCGGATGAAGAGGCTGGTTTGGCCGAAGTGCGTGTGCTGGAGCAGCGCCTTGAAACCGAAGCCATGGGTGAAGAGAAGCTGGGTCTGGCCAAGGCCGATGCCCGCAAGGCGATGGTACTGGCAGATGCCGAAGGCGAGCAGCGCATGGGTCATGCCAAGGCCGATGCCCGCGAAGCCATGGCCAAGGCCGAAGCCTCTGGTCTGGTTGAGAAGCTCAAAGCCTATGACAACATGTCTGAAGAGGCACGTCACTTTGAAGAGTTCCGCATGAACCTGGAAGTTCATGAGAAAGAAGTGATGGCCCAGATCGAAGCCCAGAAGACCGGGATGCTCGAAAATGGCCGCGTGATGGCGGCGGCACTGAAAGACGCCAAGTTCGAAATGATTGGTGGCGACGGTGGCATCTTTGAGAAGTTTGCCCAGGGCATCGGCTACGGTAAAAGCGTGCAGGGCGTACTGGATAAGTCCCCGTCTCTGCAGGCCGCCCTCGCGGGTATTGCCGGGCGGGTTGCTTCTGAGAAGTCCAGCCGGACTTCCGAAACCGCCTGATGTTCTGGACCGGGTCAGTGCCTGACGAGCACTGACCCGGTCTTCTCCCTTTCAGATTTCTCCTCAGTTCAGGATGATTTGGTATGTCGACGGATCGCACCGGCCTTGAGAGCATTGTTCAGGAAGGCTCTGCCTTTGAAACCATTCAGCGACGGTTAAAAGACCAGGGCGCCCAACTGCGCCAACAGGTTTCCGGGCTTAATCAGGCCCGCGAAGACATCTTTGGCAGTGCCGGCATGAATGTGCTTGGCCGGGCCCGGGTCAGGACCGAAAACAATGCGGTTGCGCGGGATGTGGTTCGCCTGGGTGATAACCTGCTGTTTGGCTTCAATCTCCGGCTTGGGCTGCGCAAGACTCTCGCGATCGAGGACGTGTTCCGACTGTACCACCTGAACGACGGCGACACTGGCTTCGAGATGACTGAAGCGGCGATTGATGGCTCGTTCCTGACCGATGCCCGCTTTGTGACTGATTTCAGGGAGTTGCAGCAGTACTACAACACCGCCACTCTGTCGCAGTTGGTCATCCTGAAGGGCATGCTGCTGATGGCGTTCCGGATTGGCGATAAGCTGGATGATCTGAGGGTGTTTCGCTGGGAGTTAAAGGCGGACGGTGAGGTTGGACGCTATGTGGATAACCGGGGTGAACGGGACCTGACGTTTCCGGATCGTTTCAGCTTTGCGTGGAAATCCGTTGGCCGAGACAGTCAGGTTCAGGGGCGTTCACCGCACCTGAACATTGCCGACACCCTGTTTGTCGACAACCTGCGGGGCAACATTACCTTCAAGGTGGAGAACAACACCGCCACCGGCGAGGGCATCTATCAGGATGCGGTAGAGTCTGATTCCCAGTCGCTGGATGATGCCACCTTCGACTACGCAGACCTGGGTGAGATTTTGCTGGTGCGGATTCTGCCCTTCAATGAAAAACAGTGGCGCTACTACCTGTTCAATCGCACCGAGCGCAAGGTGGAGCGGGTTGATGCTATGGCCGGCTCGGTGGCATCGCTGCCGGACAATCACGGCCTGATTTTTCCCTCCGGCTATTACCTGACCACCGGTGAACTGAAAACCTTCCAGATTCCGGATGGGGATTTTCGTCTCAAACGCACTCTGCGCTCGCCCAATGGCGAGGACGTGCTGTATGTGTTCTACGAGCAGCTCACCGGACAGGTGATTCTGTTCCGCTATAACCTGATTCGCAAACAGGCCGATGTGCCGTTGATCGGCCATGGCTTTGCCCTGTTCGAGAATGGCCACCTGGTGATTTTTAACGCCGACAACGAGCCCACTCTGGTGCATCCGTTGCAGGTGTGGGAAACACCGTTCACATCTGAAACCTTTCATGCCCAGGCCAGTGTTTCGAACGATTCGGAGCTGGCCCGCATTGGTAATCCGGAACTGGTGCGCGGCATCGCCGAGCTGAATACGGTGGCGACCCTGATGGAAGCTGCGGGTGCCAGCGAACGCCACTTTACCGCACTGATTCGTACTGTCGACCGTGTTCTTGATCAGTTCTTCTGGTTGACCGCCCGGCAGGATGAAGCGCTGTTTGCCGGTCTTCATCAACAGCTGAGCACCATACGCGGAACCGCCGAACTGGTGTTGGATGAATACGAGAAGGTCCAGAGCATCCGGGCTCAGACGGAAACCGCCATCGCCGAAGTGGCGGATGCCCAAGGCGAATTGATGCGGGATCTGAAACCAGACAGCTGGAAGGCCCCGGACCAGTTCGTCGGCTACCTGGCCCGCCTGCGGGAACACCGGGGCCGGGTGCGTACCCTGAACGATCGCCGTTATGTGGACAAGGCCAGGGTTGAGGCTCTGGAAAGCGATCTGGCTGAGGCGGAAGAGCGCCTGACCGACCGCACCTTCCGTTTTCTGGCATCGCCAGAGGCCCTGGATGGTTATCGGAAGACGTTGACTGAATTGCAGACCGATCTGGTGGACGCCGATACCCGCGACGCGCTCAGAAAGATCGTTGAACGATACCGGGAACTGACCTCCGGACTGGATATGATCCAGGGCATGCTGGCCTCCATGGCCGGTGACGACGCGGCCCTGGAAACCGCCATCACCGACAACATCTCTGGCATCTACGCCACCATTAACCAGCAGCGCTCGGAAGCGGAACTGCGCCTGAAAGAGCAGGGCAGTGCCGAGGCTCGGGCCCAGTTTGCCGCCCGGCTGCGGCTGTTTGAGCAGAGCCTGGCCAATGGTGTGAGTGCGCTGACCGACGTGCGGGAATGCGACGGCCTGATGACGCGCATGCTGGACCAGCTGCAGGAACTGGAAAGCCAGTTTGGTGAGTTTGATGAGTTCCTGGCGGCGGTTCTGGAACAGCGTGAGAACGCCCACGAAAGCATTGAGGCGCGGCGCCAGCAACTGCAGGATCAGCAGCAACGACGCGTCACGACATTGACCGATGCCGCCGAGCGCATCCTCAAGAACGTTACCCGCCGGACCGAGCGCTTCGCCAGCCCGGAAGAATTGCACGCATTCTTTGCCTCCGACGCCATGGTGGCCCGCCTACGCAGCATGGCCAAAGAGCTGCGGGAACTGGGCGCTGCCATGGAAGCAGACGATTGTCTCGGGCAGCTGAAGGCAGCCCAGGACAATGCGCTTCGAAGCGTTCGCGACAAGGCTGACATTTTTGAAGACGGCGGTGCGGTCATCCGCCTGGGCAAACATCGGTTCAGCGTCAACCAGCAGGAGCTGGACCTGACCCTGATCCCGCGGGACGACCATGTGTTGCTGCACCTGACCGGCACCCAGTATTACGAACGGCTGGACGAGCCGGAACTGGATCGGCTGCGGGGCTACTGGAACATGAGCCAGCCGTCGGAATCCGACAAGGTCTACCGTGCCGAATACCTGGCGGCCTTGGTGATTGACGAGTTCCGGGCGTTGCCGGATTTACCGGTCAATGTTGCCGATCTGGACGAACTGACCGACTACATTCGTAAGTTTGCCTCGCCCCGTTACCGGGAAGGCTATGAAAAAGGCATTCACGATCACGACGCCGCCCTGATTGTCAGCACACTCTGGCCGGCGACCCAGAGCGCCGGGTTACTGCGCTTCAGCCCCCGGGCCCGGGCGTTGGCGATGCTGTTCTGGGCGGAACTGAGCCAGCAGCCGGAGCCCGCGCAGCAGTTGCGGTCGCGATGTCTGTCTGCCGGTATTCTCAGCCGGATGATGCAATCGAATGAACTGCTGGGCTCGCTTGAGCAGGAGCTTGACCCTCGGTTGTCTGAATTTATCGAGACCCATGGGCTTGCGCTGACAGACAAAGGCAGTGCAGAGCGGTCGCTGGTCACCTCTGCTGCCGAGTACCTGGTGCGTCAGCTGGCGGAAGAGTCTGATGCGTTCGAGATAACCCGCTACGCCGGTGAACTGGCCGAAGGGTTCACAGACGCCCTAAAGCGCGACAATCAGTTGGCGCAATATCAGAACGCGCTGAATGTGGTGGCCGGTCAGCCAAAGGCGCGCTGGAGCATTACCAGCCATTGGCTGAAAGCCTGGATGGGCAAGGCCGATCAGCAACACCTGCAACATTATCTGCCAGAAGTGGTAGCGGTGCTTAATGCTGGCGATGCGGTCAAAACCACCGTGCGCAGTGTCGAGTTGGCGTTTCATGTGGAAGGCTTGCTGGGCCAGCACGCCTGCATTGATGAGCGTACACTGAGCTTGCAACTGGATGAATTTGAGGAGCGTTTGCGCCATCACCAGCAGGAAATCATTCCCGGCTGGCAACAGCTGCAGGAAGTCCGTCACCAGGTGTTGGAGCGCTGGCGTAATCAGCTGCGTTTGCAAGAGTTTCGGCCCCGGCCATTGTCATCGTTTGTCCGTAACAAACTGATCAGCGAGAGCTACCTGCCGATCATCGGCGACAACCTCGCCAAACAGATGGGCACCGCCGGTGAAGACCGACGCACAGACCAGTCCGGCTTGTTGATGATGATCTCGCCACCCGGCTACGGTAAAACCACCCTGATGGAATACGTGGCGCACCGCCTGGGCCTGATCTTTATGAAGATCAACTGCCCGAGTCTGGGCCACGACGTCACCTCGCTGGACCCGGAGAAAGCGCCGCATTCCACTGCCGAGGCGGAACTGATCAAGCTCAACCTGGCGTTGGAAATGGGCAACAACGTGATGCTGTATCTGGACGATATCCAGCATACCCATCCGGAGTTCCTGCAGAAGTTCATTTCCCTGTGTGACGGTACCCGGAGGATCGAAGGTGTCTGGCGCGGCCGCACCCGCACCTACGACATGCGCGGCAAACGCTTCTGCGTGGTCATGGCCGGCAACCCCTACACCGAAAGCGGTGAAGTGTTCAAAGTGCCGGACATGCTCGCCAACCGGGCCGATATCTACAACCTGGGCGATGTACTCTCCGGCATGGAACACGCCTTTGCGCTGTCTTACGTCGAGAACAGCCTGAGCTCAAATCCGGTATTGGCACCACTGGCCACCCGAGGCATGGCGGATTTCTATCGCTTTGCCGATCTGGCCGAAGGCAAAACCGTGGCGGATTCGGACTTCGAACACGACTACAGCGCCGCCGAGCGGGACGAAATCGTCGCCCTGTTGAAGAAGATGATCCGGGTGCGGGAAACCGTTCTGCGAGTGAACCAGGCTTACATTGCCTCCAGCGCCCAGGCCGAGGCCTACCGCACCGAGCCGACGTTCAAGCTGCAGGGCAGTTATCGGAACATGAACAAGCTGGCGGAAAAGCTGTCGCCGGTGATGAGTGATGATGAGCTGGAAGCCTTGATCGACGACCATTACCAGGGTGAATCCCAGTTGCTGACCCAGGGCGCGGAAGAAAACCTGCTCAAGCTCAAGCAGATGCGAGGCACCCTGAACGAAGCCGAGGCGGCCCGCTGGCAGACCATCTGCGAAGAATACCGCCGACGCCAACAGGCCGGTGGTGATGAAGAAACCGGCGTGAAAGTGGTGCGCCAGCTGGGCCTGATTTCCGAACATATGCAGCAACTGGGTCAGCAGTTGGTGGCCGGAATGGACAGCCGAAGGGAGTCCGAACCGGATCTCGACAAGGCTTTGATCCAGCTGTCCCGCTCCCTCGAAACCGGCCTCACCGAAGGCCTGCAATCGGTGCAGCTCAACCCGGCGGTCACCGTCAACCTGGACAGCCCGCCCCAGGTGGGCGATGCCCTGATGGCGTTTGCCCGTATCTTTGAGGAATCCATTGTGCCGCTGGTGAAAACCATGGATGGCAAGCTGGATCTGGATCTGAAAACCCAGAGCGAGATGAGTCGGGTGCTGAAGGTGATTCGGGAGTTGCAGGAGCGGTTGTTGGCGGGGTGAGGCCAGGCGCAGAAATGTGAACTTGAGTATCTGTGCTAGGCTTATAGTGTCTTCGCCAGTACATTGCCGGATTCAGTGTGTGGTGAAGCGCTGGCTATATTTATCGAATATGCCAAATTAGCAGTAAATCTATTGTGTAAGGAGGCAGAAAATGGAAGCAAAATCTACCCAGGACGACTACAACAAGGTAAAGCAGGATCTTCAAGAACTCCGAGAGGATCTGTCCAAACTGACTCGATCGGTTTCCGAAAGCCAAAAAAGCAACATCAGCAGCCTTCGGGATGAAATCCGCCGCGAGAGCCAAGAGGCTTTTGATCAGGTCAAACAAAAGGGTGATCAAGCACTGCATCGCGCCAAGGATGCCGGAGACAAAGCCGTGCATGAGGTTGAGCACAAGATTGAGGAGCGACCGTTTCTCAGTATTCTTATTATGTTTCTGGCCGGTATCCTCGTGGGCAAACTGCTTGATCGCTGATCATGCTTGATTCTGCGCAAGTACAGGGTGCGTTGCGTAAGGCAGCCGCTGCCATCATTGGTTTTGTAATGGCGATGGTCTTGCTTACCGCCCTGCTACTTACCGGGTGTTATCTTTTGGTTCAGGCCGCTGTCCTGGCGCTGTCGCCTTGGCTTGGCGAGGCCGGCGCCATGGGGTTGGCCGGATTTGTCTGTGTTCTTTTATTGACGCTTTTTTTGTACCGATTAAGCCGCCCGAAGTCTTCGACCAAATCTCCAGACTCGGCAGACGGCAAGTCGGGTTCAGGCATTGATGTGCTTCGTAATCTAATCCGGGAAAATCCACTTGAGGCGGCTGCGCTAGCTTTTGCGGTGGGCATCGCGGAACAGGGAGATCCCCGGCTTAAATCCCTGCTCATGGAAGGCGGCATGATTTTGATGAAGCGCACGGACGGCGAACAGCCAGATGGAGGCGGCACCGATGAGGTGTCAGGTCAGAGCGGAACTGGCCCCCAGTGATAGACTTCCGGCCATTGATAATCTTGCTATCTTGCCTTCCGAAGGCTTGACGTTGATCAAGTTCCTTCTCCTCGGAAGGCATACAGTAGGCTTAGTTAATCAATTGACCGAAGGAGAATGCCAATAATGTCTATCGAAAGACACGATCTGTTGCACGAGTTACCTGAGTCCAGAGAGGCGATTCATCATCTGAAGACCAGCAATAATCACTTTGCCAAGCTGTTCGATGAGTATCATGAGCTCGATCACGCGGTTCACCGCATTGAAACTGGTGTCGAGACTACCTCTGACGAGTATCTGGAAAATCAGAAAAAAACGCGTCTGAATCTCAAAGATCAGCTTTACACGATGATTCGTGAGTACGAAGCATCACTCGCCGACTGATGTGTGTTGGCTTGCTGGTCAGTCGCTACTGGCTGATCAGTGTCCTGTCTTGCCCATCCCTTCCGTGAAGATCGCTCCCCATTGGCGTATCATCCCCGCCTGACTGATTAATCAATACACCACAGGAGCCCATCATGATCTGGACCGTATACCTATCCGGCGAAATCCACACCGACTGGCGTGAGCAGATTGCGGCCGGTGCCGAGGCGGCGGGATTGCCGGTTGAGTTTACCTCTGCCAACACCGACCACGAATCCAGCGACGCCGCGGGCGATTTTCTGGGCAAGCCGGAGAGCAATTTCTGGCGTGATCACCAGTCTTCCAAGGTGAACGCCATCCGCACCAAGACCTTGCTTGAGCAGTGCGATTTGGCGGTGATCCGCTTCGGTGACAAGTACAAGCAGTGGAACGCGGCCTTTGATGCCGGCTGCTGTGCGGCCATGGGTACGCCTTACATTACCCTGCACGGTGATGACATTGTGCACCCGCTGAAGGAAGTGGACGCTGCAGCCATGGCCTGGGCGCAGACCCCGGAACAGGTGGTGGAGTTGCTGAAGTACGTCACTGCTTAATTGATTGGTCTCTCGGAGCGCTGTTAAAAGGATATAAATGAGGCAAAGGATCATGCCGCACGTCTTTATCTGGTCCGCCAGGGCAATCGCTCTGGCGGTCAGTTTTATCTGCCTGTCATCGGTTTTGTTGCCGGGCGTCGCCCGAGCCCAGCCTCCGGCGATTACTCTGGCCAATGTTTACCACCAGGGGGTTGATCTTCGGCACTACTGGGTCAGCGAGAAGCTGGACGGAGTCCGGGCTTTCTGGGACGGAGAGCAATTCTGGTCAAGGGGCGGTCACGTTTATCAGGCTCCCGACTGGTTTACCGAGGGCTTTCCAGACCACCCTCTGGACGGCGAGCTCTGGAGCGGGCGTGAGCAGTTTGCTCAGCTGTCTGGCGTGGTGCGCAAGCAACAGCCGGTCGACCGCGAGTGGCGACAAGTGCGTTTTCATGCATTTGATCTGCCACTGGAGAACACGCTGTTTGAGGTTCGCTATCAGCGGTTGACGTCGTTGGTGTCGGCTGCCGGCTCCCGCTATCTGGTGCTGGTCAATCAGCACCCAGTGGCCAGCCATGAGGCTTTGATGGCGCAGCTGGAGCAGACGGTTACCGCCGGTGGCGAAGGGTTGATGCTCAAACGTAAAGCCGGCCTGTACCAGGCCGGGCGCTCTGACGATCTGCTCAAGGTGACAGCTTTTGACGATGCCGAAGCCATCGTGGTTGCCCATCTGCCCGGTAAGGGCAAGTATCAGGGCATGATGGGCGCGCTGGAAGTGGAGCTGGAGAATGGTCGCCGGTTCCGGATCGGCACCGGCTTCAGCGACGCCGACCGGCGCGATCCGCCCAGGCCGGGGGCAACGGTTACTTTTCGCTATCGGGGCTACACCGCAACCGGCTTGCCCCGCTTTGCCAGCTATTTGCGGGTCCGCAATGATGAGCCCGAGCCTGCGGATTAATGTCGGCGTATCAGGGCGAAACCGCCTTGGGGCTTTCAGCCAGTTCTTCCAAAGTGCGGAAGCTGCACTCTTTTTCAGCCATGAAGGTGCGGGCCGAATCGGTCAGTATGTTGTCGTCACTCAGGAACCGGCGGCCCAGCAGAACCGGGTATGAGAACTTGCCGCGGTCGGTCAGTGAGAACTGCGCTTCATGACTGTTGCCTGAGATGCAGAACTCCATCTTCACCACGTAGCGGCGCTGAGATGACGCGCCTTTTCGTTTGATGAGCACAGTCCGGTGCACGGGCCGTTCAAATTCCAGAATCACCTCTTCATGATCCAGTTTGCCTTCACTGGGCTGATCTTCGTGATCGCCGAGGGGCAGCTGAAACCGCACCCAGTCCTCGCTGTCCTTCTCGAACGGCTCTACATTTACCGCATGCAGGGAAGAGGTTTTTGCGCCCGTATCCAGCCGGGCTTTCAGCCGGACTTCGGTACTCTCCATCACCACCCATTCGACAAACCCGAGCACTTCCGGATCGGCCTTGGTTGCTTTCGATGAGCTGGCAGCACTGGGGCCTGATGCCAGTAACAGCATCGCAAAAGCAGGTGTCAGTATCGCAAGTCGCATCAAGAGTCCTCTTTGGCTGCCCGTAGTCATGGGGGATATATCCGCAGTTCAAGGCTAGCAGGAATGTCCTGAAACCGTTGTTACCACAGGGTTAACAATTGTTGATCTGGCCATTTTGATGGAAGGCCTATTCGCCCCACAGCCCTATTCTGGCTATAAAACAGCCATATGCTCGGGCCTTGAAGGGCGTACACTGAAAAGATAACGGGAGGTTTTCATGATGTCAGTTCTATCGGCTGGAAAAATTCAGCAGCATATTTCGGCCATTGCCAGTGGTTTTCTGGGGGATTGGCTGGAGGCCCGGGGCAATGGGCTTGCGGTGCCAATGAGGATGTTTATCGATGGTCAGCCCCTGGATGTAGCGAACCCGACGGTAGATGCGCCAGGAAGCACGCTATGCCTGTCGATCCACGGGTTGATGGAACTGGATTCAGTCTGGGACTTTCCTGGCCAGGCCCATGAGCATTACGGTACTCGGTTGGCAGAGGCTGCGGGTGACACCACCGCCTTGAAGCTGCGTTTCAACTCTGGCCGGCCCATCTACCGCAACGGCCAGGATCTGGCCGACCTGCTGGAACAGCTGGTGATGCATTGGCCGGTGCCGGTTAAACGCCTGATTCTTCTGGGGCACAGCATGGGCGGATTGCTGATCCGCAGTGCCTGTCACTGCGGTGCAACCCGGCAACATGGCTGGATCAGTGTGCAACTGGACTGTGTGTACATCGGCGCACCCCATGATGGCTCCTGGCTGGCCATTGGCGCCCATAAGGTGGCCGACAGGTTGAATCAGGTGCCCAGGGATTATCTGAAGGTGATGGGCGAGGTGATTGACCTGCGTAGCGAGGGTATACGCAACTTGTCCCGCGGGGAGGTCTTCGAACCTGGCCAGGATGAGCAGCCATTGCTGCCGCAGGCTCGGCACTATGTGATCAGCGGGCTACTGGCGAGAAAGGCTGAGCACCCGGTGAACGCGCTGTTCGGAGATGCGCTGGTGCATGAGTCCAGCGCTCGCGGTGAGCACAGACCGGGCTGGGTGCTTAACGGCATAGCAAACTTTCCCGGTGTGGATCATCTACGCCTGGCGCACCACCCATTGGTGTGCGGGCAACTGCAGGAGTGGCTGGTATGAAAGGACCGGATAATCATGTGCACTGGTGGTTGGGTGTGGCGGACCTGTTGGGACACGGCATGCAGCACGGTGCGATAAAACTCAAACGAGCGCACTTGTCGATTGCAGACGAGAGCTTTCGGATGCTTGAGGCGATACCGGTAACACGTCCCGTTAGTCGGGTTGTTAGGGTCTGTCACCATAGTATTTCCCACATCAGCTATTCCAGCGTTGAGCTGGCTGGCCACGCGGTGGCTCTGTTGGCCGCTGCTGCAGCCGCTCGGGGTGTGGTCGATGGCGAACATGGCTGCAACATGAATGATTCTTAGTCGGAGTTTAATCCTGTCATGCGTTTTTCCTCGTTAGGGTGGAGCCAAGCAATCGGAAGAGATCTATTCCGGTTGAACGTTTTACCAATGGACAACCAAACCGCAGAGGAAAACGCGTTATGAGCTACAAAGCCAATTTTGCGTATGCCACCGTTCTGAGCGCCGCAGTGATTGCTGCCCCAACTGTCTGGGCTCAGGGCAACGTTAGCCGCGATCATTCAGGGCCCTACATCAGTGGTAGTTACGGGGGCTATAAATCTCATGGCGGCGAGTTTGATGATGAAAACGATCTGTTTGGCGCGGCTCTGGGGTATCAGTTCAACGAGTTTTTTGCCCTTGAGGCCGAATACATCGACTTCGGTAACTTTGGTGATGATGATGTGGAAGGCAAACTCAAAGGTGTTGGCCTGAGTGCCATTGGCCGCCTGCCACTCACTCAAAGTTTTGGAATTTATGCCAAGGCCGGTGCGTTTGCATCTGCATTCGATGTCGATGCGTTCGATGAGAGTGAAACATACGATGAAGTAAATCCATTTGTCGGTGCGGGTGTAGATTTCCGGGTAACCGAGAGTCTGACCGCGTTTGCCGAATACAACCGCTACAACGTGGATATTGATGAAGACGATTTCAACGGCCAGATAACCAACGACGGTCCGGATTTTGATACGGGTCGGGTTGGTCTGAAATACCAGTTCTGACCGTGGGGTGGTGCAGCTCAGTTGGGCTGCGCCCTATCCACGATGATCCTTTGCAGCTGACGGCGAGGCAGTCGTCAGCTCCAGCCGATTCCTACCGTTACGTTTTGCCGCATACAATGCCTGATCCGCAAGCCGCAGATACTCGGCGGATGAGTGATCAGGCGAGGGCACACCCAGCGCCAGGCCAATACTGACGGTTAGCTCGATGCCTTGCTCCTGGCAGGTGTCGCAACGCTGTGTTGCAACGGCAGCCCGAAAGTCGTCAAGTCGTTGCTGGATGTCGGAGGCGTCTTCATAGCTGGTAAAAATTACGAATTCCTCACCACCAAACCGGGCGAGCCGGTCGGTGTCGCGCCGGAAATGTTCGCGCATGGTGCTTGCCAGCGCTTCCAGGCAACGATCGCCTGCATCGTGCCCCCAGTTGTCGTTGATCTTCTTGAAATGGTCGGCATCGACCATGGCCACCGCAAAGCCCGTCTTGTGCCGCAGGCACCACTGGAAGCTGCTCGGGAACTCCCGGTCAAAGTAAGTGCGGTTGCCAAGCCCGGTCAGGCTGTCGGTGATACTCAGTCGCGATAGCGCCGTGTTGGCATCGGCCAGCTTCCGATTCAACCGACCAAGTTTTCGGTTCCAGTACACCAGCAGAGCTGTGACCAATAAGCCTGCCATCAGTATCTGCCAGAACAGGGTGTAATCCACGCGCTCTTCAATGCGCAGGTTCCGCCAGGTGCTTTCGAGTCGAGTGCGTTCTTCCACCGACAGACTGGCAACCAGTTTTTGCATGATGTCATGCAAGGTGGGTTCGTCATTGCGGGTGGCGATGGCTAGGGACCAGTCGGCAGGTACACGGCCAATCACTTTAAGATCCGCAAGTGCCATGGACTGCATGTAGTAACTGGCCGTCGCCAGGGTGGTGATGTAACCGGCAAGCTCGCCATTCTGAAGCTTCCTGAGCCCGTCTTCTTCTGATTTAACGGTCACCAGTTGAAGCGACGGGTTGCGTGTTTTGAGCAGCTCAGCGAATGCGTAGCCCTCAACAATGCCGACGGGTTGGTCGTCGAGTTCGTTCAGGCGCTGGATAAAGGGTGCCTCGATACGTCCGAGCACTACATTGGGCACTTCCAGGTAGGGTGAGGTGAAATCCATGTAGGCGGAGCGTTCTGGCGTTCGCATAGCCAAGGGGAACATGTCGCACCGGCGTTCACGCGCAGCAATAACGGCTTGCGGCCAGGTCTGCGCCGGGATCAGCCGAAAACTCAGATTGCCGCGCTGGGTGAACAGATCGAGCAGGTCGGCAGAAAGCCCCGTGTGCTGACCATCCCGTACACCCTCCAGAGGCATCCAGTCGGGGTCAACGCAAATGCGTACCTCTCGGTCTCGTTTATGCAACCATTGTCGTTCGGCTTCCGTCCAGCGGACCTGACCATTTTGGCTGATTGCCCGTTGATCAGTGGCGCCCAGCCAACGGGTTTCTATCACCTGGAGTTCGGTTGGTGTGATGCTCGCCAACGCCTGGTTCAGAATGTCAGTCAAGGGCGACAACGACGGTCGAACACCAAAACGGAGATCCTCCCCGGTGAAGCCCTCGAGCTCGAACTCGCCCGCAATGCGGGTGCCGCTGATGCCCAAATGACGAATCCAGTAGTTACCGGAGTGTATTGCCCCGATCACCGCATCAACGTCACCCTCGGCCAGGGCCTGAAACATGGATTGCTGCGAACTGAAACTGGTGAGCGACTCGCTGTTGAGAGTTCGTCTGAGGGCGTCTTCGTAGTAGATGCCTGCCCCCAGCGCCACTTGATAATCACGGAGATCTTCCAGGTTTTGATAGTCCAGCGATTCGTCACGGGTGAAAATGACGTTGGGGATCCGGTGATAGGGCTGAGTGAAACGCGCAAACGACTCTCGGTCTGGCCGATAAGACATATTAGCCATAACATCGATATCGCCATTCTGCAGCATGGGGAGCAGCTCATCCCACCGGCCCCGTACAGGAATCGTTTGCAGCCCGGTGAGATCCACCAACCGGTTCATGATGTCGACACTCAGGCCAAGAGCGCGGCCACCATCGGTAAAGCTGAACGGGGCATAATCGTCCATAAAGCCGACCCGGATGGGGCCCAGATTGGCCAGATACTGTTTTTGTTGTGTGCTGAGCGGCAGATCGACAGATGTACTGGCGGTTGCTCCACCAAACTCCTGCCAACGTTGTAGCAGGTTGCGCAGTTTTTCAGGGGGGATGGCATTGAGCCCGAGCTGAAGCTTACCAAACAATTCCAGGTTGTCTTTTCGAACACCGAGGCGGAAATCTTCCCGTGAGAATTGTTCCAGAGGTGCAGGGCCGAGGAATTCGAGGAAGCGGAACCCGGCCTGGTTCGCCAGGTACTCGAGAGTGAGTCGGGGGCCAACGGCAACGTCAATCCAGCCGAAGGCCAGCGCCCTCACCAGGCTGGGCAGAGAATCGTAGGTGGTCAGTGGAATGCCGGCATCCTGAAACGCCGTACTGTAGAAAATGTCCTTGACCACGCCGATCCGCAAGCCGGCCATGTCGTTTAGATCCTCAATGGCAGGGAAGTCCCGGGCACTGTCGTGCATCAGGTAAGTTTCACGGAAATGGTAGGGATCGGTAAACAGGATATTTTCTGCCCGGTCTGGCCGCCAGGAGATGCCATCAATGGCGTCCAGATCGCCGCGCAGGAAGGCCGAATAGATGTCGGGCCAGCTACCGGCACGGAAATCAAAGGTGAGGTTGCTGCTACGGGCGACTTCTCGCAAGACGTCGATTGAAAAACCGGCGGGATTGCGCCCTTCAAAAAAGGTATAGGGCTCATTGTCAGAGACCACGCCAATGGTTACGACCCGGGCGGGATCCTCAGTGTTTGCTGCCTGAGCCGAAAAAGAGACCAGCAACAATGTCACAAAAGCCAAAGCAAGCCAGGCGAATCGGGCTGCATCAATGGATTTCTGGCGTAGTTGTGTCAGGAGGGTTAACAAGTTACACCTTCCATTTTGATTAGCAGCATAGTGTAGTTGCAGATCGTAACTCCGGGCAATGAAATATGGCTACATTCGGGACACATGCCGGGTGATCCGGAGTTTTTCTGAAGCTGGCGGCCTATTGCCGCCGAGCCATGCGGATGAAGCGGTAATGAATCATCCGGATGCCGATAAAGACCAGCACCATGACCACGGGAATGGCTACGCCCAGGATCAGGGGGGTGTTGGAGATCACGCCGGTATCCTGCAGTCCGTCCAGAACCAGCTTCAGTAAGCCGATCAGGTAATAGGAGATGGCGACGACGGAGAAGCCTTCTACGGTATGCTGCATCATCAGCTGTATTCGGGAGCGCCGATCCATGGAACTGAGCAGTTGCTGGTTCTGGCTCTGGATGGCCAGCTCAACCCGCGTGCGCATCATCTCCGAGGCGCGATCCACCCGGCGTGACAGGTCATCCAGTCGCTCTCCGACCGCCTCGCAGGTTTTTACGGCGGGCGTCAACCGGCGTGTCATGAACTCGCTGATGGTCAGGTGACCAGAGACCTCGTCTTCTTTGAGCTCTTCCAGCCGGGTCAGTACCAGTTGATGGTAGGCCCGGGTGGCCGAAAAACGGAACGTAGAATGCGCCCGGTGGGCTTCGATGCGCGCGGCAATGTGGGTGAGTTCGGCCAACAGCGCCTGCTCGTCCAGCGATTCGTTGTCGGCCAGCGATTGAGTAATGGTCGCCAGCTTCTGGTCCATGTCATTCAGCCGTGGCGTGATGTCTTTGGCCATGGGCAAAGCCAGCAGCGACATCAGCCGATAGGTTTCGATTTCCATCAAGCGCTGAACCAGTCGCCCCAGCTGACTGTTGGACATTTCATGGTTAAGTACCATAAATCGGCCAAACTGGTCGCTGTGCAGCTGAAACGACCCCAGTACCCGTGCGGCGCCCTCTTGCGGACTGCTGCCGATCAAGCGCATGCCCTCAAAATACTTGCGCATAAAGGCCAGCTCACTGAGTGCATCCTGGGTGGATGGCCGGACTTCAATATGGAACGCACCCACCACGGTGCCGACCAGTTGATCAAGCCAGCCCTCCGGTAGCGGACTGATACCGGTTTCGGTAAACGGCTCCGCCTCTGACACATCCAGATTGGTGAAGGTGTACGAGGCAAACTCCATATGGACCTCGCGCCGGATTCGTAACTGGCCGATGGTGTGTTCGTAGCACCCCTCTTCCTGCTCGGGCCAGGGTTCACCCAGAATTCGGTGCAGTTTTTGTAGATGCTCGAATTGCTGCTGGCGTTGCTCTGGCGAGACCATCACTGCAATGTGGGTGATCCTGGCGTGGGGCGGAATAACCTGGAACGGTCGTGAGTGCAGTTCCTGATAGAGCTCAGCCCGTAATGGATGAAAGTCCATGGAGGAGGGGGTGGCAGTCACGATAAGGTTCCTGGTTCAACGTCGGTCATCGGGATGATAACCCTGAAACAGACTCCGTCAATGCGACCTTCGCGCTTGTTTTCGGCATCCACATAACCCCCATGATAGTCGGCAATCAGGCGGACGATCAAAAGCCCCTGGCCCAGATGGCCTTCGCTTTGGCCTTCACGCCCGGAAACAAAGGCGCCGAAGATGTCCACGCCGGTATTGCCGGGCAGTTGTGAGCCTTCGTTGAACACCGATAATTGGTAGTGGTCGGCTTTTGCTTGCAGTTCCACCTCGATGAGGCCGCCCGGCGGGGTAAAATCGCGAGCGTTATCGACCAGTTTATCGAGCATCTGTACGAGCATTTCGGGCGAACCCAGGGCGGGGCAACTGGCGATCGGGCCTTGATAGTCAATCCGGTGCTCAGGGTCCAGTTGCTGGTAGGCCGCGGTGGCTTCCCTGGCAACGCTGGCCAGATCAAACAACTCCTTGTCGGTCTGGTCAAAGCTCTGCTCCAGGCGGGCTGCTTCGCTCATGCTGTTCAGAATCCGCCGAAGGCGTTCGGTGGCGCCGGAGGCACGCTCCAGATATTGCTGGCGTTCCTGCTCCGAGCCGCTGTGGGCCAGATTTTCCAGAGACGAGCGAACCACGGCGACCGGCGTTTTCAGCTCATGGGACAACCGGCGTGAGAAGCTTTCAAGGTAGCGGTTGTAACTGTGCAGGCGCTCGACCATCTGGCCGAAATGCTGCTGCAGCTGGCCCAGTTCGTCCCGGCTGCGAGCCGGGGGGATCTGGCTCAGAATCCGGCCGTCGGCATCCACGCTGGCACTGACCAGTCGTTGCAGGCGGGCTATACGCCAGGACAGGAAGCTGGCGTACCCCAGTAGCACCAGTGTTAACGCCAGAATAATCAACAGGCTCCGGGCCAGTACGCTGCCCAGTGCCGATCCGGACAGGGTCAGCAGTTGATCAAGGGATTGCTGCATTACCAGTGAGCGGTCACCAAACAGGGGATGTTCCGTAGCCAGCCAGACAGAGCCATCGCGGTGTTGCACAAGGTGGTTATCGGGCAGGGTGCCGGTGAATAAGGTGTGATCGGTCTGTTCCAGGGGCGAGGGTTCCGGTTGGTACAGCCGGATCAGAGCGCGCAGGGCATTCAGGGTGATCTGCTCAATCACCTGAAACGGCGAGAGGTCGTCAAAGTCTGTGCCTGGTCGGGTATCCGGGTGCCGGGTGTGGGCAATGATCCAGCCGGCCGGTTCGGTTACGGTCACCTGCTGGCCCTCGCTCAGCTGGCCGGCCAAGGCTCGCTCCAGAGCCGCATGCCGCTGTACCAGCGGCGGAAGTGGCGATATTCCGGTGCCGTGGTTGGTTGCCTCATCACCCCGCGCGACCTGAAACCCGAGAAAACTACCCCGGGGCGGCAAAGGCAGTTGCAGTTCCAGCTGCCAGCCAGAGCCACTGTCCCGCCAGGCCCCATGCACCCGGAAGTCGGCGGTTTGTTGGCGATCTTCCCGGTTCGCATGTACCTCTCCAGGGGCCGAGGTGCGCACGATCCAGCGCTGCGCCGCGACCGGTTGCCCGACATCGGTCACGGGTGGTTGCAGCGCCAGCTCAAAGCGATCGTAGGGTTGATCGGGGTTGTTTTGCCGGTACAACTTCATGGCCTGGTTTTGCATTTGCACCAGCAAAAACAGATGCCGGTCATCGCTGGCCGCCTGCCATCGCAGGTGCGGTTGGCCCGGTGCCGGCAGCGGATCCGCCGATTGCCAGTTTTGCTGGTGGTCGCCGTCGTCGTACCCGGCCCAGTCGTCGGCATAGCCGTCCGGTTTAATCGGGGTGCTTGCCCGGCCCACGTAAAGCGCGCCGGTGTTGTGGATCGCCGGCTGGCCCAACAGTGTGTCACCGGCCAGCTCGGCCACTCGTTGGCCACGCTCCTGCAGTTGTTGCAAAGCCTGCTGGCGCAGTGCGGTGTCCAGCTCCAGCACAAACTTCAGTCCCGCCCATGGAATCAGCAACATCAACAGGCTGGCGAGGAACAGCTGGCGTTTAAGGCTCAAGATCAGACCTCACGGGCGTTCCACCGGTAACCCATACCATAGGCGGTCTGAATACCGTCAAAGGCGCTGTCCAGTTGCACGAATTTGCGCCGGATCCGCTTGATGTGAGAGGTCACGGTGTTGTCATCCAGCACGGTGCTGGCGGCCTCCATTAACTGCTCCCGACTGCGGACGTGGCCGGGGTGTTGTACCAGAGCGTGCAGCATCCAGAATTCGGTGACGGTGAGGTCAACGGGCTGGTTGTGCCAGCTGACGGTCATGCGGTCGACATTCACCGTCAGCGGCCCTCGCTGTAACAGTTCGTCCGGTTTCTGCAGGGCTTCTGCCCAGGCCTCGGCCCGGCGCAACAGTGCGGTAATACGCGCCAGCAGATGGTCCAGGCTCATGTCTTTGGTGACGTAATCGTCTGCCCCCAGGCGCAGGCCGTGCACAGAATCAATATCGCCGTCCCGGGCAGTCAGAAAGATGATCGGTAAGGTCGCCGACTGCGCCCGTAGATCCTGACACAGGGTAAAGCCGCCTTCCGGTTCATCTCCAAGCCCGACGTCAATAATGGCCAGGTCCGGCAGTGTCTGGCGCAGCACCTGCCAGGCGGCCGGCCGGTCACCGTAAGTGGATACCCGGTAGCCCCGGCGCTCGAAGGCCGCCCGGTAGTTATCCCGAATGCCCGGTTCATCTTCTATCAGAACAATGTGTTTTTTCATCGATCGATCAGTTCAGCAGGATGTGCTGCCATTAAACCATGCCCTCACGCAGGCACAAGCGTGGCTGGCGGTATTGCCATAATTCATCATTTTTTATCGCCAGCCTGCCCAGTTCTGCCACCGGGTTGCCCGCGCCGGCTGGTGCAATGGCATCACTCAAATCCACAAAAAGGATGTCGTGATGATGTTGCTGTCGCTGCTTGCTAACCGGGATGGCCGAATCCCGCTGGAATCCATGAAAACCATCGGCAACCGAGCCAACCGGCCCCGGATGCTTCGCTGTGCTGAAGGGGTCAGTCTTTGGCTGGCGATGCTGATGATGTTGTTTGTGCACCCAATCTACGCCGAAGCCCGCGCAATGGACATGGAGCAACCCGGGCAACTGTACCTGATGGACGGCCAGAATGCCTGGCAGCAGCCGGCGTTGATTCTGGACAGCGATTTCAGCGTGCAGGTGTCGGGCTTATTGGCGCAAACCACGCTGACCCGAGCGTTCCGCAATACCAGCGACCGCTGGCTGGAAGGGGTGTTTGTGTTCCCGTTGCCGGACAAGGCGACCGTGTATGGATTGACCATGACCGTCGGTGAGCGCGAAGTGGTCGGGCGCATTGAGGCCAAAGCCAGTGCACGACAAACCTATGAACGCGCCAAGGCCGCCGGTCAACATGCTGCGACACTCGAGCAACAACGGCCGAACCTGTTCACCAGCCGGGTCGCCAATATTCCGCCCGGCGAAACAGTTCGGGTTGAGATCCGCTACCAGCAGGTTTTGGATTATCGCCAGGGCGAATTCGAGTTGCGCCTGCCGACCACGCTGACGCCACGCTACATGCCCGGCGAACCGGTCACCAATACTGAAAGTCAGTGGCAGTCCGGCTGGGCCGTGCCCACCACCCAGGTGCCGGATGCCGGCGACATCAGCCCGTTTACCGTTCGCCCGTCCGATGTTGACCGCGCCAGTCACCGGGCCGCGATCGACTTGACGATCGACAGCGGTTTAGCGCTTGCCAGTGTCACCAGTCCCAGCCATCGTTTGCACGTTGAAATGGACGGCAGCCGGGCACAAGTGCGGCCCGAGCAAGGCAAGGTATTGATGGATCGCGATGTGATCGTGAGATGGCGCCCGGTGGCGGGCAGTGAGCCGTCGGCGGCGGTGTTCCATCAGCAGTGGCAGGGTGAGGACTATCTGATGGCCATGGTGCTGCCACCGGAATCGGTCGGGCCGGTGCTGCGTCGGGAGCTCAGCTTTGTCATTGATACTTCCGGTTCAATGGCGGGTGACGCCATTACACAGGCCCGGTCTGCGCTACTCCGTGGCCTGGACACTCTGCGCCCGGGCGATACCTTCAACGTGATTCAGTTTAACAGCCAGGCCCATGCACTGTTTCCCGCCGCGGTGCCGGCCCAGGGGCACTATCTCGCCCGAGCCCGGCGTTATGTTCAGGATTTGCAGGCCAATGGCGGTACGGAAATGGCAGGCGCGCTGTCACTAGCCATGAGCATGGACGCCAGCGCGGACGAGGAGCAGGTGCGTCAGCTGGTGTTTATCACTGACGGTGCCGTGGGTAACGAGGCTGCGCTGTTTGATCAGATTCGTTCCGGGCTGAACAATCGGCGGCTGTTTACCGTGGGGATTGGTTCGGCGCCCAACATGCATTTTCTGCGGGAAGCCGCCCGTTGGGGCCGCGGAGAATTCACCGCGATTCACAACAGTGCAGACGTCGATCAGGCGCTGAACCGTTTGTTTGCCGCCATGGAAGCCCCGGTGCTGACCAGTCTGGATGTTCGCTGGCCGGATCAGGGCCAGCCGCTGACGCCGGTGCCGGCGCGCCCGGGGGATCTGTTTCGCGGTACGCCACTGATTCAGGTGGTCAAAGGGCTGCCAGCCAGCGGCGTGTTGCATGTGTCTGGCCAGTTGCCGGGTGGGCGAGACTGGCATGTTCGGCTGGATCTGGCCAACTCTGCACCCGCCGGCGGGCTGAACCGACAGTGGGCGCGGGGCCGGATTGACGAGCTGATCGATGCGGCAAGCCTTCAACGTACATCGCCTGACCAGGACTACATTGTTGACTTGTCGACTCGCCACAGCGTGATATCGCCCTTCACCAGTTTTGTCGCAGTTGAAAAACGCAAGGCCCGGCCGGAGGCAGAGGTCGCGGGCAGTGAGGCTATCCCCACATTACTGCCTGCCGGCAGTCAGTCCGGCATGCTGCGTTACCCGCAAACCGCCACCTTTGGCCCGCTGTTTACCGCACTGGGTCTGGTTGGGCTGATGTTTGCGCTGGCCATTGCGATGCTGAGCCGGAGGCAAACCCTATGAGCCGGTTGCTGCTTATGTTAATCGGGTGCTCCGCGACAGCACTGATGTTCGGGCTCTGGATTCCATTCAAGGCGCTGGTGGCGCAAGAGTTGCTTACCCTGGCCTGGGCAGAGAGCCAGGCTCGGCAGACTGAAGCAAGACCCTGGCCCTGGGCGGACACCTGGCCGGTGGCACGCCTCTACATACCCGAACTCGGGGCATCGATGATCGTGCTCGAGGGTGTCCATGGCGAAAGTCTGGCGTTCGGGCCTGGTCGGGTGCCGGCTGGCGCCGAGGGACCGGTGATCCTGGCCGGACATCGCGACACACACTTCAAACCTCTGCAATTTCTGGCACCGGGCAACGAATTACGATTGCAGGGTAAAGACCAGCATTGGCAGCGTTATCGGGTCACCGATATTCGCGTGGTGGACAGCCGCACGGAGTCGATTGATACCCATGCTCTGGATGCTGACACCCTGCTGTTGGTGACCTGTTATCCCTTCGACAGCATGGATGCCCGAGGCCCCCTGCGGTACGTAGTCGAGGCGAGCCCCGTTTACGCACTTGAACAAAAGGATACTGTTGCGGCCCTTTGAGTTTGGCGTACACTCGTACGCCAAATTGATCGGTATCGGAAAGGCAGTATGGCTTTATTGAGAAAAGTGCTGGCGTGGATCAGCGTGGCGGTGTTGTGCTGTCTGGCTTTGGTGATGTACCTGGCCCGTCCGTTTAATCCGGATAACAACCGGCTACTGGGTCGGGCATTGGCTCGGGTAGGGCGGTGCATGCTGGGCATGAAGCGCCCTCTATATGGGGCGGAGAACGTGCCCCAGGGCCGCCCCACGGTGATCATTGCCAATCATCAGCAAAACGATGACCTGTTTGTATTGGGCGATCTTCTGCCGCCGCGCACCGTCACTGTTGGCAAATCGGCATTGTTATGGACGCCGTTTTTTGGTCAGGTGTTCTGGCTGGGCGGCAACATCATCCTCAACCGCAGTCGCTCCAGAAAGGCGGTTGCCGTCATGCAGGCCACCAGCGACGCCATTAATCGCCAGAACAAAAGTATCTGGGTATTCCCGGAGGGCACCCGCAGCCGGGGTCGCGGTCTTGGCAAGTTCAAGAAGGGTGCGTTTCATGCGGCGGTTGCTGCCGGTGCGCCAATTACCATGGTGTGTGCGGCCGAGTATCACGGCAAAACCCGGGGCTGGTTTGGCGCCCGCGCCTCTGTGCCCGTGCGTATTCTTCCACCGGTTGAAACCCGGGGCATGACCGCTGATGACATCCCAGAGTTGATGGCAAAGTGTCATCAACAGATGTCGGAGGCCATTGCCAGCCTCGCCGCAACATCCGGAACTTCTTGAACGGCCACGAAAAACAGGGCAGTCTTCTGGTCAGTATTATACTCTGGACGGGTAACCATGGAGGTATGAGCAGATGAGCCTGATCTGGTTTTTGATTATTGGTGGTCTTGCTGGCTGGCTGGCGGGGCTGATCATGAAAGGCAAGGGCTTTGGTGTGCTTGCCAACATCGGTATTGGTATCGTCGGGTCTGTGATTGGCGGTGTGCTTTTTGGTGTGCTGGGGCTGGCGGTAAAGAGTGTGGTCGGTGAGCTGGTAACAGCCACGGTCGGCGCGGTGCTGCTGCTGGCGGTGGTTAACAAGATCAAGCAGGGCTGACCATGATTGTACCCGTAACCGCTGTATTTGCGGCCGCCATAGGCCTGTTGTTGCTAGTGTTGTCTGGCCAGGTAGTAAAGTATCGGCTGAAGTACCGCAAAGGTATGGGCGTGAATGACGATCAGGAGTTTGAGGCAGCGGTCCGTGCCCACGCCAACCTGATCGAGTATGCACCGGTCGGCCTGATCATGTTGGCGATTGCCGAACTTAACGGTGTCTCTTCAAGTCTGATCTACTGGACCGGCATGGCGTTGGTCGTGGGGCGCATTCTTCATGCCTGGGGCATGATCAACGGTAAGGGCGGCCCCCACAAAGCACGCATGGCCGGTATTTTGCTGACCTGGTTAGCGATACTGGTGGCGGCTGTGCTGCTGTTGTGGAATGTCTGGCAGGTGTATGGCTGAGTGATTGGCTTGACCAAAAAAACGGGGCCTGCAGGCCCCGTTTTT
Organism: Marinobacter excellens HL-55; assembly: GCA_001314845.1. Classification (GTDB taxonomy): domain Bacteria; phylum Pseudomonadota; class Gammaproteobacteria; order Pseudomonadales; family Oleiphilaceae; genus Marinobacter; species Marinobacter excellens_B. The sequence goes on from LJZQ01000009.1 coordinate 35,440, forward strand.
GTGTTCAGATTATCCATTACAGAGCCTGGGCAATGTCCAGTGTGAGGTACTCCAGCTCCACCCGACGGTTTGCGGCATGGTCTTCCGGTCTCGCCAGTGGTCGGTCCGATCCCCAGGTAGCCAGAACCAGTGCCGACTGGTGAACCCCTTCGCGCATCAGTAAGCGAGCCACGGTATTGGCTCTTTGCCGGGCCAGAAACCGGTTGTACTCATCGGCGCCGAACTGATCGGCATGGCCATGAATTCTCACCCGCACACCGGGGTGGCTTTTCAGGTAGGCCGCGTGTTGCTTGAGTACCTCGAGGTCGCTGGCATCGAGATTATGCTTGTTGAAACCGTAGTGAAAACGGGTGCGGTGAGGGCGGGCCTCGTTACGGGAAAGGCCACCTGCCATTACACCGAACGCCAGTGCCGCCTTGGCCAGCATTTCAGGGTTGTCCAAAACAAGTACGGTCATGTGCAGTATCCTCGAATCCAGAATCCGGTTTTGTTGTTATCATGCTTTCAATATTGATTGTTGGCACGATAACGGCAATTGGCGAATGGTCGATAAGCCTCGGAAGTTGATGGCTACCGATTTAATGGCATTTGTGTGACTGTGTGATGACACTGTCTGGCTGCGTACTGCGCCACAAATCTCGGACAGACTCGCCTTTTCTGCCCGCTGGAGTCCATTACACCGGGAAAAGAAGCCTCTGCTGTGGTAAAAAGCAGCTTTTCAGGGACAGATTGTGATGAATTGTGACCGCCCATGCTGATTATTCCTGCCGAAAACTCGATTAACTGGAAGCGCCCGCCCTGGGTAACCCTGGGCCTGATCATGACCTGCCTGATGGTGTTTCTGTTTTATCAGGGCGGAGACGACCGCAAACTGGAATCAGCGCTGGAGCAATATCTGGACGGTAACCTGTTGGCGTTGGAAGGCCCAGCCTACGAAGACTACCTGCAGCGGGCCATCCGGTTTGACGGCGACCAACAGAGTGTTCTGGAACTTCAGGAGTTCCAGGGCTTGCAGGAAAACAACGAAGTGCTCTGGCAAGCGGTTACTCTGTTGCTGGACCGGGAGTTTTACCAGTACCTTCAGGAAAACCGGGATCTGATCTGGGCTCCCGCGGAGCGCAGTCAGTGGCAAAAGCAGCGAACCGCCATCGAAGAACAGTGGATCAGTCGCATGAGCGCCTACCAGTTGGGCCTGGTGCCGGCGGACCTGTCGCTCTACACCCTGATCAGTTACCAGTTTTTGCACGGGGGCTGGGGCCATATTATCGGTAACTTGCTGTTCCTGTTCCTGCTGGGCTTTACCGTCGAAAAAGCACTGGGTGCCGGCCGGTTTCTGGCGGCTTATCTGGTGTGTGGTGCTCTGTCAGGGTTGGCATTTGTCGGGTTTTCGATGAGCAGTCACATACCGCTGGTGGGTGCCTCCGGGTCTATCTCCGGGTTGATGGGCATGTATGTGGCCATCTATGGCCTGCAGAAGATCCGGTTTTTCTATTTCCTCGGTTTTTATTTCAACTATTTTCGGGCCCCGGCGATTGCCCTGTTACCGGTCTGGATTGGCAAAGAAATCTACGATTACTGGTATGCCGGTGCCACGGGTATTGCTTACATGGCCCATGCCGGCGGGCTGGTGGCCGGCGCAGTGCTGGTCTGGCTGCTGGGTAAAAGCTGGCTACAAGTGAAAGAGGAGTTTTTCGAGCCAGAAGAAGACGAGCAGGACGCCCGTTTTACAAGCTCCTACGCCCAGGCCATGGCGAGCCTTGGCCGAATGGAATTCGATCTGGCCCGTCGCCAGTTTGAGGCACTGCGGGAGCATTATCCGGAGCGCACCATTGTACTGGAGCATCTCTATCATCTGGCTAAATTACGCCCGGATCTGCCCGAGTATCGGGATCGTTCCCGGCAGCTGATGAACGATGCCATGGCTCGTCGTCAACCGGAGCAGATGGTGTCGGTATGGCAGGAATACCTGAGCAAGGGTGAGTCCCATCACCCGCTGGCGGTGGAAGACCACAACCGGGTGTTGTTCATCAGCCTGAAACATCACGACCTGAAAGCCGCAGAGAAGGCCTTTGAGCGCATGCGTGCGCACGGTGACCCGGACCTGGTCAATGAGGCCTGCCGATTGCTGCTGGCGGAGTTTGAGAAACTGCAGATGGAACCAAAAGCACGGCACTACCGGCAGCTGTTACAGAGCCAGCATTGATCGGGCTGGCAGCGAGTTACTCCGATACCTCGAAACTGGCCTTCGGGCCTTTCAGGGGTTGCTGATTGCGGGCCTGCTCCAGCCAGACATCAATGTGCCCCTGAACTGGATGGGATGTGCAGCGTTTCTTGATGAATGAGAGAAATGCACTCGCCTTTTCCCATTGTTGCAGGCCATTCGCCAACGCCTGGGCGGCAATCAGGTAGGCCGGCGCCAGCTGGTCGCTGTCCGGGAACCGCTTGTGAAAATCCTGCAATAACCGCAGTGCCGGTTTGTAATGCCCGCGATGGTAAAGCGCGCGGGCGCATTGCACCGCCAGTTCCGGATCGTCCAGCTGAAAACCTGGTTCTGCGGCTTGCAGGGTCTGGATTAATTGATTCAGACCGTCGCCATCATGGCGCTGAGCCAGCCAGATCATCAACCGCGGGTGGTATCGATACAACTCGGTGGTTGCCTGCCTTGCGGTCAGGATCTGATAGAGCTGGCCAATTCGCTTGGGATCGTCGCGATCCTTCTTCAACGCCTCGATCAACATGCTTTGCACCCGGTCGTAGTTGCCGTCTTTCAGATTCATATCCAGATCGGCATCGAATCGGGTGCTGCGATCCCGGTGCTGGTTGTCCGCCGCCGTGTTGCCATCCTGAAGGTCTGAAGCGAAGCCCAGCTCTTCCTGATACTGGAACAGCAGATAACCCAGCATATGGAACAGGATCAGCGTGAAGGTACTGTTCAGAAAGCCTGCCAGGGGCTGGGCAACCCACATCGGGAAGTGATTGACCGCAAAGTCCTGGGCCGCACCAGACGCCAGCGTCAGCAAAATCAGGTAGCCGTATAGCAGGAAGTAGGGTGTGCCGATGCGCGAGATGATCACCGCCAGATTCATTGGGTTTACCGCCGCACCCACCGAGCGCTCCATGGCCAGCACCATGATGCTGGCGGGCAGTGCAAGAACCACAAAGGCCAGGGCCAGCAACATAAGAATCGGGCCGCCAATCATGGCCGCCGTTGCCACCAGCGCCCCCATCAGCACAAACACCAGTAGCTGCAGGATGACGATATCAAACCCGCTGCCGGTAAACGCGACGGAAATCGCCGGTGGCTTCAGGTGCCCCTCTGCAGTGTGATTGATCACGGCGTAGGTGTATTTGAACAGGGCCAGGGCCAGTACCAGCCATATAATCAGCCCGACAATATTGGCCGGCGCCACCACGGGCACCAGGGTGCAAATGGCGATAACAATGAGGGGGTCGGTGTGAAATGGGTATCTGAAAAAAGCACCGATACGCTGCCAGAAGGGCACTACCTCGGTGGCGGCGCCAAGGTATCGCATGGCTTTGCTGCATCGGGGGCACAGCGCCATGCGCTGGCGGCTATCAGCGTCGGGCATGCAGCGATTGCAATAATGCCTCTGGCACTCACCACAGTGCCACTTGGCCGGATCACCCGGATGGTAATGACAATCGTGCTTCACGGTAGGTCCTGATCCGTCAGAAAACAGCCGCTAATCATGACAGAACTGGCCCCCAATCGCATCAGATCCGTTCACAGTTACAGCTTGCCAGTTACCTGAGTACATCCACTGATCCCCGGCCAGTCCAGTGATCTCAGGCCCAGATCGGGCGTGTTGCCCCTGCAAGGTTAAAACTTCGGAATAACCTAATAAAGATTTAGTGCTTTTTGCCGTTATCCTTATCGCGAGTATATAGATAGAGAAATCAATGAATGCATAAGATATCCAGTCGAGTGGCATTGTTTGTTCTGGCGTTTGGTTTGCTGGCATCACTGCCGCTGCTCGGCCACGTAACCCGTGATAGCCATTTTTATGGTTTTAAAACCGATTTGCCGGTGCCTGAACTGCCAGGTTACGTGGCCGGTGCTGAGCAATTGCGATTGGTGTTTTTCGGCTACCAGCATTGCGGCACCGTGTGCCCGTTACAGTTGATGAATCTGAAGCACCTGCACCAGCGGCTGGAACGGCAGCCGGTGCGGTTTGTGTTTATTACCCTGGACCCGGAACGTGACAGCCAGCAAGAGCTGGATCGGATCATGGCAGTGATGGGTGAGAACTTTCGTGCGGTACGCCCCGGCAGTCAGGCCGAGGCCCAGCGCCTGGCGATGGGATTTTCCGAGTTCGCGGCCAGAACCGGCGGCGAACACTACGATTTTGACCACAGCGCCCGAATTTACGCAGTAACGCCAGACAACCGGCGGCATCTGCTTTACAGCTCACCCGAACTGGACCTGGATCGGGTGCAGGGCGACATTGAACGGCTTATGGCCGGCCTACAAGGAGGACCGCAATGACGGGATCCTTTCAGCAAGACGATTTTGCCATCCAGCAGACTCTGGCCACAGACCGGCTGATGCTGTTCATAATTTTGGCCCATGTGCCAGTGGTCGCTTTGCTGGTGCCGTGGGGTTACGGCACATACAGTTTCGCTGTGCTGGCCTCACTGCTGGTTGGCGCATTGGCATTGGCGGGCTACTTTATGTTGCGTGGAACACGCGCTTGTTCAGCCCTTTTTGCCACCTGCTTGATGCTGTTCTCGGCGGTGATGATTCAGGCCCAGATGGGCCGGATCGAGATGCATTTTCATATTTTTTCAGCGCTTGCATTAGTGATTATCTACCGGGATTGGATGCCTGTGGTTGTCGCCGCGGGGGTTATTGCTGTGCATCATCTGCTGTTGACGGGTTTACAGCTGGCTGAGGCTCAGGTGGGCGGCATGCCCCTGATGATTTTTAATTATGGCTGCAGCTGGGGGATTGCTTTTCTGCACGCCGCCTTTGTGGTTTTCGAGGCTAGCATTCTCATGTTTTTCGCCCTGAGGATGGGTGCAGAACGTCGTCAAAGTCTCAGGATGATTGAAATTGTTCGGGCGTTTGACGTTGACAAAGACCTGCGTGGCCGGTTGCCAGAACAAGACAAGAGCGTTAGCGCTTTGTCGTTCAATCAGATGATGGAGCAGTCTTGTGCGTTAATTGTGCAGTTACAAGAGTTGTCTGGAACGTTGCGCAGTAATGCTGAGCGACTGGCTGCTGCCAGTTGCAGCACCAGTACCTTTGTCCAGGAACAGCAACAACAGGCCAATCAAGTTGCAACTGCAACCAACCAAATGTCGGCCAGCGTTCAGGAAGTGGCTCATAATGCTCAGCTTGCCTCTGAAGCCGCTCAAGACGCTTCTCGGTCCGCTAATGACGGTAGCAGTGCTATGTCGGACGCCAGCAAAATGACTAAAGCCACTAACCAAGCATTAGAAGAAAGCACCAAGATGGTCGCGCAATTGGCGGAAAAGGTTGAATCCATCGCTCAGGTAACCAGCTCAATTCATGACATATCAGACCAGACCAACCTGCTGGCCCTGAATGCGGCTATTGAAGCGGCTCGAGCTGGCGAGCATGGTCGTGGTTTTGCTGTTGTGGCTGATGAAGTCCGCTCATTATCGCGTCGAACCCAGGAGTTCACCGACGAAATTCGCACCACTGTTGACGAGTTAAAGAACCTCTCTGAATCAACCAGCGCGGCGATGGAAATTGGTCAGACCCGCTCGGGCGAATCAAACCGGGCGATTCAAAACGCTGCAGAAGCTATCCAGCGCATTGAACAGGCTATCGATGCCGTAAGTAACATGAACAATCAGATCGCGACGGCTTGTGAACAGCAGGCAGCAACGTCCTTGCAAATCAATCAAAGCATCCATGCTGTTGCAACCCAAAACGAAGCAGTGTCAGAGGAGGCTGGTCGCGTGCAATCAATTGCAGGTGAGCTGGATGGCGGCGTTGCGCGTGTCGACAAGTTAATTGGCCAGTACCGTTTGCCCTGAGGCTTTTTCTAGCTTGACTGGAAATTGACTTGATGAGTTGTGGCTTTTATTGTATGTCGCTAAAAAAGACAGTACAAACCTGCGGTCTTGGTGCTTTTCGAGCTGTGCCGGCTCTAGACGGAGTGAAAATGTTTATTGCAGAAAAAAAAGTACAAAAACTTATACAGTCAATGCTCGATCATGGTGTTCCTGAAAGTTATCCCGCATGGGTGAAACCACTAGCGGATCATCTAAAAGGTACCAATACACGCTCCCTTAAAATCGTCAACGGGGCGGTGGATGTTTCACGACATATTTCCGAACTAGGTCAGGGTGCCTTGGAATTTGATCGGCGAATTCACAATCTCGTTGCCAATATACAAACTCTCTCTGCAGCCATTGAGGAGATGTCGGCTAGTGCTGCAGAGGTTGGCGGTTTGGGGCAGGATGTGCTCGAGCAGGCATCCCGAGTAAACGATTACACTCAGGAATCTATCTCTGCTTTGGAGGATATGGAAGCTCGTCTGGCAGAGGTGGATATTGCCCTGACCCAGGCAAATGAGGAAATGAGATCGCTTGCGGAACAAACGCTTAGCATTGAATCCCTGACTAATACTGTGAATGAAATTTCCGATCAGACTAACTTATTGGCATTGAATGCTGCGATTGAGGCTGCTCGTGCTGGTGAGGCTGGCCGTGGTTTTGCGGTGGTTGCGGATGAAGTCCGCCAATTGGCGGCACGAAGCTCCGGTGCAGCGCAGGAAATTAATGGCATTGTGTCAGAAATCATTTCAAGGTCTGGCACGGTGCAGTCGAGATTGGGGAATTCGGTCCGGGCGGTTCAGGCCTCTGGTGAGAGTCGTGAGAGAGTGGCGGAGGTCATTCACCAGTCTCGAGAGTCATCGAGTATTAATTATGACCAAGCGACATCGATTGCGGCAGCTGCTGAAGAGCAAAGTCAGGTGGCCTCTGATATGGCCCAACAGGTCAGTTCAAACTCTGAAGATTCTGATGCTCTGGCTACTATTTTTCGCGAGTTAATGACATCAATACGACCGCTTCGCGAGGATACCGCAGGGATATTCGAGCAAATTAATCTGACAAACCCGTGCTTGGTCTTAGCCAGTGCCAAGCGTGATCATGTGATTTGGGTCGATAAACTTGTGCGATTTTCTGTATTTGGCGAAAATTCCATAACCGAGGCCGAAGTGAAAGACCATACGCAGTGCAAGCTGGGAGTGTTTCTTGCCAGTGAGCAGGGGCTTGGCGTACATCGTTTACGGGATGCTGACCAACTCGTTAATCAGGCGCATCCACGGGTACACAAGGCAGGCAGTGAGCTCTACAAAGCTGCCGTGGAGTTTCATGCTAAGCGTATAAGTGCCGAACGGTATGCAGAGTTGTCCGGAGCACTGGTCCCGGCCCTCAAGTTGGCCTCAACTGAGGTAATCAGTTTGCTGGACACTATGATTGACGAGGTAACCAGGCGAGGTGATATGGGTTGTTAATCCGGGGTCTCCTTCCAGCGGTTCTGGACCTCCAGAATAGCCGGCAGGCATTGGAAAAAAACCTCAACCAGATTCGGGTCAAAGTGTTTTCCGCTTTGTGCCCGGATTAGGTCGGTCGCGTCTTCTACTGCCCAAGCTTTTTTGTACGGGCGCTCGCTGGTCAGGGCATCAAACACATCAGCCAGTGCTACGATTCGCGCTGAGATCGGAATATCCGAGCCCTTCAGGCCTTTCGGATAGCCGCTGCCATCCCACTTCTCATGATGGTTCAGAGCCACTTCTCGAGCCATATGGAGCAAGTTGGAGCCATCTTCGCCAATGATTTCGGCACCGATTTCCGCATGGCGTTGCATCACCGCCCACTCGTCCGGGTCCAGTTTGCCCGGTTTTTGAAGGATGGCATCGGGAATGCCGATTTTACCCACGTCGTGCATCGGGGCGGCATTGAGAAGGTTGTCAGCCCAGAGCTCGCCCATACCGGCTTCCAGGGCAATCAACCGGGAGAAGTGGCTCATTCGGATAACGTGCAAGCCGGTTTCGTTGTCTTTGTATTCGGCGGCGCGCCCAAGTTTCTGAACTACCGCGAGTCGGGTTTCGACCAATTCATCCACGCGCACCAGTGACAGGTGGGTTTTAACCCTGGCCCGGACTATCGGTGCGCTGACCGGTTTGGTGATGTAGTCCACGGCGCCAATTTCAAACCCTTTCGCTTCGTCGTCCGCTTCTGCCAGTGCGGTGACAAAAATCACCGGAATGTTTCGGGTCGCCGGGTTTGTCTTCAGTTGCTGACAAACCTGGTGGCCGGTCATTCCAGGCATCATCACATCCAGTAGGATAAGGTCGGGCCGCTCTGTCGTTGCCAGTTCAACAGCTCTTTCCCCGTCTCTGGCGAACAGCAGCCGGTAGTCATCCGAAAGTATGTTGCGGAGTACCTGGAGGTTGGCCGGTTCGTCATCCACGACCAGCAGGGTGCGGGTGTCGGTCATCATCAGTGTTTCTCCAGGGTGTCGCAATAAGTCTGTAACAGAAGTGCCGCTTTTTCAGGCTCGAAGTCGGTCATGGCGGCGGAAACGTCAGCTGCAAGATGGTCAGGCAGCATTGGTTTCAGTTTGTCGAGCAAGTGGTCCGGCAACTCGCCATGCTGAAGCAGCTTGATCATGTCCGTTAATGCGTCAACATCCGGTTCTGGGGCGGCTGAGTTTTCTTTCGGTGGTTCGATAACTTCACCGGTTGGCTGGGTTTCCAGCCATTGGCGAACTTCAGAATACTGATGCTCCAGAGACTGCCAAAGGCTATCGGCGACGGCTTGATCCAGAGAGAACGCTGATTCCAGGCTACCAAGCACCGATGCCAGCGGCTTGAGCCCGAGGTTGCCGGCCAAACCCCGAAGGCGGTGAGCCAAAGCAGCTGCCTCGTTGGTCTTGGTTTGCCGGCGAAGTTGCTGGGGTTGATTGTCGCCGGAATGAATGAAACGGGCAACAGCCTGTTGGTGCGCAACCGCATCCGGCCAAAGTTGGGCGACGACTTTATCATCGACCACGATGACTTCATGAGTTTCATGCTGTTTTGGGGCTGGGCCAGTCTCGATGCCAATCACCCGGGCGATCTCTCTGGTCAGCTCTGGTAGATTAATAGGTTTGATGGCAAAGCCGTCCATGCCTGCCTCGAGGGCTTGCCTGCGGTCATCTTCCAGCACGCTGGCGGTCAGGGCGATCACCGGGGTGTAATGGCGATGCTCGGTGGCCTCGCGCTGCCGGATTGCCTGAGTGGCCTCATGCCCGTTCATCTCTGGCATCTGTACGTCCATAAGAATAAGGTCAAAGGCTTGGTGATAGTAAAGTTCGAACGCTTCGCGCCCATTGCTGGCGGTGGATACAGTGTGTTTGCGTTGCGCCAGAAGCGTTGACAGCAATTCCAGGTTCTGGGGTACGTCATCAGCCACCAGTATACGAAGTGGTGGTAACGTGGTTTCGAGATCAGACTGTTGTTCCTCTGCCACTGGTTGCCCCGGGGGCAAGGGCAGGTTTACCTGGAAGATTGAGCCCTGCCCTGGCGAACTGGTTACAGCAATATGACCACCCATCAGCTCAACAAGTTGTCGGGCGATGGTGGTGCCGAGGCCTGTACCCCCAAATCGTCGGGTCATGCTGGCGTCGGCTTGGGTGAAAGGCTCGAATATCGTATTGATTCTGTCGGCGGCAATACCTATGCCGGTATCTTCGATCAGGATGGTCACTTGTTCTGCTTCCGGTTGTTGAACTTTCAGTGTAACGCCACCGGTTTGGGTGAATTTGACAGCATTACTGACCAGATTAAGCACTATCTGCTGGATTCTCAGAGGGTCACCTTTAAAGTGTTCCTGTGCCTGATAATCCAGATTCAAGAAAAGACCTTTGCGCCCGGCATTCAGCGACTGGGTTGCGACGATTTGTTCGCACAGGGCCTGCAGGCTGAAATCCCTGTGTTCCAGTTCGGTGTGGCCGCCGTCCAGTTTGGCGGTATCCAGAATGTCGTTGAGCAGATTGAGCAGTGACCGGGCTGACGTTTTTACCACGCTCAGATGCTTGGCCTGGGATTCGTCCAGAGGGGTGTCCAGCACAAGGTCGGTGAAACCGATAATGGCGTTCATCGGGGTGCGAATCTCATGGCTCATGTTGGCCAGAAAGGTGCTTTTAGCGGCTGCAGCTTGCTCTGCCAGTTCTTTGGCTTCACGAAGTTCCATTTCCATATGGTGTCGTTCACTGATATCCAGGAGGATACCATCGATCAGAAGCTCACCGCCGTCTTCATCGTGTACCGGCGTGGCAATCTCCGCAATCTGTCGCTGGCAGCCATCGCGATGCTTGATCCGATATTCAATCATGAAAGACTGCCTGTGCCTGACCGCTTCCTCCATGACTCCGAGATTGTGATCACTGTTGTCGTCTACGACCAGGCTGGCCAGCGACACGCGACCACTGGTGAAATCCTCGGGTTGCCAGCCGGTAAGCGAGGTTATGGCGTCGCTCAGGAAAACGGCACTCCACTGATCATCCCAGCGACAGCGGAAGGCGGCTCCGGGGATATTGCTCATCAAGTTGCGTAGTTGGTCTCCCTGTTTCCTGAGTGCAGTTTCCATGGCTTTGGATTCGCTGATGTCGGTAATCACCCCGACAAAACTGCTGATGCCCCCAAGACGTGACTCACCGATGGACAGGCGGACGGGAATGCTGTGGCCAGCTTTATGCCGAGCAGTCACATCCCGCCCGGAGCCGATAATTTGCGCCTCGCCGGTTCTCAGATACTGGCGTAAATAATTGTCATGGGCGCTTCGGTGAGGCTCTGGCATGAGCATGCTGACATTTCGGCCGAGAACCTCGGCCTCGCGGTAGCCGAGGATCCGTTCCGCTGATCGGTTGAAAGACTGGATAATGCCCCGTTCGGAGATCTTGATAATGCCATCGACGGCAGTATCAAACATGGCCTGCAGCTCGCTTGTCATTTCCTGGCTGTGTCTCATCAGTGCTCGGTAACGTGCCATAGCATTAACGCCGGCAGCCAACAGGCTGAGGCTTACAGTGATGAAGGCGATGGTCAAGGCCAGAAGGGTGTGGCGGTTGCTACCCGCAAGGAAGTCAGGGTCTGGTTGTCCGATAAACCGGGCGGCTTCCATGGCGGTGTAATGCATGCCGGCAATCGCAAGCCCCATCACCGTCCCCGCCAGAAGCCTTCGCTGATAGCCTCGCATTCGGGTTATCTGGCGCAAGCCGAAACTGATCCATAGCGCCAGCGTGCCGAGCAACACTGCAACAAAGATGGACAAAGTGAACAGGGTTGGATCATACCTAAGGGCGGGGCCGATCTCCATGGCGGCCATGCCCAGATAATGCATGGCACCGATGCCTGCACCCACCACGACACCGCCGCCAACGAGCCTCGATGTGGTGATTTGGTGCTTGGAGAGCAGGCTGAGTGCGACCCAGGACGCAAGCAGGCTAGGGACGGCAGACAGAGCTGTGATCCAGGGTTGATAATGCACATGGGTCGGCATTTCAAACGCCAGCATGCCGATAAAGTGCATGGACCATATGCCGAAGCCCAGCGATGCAGAGCCGCTCAATAGATGCAGGCGCTGCATAAAGACAGTGCTGCTCCGTCTGGCTGCTGCCGCGAGGGTCAAGCCCATGTACGACGCGCCAACCGCAATCAGGAGAGAGAGGACGACAAGCCCGGTGTCGTAATGGCCGCTGACCAGTTTTTCGGTGGCCGGATTCAGAACAAAAAAGTGATCAAGCGCCAGCAAATGGAATACCTGTCAGAGTCCAGAAAGTACGGGTTGGCTAGTTTAACAGCACCGATGTTGCTCAGAAATCGTCTTTTTGTTTGGTTTGTGTACGAGTGGGCCGGGAGATTATCCGGTTTTTTCTACTCCGTTTGGCGTTGTACAGGCGCGTAATTCGAAGAGACACTACTGTCAACGCGTGGAGGCCTGTAGTTCAAAGGTCTGATCGCATTATTCACCGAGGGAATAGCGAACATTCATCGGTATTGAGTTGAAGTATGATCGTTTACTGCAATAGTAAAGGTGGAGCACATCAAGAGGAGGCACCGTATGTCGAACACCTCGCTGAGTAAAGACAGCCTGAATACTCTCTCCACTCTGAGCGCGGGTGGCAAGATCTATCATTACTACAGTCTGCCGAAAACTGCCGGCACCCTTGGCGACCTGAACCGCCTTCCGTTCTCCCTGAAAGTGCTGATGGAGAACCTGCTGCGCAACGAGGACGACACCACCGTCGACCGTTCCCATATCGATGCCATGGTGCAGTGGCTGAAAGATCGCACGTCTGATACCGAAATCCAGTTCCGCCCGGCCCGGGTGCTTATGCAGGACTTTACCGGCGTGCCCGGGGTGGTGGATTTGGCGGCCATGCGTGAGGCGGTCAAGCAGGCCGGCAAAGATCCGGCCCTGATCAATCCGTTGTCGCCAGTGGATCTGGTGATTGACCACTCGGTGATGGTGGATAACTACGGCGATGCCTCTGCGTTCAAAGACAATGTCGCCATCGAAATGGAGCGCAATAACGAGCGCTATCAGTTTCTGCGCTGGGGCCAGCAGGCCTTTGACAACTTCCGTGTGGTGCCGCCGGGCACCGGGATATGCCACCAGGTCAACCTGGAGTACCTGGGCAAAACCGTTTGGCAAAAAGACGTGGACGGCAAAACCATTGCCTACCCGGACACTCTGGTGGGCACCGACTCCCACACCACCATGATCAACGGCCTGGGCATTCTCGGTTGGGGCGTGGGCGGCATCGAGGCAGAGGCGGCCATGCTGGGCCAGCCGGTGTCGATGCTGATCCCGGAAGTGGTTGGCTTCAAGATGACCGGCAAATTGCGCGAGGGTATCACCGCGACGGATCTGGTACTGACCGTGGTGGAAATGCTGCGCAAGAAAGGCGTGGTCGGCAAGTTCGTCGAGTTTTACGGCGACGGTCTGAAAGACATGCCGGTGGCCGATCGCGCTACCATTGCCAACATGGCGCCGGAATACGGTGCCACCTGCGGTTTCTTTCCGGTGGATGATCAAACCCTCACCTACATGCGCCTGACCGGCCGTGAGGAAGAACAGCTGGCGCTGGTTGAAGCCTACGCCAAAGCCCAGGGCCTGTGGCGGGAGCCAGGCCACGAGCCGGTATATACCGACACCCTGGAACTGGACATGAACGAGGTAGAGGCCAGCCTCGCTGGCCCCAAACGGCCCCAGGACAGGGTGGCCCTGAAAAACATGAAGGCGTCTTTCGAATTGCTGATGGAAACCGCCGAAGGCCCGGCACCGACCCAGGAGCACAAACTGGAATCCGAAGGCGGTCAGACCGCGGTTGGTGTAGACAACAGTTACCAGCACCCATCCAGCCAACCGTTAGAAATGAACGGTGAGAAAACCCGTCTGGACCCGGGTGCCGTGGTCATTGCGGCCATTACCTCCTGCACCAACACCTCCAACCCCAGCGTGATGATGGCGGCAGGTCTGATCGCCCAGAAAGCAGTCGCCAAAGGTTTGAAAACCAAACCTTGGGTGAAGACCTCGCTGGCACCGGGCTCCAAGGTGGTGACCGATTACCTGAGAGTAGCCGGCCTGCAGGACGATCTGGACCAACTTGGTTTCAACCTGGTGGGCTATGGCTGCACCACCTGCATCGGCAACTCTGGCCCGCTGCCGGATGCCGTTGAAAAAGCGGTTACTGAGGGCGACCTAACCGTGGCCTCTGTGCTGTCTGGCAACCGCAATTTTGAAGGCCGGGTGCATCCGCAGGTGAAAACCAACTGGCTGGCGTCACCGCCGTTGGTGGTGGCTTATGCCCTGGCCGGTAATGTGCGGCTGGATCTCACCAAAGACCCTCTGGGCACCGACAAAGACGGCAAGCCCGTTTACCTGAACGATCTCTGGCCCAGCCAGGCAGAAATCGCGGAAGCGGTGGAGAAAGTGAAAACCGACATGTTCCGTAAGGAATATGGCGAGGTGTTCGAGGGCGACGACATCTGGAAGTCCATCAAGGTGCCCGAGAGCAAGGTTTACGAGTGGAGCGACAGCTCTACCTACATTCAGCACCCGCCGTTCTTTGAGGGCATGGGCGAGCAGCCCGAGGCGATCGAAGACATCAAGGACGCCAACATTCTTGCGCTGCTGGGCGATTCGGTGACCACCGATCACATTTCCCCGGCCGGCTCGTTCAAGGCCGATACACCTGCCGGCAAATACCTGCAGGAGCATGGAGTTGAGCCAAAAGACTTCAACTCCTACGGCTCCCGTCGGGGTAACCATGAAGTGATGATGCGTGGCACCTTCGCCAACGTGCGCATCCGCAACGAGATGCTCGAGGGCGTAGAAGGCGGCTTCACCAAGTTTGTGCCCACGGGCGAGCAGATGGCCATCTACGATGCCGCCATGAAGTATCAGGCGCAGGGCACGCCGCTGGTGGTCATTGCCGGCAAGGAATACGGCACCGGCTCCAGCCGGGATTGGGCCGCCAAGGGCACCCGCCTGCTGGGAGTCAGAGCTGTGGTGGCAGAATCCTACGAGCGTATCCACCGCTCCAACCTGATTGGCATGGGCGTGATGCCGCTGCAGTTCCCGGAAGGCGCGGATCGCAAGAGCCTGAAGCTGACCGGTGAGGAGACCATCAGCATTGAGGGGTTGTCTGGCGACATCAAGCCGGGTCAGACCCTGACCATGACGGTCACTTACAAGGACGGCTCAACCGAGAGCTGTGACCTGAAATCCCGGATCGATACCGCCAACGAGGCGGTGTATTTCGAGCATGGCGGGATTCTGCACTATGTGGTGCGGGAGATGTTGAAAAACGCTTGATGCTTCAGTGGTAAGCACGGGAGGCTGGGGTTCTGTGTCCAGCTTCCTGTTTTTACGGTTGTAACGCCTTAGGGCTCTAGTTAATGCGGCCCGGTGGGCGCTCACCTTCGGTTAACTCCAGCCAGAATGTTGCGCCCTGTCCGGGCCGGGATCTGAAGCCAACGTCTCCGTGCATCTTGAGCATTAACTCACGGGTGATTGCCAGCCCGAGGCCGGTTCCGGCTTTGGAACGTCGGCCTTCGGTTTCGGCCTGGGCAAATTTCTCAAACACTCGATGTTCGAATTCAGGTGGTATGCCATCGCCGAAATCTTGCACCACGATAAGCACTTTATGGTCGTGTCGCTCTGTGTAGACATGCACCTCAGAGTCGCCCGGTGAAAACTTGATGGCGTTGGAAAGAAGATTGTTCAGGGCCTGCATCAATCGTCGTTTATCAGTGGTCACTTCAACATCTGCCAGTTGCCTGATCGTCACAGTCACTTGATGCTCCGAGGCATAGTTCCCTATGTTTTCGACACACTCACGCACGAGATCAGAGACTCGAACTGCCTCCATCTCGAATGTCATTTTGCCGGCGATAAGCTTTTCAATGTCGAGAAGATCATTGACCAAGTAGGTGAGCTGTTCACTGTTTCTGTGGGCAATCCTGGTGAGTCGCAGAGCTCCACCCGGAAGCGGGCCCGCAGCCTGGTTGGCCAATAACCCAAGGGCCCCGGAGATGGATGTCAGCGGGGTACGCAGCTCATGGCTCACGGTGGAGATGAATTGGTTTTTAAGCCGCTCTGCTTCCTTCTGCTCTGAAATATCCTCAACAATCAGCCAGACAACCGGTTTTCCGTCTGTGGTGATGAGGTTCAGACCATGCAGCATGATTGGTGTGAGAGTACCAGTGTTGTCTTTAACAAAGCTCTGTCGGCCGCTAAGTCTCTCTGATCTGGCCAGCGTCTCTGTCAGATCCTCACAATCGGCGCTGAGGTTCCCATATTCATCGAACGTTTTGTTGAAAAAAGCCAGTGAACGAGGATGTTCACCAAGGATACTTTTCAGAGTTGGGTTGGCTCGCAGTAGCTGATTACTTGACGCATCGAACAGTGCAATGCCGACTGGGGCAAGTTCGAACAGGCCCGGAAACCATTGTTGCATTTGCCGATCTTTGAGTAATAGCCGGGTCAGCCAGAAGGTTATAGCGGTCACCAGTAACACCAGTAATGCGAGCATCCCGCGTAACAGCCAAGGCTGCGGTGGCTGATCTGGCCACCCAGTCTTCGGTTGTGCGAACAAATGCCAGCTGGTGCCGTGCATGTCCAGCGCGTTATAAACTGGCCATTTCCAGCTAGCCTCCTGGGTACCAAAAAAGACGCTTTCTAAGTTGGTTGGGTCAGAGGACGTCGATAGCACTAGCTGTGCCTCCTGCATGATAATGCCCAGGTTGACTGCTTCATAGAGGCGTTGAAGGTCCAGGATGACGGACACCACACCCCAGAACTCACCGGAATCGGAGCTAAAAATCGGAATTCGGGCTGCCAGTCCCTGGCCTCCTTGAACCAGGTTAATGGGGCCACTAAACACCGCACGCTCCGTCTCCATTAGCATGCGAACCTGTTCGGGCGGGAGGCTTTGTGCTCTCAGGTCCAGGCCAATGGCGGCTTCATTGCCCTCCAGGGGGTATATGTTGTTAATGACAAAATCAGGCGCCAAGCCTATGTTTCTTAATTCAGTGGCCAGCCGAAATATAACGGCGGTCAACTCCTGAAAACGAGCCTCTCCTAGCTCTGGTTCTACCGAGACGTTTGCAGCCAGGCCCCACACCGTTGTTATGTTCTGCAGAATCCTGCCTTGTAAGCCCAAAGCCAGGTCATCGATCTTTGCCTGCCATTCCTGCCGCGCTTCCGTTCTGAAACGTTCCGTGCTGACCCTGTCCACTGCAATGGCAACTGATAACATCAATATCAGAATCATCCAGCGGGCCATCCAGATAAGCGATCGGAATCGCCGATCGTCAGCGTTCCTCATTTTACAGGCTCAGCCGGTTGCTCAAGGGATAGCTCAAGCCAGAAGGTGGCGCCTTTGCCTTCAGTTGACTCGAAATCAACGCTGCCACCCATTTGCGCCATGATCTCCCGCGTAATCGCCAGTCCCAGACCGGTACCCTGCCTGCCCCTTGTGCTTGAACTGTCGGCCTGGGCAAATTTCTGGAAGATGCGAGATCGAAAACTGTCGGGAATGCCCGCGCCGTGGTCTGTGACCGAAATTCTGAATTGGTCAGGCAATAGTTTGGTAGAAACCTCTACGCTGGCACCCTCGTCTGAAAACTTGGCAGCGTTTGAGAGTAGGTTGGTCAGAGCCTGGCTGAGGCGTTGAGCATCGAACCAGGCCTCTATATCCAGGTGAGTCTGCTCACGAATAACCTGTATTTTCCGGCTCTCCAGGTAAGGCGCCAGGCGCTCGATCGATTCCTCGATAACCGGCGCGACAGGTTGTCTGGCCGGGTGCATGGGCATGCGACCAGACACCAGTTTTTCAATGTCGAGCAAATCATTGATCAGATGTTTGAGCTGTTCGGTATTTCTGAGGGCAATAGACACCATCTGTTGAGCTTTCTCGGGCAATTGTCCCAGAGAACTGCTGTTGATAAGGCCCAGTGAACCGGCAATCGAGGTCAGCGGTGTGCGAAGCTCATGGCTTACCGTGGAAATAAACTGGCTTTTCATTTCCTCGATTCTGTGGCGTTCATCAATGTCTGCAATGTATCCGTGCCATAGCACACTGCCATCGGGTAGTTGCTCCGGTCTGGCCGTTCCCTCAACCCAATGCCAGCTGCTGTCTTGCCAGAGAACGCGATATTTCTGTATCCATGGGGTCAAGTTGTCGGCCGATATCTTTATAGAATCGGCGACAACCGCCAGGTCATCCGGGTGAATACGTTCGAAGGCAGGCGAGGCATCCTTGGCAGCCTGTTCTGCAGTGATCTGGTAAATGGCCCGAATTCCACTGCTGGTATAGGGAAAGGTGCTATGTCCGTCGGGCCACAGACGGAATTGGTAAAGCATGCCCGGCGCGTTAGCGACCAGTTTGTCGAGTACTTCTGTGTGCTTTTGTTGCTGAATTATATCGGTAATCCAGCGACCAAGAAGGTTGACGAATGTCTTTTCAGTCTCCGTAAATCCGGGGCGGCGGGGGAGTGCTGAGGAAAAGTTCAGCGTGCCGAACAGCTCGTCGTCAATCCACACCGGCGCCGCCAGGTAACTCTCCAGCTTGAATTGCTGATAACAGGGATGATCACAGAAACGGGAGCGTGCCATGTGGTCAATGGCAAGAACTCGGCCCTGTGCCGCCAGAAGTGAGCAGTAGGTCTGCTCCAGCGGAAAGGTTATGCCATCTTCCAGAGACGTCGGGTGCCGCTCGTGATGCCACAGGACCGTGTAAACGCCGCCAGTGATATTGCTGACAATGGCGGTATCCATTTTGAGGTATTGAGTCGCATTGGCAAGCGCGTGTTCGATTCGCTTAGAGACGCTGCCACGGGAGTCCAGAGAAATGTCATTCAGGATGTTCAGTGCCTGAGTTCTCTCAGCATAGTAGGCGCCGAGCTCCTGATACTGAAATTCCCGCTCGACCAGATCAGCAAAATCGCGCAGCGTCCTTTGATCGTCGCTGGAAAAGGTTCTCGGCTTCCTGTCAATCAGGCACAAGGTGCCCAAATGTAAGCCATTCCGGTCACCCAGCGGAGCACCCGCGTAAAAGCGGATGTCGGGTTCGCCAGTGACCAGGGGGTTGTCTGCAAATCGTTCGTCCTGTAGTGCATTTTCAACCACGAAGGTATCGGCGCCGAGGATCGCATGGCCACAAAAGGAAATGTCGCGGGCCGTCTCGCGAACGCCGAGGCCGTAGCAGGATTTGAACCACTGGCGGTCCCTGTCAATGAGGGAGACCAGGCATATGGGCACATCAAAGGTTGTGGCGGCGAGCCTGGTGATTCGGTCAAACCGTTCTTCTGGCGGAGTGTCCAGCAGCTGAGCTGCTTCCAGAGCAGACAGCCGTAAGGTTTCGTTTTGGGGCCGGTCTGGCGTTCTCATAAATGCTCCTCGCCCCGGTGATTGGCTTCAGGAAGCTCCAGCCAGAAGTGGGCACCATTTGAGTAATCATAGCCCACCTCCCCGGACATCAGATGGGCAAGTTCCCGGCATATGGCAAGCCCAAGTCCGGTGCCAGCTTTTCCTCGATTGGAACCGGCTTCTGCCTGGGCAAATCGTTGGAACAGCTCCGGCAGGAAGTGCTCAGGAACACCGTCACCCTGATCGGAAACCGTAATACGTACAAAACCGGGGATTGAGGAATGTGCTTCGACTGTGACGACACCACCCTTGGGAGAATATTTAATGGCGTTGCTGATAAAGTTATCAAGGACTTGGCGAAGCCGGGCCGGGTCCGCAAAAACGCTGAGGCTGTTATCGCTTTTGGCAACAATTTTTACGGAGTAATGCCTGGCCATCGGCTGGTTCCCGATGCACGCAGCCTCAATAGCGTCAATCAGGTCGATGTCAAGCATCTGGACGCTGAGTTTACCGGCCACGGCCTTTTCAAAGTCCAGAAGGTCGGTAATCAGTGATTGCAGCTGCTGGCCGTTGCGTAAAGCCAGCTCAACCATGGCTGAGGCCTTCGGCGGCAACTCGCCGGCGGAGCCGGATTGCAGTAATTTCAGAGCGCCATTGATAGATGTCAGCGGCGTGCGCAGCTCATGACTGACGTTAGATACGAACTGGTTTTTCAGGATATCCAACGCTTCCCGCTCTTCCATCAGTGAGTTGAATGCTTTTGCCAGATTTCGGGTTTCCGCCGGCCCCTTGGTAGTCAACCGTTGAGTGGAAGAGCTGTCTGTTGTCATCCTTTTGATCTTTTGGGACATGCCGCCCAGTTGGCGCGTCGCAGCTCTGGCCACAACATAGGTCATAAGCAGTAGTGGAAGCGTGGTGATTAAACTGATCCATAAAAACCCGCGAAACGATGCTCGGGCAGGTTGAATAGCTTGCTCATAAGGTGCTGCACTAAGAAATAGCCAGCCAAGCCGCTCTAGATGTTGGGAGCTGTATACCCAGCGTTGCCCGGAAAAATCTGTGACCACACCGAAGGGGGTGCCGGACAAGGCAGCGTCGATCAATGGATCCTCACCCGGGTCTGGAAGGAAAGGCGCCGGTTGATCCTTTTTCAGGGCATCCACCTGGATGAAGTTTCCGGTGTCCAACACCTTGAGAATAGTGCCATTATCAGTCTTAATCTCCTCAGGAAGAATTCCTGCCTCTGCCAGGTTGATGGTGCCACCGGCCAGTCCAAGTAAGTCGCCATCATCACTTTCAATCGGTGCGAGAAACGACAACAGGGGCAAGCCTGTTGTTCGTCCAATGATTGGCCGGCTGACAATCGGCGAGCGGGATTGTACGGCCCGTTTGAAATGGGGGCGATCAGCGTACGAAGTTCCCAGCCGGTTCGGAATAAAACGATTTTCAGCAAGAGCGACGCTCTGGTCATCAAATATCAGCAGACCGCCGCCAAACAGTCGTTCCAGGGCGGGTTGGCGCCCCAGCAACATTTCGAGTTGCGGTAGGGGTAACAGATTGTTGCCGTCAGTCAGCACACTGGCAAACGCTCCCAATGCATTCAGGCGTATAGTCAGTTGCTCGTTTACCCGACTGGCGGCCGCCGATGTCTGCAGCGCCTGGCGCTCTGTAAGTACCTGCTCAAAATCGCGAAGCAGTCTGTCGTAGGCAATAAAAAGAATCAGAGCTACGCTGATAATGATGCTTGAGCTGGCAATCAGCACAATGCGAGCGTTGAGGCTTAAGGTTCGCAAGAAAGGCCCTTATACGAATGGCTGTCGTCGTTAAAACATGCTTTTATGAGAATAGTGCAATAAATGCCGGGAATAAAACAGTGAGGAATGCTTTTGAGCGGAGTAGCCGTTGATCAACTGCAGGAACGCCTGAAGCTGCTCAAGGAGCGGTTTTTTGAGCGTGCTCGGGGTGACATTGAAACGCTGTCAGGGTTTGCCCGTTTAATCGATCAGCAGCAAATGCCGATGTCGGAGCTGGAAAGGTGTTATCAGTTGTTGCATCGAATGGCAGGCTCTGCCGGGACATTTGGTCTGCCTGAACTTGGGCAGGCGGCCAGGGCGATAGAAAAGCAATTGAAGGCACTTCTTGAGTCGGCGGCGAGTGCCGATGTGGCCGGTGATGAGCTTGTCTCTGTTTCAGCGGAAGTTGCCAGTGAAATCAGGCAACTCGCCACGTTGCTGGAAAAAGCCCCTGATGTCGTCACCACGGCAGAGGTTTCTCAGGCCAAGGCCCCAGCCGTAGCGGAGTCATACGACGGGGCCCATGGCATGCAGATCAATGTGATGGCACTCGGGCACACCCTTGATTATCTTCACGGTCTGTTAAAATCGTTAGCCGCTTACGGTTTTGTCCTTGAATCTGGCTCTATTGACCGTCCGGATGACTTTGCTGAGCACCTTCGCGGGCGCACCAACGCCTCAATCCTGCTGTGTGTGGATTCAGAGTTGGGCGAAGTCATGGACTTTCGTGAGCAGTATTTACCGACAGCTGAGCATCGTCGGTTCCCGGTGGTGTGCATTGGCCATGAAAGCTCGTTCGAGAGTTTGTATCGGGTAGCACAGCAGGGGGCAACGGCCTATTTCTGTGAGCCGCTTGACCTGCCTGAACTGGCCGAACGGATCGAATCACTGGCCCTGGAGCGGGGTTCGCGGCCCCAGGGCCGGGTGTTGATCGTTGACGATGATGTGGAGCTGGGAGAGCACTACTGTCTGGTGCTCAAGCAGGCTGGCATTATTGCCCGCCTGGTATCGGACCCTTCGGACTTAATGTCGGAATTATCAGCGTTTGAGCCAGACCTTGTCCTGATGGATGTTCAGTTACGGAGCTATTCCGGCGTTACACTTGCTCGGCTGATACGTTACGAGCAAAGATGGCTGGGCCTGCCCATTGTGTATCTGTCATCGGAAGACAATCCGGAAAACCAGCTGGATGCATTGTCCAAAGGCGCCGATGAGTTTCTGGTGAAGCCGGTCACCGATGATTACCTTGTCCGGTCGGTACGCATTCGCTGTTACCGCGCTCGCCAGTTATCGGATCTGATGAACCGTGACAGCCTCACTGGGCTGCTCAAACACTCGTTGATCAAACAGGAGGTAGACAGAGAGCTGGCTCGCTGTCGCCGTGCTGGTCACATCTCATGCGTGGTTATGCTGGATCTGGATCACTTTAAACGGGTGAATGACACCTGGGGGCATGGTCAGGGGGACATTGTCATTCGGACCCTGGCAAATTTGTTACGCAATCGATTGCGCGAGTCTGATGTGATTGGCCGGTATGGAGGCGAAGAGTTTTTGCTGATCTTGCCTGATTGTGAGCCGACGGTGGCAGTGAAACTCATCGAAGCCATTGGTAAGAGTTTTGCTGAACTCGTGTTCTGGGCCAGAGATGACAGCTTTCAGGTTACCTTGAGTGCAGGCGTCGCTTTGATCAACGATTTTCCTGTTTCCGATCAAGCCATCGAGGCTGCGGATCAGGCACTCTACCAACGAAAACGGGGTGGTCGTAATGGAGTGACTCTCTACGATCCGTCTGCTGTTGGAATGAAATCTTGAGAGGTGCCTGTTGAAAGCATTGATACTGGAAGACGACGAACTGGTGGGTGAGCTTCTTGAGACGGTCGTCGCGGGTATTCATCAAAAGGCTGCCGTCAGTCTTGCGCGATCTTTGAACGAGGCCCAACAACTGTTAGACAGTGGTAGCCGTTACCAGTTGTATCTTATTGACTGGCAGCTGCCAGACGGTTCCGGGCTCGATCTGGTCAAGCGAGTACGCGCTGGTGATCGTGACGTACCCATTGTGATGGTTTCCGGGCGTTCTGATCGTGAATCGGTACTCATGGCAGCCCATCATGGTATCAGCGGATACATTACCAAGCCCCTGGATGTGCAGCTGTTGCACGAACGTCTGACCAAGCTGGTCCCTGCCGGCGATTCTGGTCATGGCTCCGCAGACGAGTATTTGAAGGCGTCGTTAAACTCGGTGGTTCAATTACCGACAGATGTTGATCCGGTCGATATTCTGAACCTTATCGGCAGGCAGCAAGAGCTATCGCCAGCTCAGCTGGCGGAGCGTTGGCGTGAGGAAACCGCGCTGACGGCGCGTCTGCTGGACGTGGCCAATAGCAGTTCATTCCGGCGCACGGGTAAGCCGGTCGAATCCCTTCGTGATGCCATCAGTAATATGGGCGTGGCCATGGCGTTGAATCAGGCCTTGGCGCTGGCACTGGATGTGGCCGGCAAGATAGGCAATCCGGACCTGCAGGATCAGGCCAGGGCTTTCCATGACATGGCATTGCAGGTGTCGAGTGAGGCCCAGAATCTGGCGGTCAGGCTGGGGAAGCCGCCCTCGTTATTTCAGCAGGCGGGGCTTTTGAGCCGCCTGGGAGAGATGGCCGTTCTGAAGGTGCTGAACCAGTTCCTTGCAGAGGGAGGCTCGCTGAACAGTCCAGAGGTAGAGCGGTGCATTGGCCAGTGGTCTCAGGATTACGGCAATCGCTTGAAAGTACACTGGAAACTGCCCCTTAGCCTGAGAGATATGATTGGCGCTGTGCATTTTTTGCCGAAAGACAGTACCCGTGAAGATCGCCTTGTGATGCGGGCTGCCGCGTTGATGGCCGGAGGGCAGTCAGACACCGATGACTGTCAGCGACTTTTGCGGCGTATTGGCCTGGAACTGAAACCATCTACTGAGGAGCCTCAGCATGGCACTGGTCACTGAAGTAACGCTGAACAAAGTTCTCTATGTGGAAGACGATCCGGATATCCGCGCCATTGCCGAGCTGGCATTGCAGGATGTGGGTGGGTTTGAGGCAGCACTTTGCAGCTCTGGCCAACAAGCCCTGGAGGTCGCTCCTGAATTTGGGCCGGATCTGATCCTCCTGGACGTAATGATGCCCGAGATGGACGGCCCGGAGACGCTCAACAAACTGAGGAATTTTCCCGAAACCCGGTCAACACCGGTCATCTTTATGACGGCGCGGATTCAAAGTTCTGAAATCGAGGAATACCTGGCACTGGGCGCCATTGGTGTCATTCCCAAGCCTTTTGACCCCATGACTTTGGCTGATGATATCAGGCACCTGGTGCGCGAGCGCGTTCAAAGGTAGTGACTCTGTTTATCGTGCTCGGGTGCGAAAGGCGACATTTTACGATAGTCTGGCGCGCCTGAATTCTTGCATGAACAGCAGAGGTGATCATGTCATCCCCCGAATCTCCGGACGAAATCAAAGCCCGGCTTAATCTGGAAACCTCCCGCATTCACTGGCATGAGCTGCAAACCTATTACGCCCGCGGGCAAGTGGTGCGGGTAGCGGCAGAACTGGATTTGTTGAATGTGGCGTCGGAATTGACTGCCGATAACAAAGCCCAGTTTGAGCAGTGGATGAGCAGAGGTGATATTGGCGACGTGTCTCCGGACCTTGCTCGGGCCTGGTACGACCGCAACGCCGAATTGTGGGCGGTGGTGATTGCGCCCTGGGTGCTGGTACAGGACCGTTCCGGCGAAAACCTGCACTGACTGTGGTATGAGTGGCCTGTGCTTCAGGCCTGACTTTCTGAGCGTGCCTTCCTGAGGATTTTATGCTGACCGGCGCCTTGCTGATACTGGCTCCCTTGTTTCTGGGGTTTGCCATTGCCCTGTCTAATCGCCGACTGATGACGGTGATCCATTACACCGTGGAAGGTCTGGTTTATTTCATTCTGGCGCTGCTGGGTCTGGGCCTCGGACAAATGGAGGGCCTGCTGGATCAGTTGGGTACGATGGCCGGTCAGGTCTCGGGTTTGGTGATTGCCCTGTTGCTGGCGAACATGGCCGGCTTGTGGCTGTTTCATCGCTGGCAGCCTATGACCATTGATGCTGACGAGTCTGAGGCCCGCCCGGGCTATCGTCGTTTGTTTCTGGCCGGCATGAAGCCACTCTTGGCAGTACTGATAGGGGTGGGGCTGGGCTACTTTTTGTTATCGCAGCTGCCCATGGTGGATGAGGTAGCCACCTGGGCTTTGATGCTGCTGCTGTTTTTGATTGGCCTGCAACTTCGAAATGCCGGTTTATCATTGCGTAAGCTGCTGCTGAATCGCCAGGGCCTGGGAATTGCTCTGGCGCTGGTGGTCAGCTCCCTGGTGGCAGGGGTTGCCCTGATCCCCTGGCTGGATGTGCCCTGGCATCAGGCGTTGGCGCTGGCGTCGGGGTTTGGCTGGTATTCCTTGTCCGGAATAGTAGTTGGTGATGCATTAGGTCCGGCCTGGGGTGGGGTTGCGTTCCTCAACGATGTGCTGCGCGAGATCATTGCCCTGGCGCTGATACCGCTGGTGATTGGCTCCAGACCGGCCATGGCCATTGGTTATGGCGGGGCTACCGCCATGGACTTTACCTTGCCGGTCATCCGCAGCAGTGGCGGGCTGGCCTGTGTGCCGGTGGCGATAGCCTCGGGTTTTTTGCTGTCCTTCCTTTCGCCGATTCTGATGGGTGTGTTCCTGGCGTTGGGTTAATCAGTTGTTATGGTTGCCGGAATTGATCCGGTGCAATGCTTTGGTCAGATATACGGCTATAGTAGCTACGTATTAGTATCCGAAGAATAAACCAGCCGCCCCCGGAGCCCAATGATGAACCGCCGCCACTTCCTGCAACTCTCTGTTGCTGCTGTTTCGGCTATGGGGCTGGGTGGTTGTTCCGGGCCTGTTCCGTTGCGCACCGGCATTCATCCCTGGATTGGCTACGAACCCCTGTACCTGGCCGAGGAATTCGGCTGGCTGCCCGGCTCGGTTGAGTTGGTCAAAGGCGCGGCCGCCACAGATTCGATGAGGGGCTTGCTGTCTGGCGAACTGGATGCCGCGGCCATTACGCTGGATGAGGCGCTCCGGGTATTTTCCGAGGGCGTTCCGCTGCGAGTGGTGGCGGTGGCGGATGTCTCTGTCGGCGCCGACGTGTTGGTGGTTAAACCCGACATTGCCAGCCTCAGTGATCTGAGGGGGTGCTCAATTGGGGTTGAGCTTGCCGGGGTGTCTGGAGTAATGCTGTTCGCCATGCTGGAGCGGATTGGCTTGACGTCAGATCAGGTGTCGCTGGTGGATCTGCCGGTAGATCGGCACCTGGAGGCATGGCATAACGGCGATATTGACGCTTCAATCTGTTATGAGCCCACCGCGTCTTTGCTGGCGCAGGCAGGCGGCAGCAGGCTGTTCGATAGCAGTCAGATGCCAGACACCATTTTTGACGTACTCGTGGTGACAGAACAGGCGGCCAGGCGCCGCCCGGATGCGGTCAGGGATCTGGTGTACGGGCACTTCCGGGGCCTGCGCCACCTGGTGCGCAGCATGCACGATGCCGTCTACCGGGTGGCGACGCGTCAGGGTGTTTCCCCAGACGCCGTGCGCCAGTCGCTGGCCACCGTGATGTTGCCAGAGCTGGCGGCCAATCAGCGTTACCTTGCCTACCACGGCCGTATCGAGGTTGTCGCCAGACGATTGACCGAGGTGCTGATTCGTGAAGGCATGATGCAAACGGCGCCGGTGTATGAGCGCCTTGCTGATCCGTCGTTCCTGCCCAGGAGTGTCTCGTGAGTTTTCGGTCGTTCGCCTACTCATTGGTGCTGTTCAGTGCGATCGCCGGCGCCTGGTCGTCAACCGTCCAGGCAGCTCAGGGAGTCACCCTGGGCATATTTGCCTATCGGCCGGAGCCGGTCATTCAGCAACGCTATGCTCCTTTGGCTGACTATCTCAGCCATGAGAGTGGCCTGCCCGTGCGCTTGCTCGTGCTCAACCAGGAGGATATGAACCGAGCGTTGGCCACCAACCAGATCGACTTTTTCCTGACCAATCCCAGTCACTTTCTGGTCATCCGCAGTGATCGAAGCCTCACCGGTGTGCTGGCAACCCTGGAGCGGGACTGGCAGGGCCAGTCGACGGGCAGTATTGGAGGGGTCATCCTGACCAGAGCCGGACGGGATGACATCAATCGGTTGGAAGATGTCCGGGGCAAAAGCATCGCCACTCCTGGCATGCATTTTCTGGGTGGTTATCAGGCGCCAGCTCTGGAGTTGATGGATGCCGGCGTAGATATTTTGAGGCATAACCGGGTGGTGCACCTGAACAGTCATGATCGGGTTATTCGTGCGGTACAGACGGGAGACACTGACATCGGCTTTATCCGGACCGGTGTTCTTGAAGAGCTGCTGTTGGGAAGCCCCGACCTGATGGCGGGTTTAAAGGTGGTCAACCAGCAGCAACTGTCTGGCTACCCATTTGTGGTATCAACCCGGCTGTACCCGGAATGGCCGTTCGTGTCTTTGCCCCACGTAGACAGCCGGGTGGTGCGCCGAATTGCCTCGGCCCTGTTCGCCCTGGAGCAGGATCACCCGGCGGCGAAAGCTGCGTACATCCGCGGTTTTTCACCGCCGGCGGACTACCAATCAGTGGAGACGCTTGCCCGCACCCTGCGCATGGCACCCTACGATCAGGTCCCCAGAGTTACCTGGCTGGACGTGCTCAACCAATACCGGGTTTGGGGCATCACCGTCGTGCTTCTGTTTATCTCGCTGATGATCACCAGTCTCTGGTTGAGCCGACAGCGGCGACAATTGGCCATCGAAGAACGCCGTCTGCGCGGGTTGATTGCCAGTTGGCCACAGCCGATGCTGATGATTCGTGACGCCGCACTGGTGGAGTGCAATCGGGCGGCGGTTGAGCTGGTCAGCTACACCTCGGAAGCGTCATTGCTTGGCAAGGGGCTTCAGGCGTTTTCTCCCCATAGCCAGCCAGACGGTACCTCTTCACTGCAAAAAATGGATACGCTGATACGACGGGTGGGCGCTGGCGAGGTGGCCCAGTGCGAATGGTTGCTGGTGCGCTCGGATGGTTCGGAAGTCTGGGTTGATATGACCCTGGCCCCGGTTTACGAGAAAGGCCAAGAGGCGCCGTCGATCCTGTGCTCCTGGTACGACATCAATCGCCGGAAGCACGCGGAAGAACGCCAGCGGTTGGCGCTTCGGGTGTTCGAACATGCCCGGGAGGCCATATTTATCACCGATGCCCACGGCGTGGTGATGGACATTAACGAGGCTTACACCCGGATTACCGGGCGCGAGCACCGGAGTGCCGTCGGCAGCTTGCCGCCGTTGCCCCTGGACGAAGGTAGCGCCATTCTCATCGCGGCCCGAAAACACGGGGTCTGGGCGGGTGAATTCGCCAGCCGGCATTGGGATGGTCATGCCACGATGCTGAGCCTGACCCTGAGTAGTGTGTTTGATGACCATGGTGGGCTCAGCCATTTTGTCGGTACCTTCACCGATATTACCCAGCTCAAGGAAACCGAAAAACAGCTCCGCACCCTAGCGCATTTTGATGCACTGACTGGCCTGCCCAATCGGGTGCTGTTCTCCGACCGACTGCATCAATCTATGGCTCAGGCGCGCCGCCAGGCTTATCAGCTAGCGGTTATTTATATTGATCTGGACCACTTCAAGCCGGTCAACGATGCCTTTGGCCATGATGCCGGTGATGGTTTATTGATCGAGCTTGCCCGGCGGATGCGGGCGACCCTGCGTGAGGAAGATACTCTCGCCAGGCTTGGCGGTGACGAGTTTGCCGTCATTGTGGTGAATGTTGCGGACGAGCCCACACTCCAGGCCTTGTTATCGCGCTTGTTGATCACTGTGTCAGAATCGGTCTGGGTGGCAGACCACAGCGTTGAAGTGTCAGCCAGTCTAGGCTATACCCTTTACCCTCAAGACATCGAGATGGATGGGGATCAGCTGTTACGCCAGGCCGATCAGGCTATGTACCACGCCAAACGGGATGGCAAGAACCGCTACTGCAAGTTTTCTGATTCCGGTACCTGATGCCGCGCACCGTTCAGTATTTCGGTCGCTGCTTGCCAGTTCAACGCCTTGTTCCATTGGTCGTTTAGCCTCCGCACGGCGCTCAGTATATCCAGCGCCTGATCGCCCAGAGCCGTGCTGACATCCCTTCGCACCATCATCTGCAGTGTGGAGTTTTTCAGGTGTTGGTACGTGGTTTCAGCGTCGGCAAGAAGATCCGGTGCCGGACCGTCCGAGGCAACCAGTGCCCGGATGGTGTCCAGGTAGTGAGCCAGCAAGTCGGCTTGTTCAGCAAACTCAGTGCGCCGGTCCAATTCCCTGAGTGTCATCAGCCGGGACGCCAGCTCGGTTGCCTCCGCCAGATAACGGCAGGTTCGGATGCTAATGGTCAGCGCGTCCACCACGGAAAGATGCATCTTCTCCGCGCGCAGGCGACCGATGTAGTCGGTGATGGCCTGGTTCAGGCTGCGAATGGCCTCAGCCTTGGGCCGGATGTCGGATCCGGTCAGGCCTTCCCGATCCAGGCATACCCGCAGCAGGCCCCGACTATGACCAATCAGCCGTTTCATTTCCTGATCTACCGCGCCGATGGCGAGTTCCGGTGTGGTGACCAGCGTGTCGTCAAGAAACCGGGGTTCTGCGTTGTCTTCTTCTTTGCTGCGGAACAGCCGGCCGAGAAAGCGCGCAAACGGCTTGGTGAAGGGCAGCATGCATGCGGCGCCGAGCACGTTGAACAGCGTGTGGAACAACGCCAGCGATATGGCCGGATTGGCTTCCAGGTTCAATCCGTCGGTCATCAGAGCGACCAGCCACAGCATACCGGGCAGGATTAACAGGGCAATGGCGCCGGTCAGAACGTTAAACAGGATGTGGCCAATGGCCAACCGTCGCGCATTTGCGGTTGCTTTCAATGCAGACAGAGCGGCAGTGGAGGTAGAGCCCAGATTGGCCCCGATCACTGCGGCGGCAGCGTTGTCCAGGCTGATCAGGCCGCCGGCCGCGGCGGTCAGGACAATGGCCAAAGCCGCACTGGACGACTGGGTAAGGACTGTTGCCAATAACCCGAGCGCCAGGTAAGCCGCCAGGCCGTAGTCAGGGCTGATAATGCCCTCGCCGGTGAAGCCGCCGGCAAGTGATTCCAGCGCGGTCTTGAGGATCGACAAGCCCAGAAAAAACAGGGCAAAGCCGGCCAGAGCCTCACCCAAGAACTGATTCCTGGGGTTTCGGCTGATCATTTTGGCGCCGACACCTGCCGCCAGCAGCGGTAGGGCGACGGCTTCGATCTTGAAGCCAAATCCAACCAGGCTGACCAGCCAGCCGGTCATCGTGGTGCCGATGTTGGAGCCGAAAATGACGCCCAGAGATTGCGCCAGGGTCAACAGACCTGCGTTGACAAACCCAATGGTCGCGACGGTCACTGCACCGGAGTGCTGCACAATGCCGGTAATGGCAAAGCCCGCCATCAAGCCTCTCAAGGGGGTGCGGGTCCAGGTGCCCAGCAAGTGGCGCAAATGGTGGCCGGCGGCGTTTTTGAGGCCGTTGGTCATCATTTCCATGGCCAGCATGAATAGTGCCAGGCCACCCAGAATCTGGAATACCGAAGAGATCATGGTGCGGGCATCGTCGTGATGGAATTTATAAGGGCAAGCTTAGCAGAGGTGGGCGAGATATCCGGGGTCAGGTCAAAAACTTGCGAACATCCAATTTGTACTCTTCCGGATCGACGGCTCGCAAAATCCGGTCCTGATTGCCCGCCCGGGCCAGGTCGATGGTTTCGAGCGTTATGGGCAGCCGGAATTTGGTGTTATACATCACCCTGACCACTGGCAGGCGCTGATCCTGTTCATTGGTTTCGATCACCACGCCCAGGCGACCACTCTCCAGCAACACCAATGAGCCGATCGGATAGAGCCCGATGCAACGGATGAACTGTTTGACCAGATCCGGGTCCAGATGGCTGCCACTCCATTCCAGCAGTTTCTTCAGGCCCTGGGTGGGTGTCATGCCTTTGTGGTAGACCCGGTCAGCGGTGATGGCATCATACACATCGGTGATCGCGACCATGCGGCCGTACTCGGTGATCTCATCACCTTTCAGGCCTTCAGGGTAGCCGCTGCCGTCCAGTTTTTCATGATGCTGGGCAGCGGTAATGACGGTGATTTCGCCAATGCCTTCGGTACCCGCGAGAATATCCCGGGAATGCCGCGCGTGCAGCTTCATCACCTCGAATTCTTCCGGGCTCAGGCGGCCCGGTTTGTGCAGAATCTCATCGGGTGTCAGGATCTTGCCCAGATCGTGCAGCAGCGCGCCCACGATGGTCTGATGGAGTACGTCTGCGGAAAACTTGCGGTAATTACCGAACAGCGACATCAGCACGCTCAGATTCACCGAGTGTTCGAGCAGGTAATTGTCTTTCTCGCGGATTCGCCCCAGGCAGCTCAGGGCGTTGGCGTTGCGCAGTACCGAGTTCTGAAGCTCATCTGCCAGCTGGTGAATCGGTGCAATATCAATGGCCGCTCCCATTTTGACGTTGTTCATGAAGCTTCCAACCAGGCCCTGAGCCTGACTGTGGATGCGCTGGGCAACCACAATTTCTTCGGTCAGCGTGACTTTTGGTAAAACGCCGGGGCTCAGTTCGCCCGCGTTCTGAAGCGCCTGTTCGTTTCGGCGGTCTACCTCGGTTGCGGTTTCGGCATCCTGAGAGTCCAGCCCTTTTTCAACGTCAATGTAAACGTAGGTCACCCCCATGCGACGAATCTTGTCGATGGTGTCTTCCCGTTTGATCACCCCTCGTTTGCGTTGGGTGTTGTGGGGAATCCAGTCGTTGTTCAGGTCGGAGATGTACATGCCGACTTTCAACGCAGAAATGGGGATGCGTTTGATCATGATTGTGTGAAAAACGTCCTGAGGCTGTTCTGGTAAGTCTGGCTGACAACCTGATCCAGCGCTAGCCCCTTCACCTCGGCAATTTTTTCGGCAACAAATGGCAGGTAGAAGGGCGCATTTTCGCGACCACGGTAGGGTACCGGGGTGAGGAAGGGCGCATCGGTTTCCAGCAGAATCTGCTCGATTGGCGTCATGCGCACGATGTCTCGTACATTCTCCGCCTTGTTGAAACTGGTGATGCCGTTAAAACCCAGGCACCAGCCTTGATCCAGCGCGTACTGAGCCAATCCGGGGCCGGAGGTAAAGCTGTGGATCACGCCCCGGCGCTCCAGACTGTTTTCAAACTCTTTGAGAAT
The DNA here is from genome assembly GCA_001314845.1 of Marinobacter excellens HL-55. Classification (GTDB taxonomy): domain Bacteria; phylum Pseudomonadota; class Gammaproteobacteria; order Pseudomonadales; family Oleiphilaceae; genus Marinobacter; species Marinobacter excellens_B. Next base: position 67,468 of record LJZQ01000009.1, read on the forward strand.
GGTGATGGTGTCGTCGTCGGCGTCACGGCTGTGGATCACCACAGGCTGATGGTTGTCACAGGCAATCTGCAGCTGGCGCCGGAATACTTCTCGTTGTACGTCACGGTCGGCTTTATCGTAGTAGTAATCGAGCCCGATTTCGCCGATGGCAACGATCTTCTCATCCTGGGCATGCTCGCGGATCTCGGCTTCCACCGCATCCGTATAGCTCTCAGCCTCATGGGGATGAATGCCCTGGGTACCATACAACCAGGGGGCTATGTGGCTGAGCTTGCGCACCGTCGCCAGGTTGTCCGGGGACACGGCAATGGTAATCACCCGTTCGATATTGACGTTCCGGCTTTGCTCCAGAATATCTGCCAAGGGCTGGTCTTTCAGGTAGTCCAGATGGCAGTGGGTCTCGATGATCGGGTGATCGAATACGGGAATCTCACGACGTTTCTTGCTCATGCCCGGCGCTATGCTCCATCACAGCCAGTAAATGGCTGCTATTCTGAGGATGTTGTCACGCCAGTCTATCAGTTTGCGTGATTGTTGGGTTGCATGGATGTAATAGGGAGTTTCCTTAATGAATTATACGGCGTTCGCCCGGTCCTGGTTTCTGGACCCGAAAAAGCCAGAGTTTAAAAGTTATCCGACGCTGCTTACCGAGGATCATGAGTTGCCGGCTCTTGAAGCCAGCCTCGAAGACATAGGCGAGTATCAGCGCAGGCTCTGGGCCAACGGCAAAAAGGCTTTGTTGCTGGTGGTCCATGGCCCGGACACCAGTGGCAAGGATAGCCTGATCCGCACCCTGGCCACCTACGCCGATCCGGCGGGCTTTCATGCCTGGTCTTTCAGCCGGCCCACGGCAACGGAAGCCGCTCATGATTTTTTGTGGCGAGTGACGCCCCTGTTACCGGCATACGGCCAGATGGTGGCGTTCAATCGCAGCCATCACGAGGGCGTGATTGGCGAGCGGGTGTGGCCGGTGCGGGAGGCTGAAAGTTATGACTGGCCGTCACGCTATCAGGCTATCTGTGATTTTGAGCGGCATTTGGTCAGCGAGGGTACCTGTGTGGTGAAGGTGTGGTTGAACGTGTCTGAAGATGAACATCGGCGGCGCTTGCTCAAACGCCTGGACAAACCCCGCAAGCGTTGGAAGTTTGATCGCTCTGATATTGACGGCTGGAAGCAGAGAGCGAGCTATCAGGCCTATGCTGAAGAGGCCCTGGCGGCCACCCATAACGATGCCGCGCCCTGGTTTATGGTGCCTGGAGATCGCAAGCCTGAGGCCCGGGCCGTTGTTGCAGCGCTGGTGGCCGAGGTGTTAAAGACGTTGGCGCCGGATTATCCGAAAGAACACCCGGAGGTGCTGGAGGAGTATCGGGCGCTGTTGGCGGAACACGGTGTGAGCTAACGGAGGCTGACCATGCATATTATGGTTGTAGGCAGCGGCGTAGTGGGGGTAACCACGGCCTATGAGCTTGTGCGCAGAGGGCACCAGGTGACCGTATTGGAGCGCCACGCTTTAGCGGGTAACGAGACCAGCAAAGGTAACGCCGCCCAGCGCTCCTACGGAGTGGTTTACCCCTGGGCAGACCCGGCCATGGTGTTCAAAGCCTTGCCCTGGCTCTTCCAGGCATCCGGCCCGCTGAAAATGAAAATGCCACCCTCGCCAGAGGCGATCCGTTTTATGATGGCGACCTTGCGTTACGCCTGGTCGCCGGGTCTGTTTGGCTTGAACAAACGGGCGATGTTGCGCCTGGGCGTATACAGCCGGGAGCGTTTCCTGGCGCTGGAGCAAGACCATAACCTGGGGTTTGATGGCCAGCATCTGGGTTTGTTGCACCTCGCCAGTACGCCGGAGGCCATGGAGGGGTATAAGGCAATTCATGAATTGCTTGAAGAGATGGGTATTGGCTCACGGCTACTCACGCCAGCGCAGGTGAGGGATGTTGAGCCGGGTATGACCGGCGATGGTCCTCTGTATGGCGCCATTTGTTACGATACCGACGGCACCGGTGATTGCCATCTGTTCTCCCAGGCGTTGGCGAACGTCTGTGAGCAACTGGGTGTTCACTTCCGCTATCAGGTGGACGTTGAACGCCTCATCGCCGATGATAGCCGGGTTCAGGCTGTGCAGCTGCGTACCGACGATGGCGGGCTGGAAACCCTTGAAGCCGATGCCTTTGTAATCTGTGCTGGCTGTTGGTCGGGGCAGCTGGTGAGACCATTGGGAATGGACTTGCCCATCTATCCGATCAAAGGCTACAGCATCACTGTGCCCCTGGACGACCCCTCGAAGGCGCCGGTCAGCACGGTGCATGATGATCAGTTAAAAGTCGTGTCCACTCGTTTGGGAAATCGTTTGCGGGCGACCGGGTTTGTCGAGCTGGCGGATTTCAACCGGGATATTCCGGAGACCAGGATTGCCACCATCAAGCGTTCGGTCCAGTCCCGTTTCCCGGGCTGTGCCGACCTGTCGGCAGCCGAGACCTGGACCGGCTTCCGGCCGATGACCCCCGACGGCCCGGCGATCATCGGAAAGGGCCCGCGCGACAACCTGTTCCTGAACACTGGCCACGGCACATTTGGCTGGACCCTGTCTGCGGGCAGCGCAGCCGTCATCGCGCAGGTGATCGATGGCGAGCAACCCGCCGTGCCGCTGGACCCGTTCCGGCCGAGCCGCTTTGCGGAATAACGTTGTGTTCCGGAAGGCTTGCTTCACCTCGGTTAAAGGCCTGTTTTATGACATCAACTCCGGCGAGTCTTCACGACCCGGCCCCTGTCTTCAGTCATCGCTGGTGCAGAGTGAATGACTGGCTTGTCCGGCATCAGCCGTTGTGGCGCCCGGTGCCGTTCTCAGAACCCGCACCGGCGTGGCTGCGAGACTATCCGGCGCTGGCCGACTGGCTGGAAGCCATGACCGACCAGGAGTGTGACCACTGGACAGACAGGCCAGAGGCGTTCGCTCGCGAGGCTGCTCGTTTCATATCGGATCTCGCGGAGTATGGCGAGCTGGTCGCCGTCCCGAAACTGACAACCCCTGAGAAGGCACAGGCAGCGGCATTGCCGGAAGTGAGGGCGGTGGATATGCCGGGGCGTAAACGTCTGCAGGCCGGTGCCTTTGCTGCGGCGCTGAGCCCGCTCAACGGTAACCTGGTGGACTGGTGTTGTGGCAAAGGCCATCTGGCGCGCACTTTGGCCGGGCAGGGGGCTGAATCGGTATTGGGGTTTGAGTGGAACGCAGAGCTGGTCAATGATGGCAACCGGTTGGCACAGCACTACGGTGACCCGGTGCAGCTTTACCCGCAGGATGTGATGGCCAATGACCTGACCTGGCCCGCCGCGGGGCACGGTGTGGCCCTGCACGCTTGTGGCGATCTGCACCGCCAATTGATCCAGTCTGGCAGTGCGGCAAGGGCGACTCGCCTCTCCGTTTCTCCCTGCTGCTACCACCTGATGGCTTCAACGCAACACCGGTTGCTGTCAGAGGCGGCCCGCAACCATGCCAGGCCGCTGACGATGGATCGCAGTGCCCTCCGGCTGGCGGTGCAGGAAACGGTCACCGCCCCGGCCAGAGAGCGCAGGAAAGCCGCTGTTGTCAGCGTGTGGCGTCTGGGCTTCGATGCCTTGCAGCGTCACTTGCGTAACGTTGAAGAGTATTTGCCTGTGCCCTCTCATCCCACCCGGTTGAATACCGGTGATTTCGAGGGTTTTGGCCGGTGGGCGGCCCAGAACAAACAGCTGCCGTTGCCCGCCGGGGTGGATTGGCATTATTGGCGAACGGCAGGTGAACGCCGGTTGCTGCAGGTGCGTCGCCATGAACTTCTACGGCATCTTTTCCGGCGGCCTCTGGAGCTGTGGCTGGTGCTGGATTATGCGATGTTTCTACAAGAACAGGGCTATGAGGTGCGCCTCGGCGCCTTCTGTGAACGCTCACTGACCCCGCGTAACCTGCTGCTGGATGCGATCAGGCCAGGTTAGCAGGCAAAAAATAAGGCGCCCGGAGGCGCCTTATTTTTCAGTCCCGATCAGGTCGCGATTAGCGGCGAACCTGAATGCGGGCCTCTACACGGCGGTTCTGGGTGCGGCCAGCTGGCGTATCGTTAGAGGCAATCGGCTCGGCTTCGCCATAACCAACTGCAGAGACACGGCCTGGATCAACGCCCAGAACACTGGTCAGCCGGTTAGACACAGCTTCAGCACGACGCTGTGACAGGAGCCGGTTGTACTCGGCTTCGCCAATGCTGTCAGAGTGACCGGCAATCTCTACAGAAGTTTCCGGGTACTCTTCCATGAAATCGGCTACCTGACGGATTTCATTGTCGTAAGTGGCATCGATGATGGAGCTGTTGGTGGGGAACTGAACCCGCAACTCAATGGTTTCGATGGTTTCAGTCACGCCTTCACAGCCGGTCTCGTCGACAGTGGCACCTGCTGTCGTGTCGGGACACTGATCACGGTGGTCGGGCACACCATCACCGTCACTGTCCAGAGGGCAACCCTGGCTGTCTACCTGAACACCGGCGGGGGTATTCGGGCACTGGTCCCGGTTATCGGGTACGCCATCGTTGTCAGAATCCATAGGAGCCGGCGTGGGCTCTGGAGCGCGGGCAGGTTGCGGGGCGGAAACCGTGCGAGTGAATGCCCAACTTACGCCCAAAGACACCATGGTATCGAAGGTGCTTTCATCAATACCGTGGAATTCTCTGAGGTCACCACGGATAGAAATACCGTCGCTGACGTTGTAACGGAAGCCCGCGCCAACATTAACTCGGGTTTCTTCGTGATCCGTACCCGCGGTGGTGTAGGAAATGGTGTCACCCACGCCAAATTTGGCGTGCCCGGCACCCAGAGACACGTACGGATTCCAGACGGCGTCCGGGCCGGCGAAATAATAGGTACCGTCAACCCGGAGCTCTTCAAAATCTGAGGAGCCGTCAACGTATTTGCGATCGGCATCTGCACGGGAATAGAGCGCCTCAACAGACCAATGCGGACGGAAGCGATACTCAACGCCAACGCCAAAGGTGCCGGTTTCGCTCAGATCCCGCTTGTCGTCAAACAATTGGTAACCAGCGAACGGGTTCAGGTAGATAGTTTCCTGGCGATCGGCCAGTGCTGGGGTTGTAAGGGATGTAGCAAGGGCGGCCAAAACGACCGGACGCATGATCTTCATGCAGACTCTCCTGTTTAATTGTTATTTCCTGCATCGGTAATCAGGAACTGAAATTCCGAGAACTGATTGTAATACTTGGAATTTAGGCCAGTTAGCCAAAAAAAACAAAAAAATGATAGTTTTGATACGTCGGCAATTGTACTCAGTTCACTGACAACGCTGTTTTATTCCGAAACCGCTGAAAAATACAGGTGCGCACTTTTTTTACTGAAATTGAGCGTGTCAGCGTTGGCAAAGCGCACTTCGAACGAACTTTCGTTTTCTGAGATAACATCACCGGTGCCAAAGATGGCGTGCACAACACGCTTGTGGTGCCAGACAGGTTCCATCGCCTGGTCAACCGGTCGGTTTGTTCCTTCGATGCTCACCCCCTCGCGTTCAGCGTAGCGCAGGCTGACCGGGGTCAGGGGAGAGCCCAGAGTCAGTGACCGCTCCGCAGCTAAATCGTTCCTGTCCAGAGCCGTTCCGAGTTCCAGAGACAATTCAGCGCAGAGCTCAGAGACAAACCGGCTTGGCCCCTGATCGCCCTCAAGGTGCGGCTGCGCGCTTGCCGGTCGGGTGATCAGATGCAGGGCATCGCGGGCGCGGGTCATCCCCACGTAGAGCAGCCGGCGCTCGCTCTCCAGTGCCGCGCGGGCGTCGTCCTGTGGCCGGGGGCTGTAGGGCAGGTACTTCTCTTGCAGGCCCGGAATAATCACCACCGGCCACTCCAGGCCTTTGGTGCGATGAATGGTGGATAAAAGCACACCATGATCCTGTTTGTCTCCGGCCTGTTGGCGGAGCAACTTGAGATGATCCAGCGCGCCGTCGGCATTCACCTCCAGACTCTTCAGGTAATCCCGGAAGCCCTGAACGGTATCAATCCGCTCCTCGGCGCTGTCGTGGGTCAGCGCCAGACTGCGAATGCCCTCGTACAGATCCATGTGGTCTGCGTAAACGCTGATCAGCCCCGCCACCGGCCCCTGATATCGCTCCAGTTGCGCCAGCACCTCGCCCAGTTTCCGGAGTTTGCGACCTGGCATTGGCGCCAAGGCATCAAAATCCATGGCCAGCAGTCGCTCATGCCAGGCGCCGTCAAATGCCGCCAGAAACTGCGCCAGATTCTCCAGCTCCGCCTCCTTCAGGCCCACATGGGGAAACCGCAGCAACTGTCGGGCAAGGTCCAGCCGGTCGGAATCCGGCAGTGACTTCAACCGCCTCGTCACCACCATCAGCAACGCCGTGATGGCCTGCACCTCGCGGCTGTACAAGGCGCCTTTGCCGGCATCAATCCGATATGGAATCTGCCGCGCCAGCAATTTGAGCTCAATCGGCACACTCTGGCTCCAAACCCGGAACAGAATCGCGGTTTGACTGTTCAGCGCATCATCCTGTTGCGCGACCAGCTTCAACACCTGATCGCCATCATTGTCAGCCCGGTGCAACCCAACTGTGGTGGCCGGCGTAGACGGGTGCGAATGGCACAGCACATCTTTGCGCCCGGTGTTATGGCAGATCAGATGATTGGCCAATAGCGCCACCCGATGGCCATACCGAAAGGTAAAACTCAGCGACTGCTCCATCGGGCTCTCAAACTCATCACTGAACCGCCGCAAAATAAACTCCGGCCGCGCGCCCCGGAACTCATAAATGGTCTGGTCCGGATCACCCACCACCGTCACCCGGGCTCGATCGCCGGCCACATAGCGTAGCAACAGATGCTGAATCTCATTGGTGTCCTGATACTCATCCACCAGAATCAGATCCATCTTATTGCCCACCAGCCGCTGCAGTGGCGGATTCTGATGAATCGCCATCACCGGTTCATACAGCATATCCGCATAACTGATCTGGCTGCGGCCCTTACGCCACTGCTCAAAACTGTGGAACAGATCGATCAGATACCGGTGCTTGTCGGAATATTCCAACTCCTCAAACACCACCTCCGCCGGCGCCAGACCGGTCTTCACCCGATCAATAAACCCAGTCGCCGTCTCTACAAACTCTTTCTTATTGCGCCGGATCTCATCCGCCAGATCCTCCGGTGCCAGCCGTCGCGTCAGCATCCAGGCCTGGTAGGAAATCTCCTGTTCGGTCAGAATCTTGTCCGAAAATCCCGGCAGATAGCCCTCCCGAACAAAACGCTTATACAACCGCAGCCCCATCGCGTGATAGGTCCGTATCTCCGGCAGCGCCAGCCCGGATTGAGCACATACCTCCTGCAGCTTGCGCTCGAAATCCACCCGGGCACTGCGGTTGAACATCAACACCAGCATCCGGTCCGGATCATGGCCCTGGGCCAGCAGAAACCGAATCCGCCAGGCCAGCGTCGACGTCTTACCGCTGCCCGCCACGGCGGTGATCACCGAGTGCTCGTAACCGGCAGTAATGATCGCCCGCTGCTCATCGGTCAGGAAGTCAGGCAGGTAAGAAGTATCAGGGATTTGGGGTTTGGTTGGCATGCAGGCTATTGTACGGGCCAACTGGAAGCGGGAATAGCGCTGCCGCATAATCGCGGCTAAGCGATGTTTTAAAGAATATTACTCACACGTTGAGAGCAGGAGGTCGGGACAGCTTTTCAAAACTGTGCGCAGCCATGGATGGCGGAGCCCAAGCGCCCCAGGGACGGGCCGAAGGAGCGTGTTTTGAAAAGCTGTCCCGACCTCCTGCTTACTCCGAAAAAGGAAATAGGAAACGATGAAGACCGATGAATCGCTAAACGTACTGGGCGAAAAGCTTGAAACCTGCGGCACAGACCCGAAAACCGGCTTCTACCGGGACGGCTGCTGCAACACCGGCCCGGATGATCTTGGCAACCACACCGTCTGCAGCATCGTCACCGCAGACTTCCTTGAATACTCCAAAGCCCGGGGCAACGACCTCTCCACCCCCAGGCCCGAATTCGGCTTCCCCGGCCTCAAACCCGGCGACAGCTGGTGCCTCTGCGCCGGCCGCTGGCAAGAAGCCTTCGAAGCCAACAGCGCGCCAAGAGTCAAACTGCGAGCCACCCACCAGAACGCCCTCGACGTTTGCCAACTCAACGACCTGAAAGCCCACACGGCTGACCTGAGCTGAATGACCACCCACGCCAGCCCGGCACCGGTGCAAATCTGGGCCGACCTGCAAACCGCCCTGGCGGCTCTTGGCCATCGTCGACTGGTGCTGGTTGAAGGCGATCAGCAAAGCGCCCTCAGCTGGATTCAGCAACAACTGGCAGAGTTGAACACCAGCCACAGCCTGTGGATCGGCAACCCCGATCACGCCGACGCCGTCGGCCTGCCTCATATCCAGGCAAGCCAGTACCGGCAATGGCTGGGCCGGGAAACCAGTTTGCTGGTCTGGGACGGCTGGCAAGGTAACCCCCCGGACGCCTTCGCGGCACTCTCCGGCACCTTGCAGGCCGGTGGCCTGCTGTTCTGGTTGATGCCACCACTGGCCTGCTGGCCTGATCATGCCGATCCGGATTACGCCCGAACCGGCCTTGATCAGGCGAAAGAACACCCCTTTGCCGCCCGGCTCGCCCGCAAGCTGGCGCACGACCCCTCGGTGATCCGGCTTCGGGCGGAATCCGACAAGCCGCTGGTCCTGCCCAATCTGCCGATCCCGAAAACCTCATTCCAGGCAGACACTACCGAACAACAGCAAGACCTGGTGCGCCAGCTTGAGCGATTTGGGCAGGGCCGCCGTCGACGCCCCCTGGTGGTTACCGCCGACCGGGGCCGTGGCAAATCGGCTGCCCTAGGCATGGCTGCCGCCAGACTGTTATTAGCGGGTCGGCAGCGGGTGATCGTCACCGCACCCACTCGCGACAACCTGAATAGCCTGTTCCGGCACGCAGCGATCGAGCTGGCGGATGATCTGGCAGAGCAGACGGACGTTGAGCTGACTACCCGTGGTGGCCAGCGCCTGAGCTTTATACCGATCCCCAACTTGCTATCTGAACGGCCAGAAGCCGAAGTGGTTCTGGTGGATGAGGCCGCAGGTGTACCCGCCCAGTGGCTTCGGGAGATCCTGCTTGGCTGGCCCAGGGTAGCCTATGCCAGTACGGTGCACGGTTATGAAGGCACCGGCCGGGGCTTCGCGATCCGGTTTCGGGACGTTCTGGACCGTGAGACCCCGCAATGGCGGGCTATCTCGATTCAGCAGCCGGTGCGCTGGGCCCCTGGCGATCCCCTGGAAAAACTGATATTCGAGCTCTTTTTGCTGTCAGCAGAAAGCCCAACCGATCTGGTGGTGAATACATCCGAGATCACCATAGAGCCCTGGTCACCGGCGCAGGCCAGTGATAGTGAGCTGGCTGAGGCCTTTGGGCTGCTGGTCGAGGCCCACTACCGGACCACCCCCGCCGACCTCAGGCAATGGCTGGACGATCCGGCCGCCCAATCGTGGCGTGCAGTGTATCAGGGCTGCACGGTGGGCCTGTTGTGGGGCAGTGTTGAGGGTGGCCTGGCGGAAGAGCTGGCAGAGCAAGTGGTTGCCGGTAAGCGCCGGCTACGGGGCCACATGCTGGCGCAATCCCTGGCCAGCCATGGCGGTTTTCCGGAAGCAGCCAGCCTGCGAACGCTTCGGATTGTCCGGATTGCTGTGTCGGCGCAGGCCCGTCAGCTTGGTATTGGCCGTCGGCTGGTTGCGGCTGCCAAGGCTGCTTGCCAGCAACAGGGCCTGGATGCTCTAGGTACCAGCTTTGGTGGAACCGCGGGTTTGTTGCGATTCTGGCAGATAAGTGGGCTCAAGGTGGTTCGTATCGGGCTCCAGCAGGAAGCAACCACCGGCGAGTTTCCGCTGCAGATGTTGCAGGGGGTGTCACCCGCGGGCGCCAATCTGGAGCAAAGGCTGGGCGCGCGTTTTGCCCGCCATTGGCAGGTGCTGATCCCCAGACATTGGCCTGCCATGAACCCCGACCTGCTATCGTCGGTGGGTGCGGATTTGCCGCCGCTCTCCACACTGGATAACGATGATTGGCGAGACCTCCGTGCCTTTGCCGAAGGCTTTCGAGGTTTTGAACTGGCCTTGCCGGTCTTGCAGGTGTTGGCAGCCTGTCGGGGTACTCTGGCGTGGCTATCACACCGGCCAGAGCTGGATCTGTGGTGCCGGGCTGTGCTGCAGGGCTGGTCCTGGCCGCAGTTGCAGGGAGCTGGCTTGTGCGCCGGGCAGCGGGATGGCGAACAGCAGTTAAGACGGCTGGTTGGTCAACTTTTGCAAAACGGACCCGAGTTGTGACCGGTTCGATTTAATTCTGACGGTTTGCTGCCCAGAATGGCTGCAAAAATCATCCAAGAGAATGCAGGTTATGGCCAGGGAAATGGGCAAGATTCTGTCGCTGTTTGTCATTTGCTTTACGTTATTGACGCTGGTGGGGTGTGCCAGCAGCAATAACCGTTCTGAACCCTCTGCCCAGGCAGTTGATCCGGGACAGCTGATGACGGCAGTCAGGGCAAATGAGGATAGAACCGTTCTCGAGCTCCTATCGCAGGGCGTGGCTCCGGACCAGGTTGCGAGTAATGGCGAAAGCCCGTTGATGGTGGCCGCCGCCAATGGCAACCGTCGAATCGCGCGCCTGCTGCTGGCGGCAGGTGCCAGGGTTAACGCCCAGGACGACAGTGGCTCTACACCGGTGATCCGGGCTGCAGAAAATGGTCACTTGGCGGTGGTGCGAACACTGCTGGCGGCTGGCGCCAACGTCAACGTGAATCAGGACGGCAAGTCACTGCTGATGAGTGTGGTTTCCAGTGGTGATTTGCTGACCGCCGAAATGCTGTTGGCCGCGGGTGCGGATGTGCATTACCGCGGTCCTGATGGCCGTACTGCACTGGATCTCGCCCGGGCCAGCAACAATCAGGATCTGGAAATGCTGCTGGTGCAGGCGGGTGCCGCCCGCTAGCGGGGTTAGGGGCTCAATCCAGCGCCATGGGATCGTCTGAGTCATCCCATACCGGCTGGAAATGGGCCTCGACAACCTCCTGTGGCACGTCGGTGGCCGCAGGATAAGACCAGACCGGTGAGCGGTCTTTGTCGATCAGCAGAGCCCGAATGCCCTCAGCCAGATCGGGCCGGCGGGTGCACTCCATTGCCATCGACAGTTCCATACGGAACACATCTTTCAGCGACATCTGCTGTCCTTTACGCAACTGATTCCAGATCAGCCAGGCGGTCACCGGGCAGCCCTTCCTAAGTGTTTGGAGGCAAGTTTGCCACCAGGGATCGTCGCCTTCTGAAGTCAGTAATTGATCAATCACATCCGGCAGTTCATCGCCCGCGCTGAGCCGAGCGATGGTTTGCTCGTGCTTCTCCAGATGGCCGGGTGCCAGCGCCCGATAATCCAGTGCATCGAGCTGACTGAGCAGCCGGAACAGTCGGTTATCATCGGCGGCCTGGGCGCCGGTCCAGCGTTCGTCTTGCAGGCGCGTAAGCAGGGTTTCTGTCTGGCTGGGCTCAATCACCAGATCGGCCAGCCCAACCCGGAGTGCATCGCTGACATTAAGCCGCGCTCCGGTTAACCCCATGAACAGGCCCAGGCGTCCGGGCAGCCGGTTCAAAAACCAGCTGGCACCTACGTCCGGGAACAGGCCAATGCTGATTTCCGGCATGGCCAGGGTGACATCCGGCGTTACCAGCCGGTAGCGGCAAGCCGAGAGCAGGCCCAGGCCACCGCCCATCACGACGCCGTGACCAATGCCAACCACCGGCTTGGGAAAGCGGTACAGGCTGAAATTAAGGCGATATTCTCGGGTGAAGAATCGGGCCGGTGCCTCGGTGTCGCCTTGTCCGCGGAGGCCATCGTACAGCGACCGAATATTGCCGCCGGCGCAGAAGCCCCGTTCGCCAGCCCCCCGCAAGACCACCAGGCAGATCCGGCTGTCGGTTGCCCACTGATCCAGTGCCTCCTGAGCCTGGACCACCATGTCTTCGGTCAAGGCATTCAGTGTGTTCGGCGCGTTCAATGTCAGCAGGCCAATGTGGCCTTCACGGCAGGCGAGTTCCTGGACCTCTACGGGCATGAATGGTGTCTCCGGCAATCGGGTTGCGCTGTTGTCAGTTGGCTTTAGCGGTTTGTTCGTACTGTGGTTCAGTCAGTTCGAGCGTAAAAGAAGACTATGGTCGCACGATTGTCCTTGATCTATCACATTTGAGCCTCGGACCGCCTGTGCTATAAGTGATCTCTAGATTTGCTGTCCGGTCTTGTTGGCTGGCGTGTAAACGTTAAAACGATGAAAGGGTGAACACAATGAATCTGAAACACTTCGCGGTTGCCGGTCTTTTTGCACTGGGTGCGGCTGCACCTTTCGCTGCTGTGGCGGGTGATGCCGAGGCTGGCAAGGCCAAGGCCGCAGTCTGCGCAGCGTGCCACGGGCAGAACGGCATCTCACAGATCCCGATGTACCCGAATCTGGCCGGCCAGAAGGAGCAATATCTCGTTGCTTCCCTCAAAGCTTACAAAAACGGCCAGCGCCAGGGTGGCCAGGCTCCGATCATGCAGGGCCAGGCAACCGGTCTGAGCGATGCCGACATCGCCAACCTGGCGGCTTTCTACGCGGGCCTGCCCGCTGACGGCGGCAAGTAATTGGGTGCGTCAGTGGTGCGGCTCAGGCCGCACCACTGACAATCCGGTAGCTCGGCCGATAAGCGGACGAGCCCGGTAGCTTCATCCGGTTTTGTGCAACAAACTGCTCGAGCATGGCCTCAAGAGGCTTGATCAGCGTCGGGTCACCGGCAATTTCAAACGGCCCCTTCTGCTGAATCTGCCGAATCCCGTTTTCCTTCACGTTCCCCGCCACAATGCCACTGAACGCCTTGCGCAGATTTGCGGCAATCAGATGCGCCGGTTGGTCCCGATGCAGTTCAAGTGCGCGCATGTTGTCGTGATCGGGTTCAAACGGTAACTGAAACACCGGGTCGATTTTCAGCATCCAGTTAAAATAGTAAGCGTCTTGCATGGCGCGGCGGAAAGTTTCCACCTCTTTCATTCCCTGCTTCATGGTTTGCGCCACGCGAACCGGGTCATCAATGATGATTTCGTACTTGCTGGCGGCTTCGTCGCCCAGCGCATTGCGGATGAACTTGTCGATCATCTCGAAGTACTCTGCGTTCTCCTGGCGGCCGGTGAAGACCACCGGGAACGGCAGATCGGCGTTGTCCGGGTGCAGCAGAATACCCAGCAGGTACAGAATTTCTTCTGCAGTACCCACGCCACCGGGGAATACAATCACGCCGTGGCCGCAGCGAACAAACGCCTCCAGGCGTTTTTCAATATCCGGCATGATCACCAGTTCGTTCACGATCGGGTTGGGCGCTTCGGCCCCGATGATGCCGGGCTCGGTAATGCCGATGTAACGACCGTTTTTCACCCGTTGTTTGGCATGACCAATGGTGGCGCCCTTCATCGGCCCTTTCATGGCGCCTGGGCCGCAGCCGGTGCAGATGCTCAAGGCGCGCAAGCCGAGTTGGTGGCCCACGTCTTTGCTGTACTGGTATTCGTCATGGCTGATGGAGTGGCCGCCCCAGCACACCACAATGTCGGGCTGGCGGCCAGCTTCCAGTACTCGGGCGTTGCGTAGGATGTGGAACACCAGATTGGTGATGTCTTCCGGGTTATCCCGACGAAAGCCGGCCACGGTGTTCGGTATGGAGTGGCTGTAAACAATATCGCGCAATACCGAAAACAGGTGCTCCCGGATCGCCCGGAGCATCTCACCATCGACAAAGGCATGCCCCGGCGCGTTAATCAGTTCCAGCTTCAGGCCCCGTGGTTGGGGTACCAGGCGAACATCAAAGTCAGCGTGTGCCTGCATCAACTCCTGGCAGTCGTCGGTTTCAACGCCGGTGTTGAGAACGGCCAGTGCACACTGGCGGAACAAACGATACAAACCACCCTCGCTCTTGTCCTTGAGACGGTTGACCTCGTGACTGGAGAGGATTTCGAGGCTGCCCTCCGGGGAAACCAGGGCATTCATGGTGGATTCGGTCATCGGTGGTGCAACTCCTGATGGTTTCGGCAATGACGGATTTTGAGCCGCTTGGGCGAGAAGGTACACTAAGGCCTTTCCGCACATTACGCTACCCGACGTTATTCCGATCAAAGACTTTTTTATGAAACTGCTCATTCGTCCCGCCCCGGAAGTGGCTATCAAGAGTAAACCTGTTCGTCAGCAGCAAATGCGCCAGCTGCGGCAAAATATTCGCAAATTGCTGGCGAGGCTGGATTTTAATATCCGGGTCGATGGCAGTTGGGATCGGGTGGATATAGAGCTCCCGGAAGGCCTAGGACTGGAAGGGCCAGTTATCGACGAGCTGACTCGTATCCCGGGTATTTCCACCATTCAGGAAATCGGCGTATTTCCCTATGTGGATATTGATGATGTCTGCAAAAAAGCCATCGAGGCTTATGCCGAGCGCCTGAGCGGGCAAACCTTTGCGGTTCGCGTTCGCCGCCATGGCAGTCACGAATTCCGGTCTATTGATCTTGAGCGTTCGGTGGGTGCGGCGTTACTCGACGCGTCAGACGCCAGGGGCGTCAACCTCAAGAAACCGGATCTGGAAGTGCGCATCGAGATCAATGACGAGACGTTCCATATCGCCCATCGCCGTCATGAAGGCCTGGGGGGCTATCCGCTGGGAACCGTCGAAACCGTAATGACACTGGTGTCCGGGGGATACGATTCGTCGGTTGCCGCCTATCTGATGATGCGGCGGGGCATTCGCAGTCACTTCCTGTTCTTCAATCTTGGCGGCACAGCCCATGAGGTGGGCGTACGCCAGGTGGTGCATTATCTTTGGCAGCGTTACGGCGCGTCGCACAGCGTGAAATTTATCTCGGTGCCGTTCGACGGTGTGGTAGCTGAAATCATGCGCTCGGTGAACCACCGCCATTGGGGCGTGGTGCTGAAACGCCAGATGCTTAAAGCCGCCGCTGAAATCGCCCGTTATTATTCCGCCACAGGTTTGGTGATGGGGGATGCGGTGGCGCAGGTGTCGAGCCAGACACTGACCAACCTGAACGTGGTGGACCGGGCCAGTGATGAAGTGGTTCTGCGACCACTGATCGCCATGGACAAGCAGGAGATTATCCGGATTGCCAGAGACATCGGCACCGAACCTTTTGCCCGCAACATGCCGGAATACTGCGGTGTGATTTCCAGCAAGCCGGTCACCCGCGCCCGATTGCACCGGGTTGAGGAAGACGAGGCCAACCTGAACCCGGACGTGCTTGCTCAGGCAGTGGCCTCGCGCAGCGATGCCATGGTCAGCAGTCTTCTGGACAGCATTACCACCCCAGAAGAGGTCGAGCTGGTGCAAACACCAGCGATGGCAGATGTCATCATCGACGTTCGCCATCCCTCGGAAGAGCAGCGCGCACCGCTGTCGCTGACCAATAATCAGGTACTCAAAATTCCCTTCTATGAGCTGAACCAGCAGTTGTCAGAACTGTCTGGCGACCGCCAGTACCTGCTCTACTGCGACCGCGGCACCATGAGCCGGCTGCACGCCGGTCATTTACGGGCCGAGGGGCATAACAACGTAAAGGTGTATACCCCGGCCGCCTGAATCAGGCTCCCAGTCCCTTGAAGAACTGCTGGACATTCTCGCTAAGGGTGTCCAGATCGTACCCCCCTTCCTGCACCACCAGTGTCGGCAGTCCCAATTGGCGTATATGGGTGCTGAGTCGACAGAAGCCTTCTGACGACACCGACACTTTGGCCTGTGGGTCGTCCTTGTAGATATCAAAGCCGAGCGGCAGAACCAGTACGTCCGGCTGATACAGGCGAATGGCGGCCAGTGCTTCCTCCAGCTTGTCGAAGAAATCATCTTCGCTGGAGCCGTGGGGCATGGGCAGGTTGATGTTGTAGCCGTAACCTTCGCCTTCACCCCGTTCGTCTTCAAAGCCGCTGACCACCGGGTAGAAGTTGGTGGGGTCGCCGTGGATGGAGATGTACAACACGTCGCTGCGGTTGTAGAAAATCTCCTGAATACCCTGGCCGTGGTGCATGTCGGTGTCGAGAATGACCGTGCGCGGGAACCTGCTTTTCATGTGCTCGGCGGCGATGGCCGCGTTATTCAGATAGCAGAAACCGCCGGCGGCATCTTTGCGGGCGTGGTGGCCAGGCGGGCGACAAACGGCATAGGCGGTTCGTTCGCCGGCCATCAGTGCATCGGCCGCACCGAGGGCGGTCTGGGCTGACCAGTAGGCGGCTTTGTAGGTGTTTTCGCCAATCGGGCAGCTGCCGTCGGCCAGGTAACAAGCGGCCTCGGCCAGTATGCCGCGCATGGCATTGGGTGAGCGCACAAAGATGTTGGACATCACCTCGTCGCCCCAGTCTTCCATTTCCATCCAACGGCGGTGGGCAGACTCCAGGAATCGGAGATAGCCCAGATCGTGCACTTTGGAAATCGGAGCCGCCCCCTGGTCGGCCGGTTCCAGAACCGGGATTCCCATCGCTTTCAGGCCTTCCAGCATCTGGCTGGTGCGGTCTGGCACCTCTTGGGGCTGGCGCATCTGGCCCCGGGTGAAATACGTTTTGGGAATATGCAGATCCTGCATGGGATGAAAAAATGCTTTCATTGAACAGCCTCCTTGGGGGCCCAGGAATATCTCTCCCGAGTATAGGCAGTGATCGTTCAGGGTCAAAACCAGCCATGACTTTACAGGCTGGCGCTCAGGATCCACTATGAAAGACGTTGACGACTAAGACAAGCGCCCTGCACCGGAGCGCGTCAAAAGGCACAGAAGAGGAGCCGAAATGATCGAGTCACCATTACTGGACAACCTCACAGGCTATATCGGCGGTCGCTGGATCGATAACACCGGCGGCAACACGTTTGACGTGTTCAACCCGGCCACCGGAGAAACCCTGGCCAAGGTGGCATCTATGCCGGAAGACGAAGTGCTGGCGGCGGTTGAAGCCGGCAAGTCTGCACTCAGGCTGACCAGCCCTTGGCCCATTGAAACCCGGCGCAAGTGGCTTGAGGATATTCGTGATGGCCTGAGAGAAAACCGGGAAGAGATTGGCTGGATTCTGTGTATGGAGCACGGCAAGCCACTTAAAGAAGCGGAAGGTGAAGTGGAATACGCTGCCGGTTTCTTTGACTACTGCGCCAAACACATCAACGCACTCGATGCTCACACACTTGCGGAAAAGCCGAAAGACTGCACCTGGACAGTTCACTATCGCCCGATTGGCGTGGTTGGCCTGATCGTGCCCTGGAACTTCCCGATCGGGATGATTGCCAAAAAGCTCTCGGCGGCGCTGGCTGCGGGCTGCCCCTCGGTGATCAAGCCCGCCAGTGAGACGCCGTTAACCATGGTGGCGCTATTCTCGGTGATGGACAAGCTCGACTTGCCGGATGGCATGGTCAATCTGGTCATGGGCAAAGCCAGCATGATTGGCAAGGTACTGTGCGAGCATAAAGACGTTCCCATGCTCAGCTTTACCGGCTCCACTGAAGTGGGTCGCAGGTTGATTCTGGATACCGCGGAGCAGGTGAAAAAACTGGCGCTGGAACTGGGCGGTAACGCACCTTACATCGTTTTCGACGACGCCGATCTGGATGCCGCAGCGGACAACCTCATTGCCAACAAATTCCGGGGTGGCGGCCAGACTTGCGTGTGCGCCAACCGGATTTTTGTTCATGAGAAGGTGGCGGAGTCCTTTGGCCAGAAGCTGGCCGAGCGGGTCAACCGCATGACGGTCGGCGACGGCCTGAATGAGGGTGTTGATATTGGTCCATTGGTCAATCAGGCGGGCTTTGACAAGGTTAAACGTCACCTGGAAGACGCCCTGGCCAACGGTGCAACCCTGGTCGCCGGCAAGAAGCCGGAAGAGCTGGGCAACGGCTTGTTCTTCCCGCCCACGGTGGTGATGGGCGTCGACCGGGAGATGGCCTGCTATCGGGAAGAGACCTTTGGCCCGCTGGTGCCGATGGCGCTGTTCCGCGGCGAGGAAGAGGTCATTGAAGCCGGCAACGACACGGAGTTTGGCCTGGCCTCTTACGTGTTCACTGCGGACGCCGCCCGCGCCCAACGAGTAGCGGGTGGCCTGCGCTTTGGTCACGTTGGCTGGAACACCGGCACGGGCCCAACGCCGGAAGCGCCGTTTGGTGGCATGAAAGCGTCCGGTATTGGCCGGGAGGGTGGCCTGGAAGGCTTGTTCGAGTTTGTCGAAGCGCAAGCGGTGCCGCGAGGCTTCTGAAGCGCTGGTCCATCATGCAAAAAGGCGAGCCGAGGCTCGCCTTTTTGCATTTACAGTCGCGATCAGGGGGTCAGGATGACCTTGACGCTGTCGTCCACATCGGCGGAGTCGATGTAGCCAATGCTGCCTGGCGTAGAGGCCACCTGAGCCTTCACAGCTGCAGAATTGCCTGCGTCTTCAGGTGGCTGGCCACGGCCGGTGAACACCTGCTGAGACCAGAAGGCTTTCAGCTGGGCATCGTTGCGGCCAGTGACCTTGTCATGGAACTCGGCACGGGTGGCGTTGCCTTCCGGCAGCTCGAACGGTTTGGCGCTCTGGCCATCGGGTAAGGCTTTGCTGCGGTTCAGGTACAGGTCCCGAACCTCGTTGGCAGTAATGCTGTCGGGGCCACCGGGGTGGCCAATCACCACAACCTCGGCCAGGGCCAGGGGGCTTGCCAGCAAGCTGGCCGCAAACATCAGGCTTAGCTTTTTCATGGGGCCTCCTTAAAATGCCGATTCGAGTTTCAGGGTGTAAACGTTGGTGCTGTCTGTGTTGCTGCTCAGCATGTACTCGGTGTTGAGATTGCCGAAGCCTTTTTGCAGGCCGCGCACATGGGTGATGTCTGCCTTGATAGCAACGCCCGGGGTAATGTCCCAACGGGTACCGACGCTGTACTCATTGCGCTGGTAGTTAAGAATCGATTCAGGCACTGCGCCGGGAATAAAGGCGCCGGTGCGCTCGTTGTCGTCCTTGCTCTCTGTCCAGCCGGTGGCAATGTAAGGCGTCCAGCTACCGAACCGGTGGCCAACGGACAGGTAGGCGGAGTCGGTATCGGCGAATTTGCCATCGACTTCTACCCGCGTGACTTCACCGATGATCTGCCAGCTGCCGTCGTCATAGCTGGCGCCCAGACCATAGAAGTTGCCGCGGTCGCCGTCGGCGAGTTGAGAGTCAACAGTAACGTTCGGCGGGACAAGGGCAGCGAGACGGGTTGCATCAATATCGGCTTCTGCCGTCGCGGTGACGGCGCGCACCGTCCAGACGTAGTCTGTCCAGGTCAGGTTAAGACCGGCAATGTTGCGTAGTTCAACATCACCGGAATTGCCGTCTTCATCGGTAAAGCCGGTGAAAAAGTTGGCGTTCAGTGAGGAGTTGTCGAAGTTCCAGTTGTAACTGGCATCGGCGCCCACGTAGCTGGTCACCGCAATCGGGCCGTAAACACTCTGGGGAGGACGTGCCCAGGGTTGAGCATAGCCGACTTCCAGGGAGTCGGAATACATGAAGAAGGGCAGGCGCATCTTACCGGCGCGCAGTTGTAGGTTGTTGGTGGGGCGGTGGCTCAGGTAGGCCCATTCAACTTTTGGCTCCCAGTCATCCGCGCCGCGGCCAACCAGCTGCATCACAATCTGGCTCTTCTGTGAAACGTCGAAGGTGCCCTGCAGTGCAAACAGGCTCAGGTCTTTCACTTCGGATTCGTCGGTGATGCCGGCGTATCCTGCATCGTTACTGCCACGGGCATAGCCGGTGCTGAAAAAGCCATTAAAACGAACGCCGGTATTGCGAGCGGAGTTTACTTGCTGCTGCATGGAGTTCAGCTGCTGCTGCATGCGCTCAAGTGTTTCTTCGGTGCTTTGTTGCGCCAGGGCGGGTGTTGCAGCGATCGCCAGCGCCAGAGGCGCGACGGAGAATAATTTTTTCATCAGGAATATCCTAGTCTTTAGTGATGCATTAAACGCGGAACTGGCCAGCGACACTCTGCAACCCATTACTCACGTCCTGGATTTTGCGGCTGACGGTGTCCAGTTCATCGGTGCTTTCCATCACGGCCTCGGCGTTGCGATGCATATCGCCCATGTGGCCGGTGACTTCTCCGAATGTAGTGCTCTGCTCGTAGGTGGCAGCAGCAATTTGTTCATTTAGTGAGCTGATCTGCTGAATGCTGTCCAAAATTTTGCTCAGCACTTCGCCGGATTCGGTGGTGGCGTCCACACCCTGGCGGGCCATGCCGACACTGCTCTGCATGGAGCTGACGGCATTGCCGGAAAGTTTGGACAGCTCAGAGATCACTTGCTGAATCTCTTCGGTGGACTTGTGGGTGCGCACAGCCAGGCCACGTACCTCATCGGCTACCACCGCAAAGCCCCGGCCATGTTCACCGGCTCGGGCAGCTTCGATAGCAGCGTTCAGGGCCAGCAGATTGGTTTGCTCAGCCACGGTCTGGATGGTGTCAAGAAGGCCTCCGACCCTGACAGAGAAGTCGTCAAACTGATTCACCAGGCCAGCGGTTTTCTCGATCTCGGCCATCAGTTGCTGAATGGTGTTGATGTTGCTATTGACCTTCTGCTGGCCAGTGGTCGCAAATTTGGCGGCATCCTGGGTCTGATCAGACGCAGACGACGCAAAGCCGGCAACTTCTTCGACACTTTTAACAAGTTCTTCTACCGAATTTCGGGTAGAGGATATAGCTTGCGCCTGCTGGCTGATCCGCTGCAGGTTGGTTTTGCTGGTGCCGGCAAGGTGGGCGGCAACGTCGTTCAGCTCACCGATGTCGTGTTGAATGGTGCCGAACGATTTGTGCAGTTTTTCGACAAACAGGTTGAATTGGGTAACCAGCTCGCGCAATTCGTCTTTGCCGGCGTAGGCAATGCGTGAGGTCAGATCGCCTTCACCCGACGCCATGTTTCGCAGTGAACTGATGATCTGTTGCAGGCTTCCGGATATGGATTTGCCAATAACCAGGCTCAAGGCAACCAGAACCGCCAGGGCAACAACCAGAATAATCAGGGAAACCGCGCCAGCTTCGCTGGAGGCCGTGATGGTGTCATCGATGGCCTGAGTTAACTGGGTTTCCATGGTGTCGCGCATATTCTCCAGGTCGGTGCGCAACTGCTCAAGCCGAGCGGCGTTGGCGGAGGCATCCTGACCAATGCGACTGAAATCTGCGGTGCCTTCAATGATTGATGTCGCCATGCGAGTGGCGTTGCCGTAATAGGTTTCCAGGTCCGCTCTCAGTTTTTCGGCTTGTGATTGCAGACCGGGATTCAGTGCCGAGATTTTCCGAAGGTTCCCGGATATTTCATCCCGTTTTGCGCGGGTGGCTTCCAGTTGCTGATCATCGCCGGTGGTCACTGCGCTACTGATCTGGTTTTCGATCAGCTGCAACAGACCGCGATTGATAGTGGAAAGCTCCAGAGAAGGGTAAAGCTGGTCACGAACCTCACTGAGCCGCTCAGAGTTGTTGCGTTCGGTAATGATGGAGAAGGCCTGGCTGACCACAAAAGCGGCGACCGCAACCACCACCAAAAGTGCCAGTTTGTGAGAAATCTTCAGTGATGAAAGCATATTTGCAGTCCTTGTCCGCCAGACCTACGACTTAAGCCCGACGGCATTCTAGGTAGTTTTTTGAACGACTGACACGAAATTAATGTGTCAGTGTGTTAAAACGGGTATCGGCGAGAATTCTCACTTCTTTAAGGCTAGTCGCTGAAGTTCTGTGTGAAATACCCGCATATGACTAGCAAATCTGCACCAAGGACGAACGTGATCAGGCCTGATACAATGCCTGTAAATTTAACCAGTGAATGAAGCCGGTCTCCATGGATGTCTCTCACATTATTGCCCCCCTCAACGACGCCCAGCGTGAGGCCGTTACCGCCCAGAATGACCACTTGCTGGTGCTGGCTGGCGCGGGCAGTGGTAAAACCCGGGTGCTGGTGCACCGGATTGCCTGGCTGATGACGGTAGACCGGGTGCCGCCCACCGGCATCCTGGCGGTAACCTTTACCAATAAGGCCGCCAAGGAGATGCGTTATCGCATCGAGGAGATGATGAGCATCCCCTCTCGGGGGTTGTGGTTCGGTACCTTTCACGGCATTGCCCACCGCCTGCTGCGCGCCCACTGGAAAGACGCCGGTCTGCCGGAGAATTTTCAGGTTCTGGACAGTGACGACCAGTTGCGCATGGTTAAACGGGTAATGCGGGAGTTCCAGATTGATGAAAGCCAGTGGCCACCGAAACAGGCCCAGTGGTTTATCAACAGCCAAAAAGATGAAGGCCTGCGGGCGGACCACATCCAGGAGAACCCGGGCGATCACTTCACCAGCACCATGATCAAAATCTACCGCCAGTACGAAAAGCTCTGTCAGCAGGGCGGGTTGGTAGACTTTGGTGAGTTGCTGCTGCGCTCCCACGAACTCTGGCTGCATCGGCCGGAATTACTGCAACATTATCAGCAGCGCTTCAAGCACATTCTGGTGGACGAGTTCCAGGACACCAACACCATTCAATACGCCTGGCTGCAGGTGCTGGCCAGCAACCGGGTGCCGCTGACCGTGGTGGGCGACGACGACCAATCTATTTATGGCTGGCGTGGTGCCAAGATCGAAAACATTCAGCAGTACCAGCGGGACTTTCCCAACGCCCGGCTGGTGCGGCTGGAGCAAAACTACCGGTCCACCCAGATGATCCTGAAAGCCGCCAACTCGGTGATCGCCAACAACCAGGGCCGCCTGGGCAAAGAGTTGTGGACCGACGGCCCGGATGGCGAGCCCATCAGTCTTTACGCCGCGTTCAACGAGCAGGACGAAGCCAACTACATCGCCGATTCCATCACCGCGTGGGTGAATGACGGCAACCTGCGCAGTGAGTCGGCGATCCTGTACCGCTCCAACGCCCAGTCCCGGGTGCTGGAAGAATCCCTGATGCGCCAGGGCATTCCGTACCGGGTGTATGGCGGCCTGCGCTTCTACGACCGCCAGGAAATCCGCAACGCTCTGGCCTATTTGCGGCTGGTTCAATACCACCGGGACGACGCCGCTTTTGAGCGCGTGGTGAATATTCCGACCCGGGGCATTGGCGCCAAAAGCCTGGCCGAGCTGCGGGCGTACGCTACCGAACAGGGCATTTCCCTGTGGGAGTCTGCCGAACGCATGCTGGCGGCCGGGCAAGTCAAAGGCCGGGCCAAAACCGGACTGCAGTCGTTTATGGAAATTATCAACGAGTTGTCGGCCATGGTGGGTGATGCCTCGCTGCAAGGCCTGATGAAGCAGGCCATCGAAAACAGCGGCCTGAAGGATTACCACGCCAGCGAAAAAGGCGAGAAAGGCCAGGCGAGGGTAGAGAACCTGGAAGAGCTGGTGAACGCGCTGTCGGATTTCGAGGTGGAAGACGGCGTGGATGCGTTGTCTGAGTTCATTGCCCAGGCGGCGCTGGATGCCGGCGAATCCCAGGCTGGCGATCACGAAGACAGCGTGCAATTGATGACCCTGCACTCGGCCAAGGGCCTGGAGTTCCCGCTGGTGTTTCTGGCCGGGGTCGAGGAAGGTTTGTTCCCCCACAGCATGTCGCTGGAAGAGCCGGGTCGGATGGAAGAAGAGCGCCGCCTGGCTTATGTGGGCATCACCCGGGCCATGAAAAAGCTGGTGCTTACTTACGCCGAATCTCGCCGTCTGTATGGCCAGGAAAAGTTTCATGCGCTGTCGCGTTTTGTGCGGGAGATCCCCGCGGATTGCCTGCAGGAAGTCCGGTTACGCAACACGGTCACCCGCCCGGCCATGGTGGGTCGCCCCAATGAAAGCATGTTCAGCCAGGATTCGGCCCAGCAGTCCGGCTTCAGTCTCGGTCAGCGCGTGCGCCATCCCAAATTTGGCGAGGGCATTGTGATGAACTCCGAAGGCACCGGGCACCATACCCGGGTGCAGGTGAATTTCGATGAGGGCGCCAAGTGGCTGGTGCTGGCCTATGCGCCTTTGGAAGCCTGCTGATAGAATGGCGCCCGATGTCATAACCAGAGATTTAGATGCATGATTGAAGTATTGGTGCTGGCGGTGGCACTGAGCATGGACGCTTTCGCTGTGTCGATTGGTCTTGGTTCCAAGCATACGAGAAAAACCGGTTCGCTGGCCTTGATGGCCGGGCTGTATTTCGGGGTGTTTCAGGGCCTGATGCCACTGATTGGCTACCTGGGCGGTAAAGGCGTGCTGGGCTGGGTAGAGGCCTATGCCCCATGGGTTGCCTTCCTCCTGCTGACGCTCATTGGTGGCAAGATGATTTATGAGGCGTTCGCAGAGGGGGTAGAGGAAGACATCGCCATCATCACCCAGCGCGTTATGCTGATGCTTGCCATTGCCACCAGCATTGATGCCATGGCCGCCGGATTCGCTCTCACGTTGCTGGACGTTGCGCCCTTGCTGGCATGCCTGATCATTGGCGTGACCACCCTGATATTCAGTGTCGCCGGGGTTTATATTGGAAGCCGGAGCGGTACGTTTCTTGAGGGCAAGGCGGAGTTTGTTGGGGGTGTGGTGATTGTGCTGATCGGGCTCAGGATTCTGTTCACCTGAACCCGATCAAAACGGTGCGTATCGAAGCTGGTTACATCAGAACGGCATAGATTACGGCTGCCAGAATGATCCGGTAGATTACGTAAGGCCACATGCCGATGGTGTTGAGCCACTTCAGGAAAAAGTGGATTGCGGTAATGGCCATCAGGAACGAGGTAACGCCGCCCACCAGAAAACCGCTCCAGTCCACGATAACGCCAGACGTAGCCACTTCAAGAAGTTTGACCGACCCCGCCAGAACAATGATCGGAATGGCCAACAGGAACGAAAACCGTGATGCGGCCTCCCGGGACAGGCCCAGAAACAGTCCAGCGGTAATAGTCACACCGGAACGGGAGGTGCCGGGGATCAGCGCCAGCGCCTGAGCGCAGCCCACGATAACGGCGTCTTTCCAAGTCACTGAGTCCATGGATCGTCCCTTGTTGGGGCGCCAATCGGCCCAACCCAGCAGCAAACCGAAGATCAGGGTGGTGAAAAACATCACCTCCACCGCCCGCAATTCGTTATCGATCATGTCCAGCAACGCCAGCCCTGCAAGGCCGGCGGGGATGGTGCCGATCACCAGAAACCAGGCCAGGTTGCCCTGGCCAATCATCCGGCGTTTACCCAGAGAGAGCAGGCCATCTCGGGTGATGGCAAAAACGTCTTTGCGGAAGTACAGCATCACCGCCAGCAGGGTGCCGATGTGCACCGCCAGGTCAAAACCAACGCCTTGGTCTGCCCAGTCAAAAAAGGCTGGCACCAGAATCAGGTGGCCGGAGCTGGAGATGGGTAGGAATTCGGTCAGACCCTGCAGAAGGCCTAGAAAAAACGCCTGAAAAAAATCCATGTTGTTCTGTCCATCCGTTGGAGAGATGCACTCTCCCTGTTCGTCAGCCGGCGATAGTAGCAGGAGAGAAGAAAGCTGAACAGGCGGGGCGGATTACCCGCACGACATCCTGTCGGACGGGTGATTCAAAGGTTGGGAGCCTGGCTTCAGACCGGGAATTTGTCCCGGGTGTTGTTAGCAATGCGCACCAGCATCAGCATCAGCGGCACTTCCACCAGTACACCCACCACCGTCGCCAGCGCAGCACCGGATTGCAGACCGAACAGGGCAATGGCCGCCGCCACCGCCAATTCGAAGAAGTTGCTGGCGCCGATCATGGCGCCGGGCGCGGCGATGCAGTGGCGTACTTTCCACAGCCGGGCCCAGCCGTAGGCGATGAAGAAGATCAGTACGGTCTGGATGATCAGGGGCACCGCGATCAGCGCAATGTGCAGCGGGTTTTCCAGAATCACCTCGCCCTGAAAGGCGAACAGCAATACCAGCGTGACAATCAGCGCCGCCGGCGTCACCGGCCCCAGCCGCTTCATGAATACTTCGTCGTACCATTGCTCGCCATGGCGGGCAATCAGGGTGCGGCGGGTCAGGTAGCCCGCCACCAGTGGAATCACGATGTACAGCACCACCGACAGAATGACCGTATCCCAGGGCACCTGGATATCGGAGATGCCGAGTAGGAACACCACGATGGGCGCAAAGGCGAACAGCATGATGATGTCGTTCAGGGATACCTGCACCAGTGTGTAGGCGGCATCGCCCTTGGTCAGGTAGCTCCAGACAAACACCATGGCGGTGCAGGGTGCGGCGCCCAGCAGAATGGCGCCGGCCAGGTATTCGCTGGCCAGTTCTGGCGCAATGAACGGCTCAAACACCACCATCAGGAAAAACCAGGCGATGGCAAACATGGTGAAAGGTTTTATCAGCCAGTTGACGATGGTGGTGATGGCCAGGCCTTTGGGTTCTTTGCGCACACCCACGATGGCGCTGAAATCAATCTGTGCCATCATCGGGAAGATCATGGCCCAGATCAGAATGGCGATGGGGATGGAGACCTGGGCGTACTCAAACCGGGACAGAGTCTCCGGTATCGAGGGCGCCAGCTGGCCCAGTGCCACGCCGGCCACGATCGCCAGCGCCACCCAAACGGACAGGTAACGCCCGAACAGGTCCATGCCGCCGGCGCTGTCTTCAACGGGGGTTAGGTCGCTCTTGCTGCTCATCAGTTGGCTCTCAGATGGATCGTTGGTTTACGCGTTTGGACAGTTCGGCCGCACTTTCCTTGCGCTCGGAGTAGCGATCGGTCAGATAGTCGCTGCGGTCCCGGACCAGCAGGGTGAATTTTACCAGCTCCTCCATTACATCCACGATGCGGGCGTAATAGGCCGAAGGCTTCATACGGTCGTTGTCGTCGAATTCCATGAACGCCTTGGGCACGGAGGACTGATTCGGAATAGTCACCATCCGCATCCAGCGCCCCAGCACCCGCAACTGATTGACTGCGTTGAACGACTGCGAGCCCCCACACACCTGCATTACCGCCAGAGTTTTGCCCTGGGTAGGGCGTACGGCGCCGATGGACAACGGAATCCAGTCGATCTGGGTTTTCATGATGCCGGTCATGGCGCCATGGCGTTCCGGAGAGCACCACACCATGCCCTCACTCCACTGCACCAGCTCTCGCAACTCCTGAACCTTGAGGTGGGAGGCATCTTCGGCATCGGCCAGAGGCAGACCGCGCGGATTAAAGATACGGGTTTCCGCACCCATGGCTTCCAGCAGCCGGGCGCCTTCTTCCACCGCCAGGCGGCTGAACGAGCGCTCCCGCAGGGAGCCGTATAGCAGCAGAATCCGCGGGGCATGACTGGAGGCCTCCGTGGCAAAGACTTTGTATGCCGTCGGCGCATCAAACAGGTCGGGTTCAATATTCGGGAGATCTTGTGTGGTCATGTTTGAGGGTTTGTCCTTTACGACATGAGATTGTCACACTATTATGCATAAAATAAGATATGCGTAAAATTGAATATGCAGGAAAACAGATATGAAGCGCCGTGTTCTTTTTGTCTGCACCGCCAATAGCGCCCGGTCATTGATGGCAGAAGCTTTGCTCCGGCATATGGCCGGAGACCGGTTCGAAGTGGCCAGCGCCGGTACCGAACCTGCTGAACCGCACCACTTGGCATTACAGGTGCTGCAGGAAGCCGGTATTCCTGTGGAGGGGCTGTACAGCAAATCGTTGTCTGAGCTGCAGGGCCAGTACTGGGATTACGTGATTACTCTGTGTGAAAAGGCTGCCCGGGAGTGCGCCAGAGTATCGTCCGGTGCCCAGCAGATCGCCTGGGACTTTCCGGACCCGGCCGAGGCCAACCGGCATGCCACCTTTGCGTTGACGCTCAAGGAGCTCAAGGAGCGCATCGGCCTGTTCACCCTGGTTCATCAGAAAGAGACCGGCCTGAAACTGGCGGACTACAACCCGGTAATTGTGTTCAAGGCCATGGCTGATGACTTGCGACTGGCCGCCCTGTTGCTGATCAAAGACCAGGGCAAGCTGTGCGTGTGCGAGCTGACTGAAGCACTGGAGGTGTCGCAACCGAAAGTGAGCCGTCACCTGGCCACGCTGCGGGACGCCGGTTTGCTGGAAACCGAGCGCCGCGGCCAATGGGTCTATTATTACCTTAACCCCCGGCTGCCGGCCTGGGTGGGGCGGGTGCTGGATGAGACCGCCCAGAGTAACAGGGCATTGATCGAGCGCGCCCTGTCGCAGTTGCAGGCGATGGCAGATCGGCCGGTTGTGCAGTGTCCCTGATCATTTAATAAATACACGGATTGCGAACGTCGCAAGGAGATCATCATGAGCAAAATCAAAGTAGGCATTAATGGATTCGGCCGTATCGGCCGGCTGGCATTGCGTGCCGCCTGGGGCTGGCCGGAACTGGAATTTGTCGCCATCAACGACCCGGGTGCGGATGCTCATACGCTGTCGCATCTGCTGAACTTCGACAGTGTGCATGGCCGCTGGGGCCACGAAGCAAGCGCAGACGGCGACAACATGGTGATCGAAGGTCAGCGCATCCGGGTAACTCGCAACAAAGCCATTGCCGATACTGACTGGTCTGGCTGCGATCTGGTGATCGAAGCCAGCGGTGTCAACAAGACGGTCAAGGTGCTGCAGGGATATCTGGATCAGGGCGTGAAGCGCGTGGTGGTGACGGCCCCGGTGAAAGAGGCCGGCGCCAAGAACATTGTCATGGGCGTGAACGAGCATATCTTCGATCCGGCCAACGACCGCATCGTTACCGCCGCTTCCTGCACCACCAATTGCCTGGCGCCGGTGGTCAAGGTGATTCACGAGAAACTGGGCATCAAGCATGGCTCGATCACGACCATCCACAGCCTGACCAATACCCAGACCATCATTGATGCGCCTCACAAGGATCTGCGCCGGGCCCGGGCCTGTGGCAGTTCGTTAATCCCGACCAGTACTGGTTCCGCCACGGCGATTATCGAGATTTTCCCGGAGCTGAAAGGCCGCCTGGATGGCCACGCGGTGCGTATTCCGTTGATTAATGCCTCACTGACCGATTGTGTGTTTGAGGTTGAGACGCCGACCGACCGCGACGCCGTGAATCAAATGCTGAAAGAGGCCGCTGAAGGCGAATTGAAAGACATACTGGGCTACGAAGAACGCCCGCTGGTGTCTATCGATTACAAAACCGACCCCCGTTCGTCCATTGTTGATGCGCTGTCTACGCTGGTGATCAACGGCAGCCAGGTGAAAATCTACGCCTGGTACGACAACGAGTGGGGCTACGCCAACCGCACCGTAGAGCTGGTGCGCAAGGTGGGCCTGGCTTGATATGACCGCTGCCATCCGACAGTACCTGGTGATCACCGGCAACTACTGGGCCTTTACCCTGACGGACGGGGCCCTGCGGATGCTGGTGGTGCTGCACTTTAACCAGTTGGGTTATTCGCCGCTGGAAATTGCCCTGCTGTTCGTGTTTTACGAATTTTTCGGGGTGGTGACCAACCTGGTGGGTGGATATCTGGGTGCCCGTATGGGCCTGAACCGTACCATGAACATCGGGCTGTTCCTGCAGATTGTGGCGCTGGCCATGCTGGCGGTTCCGTCGGCCATGTTGACGGTGGTCTGGGTGATGGTTGCCCAGGCGCTGTCGGGCATCGCCAAAGACCTCAACAAGATGTCCGCCAAGAGCGGCATCAAGTTGCTGGTGCCGGATGAGCAGCAGGGCACTCTTTATAAGTGGGTCGCCATCCTCACCGGTTCCAAGAACACGCTCAAGGGTGTGGGGTTTTTCCTGGGTGGCGTGCTGTTGATGACGGCGGGCTTCAAGGGCGCGGTGGTGATCATGGCGGTGGGCCTGGGCCTGGTGTGGCTGGCCAGCCTGTTCCTGCTCAAACAGGAGCTGGGAAAGAGCAAGGCCAAACCCAAGTTCACCGATATCCTGTCCAAGAGCCGTGCCATCAATGTGCTGTCGGCAGCGCGAATGTTTCTGTTCGGGGCCCGGGATGTCTGGTTTGTGGTGGCTTTGCCGGTGTATCTGCACACGGTATTTGGTTGGGATCACTGGCAAGTGGGCGGATTTATGGCCAGCTGGATCATTGGCTACGGTTTTATCCAGACCATAGCGCCCCGAATTACCGGCAGTATGGAAGGCAAGCGGCCTGTAGTGATTTGGGCGGCAGTGCTAGCCCTGATTCCGGCAGCCATTGCCGGCGGCCTGATGGCGGGTTGGTCGCCGCAGTGGGTGGTAGTTGGCGGGCTGCTGTTGTTCGGTGTGCTGTTTGCCATCAACTCCTCCCTGCACAGCTATCTGATCGTCAGCTACGCCCGGGGTGACGGCGTCTCGCTGGATGTGGGCTTCTATTACATGTCCAACGCTGCTGGCCGATTGCTGGGTACCATCTTGTCTGGTTGGGTGTATCAGGTCTATGGGCTGGAGGCCTGTTTGTGGATCTCGGCGGGGCTGGTGGCCACGGCGGCTTTACTGTCTGTTTTACTGCCGGAGCGTCGGCAGGTGATGGCCTGAGTGGGCGTTAAAAACGCACCACCAGGCCAGCACCGGCTTCTACCTGCAGGTATCCGCTGCTGCGGAATTTGAGCTCACATCCCCCGGAGCAGAACACCGATCCGCCCGAATCCAGGGCGGTGTAGACACCGCGCAGGTCCAGCCTCAGGCGCATTTGTTCACTCAAGTAAAATTGGTAGCCGCCGCCGAGCGACAGGGCAGCTCGATGGTGGGTGTCGAAGCGGGAATCGTCCGGTTCCAGTCGGGTAACGCCCAGTACGCCGGAGACAAATCCTCCGTAGCTCTTGCCGCCAGGGAAGTACAGCCCGCCGAATTGCAGTTGGTAGATGGTCAGGTCGATGGATTGTGTGTCCGGAGCGAACAGGCCGTCGTCCAGCCTGGCCGAAGTGTTTTGTTGTCCAAAGTAGAGCTCGCCCTGTTTGCCCGCTTCCGGCAGGTCGAAGTTGACCACCAGCCCATGGCTGACGGAATCCCTGAAACGGATCTCATCATCGGTGCTGGCGCCGGCCGTTTCTATATCTACTGAGCCACCCATGCGGTAGCCGACAAAAGGCGACAGGCCGATGTCCGCTGCCACTGGTGATGAGGCCAGAGTCAGGGTGAGCAGGACGGCGATGAGGATTCGAAGGATCATTGATGCTGTTTCTCGACCGTGGGTTACTGGCAAGATGATGTGCAATGGTGTAACCATTACAGATTCGGCTGACCCTGCCAATAGGGCTGAACAAACCGTGTAGAAGGGAGGTGTTATGTCTGAACCCCAAGTGGTTGTGATTACCGGTGCCAACCGTGGCATTGGCCTGGAGCTGGCCCGGCATTGCGCGCGGGAGGGCTGTGAGGTGGTCGGTGTGTGTCGGCAGTCCTCGGACGAACTGGCCGCGGTCGCGGGCCAGGTGATTGACGGGGTGGATGTCACCACCGATGCGGGTATTGAGAAACTCACGTCGGCGCTTGCGGGCAAGTCCATCGGCCTGCTGATCAACAACGCCGGGCTGTTGCAGGATGAAAAGCTGGGCAGCATCGATTTCGATTCCATCCGCACCCAGATGGAAATCAACGCCTACGCACCCCTGCGAGTAACCGAAGCCCTGGTTTCGCAAATCCGTGAAGGTGGCAAGATCGCCAACATCACCAGCCGTATGGGCTCCATTGCCGATAACGACTCTGGCGGCCGGTACGGCTATCGCGCTTCGAAGGCTGCTCTTAATGCTTTTGGTAAATCCCTGGCGATGGATTTGAAACCACGGGGTATTGCCGTGGCTCAGTTACATCCCGGCTATGTGCAGACCCGGATGGTGCATTTTGGTGGTTTGATCACTCCGGAAGAGTCCGCCAAAGGACTGGCTGAGCGCATTGCCGGCCTGAACCTGGAAAACACCGGTTCGTTCTGGCACAGCAACGGCGACGAGCTGCCCTGGTGATTGAATGAAGACAACGTGACCGGTTTACTGCGTCAGCATCCGCTGGCGGTTATTGTTCTGGCTCAGCTTTTCGGCACCTCCCTGTGGTTCAGTATCAATGGGGTGTGGCTGTCGCTGTCTGCAGAACTGGGGTTGTCAGAATCCGACCTGGGGCGGCTAACTCTGTCGGTTCAGGCCGGATTTATTGCCGGCACGCTGGTGCTGGCGGTCACCGGGCTGGCAGACCGCTTTGGTGCCAGCCGCATCTTCCTGGTTGCCAGCCTGCTCGGCGCTCTGGCCAATGCCGGCTTTGTGCTGGTGGCCGGGATGTCCCCGGTGGACAGTCTACTGCGCTTTTCCACCGGGCTGTGTCTGGCAGGCATCTATCCGCTGGGCATGAAACTGGTTATTGCCTGGACACCCAAACATGCTGGTGCTGCGTTGGCCTGGTTGGTGGGCATGCTGACCCTGGGCACCGCGCTTCCTCACCTTATGCGGGGTGCAACCCTGGGGCTGCCCTGGCAATGGCCATTGTTTGCGGCCTCCTGTCTCGCGCTGTTGGGCGGATGGTTGGTGTTCCTGTTGGGAGATGGACCGCACTTGCCTAAAAGCAGTGGCCGGCTGCCGCTCAGCCGGGGCCTGGCTGCCTTGCGTGTCCCCCGGTTTCGGGCCGTGGCGGGCGGCTACTTTGGGCACATGTGGGAACTCTACGCTTTCTGGACTCTCGTGCCGTTGCTGATTGGCCGGGAATTACAGCGCATGGGGCAGGGTGAGGTGCTCGTGCCCTGGCTATCGTTTGCGATCATTGGTGTTGGTGCAGTTGGCTGCGTTGGCGGAGGCTGGCTCAGTCGTAGCCTGGGCAGTGAATGGGTGGCCAGGCGGGCGCTGATGGTGTCCGGGGCGCTTTGTCTGCTGTATCCCTGGTTAAACGGTATGTCGCCATTACTGATGATTGCGTTACTGATGATCTGGGGGATTGCCGTGGTGGCCGATTCGCCACAATTTTCAGCACTGGCGGCGGCCAGCGCGCCAAAGGAGACCGTAGGGTCGTCCCTGGCGGTGATGAACGCCGTGGGTTTTGGTCTGACCCTGCCGGCCATCTGGTTGACCAGTAGCCTTTGGAGCAGCTGGGGTGTCTGGGTGGCGGTGTTGCTGTTGCCCGGGCCGGTGTTTGGTTTGTGGTCACTTTCAAGAGAGGGCAAGCACTGAGATGACAATCACCGGTAGCCGGCCACGCCTGCTGGTGTTGTCTGCTTACGATGCCCAGAGCCATCAACGTTGGCGGCGCCAGTTGGCGCAGTCGCTTGAGGGTTATGAGTGGCACAGCCTGAGCCTGCCGCCGCGTTTCTTTCAGTGGCGTATGCGGGGCAATGCGTTGTCCTGGTTGCAGGAACCTTGCCTGAAACAGCCCTGGGATCTGATCATCGCAACCTCCATGGTGGATCTGGCCACCCTGAAAGGCCTGCACCCTGGCCTGGCCCAAACCCCCTGCCTGGTGTACATGCATGAAAATCAGTTCGCCTTCCCGGTGTCGGATGCTCAGCAGGGCAGGGTGGAGCCCATGATGGTAAACCTTTACAGCGCGCTGGCGGCCGATTGCGTGGTGTTCAACAGTGACTGGAATCGAACCAGTTTTCTGGGTGGCGTGGGCGGGTTTCTGAAGAAAATGCCGGATCAGGTCCCTGTGGATCTGGTCGCCCAGTTGGCGGACAAATCTCAG
The DNA here is from genome assembly GCA_001314845.1 of Marinobacter excellens HL-55. Classification (GTDB taxonomy): domain Bacteria; phylum Pseudomonadota; class Gammaproteobacteria; order Pseudomonadales; family Oleiphilaceae; genus Marinobacter; species Marinobacter excellens_B. The sequence continues at coordinate 101,112 of LJZQ01000009.1, forward strand.
GTGATTCCAGTACCGATTGAGGACCGATTGTTTGTGGATCGGCCGGTTCCAGTGAATTGGCCGTGCCCGCACCTGCTCTGGAACCACCGGTGGGAGTACGACAAAGCGCCAGAACGGTTACTTAAGCTCCTGCAGGAATTGACGCGCCGTTCGGTGCCCTTTCGCCTGAGTGTGGTGGGTGAGAGCTTTCGCCGATACCCGAAAGCGTTTGACCAGATCCACCAGCAATTCAGGGATCAGAGCGAACACTGGGGCTTTCTGGAAAGCCGGGATGCCTACGATCAGCTGTTGCGCCAGGCGGATGTGGTCGTCTCCACGGCGCTGCATGATTTTCAGGGGCTATCGATGTTAGAGGCCATGGCGTCTGGCTGTGTGCCGTTGGCACCCGACCGTCTGGCTTACCGTGAATATGTGCCGGACGGGAGTCGTTATAAGAGTGACGAGCAGAATGCCGATGCGGAAGCACAAGCGGCGGCGGACTGCCTGCAGGTGCTGATGCAGCAACACCCGGTGCCATGCCCACCGGACGCTTGGCGTGCATCGCGGCTGGCCGGGCACTATCAGGCGTTGTTCGATAAGATGATCGCCCTAAAGATGCCTTTTTAGAGCTGAGTAAATTCATCAGGGCAGCTTACTTTTTGTACTTTTCTCTGGTAGTATTCGTGCCCTCTTTTGGTCATATTTGGCCCCCATTAAAAATACTGAAGCGACACCGTGACGATTCTTCCACCCTAGCGTTCAAGCTTTACTCCCTCCCTCTTTTAACTGTTGAGCAAGGTCTCAAGCCTTTGTTGTATCGCCCCGTGATTGGGTGCCCGGGTTACTTTGTCTCAGCGTTTCATTAGCGAAACTGCGGTCGATCTAACAATGCCCAAAACGGTTATGTCTGGCTTTACTCACAATTTTCTTGGCAATGCCCCGGTCTGGTACAAGCAGACCATTCTCCTGTTTTTATTGATTAATCCACTGGTGTTATGGGCCTTTGGGCCGGTGGCAACAGGCTGGTTGCTGGTCGCAGAGTTTATTTTCACCCTGGCCATGGCGCTGAAGTGCTACCCCTTGCTGCCGGGTGGCTTGCTGGCAACCGAGGCATTGCTGATCGGGCTGGCAACACCCGATGCGGTGTATCACGAAGTGCTGGTCAATCTCCCCGTTATCCTGCTGCTGATGTTTATGGTGGCGGGTATCTACTTTATGAAGCAGCTGCTGCTGGTGGCGTTTACGCAGATTCTGGTGGGAGTGCGCTCCAAATCGGCTCTATCGCTTCTATTTTGCGCGGCGGCGGCTCTGCTGTCGGCCTTTCTGGATGCCTTGACGGTCACTGCGGTGATCATCAGCGTCGCCGTCGGCTTCTACTCGGTGTACCACAAAGTCGCCTCCGGGCGCGGTTATCAGCACGCTGACCACAATGCCCAAAGTGATGACCATGTTATTGAGCTGCACCGTGAGGATCTGGTGCAGTTCCGTGCCTTTCTGCGCAGCTTGTTGATGCATGGTGCCATCGGTACCGCTCTGGGTGGCGTCGCCACGATGGTGGGCGAACCGCAAAATCTGTTGATTGCCAAGGTGGTGGGGTGGGACTTTGCCGAGTTCTTCGTGCGTATGGCACCGATCAGCATGCCTGTTCTGCTGGCCGGGTTGCTGACGTGCTGGGGTCTGGAGAAGTTACGCTGGTTTGGTTACGGCGCCCGTTTGCCCAGGCCAGTTCGGCAGGTGCTCGAAGAGTTTGCCGACAACGAACGCAGCAAGCGTACCAAGGCAGATCAGGCGGCGCTGTGGGTTCAAGCGGCGGCAGCCGTGATCCTGGTGATTGGTCTGGCCTTTCACATCGCGGAAGTCGGATTGATTGGCCTGCTGGTGATTATCCTGATTACCTCATTCAACGGGGTGACGGATGAGCACCAGATTGGCAAGGCGTTTCAGGAGTCGCTGCCGTTTACCTCGTTGCTGGTAGTGTTCTTTGCGGTGGTGGCAGTGATTCACCAACAGCATCTGTTCAAACCTGTGATTGATTTTGTACTGACCCAGCCCGAGGCGAGCCAGCCGGCCCTGTTCTTTATGGCCAACGGCCTGCTGTCGATGATCAGTGACAACGTGTTTGTGGCAACGGTTTACATCAGCGAGATCAAGCAATCTCTGGACGCCGGCGCCATCAGCACCGAACATTTCCAGAAGCTGGCCGTGGCTATCAACACCGGTACCAACCTGCCGAGTGTCGCAACACCGAACGGCCAGGCGGCATTCCTGTTCCTGTTGACGTCTGCCATTGCGCCACTGGTGCGGTTGTCCTACGGACGCATGGTTGTCATGGCGCTTCCTTACACGCTGGTTATGGGCGGTGTTGGCTTACTGTCGGTTATCCAGTTCCTGTAAAGACCCAATAAAAAAATGAGGTGGCCTGAGCTGCAGGCGAAATCCAAAAGATGATCCCTTCAATTTTCAACCGGATTAAATGAATATGCTCGGCAGTATACAAACCAACTGGTTTTCCAACATTCGCGGCGATCTGCTCGCCGGTATCGTGGTGGCCCTGGCGCTGATTCCTGAGGCCATTGCCTTCTCTATCATTGCCGGCGTAGACCCGAAAGTCGGTCTGTATGCGTCTTTCTGTATCGCAGTGGTGATTGCGTTTGTTGGCGGCCGGCCGGGCATGATCTCGGCGGCGACCGGTGCGATGGCGCTGTTGATGGTTACCCTGGTCAAAGAGCACGGCCTGGAGTACCTGCTGGCCGCGACCTTGCTGACCGGCGTGCTGCAAATCATTGCCGGTTACCTCAAGCTGGGTGCGTTGATGCGGTTCGTCTCCCGCTCGGTAGTGACTGGCTTCGTGAATGCACTGGCGATCCTGATCTTTATGGCCCAGATGCCCGAGCTGTTCCATGACGCTGCAAGCTGGCACATCTATCCTTTGACTGCTGCGGGTCTCGGCATCATCTACCTGTTCCCGCTGATTCCGGTGGTTGGCCGTATCCTGCCTTCTCCGCTGATTTGTATCGTGGTACTGACCGGGGTGGCGATGTATCTGAACATAGACGGTGTTCGCACCGTGGGTGACATGGGCCAACTGCCGGATACCCTGCCGATTTTTCTGTGGCCGGATGTGCCGCTGAACCTTGAAACCCTGATGATCATTTTGCCCTATTCAACGGCCCTGGCAGTTGTGGGTTTGCTGGAATCGATGATGACCGCCACCATCGTGGATGATCTGACCGACACCACCAGCGACCGTCACCGTGAGTGCAAGGGTCAGGGCATTGCCAACATCGGCTCAGGCCTGCTCGGCGGTATGGCGGGTTGCGCGATGATTGGTCAGTCCATTATCAATATCAAGTCTGGCGGGCGTACTCGGTTGTCCACGTTGACGGCGGGTGTGTTTCTGCTGATTTTGGTTTTGGTGCTGGATAAGTGGCTGGTGCAGATCCCCATGGCCGCTCTGGTTGCAGTGATGATTATGGTATCGATCGGTACCTTCAGCTGGGATTCCATCAAGAACCTCAAGGAGCACCCCCTTTCGACTAACATCGTGATGGTGGTTGTTGTGGTTGTGGTGGTGTCTACTCACAACCTGGCCTTCGGTGTGCTGGCGGGCGTGCTGCTGGCGGCGCTGTTCTTCGCCAACAAAGTCGGGCACTACATGCTCGTCAGCGCCAAGTACGATGAAGAAACCGAAACCCGCACCTACACCGTGGTAGGTCAGGTGTTCTTCAGCTCGTCCGAGAAGTTTATTGAGTCATTCGATTTCAAAGAAGCGGTTGAGAACGTGGTGATTGACGTCAGCCGCGCTCACTTCTGGGATATCACAGCGGTTGCTGCACTTGATAAGGTGGTGGTGAAGTTCCGCCGTGAAGGTGCGGAAGTTGAGGTACTTGGTCTTAACGAAGCCAGTGCCACCATCGTGGATCGGTTTGGTGTTCACGATAAGCCAGACGCCGTAGAACGTTTGATGGCCCACTAACGGAGTAGCAGCGATGACAATTGATAAGCAAGACATCAAGGCTCAAGGGCCTCTTAATGTTGTGGCCTGCATTGATGCCTCTGAATCAGCGCTGGGCGTTTGCGACTACGCGGCCTGGGCAAGTCAGCGTATGCAAGTACCTCTGACCTTGCTGCACGCACTTGACGAGGAAAAATACCCGGCCAGGACGGATATGACCGGCAGCATTGGCCTGGGCAGCCGCGAACAGCTCCAGGAAGATTTGGTCAACCTGGACAGGGAGCGCAGCAAGCTTGCCTTGAAACATGGCCATCATCTGCTGGATGAAGCGGAGAAGCGAGTGCTGGCATCGGGCGTGGGAAGTGTGACCAAGCGCCAACGCCACAACAATCTGGCGAATTCTCTGGTGGACCTTGAGCCAGAGTCCCGGCTGTTCGTGTTGGGCCTGCAGGGCGAGAGCAGCACTGCGGTGGGCCGTCATATTGGCAGCCAGCTGGAGACGGTGATTCGCAGCGTGCACCGCCCGGTGTTGCTGGTACCGGATGAGTTTTCAGCGCCACGCAGTGCCATGCTGGCGTTTGATGGCAGTTCCACAGCGTTCCGCAGCATTGAACTGCTGGCCGGCACCCCGGTATTCAAAGGTCTGCCGCTGCACCTGGTGATGGTTGGGGCTGATACCGAAGAACACCGCTCTCAGCTTAAACGCGCGGAAGCAGCGCTGGCACCTCAGGGTATGCAGGTTCAAGTCGCCATTCGTGACGGTGATGTAGAGCAAACCCTGCACGCCTATCAGGAAGAGCACAACATCGACGTGCTGATCATGGGCGCCTATGGCCATTCCCGTATCCGTCAGTTCCTGGTGGGTAGCACGACTACCAGGATGCTGGAAACGGCCAAAAAGCCCCTGGTTATCCTGCGCTGACAAAGCCGTTTGGCAAGGCCATGATTCGCAGCTGAGCAACTTCAGCTCTGCGCCATGGCCTTGCCCTCTTGCCCTCCTGCTTGCCGTTGCCCAAACCGCCACCTAGACTCAAAACAACCTAAAAGTTGTGACAAGGAGTCCCGGCAATGGCGTACCAGACCCTCGATGGCAATGAAGCCGTGGCCTCGGTGGCTTACCGCCTGAGTGAAACCATTGCCATCTACCCGATCACTCCGGCCTCGGTGATGGGGGAGCACGCCGATGACTGGGCGGCGCTGGGCAGGCCTAACCTCTGGGGCCAGGTGCCGGGCGTGGTGGAAATGCAGTCGGAAGCCGGCGCGGCCGGCGCCATGCACGGGGCGCTGCAGGCGGGCTCGCTGGTGACCACCTTTACCGCGTCCCAGGGGCTGCTGCTGATGCTGCCCAACCTGTACAAGATTGCCGGTGAGCTGACGCCGTTTTGCATGCACGTGGCCGCCCGCAGCCTGGCCACCCATGCCCTGTCGATTTTCTGTGATCACTCCGATGTGATGAGCGCCCGGGGCACCGGTTTTGCCCTGCTGGCCTCCGGCTCGGTGCAGGAAGCCCAGGATCTGGCCGCCATCGGCCACGCCGTGACCCTGGAGAGCCGGGTGCCGGTGCTGCACTTCTTCGACGGCTTCCGCACCTCCCATGAAATTGCCAAGATTGTCGCACTGAGTGATGACGAGTTGGCCGCCCTGGTGCCCCACGAGGGCATAGACGCCCATCGCAACCGGCGCATGACCCCCGATCACCCGGTGCTGCGCGGCACCTCCCAGAACCCGGATGCCTTCTTCCAGTCCCGGGAAGCCACCAATTCCTTCTATCAGGCGTTTCCGGAACGTCTGGAATCGGTGATGGCGCGTTTTGCCGAGATCACCGGTCGCCAGTATCAGCTGTTTGATTACGTTGGCCATCCGCAGGCGGAGCGGGTGGTGATGCTGATGGGCTCCGGTGCCGAATGCGCCCATGAAACCGTCGAATGGCTAATGGCGCAGGGCGAAAAGGTGGGCGTGCTCAAGGTGCGCCTGTTCCGGCCCTTCGCGACCGACCGTTTTTTGCAGGCACTACCCGACACCGTGAAACATCTGGCGGTGCTGGACCGCACCAAGGAACCGGGTGCCCAGGGCGAGCCGTTGCTGCTGGAAGTCAGCGGCGCTTTGATGGAAGCCTGGAGCCGGGGTGATCGGCCAACCCTGCCCCGGGTGATCGGCGGGCGTTACGGTTTGTCCTCTAGGGAATTCACCCCGGCCATGGTGTGTGCTGTGTTTGCTCAGCTAAACGAGCCGGCTCCGAAAACCCGCTTTACGGTCGGGGTTCGCGACGACGTAACGCACCTTTCGCTGGACGTGGACAGCGCCCTCGATATCGAGTCGCCGAAAACCCGCCGGGCGTTGTTCTTTGGTCTGGGCGCCGACGGCACCGTCAGCAGTAATAAAGCCAGCATTAAAATCCTGGGGGAGGGCACTGAACTGTTTGCCCAGGGCCATTTTGTCTACGACTCCAAGAAATCCGGCGCCACCACGGTCTCGCACCTGCGCTTCGGGCCGCTACCCATTCGCTCCAGTTACGAGATTCGCCAGGCCCAGTTTGTGGCGGTGCATGCGCCGCAGTTTCTGGAGCGGTTTGATGTGCTGGAACACGCGGCGCCAGGCGCCATGGTGTTACTGAATGTGCCCTGGGCACCGGACGAGGTGTGGGACCGGTTGTCGGTTGAAGCCCAGCGGGCACTGGTCGAACGCGAGGCTCACCTGTTCGTGATTGATGCCGCCGAGGTGGCCGAAAAGGCAGGCCTGGAGCGGCGCATCAACACGGTGATGCAGGTGTGCTTCTTTGCTCTGGCCGACATATTGCCCCGGGAGCAAGCCATTGCTCATATCAAGGAATCCATCCGTCAGACTTGGGGCCGGCGCGGGCCGGAAGTGGTGCGCCGCAATGTCGAGGCGGTGGATTCCGCCCTGACCAACCTGCACGAAGTGACGGTGCCAGGCGAGGTGACCGCCACCCGCCGCCGCCCGCCAACCGTGCCGGAGGATGCGCCGGACTTTGTCCAGAAAGTGACCCGGCTGCTGATGGAAGGCCAGGGCGACAAGTTGCCGGTCAGCGCCTTTCCGGTCGACGGTACCTGGCCGACCGGCACCAGCCAGTACGAGAAACGCAGCATTGCCCAGGAAATCCCGATCTGGGAATCGGACCTCTGCGTTCAGTGCAATTTCTGCGCAATGATCTGCCCGCATACGGCGATTGTCAGCAAGGTGTTTGAGCCGGAGGCTGGCAAGGGTGCCCCGGACACCTTCGAGGCGGTGCCCGAGACCCACACGCCGGAACTGGAGGGGCTGGATTACCGGATCCAGGTGGCTCCGGAAGACTGCACCGGTTGCGGTTTGTGTGTGGAGGTGTGCCCGGCCAAGGACCGCACCCAGCCCAAGCGCAAAGCCATCAACATGAGGCCGCTGGGAGACCACCGGGAGGCCGAGGCGAGCAACCTGGCGTTCCTGCGCAGTGTTCCGGATGTGCCCCGGGACCGCATTCCCCGGGACTTCAAGTCACTGCCGCTGTTGATTCCCCTGTTTGAATACTCCGGTGCCTGCGCCGGTTGTGGTGAGACGCCCTACATTCGCCTGCTGACCCAGTTGCTCGGCGACCGGCTGTTGCTTGCCAACGCCACCGGCTGTACCTCTATCTACGGCGGCAACTTGCCGACCACGCCCTACACCGTGAACGCCGATGGCCGCGGGCCAACCTGGAACAACTCGCTGTTCGAGGATGCGGCAGAGTTGGGCCTGGGCATGCGCATGGGGTTGAACAAACTGGTGGGCCGGGCTCGGCAGCTGTTGGAAGATGTCAAAGACCGCATTCCCCCCACGCTATACCGTGACCTGACCAGCCCCTGCGCCACTCTGGACGAGACCGCCATGACAGCGCGACGCGAGGCGGTAAAACGGCTGCGCGACTGGCTGGCGGATCAGCCAGGCCCGGAATTAGATGAGCTGACCAGTCTGGCCGATGAGCTGTGCCCGAAGAGTGTCTGGGTGATTGGCGGCGATGGCTGGGCCTACGACATCGGCTATGGTGGCCTTGACCATGCCCTGGCGTCAGGCCAGAACATCAAGCTGCTGGTGTTGGATACCGAAGTCTATTCCAACACCGGTGGCCAGCAATCCAAGGCCACGCCGATGGGGGCGGTGGCCAAGTTTGCCGCTGCTGGCAAGGAAACCCGCAAGAAAGACCTGGGCCTGCTGGCTATGAGCTATGGTCATGTTTACGTGGCACAGATTGCCATGCAGTCCCACAGCAATCAGGCCAGCAAAGCCCTGCAGGAAGCCGAAAACTACGATGGCCCGGCGCTGATCATCGCCCACAGCCCCTGCATTGCCCACGGCTATGACCTGGTGCATTCGCCGGCCCAGCAGAAGCGGGCGGTGGACAGCTGGGCCTGGCCGCTGTACCGCTTTGACCCCCGGCGCACACACGAGGGGCTGGCGCCCCTGCAGCTGGATTCGGTGCGCCAGAAAGTGCCGATAAAAGCCTACATGCAGGAGGAGGCGCGCTTCCGGATGCTGGAATTGCGGGACCCACAGCGCTATGAGCTGCTGGCAACCGCCGCTAGTGACGCAGCAAAGGAGCAGCGCGAGCTGTACATGCAACTGGCCGGAATCCACTTTGAGCCCCATGACCGGCCAAACGATCCGGACAAGGGAGCAGAGCATCATGACTGACATGGCAACCCAATGGCTCGGGCTTAACCTGTGCTCGCCACTGGTGGTCGGCGCCAGCCCGCTCACCGACGACCTGGACGCACTCAAGGCCTGCGTAGATGCTGGCGCTGGTGCAGTGGTCATGCACTCATTGTTCGAGGAACAGCTGGTGGCAGAGCAGATGGCCGCCCATCGCTTTATCGATTCCCGCATTAATATGGACGCCGAGGCCCGCTCGTTCTTTCCTGAATCCGAGGTGTTCGAGATGGGTTCCGGCAGTTACCTCAAACACCTGGAACAGTTGCAAGGCGCGCTGGATGTGCCGGTGGTTGCCTCGCTTAATGGCGTCTCAGCTGGTGGTTGGACTCAGTATGCCAGGGAGCTGGAGGAGGCTGGAGCTTCGGCGATTGAATTGAATCTCTACGACCTGGCTACGGACCCATCTGACACCGCCATTACTCTGGAACAGCGCCAGCTTAAAGTCGTGCGTTCGGTGGCGCAGCAGGTCAGTATTCCCGTCAGCGTTAAGCTGTCGCCTTTCTATTCGGCGTTACCGTCATTTGTCGCCGGGGTAGAGGCTGCGGGCGCTCATGGCCTGGTGCTGTTCAATCGCTTCTATCAGCCAGACATGGATCTGGATGAGCTGGAACTGAGTCGGGAAGTGGTGCTGTCCACCAGCGCCGAACTGCCGGTCCGGTTGCATGCCATGGCCATGTTGTTCAATCGCACCGGGCTCGAGATGGCAGCCTCTGGCGGAGTGCACACCGGTGACGATGCCGCCAAGGCGATACTGTCTGGCGCCACCGTGGTGCAGGTGGTGTCGGCGCTATTGGCCGAAGGGCCGTCGGCGCTGGCCCGAATTACCGATGAAATGACCCAGCGCCTGACGACCATGGGCTATACCTCCCTGCCAGAGGCGCGGGGCGCTCTGTCACTGGACAATGCGCCTAACGCCCGGACCTGGGAGCGCTTGAATTACGCCCGGCTGTTGCAGGGCTGGCAGTCAATGCGGTAGCGGGTCTCTGAGCCGGGCTCGAGCCTAGCCCTTAAGCAACCGCAAGGCGTTCAGCGGTTCTGGTCTGGCACTTCCCGAATGCGGCCATGCTCATCAATGGCGACGTACACAAACAGCCCTTCGGTCACCTTACGGGGATTTTTCGCGGTACGGTCCAGGGTCCAGACCTCCACATTGATTTTCATCGAGCTGCGGCCGATGTCGACCAACTCGCAGTAGCAACTGACCTGAGAGCCCACCCGCAGCGGTGACAGAAATTCCATCCGATCCATAGCGACAGTCGCATTGCGGCCCAGGGAGATGCGACCTGCCATGGTGGCCGCAGCGATGTCCATTTGTTTGACCAGCCAGCCGGCAAAGACGTCGCCATTGGCATTGGTGTCTGAGGGCAGAGGGATAATTTGCAGCGTCAGTTCACCGCGAGGGGTGGGTTTGTCATCATCGTATGCCGTCATGAAAGTTGCTCGTATTGATGCTTGTGAGTTGTTTTCCTTGCATGGTAACGGGCTGGCGGCGCTCTGCAAGAAAATTTGAGCAATGTGATCTATATTTCAACAGCTGTAACAAAGTTGTCATGAAGTGCTTTTAGGATGCACCTATCGGTAAAGAAGATCCTTACACAACGTCCACCGATAATGGAGACTTAACGTGATGAAACTGAAAGCAGCTCTTACCTCTGTCGCCCTGGCGGGCAGCATTGCCGCCGTGTCCACTCCGGCCATGGCCCGTGACACCATCAACATTGTAGGTTCCTCTACTGTTTATCCGTTCGCCACCGTGGTTGCCGAGCGTTTTGGTCGTAACACCGACTTCCCGACTCCGAAGCTTGAGTCTACCGGCTCCGGCGGCGGTCTGAAGCTGTTCTGTGAAGGTGTTGGTACACAGCACCCGGATATCACCAATGCTTCTCGTCGCATGAAGCCTAGCGAATTTGAATTGTGCCAATCCAATGGCGTCAAGGAAATCACCGAAGTGCGCATCGGTGCTGACGGTATCGTGATTGCCAATTCCAAAGAAGCGGCCAAGGCTGACTTCTCTCTGAAACAGGTTTTCCTGGCCCTGGCCAAAGAAGTGCCTGATCCCAACGGCGGCGACAAGCTGGTTGCCAACCCTTACCAGAAGTGGAGCGACATCGACTCCAGCCTGCCGAACAAGGCCATCAGCGTAATGGGTCCCCCCCCGACCTCCGGTACCCGTGACGCCTTCGTTGAAATCGCCATGCAGGGTGGCTGCAAGCAGTACGATTTCATCAAGAAGATGGACAAGAGCGACATGAAATCCGTGTGTCACTCCATGCGTGAAGACGGCGCGTTCATCGAAGCTGGCGAGAACGATAACCTGATTGTTCAGCGTCTGGCACAGGATTCAGGCACCTACGGTGTCTTCGGTTACAGCTTCCTGATGGAAAATTCTGGCCAAATTCAGGCAGCTACCATCAACGGTGTCGAGCCGACCCCGGAAGCCATCTCCAGCGAAGACTACCCGGTTGCCCGTTCACTGTGGTTCTACATCAAGGAGGCGCACGTTGGTGTTGTTCCGGGTATCCAGGAATACGTTGCCGAGTTCACCAGCGAGAGCACCTGGGGCGACAACGGCTACCTGGTTGACGTAGGTCTGATTCCGAGCCCGCGCAACGAGCGTATGGAAATTGCCAAGCGCGCCAAGGAACTGCAGCCGATGACCGGCAAAGAACTGTAAGGGTCTCGCAGAGCACGTTATGGATGACGAAAAAGGAACGCGGGCCTCACGGTCCGCGTTCCTTTGTTACATTCGTGTGAATATTTTGTGCGGCAAACTGGCAAAATAGACGCCGAGCCAATTTCAAGCCATCAACACAGAGACTGATATGCAGACGGCTAATCTTCTGCCCCTGGTTCTGGTTCTCGCCGTAGTTGCCTATGGCCTCGCTTACATGCGATCCCGGGCCGTGGCAGCGCCCCTGGGCGGCATCCGGAATCTCAAAGCACTTCCTTTTTACTACGCAGCGCGGGCAGCACTCTGGTGTGCCATCCCCGCGCTGATTGTTCTCGCAGCCTGGGCCGGCTTTGAAGGCAAGGTTATCCAGGGCATCGTGATCGCATCGTTGCCGCAGGATGTCTGGCCTGAATCCGCCGGAGAGGCGAGCCTGATTCTTTCCCAGATCAGTAACGTCGCGGCAGGAAAGCTGAATCCGGAATTTGTGCCAGAGCATATTGTCGGGGCTGCGTCGGTGCTTGAGACGATGGATGATCAGAGCGAGAACTTTAAAGCCGCTCTGGTTTTGCTGGTGGCTGTATCCGGTGCCGCGTTTGCGTGGACCCGTGTTTCGCCTCACATCAACGCAAGGATCAATGTCGAGACAACCCTTCGCCGCATTTTTTTTGTTTGCGCGGCATTGGCGGTACTGACCACGGCGGGTATCGTTTTTTCGGTGATTCTGGAGACAATCCGGTTCTTCGGTCGGGTTCCGATCAGCGATTTTCTGTTCAGCACCAGCTGGAGCCCCCAGACGGCCCTGCGGGCGGACCAGGTAGGTTCAGAGGGGGCTTTCGGGGTTATCCCATTGTTTACCGGTACCCTGTTGATTTCAGCCATTGCCCTGCTGGTGGCCGTGCCGGTTGGTCTCTTGTCAGCGATTTACCTATCCGAGTACGCCAGCAGGCGCGTGCGTTCGTCCGCAAAGCCTTTGCTGGAAATGCTGGCGGGTATTCCGACCGTCGTCTACGGGTTCTTTGCCGCGTTGACCGTAGCGCCGTTCATCCGGGAGCTTGCCGAAACGGTGGGCCTGGAAGCTTCGTCTCAAAGCGCACTGGCTGCGGGCCTGGTCATGGGCATTATGATTGTGCCTTTCGTGTCTTCTCTCTCTGACGATGTTATCAACGCGGTTCCCCAGTCCATGCGTGACGGTTCCCTGGCGCTGGGCGCGACCCAGTCTGAAACCATGAAGAAGGTTATTTTCCCCGCCGCGCTGCCGGGAATTATTGGTGGCATTCTGCTGGCTGCTTCCCGTGCCATTGGTGAAACCATGATTGTCGTGATGGCCGCGGGGCTGGCCGCAAACCTGACAGCGAATCCCCTGGAGTCGGTAACAACCGTGACTGTGCAGATTGCAACGTTGCTGGTGGGTGACCAGGAGTTTGACAGTGCCAAAACGCTGTCCGCATTTGCCCTGGGTATGCTGTTGTTCATCGTTACGCTGCTGCTGAACGTGGTAGCGCTCAAGATCGTTCGCAAGTATAGGGAACAGTATGACTGATCAACGTTCTCAGGCGGAGATTGTCCGCAACTCCCTCAAGCGTCGTTATAGAAAGGAACGCCGGTTCCGGATGTATGGCATGCTGGCGATATTCATTGCCCTTGCCTCCCTGGCTATTCTTTTTGCGGACATTATCACCAAAGGCCACACAGGGTTCGTCAAGACCACGATTACTCTGGATGTGACCCTGGATTCCGACATGATGTACCTCGATGATCCCTCCGATGAGGATCAGTTGTCCATGGCGGATTTTGTTGCGCCTCTCATTGCGGCCCTGCAGGAGCATATTCCGGAGGCCGACAGTGCGGCTGAGAAGCGGGAATTGGGCCGGTTGATCGGTAGTTATGGTGCCAGTGAGGTTCGGAATCTATTAAAAGATAACCCGGACTTGCTTAACACCACGCAAACCATCGAGTTTCTGGCGCACGATCGGGTCTCAACCTACGTCAAGCACGCTGACAACCCGCGGTACAGCGTTAAACTGTCTGAACAGCAGCAACGCTGGGTGGACGAACTGCAGGAAAAGGGCGTTATCGATACCAGCTTCAACGATGTCCTGTTCAGTCGGGGTGACTCCAGAGAGCCTGCCAATGCGGGTATTCTCGGGGCGATTGTCGGTTCTCTGTTGACCATGGTGGTTACACTGGTGATTGCGTTTCCTGTGGGTATTGCCGCCGCGGTATACCTGGAGGAATTTGCACCCCAGAACAAGATTACTGACTTTATTGAGGTCAATATCAATAATCTGGCCGCCGTTCCGTCTATCATTTTTGGTCTGCTTGGCCTGGCGGTGTTTATCGGTCTCTTCGGTATGCCGCGTTCGGTCCCGGTTGTGGGCGGCATGGTCTTGGCGCTGATGACGCTGCCTACCATCATCATCTCCGGAAGAGCGGCGATCAAGAGCGTGCCGCCATCCATACGCGAGGCCGCAGAAGGTGTTGGTGCCTCCAAGATGCAGGTGGTGCTTCATCATGTGATACCTCTGGCGATGCCCGGCATGTTGACCGGCTCCATCATCGGCATGGCCCAGGCCCTGGGGGAGACCGCACCTTTGCTGTTGATTGGTATGGTGGCCTTCATTGTGGATGTACCGGGTGGATTTTTTGATTCAGCGACCGTGCTACCCGTGCAGATATACCTTTGGGCCAGTAGCTCTGAACAAGGCTTCATCGAGTTGGCGTCTGCCGGCATCATGGTGTTGCTCACTTTCATGATCACTATGAACGCACTCGCCATCTGGCTCCGTAAACGTCTTGAGCGTCGGTGGTAAGGAGATTATTTATGAACACTATGAACCCAACCGTAACCAGCGAAGCGGCTATGCCTGAAGAAAAGATCGTCTCTGTAAAGGAAGAAAGACCGGCGGAAACCGTCATTGAAGAGGGGAAGACCGTAGGTCATCCTCTTTCGGACGACCCGAAGTTCAAACTTCGTAATGTTGAAGTGTTCTACGGCGAGGATCGGGCCATCAAGAATATCAGCCTGGATATTGGCCGTAACGAAGTCATTGCCTTCATCGGTCCCTCCGGCTGTGGCAAGTCAACGTTTCTTCGATGCCTGAACCGGATGAACGACAGTATCGATATCTGTCGGGTCAAGGGTCAGTTGGCCATTGACGACCATGATATTTACGATCCGAAGCGCGATGTTGTGGAGTTGCGGGCCAGGGTTGGCATGGTGTTCCAGAAGCCGAACCCTTTTCCCAAGTCCATCTATGACAACGTAGCCTACGGCCCCCGTATTCATGGTTTGGCCAACCGCAAGTCGGACCTGGACGACATAGTTGAGAGTAGTCTGCGCAAAGCCGGCCTCTGGGATGAAGCCAAGGACCGACTTGATGCGATTGCGACGGGCATGTCGGGCGGCCAGCAGCAGCGCTTGTGTATTGCTCGTGCCATCGCAGTTAGCCCGGAAGTGATCCTGATGGATGAGCCCTGTTCTGCGCTGGACCCCATCGCCACCGCCAAGGTGGAGGAGTTGATTGCCGAGATGTCGGAAAGCTACACCATCGTGATCGTGACTCACTCTATGCAGCAGGCGGCCCGGGTCTCCCACCGCACCGCGTACTTCCACCTGGGGCACCTGGTGGAGGTGAATGAGACTGACAAGGTGTTTACCTCTCCGGAACACGAGTTGACCGAATCCTACATTACTGGCCGCTTTGGTTGATCGCAGCCCCGGAACATTGGAGATAACCGCTATGCCGAATAAAAAGGACGATGTATACGGAGATCACATCTCCGCGAAGTTCAATGATGAACTGACAGAGCTTAAAACCCAGTTTTTGAACATGGGCGGTCTGGTTGAAAGCCAAGTAGAGCAGGCGCTTCAGGCTCTGGTAGACAGTGATGGCCAGTTGGCGGAGCAGACTCGCCTGAAAGACAAAGTAGTCGATGAGATGGAAACCAATCTGGATGAAGAGGCCATACTGGTTATCGCCCGTCGGCAGCCCACTGCGCGGGATCTGCGCCTGGTGATTTCGGTCATCAAGATGGTGGCAGATCTTGAGCGAGTGGGCGATGAGGCCAAGAAGATTGCCAAGATGGCCATCAAGTTGACGGAAGAGGGCCAGGCGCCGCGGGGCTATGTGGAAGTTCGTCACATTGGTACCCACGTGCTGAGCATGCTGCACGATGCGCTTGATGCCTTTGCCCGGCTGGATGCTGATCAGGCGTTACGAGTCATGAAAGAAGACAAGCGGGTGGATGAAGAGTACCAGGCTGCGGCCAGGGCTTTGCTTACGTTCATGATGGAAGATACCCGTAACATCAGTCGCTGCATGATGGTGATGTGGGTGCTGCGCGCCCTTGAGCGCGTTGGCGATCATGCCTGCAACATTGCCGAGCATGTGATTTTCATGGCCAAGGGTGAAGATGTTCGTCATACGCCGATGGAAGAAGCGGAGCGGGTAGTCGGCCGGTAATCCGTCCAGTCTCGGGGGCGGGCCGCTGTGCCATAGTGCCTTCCGGGACCATCTTTGGCCATGGATGGCCAAAGCTGAGAGCCCACGGACGGCTCGAGCGCGTCCCGGAAGGCACTATGGCACAGCGGCCCGCCCC